>CAVTKN010000021.1:0-33181 GCA_963735285.1 uncultured Alphaproteobacteria bacterium | reverse complement strand
CACGCAAAAGTCATAGGAAATACCGGTGAAAACCGTCTAGGAACCGCCGGCCCAGCCCCTCGTTGCCTTAGGCTTGTGAGGCGTCCTGGGCCCGACCAGCCAAAACCGGCACGAACTGCTGTTTTGGCCTGCCGTGCAAAATAGCCACAGTCCACAGGTCTTCTGGGTGGATTATTGGGAAATACGTAACTGGCTATGCACTATCAGTTACAATGGGTTGGACATATAAGGGGCCGCGCCTGCCCCCTGACAGCTTTGGGAGATACGTGGTGAAAAGTGCCCGATTTGACCGCCTGCTGGCCTCGACCGCGCTCGCGCTGGTGTTGGCTTTGTCCAGCCATGCCGGTTTGGCGCAGCAAAGCAATTCGCGCATCGTAGCGGCAGTGCCGGTCCCGGACACCACACTTCCCCCGCCGCCGACGGCCAAGGACCTTGCCCCAACACCGGCCCCGGCTGCGCCGGCCGCTCCCCAGGTTGCCCCCGTTGCGCCCAAGCAAGACGCAGCCGCTCCCACGGCCGAACCGGCCAAAGCAGCGGCAACACCGGCCGCCACCGCCGATGGCGGGGTTGGCGACAAGCTCCGCGAGCTGATCACGAGCAAGCAGTTCGATCGTCTCGTCAGCCGAAAGGCCGACCGTGCCGGCATCGAGGC
The DNA here is from genome assembly GCA_963735285.1 of uncultured Alphaproteobacteria bacterium. Lineage (GTDB taxonomy): Bacteria > Pseudomonadota > Alphaproteobacteria > Rhizobiales > Xanthobacteraceae > Pseudolabrys. The sequence goes on along the minus strand of CAVTKN010000021.1, from coordinate 32,529 downwards.
TTATTACAGCGCGCACAATTACGCGCCCCTCTGGGTGAGCAACAACGCCGCGAATGACCGCGCAAAATCCGCAATCGCTTACCTCGCCCAGGCCGATGCCGTCGGTCTCGACCCGAGCGATTATCCGGCCCCCGATTTCAAGTCGGCCTCGAATGCCGACGCGCTGGCCGAGGCCGAGCTGAAGCTCACCGCCTCCGCCCTCACCTTTGCGCGCCAGGCGCAGATCGGCCGCATCCATTACACGCGTGTCAGTGCCGACATCCAATTCGATCTGAATGCGCCGGATCCGGCCGACGTTCTCGCGAAACTCGCCGACGGCAGCGACGCGGCCAAGGTGCTCGATGGCTTCAATCCGCCGCAGGCCGAATTCAAGGCGCTCAGGGAAAAGCTTGCGGAGCTGCGCAGCGGGAAAACCGCCGATAGCAAAGCCGAGGACAAGCCCGCGCAGCCGCGCGTGCATGTCCCCGAAGGCAAGATCCTACGTCCCGGCATGAAGGACGCGCGCGTTGCGGCCCTGCGCAAGCGGCTCGACGTTGCCGGCGACAAGGACAATCAGCTTTACGACGACGCGGTGCGCGATGCGGTGAAAACATTCCAGACGGAAAGCGACATCGGCGTCGATGGCAATCTCGGCTCCAACACGGTCCGTGCGCTCAACGGCGAGCAGAAGGAAGCGCATCGCCGTCCGCCAATCCGGTCGATACGATCATCGTGAACATGGAGCGCTGGCGCTGGTATCCGCGCGATCTGGGCAATCCGCACGTGGTCGTTAACATCCCTGACTACAGCCTGTCGCTTTTCAACGACGGCAAGGTCTATTGGAAAACCAGGATCGTCGTCGGCAAGCCCGACAAGGCCACGCCGCTGGTCAGCGCGGAGATGAAGTTCATCACCGTCAATCCGACCTGGAACGTGCCGCCGTCGATCATCGAGAAGGAATATCTCCCGGCGTTGCAGGAAGATCCGCAGGCGCTCGACCGCATCGGCCTGAAGCTGACGCAGGATGCGGATGGCACCGTTCACATCTCGCAGCCGCCCGGCGCCGGCAACGCGCTTGGCCGTATCCGCTTCAATTTCCCCAACAAGTTCCTCGTGTACCAGCACGATACGCCGGACAAATACCTCTTCGCCCGCGACAAGCGCGCCTACAGCCATGGCTGCATGCGCGTGCAAAACCCGCTCACTTACGGCGAGAAACTGCTGTCGCTGGTGCTGCCGAAGGAGCACTACACCGAAGCGCGGCTGGAGAGCATGTTTGGCGGCAGCGAAATCAACATCAACTTCCCGAAGTTCATCCCGGTCCATCTGACGTACCAGACGGCCTTCGTGGATGACGCGGGCAAGCTGCAAATCCGTGACGATGTGTACGGCCGTGACGCGAAAATGATCGGGATCCTCAAGAGCAGCGAGCGCAAGGTTGCCGACCTCGCGGTCGAACGCGCGCCGAATTCCTCGTCCAAGCCGGTGCGTATGCCGGTCGGCATGTATGGCGGCAACAGCAACGGCTACAGCGGCGGCGGATCCGGTTTCTTCGACTGGATGTTCGGCGGCGCGCAGGCCGGCCCGCGCCCCTACCCGCCGCGCAACGTCCCGACCAGCCCGCGCGGAAACGGAAACGGCCGCTACAGCGCCCGCTAAACCGGAAAATTACCGTCAGTTACAAACGCCGGCGAAAAATTTCGCCGGCGTTTTGTTTCGACAATGGTCATTGGCAAAAATGGTACAGGCGGGTGGACTTGAACCACCGACCTCTGGTTCCACAGACCAGCGCTCTAACCAACTGAGCTACGCCTGCACGCGCGATGGGCTTCATCCGGTGCCCGATCCAAGCGGGCGGAACCTAGGTGCCGCCCGCGTTTTTGGCAAGCGGGCATGACGACCGGCACGCCTGAATAGACAAAGCCCGGACTTTGCGGTCCGGGCTTTGGCCAGCCTGCTCCCCAAGCAGGCGATTTATTCGAATGCGTCAGGCGGCCTTGTTGAAGGTGCTGCTGATGCTTTCCTTGATCGGCTCGGCAGTTTCGGTCGCTACCTTTTGCGCATGCTCGGATAGCTCCTTGGCCTGGGCGACCATGGTGTCGAACTGCTTGCGCATGTAGGCGCTCGAGAGCTCGACAACCTCGGAATAAGACTTGGCGCTCATCAGCTCGGACATCAGGTCGAAGGCTGCATCGCTGTTTGCGCGTGTGGTCTCGATCAGCTTGAGGCCGTAGCTGGCGCAGCCCTTGGAAGCGGTAGAATAGGTGTCCTCAAGCACATCGGTGGCCTGCTCGGCCGCGCTCTTGACCTTGTCGTAATTTTCCTTGGCCTGCGCGATGCCCTTTTCGGCAAATTCCCGAAATGCGGTCGGCACCTCGAATTTGGGCACCTCAAACTTGGGCATTTCGAACTTCGGCATTTCAAACTTCGGCGCGTCAAAAGCGGGCGCGTTGATCGCGACCGGCTTCGTTTTCATTTTCGGCGTGGCAGCCGCAGTGGAGGTGGTTTCAGCCATGACAGTCATCCTTGACTTGGGAGGGCACTGTTCGCGTCAGGGCCGTCACCCTCGACAATCCGGCCCGCGCTGTCGCAATGCCACCGGGCGTGAATGTCTCTTGCCGCGCGGTGGACTGAATAAAATACATGTAATCCAGTTTTTGATGCATTGCAATAAAAAATATTGCATTGCACAATAAGACATACCTATCGGGCGCCGGGCCAAAAAGGACCGGCGTGTGTACGCGCCGAACGCGGATTTCGGCCTCAGTGCTGGGTGGCTTGGCCACCCATCTTGGCCGCGCGCTTGCTCAGTTCCTTGGCCTGGTCGGTGAGCGTCGCGATCTGGCTGTTCACGTAGTCGGTATGGAGCGCCACGACGTCTTTGGGCTCTTTCGCCTGAAGCAGTTTCTGGGCAAAGGCGAAAGACGACGTGATGTTGCGTTCCGCAAAGCCGATCGCAAGCTCGCCCATCTCTTTGGCGCCAGCTTGCGCAGTGACGGCATGGGTTTCAGCGGCACTCACCGCGTGCTGGGCCGCTGAAATGAAAATATCAAAAGCCTGTTTGGCCTGTTCGACGCTCTTTTCCGCCAACGCGCGCATGTCGGCCGGGATTTCGAACCGCGGGCCATCTTCTGCTGACATGAAACCCTCCTGCATTTCCGCCGCCCACAGCGTTAACCCTGTCTGGGCCGATACGTTGCACGCACTCGCCATGGAACTTGGCTGCATTAAGGATATTGCGGCTTGCCTCCGGATATCCCGGGCAAGTCGTGGACGCCACGCAACGGCAGCCTTATTAAGGTTTCATTAGCCGTAACTTGTGCGACACCGCGATGACGGAACCCGATCTGCATTTCAAATATTTGCGCGAGCCGCAGCTCGCGGCACACGCGCTCAATCCGGCGCCTGTCTGGCTGTGGAGCGCAGATGCCGATCGCATTCTCTGGGCCAATCCGACCGGAGCGGCAATTTTCGACGCACCCTCCCCCGGCGCAATTGCCGCACGGACATTCGAGCCACGCCATACGGCAGCGGTGCAGATCGCGCGTCTTGCCGGAACTTTGCCGCAAGGCGGCGCGCCGCGCCTGGAACGGCTGCGCGGCTTTGGCGCGAGCTTCGGTGGTGCACTGATCTGCCTGTGCTCACGTGTCAGGCTCAGTGACAATCAACCGGCGGTGTTGGTGGTGTCGGCCGAACGCGCCGGCAAAGAGCTTGCCCTGCCCGAGCGGGCGCACCGTTTGCTCGAAAACGGCAATGCACCCGCCGCGATATTTACTGCGGACGGTGAGCTCATCGAGGCGCGGCCGGCTGCGCGGGAGCGGCTGGGCGACAAGCTCGACCTTATGGCCTTCGGCGCCGATAAACTCGCGCGCGAGGCAACACTCAATGGCTTCGCCGAAGGCGAAACACGGGCCGGGCGTGCGAGTATCCTCAAGCTCGGGGCCGGGGCGACATTTGCGTTGCTCGTCGTTTTCAGCGCGCCGCAAGCCATCGCGAACGCTGCTGAACGGGAGCCCGAGCCACCGAAGATCCCCAATCCGACGCGAACGGAACCAACATCACCGCAGCGTCCTTTTCGGTTTGTCTGGGAAACCGATGCGAAGGGGTTCTTCACGCTGGCAAGCCAGGCCTTCGCCGATCTGCTCGGCCCGAAGACGGCTGCCGCACTTAACCGCAAATGGTCCGAGATCGCCCAGGTCTTGAATCTCGATCCGGAAGCCAAAATTGCGAGCGCGCTCGCCGCCCAGGAAACCTTCAGCGGAATTTTTGTGTCTTGGCCGGCGGATCAGACCGATGAGCGCATTGCGGCCGAAATGTCGGGCCTTCCGGTGTTCGATCGTGACCGGCAATTCAAGGGCTTCCGGGGTTTCGGCATCTGCCGCGACGTTGAGAAGCTGACGGATCTGCACCGCCGCCGCGCAGCGCGCGCAGAGCCGCCGGCAATTGTTTCAGAACCTGAATCCAAGGTCCTGCCGTTCCCGTCCGCGCCGCCGCCACCCGTGGAAAAACCGGCGCTGAACGCCCGCGAGCGAAGCGCCTTTCAGGAACTCGCGCGCGAACTCAGCGAACGCCTGAAACGGCCGTCGGCCAAAACCGAGGCAGCAACTCCCGACGATTTTGGTGCCGAGGAAGTTTCTGCGCCTGTCGAACCGCCGCGCGAGCCGACGAAGGCCGGCCGCGACGCGCATGACAGCAGACCGATCCTCGACCGGTTGCCGGTCGGCATCCTGGTCTATCGCCTCAACAGCCTGATCTACGCGAACCGGGCATTCCTGGAGTGGACTGGCTATCCGACGCTGGAGGCGCTGAGTGAAGCAGGTGGCCTCGACAGCCTGTTCATCGACTCAAAAAGCAAATCGTCATCCGGCGACACGAAAAACGGCACCAAGTCGCTCACGATTGCCACCGTCAATGGAAAACAGAAACCCGTCGAGGGCCGCCTGTTCAGCGCGATCTGGAACGAAGAAAACGCGCTGGTTCTCATGATCAATACCGGCGTCGAAGCGAATGCCGAACCGGCGGGCGCATCGTTGCGCCGTGAAAACGACGAGCTCCGGGCGATCCTCGATACCGCCACCGATGGCGTGCTGGTGCTCGATCGGGCTGGTCGCGTGCTTTCGGCCAACCGCAGTGCCGAGGCACTGTTCGGTTACGACGCAAAACAGTTCGTCGAACTTTCGGTCGGCGAACTGCTGGTGCCCGAAAGCCGAAACGCCGTGCTTGAGCATCTCGATCGCCTCGCGCGGGGTGCGGGAGCAGGCATGCTCGATGCCGGATACGAAGTGATCGCGCGCGTCCGTCAAGGCGGACTCGTACCGCTGTACATGACCATGGGCAGCATCGAAGCCGGCGAAAAGCTCTGCGCGGTGCTGCGCGATATTACTGCGTGGAAACGCAGCGAAGAGGAGTTGCTGGGCGCCAAGCGAGCGGCCGAGCAGGCGTCCACAGCCAAGTCGGAGTTTCTCGCCAAGATCAGTCATGAAATCCGCACGCCGCTTAATGCCATCATCGGCTTTTCCGAGGTCATGATGGACGAACGCTTCGGCCCGATCGGCAACGAGCGCTATCGGCAATATCTCAGGGATATTCATTCTTCGGGCGGCCATCTGATCTCGCTGGTCAACGATCTGCTCGACCTGTCGAAAATCGAAGCCGGCAAGCTCGAACTCACGTTCGTGAGCGTCAATCTCAACGACCTGGTGCAACAGTGCGTTGCCATCATGCAGGAGCAGGCAAACCGCGAACGCGTGATCATCCGCACGTCGCTGCCTGCAAGCCTGCCGCAGATTGTTGCCGATGCGCGATCGATGCGTCAGATAGCCCTGAATTTGCTGTCGAACTCGATCAAGTTCACGGGCGCTGGCGGCCAGGTGATCATTTCGACGGCCTTGACCGATGACCAGGAAGTCGTGCTGCGCGTGCGCGATACTGGCGCCGGGATGAGCGAAAAGGAGTTGCAGACCGCGCTCGAACCGTTCCGCCAGGTGGCGACCGCAGCACGTTGGGGTTCAAGCGGAACCGGGCTAGGCCTGCCGATTACCAAGGCCCTTGCTGAGGCCAATCATGCCCGCTTCCGTATCACCAGTCACGTCGACGACGGCACACTGGTCGAATTAGCGTTCCCGGTCACACGAGTGCTGGCGCAGTAAATCCGAAATCGGATAGGCTCCTTGCATGAGCCGTTGGTTCCGCTGCGCGATTGTTGTGCTGGCGTTCTCGTTTGGCGCGCCTGCAATGCGCGCGAGTGCAGCCGAACCTGTCGACCTGCTCCTCGTCCTGGCAGCCGATGTGTCGCGAAGCGTCGACAGCCAGAAGTTCCAGTTGCAGCGTGAAGGCTATGCCGCGGCGCTCGCCAATCCCCGCGTCCTCGACGCGATCCGTGCCGGCCGGAACGGGCGAATTGGCGTGCTGTTTCTCGAATGGTCGGGACTTGGCAACCAGAAGGTCGTGATTGACTGGATGCTCGTTGACGGGCCGAAAGCCGCGCAGGCATTTGGTGACCGATTGCTCGAGTCACCGCGCTCTTTCGCCGATCGCACCTCCATCAGCGGCGGCATTGATGCCGCTGTGGCACAGCTTGCACAGGCACCCTTTAGCGCCGAGCGGCGCACCATCGATGTTTCCGGAGACGGCACCAACAATGCCGGCCGCGATATCGGTCAGGCGCGGGATGAAGCGCTGGCACTCGGCATCACGATCAACGGGCTCGTCATCCTCAGTGACACGCCGCTGCCCTGGAATCCCGAGCACACCAATCCGCCTGGCGGTCTGGCCAAATACTATCGCGACAATGTCACCGGTGGGCCTGGCAGCTTCGTCTTGGAGGCCAAGGACTTCAATTCGTTTGGGCAGGCCATTATCAAAAAAATGATCGCGGAAATTGCCGACGCCCGCTAAGGCGTATCTTTGGCGGATCGTTGCAGCAGTAGCCTTAACCGGGCAGAGAGCCAGCCATGAAAGGGTCACATACCCCGTTCAGGTATGGCGGCAGCGGAGCCGATGCTATAGTCCGTCGGCGTAGACGCTGAAACTACCGGAACACCCCCTTTGACAGCCGCAACCGGCCTAAAACGCCTGGGAATTGTCTTGCTCGCCGTCATCGCGGTCGGGTTGGTCGTGCTCACAACAGCCGGCTACCTGATTTCAGCCGATGCGGTGCGCCAACAGGTCGTCGGAGAAATCCGTGCGGTCACCGGTCTCGAGCCGGTTTTGCGGGGCAAAGCGAGCGTATCGCTGTTTCCCTCCGGCAGCGTCAGCTTTGCCGACGTGGTACTGGGCGACGCCGGGCAGCCAGCCCTTACCGCCGAACGTCTAACCGCGCGCTTGCGGTTTTTTCCGCTGCTGATTGGCCGAGTGGAAATAGCCGACGTCTCGCTGGACCATCCGAACATTGCCATCGAAATGCAGGCGAATGGTCAATCCAACTGGGCCGGCCTGATCGAAGCGCTGACGCGCAGCCAAAGCGCGACACAACGTCTCGCTGCTTTTTCCGAGATGCGCATCGACGGCGGCACCGTCGTTATCCGCGATGAAGCGCGCAAGCTTGTCGAAACATTATATGGCGTCGAATTTTCGCTGGCCTGGCCCTCAATCTCAAAGAGCTTTGGAGCCACCGGACATTTCATCTGGCACGACGCGCCGATGGACGCGAGCCTGGCGCTCGCTGATTTTCCGGCGGCACTTGCCGGCAGCCGCAGCGGATTGAAATTGCGCCTCTCCGGTTCACCCGGGAAGGTCGCATTCGAAGGCGCGATCAGCCTCAAGCCGACCCTCAAAATCGAAGGTACGCTCGCAGCTGATGCGGCGTCCTTGCGGAATACGCTGGCCTGGGCCGGACAGAAGCCGCTTCCCGGTGGTGGGTTCGGTCGTTTCTCGATCAAGGCGCGGACCAATGTCGTGGGAGGGACCATAAGCCTGTCCAGCGTCAACGCCGAGCTCGATGGCAATAGTGTCGAAGGCGTTCTCACTTTTGCGGCCGACGGACGACAAACCCTGCAAGGCACGCTCGCCGCGGACACGCTCGAATTGACGCCCTATATCTCCACCGTCCGCCTGCTCACAACCAATGAACGCGCGTGGAACAACGGGCGCATTACGCTTGACGGGTTGGCAGGCATCGACCTCGACCTGCGGCTTTCCGCAGCCAATGTCATCGTATCCAATGCCAAACTTGGCCGGACCGCTATTGCCGCAAACCTGCGCAACAGTCACCTGGTGATTACCGTAGGTGAAGCGCAAGCCTATGGCGGCGTGATCAAAGGATCCCTGGCCCTCGCCAGTTTCGAACACGGCGTCGACGTCAAATCACAATTGCAATTCACCGACGTCGATCTTGAAAGTTGCCTCGGTCAATTGTTCGGGCTGCGCCGACTCGAAGGCAAGGGTAATATTTCGCTCGCGGTCGAAGGTGCCGGCGACAGCGTCCTCGCGCTGACACACACGCTCAATGGCACCGCTGGTCTGGTGGGCACAGACGGCGCGCTCGCCGGCCTGAACGTCGAACAGTTGCTGCGACGTCTGGAACGCCGGCCTCTGTCGGGTGGCGGTGAATTCCGTAGCGGCCGCACACCCTATGACAAAATCACGGTCGCCCTGAAGATCGCGGAAGGCACCGTCACCGTTGAGGACGTGAAGCTCGAGGGCGCGGCGGTCAAACTCGGGCTCGCGGGTACGGCATCCATTCCCGCGCGAGAACTGGACCTCAAAGGCACGGCCTCCCTGGTCGCACCACCAAAACCCGGTGCCGCAACCTTCGAATTGCCGTTCATCGTCCAGGGCTCGTGGGACGATCCAATCATGCTGCCCGACCCCGAGGCGCTGATCCGGCGCTCAGGCGCCGCCGCGCCGTTGCTCAATGCCATTCGGGAGCGCCGCGATCGCGACTCGGTGCGATCGGCGATCGAACGCCTGACCGGCGGAACGCCACCTTCCGGCACTATTCCGACGACCGAGCAGTCAACTCCGCCCGCGGCAACGCCAGAAAAGCCTCAATAGCCGGAGATCCTGCAAGGCGACCGGGCACGCACGTGCTGTCCGCCGGTCCTTGCACTATTATCATCCCGTAGACGAATCACCCGCCGGCAGGCCGGCGCGTACGGACGGCGGATGCTGAATCCCCTCTTTCGAACACTGGTCAAGGTCGCCGTCGCCTCGCTTGTGGTCGGAACGATCCTCGCGCATTTCGGCATCACGGCCGATCAGCTGATGAATGCGTTCGGTCTCTCAACCGAACGGCTCGAGGAGTACGCAAGGCAGGGCTTCGCATGGGCCTGGCCTAATGTCCTGCTTGGCTCGGTGGTGATTGTGCCGATCTGGTTCCTGGTCTTTTTGTTCCGGCCGCCCGGCAAGAGCAGCAGCGACTAGCGTCCTGATCGCAATAAATTCAAACCTGCGCACCCAAGGCCGCGCGGTCACGCTGGACGGCACCGCGTTTTGCCATCAACGATGCCGCGATCGTGCCGAACGCGACAACAGCGATCATGATCGTGCAGACCGCATTGATCTCGGGCTTAACGCCCATACGCACTTCCGAATAAATCCTGATCGGCAAGGTCGTGGCGCCTGGTCCGGTCGTGAAGCTCGCAATCACCAGGTCGTCGAGCGACAATGAAAAGGCCAGCATCCAGCCCGCGGCGATTGCAGGCGCAATCAGCGGCAGCGTGATGGTCAGAAAGGTCTTGAGCGGCGGGCACCCGAGGTCCATGGCCGCCTCTTCCAGGCCGCGATCAAAGCCGGCAAGCCGCGACTGCACGATCACCGTCACGAAACACATGGTCAACGTGGTGTGGGCAATGACGATCGTCCAGAACCCACGGTCCACGTTGAACGCGACAAACAACAGCAACAGCGACAATCCGGTGATCACCTCCGGCATCACCAGCGGCGCGTAGATCATGCCGGAAAACAACAAGCGGCCGCGGAAGCGGCCCATGCGGCCAAGGGCGATAGCGGCCAATGTGCCCAGAATAGTGGCTGCGGTTGCCGACAATGATGCAACGCGCAGGCTGATCCAGGCCGCTTCCAGCAGAGCATCATCGTTTAGAAGCTCGCGGTACCACATGAGCGACCAGCCACCCCAGATCGTCACCAGCCGGGATGCATTGAACGAAAAAATCACAAGGATGGTGATGGGCAAATAGAGAAATGCCATGCCGAGCGCAACAGACACGATATTGAAAGGTGAGGCGCCGCGCTGCATTACCGGTCCCCTTCCAGCGACCGTTGCTGCATGCGCTCATAGAAAAGGATTGGAATCAGCAGCAGCACCAGCAATGCAATGGTGATCGCGGACGCAACCGGCCAGTCGCGGTTGGAAAAAAATTCGGTCCACAGTGTCTGCCCAATCATGAGCGTTTCTGAGCCGCCCAGCAGGTCCGGAATTACGAATTCGCCGACGACCGGGATAAAACAGAGCAGCGCGCCGGCTGCAAGGCCCGGCAGCGACAGCGGAAATGTCACGAACCAGAACGTTTTCCAGCGCGGACAGCCGAGATCGGCTGCCGCCTCCAGCAGGCTTTCGTCCATTTTTTCGAGTGTGGCGTAGAGCGGCAACACCATGAACGGCAAATAAGAATAGACCACGCCGATATAGATCGCCGTATCGGAGGACAGCCATGCGACTGGCACGTCGATGACGTGCAAACGCAGCAAAATCTCGTTGAGCAATCCGTCGCGTTGCAGAATATTGATCCAGGCATAGACCCGGATCAAAAACGATGTCCAGAACGGCAAGATAATCGCCATCACAAGGAGTGGCTGCCAGGCGCGCGGCGCACGCGCGATGCCGTAGGCAACCGGGTAACCAATCAAAACCAAAATGGCCGTCGAGACCGCAGCGATCTCAAGGCTCTTGAAATAGGACAGCAAATAAATGGCGTCAGAGGCCAGAAGCCGGAAAGAATCGGCGGAAAGTTGCGCGGCAAATTCCTTCAATCCGGCCCAGCCTGCGGCGAGGTCAAGCACCGGCAGATAAGGCGGCTGGGCCAGCGCGGCTTGCGACAGGCTGATTTTGAGCACGATCACGAAGGGCGCAAGAAAGAACAGCGCAAGCCAAAGATAAGGCACGAGTACAACAAACCGCGCACCCCAGTCGCGTTTTCCTGCGTGCGGTCCCATCGCCTATCCCGTCAGCACGACGCCGGCGTCCGGCTGCCATGACAGCCACACCAGATCGTCCACCATGAATCGCGCCGTATCGCGCGGACTCTTGTTGGCAAGCGCCACTTTCATATGTGAGCGATCGGCGAGCCGTATCTTGTAGATCGACATATCGCCGCGATAGCCGATCTCGAACACGGTGCCGGCAACCGCGTTGAGCTCTCCATCCGGCCGCGCCGCGCTCATGCCGATCTTTTCCGGGCGTAATGCCAGCCAGGCTGCCTCACCTGTTTTGGTAGCCCCAGCGTCCGCAACGCGCAGTTGACCAAGCGCAGTGCCGATCGCGTCAACGGCCACCATCCGCCCTTCGATCAAGGTCACTTCACCGATGAAATCGGCAACCCAACGGCAATTGGGCCGTTCGTAGATTTCCGCAGGCGGCGCCACCTGCATCAGCCGGCCACGATCCATCACGGCGATCCGGTCGGCGACAATCATCGCCTCTTCCTGATCATGCGTGACGATGACGAAGGTCGTGCCAAGCTTGCGTTGCAATTCCATCAGTTCGAATTGGGTCTCGGCGCGCAGCTTTTTGTCGAGCGCAGCCAACGGCTCGTCGAGAAGAAGCACCCGCGGGCGCTTGATCAGCGAGCGTGCCAGCGCCACCCGCTGGCGTTGCCCACCGGAGAGCTGATCAATCCGCCGGCCACCAAACCCTTGCAGGCGCGTCAGCGCCAACATTTCGCCGACGCGTTCGGAAATGTCCGTCCGGCTCGCGCTTTCCTGGCGCAGCCCGAAGGCGATATTGCCCTCGACCGTAAGATGCGGGAACAGCGCATAGTTCTGGAACATCATGTTGACCGGCCGCCGGTGCGGCGGAACCGCGGCAATATCTTCGCCGTCGAGAAGGATTCGGCCTGCGCTGGGCGTTTCAAAACCGGCCAACATGCGTAACAGCGTGGTCTTGCCACAGCCGGATGGGCCAAGCAGCGCGAAGAACTCGCCTTGCGCAATCTCAAGGGTGAGCGCGTCGACCGCCGCAATCGGTCCAAAGCGCTTACTGACTGCTTCAAAGCGGACCAGCGGTGGCGTTCCGCTTTCCGTCCCTTTTTGCGCCGCTTCGCCGTCGTCCGCCATCAATTCCCCGTATCGTGCGGGCAAGCTAGCGGGACACACGGGCTCGCTCAACCTGGCACATTAAGCGGCTAGTCCATCCGCCCGGGGTTTGTCAGCGTGCGCTGTACGGCCTGTTTCCAGCCGGAATATTTGCGATCCCGTGTCTTTCGAATCCATGCGTGGTTCGAATCGGCGATCGAGCTGCCACTGCGCGGCAAAACCGTCGAGATCGGGGCAAACGCCCGCCATGCGACCGGCGAGATAGGCTGCGCCCAGCGCGGTCGTTTCCATGACCACCGGCCGATCCACCGGACTCGCAAGCATATCGGCAAGGAACTGCATGGTGAGATCGCTCGCGGCCATGCCACCATCGACGCGCAGCACCGTCATTGAACTTTTTGACGCCGGCCAGTCCGCGCGCATGGCGTCGAGCAGATCGCGCGTCTGATAGCCGACCGCCTCCAGCACCGCTTTCGCAAGCTCGGCCGCTCCCGAATTGCGGGTCAGGCCGAAGATCGCGCCACGCGCCTGCGCATCCCAATAGGGTGCGCCCAAGCCGACGAAAGCGGGCACCAGGTACACCTGCTCGGCCGGGTCAGCGTTCTGCGCCAGCGTGCCGGCGTCCGATGATTTCGCGATAAGTTTCAGCCCGTCGCGCAGCCATTGCACGGCGGCACCGGCCATAAAAATTGCCCCTTCCAGCGCATAACAGCGTTTTCCTTCAAGCTGGTAGGCAATGGTCGTGAGCAAGCGGTGGCGCGACACAATTCGCTCCGGGCCCGTATTCAGCAGCGCAAAACAGCCTGTTCCATAGGTTGATTTCACCATGCCCGGCGCGAAACACCCCTGCCCGACGGTCGCCGCCTGTTGATCGCCGGCCATGCCCAGAATGCGGATGGGTGCGCCGAACAGGTCTGGAAGTGTCTCCCCAAACGCGGCCGCGCAATCGCGCACCTCAGGAAGCAGGCGCTTCGGTACGCCGAATAGCCGGCACAGGTCGCCGTCCCATGCTCCCACTCCAATGTCGAACAAAAGCGTACGCGCGGCGTTCGTCGCATCGGTGAGATGCGCCTTACCCCCGGTAAGCCTCCAGAGCAGGAAACTATCGACAGTGCCGAACGCGAGCTTGCCCGCCTCGGCTGCTGCTTTCGCGCCGTCCACGTGCGCGAGCAGCCACGCGATCTTGCTGGCGGAAAAATACGGATCAAGCAGCAGCCCGGTCTTGCGGGCAATTTCATTTTCGTGGCCGGAACTGTGCAGCGTTTCGCACAAGTCCGCGGTGCGGCGGTCCTGCCACACGATTGCATTGTGAATGGGTTTACCGGATTGCGCGATCCCAGATGACGGTGGTTTCGCGCTGATTGGTGATGCCAATTCCGGCGACGTCTTTCGCTGTAATGCGCGCCTGCGCCATCACGGCACGAACTGTCGAGACGACCGCTGTCCAGATTTCTTCCGGATCGTGTTCGACTTCACCGGGCGCCGGATAGATCTGGCGCAACTCCTGCTGGGCGGTCGCGAGCGGCCGCAGAGCGCCATCAAATGCGATCGCCCGCGTGGACGTTGTCCCTTGATCGATTGCGATGAGAACGGTCGGCACGTTTATGCCCTCAGCTTGGTGCACTCACCGACGCAATGTAACGGTCCAGCGCCACGCACTCCTCCGGCGTTGCCTTCAAACCGAGTTTGCTCCGCCGCCATAACACGTCATCAGCGCTCTGTGCCCATTCATTTCCCACGAGGTAACGCACTTCGGCGCCGGTCAGATCATCCGTAAAACGTGGACCCAGGTCGTCCATGCTTTTCGCATTATTGAGGAAGCGCTCGACCCGCCGGCCGTAGGCGCGCGCCAGCCGCCGCGCGTGTGGCCCAGACAAGAACGGCCATTGCTCGATCAATTCACGGACGAGCGCATCAAACCCTTCGGCTGGAAACTCGCCGCCTGGAAGCCTTGAGGTCGCGGTCCAAGGTGGCGTCGCCTCAAAGAAGTGACCGATCTGCGCCATCGCAGCCTCCGCCAACTTGCGGTGCGTGGTGATCTTGCCGCCATAAATTGTAAGCAGCGGCGCCTGGCCATCGCGCTTGTCGAGAACAAGTTCGTAGTCGCGCGTGACGTCCTCTGGCTTGTCCGCGCCATCGTCATAAAGGGCGCGCACGCCGGAAAAAGACCAAACCAACTCATCAGGCGTGATATTTTTACGGAAATAATGATTCACAGCGTCGCAAAGATAAATAATCTCATCCGGATCGGGTGCCGGCGAATTCAGATCGCCGACGAAGTTCAGGTCGGTGGTGCCAATCAGAGTAAAGTCACCCGCAAACGGCAACGCAAACACGACCCGCCGATCGGGTGCCTCAAAGAGATACCCATCGTCATGCTCGAATTGCCTGCGTACGACAATATGGCTGCCTTTGATAAGTCGCACCGGCCGTGCCAGCGGTTGCCTGACAATGGTGTCAGCCACCTCACCGATCCACGGACCGGCCGCGTTGACGAGAACGCGCGCGGTCTTCACGTCACGGTGGCCACGCGCATTGAGCACGAGTTCCCATTCGTCGCGCCGCTCCGCGCGCGTGCATCGCGTGCGCGTGCGAATGACGGCCCCGTGTTCGGCCGCATCAAGTGCGGTGAGCGCCACCAGCCGCGAGTCGTCGACCGAGCAGTCGGAATATTCGAATCCGTAGCGGAATTCCCGCTTCAGCGGCTGACCCACAACGTGATGAGTAAGGTCTACAGTTTGGGAAGCCGGCAGCAATTTGCGTGCGCCGAGCCAATCATAAAGGAGAAGGCCGAAACGTAACAAAAGAGGCGAACGCAATCCCGGCAGCGGCGGAAGCATCAAGCGCATGGGGCGCACGACGTGCGGCGCCATCCGCAGGAGCACTTCACGCTCGTTGAGAGCCTCGCGCACAAGTCGGATCGCTCCGTGCTCGAGATAGCGCAAACCGCCATGGATCATCTTGCTGGAGGCGGAAGAAGTGCCCGACCCGAGATCGTTCATCTCGACAAGAAGAACGCTGATTCCGCGGCCAGCAGCGTCGCGGGCGAGACCCGCTCCGTTAATGCCGCCGCCGATGATGGCGAGATCGAAGTCGGCCATTGCGTGCTGATTCGCTTTCGTCAGGCAGAATGAGCGGCTTACGGAGCACACTCAAGAACTAGAAGCCGTTAACCCCGCGTTTGGGCAAAAAAATCCGCTGCGATTGCAAAATGGCCGTGGCACAGCCATATCAAACAAACCAACCCTAGTTGTTCGCGTCCTGGCCATCTCCAGGGAACCTGAAACCAGCGCCAATGCCCTCGCCCCGCCTGCTCGTCATCGAAGGTAATTCACCGCAAACCATGGCGGACCACGTGGCGGTCGGCGGCACCGCGGCAAGCAAGGGTTATTCCGACCTGTTGCGCGAGCTTCTGCCCGGCGCCGAAGTCGATATCTGTTATCCCGGCGATCCTGCCGCGCTCCTGCCGGAGGGCGCCTCGCTTGAGGGCTATGACGGCATCACCATCACCGGTTCAAGCTTGCACGTTTACAATGCAGGCCCCGAAGTGATGCGACAGATTGAATTGGTGCGCGCCGCGCTCAAGACCGGCACACCCCTGTTCGGCTCCTGCTGGGGCCTCCAGGTGATCACCGCCGCAGCCGGCGGCAGCGTCCGCAAGAACCCGAAGGGCCGTGAAATCGGCTTTGGCCGCGGCATCCGTCTCACCGAGGCCGGCCGCAAACATCCCATGTACGCCGGCAAACTCGACGTATTCAATGCGCCGACCGTCCATCTCGACGAGGTCGAAGCGCTCGCGCCTGGCACCACGGTGCTTGCCACCAATGCCGTGTCGGACGTGCAGAGCGCCGAGATTCGCACCAATGGCTCGGTCGCATGGGCCGTGCAATATCATCCGGAATATCCGCTGCGCGAGGTCGCGGCAATCGTCAGGCGCATTGGCACGCGGCTCATCGAGGAAGGTTTTTTTGCGGACGAACCTGACATCAACACTTTTGCCCACGACCTCGATACACTTGATCGCGACCCTGCCTGCAAGCGGCTGGCCTGGCGGCACGGCGTGAGCAAGAACGTGCTCGAGAAAAAGCTGCGCGTCAGCGAGGTCGCCAATTGGGTTGAATTCCAGGTGCTGCCGACGCGCGTGAAGCGCGGCCGAGGCTAGCGCATGATCCCGAAAAGCATGTCCTCGGCGCCGATCGGGGATGGGAACTGGTTTTCGGACAAGATCATGCGCAGGGAACTATGAGATGGATTTTTCCGGAAAGCACGTTGTGGTGACGGGTGGTACCGGCGCGCTGGGCTCCGCGGTTGTCGCCGGGCTGCTTGCCGCCGGCGCGACCTGCACCGTTCCCTATGTGCACGAGACGGAGGCAAAGACTTTCCCCAGCCGTGGCGACCCGAATGTCACGCTGATTTCGGTCTCCGACCTCTCCGACGAAACCCAAGTTGCGAAAGTCTTTGACGGTTTAAAGCCCTGGGCGTCGATCCACATCGCAGGTGGTTTCGCACCCGGCAAGGTCACCGAGACCGACAAGAAAGCGCTCATGGCGCAGATCGACAGCAATCTTGCATCTTGCTTCCTGTGCTGCCGGGCCGCTGCGAAAGCGATGTTGACCACAGGCGGAGGACGCATCGTCAACGTCGCCGCACGGCCCGCACTGGAGTGGCGGAGTGGTGCGGGCATGGCTGCTTATACGGTCGCCAAGGCCGGCGTCGCGGCGCTTACGGCTGCACTCGCCGAGGAAGTTGCCAAGGACGGCATATTGGTCAACGCAGTCGCGCCTTCGATCATGGATACGCCTGCCAATCGCAAGGCGATGCCAAAGGCGAATTTTGACGCCTGGCCGAAAGTCGAGGAGGTTGCGGCGACGATCCTCTTCCTCGCCTCGCCCGGCAATCATGTCACGCGCGGGGCGATCGTACCGGTCTACGGGAAATCCTAGCCGGCAATCGGCACCAGCTCGAGCGGTGGGCGCACGAGCCGCTGTACCGAGCTTGAAGCGACGACTGTCGGGCCTTCTGCATAGGCCTCGTGGTTTTTCTCGATATCGTCGAGGTCGTACTGGTAATTCACCATCAGACCGTACCCCTGCGCCATCGCCCGCTCTGATTTATCTCCGAGCCAATTGATACGCTCGAGGCGCGCGCCGTTGCCGAGATGGAAACGCGCCACTGCGTCGACCGGCATGCCATGCTTGTTGCGCGCGCGAAGAAAATACCACGCGGCCGCACGCATCACCGCATCCTGCACCTGCGTGGCCGTTTCTTCGTTAGTCCACCACGCAGGTTGGTCGAGCAATGTGAGCACTGCTTTGTCGGCCTCGTTGAGTGCGGCGGACTTTTCCTCCGCGCGCTCCCGCTTGAGCCAACCGGCAAAATTGGTCACCGGCGACAACGTCACGAAGATCGAAAGCTTGGGCATCTCGCGGCTGACTTCCTCGACCACCTGCTTGATCAGGAAGTTGCCGAAAGAGACGCCAGCAAGACCGCGCTGGCAGTTTGAAATCGAATAAAACGTTGCGGTGCGGGCTTTTTCCGGCTCCATCATCTCGCGTTCTTTGCCGAGGATGGGTGCAATCGCAGCCGGAATGTCGCGTGTCAACGCGACCTCGACGAAAATAAGAGGCTCATCGACCAGCGCCGGGTGAAAAAAAGCGTAACACCGTCGGTCGGGCGAATCGATGCGCCTGCGCAGGTCTTCCCAACCGTGGATTTCGTGCACCGCTTCGTAGCGAATGATCTTTTCCAGCACGATTGCGGGCGTCGACCAATCAATCCGGCGCAGCACCAGGAAGCCGCGATTGAACCAGGACGAGAACAAATGAACGAAATCGTCATCGACGGCGCGCAGGTCTTCGCGATGATCGAGCGAATCCATCAGCTGCTCGCGCATGCGTACGAGTGCCGCGGTTCCGCCCGGCGCAAGATTAAGCCTCCGGAACAGCTCCTGCCGGCGCGGCTCCGACGCGGCATGGATTTCAGCCGTGGTCGTGTCTGATGGCGCTGTGCGCCAGGCGGCAATCGCCTCTTCCATGCGAGCCGGATCCGCACCAAAGCGTTGCGCCAGGGCCTCGAAAAAAGCGATCCGCGGACCGATGGTGAGCGTCGCGTAGCGGGCGAGGATTTCGCGGGCGAGCGCCACACCCGATGCCTCGCCGCGGCCGGACAGCAATTCCTCGCATAGTTCCACGAGGCTTTCCGAGTGAGCGGACGCCTCGCCGCGCCGATCGCGCGCAAGCAACGCACGGCCGCGTTCGGAAATCGACTGCAGTAGCTCGCCGAAAAACGAGGTGTTCATTTAGGCCCTATGGCAACGCCCATCAGATGATCAGGCAACCATGTGGCAATTTCAGGAAAGATGCACAAGATGACGATCGCCAGCATCATACAAATGACATAGGGGAACGTCCCCCACATGACCTGCGCGAGCGGGACATCGGGCGCAATGGCATTGACGATATAGATATTGAGGCCAACCGGGGGGTGGATCAGCCCAATTTCCATGTTGATTGTGAGGATCACGCCGAACCAGACCGGATCGAACCCGGCTGCTGTAATAATGGGCAACAGGATCGGGCTGGTCATCAGGATGATCGCCGCCGGAGGGATGAAGAACCCGCAGACCAGACAGAAAGATGTTGATGAGAAACATCAGCATCCACTTGTTGGCGTGCAAGTCAGCAATCGCCTGCGCCAGCGTCTGGGTGAGATAAAGCGATGTGAGCATGTAGCCGAACAACACGGCGGTTGCGATGATCGTCAAAATCATCACCGACTCGCGCATGGTGTCGCGCAGGATGTGCCAGATCTGGTCGGGACTCCAAAGGCGATAGATCAGAATCGCCAGAAACAGGCACAATGCCGCGCCAACGCCGGCCGCTTCCGATGGCGTCGCGACGCCACCGTAAAGCGCGTACATCACGCCGAAAATGATGAAGAGGAACGGCGCAATCTTCGGAACGGACTGGAATTTCTCTTTCCACGAATAGCGGAAATCTATCGCGTGTGAGCGAAACCCGCGCTTCCAGATGATGAACAAGGTCCACGCCATGAACAAGCCGGTCAACATCAGACCAGGCAAGACGCCGGCAATGAACAGGCGGCCGATCGATGTCTCGGTTGCGATGCCGTAAAGGATAAAGGTGACCGATGGCGGAATCAGAATCCCGAGCGTGCCACCCGCACAGATAGAGCCGGTCGCCACGTCGTCCGGATAGCCGCGCCGGCGCATTTCCGGAATGCCCATCTTGCCGATGGCTGCGCAACAAGCAGGCGATGATCCGGTCAGCGCCGCGAAAATGGCGCAAGCACCGATATTTGAAATGACAAGGCCGCCCGGCAAACGATAGAGCCAGCGATCGAGGGCTTCGTAGAGGTCCTTGCCCGCCGGCGACGAACCGATTGCCGCGCCCATCATCACAAACATCGGGATCGCAACCAGCGTGAATTCATCGAGACCGGACCAGAACGTCTCGGCGACAACATGCAGGGCGTCGAACCCCTGAAAGAACACCAGGAAGGAAATCGCGATCGCGCCAAGGCCGAAGGCGACCGGAATGCCGGATACAAGCATCAGCAACGTGACAATAAGAACAAGCGTTCCCTGCGTGGTTGGACTCATGGCGCGCTCCCCAGCGCTTCTTGCGCCTGCGCGCGGGCTACGTCTTCAGCGGCTAATTGATCTTTGATCCCGAACGGCGGCGTGCGCCCCGTCACCACGCCGAGCAAGTCCGCCACGTATTGGAGAATAAGGAGGCCCAGACCGACGGGCATCGAGAGATAGGGAATCCAGAGTCGCGCGCGCCACACGGTGTTGGAAAGCCAGCGCTCCGAATAGGCCTCATACCAATACGCGGTGCAAAGGATGAAAATGACGATGCAAAACGCGAGCGCCAGACCGCCTGTGAACAAAGCAAGCCAATACCTGGCACGTGGACCGCAATGCAACGGCAGGATGTCGACGTTGACGTGTCCGCGCGTCATCAAGACATAGGAACTGCCGACAAAAGTCGCACCGACGATGCAGTAGGTCACGACGTCGATCTGCCAGATCGTCGTCAAACCAAGGATGAATCGTTCGACCACGATGTCGCAGATTACGAGCACCGCGAGTGCAATAAGTAAAGCCGCAGTCACGCCCGCGACGCGCGACAGAAAGCTTACAGCCCGAATGTATGTGTCCATGGGCCTGTCCAGTCCAGTTTATTGGAAAATTCGTAACGTATGCGACGCAACCACACAGTGAGGACCAGCCGGCGGGTTAAACTCCCGCCGGCGGGTCATTGCTGCTATTTCACCGAAAGCGCCTCATCGATCAGTTTCTGACCATTGGGTACGTTTTTGGAATATTCCGCATAGGAGCTCTTCTTCGCAACGTCGAGCCAAGCCTGGTAGTCGGCATCGCTCAGCGTGACCACCTTTACTTTGTGATCCTCAAACGCCTTGATCGCTTCCTTGTTGACCGCGTCGGCCTTGCCTTCGTAGTAGGCTTGGGCCTTCTTGCCGGCGGCGACGATCGCATCCTGTTGCTTCTTGTCGAGCTTGTCGAAGCTCTTTTTTGACATCAGCACCGGCTCGTACATGAACCACAGCGCGTTTTCTCCCGGAGCCGTGAGGCAGTCGGTGACCTCGTACAGGCGCATCGACTGGAAGGTGCCAAGGCTCGTGTCGGTGCCATTCACGACGCCGCTCTGGAACGCATTATAGATTTCGTTCGACGGCGGGCTGACGATGCTGGCGCCGGCGTTTTCCCACATGCCGGCGAAAGTCGGTCCGGCCGCCCGGAACTTGCGGCCCTTCAGATCTTCGGGCCGAACGATGCAGCCACCTTTGGCTGCGACGCCACCGGCGAACCAGGCGTCGGACAGAACGATGACGCCGCGCTTCTCGATCTCGGCGCGAATGTCTTTCATGAACTGGGAATTGTTGATGCGCTTGGCGCGTTCCTGGCTGCGGATCAGGCCGGGCATCAGTGTCGCGCTGAAGACCGGCGCCTTGCCGCTGGCGTAGTCGAGCGGGAACAGCGTGATGTCGAGCTGCCCGTTGACCATGGCATTCCACTGGTCGTTCGGCTTGAACAGTGAAGCGCCCGGATAAACCTGGATGTCGATGCCGACATTGGCATCCTTCACGTCCTTCGCGATCATCTGCACCATGTCGTCGCGGACGTCGCCTTTGCCGCCCGGAAATTGATGCGATGCTTTCATCGTCATCTGTGCGTACGCCGACGCCGACAACGCGATCATCGCGGCCGCCGTGGCGAATAAAGTCGAGATTTTTCTCATCGTGTGTTCCTCCATGGGGTCTTTTTTGGCAGCGGAAATACCGCTGCATTTGGTTGATTACGAACAATAACCAAAATCCCCTCGCCGCACCCGATTTCAGATTAACCGCGGGTGCGACCTAGCGCCATAGGCCCATCGTCAAATTTCGCCGTAACCGCATGCGACTAATAGATAATTCGCACTCTGGCCAGCATGCGCTGATGACCTTATAACCCCCGGCACTGTTGTTCATTCCGTGACTTTCCGGGGAGTTTCCATACATGCCGAAGCCATTGGCGGGCCTCCGCGTCCTCGAACTTGCCCGCATCCTCGCAGGACCCTGGGCCGGACAACTGCTGGCCGACCTCGGCGCCGACGTCATCAAGGTCGAACGCAAAGGTACTGGCGACGATACCCGTGGCTGGGGGCCCCCGTTTGTTGAAGGCGTCGACGGCAACCACATCGGGTCTGCCTATTTTCACTCCGCCAATCGCGGCAAGCGTTCGATCGAGATGGATTTCGAGAGCGAGGAGGGCAAGCGCATCGTGCGCAAGCTCGCGGCGCGCTCGGACGTGCTGATCGAAAATTTCAAGGTCGGCGGGCTGGCGAAGTTCGGACTCGATTACAAAAGTCTCGCGCCCGAATGCCCGCGATTGATCTACTGCTCGGTCACCGGTTTCGGACAGGACGGCCCCTACGCTAAACGTGCCGGCTATGACCTGATGGCGCAGGGCATGGGTGGCGTCATGGACTTGACCGGCATGCCGGATGGCGAGCCCACCCGCATCGGCATCCCGATGTCGGACATCTTCACCGGCGTTTATTCGGTCGTCGGCATCCTCGCGGCACTCAACGAACGACAGAGGACGGGCAAGGGCTGCTACGTTGACACCGCGCTGGTCGATTCTACGGTTGCAGTGCTTTCAAATCAGGCGCTGAACTACATGGTCTCCGGCAAGGTACCGAAGCGTATCGGCAACGCGCACGCCAATATCGTTCCCTACCAGGTGTTCCCGACTGCCGACGGCTATGCGATCGTCGCGACCGGAAACGACAACCAGTACACTAAGTTTTGCAACGTGCTGGGCGCTCCCGAACTCGCACAGAACCCCGAATACAAGGACAATGTCGGCCGCCTCAAGCATCGCGAGATGCTGATCGGCAAGCTCTCCGCGCTCACCGCCCGCATCAAGCGCGACGACCTGCTTGAAAAACTCGAGGCACAGGGCGTGCCCGCCGGGCCGATCAACGATGTCGAACAGGTCTTCAACGATCCGCAGGTGATACACCGCGGCATGAAGCTCTCCCTGCCGAGCGATGCGGCCAAGTCCGGCAGCATCCCCGGTGTTCGCACGCCGATCGTGATTGACGGCTGGAAAGCGGCGTCCGAGCACCCTGCCCCGCGCCTGGGACAACACACGGCAGAGATCTTACGCGAGATCGGGGAAGGCTAACTCTTCCGCAGTGCACGGCTAACCTCCTGATTGCGTGCCGATGAAGACGGAGCATTGGCGTAATGCCGGCGCGGCGAGTTTCACTGGGTGCACAACCTCGCGGTGGACAGCAAAGGAAACGTCTACACGACCGAAGTCGATACCGGTAAGCGCGCGCAGAAATTCCGCTACGTCGGTCCGCCGCTGAAATAATCTCCGTCAGGCGACCGCGGTGGGAGCGAGCGCCTCGATATCGGTCGCCACATCGATCACCGCCGGGCGCTTGGCGGCAAGGGCCTGTTGCAGCGCCGGTGCGATGTCGTCCGGCCGCTCCACGCGGATGCCGAGCGCGCCCATGTCCTCGGCGAGCTTGGCAAAATTCATCGGGTTGTAAGTCCACAACTCGCGCGCCTGCGCGGTCTGCTCGCCGCCGTAGGCGCGGTCGAAGCCGCGTTTCGACTGGTTGCCGCCGCCGTTGTTATTCACGACGGTGACGGAGTTGATGCCCCAGCGCACCGCCGTTTCGACTTCGGCGATGTGGTACCAGAAGCCGGCGTCGCCCGTGAAAACCACCACCGGCCGCTCCGGACATGCCGCCTTGGCGCCAATGCCGGCCGGAAACGCCCAGCCCAGATGACCTGCACTGCGCATGTAACTCTGCGTTGGTTTGCGCAAATCATACATGCCGCCCATCCACATGCCGGCATGGCCGGTATCGACCACGACAATAGCGTCGTCCGGCACGTGTTGCGTGAGTTCACCGCAGATACGCGCCGGATGAATCGGCACGCTGTCTGACTCAAGCATCGGTTTGTATTTGGCGTACCACTCGCTGCGCAGCGTGGAAATTTCCTTGATCCAGGGCTCGCGCTTGGCCGCGCTCGATTTGTCGATCTGGCCCAGCATGCGCACCAGTACGCTCTTGGCATCGCCCAGGACGCTCGCCTGCAACGGATAGTTTCGACCAAGCGATTCCGCTTCGATATCGATCTGGATCGCCGGCGTACCGATCTTGGGCACCGCCCAGAAATGGGTGGTCATGCCGCCGGTTTCGCTGCCGATAAAGCAGACCAGATCGGCGCGGTTGACGGCGCGATTGGCGGTCTCGCGCGAATAACTCCCGGCGACACCCACGGACAGCGGGTGAATGCCCGGAATGATGTCCTTGCCGTTCAGCGAGGTAGCAACCGGAATCTGGAGCGCCTCAGCGAGCGCCACCAGTTCGCGCCCGGCGCCCGACGCCCGTACGCCACCGCCGGCGACGATGATCGGCCGTTCAGCCTTTTGCAGCAGATCAAGCGCGGCCTTGACGTGCGCGCTTTCCGGCTCGGGCCGGAACGGCGGAACGCTGGCGAACTGCGTTTCAACCAGGCCGTCCATTTCGGCTTCTTCAAGGTCCACCTGCCCTTCATTGCCGCGAAATTGCAGGTGCACGGGGCCGGGCGCGCCGGTGGTGGCAACTCGAAACGCCTGCCGCACCATGTCCGGGATGCGCGCGACATCGTCGATCGTCACGTTCATCTTCGTCACCGGCTCAAACGCGGGAATGTCGTCGATCTCCTGGTAGACCTTCCGGAATTTGGTCTTGGGGTCGCGTCCGCCCGTCATCGCGATGACCGGCGAATGGGCCAGGTGCGCGTCGCGCAGCCCGGCGGCGAGATTGAGCGCACCGATCACTTGCGCCATGCAGATGCCGGGTTTGCCGGACGCGCGCGCATAGCCATCGGCCATGTAGGCAGCGGATTTCTCGCCGTGGCAATGCACGCGCGCGATTTTGGTCCGCCGCTCCATTTCGGCGAACGTGCGACGCAGGACGGCCGGCACCATGAAAACATGCGTGACGCCATAGCCGGCCAGCATGTCCGCAAGAACTTCTGCGCCGATGCGTTTGGCGTTATGTCCGACTGTCACCATTCTGTACTCACGCGGGTTCGAATTTCAGTGCGACGCCGTTGATGCAATAGCGCAAATGCGTCGGCGGCGGGCCGTCGTTGAAAACATGACCGAGATGACTTCCGCAGCGACTGCAATGCACCTCGTCGCGCACCATGCCGTGGCTGCTGTCCGTCGCGCCTTCGACCGCGCCGGGCAACGGGTCGTTGAAGCTCGGCCAGCCGGTTCCGCTTTCGAATTTGAGCTTGGAGGCAAACAACGGCTGATCGCAGGCCGCGCAGCGAAATGTGCCGGTGCGCTTCTCGTGCAGCAATGCGCAACTACCGGGCATTTCGGTGCCGTGCTCCCGCATGATTGCGTATTGCTCGGGCGTGAGCAGCTTGCGCCATTCCGCTTCGGTGTGAGTGACCGGATATTGCTTCTGCAAGTCTTCACTCCTTTCTTTCATCCGCCCTCATCCTGAGGAGCCCGAGCGCAGCGAGGGCGTCTCGAAGGATCGAGAGCGGTCCCATCCTTCGAGACGCCGCCTTCGGCGGCTCCTCAGGATGAGGCCGAGAGAGGTTTATTTAATCGCCAGCGGATTGACCGGCGAGCCCACCGCTCCTGTGATAGGAATTGCCGGCGCGACGAATAAAAACTCGTAGACCTTGTCCTGCTCGCAATCGTCAGCGAGCTCCTTCAGATTGAAAATTTCGCCCATCGTCATGCCCATAATGGGAATTGTGATCCAGTGCCAGGGCTGGTTGATGCCCTCTTCGCTCTCGTTGGGGCGAACTTCGCATCCCCAGGTGTCGCTGGCGAGCGCGGCAAGCTGGGTGTCCTTGACGAAATCGAGCGTCTCGAATGAAAAGCCCGGTGCATCGCCGCCCGGATAGCCATCCCAGCTTCCGGCCTTTTGGCAACGCTCCATCATGCCCGTGCGCACAATGATGTAGTCGCCGCGCTTGAGCTCGACCTTCTGTTTTTGCGCAGTCTTGTACAGATCGTCATTCGTGATGCCGTAGCCATCCGCGAGCGACTCGACGCCTTTGTAGCGCGCCACGTCGAGAAACACGCCGCGTCCCACCATCCTGTCCTTGGTCTTCTCGATCCCGCATTTCTGCGCGCCGGCAGATGTGACTTCACGGCAATCGTAACCGTTCCACATATAGTTCTCATAAAACACGTGACCGAGGCCGTCCCATTGCGTGCCGCACTGGAGCGGCATGGTCACCATGTCGTCGGCGGCACGGATGCCGCGTTTGTCGAGCACGCCGGAATAGGCATCGGTGCCGGTGCGAAGCATGCTGTGGATCGGGTTGGTCCGCCCCATCGCCGGATACTTGCTTTTCGCGCCTTGCGGACCGGTGTGATCGAAATTGAGCGCGAGCGAGATGACCTTGCCCTTTTTGACGAGGCGCGTCGCGGCAACAATGTCCTCCGGCGTCGTATAGTTGAGCGTGCCGACCTCGTCATTGGGCCCCCATTTGCCCCAATTTTTGTACTTCTCGGCAGCGTCGCGCATATCCTGACGGGTGATCTTTCGAGCCGGCATTGAATTTCCTCTGACGAAAGGGAAAGGCGGAGGCCGCGGGAATACAGCCTGTGCGCGCGGGCGATGCAAGCCCTACTGGCGCTCGTCCTGCGCAATGTTACGATGGCAAAAAACTGGGAGGGACACATGCCCGTAAGCATAAAAAGTCTGACAGTCGGCGCCGCGCTGTTTGCGGTCATCATCGGTAGCCAGCCGACGGCGGCCGCGGGCTACCCCGACCATCCGGTCAAGATCGTCGTGCCGTTCGCGGCCGGCGGCCCGACCGACGTGATGGCCCGATTGATTGGGCAAAAACTGTCGGAAAAACTCGGACAGCAATTCTATATCGAGAACATTGGCGGGGCCGGCGGAAACCTCGGCACCGTCAACGTCGCGCGCGCGGCGGGAGACGGATACACGCTCCTGATCGCGTCCTCGAGCTATGTGGTCAATCCGAGCCTGTACAAGAATTGCCCTTATGACCCTTACAAGGATTTTGTCCCGATTACCCTGGCCGCGATCACTCCGAATATCCTGATTGTACACCCGTCGGTGCAGGCAAAAACCGCGAAGGAACTGATCGAGGTCATCAAGGCCAATCCGAATAAATTCACGTTCGCTTCGCCCGGGCTCGGCACCACGCCGGATCTCGCGAGCGATTTGTTCAAGGTCACTTACAACCTCGATTTCGCCATTGCTCCCTATAAAGGTGGCGGACCGGCAGCACAGGCAGTCCTCGCCAATGAAGTGCCGGCATCGTTCGTCGCCATGACGCCGACCACCCAGCTTGTCCTCACCGGCAAACTGCGCGCCTTGGCGGTCACGACCAAAAAACGGTCCACGGCGTTGCCCGATGTCCCGACCTTGGCCGAAGCCGGAATCACCGGGCAGGACTTCGAAACCATGCAGGGTGTTTTCGCGCCAAAAGGAACGCCACAAGCGGTTGTCGACCTCCTGCAAAAGGAAATTGCGGCCATCGTCACGAACCCCGACATGAAGGCGAAGATGGCGCCACTCGGCTTCGAACCGGACGGCGGCTCATCGGCCGAGTTCGCCACTTACATCAAGGCGGAAGTCGAGAAGTGGGCCAAAGTGATCAAGGACGCCAAGATCCCGCAGATCCAGTGAGCCGCTGGCGGCCCGCCTGATGCGCATCGTCGATATCCGCGAGACGGCGGTCCCGCTCAACTCGACGCTCGCCAATTCGAGCATCGATTTCTCCGAAATGACGACATCGGTGGTCGCCGTGATCACCGATGTCGTGCGCGGCGGCAAGCCGGTGTGCGGCTTTGCGTTCAATTCCACCGGTCGTTATGCGTGTGGCGCGCAGATGCGGGCGCGCTTCATTCCACGCATCCTTAAGGCTCGCGCCGACTCTTTGCTCGACGACGCCGGAAATTTCGCGCCGGAAACAATTCTCGCCGTCATGATGCAGAACGAGAAATCCGGCGGGCACAGCGAACGCTCCGTCGGCATCGGCACGATTGAAGTTGCGATCTGGGATGCTGTCGCAAAAATCGCGGAAAAGCCGCTGTTTCGCGTACTGGCGGAGCGTTTCAACGGCGGAAAAATCCCCGACAAGGTTTTTTGCTACGTCGGCGGCGGCTGGTACGCACCGGGCAAGACCACCAAGGACCTGCAAAGCGAGATGCGTGGACATCTCCATGCCGGCTACACCATGGTCAAGATGAAGGTCGGCGGGTTGCCGCTCGACCAGGACCTCGCCCGCGTCGAGGCGGTGAAATCGATCCTGCCGCCGGGGGCACAGCTCGCGGTCGACGCCAATTCGAAATTCGACCGCGCTGCCGCGCTCGCCTATGCGCGCGGGCTTGAGCCATTCAGACTGCGCTGGTTTGAGGAGCCTTGTGATCCACTCGACTTTGCGCTGCTTGCGGAAATTGCCGCCGTTTATCGGCCGCCACTCTCGACCGGCGAAAATCTGTTTTCGACCCAGGACGTCGAGAACCTTGTCCGCTTCGGCGGCTTGCGACCCGAGCGCAACGACGTCATCCAGATCGATCCGCCGCAGGCGTACGGCATTGTACAATATGCCCGCACGCTTGAGATGCTGGCGCAGCATGGTTGGCCGCGTGCCTGCATGTTTCCGCATGGCGGCAATCAGATGTCGCTGGCGATTGCGGCGGGCTTTGGCCTCGGCGGCGCCGAATCCTATCCCGGTGTGTTCGGCGATTTCGGCGGCTTTGCCGATGATGCGCGCATCGAAAACGGGTCGATCACGCTCTCAGACCGGCCGGGCATTGGCTTTGAGGGCCAGGCCCGGCTTTACCGGATCATGCGTGAGCTGGCGGGGATTTGAGCCGCTACTCCGCGCCTTCGAGCACGCTTGGTATCTCGATCGGCGCTTTGGGACCGCGCAGGCGGACATAGATCTGCAAGCCGATCAGCAAGAAGCACAGGAAGATAAAGACGGCGCTGATCGGCCGCTCCACGAACACCAAGATGTCGCCACGCGAGATCAGCATGGCGCGCCGGAAGTTCTCCTCAAACCGCGGCCCCAGGACGAAGCCGAGCAGGATCGGCGCCGGATGAAAGCCGAGCCGCAACAGCACGTAGCCCAGAATTCCGATGACGACGGTCTCGCCGACCTGGAACATGTCGTTGTTGGCGGCGTAGACGCCGATGCTGACGAAGAACAGTGCGCTCGGGTAGAGATATTTGTACGGGATCGTCAGCAGCTTCACCCAGATTCCGATCAGCGGCACGTTCAGCAGAACGAGCATGATGTTGCCGATCCAGAAGCTGGCGACGAGGCCCCAGAAGATATCCGGATGCTCCTTGATCAGCTGCGGTCCAGGCACGATGCCCTGGATCATCAGCGCGCCGAGCAGCAGCGCCATCACCGCATCACCGGGGATGCCCAGGCTCATGGTCGGGATGAAGTCGCCCTGCACCGACGAATGGGTCGAGGCCTCAGGCGCAATCACGCCTTCGATCAGGCCGGTGCCGAACTTCTCGGGATGTTTCGAGATCTTCTTCTCCGTCGCATAGGCGACGAACGACGCAATAGTTGGACCCGTGCCCGGTATCAGCGCGCACAGACTGCCGACCAGCGTGCCGCGGAACATCGGCGCGATCGCCTGCTTTATTTCGGCTTTGCTCGGACGCATGTCACGCAGGCGGACATTGGTATAGGCCGTATTGATCTGCGACACCTGGTTGACGCTGTTCATGAACTCGGCGATGCCGAACAGACCCAGCGCAAGCGCGACGAGTTCGATACCGTCATCGAGATGGGTCATTCCGAAGGTGAACCGCTCGGCGCCGGTCTCAAGATCGGTGCCGACGATGCCGAGCATTAGACCCATCACGGTCATGGCGACGCCCTTCAGCGGAGAGCCGCGCGCCAGCGTCGAGCCGGCCAACAGTCCGAGCAACATCAGCGAACAGATTTCTGGCGGGACCGAACTCAAGCGCAACGCGCACCAGGATCGGCGACAGGAAAATCATTTCCGTGATGCCCCAGGAGGCGCCGACGAACGACGCCATCACGGTCAAGCCGAGCGCAACGCCACCCCTGCCCTGCTTGGTCATCGGGAAGCCGTCGAGACAGGTGACAGCGTGCGGTGGATGACACGGCAAATTGAGCAGGATCGAGCAGATCGCGCCGCCATATTGCGCGCCGTACATCACGCCGGCGAGCATCAGGATCGCGCCCACCGGTTTGATGCCGAACGTCAGCGGCAGCAGGATTGAAATGGTCGCCAGCGGACCCATGCCTGGCAGCACGCCGACCATGTTGCCGACGAGCACGCCGATAAAGCACCACATCAGATTGTGGGGCTGCAGCGCGACCCCGAAGCCGTACCAGAGGTCGGTCAGTGCAGTTTCAATCACAGGCCTCTCCACGTCAGCAGCGGCATCGGCACCTGCAGCAGATATGAAAACAACCCAACGCCGAAAATAGTCACCACCGTCGCCAACATGATCGAACTTTTTATTGTCGCCGTGCGGTCACCGAGCGAGGAAACAAAGACGCAAAAGAAGATACCCGGGATGAGGCCGAACAGGCTCCCGAACAGGATGAAGCACAGCGGCCCGGCGAGAATACAGGCCCAGCCGAGCCACTCGGGGTGCTCAGGCAGAATGCGCTCGTCATCGCTCTCTGGCGTCACCATTGCGGTTCCCGCAATCAGGAGCCCGAGAAAGATCAAAATGATACCGAGCGCCGTTGGCAGAAAGCCTGGCCCCATGTGCATCAAGGTGCCGAGCCGATAGCTCGGGCCTTTCAACGCCATCACAAGGCCAAACAGGATGACCAGCCCGCCAGCATAAAAGTCGCGCTTGCGCACAAGACTACGGACAAGCTGCGCGACCGGACCACGTTCGGACCGCAAAGATTCCTCCACCATTTTTGTCGTTCTAGCTCTCGTCCCGCTGAGGATTAGGACGCCTCGACTATACAATCAATCCCTGTGCACCGGAATGCGGAACCTCCTGATTTCAGGCCCTAAGCACCTGTATTTACGCCGATAAAACCTTTGTAAACGTTGCCCGGGCATACTGTCGGCCAACGCGGTCGTGCGGCCTCGGTTCCTCAGTTCTGGAAGCGTAGTTGCGGGTCGCCGACACAAAGTGTGGCGAGAAAACAAAGTGCAGACGCCAGCGACTGAAATTTGAACATGAGCGCCGCCAAACCACCCACCATTGCGTTTGTCATCCCCTGCTACAATGAGCAGGCAGGCCTTCAGCACACGCTCGCGCGTCTCCTTGCCGATCTGGACAGACTGGAAAAATCCAAGGCCGTCTCGTCCAAAAGTTATGTCGTCCTGGTGGATGACGGCAGCACTGACCGCACCTGGAGCTTGATCGAATCTGCATCACAGGCGAACGCGAAACGCATTCGCGGCCTCAAGCTGTCGCGCAATGTCGGACACCAGAATGCGCTACTGGCGGGCCTGCTCGGCCAGATCGGCAAGGCCGACGCGGTGATCTCCCTCGACGCCGACTTGCAAGATGACATCTCCGTCGTCGCAAGAATGATCGAACACTTCAGCAACGGCGCCGAGATTGTTTTCGCCGTGCGCGATGGACGATCCACGGACAGCTGGTTCAAGCGCGGCACCGCCGGTCTCTACTATCGCACGCTCAATTGGCTCGGCGCCGATATCATCCCGCACCACGCCGACTTCCGCCTGATGGGCGATCGCGCGCTGCGCGCGCTCTCGCAGTACGGCGAAACACACATATTCCTCCGCGGGCTCGTTGTTCAACTCGGCTTCAGGACCGCGACCGTTAAGTTCGACCGCCTGCCACGGCTGCATGGCGAAACCAAATACACGCTCGCGAAAATGCTTGGGCTCGCCGTCAACGGAATCACCTCACTGTCGGTACGGCCGATCCGCATGATCGCCCTGATGGGAATCATATTGTTCGTCGTCTTCATGGCGATGAGTCTCTGGGTCTTTGGCACCTGGCTGGCCGGCCAGACGGTGCAGGGCTGGACGTCAGTCATGCTGCTGTTCCTGCTGATCGCATCGTTTCAGACGTTTGCGATTGCGGTGATCGGCGAATATGTCGGGAAGATTTATTTCGAGGCCAAATCACGGCCTCGCTTCATCGTCGACCGGGAAACCGGTACAGCCCCGGCGCAAAGCCTCAGCCCTCATCTGCGGGCGGTTGAACACCGTTAATCGGCTGCTGAAATTCGCAGTTCACGTGCAGCGTTGCGATCGGTATGGTGCGGCGGCGGTCAGCCCCGCCGCAGCCTGTTCGGACGACCGCGATGGATACCGACGCCCTCCGCCGACTTCATTATGCAGCAGCCATTGCGTGCGGCGTATTCGCGGCGCTGGTCATGCATATTCTTCTGACAGTATTTGGCCTCGGGCTCGACGCGGTTTTGCGCGACAGCGCCACCGGCAACAAACAACAATTTATCTCGGCGATGGCCTGGTGGGCGATCGCTGGTGCTGGCTTTGTCGGAGGTTGGGCCGCCGCCGCCTATTTAATCGCGGCAGCACGTGAGCGCGAACTGGTCTACCGGCTGGCCCAGCGCTTCCTGATCGCATTGGTGTTCGTGGCCGCCACCGCCGGAGGCATCATGAGCAAGACCGGCAATCTTGGCGGCACGGTCGACGTGGTCGCGGGCTTGTCGGCATTGGGACTAGGGCTAGTTTGCGCCTTTTGTGGCGCGCGGCTCGCTTATCTAAACGCAGAGCAGGTTTAGCGGCCCGAACCGGTATTGCCCCACAAAAGAAGCCGCCGGCATTTGGCC
>CAVTKN010000020.1:0-19046 GCA_963735285.1 uncultured Alphaproteobacteria bacterium | reverse complement strand
GCGGATAACGACGGTGCCGCCGTCGATGCGCATCTCGGAAAAAGCAGCGAGACGTTGTGTCGCGCTTTGGCTGCGCGTCAGCGCTTCGATCAGGCCGGCCCAGTTGGATTGACCATTCGCCTGCATTTCGATGGCAATGTTCGGATGGTCCAGCGAGACGTCGGCTATTTCCACTCGGCCAATCAGCAGCGGAAAAAACCGCAAGCGCGCGGTTAGACGTTCGGCGGTAAGGGCTGGCTGCCCGGCGTCGCCCAGTACCACGTCGGCAAAGCTGACGCTGCCGGAGGGAAACAGCGATACGCTCGCTTTGCCCCGCAAAACCGGCTCGAGACCGGTGACCGCACGGATTTCTCCGACGACCTGTTGGCGCACCGCATCGGCTGAAATCAGGTAGCCGGCTGTTGTGAGCACGACCAACCCGACCGCGATGACGGCGAGCAAGACAATTCCCAGGCGTTTTAGGCCGGTTGCGGCTGTCAAAGGGGGTGTTCCGGTAGTTTCAGCGTCTACGCCGACGGACTATAGCATCGGCTCCGCTGCCGCCATACCTGAACGGGGTATGTGACCCTTTCATGGCTGGCTCTGCCCGGTTAAGGCTACTGCTGCAACGATCCGCCAAAGATACGCCTTAGCGGGCGTCGGCAATTTCCGCGATCATTTTTTTGATAATGGCCTGCCCAAACGAATTGAAGTCCTTGGCCTCCAAGACGAAGCTGCCAGGCCCACCGGTGACATTGTCGCGATAGTATTTGGCCAGACCGCCAGGCGGATTGGTGTGCTCGGGATTCCAGGGCAGCGGCGTGTCACTGAGGATGACGAGCCCGTTGATCGTGATGCCGAGTGCCAGCGCTTCATCCCGCGCCTGACCGATATCGCGGCCGGCATTGTTGGTGCCGTCTCCGGAAACATCGATGGTGCGCCGCTCGGCGCTAAAGGGTGCCTGTGCAAGCTGTGCCACAGCGGCATCAATGCCGCCGCTGATGGAGGTGCGATCGGCGAAAGAGCGCGGTGACTCGAGCAATCGGTCACCAAATGCCTGCGCGGCTTTCGGCCCGTCAACGAGCATCCAGTCAATCACGACCTTCTGGTTGCCAAGTCCCGACCATTCGAGAAACAGCACGCCAATTCGCCCGTTCCGGCCGGCACGGATCGCGTCGAGGACGCGGGGATTGGCGAGCGCCGCGGCATAGCCTTCACGCTGCAACTGGAACTTCTGGCTGTCGACGCTTCGCGACACATCGGCTGCCAGGACGAGGAGCAGGTCGACAGGTTCGGCTGCCCTCGCGCGCATTGCAGGCGCGCCAAACGAGAACGCCAGCACAACAATCGCGCAGCGGAACCAACGGCTCATGCAAGGAGCCTATCCGATTTCGGATTTACTGCGCCAGCACTCGTGTGACCGGGAACGCTAATTCGACCAGTGTGCCGTCGTCGACGTGACTGGTGATACGGAAGCGGGCATGATTGGCCTCAGCAAGGGCCTTGGTAATCGGCAGGCCTAGCCCGGTTCCGCTTGAACCCCAACGTGCTGCGGTCGCCACCTGGCGGAACGGTTCGAGCGCGGTCTGCAACTCCTTTTCGCTCATCCCGGCGCCAGTATCGCGCACGCGCAGCACGACTTCCTGGTCATCGGTCAAGGCCGTCGAAATGATCACCTGGCCGCCAGCGCCCGTGAACTTGATCGAGTTCGACAGCAAATTCAGGGCTATCTGACGCATCGATCGCGCATCGGCAACAATCTGCGGCAGGCTTGCAGGCAGCGACGTGCGGATGATCACGCGTTCGCGGTTTGCCTGCTCCTGCATGATGGCAACGCACTGTTGCACCAGGTCGTTGAGATTGACGCTCACGAACGTGAGTTCGAGCTTGCCGGCTTCGATTTTCGACAGGTCGAGCAGATCGTTGACCAGCGAGATCAGATGGCCGCCCGAAGAATGAATATCCCTGAGATATTGCCGATAGCGCTCGTTGCCGATCGGGCCGAAGCGTTCGTCCATCATGACCTCGGAAAAGCCGATGATGGCATTAAGCGGCGTGCGGATTTCATGACTGATCTTGGCGAGAAACTCCGACTTGGCTGTGGACGCCTGCTCGGCCGCTCGCTTGGCGCCCAGCAACTCCTCTTCGCTGCGTTTCCACGCAGTAATATCGCGCAGCACCGCGCAGAGCTTTTCGCCGGCTTCGATGCTGCCCATGGTCATGTACAGCGGTACGAGTCCGCCTTGACGGACGCGCGCGATCACTTCGTATCCGGCATCGAGCATGCCGGCTCCCGCACCCCGCGCGAGTTGATCGAGATGCTCAAGCACGGCGTTTCGGCTTTCGGGCACCAGCAGTTCGCCGACCGAAAGTTCGACGAACTGTTTTGCGTCGTAACCGAACAGTGCCTCGGCACTGCGGTTGGCCGAAAGCACGCGACCAGCCCGATCGAGCACCAGCACGCCATCGGTGGCGGTATCGAGGATCGCCCGGAGCTCGTCGTTTTCACGGCGCAACGATGCGTCCGCCGGTTCGGCATTCGCTTCGACGCCGGTATTGATCATGAGAACCAGCGCGTTTTCTTCGTTCCAGATCGCGCTGAACAGGCGGCCCTCGACGGGTTTCTGTTTTCCATTGACGGTGGCAATCGTGAGCGACTTGGTGCCGTTTTTCGTGTCGCCGGATGACGATTTGCTTTTTGAGTTGATGAACAGGCTGTCGAGGCCACCTGCTTCACTCAGCGCCTCCAGCGTCGGATAGCCAGTCCACTCCAGGAATGCCCGGTTCGCGTAGATCAGGCTGTTGAGGCGATAGACCAGGATGCCGACCGGCAACCGGTCGAGGATCGGTCTGCTGTCATGCGCGTCGCGGCCGGCCTTCGTCGGCTCGCGCGGCGGTTCGACAGGCGCAGAAACTTCCTCGGCACCAAAATCGTCGGGAGTTGCTGCCTCGGTTTTGGCCGACGGCCGTTTCAGGCGTTCGCTGAGTTCGCGCGCGAGTTCCTGAAAGGCGCTTCGCTCGCGGGCGTTCAGCGCCGGTTTTTCCACGGGTGGCGGCGGCGCGGACGGGAACGGCAGGACCTTGGATTTCAGGTTCTGAAACAATTGCCGGCGGCTCTGCGCGCGCTGCGCGGCGGCGGTGCAGATCCGTCAGCTTCTCAACGTCGCGGCAGATGCCGAAACCCCGGAAGCCCTTGAATTGCCGGTCACGATCGAACACCGGAAGGCCCGACATTTCGGCCGCAATGCGCTCATCGGTCTGATCCGCCGGCCAAGACACAAAAATTCCGCTGAAGGTTTCCTGGGCGGCGAGCGCGCTCGCAATTTTGGCTTCCGGATCGAGATTCAAGACCTGGGCGATCTCGGACCATTTGCGGTTAAGTGCGGCAGCCGTCTTCGGGCCGAGCAGATCGGCGAAGGCCTGGCTTGCCAGCGTGAAGAACCCCTTCGCATCGGTTTCCCAGACAAACCGAAAAGGACGCTGCGGTGATGTTGGTTCCGTTCGCGTCGGATTGGGGATCTTCGGTGGCTCGGGCTCCCGTTCAGCAGCGTTCGCGATGGCTTGCGGCGCGCTGAAAACGACGAGCAACGCAAATGTCGCCCCGGCCCCGAGCTTGAGGATACTCGCACGCCCGGCCCGTGTTTCGCCTTCGGCGAAGCCATTGAGTGTTGCCTCGCGCGCGAGTTTATCGGCGCCGAAGGCCATAAGGTCGAGCTTGTCGCCCAGCCGCTCCCGCGCAGCCGGCCGCGCCTCGATGAGCTCACCGTCCGCAGTAAATATCGCGGCGGGTGCATTGCCGTTTTCGAGCAAACGGTGCGCCCGCTCGGGCAGGGCAAGCTCTTTGCCGGCGCGTTCGGCCGACACCACCAACACCGCCGGTTGATTGTCACTGAGCCTGACACGTGAGCACAGGCAGATCAGTGCACCACCGAAGCTCGCGCCAAAGCCGCGCAGCCGTTCCAGGCGCGGCGCGCCGCCTTGCGGCAAAGTTCCGGCAAGACGCGCGATCTGCACCGCTGCCGTATGGCGTGGCTCGAATGTCCGTGCGGCAATTGCGCCGGGGGAGGGTGCGTCGAAAATTGCCGCTCCGGTCGGATTGGCCCAGAGAATGCGATCGGCATCTGCGCTCCACAGCCAGACAGGCGCCGGATTGAGCGCGTGTGCCGCGAGCTGCGGCTCGCGCAAATATTTGAAATGCAGATCGGGTTCCGTCATCGCGGTGTCGCACAAGTTACGGCTAATGAAACCTTAATAAGGCTGCCGTTGCGTGGCGTCCACGACTTGCCCGGGATATCCGGAGGCAAGCCGCAATATCCTTAATGCAGCCAAGTTCCATGGCGAGTGCGTGCAACGTATCGGCCCAGACAGGGTTAACGCTGTGGGCGGCGGAAATGCAGGAGGGTTTCATGTCAGCAGAAGATGGCCCGCGGTTCGAAATCCCGGCCGACATGCGCGCGTTGGCGGAAAAGAGCGTCGAACAGGCCAAACAGGCTTTTGATATTTTCATTTCGGCGGCCCAGCACGCGGTGAATGCCGCCGAAACCCATGCCGTCACTGCGCAGGCTGGCGCCAAAGAGATGGGCGAGCTTGCGATCGGCTTTGCGGAACGCAACATCACGTCGTCTTTCGCCTTTGCCCAGAAACTGCTTCAGGCGAAAGAGCCCAAAGACGTCGTGGCGCTCCATACCGACTACGTGAACAGCCAGATCGCGACGCTCACCGACCAGGCCAAGGAACTGAGCAAGCGCGCGGCCAAGATGGGTGGCCAAGCCACCCAGCACTGAGGCCGAAATCCGCGTTCGGCGCGTACACACGCCGGTCCTTTTTGGCCCGGCGCGCGATAGGTATGTCTTATTGTGCAATGCAATATTTTTTATTGCAATGCATCAAAAACTGGATTACATGTATTTTATTCAGTCCACCGCGCGGCAAGAGAAATTCACGCCCGGTGGCATTGCGACAGCGCGGGCCGGATTGTCGAGGGTGACGGCCCTGACGCGAACAGTGCCCTCCCAAGTCAAGGATGACTGTCATGGCTGAAACCACCTCCACTGCGGCTGCCACGCCGAAAATGAAAACGAAGCCGGTCGCGATCAACGCGCCCGCTTTTGACGCGCCGAAGTTTGAAATGCCGAAGTTCGAAATGCCCAAGTTTGAGGTGCCCAAATTCGAGGTGCCGACCGCATTTCGGGAATTTGCCGAAAAGGGCATCGCGCAGGCCAAGGAAAATTACGACAAGGTCAAGAGCGCGGCCGAGCAGGCCACCGATGTGCTTGAGGACACCTATTCTACCGCCTCCAAGGGCTGCGCCAGCTACGGCCTCAAGCTGATCGAGACCACACGCGCAAACAGCGATGCAGCCTTCGACCTGATGTCCGAGCTGATGAGCGCCAAGTCTTATTCCGAGGTTGTCGAGCTCTCGAGCGCCTACATGCGCAAGCAGTTCGACACCATGGTCGCCCAGGCCAAGGAGCTATCCGAGCATGCGCAAAAGGTAGCGACCGAAACTGCCGAGCCGATCAAGGAAAGCATCAGCAGCACCTTCAACAAGGCCGCCTGACGCATTCGAATAAATCGCCTGCTTGGGGAGCAGGCTGGCCAAAGCCCGGACCGCAAAGTCCGGGCTTTGTCTATTCAGGCGTGCCGGTCGTCATGCCCGCTTGCCAAAAACGCGGGCGGCACCTAGGTTCCGCCCGCTTGGATCGGGCACCGGATGAAGCCCATCGCGCGTGCAGGCGTAGCTCAGTTGGTTAGAGCGCTGGTCTGTGGAACCAGAGGTCGGTGGTTCAAGTCCACCCGCCTGTACCATTTTTGCCAATGACCATTGTCGAAACAAAACGCCGGCGAAATTTTTCGCCGGCGTTTGTAACTGACAGTAATTTTCCGGTTTAGCGGGCGCTGTAGCGGCCGTTTCCGTTTCCGCGCGGGCTGGTCGGGACGTTGCGCGGCGGGTAGGGGCGTGGGCCGGCCTGCGCGCCGCCGAACATCCAGTCGAAGAAACCGGATCCGCCGCCGCTGTAGCCGTTGCTGTTGCCGCCATACATGCCGACCGGCATGCGCACCGGCTTGGACGAGGAATTCGGCGCGCGTTCGACCGCGAGGTCGGCAACCTTGCGCTCGCTGCTCTTGAGGATCCCGATCATTTTCGCGTCACGGCCGTACACATCGTCACGGATTTGCAGCTTGCCCGCGTCATCCACGAAGGCCGTCTGGTACGTCAGATGGACCGGGATGAACTTCGGGAAGTTGATGTTGATTTCGCTGCCGCCAAACATGCTCTCCAGCCGCGCTTCGGTGTAGTGCTCCTTCGGCAGCACCAGCGACAGCAGTTTCTCGCCGTAAGTGAGCGGGTTTTGCACGCGCATGCAGCCATGGCTGTAGGCGCGCTTGTCGCGGGCGAAGAGGTATTTGTCCGGCGTATCGTGCTGGTACACGAGGAACTTGTTGGGGAAATTGAAGCGGATACGGCCAAGCGCGTTGCCGGCGCCGGGCGGCTGCGAGATGTGAACGGTGCCATCCGCATCCTGCGTCAGCTTCAGGCCGATGCGGTCGAGCGCCTGCGGATCTTCCTGCAACGCCGGGAGATATTCCTTCTCGATGATCGACGGCGGCACGTTCCAGGTCGGATTGACGGTGATGAACTTCATCTCCGCGCTGACCAGCGGCGTGGCTTTGTCGGGCTTGCCGACGACGATCCTGGTTTTCCAATAGACCTTGCCGTCGTTGAAAAGCGACAGGCTGTAGTCAGGGATGTTGACGACCACGTGCGGATTGCCCAGATCGCGCGGATACCAGCGCCAGCGCTCCATGTTCACGATGATCGTATCGACCGGATTGGCGGACGGGCGATGCGCTTCCTTCTGCTCGCCGTTGAGCGCACGGACCGTGTTGGAGCCGAGATTGCCATCGACGCCGATGTCGCTTTCCGTCTGGAATGTTTTCACCGCATCGCGCACCGCGTCGTCGTAAAGCTGATTGTCCTTGTCGCCGGCAACGTCGAGCCGCTTGCGCAGGGCCGCAACGCGCGCGTCCTTCATGCCGGGACGCAGGATCTTGCCTTCGGGGACATGCACGCGCGGCTGCGCGGGCTTGTCCTCGGCTTTGCTATCGGCGGTTTTCCCGCTGCGCAGCTCCGCAAGCTTTTCCCTGAGCGCCTTGAATTCGGCCTGCGGCGGATTGAAGCCATCGAGCACCTTGGCCGCGTCGCTGCCGTCGGCGAGTTTCGCGAGAACGTCGGCGGGATCCGGCGCATTCAGATCGAATTGGATGTCGGCACTGACACGCGTGTAATGGATGCGGCCGATCTGCGCCTGGCGCGCAAAGGTGAGGGCGGAGGCGGTGAGCTTCAGCTCGGCCTCGGCCAGCGCGTCGGCATTCGAGGCCGACTTGAAATCGGGGGCCGGATAATCGCTCGGGTCGAGACCGACGGCATCGGCCTGGGCGAGGTAAGCGATTGCGGATTTTGCGCGGTCATTCGCGGCGTTGTTGCTCACCCAGAGGGGCGCGTAATTGTGCGCGCTGTAATAAGCCTCGATGCCGGCACGGTCGGCCTTTCGGCTGACGAGACGATCGAACTGCTTGCTCGTGATCAGCTCGCGGAGCTTGTCGCCAACCCCGCCATCGGCGGTGGCGGCCGGTGTTGCCGCTGCTTTGGCCGGTTCGGCCGTGGGAGCAGCTGCGCCCCTGGGGAGCGGCCGGCGCAGCCGGGGCCGGTGTTGGGGCAAGGTCCTTGGCCGTCGGCGGCGGGGGAAGTGTGGTGTCCGGGACCGGCACTGCCGCTACGATGCGCGAATCGCTTTGCTGCGCCAAACCGGCATGGCTGGACAAGGCCAACACCAGCGCGAGCGCGGTCGAGGCCAGCAGGCGGTCAAATCGGGCACTTTTCACCACGTATCTCCCAAAGCTGTCAGGGGGCAGGCGCGGCCCCTTATATGTCCAACCCATTGTAACTGATAGTGCATAGCCAGTTACGTATTTCCCAATAATCCACCCAGAAGACCTGTGGACTGTGGCTATTTTGCACGGCAGGCCAAAACAGCAGTTCGTGCCGGTTTTGGCTGGTCGGGCCCAGGACGCCTGAGAAGCCTAAGGCAACGAGGGGCTGGGCCGGCGGTTCCTAGACGGTTTTCACCGGTATTTCCTATGACTTTTGCGTGAGAGCGTTTGCCACACACCTCCAATATGCAACGCGTGCATGGCTATACAATGACATCGTCGGCGGCCGTCGCGGCGACAGTTCGGTCGAGGTCGGTACCGCGTGCGTTGCAATACAATCGCGACAGTTGGCGGCGAACCGGCAAACGGAGACTGACGTTCGGCGTGTGCATTCGCGCATCATCAGCGACCGCGGATGACGGCCAGCTGAATAACCAGTTGATGCGCCCCCAGGTCGCGCGTTGCTCTGTTTCGGCGTTACGAAAAAAACCGGGCCCCTGAGGGGCCCGGTTGCAGTGATTGCCAGCGTGGGGGCCGGCAACATCTTCCAGAGGGGAACATGCTGCGCACCGGTGATTCTGGGAGGATATCTGTCCGGCACAACAGCGAGATGGGAGTATGCGAAGCACATCCGACTCGGACAACGCCGATAGCCGCATGACTGCCATGCGCATCCGTCGTTCAAACGCGCGTGATGATAAGCACGTGGGCAACAAGCCCACATAGCGAGTCATGAATATTATTATTCGTTTCGGCGATAATGAAAATCAGAAATGCCAGCGCTGCGCGTTGGCGACGAGAAAGTCACGGAAGACCTGGATGCGCGCGACCGACTTGAGTTCTTCCGGATAGACAAAGTATGCGTCGAGCGCGAGCGTGTCGGCTTCGCCGAACAGCTGCACCAGGCCGCCGTTTTCCTCCACCAGATAATCCGGAAGCACGGCGACGCCCAATCCGCGCTGGCACGCGCGCAGGACTCCCAGCACGTTGTTCACCGTCAGGTGTGGCGCGCGCGGCCCTTGTCCGTCGCGGCTGACTTCCAGCAGCCAGCGGCGGTTCTGTAGATGCGCCGGCACAATGCCGCCGCCGAGCAGGATGATGCGGTGCTTGTCGAGTTCCTCATGCGCGCGCGGCGTCCCGAAGCGCTTGAGGTAGTCGGGCGAGGCGTAAGCATGGAAGTGAACCGAGAACAGCTTGCGCTGGATCAGGTCGGGCTGGGTCGGCTGCCGCAAGCGGATCGCGACATCGGCCTCGCGCATCGCGAGGTCCAGTTCCTCATCCGTGGTGATGAGCGTGATGTGAATATCGGGATACAGGTCGAGAAATTCGCCAAGCCGCGGCGTGAGCCAGTGCACGCCGATGCCGGGCGTCGTCGACACTTTGAGCTCGCCATTCGGACGTTCGCGGCTGTCGGTGAGTTTTGTGCGCGCCGCCTCGAGTTTCATAAAGACTTCGTGCGCGGTGCGGTAAAGCAGTTCGCCCTGCTCGGTCAGGATCAAGCCGCGGGCGTGACGGTGGAAAAGCGAGACGGAAAGCTCGGATTCCAGCGCTGATACCTGCCGCGACACCGCCGACTGCGACAGGCCGAGCCGCTCCCCGGCATGGGTGAACGAACCGGCCTCAGCCGCGGCGTGAAACACCTTCAGCTTGTCCCAGTCCATCGACGTGTTTGCTCCAGGCATGAACTACTCCGCCGCTGCACGGTCATGCTCATGCGCAGCCAGGAACTTCTCCGCTTCGAGTGCCGCCATGCAGCCCTGCCCGGCGGCAGTGACAGCCTGGCGGTAAATGTCATCGGTGACATCGCCGGCGGCGAATACGCCGGGCACCGAAGTCGCGGTCGAATGACCGGCGGTCTCGATGTAGCCGGACGACTTCATCTTCAGTTGTCCGGTGAACAATTCGGATGCCGGTGTATGACCAATCGCGATGAAGACGCCATCGACGCGGCGTTCGGTCACCGTACCGGTCTTGATGTTTTTGAGCCGTACGCCGCTGACCTTCAGCGGATTGTCGCCGCCGGTAACATCGTCCAGCGCGCTGTCCCAGACCACGTCGATCTTGGGATTCTTGAACAGGCGGTCCTGCAAAATCTTTTCGGCACGGAACGCATCGCGCCGATGCACGACGGTGACCTTCGACGCAAAATTCGTCAGGAACAGCGCCTCTTCGACCGCGGTATTGCCACCGCCAATCACGACCACTTCCTTGTTGCGATAGAAGAAGCCGTCGCAGGTTGCGCATGCAGACACGCCGTAACCCTTGAACTTCTGCTCGGAGGGCAGATCGAGCCAGCGCGCCTGCGCGCCGGTGGCAATGATCAGGGCGTCCGCGAGATAGATGTCGCCGGAATCGCATGTCAGCCGGAACGGCCGCTGCGACAGCTCGACCTTGCTGACATGGTCGGTGACGATGCGCGTGCCGACATGCGTCGCCTGCGCCTGCATCTGCTCCATGAGCCAGGGGCCCTGGATGACATCGGCGAAGCCCGGATAATTTTCGACGTCGGTGGTAATCGTGAGTTGGCCGCCGGGCTGTATGCCCTGGATCAGGATCGGTTCCAGCATCGCACGCGCGGCATAGATTGCGGCCGTGTAGCCCGCCGGCCCCGAGCCGATGATGATGACCTTGGCGTGGGTCGTCTTTGCCATGTTGTACGCCCCCCTGGATGGGCGTTGTCTGGCGCTTTTCGCGCGGGTGGCCGGACTCTGGCCGGCTCTTTTGCCCTGCACGATGTATGGCTTTCGGCCGAGCTATGCAAGATACGCAACCCCCTGACCCACAGGGTTGGCGGATTGCGCCTATCACGATCATAAGAGCGCGCAATATTGTTTCGCGAAATAATATTTCGCGTTATGAATGTTCGCTCCAGTGACCCCCGCCAAAGGTGCGTTCCGTGCCCGCCCGTCTCAACTCCATCGACCGCAAGATCCTCCGCGAGCTTCAGGATGACGGCCGCATCACCAATGTGGAGCTGGCGAGCCGCGTGGGAATTTCCGCGCCGCCGTGCCTGCGCCGGGTGCGCGCGCTTGAGGAGGCCGGCTACATCAAGGGTTACCGCGCGCTGCTCGACGAGAAGAAACTCGGCTACGAGGTGACGGTATTCGCGATGGTGCATCTCGCGAGCCAGGCGGAAGCCGATCTCGTGGGGTTCGAGGAATTTGTGCGTTCGCAGCCGCTGGTGCGCGAATGCTGGATGCTCTCCGGTGAAATCG
The DNA here is from genome assembly GCA_963735285.1 of uncultured Alphaproteobacteria bacterium. Lineage (GTDB taxonomy): Bacteria > Pseudomonadota > Alphaproteobacteria > Rhizobiales > Xanthobacteraceae > Pseudolabrys. The sequence continues at coordinate 7,917 of CAVTKN010000020.1, read as the reverse complement.
ACTTCGTGCTCAAATGCGTGGCGCCGGACCTCAAGACCTTCCAGGCCTTCGTCGAGAAGCTCACCGCCGCGCCCAACGTGCGCAACGTGAAGACGTCGCTCACGCTGCGCAATTCCAAGGACGCGGCCATGGTGCCGATGGACGGCTGAAGATCATTTCGTATTGATCTGCGTCAATCAAAAGATCCCGCCCGGCGCGTATTCTTTAAAAAGTGTCGAGGGATACCGTGTGAAATACGAAGCTGAATCGTTTCGTACGCTGTACGACGCCAACCATCAGCGCGTTCGTGGGCTATTGACGCGGATGGTCGGCCCACAGGAAGCGGAAGACCTGACCCAAGCCGTCTTCGCGAAAGCCGCGAAGGCGCTGCCGTCCTTCCACGGGGAGGGCCAGACGTCGACGTGGCTTTACCGCATTGCCGTTAACGCCGCATCTGACTGGCTGCGCAGCCGGTCGACGCAGGAAGCCAAGCTGACGGTTCTGCTGCCCGATGGTTCGGACGAGGATATGCGCGCCGCGGCTATCGGATCGCCGGATGTCGACAGCAAGCCGTCCCCTGAAGAGGAACTCTCCCACAAGCAAATGCGCGCCTGTCTCGAGGGTGAAATCGGGAAACTTCCCGAGGCCCATCGCATTGTCCTCATGATGAGCGCGCTTGGCGGGCTGACGGACGACGAGATTGCTCAGACCCTCGGCATTAGCCACAGCAACACGAAGGTGAGACTGCACCGGGCCCGGCAGGAATTCAAAAAAATTATCGAAGCGCGATGTGATTTCTATCGCAACGAACTGTCCTGCAAGCCCACTTCGCCGGACTGCTGTACCTCGGCACCGCCGCCGGTTGGTGACAGGCCTCAGCGCTGACCGGCACGCCGGCTGTAACTTTTTCAGACCCCCTCTCGTCTAAGGCTACAGAAGAGCTTGCTCGGCACCGCAATTGCCGAATGCGACCCCTGTCGCAGCTAGCAAATTGAATGACGTTTTTGTCCAAGATCGAAAAACCGGAGGGTCCTATGCCTGTCACGAGACTTAAAGGAGGGAATTACCCATGGAATTAACCTGGCTTTTTCCCTTCATCATGATCGCGCTCTGCTTGCTCATGATGGGAGGCTCGCGCGGTCGCTGCCGCTAGATCGCAGCATCTGCACAATTTGACGCGTGGAAAATGCCGCGCCGGATCGCAATCGCGATCCTTGCCTTCTCGTTGGGGCCGCCGGGTTTTGCGGTCTCGGCTCACACACTAAGGAGCGAAAAATGAACTGCTGTGGAATTAGTTTTGGTCAGTGGCGCGAAGATACGGTCAGCCGTGCGCAGAATTCGGATCGGCCGCCGCATACCAGCGGCAATCAGGCCTTCGACGAATATCGAACCGCGACGCTTCGTCGTCTGGAAGAGGAGCAGCGCGAGTTTCGGGAATTTCTGTCGCGATTGCGGGTAGCGAAAGACAGAGCCGAATTTGACCAGTTTATGGTCGCACGCCGCACGCCATTGGAGCCTGCACAACCGCAAACCTGACCGATCATGCGGAACGAGACTGAACAATCGTCGCAATGGAGATTTAGTTATGTATCAAAGATTATCGGCACTGCTTGTGGTTTTCCTCATTGTCATGTTGCAGCCGCTCGAGGCGCTCGCTCAGACGCAGGCGCCGACCGCTCCACAACCGCCGCAGTGGTACGGACCGGGTCCGGGCTGGATGATGTGGAACGACGGTTATGCGTGGCAATTTTGGTGGATTTGCCTTCTCATGATGCTGTTCATGATCGTCATCTTCGCGGCAATCTTCTTCATTGCTCGGCGTTCGCTCGGCGGAGGTCACCATGGCTGGGAATTGCCGTCATGGCGTGCCCCTAGCCATTCGGCTTTGCAGATTCTCAGCGAGCGCTTTGCGCGCGGAGAAATCCAAAAAGACGAATACGAGCAAAAGAAGGCTACGATTCTCGCGGGCGGATAGACCTGGCGAAAACACCGCCGCGAGCGGGCTTCACCGCGATTCGACTTTCTTGGTCTCGTAAGCCTTGGCGCCGATGGAAGGCTTGCGGCATTCGGTAACGCCCCTCACACGTCATTCCGGGGCACGCGCTACGCTGTCATCGCCGGGCAACCGGGTCCGGCCGCTGGCCGGCCCGGCTGTAAACTTGTCCCGGCGATCCCGCTTAGGTGGGCAACGCTTTGCCCGATGAATCGAGATGGCCGGGACAAGCCCGGCCATGACGTGCTGTGCGGTCACGTCAGAAGCTGGACGACCTCACGCCGCGCGGACGCGATTGAAGAACGTCGATACTTTCGCTTCCAGGTCCTGCGCGCGCGCGGACACGCGCGCCGTCAAATCGGTGATGTCGCTGAATGCCTGCGCGCTGCGGCCGGCGGCCTGCTCGACCGACAAAATTTCGGCCGACGCGCTCGCGGTATGATCCGCTGCCGTCTGGATGCTGACGGCGATTTCGCCGGTGGTCATGCTTTGCTCTTCGACCGCCGAGGCGATGCTGGTGGCGGCGACCGTCAACTGGTCGATCGAGCGCGCAATCGACGAAATCTCGTCAACCGACTTTCGGGTGGCGTCCTGGATGCTGGCGACCTGCTGCGAGATTTCGTCGGTGGCGCGCGAAGTTTGATTGGCGAGCGCCTTCACTTCGGAGGCGACCACCGCGAAACCCTTGCCGGCTTCTCCGGCGCGCGCCGCTTCGATGGTGGCGTTGAGCGCCAGCAGGTTGGTTTGTGATGCGATGGTCGAGATGATGCTGACAATCGAGCCGATGCGTTCGGCGGTGTTGTTCAGCGACTGGATGGCCTGCTGCGCGCGTTGTGTATCGCCGACGGCGGCCCTTGCCATATCCATGCCGCGCGTTGCTTCCTGGCCAATATGTTGAATTCGAGCCGGACAGCTCTTCAGTCGCCTGGCTGGTGCTCATCACCCGTTCCGTGGTTTCCGATGCCGCCTTCGATGCGACAGCCATGCGGTTGAGCGTCTCGTCAGCGACCTCGCGCATGGTCGAGCAAGTCGTTGTCAGCGATGTGGAGGCATTGGTGATGGCTGTGAGCACATCGCCGATGGCGCTGCCGAAGTCGGCGATGGCTTCGTCGATCTTTGTTCGCCGCACTTCCACGGCCTTTGTTGCCTTTTCGCGATGCAGCGTCATTGCATTTGCAACGTCGAATGCGATCGCCTGCGACAGCAGCTTTGTGCTTTCGGCGAGCTTGCCGGGCGCGAACCGGTGCTTGCGGGCAAGCGCATCGATCGCCGCCCGCAGCACGTAGTTTCCCGCGGTGCTGCGCAGGCGCGCGTCAAACCCGAGCGTTGCTTCCTGCTCGACGGTTTCCCGGCACGATTTAAAATAGGGAGCGTCAAGTTCCCCGTTGAGCAGCGCTTTCAGGTGCGACAGCTCAAGCTGCTTGATCAAAGCCCGGTGTTTCTTCGCGATGGCCGATACGGCCGGCAGATTCTCGGTCGCATCGAGGATCGCGTCGACTGCACTCTCGAGATATGGCGCAATCGTCGGCCACATCCGCTTGATGGCGCCGCGGGCCTCGGCGTCGAGCCCGTAAAGCGCGTAGCGGGCTTCAACCCCGTGGATGGATTCACTTGGCGACATGATCCGCGGATCCAGAGGCCTGATCAAAAGACGAGTGCTGATTGACGGTATTACAGATTGGTTGTGCCAACCTTAACGATGGGTAAACCATCCGGTAATGCGATGGCTGGTGGATCTATCGCCATTCCGGCGCACGCGGCGCACTCCCGTCATGGCCGGGCTTGTCCCGGCCATCCCGATTCATGTGGCACGGCATTGCCCTGCTAAGCGAGATGGCCGGCACAAGGCCGGCCATGACGGCGCGCTATTCGCGCGCCTACTTCCAGTCGACTTTCTTGATCTCGTAGCCCTTGGCGCCGCCGGGGGCGTTGACCTCGACGACCGCGCCCTTGGTCTTGCCGATCAGCGCCTTGGCGAGCGGCGAGGTGATCGAAATGCGGCCCTTCTTGGCGTCGGCCTCTGGTTCGCCGACGATCTGCCACACCTTCTTCTCGTCGGTGTCCTCGTCGACCAGCGTCACGGTGGCGCCGAAGGTGATGGTGTCACCGGACAGCTTCGACACGTCGATCACGTCGGCGCGCGCCAGCTTGTCTTCCAGCTCGGCGATGCGGCCCTCGTTGAGCGACTGCTGCTCCTTGGCGGCGTGATACTCGGCATTCTCCGACAGGTCGCCGTGCGTGCGCGCCTCGGTGATCTGCTGGATGATGCGCGGGCGCTCGACCTGCTGGCAATGCTTGAGCTCGGTCTCAAGCGCCGTGTAGCCCGCGGCCGTCATTGGAATCTTTTCCATCGTCTCATCTCCTCCCGGCGGGCGCCCGAAACAATCAGAACGACCTTCAGCGCCGCCAAGAACCTTTCGCCTTCAAAGTTCCGTCCAATCGACTCGTAATACGACTCCGGCCACGGTCACCCGCGAAACCGGAGTCATGTAGACGAGGGCCGGTCAAAAAAACCCGTCGCGGCCAGCCTTACCTGATGCCGCGACAATGGATTTTCCGGCCTCGCTCGTGCCGTCACTCAGGTCTGGTGGGCCAATACTGGCCGTCAGCCCCGACCGCCGAAGTAGCTTTGCAGGGCGTGCACCTCGAGGTCGCCCTCAAGATAGGCTTTGATGCCCTGCGCCGCAGCGACGGCCCCTGAAAGAGTGGTGTAGTACGGCACTTTATGCAAGAGGGCCGCATTGCGCAGGGAACGGCTGTCGGCCAGGGCCGCAGCCCCCTCGGTGGTATTGAAAACAAGCTGAACACCGCCGTTTTTGATGGCATCCACGATGTGGGGCCGGCCTTCCAGGACCTTGTTGATTTTGGCGGTCTCGACCCCTTGTTCCGCGAGGTAGCGCTGGGTTCCCGAGGTCGCGATGGTCTTGAAACCAAGGGAGGCCAGAAGTTTGACGGCCGGCAGGATGCGCGCCTTGTCGGCGTCCCGCACCGAAACGAACACCGTCCCGCTGCGCGGCAGGTTGGTGCCTCCGCCGATCTGGCTCTTGGCGAAGGCGATCTCGAACGAGCCGTCGATCCCCATCACCTCGCCGGTTGATTTCATCTCCGGCCCGAGCACGGTGTCGACGCCCGGGAAGCGCGCGAAGGGGAACACGGCTTCCTTCACCGCCCGGTGCTTGAGCTGGGCCGGCTTGAGGTTGAAGCTCTTGAGCGTCTCGCCGGCCATCACGCGGGCGGCGATCTTGGCGACCGGCAGCCCGATGACCTTGGCGACGAATGGCACGGTGCGCGAGGCGCGCGGGTTGACCTCCAGCACGTAGATGTCGCCGTCCTTGATGGCGTATTGCACGTTCATCAGGCCGCCGACATTGAGCGCCAGCGCCAGCGCACGAGTTTGCCGCTCGAGTTCCGCAAGCGTCTTCTTGTCGAGCGAATGCGGCGGCAGCGCGCAAGCGCTATCGCCCGAATGAATGCCGGCTTCCTCGATGTGCTCCATGATCCCGGCGATGAAGGTGTCCTTGCCGTCGGCGAGACAATCGACGTCGACCTCGGTGGCGTCGGACAAATAGCGGTCGATCAGCAACGGGCTCTTTTTCGAGACCACCAGTTCGCTCGGCCGGTCGAGATCGGATGACAGGCGCGCCAGATAACGATCGAGCTGGGCCGTATCGCGCACGATTTCCATGGCGCGGCCGCCGAGCACGTAGGAGGGGCGGATCACCACCGGATAGCCGATCTCCTCGGCGATCGCGCGTGCTGCATTGGGGGATGTCGCGATGCCGTTCTTCGGCTGGCGCATCTTGAGCTTGTCGAGAAGCTTCTTGAAGCGGTCGCGGTCTTCGGCGAGGTCGATCATGTCGGGCGAGGTGCCGAGAATGGGAACCTTGGCCTTTTCCAGATGCTCGGCAAGTTTCAGCGGCGTCTGTCCGCCGAACTGCACGATCACGCCGTGCAGCGTGCCATTGCTGCGCTCGGTGTCGATGATCTCCAGCACGTCTTCCGGCGTCAGCGGCTCGAAATAAAGCCGGTCGGAGGTGTCATAGTCGGTCGACACCGTTTCCGGATTGCAATTGATCATGATGGTTTCAAAGCCCGCCTCCTTCAGCGCGAAGCAGGCGTGGCAGCAGCAATAGTCGAATTCGATGCCCTGGCCGATGCGGTTCGGCCCGCCGCCGAGGATGATGACCTTCTTCTTGTCGGAGGGCGCCGCTTCGTCGGCAACTTTTCCGGCGAACGGCGTCTCGTAGGTCGAATACATATAAGCCGTCGGCGAAGCGAATTCGGCGGCGCAGGTATCGATGCGCTTGAACACCGGCCGCACGTCGAGCTTGCGGCGTTTGGCCATCACCGTCTCGGCATCGTTGCCGGTCAGCTTGCCGAGCCGCTTGTCGGAAAAGCCCATGGCCTTCAGCCGGCGAAACGGGGCGGCCGTTGTCGGCAGGCCCTTGGCCCTGATTTCGGCTTCCATTTCGACGAGTTCGCGCATCTGGTTCAGGAACCAGGGGTCGATGCGGCAGGCGTTGTGGATGAGCTCATCGGTCGCTCCGAGCCGCATGGCCTGCGCGATCTTGAGCAGGCGGTCCGGCGTCGGCGAGCCGAGCGCGGCGCGGATCGCTGCCTTGTTGTCGGCATCATCGATGCCTTTCGCGACATCGAAGCCTTCGACGGTGATTTCATCGAGGCCGGTAAGGCCGGTCTCCAGCGAGCGCAGCGCCTTTTGCAGGCTTTCCTGGAAGGTGCGGCCGATGGCCATGGCTTCGCCCACCGACTTCATCGAGGTGGTGAGCACGTTCGAGGCGCCGGGGAATTTCTCGAAGGCAAAGCGCGGAATCTTGGTGACGACGTAATCGATCGTCGGCTCGAACGAGGCGGGCGTGGCGCCGCCGGTGATGTCGTTGGCGATCTCATCGAGCGTGTAGCCGACGGCCAGCTTTGCCGCGACCTTTGCAATCGGGAAGCCGGTCGCCTTGGAAGCCAGCGCCGAGGAGCGCGACACGCGCGGATTCATCTCGATCACCACCAGCCGCCCGTCGACGGGATTGATGGCGAACTGCACGTTCGAGCCGCCGGTTTCCACGCCGATCTCGCGGAGCACCGCGATCGAGGCGTCGCGCAGGATCTGGTATTCCTTGTCGGTCAGCGTGAGCGCCGGCGCGATGGTGATGGAATCGCCGGTGTGCACGCCCATCGGGTCGACGTTTTCGATCGAGCAGATGATGATGCAGTTGTCTTTTTTGTCGCGCACCACCTCCATCTCGAATTCTTTCCAGCCGAGCACCGATTCCTCGATCAGCACCTCGTTGGTCGGAGAGGCGTCGATGCCGCCTTCGACGATGTCGATGAACTCCGCCTTGTTGTAGGCGATGCCGCCGCCGGTGCCGCCGAGGGTGAAGGACGGCCGGATGATCGCGGGCAGCCCGATGTCCTCGAGCGCTTCCAGCGCCTGGGGCAATGTCTTGATCTGGTGCGAGCGCGGTGTCGGCAGGCCGATCTTGGTCATCGCCTCGCGGAAGAGCTCGCGGTCTTCCGCCTTGTCGATGGCTTCGGCGGTGGCGCCGATCATCTTGACGTTGAATTTTTCCAGCGTGCCCATCTTGCGCAAGCTGAGCGCGCAATTCAGCGCAGTCTGGCCGCCCATGGTCGGCAGCAGCGCGTCGGGGCGTTCCTTCTCGACGATCTTGGCGACGATTTCCGGCGTGATCGGCTCGATGTAGGTCGCGTCGGCAAGATCCGGGTCGGTCATGATCGTCGCCGGATTGGAATTCACCAGGATGATCCGGTAGCCCTCTTCCTTCAGCGCCTTGCAGGCTTGCGTGCCGGAATAGTCGAATTCGCAGGCCTGGCCGATGACGATCGGGCCGGCGCCGATGATCAGGATCGATTTGATGTCGGTACGTTTGGGCATCTATGTAAAATGTCCCTCTCCCCATTGGGGAGAGGGTTGG
>CAVTKN010000019.1:0-59562 GCA_963735285.1 uncultured Alphaproteobacteria bacterium | reverse complement strand
GCAAGCGTATCATTTAATCGACAAGTTCAGTCCCTTGACCATCTCGCCCCATTTGGTCACTTCGGCCTTGAACATGGCCTCGGCCTGCGCCGGCGAGCCCTGGATCGGATCGAAGCCGATGGTGGCGAGCTTCTGTTGAACATCGGGATTCTTGATCGTGTCATTGATGGCCGTGTTGAGCGCGGCAATGATCTGCGGGTCGGTCTTGGCGGGCGCAAAGAAGCCGACCCATGACGCCGCGAAAAATCCGGGGAATCCGCCTTCCGCATAAGTCGGCACGTTCGGCGTAACCGGTGCGCGCTTTTCGGCCGCGATGCCGAGGCCCTTGAGTTTTCCGGCGGCAACTTGTGCGGCCGCGCCGCCGCCCAATGTTGTCGCGAGCAGATCGATCTGGTTGCCGAGCGTTGCGTTGATTGCTGGCGCGCCGCCCTGGAAGGGCACATGCGTGGCCTCGATCCCGGCAATCTTCTTGAAGAAATATTCGGCTTCGATGTGCGAGCCGCTGCCGACTCCGGCCGAGCCGAAATTGATGGTCTTGCCTTTTGCCGCCTTGACGAATTCGGCAAGGTTATTGGCCGGGTTGCTTGGGCTGGTCACCAGCGCCTCGGGACTTGAGGCGACGATCGCCACCGTCTTGAAATCAGTCGCCGCAAATGTCTTGGTCTCGCGCAATGTTTCGTTGATGGCGATCGCCGTCGTGGTGACCAGCAGCGTGTAGCCATCGGGCGCCGCGTGCGCGACCACGCTGGCCGCAATGTTGCCGCCGGCGCCGCCGCGGTTTTCGACCACAACCGGCTGATGCAGGCGCTCGCTCAGGCCTTGGCCGACCATGCGGGCCAGCGTGTCGGCAACACCGCCCGCGGCAAATGCGACGACGAGGGTGATTTTGTTGGACGGATAAGTGTCGGCAGTGGCTCGTCCGCTCAGCGCCAGGGCTGAAATGACGAGTACCGCGAAGATGCGCCGAAGGCGACGTGGCATGAATGATCCCCCTGAATCTCGCGTTCTTGTTTGCGCAAAATGTGCGAGCTTTAAAGAGTATTCCATCCTGCTGAATTGATGACAAGGAAGGTGGTGCCACAAAGTTGGTGCCACGCGCGCCAGTTTCGATAACAACCTCCACTGTCATGCCCCGCGAATGCAGGGCATCCAGTAACCACCGCGCGCGATACGGCGTACTGGGTCCCCGCCTTCCGCCTTCGCGCTCCACGCTTCGTCGGACTTGAACCCGCCGAAGCTCGCGAAGCGAGCGAAGGCCGGGTCGCGGGGACGACACCTGAATGAGATGCGCGCCAACATCTTTGGAGCTCCGCGACACCAATTCCGTGCACGGCCCGGCCGTGGCATGCTTGCAGGCATGGCACAGCCCTTCGTCGAGCCATGCGACCGCGGCGTCATCGACGCCCAGCCGTGCCCGCGCGCGCTCGGGCGCGAGATTGCACCGCGACACCGTCGCATGGTGCTCGCCGCCTGCGTGCTCGCGTCGTCAATGGCTTTCATCGATGGTTCCGCGCTCACCGTCGCGCTGCCGAAGTTGCGCGCATTTTTTGGCGCCGACCTCGCCTCGGTCCAATGGGTGGTCAATGGCTATGTGCTGGCGCTCGCGGCGCTGACGCTGATCGGCGGCGCGCTTGCCGACCACTACGGCAAGGCGCGCATCTTGGGTGCCGGATGCCTTGGCTTTGGACTTGCGTCGGCGGCCTGCGTGATAGCGCCCTCGGTCGAGTGGCTCATTGGCTTTCGCGTCATGCAGGGTGTTGCCGCCGCGATTGTCACGCCGTCGAGCCTGGCCCTGATCGGTGCGACCTATCCGAAGGAGGAACGCAACCGCGCGATCGGCGTATGGGCGGCGGCCTCCGCACTTACTACTGCCGGCGGGCCGGTGCTGGGCGGCTGGCTGACTGAGAGTTTCGGCTGGCAATGGGTCTTTGCAATCAACCCTCCAATTGCGCTGGCGGCCTTCGCATTGCTGCTGGGTTATGCGCCCGCCGATCAGCATGAACCGCGGCAGTTCGATATTGCAGGCGCGGTCCTCCTTGCCGCCGCGCTCGGTGCTCTGGCCTGGGCACTGAGTCAGATCGGGCCGGCGAACGCCGCCACGGCAAACGGCGCAATGATCGCCGGCGTTGCGATGGCGGGCTTTGCAGCGCTTGCCGGTTATGCGTTTTGGGAACGCGCCAGCCGTCATCCGATGACGCCGCCGCGGCTGCTGGGCAATCGCGCGTTCGTCGGGCTCAATGCCGCGACCTTGTTCATCTACGCGGGCCTGTCGGCCATGTTTTTCCTGGTGCCCTTCGATCTCGTCGACCGGCGTCATCTGACGCCAATCGACGCGGGGCTGGTCTTTCTGCCCTTCACACTCGGCGTCGGGCTGCTGTCGCAGCCTTTCGGTATTCTGGCGGACAAAATCGGTGCGCGGACGATGCTGATCGTGGGGCCGCTTGCAGCGTCGTTCGCATTCTTGGCGCTGGCGTTCGCGTCGAATGCATCGCTTGCGTTTGGCGTGCTTGCGCCGATGGTGCTCCTCGGCATTGCCTTCGCGGTGCTGGTAACGCCCTTGACTGCTTCGGTGATGTCGTCGGTTGCGGCGGCTGACGAAGCACTTGCGTCGGGCGTCAACAACGCAGTCAGCCGGGTTGCGCAACTGGCCGGCGTTGCGCTGTCCGCCGGCGTTGCGTCATATTCTTCCGGTTACCGCGCGGGGCTTGTCGCGGCCGCCATTTTTGCTGCCGCGGGGGCCGCCATCATTGCCGCGTTCGTGCCACCCGCAGCGCCGGAGCATCGGAGACAGCCATGACCCAGAAATGCACGCATGGAACGGGTATCCGCGACGTGACACCGAGCGCGCTCGGCTGCGAGGAATGCCTGAAGATCGGCTCACCCTGGGTGCATTTGCGGTTATGCCGGACGTGCGGTCATGTCGGCTGCTGCAATTCATCCCCGAACAAACACGCGACGAAACATTTCCGCGCCACCGGCCATCCCATTATCGAGGGTTATGATCCGCCGGAAGGCTGGGGATGGTGCTATCTCGACGAAACATTCGTCGATCTTGGCGACCGCACGACGCCACAGCGTGGGCCGATCCCGCGTTTCGTCTGACGAAGACTAAGCAGTCTTGGGCAACGGAATCGGCGCCAGTTCCTGCGACTGATAGTGCGCGAGCGCCTGGATTGCACCCATGTCGATGAATTCTATCTGTCTCTCACTGTCCGCAATCAGTTTTTCCGACCGCAACTGCTGCATCATCCGGTTTAAATGCGGAACGCTCAGCCCGAGCACGTCGGCCATCACTTCCTGTGAAAACGGCAAGGCGAAGCTCGTCAGTCCGGCGCGCCGCACCGCGCGAAGCCGCGCATGCAATTCGAGCAGAAAATGCGACAGCCGCTCGATCGGCGTACGGCGTCCGACGTCGATGATATGCTCGGCGTAAGTTGTGGCCTCCTGCACGGCGATCCAGCTCAGGGCGAGACCGAATTGCGGCCGTTGGTAACAGAGCTGAACATAGGCATCGAGTGAGCAGACATTCATCGTGAGATCGGTGATGGCGCTCACCGAGTAGACCGCGCGCTCGTAGAAGCTTCCCGGCATTCCCACGATGTCGCCGGGCAGGACCACGTTGAGAATTTGCCGCTTGCCGTTACGGAGCAGCTTGTAACGCACGGCGTGCCCGTCCTTCACGAAGCAAAGCTTGCGGTATTCGTAGCCGTCGACGATGAGGTCGCGCCGCCGCCGGATGGTCAATTCGCCGTCGATGATCTCGTCGAGCCTTTTCAGGTCGGCCGCATCAAGGTCGACGTGCTGCAACAGCCTGGCAACAAAGGGATGCTGGTCGAGGACATTGGCTGAGGAAGAAAGACCCATGGGAGGTAGGCTAGTCCGGTTCGTTAATCTGAATCAATGATCCTGACGAAAGCGCGTTCCTGTGGAAGCCAGTCGAATACAGCACCACTCTCTTCCCCTCTGGACTGAGTGGTCACGAAGCAACTACTGGCGTATTTAAATGGCCGCGCTGCGTATGTGCGGCCATTTTTTAGGGAGATTGTCGTGACCGCTGAGAAAAACGAACAAAACATCATAGAGGGCGACTATGCCGCGAAAATCGTCGCGTCGATCATCATCGCCGGCATCCTGCTGATGTTCAGCTACGGCCTCTTGCACTGGATCTTTTTTGAATAGAGCCGGTGGTGTCGGGACCACCGGCGATGAAGTGCCGGGACGGCTGGTTCGGTTGCCCCTTTCCAGCCGTTGCGCGCAGGGGAGCCCCGGCCCGCGTGCCGGGGCTTCTTTTGCCTTTGCGCCCGTAAAGCGAGCTATTTCATTTCCGCCATGCACTTCTTCACGAAGGCGGCGCGCTGCTCCATGGCGACGTTTTCCCGCACTGCGCGGTCGTCACATGCGCGCATTTTCTTGGAGTCGGCACGCGACAGCATCCGCTCCGGCGCAGTCGATTTCATGCTCGTCGCCAGCGACGGCGACGAAAGCCAGAGCAAGCAAAGTGCCAGGCCGGTAATCGTTTTAAATGCGCGCCGCATGGTGGCCCCCAATCGCGGTTGGATGATCGCGCGCCTTCGGGTGCAACGCAAGGCCCGGCGTCCACGAAAGGCGCTTCGCCGATCACTGGGCTTGGCCCATGCGGTGCAGCTTGAGCACGGTGTACACCGTATCGCTCGCCGGCGTTGGAATGCCGAATTCACGGCCGAGAGCCCGCACCTTGCCGGCAAGCCAATCGAGCTCAAGCCGGTTCCCGCGCTCGAGGTCGTGCGCCATTGAAGCTTTCATTCCAGGCTCAACTTTGTTGACCAGGAAATTCATGCGGTCATCCAGATACGCGGGATCCAGGGAGACGCCTTTGGCCTTGCCGACAGCAAAGGCCTCATCCATCAGAGCCCGGAAGAAGCCGCGCAGTTCTGGATCCGCAACGATAGGGCCAATCGGAGATCGCAGGCTGGCAGTTGAGCCTGCCATCGCAGTGAGAAAGATGAATTTTTGCCAGAGCTCCCGGCTAATGTCGTCGGATAGTGCAATGTCGAGCTTGGCGGCTTTGCCTGCATCCACAAATGCCGTGAGCTTGTCGTCGGGCTTCTTGTCGGCACGGCCAAACCGCATCATCGCAAAATTGCTGGTGTGCTTGATCACGCCCGGGGCAGCGATGGTAGTCGCAATGTAGGCAGCGCCGCCGACAATGCGATCGGCGCCCAACACAGCAGAAACGCGATCGACACTGTCGACACCATTTTGAAAGGTGATCAACCGGCTATCAGGACCGAGAAGAGGGCGGGCGGTATTTGCCGCCGATTCTGTGTCCCAAAGCTTGACCGCGAACAGCACGATGTCGACCGGACCGACTTTCGCCGGATCATCGGTGACGTTGGGTTTTGGCAGATGCAAATCGCCGTGCACGCTCTCAATCTTGAGGCCGTGCCGGGCAATGGCGTCACGGTGGGCGCCGCGGGCAATGAAGTAAACATCGTGGCCCGCCGCCGCCATGCGTGCGCCGAAATATCCGCCGACGGCCCCCGCCGCCATCGCTGCAATGCGCATAATCGAAACTCCCGTGAACCGGTTCTCCTATAGCGGCCCAGACTGCCCCCACCAACCGACATTTATTCATCGGGCGTATTCTTGAGGCGCATTTCTGGGCTGCATCAAAAAAATTGCCCGGCTCAAGGCCGGGCAAGTGCGGGGGAGGTTCGAGCGCGGTTAATAGAGACCGGAGGGGCGGATCTGGCGCCAGGTCCGCTGCGCGGGACTCAGTGGCTGTGGGGCATATGACTGAGTCATGGAGACGTGCTGCGGCTCCAGAGCCCTGCGCTGCGCAACCGAAGTCTGTGGCAGAACGATTACCTTCGCGCCAATCTGCACGCGGCTGTAAAGATCCTTGACGTTTTCATTGGTCAGGCGAATGCATCCGCTCGACACGTTCTTGCCGATCGATGTCGGATCATTGGTGCCGTGGATGCGATATTCGGTGCCGGCAATATACATGGCGCGCGCGCCGAGCGGATTGCCGGGGCCGCCCGCGACCATGCGCGGCAAATAAGGCTGGCGCGCGATCATTTCGGCCGGCGGGTGCCAATCCGGCCATTCGGTCTTGCGTTCGATCGATCGGACGCCTGACCAGGTAAAGCCTTCGCGGCCAACGCCGATGCCATAACGGATCGCCTTGCCATTGCCGAGCACGTAATAGAGGAACGTGTGCGGCGTATCGATGATGACAGTGCCGGCTGCCTCTTTGCTGGCGTAGTCCACGATTTGCCGCTGCAAGCGCGGCGACGGTTGAACGGCCTGGCTGTCGTCGGTTTCTTCGGCGGGAGCCGTTTCGAAAGTCTGCGGTGCGGCTTGCATCGGAGGTGCGGTGAGGAAGGCAAACAGCGGCTCGGCGTTCGCGGCTCCGCATGACAATGCGGCGGCGCCGATCAAGGCCGCGCAAGTGGCAGATCGGGACAAAAACTCGGACAAAAAATTGGACATGGCACCCTCGGTCAGCTCCTCGCCGTCCTTGTCGAGCCAATAGCCGAGAGGTGCAAAGGTTCCCTCAAGTTCACTGAGTAAAAACCCTTAAAAAACAGAAACGAACTGCCGAAAATTGTGTTTGGGGCCGACGCGAGGCGAAGGCGCGCATTCGCCTAACTCACTCCGATTGTGAGCCCGCGCCTTTGTCCTTGTGCCAGCCCACGACCGCGTCGGGGACGCTATCGGTCGAGGCAAAATAAGGCTTGATATCGATGAGCGGGGTGCCGTCGAGGCAGTCGAGCCCGACAACCGACAACCTGTTTCCTTCCACGCGCAGCAGTTTGACCACGCTCACGGCGACGGGATTGGGCCGGGCGGGGGACCGCAATGCGAAGGTGCCGTGCTGGACGCCGTAATGGCCGGGTACCTGCAGCACCAGATCGCGCGGTGATTTGTCCATCCAGTAGAGCAGCATGAGATGGCTGCAGGTCTCGACGTCCTTGAGGCCGTCACGCCAGCGTGGATCGACGTCGACAGTGCAGACCGCCTCGGACTCGCGGGCGTTCTTCGGGCAATCCTTGCGCTCCTTCCACGGCGTGTGGATGCGGCCGATGAAATAAAGGCCCGCATCCGGTTGGCCGGGGAGGTCGACCGCCCTTTCGCCGTCGCGGATGCTGAAATCTTTAGCCGGGCACATGGGTGTTTCTTTACAGCACCTGACGCATGCATTCAGCGGGAGCGGTCAAACAGCCCGAAACACGGGGTTCTTTCGCCGCCCATCGGCCGCTAACCAGCCCACGCGAAGGCCATCACCGGACCCTGTCTTAAACTTGCCGAAAGGGGTTTCAACGTATAAAGATATCCTTATATGGTGGGAAATGGCCCATGACAGGCATCCACCCAGCTCCAAGGTCCAATGAACAATACCGGCAAGCTTGGATTTGATGCCCTCAATTCGGCGCTCAAGGCAGCGGGCGAGGAGACGCGCCTGCGGGTGCTGGCCCTCCTTGCCGAGGCCGAGCTGACCGTCTCCGACCTCACCGACATCCTGCGCCAGTCGCAGCCGCGCATCTCGCGCCACCTCAAGCTGCTGGCGGAAGCCGGCCTGGTCGAGCGGTTTCGCGAGGGTACCTGGGCCTTCTTCCGGCTGGCCGAACATGGCGGGGGCGCCGAGGTCGCGCGCGCGCTGATCGAGCGCCTCAATCCGGCCGACCAGACGATTGCGCGCGATCGCGACCGGCTCACGTCGGTACGACAAGCGCGTGCCGCCGCCGCGCAGGCTTATTTCCGCGCGCATGCGGCGGAATGGGATCGCATCCGCAAGCTGCACGTCACTGACGAAGCGGTGGAGGATGCGATCCGCGCCGCGCTCGCCGACAAACCGTTCCGCTCGCTGCTTGATCTTGGGACGGGGACAGGCCGCATGCTTGAGATGTTCGGCCCCGATCTCGAGCGCGGTCTCGGTCTCGATCTCTCGCTCGACATGCTGTTACTCGCGCGCGACCGGCTCGAGCGCGCCGGCTTGCGGAATTGCAGTGTGCGTCAGGGTGACATCTATGATCTGCCGCTGGCCGATGGTTCCTTCGACGTCGTCATCCTGCACCAGGTCCTGCACTTCCTGGATGACGGAGCCCGTGCGATCCGCGAAGCGGCGCGCGTGCTGCGTCCGGGCGGACGGCTCCTGGTCGTCGACTTCGCGCCACACGAACAGGAATTCCTGCGCGAGCAATTTGCGCACCGCCGGCTCGGCTTTGCATCAGAGACAGTGACGCAATGGATCACCGCATCGGGCCTCGAACCAATGCTGCACAAGTCGCTCGCGCCCGAACCCGGCTCCGACGGCAAGATCGCGGTCTCGCTTTGGCTTGCGCGTGATACGCGCGCGCTGATGGCGACGCCACTGCGGCGGGGAGCGGCGTGATGAATGTCCGTCCCAGCCGATTCGCGCTCAGCGAGACCCGCCGCACCCACGTGTCGTTCGAATTCTTCCCGCCGCAAACCGAGGACATGGAAAAGATCCTCTGGGAGTCGATCGAGCGGCTGGCGCCGCTGGCACCGGACTTCGTCTCGGTCACCTATGGCGCCGGCGGGTCGACGCGCGAGCGCACCCACGCCACGGTCAAGCGCATCCTGGCCGAGACGCCGCTGACGCCCGCCGCGCATCTCACCTGCGTTGCCGCGACGCGCGACGAAATCGACGACATCGTGCGCAATTACCACAAGGTCGGCGTGCGCCACATCGTGGCGCTGCGCGGCGATTCCATCAGCGGCCCGGGCACGCAATACGCGCCGCATCCCGGCGGCTACAAGAACGCCGCCGATCTGGTCGGCGGCATCAAGCGCAACTGTCCCGGACATCGAAGTCTCGGTCTCGGCCTATCCGGAAAAGCATCCGGATTCGCCGACCGTCGACGCCGATATCGACATGCTCCAGGCCAAGGTCGATGCCGGCGCTGCCCGCGCCATGACGCAGTTCTTCTTCGAGAATGATCTCTATTTCCGCTACCTCGACCGCGTACGTGCGCGAGGCATCGAAATCCCGATCGTGCCCGGCATTCTGCCGGTGCAGAACTTCAAGGCGGCGAAGAATTTCGCCACACGCGCCGGCGCCACCGTGCCGGCCTGGCTGGCCGAGCGCTTCCACGGCCTCGACAACGATCCGGCCACGCGCAAGCTGATCGCCGCAGCGGTCGCCGCCGAGCAGGTGATCGACCTGGTCGACCGCGGCGTCACCCATTTCCATTTCTACACGATGAACCGCGCCGACCTCGTCTACGCCATCTGTCACCTGCTGGGCTTAAGGCCCGCGGTCGAAACCGTGACCTGATCCGGAGCCCGCTGTGAATACACCTACCATCAGTGCCCGATCCGCATTCCTTGAACAACTGAAGGACCGCATCCTGGTGCTCGATGGTGCCATGGGCACGATGATTCAGGGGCTCAAGCTCGATGAGGAAGGCTATCGCGGCGCACGTTTCGACGCCTGGAATCGCGAGGTGCGCGGCAATAACGATCTGCTCAATCTTAGCCGGCCCGATGCCGTGCGCGATATCCATCTCGGCTTATTTTCGCGCCGGTGCCGACATCGTTTCCACCAACACATTCTCCTCCACAAAGATTGCGCAGGCCGATTACGGCATGGAGGACATCGCCTACGAGCTCAATCACGCCGGCAGCAAGTTGGCGCGAGAGGCGGCGGTCCTTGCGGAAAAAGAAGATGGCAAGCGCCGCTTTGTCGCCGGCGCGCTTGGTCCGACTAACCGTACCGCATCGATTTCGCCCGATGTCAGCAATCCCGGCTTTCGGGCTATTACCTTTGATCAGTTGCGCGAAGCCTATGCCGAGCAGGTGCGCGGCCTGATCGACGGCGGCGCCGACTTGTTGTTGATCGAAACCATCTTCGACACGCTCAACGCCAAGGCGGCGATCTACGCCATTGCCGAGATTTGCGAAGAACTCGGGATCGACATGCCGGTGATGATCTCCGGCACCATCACCGATCGGTCCGGCCGCCTCCTGTCGGGACAGACCCCGGGCGGATTCTGGAATTCAGTCAAGCATGCCAGTCCGGTGACCATCGGGCTTAACTGCGCGTTGGGCGCCCAGGAAATGCGCGCGCATATCGCCGAGCTCGGACGGCTGGCCGACACCTTCGTTTGCGCTTATCCGAATGCCGGCCTTCCCAATGAATTCGGCTACTACGACGAGAGCCCGGAATTCATGGCCGAACTGCTCGGCGAATTTGCCGAAGCCGGTCTCGTCAATGTCGTAGGCGGCTGCTGCGGCACCACGCCCGAGCATATTGCCGCCATCGCCAAGGCGGTTGCGGGAAAGCGCCCGCGCGCCATTCCGGAAATATCGCCGCAGCTGCGCCTGTCAGGGCTTGAGGCCTTCGCACTCACGCCGGAAATTCCGTTCGTGAATGTTGGCGAACGCACCAACGTCACCGGCTCGGCCAAATTCCGCAAGCTGGTCACCGCCGGCGACTACGCAACGGCACTCTCCATTGCGCGCGAGCAGGTGGAGAACGGTGCGCTGATCATCGACGTCAATATGGACGAGGGCTTGCTCGACTCCGAGCAGGCGATGACGACCTTCCTCAACCTGATCGCGGCCGAGCCGGACATCGCGCGCGTGCCGGTGATGGTCGATTCATCGAAATTCTCGGTGATCGAAGCCGGCCTGAAATGCCTGCAGGGCAAGCCCGTGGTGAACTCGATCTCGATGAAGGAAGGCGAGGCGGCTTTCATCGAGCACGCGCGCACCGTGCGCCGCTATGGTGCCGCCGTAGTCGTTATGGCCTTCGACGAGAAGGGGCAGGCCGACACGCTCGAACGCAAGACGGCGATCTGCAAACGCGCGTACGATATTCTGGTAAACCAGGTCGGATTCCCGCCGGAAGATATTATTTTCGATCCGAATATCTTTGCCATCGCGACCGGCATGGAAGAGCACAACGGTTATGGCGTCGCCTTTATCGAGGGCGCGCGCTGGATCCGCAAGAATCTCCCGCATGCGCATGTCTCGGGTGGCGTTTCGAACCTCTCATTCTCCTTCCGCGGCAACGAGCAAGTCCGGCAGGCCATGCACTCGGTGTTCTTGTTCCACGCCATCAAGGCGGGCATGGACATGGGCATCGTCAATGCCGGGCAGATGGCAGTCTATGACGACCTTGATCCGGAATTGCGCGAGGCCTGCGAGGATGTCGTGCTCAACCGCCGGCCAGACGCGGCCGAGCGCCTGCTCGATCTCGCCAAGAAATTCCACGGTGCCGGGCAGGGGACCAAAGAGGCGGATCTCGCCTGGCGCGACCAGCCCGTCGAGAAGCGGCTAGCCCATGCGCTGGTGCACGGCCTCACCGATTTCGTCGAGGTCGACGTGGAGGAAGCGCGCCAGCGCGCGACGCGTCCGCTCGACGTGATCGAAGGCCCGCTGATGGACGGCATGAATATCGTCGGTGACCTGTTCGGCTCCGGAAAAATGTTCTTGCCGCAGGTGGTGAAATCGGCCCGCGTGATGAAGCAGGCGGTGGCCTATCTGATGCCCTTCATGGAGAAAGAAAAAGAAGAGCGCCGGCTCGCAGGCGGTGCGGCCGAGCGCAGCTCCAACGGAAAAATTGTCATGGCGACAGTGAAGGGTGACGTCCACGACATCGGCAAGAACATCGTCGGCGTCGTGCTCCAGTGCAATAATTACGAGGTGCTCGATCTCGGCGTGATGGTCCCAGCGGCAAAGATCCTGGAGACGGCGCGGGCGGAGAACGCCGATATCATCGGCCTGTCCGGCCTGATCACGCCATCACTCGATGAGATGTGCCACGTGGCGGCCGAGATGGAACGGCAAGGCTTCGACCTGCCGCTGATGATCGGAGGCGCCACCACCAGCCGTGTCCATACAGCTGTGAAGATTCATCCGAATTACAGGCGCGGGCAGACAGTCTACGTCAACGACGCCAGCCGCGCAGTGGGCGTGGCGCAGTCTCTGATGTCGGTCGATGCGCGGTCGGGTTACGTTGCCGAATTGCGTGGAGAATATGCGCGTATTGCTACCGCGCATGCGCGTGCGCAGGAGGACAAGGCGCGGCTGCCGTTGTCGGTCGCGCGCGCGAACGCGCTCAAGCTCGACTGGTCCGGATCTTATCAGCCGCCGAAGCCAGGTTTCATCGGCACGAAGGTTCTCAACGACTATCCGGTCGCGGAATTGATCGACTACATCGACTGGACCCCGTTCTTTCAGACCTGGGAGCTTTCCGGCAGGTTTCCGGCGATACTCGACGACGCCAAATACGGAGCCGCGGCACGGCCGCTTTACGAGGACGCGCGCGCGATGCTCGACAAGATCGTGGCCGAGCATTGGTTCAAGGCTAATGCCGTGTTCGGCTTCTGGCCCGCGCAAGCGCAGGGCGACGACATCATCTTGTATGGCGATGAAGCCCGCGGGACACCGGTTGCGATGCTACATGCGCTGCGCCAGCAGTTGTCCAAGCGGGAAGGCCGCAACAATATCGCGCTTTCCGATTTCGTTGCGCCGCGCGACTGCGGCGTGAAGGACTATATCGGCGCCTTCGCGGTCACCGCCGGCATCGGAGAAGACGTCATTGCCGAACGCTTCAAGCGCGCCAATGACGACTATTCGGCGATCCTGGTGAAGGCGCTGGCCGACCGTCTGGCGGAGGCCTATGCCGAGCGCCTGCACAGCCTGGTGCGCAGGGAATTCTGGGGCTATGCACCAGACGAAAACCAGAGCGCGCACGATCTTATCGCCGAAAAATATCGTGGCATCCGGCCGGCGCCGGGGTACCCCGCGCAACCCGATCACACCGAAAAAGGCACGCTGTTCCGCCTGCTCGACGCCGAGCGCATTGGCATGAAGCTCACGGAAAGTTTCGCCATGTGGCCAGGCGCCGCGGTGTGCGGACTCTACTTCAGCCACCCGCAGAGTGCATATTTCGGTGTCGGCAAAATCGAACGCGATCAGGTCGAGGACTATGCGAAGCGAAAGGGTTGGAGCATCGGCGAATGCGAGCGCTGGCTCGCGCCGATCCTCAACTACGATGTCCACGCATCGCCCAGCATCGTTGCGGCCTAAAACGAAAGACACCGGAGAGTGCGTTCTCCGGTGTCTGAACCTTTGGCCGGTTTTACACCGGCAATTTGTTGGTTTGGCGTCGTCGTTGGCCTCTTGAACTCAGAATGCACCCAGCAAAATCGCGCCGACGAAAGCGAACACTGCGCAGACTGCCAGTACGTTGAGCTTCAAGGTAAGGTCCACGGCAGGTGCCTCCCTTGTTGACTTCATACAGCCTAACACAAAAGTCGTAGGCGCTTAAGGTGGGTCCCGCATGGCTCCCTTGAAACCGCGCATACCACAAGCGGCAACGACAACCGATTGATCGCACGGCGCAAAAAAATTCGGACCAGAAAATTTCGCGGTGCAAAACCTGTCGATTGCGGCGGGTTTCATGGCAAATTTGCGGCAAATACCATCGATCGGACACGTCGAATCCGGTCGGTTTCGTATTTACGAATTCGCATGTGTACGAAAGGGACGACGGGCCGCCGAAGACTAATTGGATTTTTGATTGCGTAAGTTATCCGGCTGTGACGTGATCCCGACCGCCGCAATACCGGTGTGCTGAAGTTGAAATTTTAAGTGCTGGGAGATGTCATGCAACGTCTGCGTCAATTCTTGGTCAGCCTGGTCATTGGCACGGCGGCCGTCCTTGCGGCAGCGCCGTTCGCGTACGCGCAAACATCAGCGCAGTCCTGGCCGCAGCGCCCGGTCCGTTTCATTATTCCGCTGGGCCCTGGTTCGGGGGTCGACATTACGGCGCGGTTGCTGGCCGATAAACTCGCGGCGAAATGGGGCCAGCCGGTCGTCGTTGAGAACCGTCCGGGTGGCGATGCCTTTCTTGCTATTACCGCAGTACTCAATGCTCATGACGACCACGTTCTTCTGTTCGCGCCGGCATCGACCTTCACCGCGCATCCCCTGCTGCATGAAAAGCTACCTTACGATCCAAAAGACCTTGTACCGATCGCGCGCGTAACCAACACGCTGATCGCACTCGGCGTTCCGGCCGATCTTAAGGTCTCCACGGTGAAAGAACTCGCCGCCAGGATCAAAGCTGAACCCGGCAAGTTGAACTACGCGTCCGTTACTGGCGCCAATGATTTGCTGTTCGCGGCCTGGCTGAAAACCGAAAACCTCGACATGGCCAAGGTTCCATATAAAGATGCGGTGCAGGCTATCAACGATCTCGCCGAAGGGCGCATCCACGCGTTTGTCGGCGCTTACGCAATCATGCGTCCGCGCGTGCAGGCCGGTAAGGTCAAGGTCATCGCCCTAACCAACCGCCAACATGCGAAGGCGTTGAATGACATCCCGACGGCTGCGGAAGCGGGATACAAATCGCTGGAGTTCGACGGCCTGGTCGGCTTGTTCGGCCCGCGCGATTTCCCGCCGGCAGTCCGTGATCGGATCGCCGCTGATATCCGTGATGTCGTGAGCGATCCGGAAATCGATGCGAAGCTCAGCGCCACCGGCCAAGTTGTCAATCCGGGCACGGCTGCCGAATTCACGGCCGCGTTGGATGACCAGCGAGCGACTGTGGCAAAGATCGGCGATACGCTCGGCATCAAGCCTGCGCAGTAGCGGTCCCTAGCCTTCGATCAGCCGCACGATCGCCTCGGTCGCGCGGCGGATATGCGGAACCGCAATAAAGGCAAGAATAGCGGCCACTGGCCAGCCGGTAATGAAGGCTTTGAGCCATCGCGGTACGAAATCCGCGCGCAGGCCGATATTGGTGAAGGTGACAACTCCGCTCACCACGAAGACGATGAGCGCACTGATCATGACCGGAAATATGAACCTGGCTTTGCCTTCCATCGCTTCCCCATAGGATCCCGATTGCGGGAACCGGACTTCGCTGAGACCCTGCGCCTGCAAATCGCGCGCACCCCGCGTGATCTGAACCGAAACGGCCTGCCGGTTCAAGGCCGCGGCTGAATTTGGCAAGGAATCCTTATCCTTAACGGAATCGACGCGTCGGACCGTTGAAGCCTCGTTAAAGAAACTGCTCGCATTTTCGGGGCCATGAAGGGTGGCGTGGGTTTGTATTTCGCCGGTGCCGGCGTGCTGTTGGCGCTCGCAGGTTGCGGGCGCAGCTTTATGTCCGGCGAGCGCGCGCCCTGGCGACACCAGGCGGAAATCTCTTGTCTGAAATCCGGCGCCGTTAAAGTCGGCGCAGGCGTCGTACAGATCGAGCCCATCGAGGGCCCCGGCATGTGCGGTGCCGATTTTCCGCTCAAGGTCGCGGCATTGGGCGAGAGTAGTCCAGCCATCAGCTATTCGGATGATTTGCGGCCGCCCGGATCCATTCCCGCGAACTCCGCGCAGATGCCACGCTGGCCGATCAATGAACCACGATACGCCCCGCCGGCGCCGGTCGGATCAGGGTCCGTACAATCGGCGCAGACCCCGAGCATGCGTTGGGTGCCCGGGCCACCGCCTGCGCAACAGCCGCGGTACGCGACGCCAGATCAACCGATTTCGCTCAGCCCGCCGGGCAGCGAGCCGGGCGTAACACCCAGCGCAGGGCCGTTACCCGATGACATTCCCGACGACGCTGTGGTGCCGCGCGGGCGCGCACCCGCGGCATATACGCCACAGCGCGCGTACGGCGCGCCGACCTACCAGCCGCCGCAACAACGCGCGGCGCCAGCACCCGCTCCTTCCCTTGGGCCTTCATCTGGGCCTTCACTTGGACCATTACCTGGACGTTCACTTGGACCATCCCTTGGACCTTCCCGTGCGCCGCAAATGATGGCTGCTGCCGGTCCGGCGACATTGACGCCGGCGGCGACGCTTGCGTGCCCGATCGTGTCTGCGCTCGACCACTGGGTGAGCGAAGGCGTGCAGCCGGCCGCGATGCGATGGTTCGGGGCGCAAGTAGTCGAGATCAAGCAGATCTCGGCCTATTCATGCCGAGGAATGGTCGGATCTGGCGGTTCGGGAATCTCCGAGCACGCGTTCGGTAATGCCATCGACATCGCGGCCTTCACGCTGGCGGACGGACGCCGGATCACTGTTCAGGAGGGTTGGCACGGCTCGCCCGAAGAGCAGGGCTTTCTGCACGACGTGCATCTCGCTGCCTGCGACAACTTCACCACCGTGCTCGCGCCCGGCTATAACGCCGCACATTACAACCACATCCATGTCGATTTGATGCGCCGCTCAAGCGGTGATCGTCCTTGCCGGCCGGAAGCAATCTCTGGTGAGGTGGCGGCAGCACAAGCGCGCGCTGTGTATGCACGGCAGCGTGGTCCCGCCTATACCGGGTCGTCGACAAGACCCGCCGCCAGGCGCGGCAAATCACCGGTTGCGGTACCCGGCGAAGATGGCGACGTCGACTTCGAATACGGCGATGAATTGGTGACCGGCTCACTTGCCGCGCCATCTGCGGCCTCGATGAGCGCGCCCAGCGAAATCGATGAATCGGCCCTCAAATCCCGACAGTCTGTCCGCCGCGGTAATCTTCAGTCTTATGACCGGATGAACGTGCACTAAGACGGTTGCCCGGCACAGGGAATAAACGTCACTGCCCGCGGTTCTACTGCGGGTAGTGTCCCGCCGATCGCTGTCCGGACAACGGCAAACAACAATTTGGGGAGGTAACAGAATGTCTCGGATCGTTTTTTCGAGCATCGCGGCCGCATTGCTTGCGGTTTTCGTCGCCATTCCGGCATTTGCGCAGACCGCGCAGCGGCCCGTCTTCGCCACGACCAAAGTGGATGGGACCGACAACGTCTACATATTTCGTTATGAAAACCACCAATCAATGTTCATCGTCACCAAGGCGGGTGTCATCGCGACTGATCCGATCAGTCTGCGACGCCCGGCAGCGAAAGCCTACATTGACGAAATCCGCAAAGTTACCCAGGCGCCGATCAAATACGTGATCTATAGCCATAGCCACTACGACCACATCGCCGGTGGCAAGCCGTTCAAGGATCTCGGTGCGACATTCATCGCGCACAAAAATGCCAAGGCGCGGATCCAGGAATTGAAGCCGGCCGATGTTGTTGTGCCGGACCAGGTCGTTGACACGAAAAAGGTCATCCAGCTCGGCGGTACCACGCTTGAGCTGCTCTACGTCGGCAGAAATCATTCCGACAGTTCGCTGGTGATGCGGCTGCCGAAGGAAAAGATCATCTTTACCGTCGATTTTATACCCTTACAGGGCCTTCCGTTTCGCGAAATGGCGGATACTTACATTCCGGACATTGAAGACGGCTTGAAAAAAGTCATCGCGATGGATTGGGATCGCCTGATTGCTGGTCATCCCGGACCGGGCGGCCGCCAGATCGGCAACAAGGACGATGCGCGCAATCAGCTCGCCTATCTGCAAGATCTGTCAGCCGCGGTGAAAAAAGCCATCAGCGAGGGCAAGAACTACGCGGATGCCGAGAAGGAAATCAAACTGCCAAAATACGAGAAGTGGGGCGGCTATGATGCTTTCCTGCCGATGAACATCGAGCGGTACTACGACTATATCAATCGCGGCATCTGAATCGACAGGGCGATGCGCCGAGCGCGCATCGCCCCATGCCGCCATATTTCATAAATTTCAGAACGCCGCGTCGAGCAGCATCGCGCCAAACAGAATCAGACCTGCATCGCGATTTGATTTGAACAAAACGAGGCAGTGCGCGGGGTCATCGATATCAAGCCTCGTCACTTGCCACGCCAGATGAGCGGCAAATGCGATCAGACCCAAGGTGAAGATCAATCCGCCGCCCGCCATCAAGCCTGCCGCTGAGATCAACACGACTGCCGCCGCGTAAAAGCTCGCCAGCATCGTTGGCGTTTTCTCCCCGAACAGCAACGCAGTTGACTTGATGCCGACCAACAGGTCGTCCTCTCGATCCTGATGTGCATAGATCGTGTCGTAGCCGATCACCCAGCAGATCGATCCCACGTAAAGCACCAGCGGTGGCCAATCGAGTCTTCCGAATGCGGCCGGCCATCCCATGAGCGCGCCCCACGAAAAGGCGAGGCCAAGAAATATCTGCGGCCAATAGGTGATGCGTTTCATGAAAGGGTAGATGACGACCACCAGAAGCGAAGCGAAACCCGTGATGACAGTAAAATGGTTGAACTGGATCAGAACCAGCAGTCCAACGAGCGCTTGCGCGAGCATGAATAAGGTCGCCTGCGCGACGGTCACCTGTTTTGACGGGATCGGCCGTGAACGCGTGCGTTCGACCTTTTCGTCGATATCGCGGTCGACGAGATCGTTCCAGGTACAACCGGCGCCGCGCATCGCAAAGGCACCGATGAAGAACAACACGATGTGCCAAACGCTCGGGAAGTGGTTTTGGTGCAAGCCGGCCAGCCCAACCGACCACCAGCATGGCATCAGCAGTAGCCACGATCCTATAGGTCGGTCGAGACGCGCCAATCGCAAATAGGGGCGGCTATAGGCAGGTGCGAGGCTGTCGACCCAATTTCCGGTCGCATCGGCGACGCGTCCGGCCGTCTCGCTCATTTTCCGAGTGGGCTGCCGGTCAGGGTGTCAAAAGTGCCGCGACCGGTCTTGATGTTTTTGGAATCGGGGACTGGATTACTGAGCGCGTCACTTAGGCTCGGTCCTGTCTGCTGGGGCGCCGAGGCTGCTTGGCAAACTCTGGTGCGCACTTCCGAAATTTTCGTAAGGCTCTGCTTGAGATTGTCGACAACTTGCGGCGGGATACCGCACCAAACCTTATTGTCATTGGCGTACTTGAGCATCTTTGTCTGGGCGGCGATGAACGCTCCAAACAATTGGCACGCTTCCTGAGGTGAGGCCTTGCGTTCGTTCGCGGCCTTAATGGCGAGTCCTTTTTTTTCAGCTTCACCTCGCAGTTTGAAGAACTCCTGAACACAAGGCGGTTCCTGCTGCTGGGCTGGAGGTGGCTGTTGGGGTGGAGGCGGCTGGAACTGTGCGTTGGCCGTTCCGGCATACAACGCAGTCATGCACGCGGCGATAAGTGTCCGGCGCAAGCTCATGAATCAGAACCCTCTGCTGCTCCCTGCCTTACTATACCAGCCTGGAGCTTCCGGGTGGCTTATAACAGCCTGAATGCGTCGGGAAGGCGGCAAGGTGAAACCCGGCCGATAGGGCCTCGCGAAGGCCCGCCAGACCGCGTAAACCGGTGCTTCTGCCGTCGCCTTAAACGGTTAATTCCATGCCGCGCTATGATTTTCGCACGACCCGTCTTTATGTAGATGCGCCACTGACCCAAGGCGGCGAGGTGACGCTCGACCGGGACCAGGCGAACTACCTTCTCAATGTACTTCGTCTTGAGCGGGGAGAACTCGGTCCTGCTGTTCAACGGCGCTGATGGTGAGTGGCAGGCGAACTTGGCCGAAAGCGGCAAGAGGTCTGTGACCTTGATTGTTGGGACACGGCAGCGCGCACAAACTGGCGCCGGCGACCTGCATTTCCTGTTTGCACCGGTCAAACACGTACGGCTCGATTATCTTGTCCAAAAGGCTGTCGAAATGGGCGCCTCACGGCTGCAGCCGGTCATGACCCGGCACACGCAAGTGGCGCGCATCAATCTCGACCGCATGCGCGCCAATGCGATCGAGGCGGCTGAGCAATGTGGAATACTTCGGATACCCGAGGTTGCCGAACCACTGACGTTCGAGCAGGCCACCGCCGAGACTGATCGCTTATTGGTATTTTGCGATGAGGATGCAGAGGTGAGCGACCCGGTGGCGGCTCTTGTCGCTGTGCGTCGGGGATTTCACCAACCGCTTGCGGTCTTGATCGGCCCGGAAGGCGGATTTGCCGAGGAGGAGCGCGTGGCACTGCTTAAGCGCCCAATGGTGGTGCGGATTGCCTTGGGGCCTCGCATTCTGCGCGCGGACACTGCTGCGATCGCTGCGCTTGCCCTGGTCCAGGCTGTTCTCGGGGACTGGCAGGGCCCAGCGTGAGTGAGGGACACTAAACTTGCCCAATGCCCATTGCGCTTGCACGCAAACCTGTGAATCTAGCCAGGCACAGTGCGCAGAAGCTATGCTACAATTGCGAACCGCTCGGGGAGCTTGCTCATGATGGCTGGGTTTCGTGGTCTTCGGTCTCTTTTGATCGCCGCCTTGCTCGTTGCCGGCGCGTGGACGCCGGCCACAGCGGCGGGATTGCTGGAAAAGGGCCTTTACCTGATCGGCCCCCGCTATGACGGCGTCTTGCCACCTTGCGAAGCGGCCCTTGATACCATTGCCTCGCGCTTTTCCCAGAAAGAGGGTCAATTCTGGAATTCCGACCTGCAAATTGTCGGGTTTGATGCGGTTCGGGAGACGGCGTTTCGTCCCTGGGCATCGCAAACCATACCGCGCCGGTTCTGTACGGCGGTTGCCATGGTCAGCGACGGCCACCGGCACACGGTCCACTATTCGATCGGCGAAGATACCGGGATGATTGGAATAACCTGGGGCGTCGAATGGTGCGTGGTCGGGTTAGACCGAAACTGGGCCTATAATCCGGCGTGCAAGATGGCGCGGCCTTAAGCAAGTCGCTTTGTTAAATCCCTATTTGTTCTAAATTGTTCTTGAAATGTTCTTGTTTTTGCGGTACCCGTACTAGGGAACCGTTGCGAAACATCAATTTCCGGTTTGTTCTCAATTCGGTGAGAGGGCGTTCATGAGTAGACATCGGATGCGCGAGTTGGCGCACGTTGCTGCTATCGCTTTCAGCTTCACTTTCATATTTGCCATCGTCGCTCTCGCGCAGGACCGTCGCCAAGGCGAACCGGGCCGATTCGATTTTTATGTGCTGGCCCTTTCATGGTCGCCGTCATATTGCGAAGCCGCGCAGGCAAGGGCGCCCCGTCGGGCACCGGACCAGCAATGTGGTGGCCGGCCATTTGCGTTTGTTGTCCACGGGCTATGGCCGCAATACGAACAAGGGTTCCCGTCCTATTGCCAGGTGCCGCCCCCGCGCCTGGATCGTGCGGTCGTCGGCAGTATGCTCGACTTGATGCCCAGTCCGCGCCTGATCTTCCATGAATGGGACCAGCACGGGACTTGTTCCGGCCTTTCGGCCCATGGCTATTTCGAAACGGTGCGGAAGGCCCGCGCAGTGGTGAAAATTCCGGCGGTTTACCTGGAACTTGAAAAGCCGATCATTGTGTCACCCGCAGAAGTGGCTGAAGCTTTCGTCAAAGCCAATCCAGGTCTTTCTCGCGCGGCGATGGCCATTTCCTGCGATGGCAAGAGACTCACGGAAGTACGTGTGTGTCTCGGCAAGGATTTTACTTTTCACGATTGCGCGGAAACCGCGCGCCGCACCTGCCGAGTCGGCAAAATAGCAATGCCGGCAGTGCGTGGTAGATAGAGCGGCACGAAGCGTGCGTGCCAACTGACTCGCGGCTGGAATTAAGCTGGCCGATCATTGAGTTTCGCGCGGAGCGACAGGGTCAACTTTGAATTATCATCACGAATTCCATGCCGGCAATTTTGCCGACGTGTTCAAACACGCCGTTCTTTGCCGCATCCTTCACTATCTACGTACAAAGCCGGCAGCATTCCGCGTCATCGATACCCACGCCGGAGCCGGCCTCTTCGATCTCTCCAGCTCCGAAGCAAGTCGCAGCGGTGAATGGCACGATGGCATTGAAAAGCTCATGGCCGCGCAGCTTCCGCAGGCTCTTGCCGACTTGCTGTCCCCTTATCTCGAAGTTGTCGGTGCGCTTAACGAGCGAGGCCGGCTCCGCGTTTACCCGGGATCTCCGGCGTTGGCCCGAGCGTGGCTGCGCCCGCAGGATCGATTGATCGCTTGCGAACTTGAGCCGAAGACCGGCGCGGCGCTGACCCGCAATTTGCAAGGCGACAATCGCATCAAAACATTGACGCTCGACGGCTGGGTAGCACTGAATGCCTATGTGCCGCCGAACGAACGGCGCGGGCTTGTGCTGGTTGATCCACCATTCGAGGCCGACGATGACTTCGCGCGCCTATCAATGGGGCTAGCGGAAGCGCACCGCAAATGGCCGACCGGTATCTACGCGCTCTGGTACCCGATCAAAGGACGCCGCGAACCCGACGCCCTCGCCAAACGGCTGCGCCGGCTGGCCTTGGTGAAGGTCTTGCGGGCGGAGCTCCTGGTGGCGCCCCTCAGTGATCCGACGCGACTGAATGGCGCCGGGATGATCCTGGTGAACCCGCCTTGGACACTGGAAAGCGAGCTTTCGGCTATACTTCCTGCTCTTGCCGGTATTTTGGGGCGCCAAGGGAAGGGCGGTTTCCGGCTCGATTGGCTTGACGCCAGGGACCCAGCCGCGACCCACTGATCTTGTGGCCCCTTTCCACAGGCGCGCAGTTGGTGTGTAGTTCCTTATTGGCAGTGACGTTCCGCCTCCTGTGGGGGCCGGCGGAGTTGACTGAGGCCGTCTTGGGCCGACGCTTTCCCCGATTGTGAATGTCCAGCCGAGCCGCCGTGCGTGGGGCCGGCGGCGGAGCAGTGGGGGGAGAGGAGTTTTCCCGATGGCACAAACTGGTGTCGTGAAATTCTTCAATGGCGAACGGGGCTATGGATTTATCAAGCCGGACGATGGCGGACGTGATGTGTTCGTGCACATCACAGCGGTCGAGCAGGCTGGACTGAAGGGACTGAACGAAGGTCAGCGGATCAGTTTCGACGTGGAACCGGACAAAAAGGGTAAGGGCCCAAAGGCCGTGAACCTGGTTGTGACCGGTTAGTTGACGGCATCCGCACGCACGTGCGGGGTGTAAAGTGCCAGCCGAAGCAGCCGCGGGACGACATCCGCTTCTGTCGACCAAATACGTTCGCTTTGGTGGAAGCAAGTTCAATTAAAAAAGCCCCGGACGATATTCCGGGGCTTTTTCGTTTGTACTGAACGAACCGTTAGAAGCGATAGTTCAGGCCGGCACGCACGATGTTGGTATTAAATTTTGTATCTGAACCAAGCACCGACTCACTCCGCCCGAGATCGACGTAAAGATATTCGACTTTGGCGGTCCACGGCCCGGCGAGCGCAGCTTCTATGCCGCCGCCGACTGTCCAACCGGTTTTGGTGTCGTGCGCGCTGCCGACCCCTGCGATTGAAGTCTTGATGTCGCCGACCGCAAGACCGCCGGTCACGTACGGCATGAACCGGTCGAACGCATAGCCTAGTCGGCCGCGCACCGTGCCAAGCCAATCGTTTTTGGTTTCGCAACTGGTCAGAGCAGCACCGCAAATCGCGCTGCCGCGGACGTTACTCCAATCGATGTCGCCTTCCAGACCAAGCACCGCTTGGCCCACCTGCCAATTGTAACCGAGCGTGCCGCCAACCAACCCGCCTGAGGTTTTAAACGAACCGGCAGCAAACGGGTCGGAGAAATCGGAACGACCCCAAGCGCCTCCGCCATTGATACCGACGTAAAAGCCGGTCCAGTTATATGGCGGTGCTACATAGGGTGGTGCTTTGGCTGGCATGGCTTGCCGGCGTTGAATATCCGCCGCCGACGCCGATGCGACGCCGAGCGCAATCAATGCCACGCCTGCGAGCAGAAGCTTTTTCATGACGCACCTCACTGCAAATATTGCGGACGGACGCGGATGCGCCGTCCCCCGATTGCGCCTTCAACGCCCGTGTCGCGTTTGTGGTTCCGGCGCACCTTCGGACTTTGGCCGATGCGGAAGTTCCACAATAAAAAAAGCCCCGGACCGAGGCCCGGGGCTCTTCGTTCAATATCCGCGTAGATCAGAAGCGATAGTTCAGACCGGCGCGAACGATGTTGGCGCGGAAGTCGACGTTGGTTGACAGCGCGCAGCTACCCGCCGGGCAGTCCACGTCACCAAGGTCAACGTAAAGATATTCGACCTTCGCAGTCCACGGACCGGCAATTGCCGCTTCCAGTCCACCGCCAACCGTCCAACCGACGTTTGTGTCGCTGCTGCCGGCGAAGCCCGCAGGGTTGGCCTTAATATCGCCGAACGCAACACCACCCGTGATGTAAGGCATGAAACGGTCGAACGCGTAGCCGATACGACCGCGGACGGTGCCGAGCCAGGAGTTGCTCGTCTCGCAGCTTGTCGTGCACGGCACGGCGGACGAACTGCCACGGATGTTCGTCCAGTCGATATCGCCTTCGATGCCAAACACTGCTTGGCCGACTTGGTAGTTATAGCCAATGGTGCCGCCGACGAGGGCGCCAGACGTGTCGTGACTGCTGCCGCCGGCCGCTGCATCCCAATTGGAATTGCCCCAGCCGCCGCCGCCGTTGATACCGACGTAGAAGCCGGTCCAGTTATACGGAGCGTAGTAGGCCGGTGCCTTGGTTGGCATCGCCTGACGACGCGCGATGTCGGCCGCGTTGGCTGCTCCCATCATTGCTACAGTGGCGAGCGCAACAACGCCCGCCGAAATCAAACGCTTCATTTCAAAAACCTCCGTCACACTACCCACCCACCCGTTCATTGATGCCGGCAAACTATTCAGAAATACCTTCGCGTCTAGTGCATGGAAGTCACACTCCAGGACAAGTTGTCGGTCACATGTCCAATCGCCGACAACTAAATGACACGCTGTCGCCACGATTTGTCGCGCTGCTGATTTGTAATGAATGAATTTTTAATATGGCTCGATCGCTGAAAATTCGGACCATAATTCCCGCGTGGAATCATAACTTGCTTGCTGAGGTGAAAATCGCAAACAAAAAACCCGGGCGATAAGGCCCGGGTTCTTCGCTGGGTGAATTGTTATGGCGCTCAGAAATGATAGTTCACACCGAGACGCAAATAGCTCGCTTGCAGGCCATTGTCGGCGCCGGTGAGTGTGTAGGCACGGCTACCGAGATCCATATAGAGATACTCGACCTTTGCCGACCAATTGGGCGTCAAGCCGACTTCCATGCCGAGACCACCCGTCCAGCCGACAAGCGTCTTGCTTTCGTCGAGTCCGCCGAATTCTGCTCTGAGGTCCCCGTAGGCGAGACCCAAGGTTCCGTACAGAAGTATATTGTTGATCGCGAAGCCGGCCCGGCCGCGCAGCGTTCCAAACCATGGGTTGGAAAATTTGTATGGAGCGAAAGTGTCGTCCGCCGCGCTGGCCTGAATATCCGCTTCCGCGCCGAACACGAATTGACCGGATTGCCAATTGTATCCGATCTGCCCGCCGCCTGCGATGCCACTTGGCTCGATGTTACTATTTGTGACCTTGCCCCACTGGTAGCCAAGATTGAGACCGGCGTAGGCGCCGCCCCAGTTGTAGACGCTGGCCGGCGGCGGATAATACGGCGCCGGACCGCGCGGAAGGTCAGCGGCGGCAGCTGTACCTGCGGTGGTCATTGCCACCGTCATCGCCAGAATCGTCTTTTTCATCTTACCCTCCACTCAACTCCCGCTCTCTGGGCGACCCCGATGCGCAAATGATGGCTGGCGCGCGCCCGAGCGTCGGCGAAAGCTCGACATTTTCATGGAGGATTTATCGGGCCTTTTAAGTTAAACGGTTATGAATCGCTAACGATGGACGGCCGTTATCCCTAAAGAACCCTTATTTTTAGATGTTTTCTTTGGACTCTATTTACCATGTGGGATCGACGGGCATTTATTGTGGCAGCATGACGCTGCGAAGGTTGGCCGCTGCGAACGGCAAAACGCAAGCAGGCCAAACGGGCACGGATTAATTGGGCGATGGTGGATGATGGGACAAAGCTTGCGCCGCGCGCGGCCCTGATCACCGGTGCCGGCCGCCGGATCGGAGCGACGATCGCGCTTGCACTTGCGCGGGCGGGTTATGCAGTGGTCCTGCATGCGAATAATTCGCGCGAGGATGCCGAACGGCTTGCACAAGCAATTACGGGAGGCGGCGGACGCGCCAGTGTCGTGCTTGCGGATCTAGCCGAGCAAGACGCAGTGCGCGGCCTTGTTCCTGCGGCCGGGGCTTTTGGGCAACTCACTCTTTTGGTCAATAACGCTGGCGAGTTCGAGCCTGACGATATCGAAACTCTGTCGCCCGCACGCTTCCAGCGTGCCGTTGCCATCAACCTGGCAGCGCCATTGTTTCTTTCGCAAGCCTTCGCGGCGCAAGCATCGGCCGGAGTGGATGCATCTATCGTCAATATCATCGATCAGCGCGTACTGAGGCCAACTCCGCACTTCTTCTCGTACACGCTGAGTAAAAGCGCATTGCACACCGCGACCGTAACGTTGGCACAAGCATTGGCGCCGAAAATTCGAGTGAATGCAGTGGCACCGGGCCCCACACTTCCCAGCCCGCGCCAGACCGATGTGCAATTTTCGGCACAAGCTGAGAGTCTGCCACTTCAACGCGGCCCGCGGCCGGACGACATCGCTGCCGCGGTGCTCTATCTCGCCCAGGCAAAAAGCGTCACCGGCGTTACAATTCCGGTTGATGGTGGCCAGCATTTGTCCTGGCGCACCGCAGATACTGAAATCGTAGAGTGAAACACCTGCGCGTAGGCCCGAAATGCAGGCTTGGCTTTCGGATAAGGCATGCGCAATCGCATCAGGCGCACTATCTTGTCACCCATGAACGGCGCCAATAAAGACATCGATCCGCAAAGCGAGTTGCGGGAGGAGGACGAGGAGTCATCGCTTCCGGATATTGAGCTTGTAAAAGCTCTGACCGGTACCCTTGCCGCTGGCCGCGCGGCCATTGTGCGCTTCGCAAAACTGGCGCCAACCGCTCCCGGCGTTTATCGCATGATCGATGCGCAAGGCGACGTGCTCTATGTCGGCAAAGCCAAGAACATCAGAAAACGAGTAACGGCCTATGCGCGGCCCACCGGCCATGACAGCCGGATTTCGCGGATGATCGCGGCGACCGCGACGCTGGAATTTGTCACCACCAAGACCGAGACCGAAGCGCTTTTGCTCGAAGCGAACCTGATCAAGCGGTTGAGACCGCGCTTTAACGTTCTGCTGCGCGACGACAAATCGTTCCCCTACATCTTGATCACAACCGATCATTGGGCACCGCAAATCCTGAAGCATCGCGGTGCGCGGACCAGGCCGGGCCGCTACTACGGGCCGTTTGCTTCCGCGGGAGCAGTCAATCGCACGATCAATGCACTGGAGCGCGCTTTTCTGGTGCGCTCATGTTCGGATTCATATTTCGAAGCGCGGACGCGACCATGCTTGCTCTATCAAATCAAACGTTGCTCGGCGCCGTGTACCCGTGAGATCGACTTTGCCGGCTATGGCGAGTTGGTCCGTGAAGCGAATGAGTTTCTCTCCGGTCGCAGCCAGTCCGTGCAAAAAGAACTGGCGCGTGAAATGGACAAGGCTTCCACCGAACAGGATTTCGAACGGGCCGCGATTTATCGCGACCGCCTTTCGGCGCTCTCCGCGATCCAGTCGCATCAGGGGATCAACCCCCGGAGCCTGGAGGAAGCCGACGTTTTCGCCGTGCATCAGGCCGGCGGCTATTCCTGTGTTGAAGTGTTTTTCTTCCGTACCGGCCAGAACTGGGGCAATCGCGCCTACTTTCCCAAAGCCGACCGCGCGTTCGGACCGGATGAAGTATTGAGTGCATTTCTTGCGCAATTTTACGACGACAAGCCTCCGCCGCGCCTTATTCTCGTCTCGCACGAGTTCGAGGAACGCGCGCTCCTCTCAGAAGCGCTCAGCACCAAGTCCGGGCACAAAATTGAAGTCAGCGCGCCGAAAAGAGGCGAGCGCAAGGAACTGGTGCAGCACGCGATGGCTAACGCGCGCGAAGCGCTCGCCCGCAAGCTCGCCGAAACCTCATCACAGCAAAAACTTCTGGGCGAACTGACCGAGACTTTTGCGTTGCCGAGCGCGCCGCGCCGTATCGAAGTCTATGACAACAGCCACATCAGCGGGACCAATGCGGTTGGCGCCATGATTGTTGCGGGTCCGGAAGGCTTTCGGAAAAACCAGTACCGCAAATTCAATATACGTTCGGCCGACCTCGCGCCGGGCGACGACTACGGAATGATGCGAGAAGTGCTGCAACGGCGCTTCAAAAGGCTGCTTGAGGAAAATCCACGCACAATGATTGATGGCGTGTTGTCAGTCTTCAAGGGCGACGACGAAGATCAGCCTTGGCCCGACCTCGTTTTGATCGATGGCGGGCAAGGTCAGCTCAAGGTGGCACAGGAGACGCTTGGCGCCCTTGGCGTTACGAACGTGCCGCTGGTCGCCATTGCGAAGGGGCCTGACCGGGACGCCGGTCGCGAGACTTTCTTCATGCCGGGCCGCGATCCCTTCAAGCTGCCGCCCCGCGATCCCTTGCTTTATTATATCGAGCGGCTGCGCGACGAAGCGCACCGCTTCGCCGTTGGTTCGCATCGCGCGCGCCGAAAAAAAGATATCCGCGAGGCTGGCTTGCAGGAAATTCCGGGGATCGGGCCCACCCGCAAGCGGGCACTCCTCCGCCATTTTGGCACTGTGAAAGCGATCGAGCGGGCAAGCCTGCCTGATCTTGCCCAGGTTCCGGGAATTAATGCGGAGACCGCAAGAAAGATATATGAGTTCTTCCACGAACAAGCCGGCCGCTAGCCCGAGGACATAAATGATCATTGCACGCCAAGAGGACGTCACTCCGGTTGTTGTGGACGCCTACAAGAACATCGAAGACCCACGCCTGCGCGAAATCGTCGCGTCCCTCATCAAGCATCTGCATGCTTTCGCACGTGAGGTGCATCTTACTGAAGAAGAGTTTCACAAGGGAACCGAAATCCTGGCCAAACTCGGCCAGCTCACGACCGCCAATC
This sequence comes from uncultured Alphaproteobacteria bacterium, assembly GCA_963735285.1. GTDB lineage: Bacteria > Pseudomonadota > Alphaproteobacteria > Rhizobiales > Xanthobacteraceae > Pseudolabrys. The sequence continues at coordinate 30,855 of CAVTKN010000019.1, read as the reverse complement.
ACAACGAAGTGGTGCTGATGTCGGGCTCGCTCGGTTTCTCGTCGCTTATTTGTTTGCTGAACAACGGCAACAAAGGCCAGACCGAAACGACCGCCAATCTTCTTGGGCCGTTCTGGCGCATGAATTCGCCGCTCACGGAAAACGGTGCGTCGATCGTGCGCTCGCCGACGCCGGGTCCGGTGCTCTTTGTCAACTGTTGGCTCAAGGACCAGAGCGGCAAGCCCATCGCCGGCGCAAAAGTCGACGTTTGGCACTCCTCACCGGAGGGATTCTACGAACAGCAAGACCCGAAGCAGGCGCCGATGAACCTGCGCGGCCAATTCACGACCGATGCCGAGGGGAAATTCGGCTTCCGCAGCGTGAAACCCGCAGGCTACCCAATTCCGATCGACGGCCCCGTCGGAGATCTGGTCCGTGCCGGGAAACGGCACCATTACCGGCCGGCCCATCTGCATTTCTTGATCTTCAAGGAGGGCTTCAAGACATTAATCTCCCAGATTTACGTCAATGATGACGACAGACTGGAGACCGACGTGCAGTTCGGAGTCACAAAGGCGCTCATCGGCAACTATGTCCGCCACGACGGCCCCGCGCCCGCGAGCGACGTGAAGGGCGAGTGGTACTCGCTCGATCAGACTTTCGTGATGGAGCCGGGTAAAGCCCGCTTGCCCAAGCCGCCAATTCAATAGACATGTTGTAGTCAGCGGGGATTCAGTCGCTGTCGACGGTTGACCTTGCAGCGCCGGGGGTGTTCCTTTCGGGCATGAACGCCGTCAGTTCCCGTTCCCTCCCAGCGCGGCCGCTCGCGCTGCCAAACCTGCTCACCTACGCGCGCATCGCCGCCGTGCCCGTCGTCGTCGGCTTGATGTATTGGCAAAGCATTTTCGCCGGCCCCTTGTGGTTGCGGTGGGCGGCACTGGCGATATTTATCTCGGCCGGCGTGACGGACATCCTCGATGGCTATCTAGCCCGCACCTGGGGCCAACAGTCGTCGCTCGGCCGCATGCTTGATCCGATTGCCGACAAATTGCTGGTTGCGTCCTGCCTCCTGATGTTGGCTGCAGAGGACACAATCCGGGGCTGGACCCTGCTCGCAGCTGTCGTCATTCTTTGCCGCGAAATTCTGGTGTCGGGCTTGCGTGAATATCTGGCCGAACTGCGCGTTGGCGTTCCGGTGACGCGGCTCGCAAAGTGGAAGACAGTCGGGCAGATGGTTGCGGTCGGCTTCCTGATCGCGGGGCCCGCCGGCGACCGAATTATCCCGGCGGTGACTCAGACCGGTATCGTTCTGCTTTGGTTGTCGGCGCTCCTGACGCTCTATACAGGTTGGGACTACATGCGCGCCGGCCTGCAATATATGATTGATGAATGACGCTGACATTGCGCTATTTCGCCTGGGTGCGCGAACGAATCGGTAAACCTGAGGAAGTGATCGAGGTGCCGTCCAACATCGCGACGGTCGGTGAATTGATGGCCTGGCTCGCCTCACGCGGCGAAGAATATGCCCATGCCTTCAAAAACCTGAATGTTATCAGAGCTGCGATTGATCAGAAGCATGTACGGGCTGATGCGGCTATCAAAGGTGCCGGCGAAATCGCGTTTTTCCCGCCCATGACAGGCGGATAGCCTCGTCAGGACTGGCGCGGTAGATTGATAAAATGAAACCGACCGTACGCTTGCAGCGCGAACCGTTTGACGCTGCCGTCGAGGCTACGAACCTCGCACGCGGCCGCACAGATGTTGGCGCGCTCGTGACATTTACCGGCGTTTGCCGCGGGAGCGAGAATGGTGAGCCGATCGCGGCGCTCACGCTCGAGCACTATCCGGGGATGGCAGAATCCGAGATCGAGCGTCATGCCGCGGAAGCCGCGGAGCGCTGGCCGCTATTGGGTGCCACGATCATTCACCGATACGGCCGAATTCTGCCGGGTGAAGATATTGTGCTGGTCGTGACCACATCGTCGCATCGCGAGGCTGCATTCGCGGCTGCTGAATTCCTGATGGACTACCTGAAAACCCGCGCGCCGTTCTGGAAACTGGTTGAAAAGGCGGATGGGACAACGTGGGTCGATGCCAAAGCGAGCGACGATGCGGCCGCTGAACGCTGGGCAATGAAACGCCGCGAACGTGAAACGGCGGAATGAATGCAGGGCGCCGATTGGAGACGACAATGATTCCAATAGCGGTCGCTACAGTTGCTGTCCTCGCGCTTTGGATCGCGCCAGCTCCGGCCGCAGATGTCTCATATTTTGAAGTGCCGCGCGGTGCACATCCTCATGATGTTGCACCCGCGCCGGATGGCAACATCTGGTACACGGCACAATCGCAGGGCGCGCTGGGAATACTCAATCCAAAAACCGGACAAGCGATACAGATTTCGCTTGGCAAGGGTTCGGCTCCGCACGGTGTCATCGTGGGTCCTGACCGCGCGGCCTGGATTACCGATGGAGGTCAAAACGCAATCGCGCGTTTTGAGCCGGCAACCAAGGCCGTGAAGCTCTTTCCGTTGCCGAAGGAATTTCCAGACGCCAACCTCAACACGGCAACATTCGACCGCAAGGGAATTCTCTGGTTCACCGGACAAAATGGCGTCTATGGTCGTGTCGATCCGTCGAGCGGCAAGGTTGAGGCCTGGAAGGCGCCGAAGGGATTGGGACCTTACGGCATCACGACCACGCCAAACGGCGAGGTCTGGTACGCCTCGCTGGCCGGCGACCACATTGCGAAGATCGATACCGTAAGTGGTGACGCCTTGATGGTGCCTCCGCCGAAATCCGGCGTTGGTCCGCGGCGCATCTGGTCGGATTCCAAGGGCCTGCTGTGGGTGAGTCTATGGAATTCAGGAGAAATTGGCCGCTACGATCCAATGAATAAGGCGTGGAAAGTCTGGAGCCTGCCGAAAAGCAAGGGCGGCTGTTACGCCGTTTACGTCGACAACAAGGACAAAGTCTGGGTTACCGATTTTCTTGCCAACGCCATACTGCGTTTCGATCCGGTAACCGAAACCTTCGAGAGTTTTCCGAGCGACAAACGCGGCGCTTCGGTGCGGCAATTGCTGGGCCGCCCAGGCGAAATATGGGGTGCGGAGTTGGGGGCCGATCGACTGGTGGTCGTCAGAGATTGAAGTCCGCAGGACAACAAAGGCTGTCCGTGTCCCTGAGCCGACGATCCATTCTGGGTTTGTTTGGCGGCGGTGCGGCCTATTTGGCTGACGCGCGGCCTGTTTCGGCTGCTGAATTGAGGATTGGTGAGCTGATTGAGCAGGCTCATGGCAAAGGCAAAATCTCACAAAGGATCGATTTCATTTCCGGCGCGCTGCGCGGCACGCGATATCAAGGCTACACACTGATCGGAGGGCCGCGGCGGCCAGAAAAGTTCGTGATGCGCGATGATGCATTCGATTGCGTCACGTTTTGCGAAACGGTGTTGGCCGCGGCGATCGCCGGAAATCGTGGCGAGTTTGATTCCGTGCTGCGGACCATCCGTTATCACAATGGTGTGGTCGCATGGCGTGAACGCAATCATTATTTTTTCGAGTGGGGGCGGCATAACGTCGAGAACCGGATCTGTCGTGACGTCGTCATGGACGGTTCACTTCGGATTGAAAAGACAGTCGATTCGCAAGAGGGGCTCGACAAGCGCAGATTTTCGATGCGCGTCATCCCAAGCGCCAATTTTCTCGCGAACAAGGGCAAGCTGGAAAACGGCGACATTGTCGGGTTCGTGACGCGGCGGCCGAACCTGGACTACTTCCACATTGGATTCGTCGCATTCGGCGGCCACGGCGAATTGCTGTTGCGTCATGCGTCGCAAAGCCGGCACCGCGTGCTCGACGAACCGATGGATCGCTTCATAGCGGTCAATCGGGTGCGGTACGTCACGTTGTTGCGGCCGCAAGAGCCACGCGCCGTGGCCGTGAATAAATCCTAGGCAGCGACAGCCTTGGGCTTCACTTCGTTGGAGTAGTCATCCATCAGCGTCTTGGTGATGCCGCCGGGATTGAAATTCCACTGGGCGATCTCCGCGACTGCCGTGACTTCCGCCGCCGACCCGGTGATGAAGCACTCGGAGAAGCTGGTGAGCTCATCCGGCAGGATGCGGCGCTCGACAACTTCCATGCCGCGCTTGCGCGCGAGGCCGATCACTGTCTGCCGGGTGATGCCGTCAAGAAAACAGTCGGCGATCGGCGTATGGATCTTGCCGTCCTTGACGAAGAAGATGTTCGCGCCGGTGCATTCCGCGACACGGCCCTCCCAGTCCAGCATCATGGCATCGGCATAGCCTTTGCGCTCGGCCCGGTGCTTGGAGATGGTGCAGATCATGTAGAGGCCGGCGGCCTTGGCAAGGCAAGGCGCGGTCTTCGGGTCGGGCCTGCGATAGTCGGCAAGGTCGAGCCGGATTCCTTTCAGCCGCTGCTCGGGATCGAAATAGCTCGGCCATTCCCAGCTGGCGATGGCAAGGTGGATGGTGTTGCTCTGCGCCGAGACGCCCATCATTTCGGAGCCGCGCCAGGCCACCGGGCGGACGTAGGCTTCCTTCCGTCCGTTTTTGTCGACCACCAGCTTTTTAGCGGCGACAATTTCGGCGACCGAATAGGGGATTTCAAAGTCGAGGATATTCGCGGAACGCTTCAGCCGTTCGGCGTGCTCGGTGCTTTTGAAGACCTTGCCGCCATAGGCGCGCTCGCCCTCGAACACGCAGCTCGCGTAGTGCAGGCCATGGCTGAGAACATGGAGATTGGCTTCATTCCAGGGCACGAGCTTGCCGTCGTACCAGATGACCCCTTCGAGCCGGTCATAGGATTGGGCAGCCATTGGTCTCCTCCTTCACCTCACGCGAGGGGCATATTGCCGCTGTGATGGCGCATTTTCCGCGCCTATTCCAACACTTTGCGTCAGCCGGTAACACCCGGTATGACTTGACCGACCGGCAAGGACGACATCGGCGGCGAGAATTTGCGGCCTCAGCTACGACACTTTGGTACGATCATTTCGTCTTTCGCGTGGTTTTTGTAACATAAAAACAAAATATGTCAACATGGCTGACATAAATGTGAACAAGGTCGCGGCCGGCAATGCGAGCCTGGCGGATCGTGCGGCGGCCGGTCCGGCGGCGGTGGCATCCGGGGAACCGGTCTGGGACATCATCGAGCTGTTGTTTTTTGCCTATCGCGATTTCGTTGGAGATCCGGACGAAGTGCTGCTCAAGCTGAGCTTCGGCCGCGCGCATCATCGGGTGCTTCATTTCGTCAACCGCAATCCCGGCATGAAGGTCGCAGACCTGCTTGAGATCCTGAACATCACCAAGCAATCGCTCGGGCGTGTCCTCAAGCAACTGGTTGATGAAGGTTACGTCCTGCAAAAGGAGGGCGCGCAAGACCGACGTCAGCGGCTGCTGTTCGTGACTTCGAAAGGCGAGACCCTGGCACTCAAGCTCGCCAACTTGCAGACCCAGAGGATCAACCGCGCTTTCGGCGAGCTTGGCCCGAATGCGCACGAAGCGGCCCGGCGGTTCCTGACGTCGATGATCGATACGGACAATCGTGAAGACGTGCTGCGTCTGATCGCCCGTGCCGACCGCGCCTCCACGACGCGAGGTTGATTTTGACGGGAGGAGAGCCTCGGCGATGATGCTGCCCGCCACGCTTCCCGATGATGCGCCACATCTTCTGGTGGTCGACGACGACCGTCGTATTCGCGATTTGCTTTCCCGTTTCCTGGCCGGCGAGGGCTACCGCGTGACGACAGCCGAGACGGCAATGGATGCGCGTGCCAAGCTCAAAGGTCTCAGTTTCGATCTGCTTATCCTCGATGTCATGATGCCTGGCGAATCCGGTTTCGATTTCGCCAAAGCGATCCGCGGCGATTCCGATATTCCGATTCTGATGCTGACCGCGCGCGATGCCGCCGAGAGCCGTATCAGAGGCCTGGAAATGGGCGCGGACGATTATTTGTCAAAGCCGTTCGAGCCACGCGAGCTATCGCTTCGCATCGCGAATATTCTCAAGCGCGCGCAGCCGGCCCCGTTGCCGCCACCGGTTGAATCGGTACGCTTTGGTCCGTTCGTCTATCATCTGGCGCGTGGCGAATTGCGTAAAGGTGACGAGATTATCCGGTTGACGGACCGCGAACGCGAGATGCTGCGCATTCTCGCTGGCACTCCGGGAGAAACCGTTCCCCGCATGTCGCTGGCCGGCAATGGCGGTACAGTGAGCGAGCGAGCGGTGGACGTGCAGGTCAATCGTTTGCGCCGCAAGATCGAGCGCAATCCTGCCAATCCCCTGTTCGTGCAAACGGTGCGTGGCATCGGCTATCGGCTGGTGACGACATCATGACCAGTCTCGACATCGGCAACGGCGTTCGCAGTGCGATCATGCGGCTCCGCGAAGCATGGGCCTGGTACGACGCGTTGCCGCCCGTGCGTCGAATTCACAGTGCGTTGGCGCAGGTCGCCGATGTTTGGCGGAGAATTGCGCGCTCGCTCAACGCCGTTATGCCGAAGGGCCTATATGCGCGAGCCCTTCTCATCATCATCGCTCCGATGGTGATTCTCCAATCCGTCGTCGCTTTTGTCTTCATGGAGCGCCATTGGAATGTCGTAACTCAGCGGCTGTCCGCAAGTGTGGTGCAGGATATCGCCGCGCTGATCGATATTTACCGCGGCTACCCGCAGGATGCCGATCGGGCACAAATCCGGCGCATCGCACAGGAGCGCCTTGGCCTGGTGGTCGATTTTTTGCCATTGACCGACATGCCGCCACCAGGACCCAAGCCGTTCTTTTCGCTGCTGGATCAGGCGCTTTCCGAAGAGTTACGCAAGCAGATCGGGCGTCCTTATTGGATCGATACCGTCGGAAAATCAGCTCTGCTTGAGATCCGCGTGCAGCTCGACAACACGGTCATGCGCGTATTTGCACGCCGTAGCGCAGCCTATGTTTCAAATTCGGAAATCTTCCTTCTCTGGATGGTCGGCACCTCGACCGTGCTGCTGATCGTAGCAATTATTTTTCTGCGCAATCAGATCAAGCCCATTCTTCGTTTGGCTGACGCAGCGGAGAGCTTCGGCAAAGGCCGCGAGGTTCCAAACTTTCGTCCGCGCGGCGCCCGCGAGGTGCGGCGGGCGGCGGCCGCCTTTATTGAAATGAAGACCCGCATTGAACGCGCGATGGAGCAACGGACTGCGATGCTTGCCGGCGTTTCGCACGATCTCCGCACGATCCTCACGCGCTTCAAGCTTGAGCTCGCGTTAATCGAGGGGACGCCAGAAGTCGATGCGATGAAGAAAGACGTCGATGAGATGGCGCGAATGCTTGAGGCTTACCTGGCGTTCGCGCGGGGCGACAGCGGCGAGATCGCCGCGCCGACGGACATGGCGGCCTTTGTGGAGGAACTCCGCTCCGACGCAGAACGTCAAGGTCACAAGGCAACCGTCGTGTTTCACGGCCCGCCGATCGTCACCGTGCGTCCGGCTGCGTTCAAGCGATGCCTGGCCAATCTCGTGTCGAACGCGGCACGGCACGCGCCATCGCTCGCGATTGCCGGCCATCGCGATCACCGCTACCTCACCGTCACCGTCGACGATGACGGACCGGGGATTCCGTTGGCGCTTCGTGAAGAGGTGTTCAAGCCATTCCTGCGGCTCGATGATGCGCGCAACCAGGATGAGGGCGGAACCGGGTTGGGGCTCGCGATTGCGCGCGACATTGCGCGCTCGCATGGCGGCGACATCACACTTGGCGACAGCCCGCTCGGCGGATTGCGCGCGACGGTACGCGTACCGGTTTAGGCTGCTTCCGCCTCTTCTTCGCCACGCATGCGACGACGCCGACGCGGGCCGCGCAGCACGCATTTCGGAAGCGCGCACAGATCGTCAACGAAGCCGGCCCAGCGTTCGGCGCTGGCGAGACCGCGGTCGAGTGCTGCCATAGTGCGGTCGAGACCTTCGTCTTCGTCGTCGACCCACACTGAAAGCACGCGCGCAAACATCAGGGCCGCTCCTTGCGCGCGCAGCGCGCCGCGTGGACCGGATGCACCGATGCCGGCAGCTTCCAGCATCCAATGTTGTGAGCGTACAGCCATGACATTGAACGCGAAGGCGAGGCCCGGATTACGCCGCGCCGAGCGCATGACGGAGCGCACAGCCTCCTTATAAGGAGCAAGAGCTTCCAGACGCCGCATCAATACGTCAAACAGCCGTTCGCGGACGGGCTCCTCGGCCATGTCGTCGGCGCCGCCCTCGAGCACTGCGCGGTCAATATCTTTGGTATGGGCTGCGAAAATGGCGAGGGTTGAGCCGAATTCCGCACGCAGCTGCGAAAGCTTAATTCCGGCCTGGCCAGCGACTTCAGCGAGGCCGATCTGCTCGAAGGAGTGATCCGCAAGCAGCGACATCAGGGCATCGATCGCCTTGTCGCGGTCGGTGGTCCCGCGTGATGAGGTGGCGGCCGGTGCCTTGCGTTGACGTTTAGCCTTGCGCGCCATGGGTACCTCCCTTGAGCAATCGACAGACCCTCAATGTAGGCCTGCGATGGCGGATGTTCTAGGGCAGGGAACTCCATGCTTTGAGCCCTCAGGGGCCCAAGCTTCAGCCTGCGAGTTCGCGCGAACGCCGTGTGGCCGCTGCAATCGCCCGGGTGAGCAACTCGTCAAAGCCGCCTGGCCCCATCAGAACCTCAAGCGCGGCGGCAGTCGTGCCGCCGGGCGACGTTACGTTCTGCCGTAAAGTCGTGGCGCCGATCGCCGATCGATGCAGGAGTTCACCTGAGCCGGCGACGGTTTCCTGGGCGAGCCGCGTCGCAAGCGCAGGCGGCAGTCCGGCCGCGATGCCGGCATTTGCCATGGCTTCGGCCAGCAGGAATACGTAAGCCGGGCCGGATCCCGACAATGCGGTCACTGCATCCATCAACGACTCCTCGCGAGCCCACTCGACTTTTCCAATGGCCGCGAGCAATTCGCCGGCGAGCTTGCGTTGGCTCGGCGAAATTTTAGTATTCCCGATCGCGACGCTGATGCCGCGGCCGATCGCTGCCGGCGTGTTGGGCATTGCGCGCACGATCGCGGCCCCCGGCAATGACCGCTCGAGAAAGTCGATCGTGCGGCCTGCCATGATCGACAACACCAGCGTGGATTTGTCGACATAGGATGCGAGCGGTGGCACTGCCTCCGGCGCACTTTGCGGTTTGACTGCGATCACGATGGCTGTGGCGGTGAAGGCTTTGCCTTTCGGATTGAGCTTGATGCCCCGTCGCGTGAGGGCTGTCACCATCTTGCCCGGATGGGGCTCAAGCACCGTGATCTGCTTCGGCTTGAGACCGCGCGCCAGCCAGCCTTCAAGCATGGCCGAGCCCATCTTGCCGGCGCCGAGCAAGACCAGGCGGCCGGAAAACTTGCGCAGTGAATTGCTGCTCGCCAACGAGCGTTTCTTGGGTCGCGTCTTGGGTCGCTTCTTGGGTCGCCTCATGGCGACACTATATCGCCAATTGCGGTCTTATGCCTCGCCCGAAGTTTCGAACATGGCGGCGTCGAGCGCCTCGCGCGCGCCTTTGCCGGCCCAAACCACGAATTGGAATGAGGAGAAGTAGCGCTCGCAGGCCTCAAGCGCGGTGCCCAGCAACGCTTCGCATTGCTTGCCGGAGGCTTCCGTGCCGCCCGCCAGCACCAGGGCGTGGCGAAACATCACGATGCCCTCGGTCACCCAGTGATCGAAATGACCGACCCATAGCCGTTCATTGATCAGGGAAATGAGTGCCTGGACCTCGGCGCGCCGACGCTCGGGCACCCTCAGGTCAAAGGCGCAGGCGAGGTGAAGCGCCTCTATGTCGCCCATCCAGGTGTAGGAAAGCTGGTAATCGGTCCAGCGACCGGTCACCAGGATCGTGATCTCGTCGTCGCTCGCGCGTTCAAACGACCAGTCGTTGCCGGTCGCCAGGCGTTCCACGACATCGAGTGGGTTGATTCGAGATTCTTCCGTGTAGCTGGCCAGGGACATGACGTCTCCGCTTTGCTGATTGGAGCGAGGGAAACGCACGCCACCGCACGCGCGCGGGATAGACCCACGTTGGGCCGGGACCGCAAGTCGACGCAGGGGTTACGGGATGCCTTGACGCGGAGACCGAATCACAGACCGATTCGACTATATCCCGCCCGATTCCTTCCGCCAAAGACATCGTCAAGGGCTAATGAGCCGTGATTTGCCTGCCATAGGCAACGGCGCTGATTCAACTCTCCACAGCCAATGCTGCGGCAAGTTGAATCAGTGGTGGATAACTTTGACCTGGGATTCAGTCGAACAGGCTCGACACCGACTCTTCGGTAGCCGTGCGTCCGATCGCCTCGCCGATCAACGACGCGATGGGCAGGATCCGGATATTGCCGGCGCCGAGCGCTTCCTTGGTCGGCTGGATCGAGTCAGTGATCACCAGTTCCTTCAGCCGCGACTTCGCAATGCGCGTGACTGCTCCGCCCGACAGAACTCCGTGGCTGATATAGGCGTAAACCGCCTTGGCTTTGTTTTCGAGCAAGGCATCGGCGGCGTTCACCAGCGTGCCGCCGGAGTCGATGATGTCGTCCACCAGAACGCAAGTGTAGCCGGCGACGTCACCAATCACGTTCATCACTTCGGATTCACCCGCGCGTTCGCGCCGCTTGTCGATAATCGCGAGCGGAGCATTGATACGTTTGGCGAGTCCGCGCGCGCGCACCACACCGCCGACGTCAGGTGAGACCACCATGACGTTGTCGAGCTGGAAGCGCTCCTTGATGTCGCGCACCATGACCGGCGAGGCATAAAGGTTGTCGGTCGGAATATCAAAGAAGCCCTGGATCTGACCGGCATGGAGGTCGAGCGTCATGACGCGGTCGGCACCGGCGCGCGTGATCAGGTTGGCGACCAGCTTGGCAGAGATCGGCGTGCGTGGACCGGGTTTACGGTCCTGCCGCGCATAACCGAAATAAGGTATGACTGCGGTGATACGGCGCGCGGACGAACGGCGCAGCGCGTCCATGATGATCAGCAATTCCATCAGGTGGTCGTTGGCGGGAAACGACGTGGACTGGATGACGAAACAATCCGCGCCGCGCACGTTTTCCTGAATTTCGACGAATACTTCCATGTCGGCGAAGCGCCGCACCACGGCTTTGGTCAGCGGGGTTTTGAGGTACTCGGCGATCTGCTGGGCCAGCGCAGGATTGGAATTGCCGGCAACGAGCTTGATCGCTCCATTCTTGCCCGCCATCCAGAAATCCTCGCCCTCACTCGCGCCACGGCGGCGTGGTCATAACAAGGCAGGCATTGGCCGGCAATACGGATGCAAATGTTTGTCCGAAGCTTTCACCAACACAATGAATCAGCCTTTAGCGGCTTCTGGCGGCCATCGTCAGGGTGTCCCGAGCCGACGTCGTCGCGGCCGGGCGGCGGCTCGGAAGCGGCACCGGGCCGCCCTGTCCGTCGTCGGATGCGGCATCGGGCGTGCCCGTTGCCACCGGGTCGGCCTGTGTGTGGGAAACGCGGAATATTCCGGCCGCCTCGGGCGAGGATTCCCCCTGGTTTGTCATGGCGACCTGGGGATCGGTCGACGATGGCGCCGTGCCGGGCGCAATCTCTGGCGCCGTCAGAAAGGCGGCAAGCTGTTCCATGCTCGCACGGGCGATCCGGTCCAGCATGGCATCGTCGGCTGCAGCCCACGCATCCCGGTGCCGGACTTTTGCCGTTTCCTCGCCGCTGATACGAAGAGCGCGCTGCTCATCCTGGTCAAAGACGTCCCACACCCATGTGATTGTGGTTTGATGTTTCATCACTTTGACAGCGAGATAGCCGCGCACCCGGTAAACGGAAGATTGTTCGCGCGACATCACCGCAAGACGGCGCGACTGCGCTTCGTTGTTGAGGTCTTGCACGAGTTTCCGGAATTGTCCGGGCGGCAGCCCGTCTACGGATTCAAACGCAACGGTTGCGCCGCGCGGTTGCGCGGCGGACACGCCCTGATTATCCGGATTGCAACCGGCGAGCATCAACGAGCAGGTTGCCGCCAACAGGCCACCTGAGCATCGGACAAGCCACGCCGCACCTGTCGCTCGACGGCGCCCACACCACTCCATAGACACCCCTGTGGCCTTGTTTTTGTTTTCTAGTCCCTGCGGCCAGCCCGGAGGTTAGCGGCAAGGATGGCCGTGAGTCCAGCCGCGTAAAGCGGCGTGGCGATTACGGCGACGCATCACTCAACAAGTGCGATGGCATTTATATGCCGCCCGTAATCGGGTTCGCCGCTGCGGGTCGTGCGCCGATAGCTGAAGAATCGATCGGGTTCCGCATAGGTGCATAAGCCAAGATCCTCGAACTGTTCGATCCCGGCACGCTGAACGCATTCCGCGATGTAACGGGCGAGATCGAACATGGCATGGCCCGCGCGGTCGGACGGTTCGAAGTAGCGCGAATTGGATTGATCGGCAGCAAGAAAACGCTCAACGAATTCGGGCCCGACCTCGTAGTTCTGCTGTCGAATGGTGGGACCAAGTGCGGCGGTGATGTTGCTGCGGTTCGCACCGAGCCGCTCCATGGCCGCTGCGGTCGCTTCGATCACACCGGTGAGCGCGCCGCGCCAGCCGGCATGGGCGGCGCCGATCACGCCGGCCTCGCTGTCTGCAAACAGCAACGGTCCGCAGTCGGCCGTCGAGACTCCAATTGCAAGACGAGGCAGGCGGGTGACGACGGCGTCGGCCCGCGGGCGCGTGTCGTGCGTCCATGGCGCATCGGCGACAACAACGTCAGGCGAATGGATTTGATAGGGCGTGAGCAGGCGATCTGCGCTGACCCCGAGTGCTGCCGCCATGCGCGCACGGTTTTCAGCGACCTTGTCGGGGGCATCGCTGGAGCCGACACCGCCGTTCAGCGAAGCGTAGACGCCCTGCGATACGCCGCCGGACCGCGTAAAGAACGCATGACGTATGCGCGGAACCGTGGCGAGCGAAGAAGCCTGCAGCATCAGTCACCGTGGAAACGTTAAACGAGCTCGGTCGCTCTATAGATAATGCGCGCAAAGTCCCGCGGCTAGCTCATCTGGCTTCGAAACCGGGCGGCGCGCCGATGAAAGGATGCGCGAAGGCAACAACCTTGAACAATTCGCCCATTGCGGTGCGATCGTGTCCGATCAGGCGGGCGAGCGCCTGGTCGATATCGGCAGCATGCGCGGCGTTGGCCCGGAGGGAGGCCGCCCGTTGTTCGACACCGAGCTGCCGCAGAAATTGCGATTGATCGATGGGTCCGAAGCTGGCAACGCCCATGGCCTCGACCGCTCGTATCAATGCCTGAAAATCCACGTGTGCAGTGAGGTCGAGATTGCCAGCATTTGTCAGCGGGTCGGCGAAAGCGTGCTGGCCGACGGCCTGCAAGGTCTCGCCGAGGCCGCTTTCGATATGGCCATAGTCGACGACGAGCGCCGCGCCTCGACCGTCGGCGACGCGGCGGCCCAACTCTACCGCCTCATTGTCGCTTCGCCATTCAAAGACTGCGCCGGTGCGCGCCGCGCGCAGTCCGGGCGGCAGCAATGAATGGAAAAACGGGATTGGTTCCGGGGCGACGGTGAAGGCAAGTTGATCAAAATCGTCAATCTCGATCCGCCGCTCGTGCCAGCCGCGATCCGTCTTGATCGCCTGATTGACCGGCTGGGCATCGAAAAACTCATTTGCAACCAGGATCGCTGGACCTTTGGGCACCTCGGAAAGCGCCTTGTGCCAGAACGTTGGTACGCCGGCGTTGTCCAGCGCTGCTTCCTGCTGCGCTTGCAAGAGTGGACTGATTTCGACGAGGTGAACGACGATGGCCGCTCGGAAATCCGGCACGATTTGAAGCGCGCGCAACGCGTCCTTCATCAACGTGCCACGGCCGGGGCCGAGCTCGATCAGCCGCACATTCTCGGGCGCACCCATTTGTTTCCAGACCGCCGACATCCAGAGCCCGATCAGTTCGCCGAACATCTGGCTGACTTCCGGCGCGGTGATGAAATCCCCGCGGGTGCCGAACGGGTCGCGCGTGGTGTAGTAGCCGTGTTCACGATCGAACAGGCACAGCGCCATGTACTCGGAAACCGGCATGGGTCCGGCCACTGCAATGCGGCGCCGAATTTCACTTTCCAGCGGTGAAAGCCCGTCCACTAGTGGCTCCGAAGCGGACGATGCTTCAGCGCGTAGACGATGAATCCGACGCCGGCGAGAAACAGCGGCACCGACAGCAATTGTCCCATCGTGGCACCGCCCCACAGAAAGCCGAGTTGCGCGTCCGGCTCGCGAAAGAATTCACAAAATGTGCGTGCCGCTGCGTAGCAAACGGCAAAGCTGCCAATGATCAGGCCGGGCCGCTTGAGAGCGCCGGCACGCATCAACAGTGCCAGCACTGCCAGCAGCACCAGTCCTTCCATCGTCGCCTCGTAAAGTTGGCTCGGGTGTCGCGGCAGCGGTCCGCCGCCTGGAAAGACCATGGCCCAAGGCACGTCGGCCGCACGGCCCCAAAGCTCGCCATTGATGAAATTGGCAATGCGGCCGAGGAAGAGGCCGATCGGCCCAACCGCGCATGTGATGTCACCGAGCGACAGAATTGGAATGCCGCGCTTGTAAGCGAACAACACGACCGCGACGACGCAACCCATGAAGCCGCCATGAAATGACATTCCGCCATTCCATAGCTGCAAGATCTCCGCCGGGTGCGAAGCAAAATGCGGCAAATTGTAAAACAGCACATATCCGGTGCGGCCGCCGAGGATAATGCCAACCGTCACCCACAGGACGAAATCGTCAAAGTCAGTGACGGTCATCGGAGCTCTTCCGCCCCATAAATTTTTCGACTGAACAAGATAGCGGGCGTAGACCCAGCCGATCAGGATGCCGAAAATATATGCGAGCGCGTACCAGCGGATGGCGAACGGGCCGAGGTGCACCAGCACCGGATCAAAGGCCGGAAAGGGGATGACGAGCACAGGCATTGTCGTGTCCGATTCGCGAAAACGCGGCGCCGGGGTGTGGTAGCATGCCGGGCCTTGCGGCGGGATGACCCCGCCGCCATTGTTAGCGTACGGTCCAGAATTGCCGGAACCGGATTTGAGACGGGCTTATATATGAGGAATGTTGACGGCGCCGGAGACCAACCATGACCCAGACCAGCAATCGCATTTTCGATGAGATGGCGCGTTTGATGAACGACGCCGCCGGCGTGGCACAAGGCGTGCGGCGCGAATTTGATACCCTGTTCCGCGGCCAGGCCGAGCGCATCCTGCGCGACCTCGATGTGGTCCAGCGTGAGGAGTTCGAGGCGGTCAAGGAGATGGCCCGGCTGGCGCGTGAAGAAAACGAAGCTCTGAAGGCGCGCATTGCGGCGCTCGAGGCAAAAGGCGAAAAGGCGGCCAAGAAGAGCGCAGGCTCGGCTTCAAATTAAACCCAAGTTTGCTGTGGCTGGCCCTGAGAAGGCCGTTGCGGGCTTTCTTGCCCTTTCCGGCCCCCGCCGCTATAACCCGCCCCGTTCGCGGCCCCCGGCACCCCTGGAGGCACGCTGCGCACGCAGGCGGCCGAAAATGCCGCCTTTTCCATTGGTTTAGATGAGGAATTCAAGATGGCGACCGTCCAGGAATTGAAAGCGACGGCACGTCCGAAAGGCGGCAAGGGGGCCGCCCGGGCTGCACGTCGTTCCGGCCGAGTGCCGGGCGTGATCTACGGAGAGAACAAGCCCCCGCTGATGGTCACGCTCGACCATGACGAATTGCGCCAGCGCATCTATGCCGGGCGCTTCCTCACCACGCTCTACAATCTCGATGTGGACGGCACCAAGCACCGGGTGATCCCGCGCGACTTTCAGCTCGACGCGATCAAGGATCTGCCGATGCACGTCGATTTCCTTCGCGTGGCCGAAGGCGCCACCATCCGCGTGAAAGTCGCGGTGCATGTGCTCAATGCCGATCAGTCGCCTGGCGTCAAACGCGGTGGTGCGGTCAACATCGTCACCCATACCGTGGACGTGATGTGCCCGGCGGAATCGATTCCGGAATCAATCGATGTCGATATTTCGAGCCTCGACATCAATCACTCGAAGCACCTCACCGACGTTACTCTGCCGCCCAATGTTCGCGTGATCGGGCGTCCGGACATGACGCTGGTCACCGTCGTGCCGCCGTCCGGCTACGCCGAAGAAATGAAGGCTGCTGCCGAAGCCGCCGCTGCCGCCGCTGCGGCTGCTGCTGCCGCCGCTGCTGCTCCCGCCGAAGGTGCTGCACCAGGGGCTGCACCGGGTGCCACGCCAGGGGCTGCTCCGGCTGCGGGCGGTGCCGCACCGGCTGCCGCCGCCGCGCCGGCGAAGTCCGACAAGAAGTGAGGAGGCGCGTAAGCCTCCTCGCCAGTGTTTGCGAAATCGGCAAAGCGCATGATTCCGAAAACCGCCTAGCGGCTTCCGGAAAAGATCATGCGCAAACTCCAAGACAGCGCCGTTGACGCCATGCTGCTTTTCGTCGGTCTCGGTAATCCCGGCTCGCGCTATATCGGCAACCGCCACAATATCGGTTTTATGGCGGTGCAGGCGATCGCGCGCCGCTTCGATATTTCTCCGTGGCGGCGTCGGTTTCAAGGCGTTGCCGTCGAAGGCAATATCGCTGGAGAACGTGTGTTGCTGCTGTTGCCCGGTACTTTCATGAATGAGTCAGGACGGGCGGTGGCGGAAGCGACGAACTTCTACAAGCTGGAGCCCGCCAACGTCGTCGTTTTTCATGACGAGGTCGAACTGCCGCCTGGCAAGATCCGGCTGAAGCTTGGCGGTGGCAATGCAGGCCATAACGGCCTGCGCTCGATCTCGGATCACATTGGGAACGACTACCGCCGCGTACGGTTCGGCGTGGGCCATCCGGGCGACAAGAACCTGATGGAGCAATACGTGTTGCAGGATTTCGCCAAAAGTGAATGGCCTTGGGTGGAAGCGCTTTGTGAGATCGTTGCCGACAACGCTGCACTGTTGATTGAAGGCAAAGATTCAACGTTTCAGAACAAGGTTCATCTCGCCATGGCCGCCAAGGGGTTCGGCGAGGAAGACGAGCCGCCCGGCTCCGAATAGCGATGTAAGCAACGAGACGACACAGCCATGGGATTCAAATGCGGCATCGTTGGCCTGCCGAATGTCGGCAAGTCGACGCTCTTCAATGCGCTGACGCAAACAGCTGCGGCGCAGGCGGCCAATTACCCTTTTTGCACGATCGAGCCGAATGTCGGCGAGATCGCCGTGCCCGATCCGCGTCTGGACAAACTGGCGGTGCTGGGAAAGTCGGAACAGATCATTCCGACGCGGATCACATTCGTCGATATTGCCGGTCTGGTGCGCGGCGCCTCCAAAGGTGAGGGACTCGGGAACCAGTTTCTTGCCACGATCCGTGAGGTCGACGCGATCGTGCATGTGGTGCGTTGTTTCGAGGACAGCGACGTCACCCACGTGGAAGGCAAGATCGATCCGATCGCGGACATCGAAACAATCGAAACCGAGCTGATGCTGGCCGATCTCGACAGTCTGGAAAAGCGCGTCGACAACCTCGAGAAAAAGGCCAAGGGCACCGGCGAAGATGCCAAACAGGCCAAGGAAATGCTCGATTTGGTCAAGCGCTCGCTTGTCCTGCTGCGCGAGGGCAAGCCCGCGCGCATGGTCGAGCGTAAGCCGGAGGAAGAAAGGCTGTTCCACTCGCTGGGCCTGCTGACCTCAGCGCCGGTGCTTTATGCGTGCAACGTTGAAGAAGCCTCCGCCGCAACGGGCAACGGCTTCTCCCGCAAGGTCGAAGAGCGAGCCAAGGCCGAGGGCGCAGTTGCGGTCGTGATTTCGGCCAAGATCGAATCCGAGATCGCGACGTTGCCTCCGGAGGAACGGACGGATTATCTCGAGGCGGTCGGCCTCAAGGAAACCGGGCTCGATCGTCTGGTGCGCGCCGGATATGAGCTGTTGCATCTGGTGACATATTTCACCGTTGGCCCAAAAGAAGCGCGCGCCTGGACGATCACCCAAGGCACAAGGGCGCCGCAGGCCGCGGGCGTGATCCACTCGGATTTTGAGCGCGGCTTTATCCGTTCAGAAACGATCGGCTACGACGACTTCATCGCGAACGACGGCGAAACCGGCGCGAAAGAGGCCGGCAAAATGCGGCTCGAAGGCAAGGACTACGTGGTTGCCGACGGTGATGTGATGCATTTCAGGTTTGCGACCTGAGCCATTGAACCGGGCCGCCGTTTGGCGCGACTATTCATCAGGGAATGTCCACCTCCTGGAGACGCCATGCCGCGTGCATTAGTCTGCCGCCTGATAGCGACCGCGATCATCATCGCGTCGACTGCGATGCCGGCCACGGCCGAGATCGAAAAATTCATGAACCAATGCGACGGCAAACTGTGCGCTTTCTTTCGCGTTTCGATCACCGTTCCGGATGGCTGGGTCGAGGACAAGGAGGCGACCGATTATTTCAAGGTCCAGATGCTGCTGCCGAAGAATGTCGAGTTCGACAAGGCGCCGGCCAAGATCTATGCGATGGCCCGCTACAATCGCAACAAACAGCCGATTTCCGATTTTTTGCCCGACAGCATCAAGGACTGGCGCAGTCGTGCCAAGGACGCCAAGATCACCAGGCTCGAGGACCTGCCACGAGGCAACGGCGCCGCCGCTTTCGTTCGCCGCCAGTTCGAGGCGCGCAGCCTGAAGGAGCAGGGCTACGAGCTGCAGGCGGTCACGACAGACAGCGACAAAGATGGCAACGAATTTATCGTCACCATTACGCTGTCGGCCGATTCGAGTAACGCACTGAAGTCCGCGGAACCTGCATACCTCGCCATCCTTGGCAAGTATTGAGTGCGCATTCGCTTTCGCGGATGATGCGTCCTACATGAACGCGAAAGCGTTACTGGGAAGATTTCCAACCGGGCGAGGTCGCCATTTTGGGCCCGCGCCTGGTGACGCGCGAGGAAATTATCGCCTTTGCCGCGGAGTTCGACCCGCAGCCGATGCATCTCGACGAGGTGGCGGCGAGTGCGACCCTATTGGGCGGGTTGGGCGCGTCCGGCTGGCACAGCTGTTGCCTGCTGATGCGTGTCATCGCCGACGGGTTCGTCAATCATGCACATTCGATGGGCGCGCCCGGCGTCGACGAAGTGCGTTGGCTCAAGCCTTTGCGTCCGAATACGCAGGTGCGCGTGCGCGCGACCGTGCTGGAGACGCGCGCTCCCAAAAGCCGCCGGGATTTCGGCTTCGTTAAATGCCTGTTTGAAATGCTTGACGAGCAGGGCACGGTACTGACCACGCTCACGAGCCCGTTGATGATCGCCCGGCGTGAAGAAGGCGCGCGCACGTGAAATATTTTGAAGACATTGCGCTCGGCGACCGTATGCCTGTCGGCGCCCACACCTTCAAAGCGGACGAGATCAAGGCCTTTGCCGCGCGATTCGATCCACAGCCCTTCCACCTGGATGAGAACGCAGCGGGACGATCACATTTCGGCGCACTTTGCGCGTCCGGCTGGCACACCGCGGTAGCCTGGATGCGGCTGATGGTCGATTCTCGCCGTCGCCAGACCGAAGCGGCGCGCGCCCGTGGCGAGCCGGTCGCCGCCATGGGACCGGCGCTCGGCTTCCGCGAGCTGAAATGGATGAAGCCGGTCTTTGTTGATGACACAATCGATTATACGAGTGAAATCATCGCGGCGAGGGTCTCGGAAAGCCGCCCGGGCGTTGGCCTCATCAGCCTCCGCACAACCGGGATCAACCAGCATGGCGAGCCCGTGATATCTTTCATCAGCACTACGTTCGTCGAACGTCGTCCGGGGACGCCATGACCGCAGCCGCGATCGGCACAAAAAAAGATGAGAGCCGGGCATTGGGCGTCGCCTGCGGCGCGCATGCGCTGCACGACGGCTACACTGATCTCGTCTACGTGATGTTGCCGATCTGGCAGAGCGAATTTGGGCTTGGTTTTGCCGCCCTCGGCCTGATGAAAACCGTGTTTTCCGGCACGTTGGCCGGGTTCCAGATTCCGGCAGGATTCCTGGCGGAGCGATTCGGGACAGCGGCCGTGCTCGCGCTCGGTACCGCGCTTGCGGGTCTCGGCTACGTTTTCGCGGGCTTCAGCACCGGCGTGACCACTCTGGTGGCAGCTTTGTTTATTGGCGGGCTCGGCGCCAGCACGCAACATCCGCTGGCATCATCGCTCATCGCGCATGCCTTCGCCGGGTCACGCTCGCTGAAGGCGCTAGGCACATATAATTTCGCCGGCGATATCGGCAAAATGACTTTGCCTGCGACAGCGGCCTTGTTGTTCATCGTGCTGCCTTGGCGCCAGGCGCTGATGCTGCTCGGTAGCCTCGGTGCAGTAGCGGCAATCGCGATCTTCGTCGCGATACCGCGATTCTCGGATCGCGACTCGGTTGCACAGCGCAAGGGCGACGCAAAGTCCGGCAAACGCGGCGTCGCCCGCGCCTATGGCTTTCCACTGCTGCTATCGATTGGTGTTGTCGACAGCGCCACGCGCATGGCGTTCCTGACATTTCTGCCTTTCGTGCTCACCGCAAAGGGCGCCAGCCTCCAGACCGTCGGCCTCGCGCTCACTTTAGTGTTCGCTGGAGGCGCGGCCGGCAAGCTGGTCTGTGCCTATATCGGTGCCCGCATTGGCGTTGTCGCAACGGTGTGGCTGACGGAAACGGTGACCGCGCTTGGCATCGTGGCGCTGCTGCCGCTGCCGCTCGAGGCTGCGCTCGTATTGTTGCCGGTTGTTGGCGTCGCGCTCAACGGGACGTCGTCGGTGTTGTACGGTTCAGTTCCCGATCTGGTTGAGCCCGCAAGGCGCCAGCGCGCCTTCAGCATTTTCTATACGGGCACAATTGGTGCGGGCGCGATATCGCCAGCCATTTACGGTTTGCTCGGCGACGCCGTCGGCGTGACGACCGCGCTGATCGTTGTCGCGTCGCTTGTGCTGGTGACGCTGCCCATCACGCTCGTATTGCGGCCGGCACTGGCGGCGCAGACGCCATAGGCGTCACCGATCGCGCGCTTTGAGCTTGACCTGACCCACCACCGCTGCCGGCAATACGTCGAGATAGGGCCCGAGCAGGAAAGCTTCGCCGGATCCGCTGCCATACATGCGATCGTGCGCGTCGATCATAGCGCGCACTGGTTTCACGCATCCGGCCATCGAGTCGACGATGAGATCATTGATCTCGCCCGGCCGCAGATCTGCGCTGTAGCGCGGATCTGCGAAGACCCTGCGCGTAATGCAGTCGGTTGCCTCGCGCACCAACGGCAGCAGCTTGGCGTCCCGCTGGCGGGTCGACATTGTTACCCACGTGCCGGTTTCGGCGGGAGGAGTTTGAAAATCGAGAGAGACACTCAACACAAGCGACAACCCGAACAGCGGTTCGAGAATCATCTCTTGGGCCTCACAGATTCTTGGGCCTCAGTGGTTTTGGGCCTCATCGATCGAATCAGTGTCATCAATTCAAGTATCGCAGTCGGAGTCGCCGCGCACGTAAAATCTGCACCATTTTACCGGCGCCGGTCCGGCTGCCAAAAATATGAGCATCACGCCGTGGCGCCAGGATGAGCGCGGAACCAGATCAGTGAGAACGTCATTATGGGGACATGCCGAGAGCATCGAAATTCAAAACCCTGATGAGCACCGAACAAGCAGCAGTGCTTCGTAAGCTTGCATTCGATGCTTACGAACCTGAGGCGTTCAGTCCGAATTTGACCAGGGCCGAGGCGGAGCAGCGCATCGACGTGCTGCAGGCGAAGATGAAGTTAATGAGCGAACCGCCGCACACGCAGTGACTGAATTTGTGAGACGTTTTATTGGCTGCGCGGGCGGAACCGTTGCGTGCAACCTCGCGTTTGCTGTTCTGGACTAAAATCAGGAGGAGGAACTTATGACATATTTTCGCCACGCCGCGATCGCGGCCGCGCTGCTTGCAAGCGCCGGCGCCGCGAGCGCGCAAACCACGGTCATCACCCGTGAACCGGTGGAATCGCGGACCGTGGTTACTACTGAACCTCTGCAACTCAGCCCGGTGCAGCGACGCACGATCTACCGTACCATCGTGCGTGAACGCGTGAGCCCGGCCCGGCCGACCGTGGAATATCGTGTCGGCACGCGCGTGCCGGAAAGCGTCCAGCTTTATTCGGTGCCGCAAGAAGTCGCGGTCGAGGTGCCCGCGATTCGGTCGTATAAATACATGGTGGTAAACGACCGCGTCGTCCTGATTGACCCCGCCACGAGCGAAGTCGTCGACGAATTGGCCGAATAACGCGGCCCAACCGGCTGACAATGACCCGGCGCATTGCGCGCCGGGTCATACTTTTTGCTACCACGCGTTTACCTTGAGGGTGCCGGCCTGTTATGCGCGTGCTGGTAGGCGCTGGATTTTCTCGCTCGCAAGGGCCATATTAGTGGTCTAGGAGCTACTGATTATGTCGATGATCAACTACCGTGCGCCTTCCGAATTATTTCCCAGCCGCAGCCGCAAGTCGCGCCGGCCTATAGGTTACAAGCGCTTTCCGACGGCCGCGGAAGCTATCCGTTTTGCCATTGAGGAGTTGCCGCCGGAACTGCTGTTAGGCGCCTACCTCGAAGTGGAAGAGAAGCGTTTCGACGGCAACGGCATCCGGCAGCTTTATGACAGCGCCGACTATCCGTTGCCGCGCAAGGCGGCGCCAAAAGCCAAAGTCGCCGCTGCCAGCTGAGCCTCATCCTTCCTGCCTGGAATTGCCGTCCGCCGCCTGCAGCGGCGTATCGGCGTGCGTGAGAGCTATCCGCAGGATTGCTGACCGCTGAGGTCATGCAACCCCAGCCGCCTCTCGGTTGTTGTTCCCGCACAGCCGATGGAGGCTCTCTATGAAAAACAGGTATTTGCTCGCCCTCGGGACTGCCGCCGTCGCAGCCCTGGTCCTTCCGTCCATGAGCCTGACGAGTCATGCGCAGGACGCCACCAACCCTGGCCTCGTCCCCAATACCGGACAGATCAATACCGGCATGGCGGCGCAGCCTCCTTCGCAATCGGCCGATGTCAGCAATATGCCCGCGCCGGAAGAAGCGCGCGCGGCCTTGATGGCGCCGATCTCCAGGCAGCCGTCGACGGGTGATGCTCTGCCCGTGACCACGGGCACTGGCGGGCGCGATGTAAATGCAGGATCGCAACCCCCGCCTGACGGCAATGCAACTGCCGAGCCGCCGCCATCCGGGCCGATCGGCTCGTTCGGCCAGACCATTCCCGCAAAATTTTCCAAACGGAACGACACGCTCGATCACGTGCCGACAATGGCTATTCCGCTGCCGCTCAGCGATCAGCAGCGCAAGCAGATTTATGATGCGGTGATGACCGACAAAGCGCAGGCGGTCGCGGGTGCTGATGCGCTCAAACCGGCGAGCGAATTGTCACCCGACCAGGCGCTCAACGGCATGCATCCGCTACCTGAAAGCGTGCGCGGCATTGACGGTGTCGCGCGGCTATATTTCGTGAAGGCGAAGGGCAAGGTCCTGTTGGTAGAACCGGCAACCCGCACCGTCGTCGGGCAAATCACGTCGTGAAAATAAAACCATCGCCGGATCGTCCGGCGATGGAATTTGCGTGGATGGCTGTGGATAGCTTTAGCCGGCCGGGCGGTCGCCCGCATTGCTTGGCGCGTTTTTCCATTGCGTGAGACTGTCGCCGATCACTTTCATCGCCGTCATTGCAGCATGGCTGAGGCTTGCGTAGCCGGCGATTTCCCGGCCGACGCGCTCACCTTCGCTGCGCAGCATTTCGCGCACGCCCTGCAATTCGAGAATGACGCGGTCGATCTCTTCCATCGATGCGCCCGACACGCGTCGGATCAGCACGTTCAGATTGTCGACGATCGGTTCGGGTGCCTGCTCGGCTTCATTGCTGCGCTGATGACGCCGCAGGAACGCGACGTCGCGTCGCACGAATTCACGAATTTCTCCCTCGAACGCCGTCGCCGCCGCCTGGTCGACTTCGCTCAGCCTCTCCGGTGATTTTCGATTCGGAGCAAACGCTTCCGGACCGGTCTTTTCCGGGCCCCTGTCCGCACCAAGCCGATCGGGTCTGATGGCCGTCATGGTTCAACTCCTCCAAAGCGCAAAATGTTTTGCGCATAAGCTCCCACTCGCGGACTGATTGCCGCATGCGACTTGGGCGGCCGTGGGGCAGCGGAGGGGCGGGTTGATGGAACTTTGCGTCCGGCTGCGGCCGGTAGCCAGTTATGCACCGCCTTTTGCAACGCCGCGCGGCCCGCCGGTCGGCGGCTACCAATGCAGCTTGAAGCCGGCGGTAATGCTCTTGTTGCTGGTGGTCTGGCCGAAGTCGGTGACGGCAGTGGTCACCTGCAGCGGCCCATAAAGCTTCTGCTCGGCGCTCAGGGTGTTGTGGGTCACCGGGTCGTTGCTCGCCGTTGTTACCCCGGCCCCGAGCGTGGTGCCGGTCGGGAGGATATTGAACTTCACCGCTTTTTCGTTGCCGAAGACCTGCGGCGTCAGCGGCGCAGGATTGGCCGGCAGCGTCCTCAGCGGCATGTCGGTCGGCCCGGTCGGCTGGGCCATCGTTTCGGTGACTGAGTAAGTGTCCTGCACGGTCACCGCAAATCGCCCGCCGAATGGAATCGAGTGCTTGAGCGTGCCGCCCAATTTGCCCTGCTCGCCGGAGGGGTCGACGCGCGCGTCCACGCTGCCGATGTTTGCCACGCCGGCCGAAGCCCAGGCTGAGCCGGCGCCGAAACCGTCGCGCGTCGTCGGCAGTGGACGATCATAAGCGGCGCTTGCGCCCGTGTTCGACCGAGCGATATCCGCTCCGACAGAGTTGTCCCATCCGGTCGGCAGCGGTTGTTTCACAACGATCGTGCTGGAGCCGTCCGGTTTCTCGGTGCGCTTGATGTCGTAGCCTTTGTCGGAGACGCCGGGCATACGCAACGGCTTCTTCGGCGGCGTCGCGAGCGCGGCCGGATCGAAAACCAGCGCATTGCTGAGCAACGCGCTTTCTTCCGGCGTGAGCGGCGCTTCCGGGGCGAGCTCCGCGCCGGTTGTCTCCGCGGGTTGCTGGGCATCTTGCGCAAGCGCCGCCGGCGCGGCGAGCGTAAGCAAGCCGATCATCCACGATGCGCAGTGTGCGCTTGCTCGCATTCCCGAATATCTCCCCCGAGATGATGCGTTCCGGTTCTATCTGCTGCCGCGCGATCTCAGCGCGAACCGGTTAAGCATTGGTTGCGGTATGACATGGAACTTTGGCAAAGCTGTGGAGCGCCATGGAGCGCGATGGACTAATTCTTGCCCCAACTGATGTCAGCTGCAGCGCGCGGCAATGGCCTCATTGGTGTGCTCCACATCGGCATCAAACCGGCCCAAATCGCGGTCGCGCTCGGGGCCGCTCTTGCACAGCGCGACGACGGCGCGCGCCTTGACCAGTTCGAGGAAATAAAGCCGCGTGACGTTGCAGATTTCGGGCCCGTTCGAAGCGCCGAGCCCCTTGAGTCGCGCCTGCAAGGTCGCGAGACCGGCGGTCGCAGTGGCGAGGTTGCGGTCGCAGCCCGGCTGGATCGGCTCCGGACGCGCGGCAGGCGCCGCCAGCAGCGCCAGGGCGAATGCGGCCGGAATGATCAGCCCTACAAATGCGAAAAAAGCCAGAACGAAGCGTTTGAGCACGACATGATCCCCCTGCGATCCCCCATTGGTCGGCGCGGGGATGAAAAAGGTTCATGTGCTGCGCTACTCGTTTACCGGCCGAAATCGAACGTTTCGCCGTATTCTGAGTTCAATGAAGGGGGAGGCGGGGCAACCGGAGCAACGGCCATGCCCGCACTTTTGCCGATCATCCTCACGGCGTCGCATGTCGCCATGGCGGCCGACACTGTGCCGAAATTCAACGTGGAACGTACTTGCCGGCCTGCCGCAGCCGCCGGCACGTTGCCTGGGCGCGATGCCTCATCCTGCCAACGTGACGAAAATGATGCGCGCAGCAAGCTTGAGCAGGATTGGACGCATTACAGCACGACGCAGCGCGCACAGTGCGCCGGCTTTGCGTCACTCGACAGGGCACCGAGCTATGTTGAGCTGCTGACCTGCCTGGAAATGGCCAAGCAGGTGCAGGAGTTGCCGGAAGATTCGAAGAAGGGAACCGGCGAGCGCTGAGCGTCAGGGCTTCTTGCCGGGCGGATTGCTGTAGGGGCTGCCGGACGAGCCCTGCATCTGCGACAGCTTGTAGGCTGACAGCTGCTTGGGCTTGTCCTTATCCGCCTTGGGTTTCTTCTTTTCCTTGGGGACCCGCATCTGACCTTTAGCCATGACGTCCTCCTGAAGCTCCAGAATCGCCGAATGCTAGCCGGCGCGCGGGCCGGCGCAAGGGGAGGATGAGCGTTTAGGGATAAAGGGTCAGGTTTTGGGCGCCGGAGCGCCGGCAGCTTTCATCTTCTCGTCGATGCACTTATTGACGAGGTCCGCGCGCTTGTCGAGATCGGCATGCGCGTTGGCCTTTTCGGTCTTCATCCAGCATTCCCGTGCCGCGCGGGCATGCGTCATCGGCTCGCTGTCGGCGACCGGCTCCACGGGCTTGGCCGCCTGCGGCTTTGCTTCCGGCTTGGATGCCTCGGTCCGCGAAGCTTCCGTCTTGGGTTCTGTTTTGGACTCTGGTTTGGGGGTGGCGGATGCCACTTCCGCCTTCGGCGCATCGGCTGCCGTCGGGCCGGTTCCGTCGGTTTCGCACGCGGCGAGCGCCAACGCGGCGACGGCGAGCACCACGACGCGCGCGGAGGTAAAAATCGGACGAATATTGGGGGTAGGGGCGTTCATAAAAGGAGTTCCAGACGGAGTTGCGGCTTGGGACGAAGCGGCTTGGCTATTTGCCCGAAATGCCCACGCGTGTGCAACGCCCAGTTTCAGCCTTTCACAATCCCGTGCGCGCGTACGAACCGCGGCCTTCAGGGGACGTTGATCCTGCGAACCAAGGCGGGACCATCGTCAGGAGGCGGGAATGCGCATTTTTTGGGCGGCGGCAGCGGCCGCATTACTTGTCTGCGGCAATGCGCGGGCCGAGGGTCCGGCACAACCGCCCGAGAAGGGCGATGCCGCCGTCGGCGTCGGTATCATCTGCAACACGCCGCAGCAGGCGGAGCAATTCGTCGGCTTTCGCAAGAAGGGCGCTGCGCCTGAACAAGCGATGCGCGCCGTCAACGCGATAGCCCGCGATCAACGCGCCTGCGGTGTCGCGGCCGTTGCATACATTCGCGACACGACCGTGGACACGATGGCGATGCAGGACAGGCTCGTGCAGATCGTGCGCATCAATATCGTGGCCGGCTTCAACGGCTCCGCCTGGCAACGCGTGTCCGATACGGTGCAATACGCGGTGCTGGAAGGCGACGGCGAATCCGTCTGACGCGCTATAGGGGCGGAAATCGTTAAGCAAACTCCATCGCCCTTGCTTAACCAATCCGGCCATTTTGATTTGCCAGCGGGCGGTCCTTTGTGGCGACACTGCATGCTCAAACTCATGCGTGGGCCATTCACGATGCGTATTCCTGGACGACTGATTTTTGCGGCGGCCGTTGCGGCGGTTGCCTTCGCCGGCACCTGCGTTTCGTCAGACGCGGCAGACCTCGGACCCGGCGTGCGCCGGCATGTCAGGTCGGCATGGTACTACTCGAACTGGCGCGATCGCTGTGCCTATGCCGGCTATTACTGCCTCTATGCGTGGGACGGATACGTCTATCATTATCCCTTCGATGACCGGCCAACCGCTTACGCGTACTCCGCGCGCCGTCATCGGCATCGATTTTAATTCGACCGGTCGGGCCGGTCAGCGCGGATTTTTCGACAATTCGATCTCGCGTCCCAGTACCTGCTGGACGGCATCGAACGAGTCCATGAACTCCCGCAATTCGACGATGCGGCCGTTCTCGAGCCGGAAAAAGTCGGCGACAAACAGCTGAATGATGCGATTGGTGGCCCGTTGGCGGAGCCGCGCCAGTACGATGGCGGCGGCTGTCTCGTTCTCGGTCACCATGAAGACCGGCGTATAGCTGAGATACTCGAATGCGGAATGGGCGGAGCGCATCGTGGCCGCAATGGCTACCTTGCCGTGCTTGCGCCCGAGATACGGAAACACGTCGACCGGCGCGTGGCTGGTCATCGTGACGTCGTCGTCGAAGGAAATGAGCGCATCGTCGACCCGCCCTTCGGCATAGGCGGCGTAGAGGTCGTAGAGCCTTTGACGCAGCGTCTTGTCCAGCATCCTCCGGCCCCCACGGCACAGGCAGCGCCATAGTGCGCGGGGACCGGGCGGAGTCGCAAGCGCTCATCCCGGTCCACACAACAATTCAAACAGCGAATGCTGCGCTGCCCAGCGGCCAATATTTGCGTCATGGAACACCACGCCGTTTCGCCCGTTATGTCGGGGAACCCGGAGAACGGTCATGAAAACCCTGATGTACAGCGCGGCCACCGCGCTGGTGCTGCTGTCGTGCCCTGCGCTGGCGCAGGACAAGACGCTCGATCCCAACGGAATTACGGTCGATGCGCGGCGGCCGCCGTTGCAGCTCAACGATCAGCAGCGCACCGCCATCCAGGATGCGCTCGAAACCGAGAACACCGAGCAGAAGGCGCCGGACAAGTTTGAGGCCAAGGTCGGAGAGGCGCTGCCCGCCACGATGACCGTGGACGCCATGCCGTTGCCGCTGGTCCAGCGCGAACCATCGCTCAAGCAATATGGCTACGCGAAGTTGTCCAAGGACGTGCTGGTGATCGATCCGATGAAAAAAACCATCGTCGCCGTCATCCCGCTCAAGGTGCCGACGGCCGGCAAAGCCGAGACCCCCGTCGACTGGGCGAAAACGCGCGGCCGCGAGTTGACCGGCCAGGCGCCGGAGTCAACGACAGGCACCGCGCCCCAGCATGAGCCGGCGGGCGATTCTGGCGACAAGAAGAACGGCAACGAGGCGACGACCCAGGGAAAATAGACACTCTCGCATTCCTGGAACTATTTGCTGTTGAGTCCGTTGGTTTCGCCGCTGGGTTCAATGTCAGCTGAGGAGAACGGGCGATGCGTCATCTCATCGTATTGGCGACTGCCGTTTTTCTGATTGCAGTGGCCGGCCAGGCCATCGCGGGTCCGCTTGCACCCGTCGGCTTTTCACGTGCCGGCGTCGGCGCGCCCCTGATTCTGGTGCAGGACAAGCCGGCGACAAACGAAACATTGACGCAAAAGGTCAAGCGCGCCTGGCGCAACATCGCCGGTTACAAGTTCGATGTGAATTGTCCGATCAACAGCCACCGCTCCTGCGCGGAAACCGGCAAGGATCGCAATGACGCGCGCGGCAAGTGCATCTCGCGGAATCCACTCTGCTGGGTTTCCGACGCAAACTAGCCGAACTAGTGCCGACGCGACGGCTTAAACCCACCCCGCATCCCCGGCCGGCCGAGCTTGCTGCGCGGGCTGTCGGCGCGGGCGGGTTTGACCTCGTGCGATAATCCGATGCCCATTTCGTCGAGTGCGGGCTTATGCGGGCGTGACCGCGATTGCAGTCCCTTCGTCTGCGCCACCATGACATCGCGCGCGGTCGGGTTATCGAGCACTGCCATCTCGGTGGCGCGCAAGCGCTTGATCTCGTCGCGCAGCCGCGCCGCTTCCTCGAAGTCGAGATCGGCGGCGGCCTCGCGCATGCGCGTTTCGAGATCGGCAATGACGGCTTCGAGATTGTGCCCGATCGTCGCGGCGTCGGCGAATTCCCCGGCGCCCGCGGTGCCGGTCGCGATCAGCACGTGGTCGCGCTCGTAGACGCTGTTGAGAATGTCGGAGATGCCCTTGCGCACGCTTTCCGGCGTGATGCCATTGGCGGTGTTGTATTCCACCTGTTTCTCGCGCCGCCGGTTGGTCTCGTCGATCGCCCGCTGCATCGAGCCAGTCATGCTGTCCGCATAAAGGATCACCTTGCCGTCGATATTGCGCGCGGCGCGGCCAATGGTCTGAATGAGTGACGTCTCGCTGCGCAGGAAGCCTTCCTTGTCGGCGTCGAGAATGGCGACCAGCGCGCATTCCGGAATATCGAGGCCCTCGCGCAGCAGATTGATGCCGACCAGCGCGTCGAAGGCGCCGAGGCGCAGGTCGCGGATGATCTCGATGCGCTCCAGCGTATCAATGTCGGAATGCATGTAGCGCACGCGAATGCCCTGTTCGTGCAGGTATTCGGTGAGATCCTCCGCCATGCGCTTGGTCAGCACGGTGACGAGCGAGCGGAAGCCTTTCGCCGCCATCTGCCGCACTTCGCCGACGAGATCGTCGACCTGCGTGCGCGCGGGCCGCACCTCCACCGGCGGATCGATCAGACCGGTCGGTCGAATGACCTGCTCGACGAAGACGCCGCGCGCCTCGTTCATTTCCCAGTGGCTGGGCGTGGCCGAGACGGCGACCGTCTGTGGCCGCATGGCGTCCCATTCCTCGAAGCGCAATGGGCGGTTGTCCATGCAGGAGGGCAGGCGGAAGCCGTATTCGGCGAGCGTCGCCTTGCGGCGGAAGTCGCCACGGAACATGCCGCCAAGCTGCGGGACGGTGACGTGGCTTTCATCGGCGAAAACCAGCGCATTATCGGGCACATATTCAAACAGTGTCGGCGGCGGCTCGCCCGGCTTGCGGCCGGTAAGATAGCGCGAGTAATTCTCAATACCGGCGCAGGAGCCGGTGGCTTCCATCATTTCGAGGTCGAAGGTCGTGCGCTGTTCGAGCCGTTGCGCTTCCAGCAGGCGGCCGGCGGCGTTGAGCTGGTCGAGCCGCACGCGCAATTCTTGCTTGATGCCCGCCATCGCCTGAATGAGCGTCGGGCGCGGCGTCACGTAATG
>CAVTKN010000018.1:0-11353 GCA_963735285.1 uncultured Alphaproteobacteria bacterium | reverse complement strand
GGGATGATGCCGAGAACGACGCCGCCGTGAGCGGCAGGCACGGTCACCATCGCGAGTGCAGCGAGCAAGGGGAAGCCGACCACGGTACAAAGTGCGGCTCCAAACAGTTCCGGCCAGAGCGATCGCGGTGGAATACGACGTCGCATCACACTGAGAAGGACGAGGCCTGCTGAACCAGCAAGCGCCGCACGCGCGACTGTCAAGAAGAAGGCGTCGAACCCCGCTAGCGCAAGGCGCGTCGCAGGCAGCGTGCCGGCGAACAGGCACATGCCGATGAATCCAAGCAGCAATCCAAATCTACGATGGGAGGTGGCCATGAGGAGTCGCCGCTATGCGGCGGATTATCCGAATTCCGCGACTTAGTTTTGCACGCGAGATGGACGTCCTTTTTGGTGAAATCGGCAAAAAAGCAACCCGGCGACGATGAAAGTACCCGCGAATGGCCATTTGGCCTTGAGGCAATGAGCAGCACGCCGCGACGTCACTTTACCGGGCCGGGCGATCATTGGTAGGCTTTTGAACACAAATGAGGACCGTTCCGGGGAGGATAAAAAAATGATCACGACAGCACGTGCTCTTTTTGTAAGCGCCGCGGCGATCAGTCTGATAATGGTCGCCCCAAACGCGCAGGCGCAAGACAAGACGATCAAGATCGGGGCGCTGTTTCCGATATCGGGGCCGGGTTCGTATTTTGGCGCGCAAGACAAACAAGGCGTCGAACTCGCATTAGAGCAGCTCAATAAGACTGGTGTGAACGGCTATAAATTCGCTGTTCAGTACGAAGATTTCGAGCTGCGGGCCTCTTCCTGCGACGCAGGCGGCCAAGCGCTTGATCGAGCAATTCAAGCCCGACGTCATCATCGGCGAAGAGTGCTCGGACGCGACACTTGCCGTCATGCCGATCGTCGAGCAGGCGAAGGTGCCGCTCCTCAATGCCGGCTCTTCCTCCATAAAAGTCACCGAGCCCGGCAACCCCTGGACATTCCGGATTATGCCGAACGAGGTCATGCAAGGCATCAACCTCGCGGACAATGCCTATAAGAGACTCAATGCACGTACCGCAGTCCTCCTGTTCGAAAACACCAATGCCGGAATTGGCAACGCCCAGGTTTTTAAGGACACTTTCACCAAGCTCGGCGGACAGGTGTTGGCCGAAATCGGCTTCGGCCGCGACGTCAACGATTTCACCTCGATCGCGACACGTGTCGCAGGCCTCGGCAAGATCGATGTGATTCCGACCTACACGCTAGAAGGGCAGGGCCTGAAGATCACGCAGGCGCTCGCGCAGGCCGGAGTCACCAAGGGGGGTGGCGGTGCGGCCATCCAGATCGGCACGATCTGGCTGCCGTTCGGCTTCGAACAAAAAGCTGGAAAGGCCGCTTTGGGCTATATACGCATCGTGCAGTTCGACCCGACCGAGACCCGCGATGCCGTCAAGAACTTCAGCGCGGAGTTCAAGGCAAAGTATAACGCAGATCCTACGCACCTGAATGCCCACGCTTATGACCAGATCATGTTGATCGCAGACGTCGTCAAGCGCGGCGCCAAGGATCCGCAATCGATCCGTGACGGCCTCGCGGCTACCAAAAACTATAGCGGTGTCACCGGCAGCGTGGAATTCGACAAGTCCAACCAGAACACCAAGATGGATACCGTCCATTACATGGAAACCAAGCCAGACATGTCATGGACAAGCCTGAAGTGGAACTGACCCGACGATGACAACGATCGTCGTCCAACAGGCGATCAACGGTGTCGTTCTCGGAAGTCTCTATGTTCTGGTAGCGTTGGGCCTGACGCTGATTTACGGCGTGCTCGTACAGATCAATTTCGCGCACGCCGACTTCGTTACGCTCGGTGCCTTCGCCGCCTATTTCTTCATGCATATGGTCGGCGCCGGCTATATCGCCAGCATCGGCGCCGCATTTGTTGTCGGCGCTGTGCTCGGCTGGTTGATTAATGCGGCGATATTTACGCCGTTACGGCGCAAGGGAAATGAACTTTTGCCGCTGATCGCCACGATCGGCGTCTCGGTCATGATGCAGAACCTGATGCTGACGTGGTTCGGACCGATCCCGTACGCGTTTGAGACGCCATACAGCAGCCAGGTCATCCGCTTTGCCGGAATGTTCGTATCCTGGCAAAGCGTCATCATCATCGCGGTTTCATCCATAACAATCGTGCTGCTCTACGCATTCATGAAATTCACATTTCTCGGCAAGGCGCTGCGCGCGGTATCGCAAGACCGTGAGACCGCCGGGCTGATGGGCATCAACCCCAACCAGCTCATCATGCTGACGTTCGTCATCGCATCAGCGCTTGCCGGTATGGCGGGCGCGATGCTGGCACCTGTTCTTGTCCTCACTCCGTTTGCCGGGACCTCGGTCATCGTGAAAGCCTTTGCCATCGTCATTATCGGCGGATTCGGCAACGTGGAAGGAACGATTCTCGCCGGGCTCATTGTAGGTCTCATCGAAAGCTACACGACGCAGTATCTCGACCCCGGGCTGATCGACATCGTCGTTTTTGCGCTTTTGTTGCTGATGCTGGCGATCAAGCCGACCGGGTTGATCTCCGAGAGGCGCGAAGAGAATGTCTGAGCCCGCAATCGCCCATTACCCGGCGGATTTGCGGGTCTCGCCGCTGGCGCGGCGCATGGGATTTCTGGTCGCAGCACTTGCAATCATAGCGCTGCCGCTGATTTTCAACGACACGTACTGGCGCACGAACTTGACGCTTTGCGCAATCAACGTGCTGCTCGCGCTCGGACTTGATTTTATCCTCGGTTATGCCGGCCAACTCAATCTCGGCCATTCGGCCTTTTACGGGCTTGGCGCCTACGTCTCCACGTTGCTGATCGTCAGGTTCGGGGTGCCATTTTGGGGCGCGTTCGCTGCCGGTGTTGCCTTTTCCGGCCTGGCGGGAATGTTTCTTTCATTGTTCGCTGTGCGCTTGCGCGGCCACTATCTCGCGATCGCTTCGCTCGGTTTTGCGGTCATCATCTACCAGATCCTGCTGAACTGGATCAGCCTGACGCAGGGCCCGCTTGGAATCTACGGAATTCCACCACCGCCCGGCGCTTGTCATCGCCGGAGTGCAGCTTGCCGACTTTCACAACCTGGCTGCTTTTTTTTATCTGGTGTCAGGGTTCACGTTTCTCGTCTACCTGCTGCTGAGGCAGCTGGTGCGCTCTCCGATTGGAGAAACGCTGACCGCAATTCGCGAGGACGAAGTATCCGCAGCCGCACTCGGCATTAACGGCGCCGCCTGGAAAGTGTTTGCATTCGGCGTTGGTGCCGCCGTTGGCGGTGCGGCCGGCTGTTTTTACGCGAGTTTCGTCGGAACACTGGTACCGGACGCGTTTTTCGTCACCGAGGCCTTCAATATACTGGCCATGGTCATCGTCGGCGGCATGGGTACTTTGATTGGCCCCGTATTCGGTGCGATCCTTTTGACACTGTTGCCCGAGTTGCTGCGCGGGATCGGCGATCTTCGCCTGGTCGTCTATGGCGCCGCGCTCACATTTGTCGTGCTGTTCATGCCTGGCGGCCTCGCTCAGGCTGCCCGTATCGTACGGGAAAAGTTCACATTCGGCGGGCGGGTGCCATGATCGCAGCCGCAGCGGTGGAAACGCGCGCGTCAAAGGCAGGGGCGCCGCTGCTACGCGTGCAAAATCTGCACAAGAGCTTTGGTGGCGTGCGTGCTGTTTCCGATATTTCTTTGGACGTTGAGAGCGGCTCAATCTTTGCGATCATCGGCCCCAACGGTGCGGGAAAATCTACGCTGCTCAACCTGATCAGCGGCATCTACCAGCCCGATTCCGGATCGCTGTCGTTCGATGGTCACAACCTCTCCGGGATGCCCTCGCACCGGCGTGTGCGGCTTGGTCTCGCACGTACGTTCCAAAAGATACGTTTGTTCAAGCAGCTCAGCGTGCTCGACAACGTCCTTGCCGGATTTCACGTCCATCACAAAATTCCGGCCTGGCAATATGTCTTGCACGGCGCGGCCTTTGCAGATGACCAGCAACGCTGCCGCGATGAAGCGCTGCGGCTGCTTGAGTTCTTCGCCATGACGGCGCGTCTGCACGTGTTGGCCGGGGTGTTGTCTTACGGCGAGCAGCGCATGCTTGAAATCGCGCGTGCGCTTGCGACCCGGCCACGGCTATTGCTCATTGACGAGCCCGCGGCAGGCTTGAATGCCGCGGAGGTCGACGTATTGCTTGACCGCATCCGCACCTTACGCGGCAGTGGTATCACCGTCATTGTCGTTGAGCACAATATGGACCTGGTGATGAACGTCGCCGACCGCATCATGGTGATGGAATACGGCCGGTATCTGTTCCAGGGCGCGCCGGCCGAGGTGCAGAAAAACCCTGCCGTGATTGCAGCCTATCTCGGTGGAGAATTGTTGTGAGCGCGTTGCTGTCGGCCGAAAAGCTCGAACTCGCTTACGGGCAGGTGGCTGTTTGCCGCGACATTTCGATACACGTCGAACAAGGCGAAGTCGTCGCATTAATCGGCGCGAACGGCGCGGGGAAATCGACCACGCTACGCGCAATCGCGGGTTTGCTGCCACCGCGGCACGGCTCGATCGTATTTAGCGGGTGTGACGTGACGGCAATGCCTTCACATGAGCGCAGCAAGCTCGGGATCGCGCTCGTTCCGGAAGGCCGGCATGTGTTTCCGTTCCTCACCGTCCGGGAAAACCTTGAGCTCGGCGGCTTCAAGAATTGCAACGACGGCGCAAAAGTTCGCCGGATGATCGGCGAGATATTCGGCATGTTTCCCCGCCTGGCGGAGCGGAGCGCGCAAAACGCGGGGACATTGAGCGGTGGTGAACAGCAAATGCTGGTTCTCGGCCGCGCCATGATGTCGGAGCCGCAATTGCTTTGTCTCGACGAGCCATCGCTCGGCCTCGCACCGATCGTTGTGCAGGATATATTCCGCACCATTCGCGCCATCAATGCGACTGGTACCAGCGTGCTGCTGGTGGAGCAGAATGCCCGCTACGCGCTGGAAACGGCCACCCGGGGTTACGTGCTGCAAACCGGATCGGTGATCGCGAGCGGGACCTGCGCCGACCTCAAGCAAAATCCGCGGGTCCAAGAAGCCTATCTCGGCCGCATCGCCACTGCTGTTTCATAGGGGCGTGTCGTGGCAACAACCAACAAATATTCACTGGCGGGCAAGTCGGCGGTCGTGACCGGCGCCGGCAACGGGATCGGTCGCGCGATCGCGCTTGCTTTCGCAGAGGCCGGAGCGCCCGTCGCCTGCGTCGACCTGGATGCGAGCGCCGCCGAAGCAACAGCCTCGGCGGTTGCGAAATGCGGTGCCGAAGCTTTCAGTGTGCGCTGCGATGTTGGCAGCGAGGCTGATGTCGAGGCCGCGACAAAGGCGATTTTGGGTAAATTTCCGGCCATCCACATTCTGGTCAATGGCGCTGCCGGCTACGACCCGAATGGCACCGTGCTCGATCTCACTTTGTCAGACTGGAACCGGGTCTTTGCGGTCAATGTTGGCGGAGCATTTCTGATGAGCCGCGCTATTTTGCCCGCCATGATCGCAGCCGGTGGCGGCAGTATTATTCATATCGCCTCGCAACTTGGATCCGTCGCTGCGCCACGCCGCGCGGTCTATTGCGCGACCAAGGGCGCACTCATCCAACTTGCCAAGGCGATGGCGACTGATCACGCGGCGCAGAACATCCGCGTCAATACGCTATCGCCAGGCGCGGTCGAGACCGGGCGGTTGGTCCAGCGTTTTGGCGACATGGAAACGGCGCGTCGCGTGTCCGGCCCGAAACATCTTCTGCAAAGGCTCGGCCAGCCCGAGGAAATTGCGCTCGCCGCAGTGTTTCTGGCAAGCGATGCGTCAGTCTTCATGACGGGCGCCGACCTGCTGGTTGACGGCGGCTATAACGCGACCTAGCGCCTGCTCAACGCCCGAGAATGCTGCCCGCCATTGCGCGCGGGTCGCGTGTCGGCCAGCCGCCGGCGTCCGCCGCCTGAAAGAGATCGGACAAGTGCATATTGAACAGTGCGGGTTCTTCCAGATTAATGTTATGTCCGCAATTCGCCATCACCACCAACGCCGCGGTTGGGATATTCTTTTTCATCAAGATG
Source organism: uncultured Alphaproteobacteria bacterium (assembly GCA_963735285.1). Lineage (GTDB taxonomy): Bacteria > Pseudomonadota > Alphaproteobacteria > Rhizobiales > Xanthobacteraceae > Pseudolabrys. The sequence continues at coordinate 5,229 of CAVTKN010000018.1, read as the reverse complement.
CCGGGCTCAAGGCAGGGCCAATCTTCGTCGCCAGTCATAATGAGCGTCGGCACGGTGATCGTTTTCATCTTATCGACCAAATCAAACAACGACGGGCGACGTTTCTGGACGCCGCGCATGGTCGAGGCCGCACCTTCAGTCGAATGTTCGGCGAGTTGATCCGCGAATTCTCGCCAGCCGCGCGGGTCCTTGTTCTGGTGTTGTACGCGCGTAGGTCCAAGCGCGTAGCCTTCTGCCGCCTTTTTCATCGTCAGCTCTTCAAATCGCTTAGCGGAGGCTTCCGCTTCCTCCGCAAATTTTGCCCGCTCGCCAGGCGCGGCGCCATATCCACAACCGGCTACCACGATCGAGCGACAGCGCGCCGGATACGTAAAACCGAAATGAAGGGCCGCGAAGCCACCCATCGAAAGGCCGACGATGTGAGCCTTGTCTATCTTAAGGCCGTCGAGCACTGAACGAATGTCATCGCGCGCGCGATCTTGCGAATAACGTTCGCCGTCCGTTGGAACGTCGGAAGGTGGGTAGCCGCGTGCATTGAAGGTAATGCAACGATAGTACTTCGAAAAATGACGAACTTGCTGCTCGTACGAACGGTAGTCACCGGCAAATTCGTGAATAAATACGATGGGGATGCCTTTGCCGGTTTCTTCGTAATAGAGCTTGATCCCATCGTCCGTCGTGAGATGTGGCATGAATCCCTCTTTCAGAAGGCTTGGGCGCGCGCAGACAATCCGGCGTCGATGGTGACAACAGATCCGCTGGTATAGGCCGAACGTTCGGAGGCAAGAAACGCAATAGCGGCGCCAATTTCTTCGGCGCTGGCACCGCGACCGAACGGCAGCGGCTTGAACAGATCCTTCCAGTTGTCAGCGCTCCCGGTGCGATCGAGTGCCTTCTTTTTCATCAGGCCAACCAGTCGATCGGTGGACACGGGCCCCGGATTGATCGCCACGACGCGGATGCCGTCCTTCGCACTCACGCTGCCGAGCGATTGGGTGAAAGCGGCGAGCGCCGCGTTTCCAGCAACGCCGCAGATATATTCGGGATCATGTGTTTGCGCCGCATTGCCGACCACGTTGACGATCACGCCCTGCTTGCGTTTCTGCATCAGTGCGTAAAAAGCCCGGCACATGTTGACATAGCCAAATACTTTGAGATCCCAGGCCTTGCGCCACGTCGCCTCGTCAACGTTCAGTAGCGTCCCGCCGGGAATGGCGCCGGCGTTGTTCACGAGGATGTCGATGCCGGGATAGTCGCGAGCGAGCTGATCGACATTGACGCTGTCGGAGAGATCAGCTGCGACGGTGTCAACGCGCACGTTCGTCTTTTGCACGATAGCTGACTTCGCCGCAGCAAGGGCGTCCGCACTGCGCGACACGATGATGACGTTGCAGCCCTCGGCAGCCAAAGTGTCGGCGGCGGCGCGGCCGATCCCCTTGGATCCTCCGGTAATCAATGCGGTCTTGCCAGCCAGCTTCAAGTCCATCGGTGCTACCCCCTCAGAAAACGCAATAAAGTGACTATGGCCGCCGTGCCGACCATCGGCAACCGTCCTGGTCAGCGCGCCGCTTCGATCAAACGGCGAACGCCTTCGCGATGGCCTATTTTGGCGCGAAACCCGAAATCGCGTGCTGCAGCCTCGGTGTCCACTGGTCCTCGCGCCGAAACCGGCTTGCTGGTGTCGACTTCAAGCCGCACTGGTTTGCCAGTTGCCGCCGCCGCCGTCGCGATATCGTCGGGCCTAACCTTTTCGGGGTGAGCGATAAAGTAGCTGAGCTGCCTGCGGCCCTCTGAAAAACAGGCGGAGACGGCGGCTTGAGCAGCGTCATCGATATAGACGTAAGGCCAGTCGGTCAGGGGCTCAATGCGCGCGACACCGCCTGCCAAAGCCGCGCTGACAATTTTCTCGATCGTGAAAACAGTCTGTCTTCCAGGGCCATAGATCGCCGTGTAGCGCAACGAACAGAGGTCGAGCGGTATTTTGCCCCACAATCCGCGCAACACAATATCGACCGCTGCCTTTGAGGCGCCGTAGGTCGATGTCGGACGCAACGGATACTCCTCGCCGACGGGTTCGTCTTCATAGAAATTGCCAAGTGCTGATACCGACGAACAATAGACAAATGTTTTGACACCGGCCTCTACGGCGGCACGCAACAAATTGAGGCTGCCGACGACGTTAATCCCCATGACACCGACGGGGTCGTCGGCCATCACCATTGGGCCGGACACACCACCGGCATGGATGACATGCGTGACCCGCTCGCGCACAAGCAATTCTTTGAGTTTCTCGCCGTCCGAGAGATCGTCAAGGATTTGCGTCGTCGGCGAGGGTTGCGGATCAAGCCCAATGGCGCGGTGCGCGTTGTGTGCGAGCAATTCCATCACGGCGTGGCCGAGGAACCCGCTTGCACCTGTTACCAGCGTTACGTTGTTCAACATTCGGGACGTTCGTCAGACTATCTTGCTGGCATGAAAACTGGTGATTTCTGCTTCGCTAAATCCGGCATCATGCAGGATTTCATCGGTGTGCGCGCCCAACTCAGGCAAAGTGGAAACGACGCTTGCCGGGGTGCGTGATAGCGTGATGGGTTGACCGACGACGCGGATGTCACCGCGCGTGGGATGATGGAGCGGCGCAGCGATACCAAGGTGCTGCACCTGCGGATCGGCAAAGACTTCGTCGAGCTTGTAGATAGGGCCCGCCGGAACACCTTGCCGTTCCAAGACTTCCAGCCATTGTGCGCAGCTTTTCGTCTTGAAAATTTCGGCCAGGAGAACGGTCAGCTCGGGCCGGTTGCGGAACCGCAATTCGAGCGTTGCATATTCTGGCGCCTTGCCGAGATCGGGTCGCTCGAGCGCCACGCAGAGCGCGCGCCACTGGCCATCGCCACCGACGCCGATATTGATGAAACCGTCAGAGGTTTCGAACACGCCCATCGGCGTCGAATAAGGGTGATCGTTGCCCGCCTGGCCGGGAACCACGCCATCGACCAGATAGCGTGCCGCTTGAAAATCCATCAATGCGATCTGCGCTTCCAGCAAAGAAGTTTGCACCCATTGGCCAAGGCCGGATCGTTCGCGCTCGGCAAGGGCAATCAGGATCCCCACCGCGGCGTAAACCCCGGCCGAGCTGTCGGCCACCGCGATGCCGGCGCGCATCGGTCCTTCGCCGGGCATTCCCGTGACCCACATCAGCCCGCCCATGCCTTGCGCGATCTGGTCAAATCCCGCGCGCGTGCGATAGGGACCACTTTGCCCGAATCCCGAAATCGACGTGAGAATGATGCGTGGGTTGACGGTCTTGAGCGCTTCGTACGCAATACCCATGCGCTCTTTGACGTCGGGCCGGAAGTTTTCCACCACAACGTCGGCGCCTTTGACCAGCCGCATGAAGATCTCATGCCCGGCTTTCTCCTTGAGATTGAGAGTCAGCGAGCGCTTGTTGCGATGAAGATTGAGCATATCGGAGCCATCGCGTGCCCCACTCATGCCCTCATTCGGGTCGACGCCGGGAGGGGCCTCGATCTTGATGATGTCGGCGCCAAAATCGCCGAGGATGCGGCAGCAGGTTGGACCCGCGCGCACGCGCGTCAGATCCAGCACGCGAAGTTTCGTCAGCGCGGTCGATGGTTGAGCGATCATTGCAGCCATGCCTTATTTGATATTGTCACCAGGTCGCGCACCCCGGTGGGAACGCGCCCGTGCCAATCGCTGCGACTTTGCACCGCCTCTGCTAGCGCGATCAATGCATGATCGGACTGCGGTTTGCCGACGATCTGCAAGCCGATCGGCATGGCGCGATCGTCGAATCCGACAGGAATGGCAACGGCGGGAAAGCCGAGCATATTGACGAATCGCGTCCAACGGCTGAGCTCGTACAGCGTTTTGGCATTGAACAATGTCGAGCGCGGGTCGCATTCGACGGCGCGGGGTGTTCGTATCGAAATCGCCGGAAGGACGAGTGCTTCGGCATCTCGAAAAATGGTGTCGATGAAATCCATAGCTAATTGTGATCGTGCGGACACGCTAGCAGCGAGCGTTTCATCGTCGATGGACAGGCCCTTTGCCAATCGTCTTGTTAAGACCGCGTCAAGCGAACCACCTTCCAGGAGTCTTCGATGCATGCGCGCCGCCTCTGCCTGCATCACTGTGAAAACGTGACGGTCGAGCGCTTCAATGGCCGCAACCGCGTTGCAAGAGACAAACTCGACCCCGCAACCGGCGATCGCATCAATTCCGTCCCGGCACGCTTTGCCAATCGGTGCTTCGGCAAGATCAAGAACGTCGCTGGCCACAACGGCCTTGCCGACCGTTGCTGCCTGGCGGGGTTCAAACAAGATTTGTGCTGGAACGGCCATATCGGATGCGCTGCGAGCCAGAATGCCGATGGTATCGAGAGTTGGTGCGAGTGCTATCGAACCCGCGGCCGACACGGCGCCGTAGCTTGGTTTCCATGCGGTGACGCCGCAACAATGCGCCGGAATGCGGAGCGAACCCCCGGTATCCGACCCAAGAGCGAAGACGGCCGAACCGCTCGCGACCGCAGCGGCCGAACCAGATGATGAACCACCAGAGATGTAATCAACGTTCCACGGGTTTCCGATGCGGCCGTGTACCGCGTTGTAACCAGATGGTTCATAGGCGAGTTCGGTCATCGCGGTGTAGCCGATGCGCCGGCCACCTGCGCGATCGAGCAGATCGAGCACGGTCGCTTGCGCGCCTTCCATCACCAATGGCGGCTGGGAAAGTCCGCCATGCGGCATACGCGTGGCAGATCGAAAAATATCCTTTGCCGCATAGGGCATTCCGTCGAGAACACCACGCGCTGGGGCGTTATCGCCAACTTCGAATGCGACAAACGCATTGAGCCGCGGCTCAAGACCGCGCGCAAAATCACGTGCGTTTGCGGAAAGCTGCGCATGCTCTGCGGCACCGAGACCCCTCCAAGCACGAAACCTCAAGGGCATTATGTTTGTGGCTTTCGACTGTCAATTGGTCGGGCCAGTCTGCAATCGTTCGGCTCAAGCGTGCAACCAGGCTGCCGGGTTTGATGGCCTTAGTCTCGTTTAGGTTGAAAGCAGCCAGCAATCGAATGTGATGCAAATTGTCGCTGGCGTTCGTCCTTGGCCGTCGAAATCCGGAAAAACTCAGGGGTAGATTCGTGGGTACAAACGAAGCCATTTCATAATAATTTGAAATTGCGGAACAATTTTGAATTTTGGGAAG
>CAVTKN010000017.1:0-22061 GCA_963735285.1 uncultured Alphaproteobacteria bacterium | reverse complement strand
AAGAGGCGCTGTTCCCTCTCCCGTAGGGAGAGGGTGCCCGAGTGAAACGAGGGCGGGTGAGGGCTTATGGCGTCGCGTGTCACTATTGCGAGAAGCTTAAGGCATGCTCAGACTGATGCCGAACGCGCCTTGTGGTTTCGGTTGCGCGATCGCAGACTTGGCGGTCTGAAGTTTCGCCGCCAAGTACCAATTGGGTCCTACATCGTCGATTTTTGTTGCGAGCACGCGCGTCTCGTTGTCGAACTTGACGGTGGCCAACACGGCGAGCGCAGCACGCAAGATGCGAAGCGGACAGCCGACCTTGACGCGCGCGGATATCTCGTTCTGAGATTTTGGAATAATGACGTCATCGATAACATTGATGGCGTATTAGAGACGATCATCGCCACCGCACGGCAGGATCCCCCTCACCCTAGCCCTCTCCCCTACGGGGAGAGGGAATAGACCGTGCATCTGGCCACTGATTTTACCTAGATTGTTCGTGTTAAGATTTGCTCTGCGGCGAATCGAGCGGAATGCATCATGAGCGGGCTCGACACATTCATCTATTACGCGACTGCGCCGATCCGCGCCTTCGGACGCTCGCGCTATGTCCGCTGGGGCGTCGCCGCCTTTTGCGTCATTGCCATATTCTTCAGTGTGACGCTCTGGGCGCTCAACCGTTTCGTCCCAACCGACAGCGGCCTGCCGGAGGCGATCGCCATTCTGCAGCCGTCGAAACCGTTGCAGGCGGTGACCCGCGCCTCACACGTCATCGCGCCGGTTGCCGTTGCGCTGACGGCGATTGGCCAGTCACTTGATGCCACAGCTCCGCGTGAATTCGCCGGCAAGAACGACAACCCGGTCACGCAGCTGCTCGGCCACGCCGAGATCGGCCTGACGGTGTCGCGCGGCACCATGTCTGCCTCCGGGCAGCCCGGCACGCTCACCGTCACGACGCCGCTCAATGGCAGCATTCGCATCACGGGCCAGGTCGGAAATACCGCCGGCAAGGCCGTAGGCGGACTTGGCGGGGCGATCGGTAACCTGCTCGGGAGTGGCGAGGTCGGCAAGCAGATCGAAAATCTCGCCGTCAAGACGCTCGACCAACGCAGCGATTTCCGCGGCAACGTGGTGGTGACATCCCGCCCGCAGATCACATCGGCATGGCGGATCGAGCCCAACCTCGCCGGCCGGCTCGATTTTGGTGATACCGGCACCAACATTGCCGGCCTCAAGGTCAATCTGGCAGGCGAGATCAAGTCGGTGCTCGATCCGCTGGTCAATAACCAGATTGCAGCGCTGCAAGCCCGCCTGCGCAACGATCCGATGATCGAGCGCACCGCGCGTGAGCAATGGGCCAAGATGTGCCGGTCGATCCCGCTCGGCGGCGAAAAAACCGGGCTGCCGCCGCTGTGGCTGGAAATGCGCCCGGTGCGCGCGGCCGCGGCGCAGCCCCAGGTCGATGCGCGCAATGTCACGCTCACCGTCGGGGTGCAGGCCGAAACCCGTATTTTGCCGAGCGAGACAAAGCCGAATTGCCCGTTCCCGGCGCAGCTTGAACTGGTGCCGCCGATGCAGGAGGGCGAGCTGGCCGTCGGCGTGCCGATCGACATGCCTTTCAAGGAGCTCAACAAGCTGCTTGAACCGCAGATGAAGGGCCGGCATTTTCCGGAAGATGGCAGCGGGCCGGTCGATGTCGAGATCCTGCGCGCAAGCCTCGCGGCCGCCGGCGACCGCCTGCTAATCTCTCTGCGCGTGAAGGCGCGCGAGAAGAAAAGCTGGTTCGGCTTTGGCACCGAGGCCACCGTACAGATCTGGGGCAAGCCGCTGCTTGATTCGCAAAACCAGCTGCTGCGCCTGACCGATATGTCGCTCGCCGTCGAATTGGAAGCCGCCTTCGGCCTGCTCGGCGCTGCCGCGCGCGCAGCCATGCCTCACTTGCAAAAGGCGCTTGCCGACAAGGCCGTGATCGATCTCAAGCCGTTCGCCAAGGATGCCAAGGCCAAGATCGGCGCCGCGCTCAGCGAATTCGAGCAGGTCGGCAACGGCGTGCGCGTCGACGCCGCCGTGCTGGACCTGCGCCTCACCGGCATCGAATTCGATGCAACGACCTTGCGCGTGATCGCGGAAGCCAGCGGCACGGTGAAGGTGGAAGTGACGCAGCTGCCAAGGACCTGACGTGTACGATCTCTCCGCAGCGTCATTGCCGGGTCGCGTCGCGGTCCACTCTGGCGTTCCCCGTAAAACTATTGCGGCCGAAAGTTTGGACGATCGTGTGAGAACAATGAACCGCCGCCGCCAACCGTCGTTCCCGGATTGCCTGTGCTATTTCCCGGCGCGGTTTTCGCGCTTGCCGGCCTGGTGGTCGAAAGACCGCCGACAGCAAAGGTGCTGTTCGCGCCAGACGTCTTGCCTGAAGTCGAAACCTTACCATTGCCCGGCGTCGCACCGGCACTTCCCAAAGTGGAGACCGGGTTGCCGGATGGATTGGCGTGCGTACGTTTGTTTGGATCGTACACACTGTTGTTATACACGATACAATTCCCATTATTGGTGCAAGTGATGTGGATGGTGGTACCGCCGGATTTACTGTCGCAACTATAGCCCTTCTCGCGCTCCTCGAATGTTCCACCAGCCTTCGCGCACGATGCCTTAAGCTCGTCGTGCTTCACGACAATGTAATCCGCCGAGGCCGCTCCGGTCATGACTACAAGACTCGCAAGGCCGAAAGCAAACATCAGAATTTTACGCATTCCTGTTCTCCCTTTGCATACTCTCGGGATGAAATCTTAGCGCCCGGCGTTTGAACTGGAACTGAACGGAGTCATCATCCGATTGGGGGATCGCTTAGGCGCGCACGCCACGTGTGATTGCCGAGACCACGACATCTTGAAGGCGTGCCGCGTACCTTCTCCGCTCATGCCCGCGAAGGCGGGCATCCAGTTTGCGATGCACAGCTCGTCAGCACTGGGTCCCCGCTTTCGCGGGGACGAGCGGGATAGGACTGCTCGGTCAGCTGTAGGGTGGGCTAAGGCGCGACAGCGCCGAGCCCACCGAAAACTGTTGAAAGGCCGCCGGTGGGCTTCGCTACGCTCAGCCCACCCTACAAACCTCGCCCTCTTCCTGAGGAACCCGCGCAGCGGGCGTCTCGAATGATGAGGGCCGCGCCCCATGGTTCGCGACGCGCCTACGGCGCTCCTCACCATGAGGCGGCCACATTGACACCCCTGCCCCCGTGCCTACATTAAATGCTGTTCCGAGGGGTGCCCCCGGTGGGGGCTGAGAAAAACCCTTTGAACCTGATCCGGGTCATGCCGGCGAAGGGACAGGACATTTCGATGCAATCGTCGCAGAACATCGCGAGGCTGGTGGGTCCCGTCCTGTCGGCGATCGGCGTCGGCATGCTGGCGAATCAGCCGACCTACCGGGAGATGGCAACGCAGTTCCTCGCCGGCCTGCCCTTTATCTACTTCTCCGGGGTCCTGATGCTGCTGGCCGGCCTCGCGATCCTCAATGCGCACAAGGACTGGACGCCCGACTGGCGCAGCGCGGTCACCGCCATCGGCTGGGTCCTGACCTGCGTCGGCACGTTCCGCATCATTGCGCCGCAGTTCGCCAATTTCATCGCGACATCAATCATCGCGAACGCGGGCTTTTTCACCGGCCTCGGCATCTTCCTCGTCGCCGTCGGCGGCTTTGTGACATTCAAAGGGTATGTGGCGTGAGCGTGGACATCCAAATGGGGGACTGGACCATGGAACGATCGCATTTTCTGGCCAAATTGATCGGCCCTGTATTCATCGCCGGCGGCGCCGGCATGATCTTCAACAGCGTTGTCTACCGCACGATGTTCGAGCGCGCGCTGCACGACCATATGCTCATTTATCTGTCGGGCGTGATCGCGCTTCCGGTGGGGCTTGCAATCGTTGCCACGCACAATGACTGGAAGTGGCACTGGCCGCTGATCATCACGGTGATCGGCTGGCTCGCGGTCGTCGGCGGTATCTTGCGCATGGTCGCGCCGCAGGTTGTCGAGCAAATCGGCCTGTCGGTGCTTAGCTATCCGAATTTTTTCACCGTCGACGGCGGGGTCGCCGTTCTGCTCGGCGTGCTGCTGAGCTATTTCGGCTATCTCGATCCACCACAAATGTTCCCGGAGCGTGCACGTGCGCGCAGCCGGCCGCGACTACGGAGGAGAAGGTAAAATGAACATCCACGATCCCAACGTCACCCTCCCAAAAGTTACGACGGGTTCACTTCCCGCCTCGCGCAAGGTCTATTCGAAGCCGGACACCGCGCCCGATCTTCGCGTGCCGATCCGCGAGATTTCGCTCGATGCCTCATCGGGCGAGCCGCCGCTGCCGGTCTACGACACCACGGGTCCCTACACCGACCCGGCGGTGGCGATCGACGTCGAGAAGGGACTACCGCGCGCGCGCATCGAGTGGGTGAAGGAACGTGGCGGGGTCGAGGAATATGAAGGCCGCCCGATCCAGCCGGTCGACAACGGCAATGTCACCGGCAAGCATCTGGCGCGCAATTTCCCCAATACGCCGAAGCCGTGGCGGGCGGTTGCTCTTCACCTCCCCCTGGAGGGGGGAGGTCGCCAGCCGAGCGTAGCGAAGGCTGGCGGGAGGGGGTGGGCTGAAGATCACCCCACCCCGGCGCTGCGCGCCGACCCTCCCCCTCCAGGGGAGGGTAAGAAGCACCCCCTCACCCAATACGAATGGGCGCGCGCCGGCATCATCACCAAGGAAATGATCTACGTCGCCGAGCGCGAAAATCTCGGCCGCAAGAAGATGCTGGAACGCGCCGAAGCCGCGCTTGCCGATGGCGAGCAGTTTGGCGGCGCGGTGCCCGCCTTCATCACGCCGGAATTCGTGCGTTCGGAAATCGCGCGCGGCCGCGCCATCATTCCGTCCAACATCAATCACGCCGAACTCGAGCCGATGATCATCGGCCGCAACTTCCTGGTGAAGATCAACGCCAATATCGGCAACTCGGCCGTCACCTCCTCGGTCGAGGAAGAAGTCGAGAAGATGGTGTGGGCGATCCGCTGGGGCGCCGACACGGTGATGGACCTCTCCACCGGCCGCAACATCCACAACACGCGCGAATGGATCTTGCGCAATTCGCCGGTGCCGATCGGCACTGTGCCGATCTACCAGGCGCTGGAGAAAGTCGACGGCGATCCCGTCAAGCTCGACTGGGAATGCTACAAAGACACGCTGATCGAGCAGTGCGAACAGGGCGTCGATTATTTCACGATCCACGCCGGCGTACGGCTGGCTTACGTGCCGCTGACCGCCGACCGCGTCACCGGCATCGTCTCGCGCGGCGGCTCGATCATGGCGAAGTGGTGCCTGTCGCGGCACAAGGAAAGCTTCCTCTACGAACGCTTCGACGAGATCTGCGACATCATGCGCAAATACGACGTGTCGTTCTCGCTGGGCGATGGCCTGCGGCCCGGCTCTATCGCCGACGCCAACGACCGCGCGCAGTTCGCCGAACTGGAGACGTTGGGCGAACTGACGCAAATCGCCTGGAAAAAAGGCTGCCAGGTCATGATCGAAGGCCCCGGCCACGTGCCGATGCACAAAATCAAGATCAACATGGACAAGCAGCTCAAGGAATGCGGCGAGGCGCCGTTCTATACGCTCGGGCCCCTCACCACCGACATCGCGCCGGGCTACGACCACATCACGTCGGGCATCGGCGCCGCCATGATCGGCTGGTTCGGCTGCGCCATGCTTTGCTACGTGACGCCGAAGGAGCATCTCGGCCTGCCCGACCGCGACGACGTCAAGGAAGGCGTCATCACCTACAAGATCGCGGCGCACGCGGCCGACCTGGCCAAGGGCCACCCGGCGGCGCAATTGCGCGACGACGCATTGAGCCGCGCGCGCTTCGACTTCCGCTGGCAGGACCAGTTCAACCTCGGTCTCGATCCCGACACCGCCCGCGAATATCACGACGAAACGCTGCCGAAGGAAGCACACAAGGTCGCGCATTTCTGCTCGATGTGCGGGCCGAAGTTCTGCTCGATGAAGATCACGCAGGATGTGCGCGACTACGCCGCCACGCTCAACGACAAAGAGCAAGGCATGGCGGCGATGAGCGAGAAATTCAAATCGCTCGGCGAGCAGGTTTATGTCGATGCGGACAAGGTGAAGGAGAGCAACAAGGCGTTCTAGAATCTGATTCGAGTGATTGAATTGGTTTATCTCCGCTCACTTACGCGGGAATGAACGGAAAATTCTTCAACGCCGTTGGATTAAATTTCGGTCCTGCAGGAGAACATCACATGGCCAACGAGAGCACCCTGTCACGCCCGGAGTTGGACGACCGCATCGCGATCCTGCGCGACAACCTGCGTCAGTTGACCGAACAGGCAGCGGCGCTATCAGGTGCAGCGGACGAAGCCCGCTTCGCCGACCGCATCGCTGCGCAGGAGGCCGAGCTCGACAAGCTCACAAGGCAGCGCGACGCACTGGGGAAGAAGTAGTGAGCGGGCGACATGACCGACGCAACAGAACTCCAGCATTGGCAGGATCGCTACGCCACGCCGGACTACAGGTTCGGCAAGGAGCCCGCCGAATTTCTGGTCCGCTGCCGTCCGCTTTTGCCACGGACCGGAAAGGTTCTGGCTGTCGCCGATGGCGAGGGCCGCAATGGTGTCTGGCTGGCGCGGCAAGGCCTTGACGTCCTATCGATCGACTTTTCTCCCGCCGCCCAGGCCAAGGCGCGCGCACTCGCCGCCGAATATCAGGTCGCGATCACGTTCGTTGAAGCCGACATTCACGCCTGGCCCTATCCGGAAGACGCGTTCGACGTGGTGGTGGAGATTTTCACCCAGTTCAGCACGCCGGCCGATCGCGCACGAAAATGGGCGGGCATGCGGCGCGCGCTGAAGCGCGGCGGATTGCTGATTGTCGAAGGCTACACGCCCAAGCAGCTCGACTATGGCACCGGCGGCCCGAAACAGGTCGAGCATCTCTATACCCGCGACATGCTGCAACGCGCCTTCGGCGATCTTGCGGATGTCGCCATTATCGAGGAAGAGCGCGAACTGAACGAAGGCCCCGGACATTCCGGCATGTCGGCCTACATCGGATTGACGGCGCGCAAACCGTAGCGACGTGAAGGCGAGCAACAAGGCTCTATGAAGTGGACTGGAGCGATCGGCGCCGCGGCGGCCGGGTTGGTGTTGGCCTGGACCGGCGGCTCGTTTTTTCTCAATGGCGGCGTCAGCACGATGGAAGTGGTGCCGTGGGGCCTTGTCCTCCTGACGGCGCTGATGCTGAGCCTGGCTTTGGCGGGCATCAGCCTGTTTCGCGCGCCGAATAACACTGCGATTTTTGTATTTTTCAGCTCGGCGATTATGGGCTTTCCGCTCGTGCTGATGTGGATCGTCGCGAGCTTTGGCGATTGAACAGGCGTAGGGTGGGCTAAGGCGCGAGGCGCCGAGCCCACCAATTTTTATTGTGCCGGCTATTAAACACTTGGTGGGCTCGCTTCGCTTAGCCCACCCTACGCGTTTTAGGGCACCCTCGCCCCGCCCTTAATCGTCCTCTCCGCCTTGTTGAGAACTCTCGATGGCAAAGCCGGCGGCGGCCTTGTAGCCGGCCATGAATTCGGCGCGCTCCTTCGGCGGAATGACGTCGTCGATATTGTTGAACGTGCCGCCGCAGCGCTCGTCGACGATGTTCAGGAGCCCGAACGGGCCGGCGCCGCGGTTGCGCAGCACGAGCTGCGAGACCGGGCCGCAGAATTTGGCGTCATAGGCAGCGAGCGCCGCCGGCGTGACACCGTTCGCAACCATCGCCGCGCCGAGCGTGCGCGCATCGATAATCGCCTGGCTGCCGCCGTTCGAGCCGGTCGGATACATCGGGTGCGCGGCGTCGCCGAGCAGCGCCACCGGCCCGTCCTGCCAGCTCGGCACCGGGTCGCGGTCGATCATCGGATTCTCGAACACAGTGTCGGCGCCACGAATAAGCGCTGGCACATCGAGCCAGTCCCATACCCAGCCGTCGAAATGATGCACGAAGTCCGTGACCGGCACCTGGCGGAACCAGCCGCTTTGCTTCCAGCCCTCGCTGTTGTCCATGGTGACCTCGGCGATCCAGTTGATGATCGAGAGGCCTGTCTTCGGATCGGGCTGCGAGATCGGATAGAACACCATGCGCTGGCGGTGCGTGCCGAGCCCGACGAACGAGGCGCCGGTGCGGATCGGCTTGCCCCAGGTGGTGCCGCGCCACATCACCGCGCCGCCCCAGTGAATCGGCGGCTGGTCGGGGTGCATCTGCGCACGAATGGCGGAGTGGATGCCGTCGGCGCCGATCAGCAGCGCGCCCTGCACTTCGGCGGTCGCGCCGTCGCGTTCGACGAAAGCGGTAACGCCCCCGCCGGCGTCCTTGCGGTAGCCGGAGACGCGGGTTGCGAGCTGCACCGCCTCCTTGCCGATCCGCTCCACCACTTTATCGTAGAGCAGCAAGTGAAACTGGCCGCGATGCACCGCATATTGCGGCCAATTGTAGCCGGCGAGCTTGCCGCGCGGCTCGGAATAGATGTCATTGCCGTTCAAGCCCACCAGCGCCCATTCCTTGGCAGGCAGGCCGACGCGGTCGAGATCGGCTTCGGTGATGCCGAGGTCGTAGAGCTCGCGCACGGCATTGGGCTGCATATTGATGCCGACGCCGAGCGGCCGCATCTCGCGCACCGCCTCGTAGACGATGCAGGGCACGCCGATCTGGTGGAGCGTGAGGGCCATCGCCAGGCCGCCAATGCCGCCGCCGGCGATGATGACACGATCACGCATACAAGAGGTCCCCCAGTTGCCTTGCATTATCCGTGCCCGGCGGGCCGAGGCAAGCGTGCGGCCATGAACATTCTGCCGGCCGCGCGCGACTAACGGCCGACGCGGCGGCTCAGGGCCGGAGACAAGCTTGAACCGGCGTATAATATAATGCGCGCCGCATTTGGAATTGGGGGTGTGACCATGAAGCCGTTTTATGCCGCCGTGCTCGGAGCCGCATTTTTGATGACGCCGCTGGCCGCCAACCAGGCCGCCGCGCAGGCACCGTCGCCAAACGCAAAGCTCAATGCCTATGTCGGCTGCATCAACCGGCTGTCGGCGCGCAGCTATGATTCACGCGCGCGCTATTTCAGCTGGGCCGCGAAGGATGGCCCGACCGGCCGCGAGCGCATCATCTACGGCACCTACACCATCTATGACACCTCCGATTGCCGCAAGAATGTCGAGAAGGCCAATGCGCTGGAGCCGCACGACGCCGCGCTCGAAGCCGCCGCCACGGCTTACGCCGAGGCCGTGAGCAAGCTCGAGCCGCTGCTCAAGGAGGCCGACGACTATTATTCCCAGCAGGACTACAAGGACGACAAGATGGCGAAGGGCAAGGCTTTGCACCCTCGTCTCGTCGCGGCGTGGAATGCGTTCGAAAGCGCCGACCAGAAGCTGCGCAGCGGCGTCGAAGCCATCAACGACCAACGCGCGCTGGAAAAGCTCGCTGCGATCGAGAAAAGCGAAGGCAAGCAGGCGCGCTACCATGTCGAAGCCTTGATGATCCAGGCCAAGCGCGTGCTGCGCGCGGAGGAAGCGGATAAACCCGACGTCGCCGCGATCACGCAGGCGCTCAACGATTACGAAAGCATGGTGAAAGGCGCCGAACAATTTACCGGCTCCGGCAGCGACGCCAAGATCGGCTCGTTTTTCATCGGCAACGCCAAGTCGTTCCTGGTGACGGCGAAATCCCTGATGCGCAGGATTCGTGACAAGGTGCCCTACAGCGCCGGCGACAAGATGATGCTCGGCAATCAGGGCGCCGGCTGGATGGTTGAGGGCTCGCCGCCGCGCCTGCTGCGCGACTATAATCAGCTGGTCGACGCCTATAATCGCGGCCCAGGAATCTAACGTCAGTGCAGTGCTGCTACGGGGAAGTTGAATGATTCAAAAATCGGCAGCATTCCTACTCGCTGCGCTGTGTCTGGCGTCCGCTGCCGCGCGAGCCGATGATTATCCGTCGCGGCCGATCAAGCTGCTGGTCGGTGCGTCAGCCGGCGGCACCACCGACACGATGGCGCGCGCGATCGCGCAGCCGCTCTCGAAATCACTCGGCCAGCCGGTGCTGGTCGAAAACCGCCCCGGCGCCGGCGGCAATCTCGCGGCCGACACCGTCGCGAAAGCGGCGCCGGACGGCTATACGCTGCTGGTGAGCTTCACCAGCCACACCATCAACGCGACGCTTTATCCGAAGCTGCCGTTCGACCCCGTCACTGACTTTACGCCGATCAGCAAGATCGCGACCGTGCCGAGCCTGCTGGTCGGCAATCCGAAACTACCGGCGCAAAATCTCAACGAGCTGATCGCACTCGCCAGGGCAAAGCCGGATAAATTGACCATCGCAATCGGCGGCATCGGCTCGTCGCTGCACCTGGCCGGCGACCAGTTCAAGATGATGGCGGACCTGCGCATCCTCAACGTGCCCTACAAGGGCACGGCGCCGGCGCTGACCGATGTGCTCGGCGGGCAGGTGGATATGATGTTCATCAGTCTCGTCACCGGCACGGCGCAGGTGAAGGCCGGCAAGTTGCGCGCCTATGGCGTGACCAGCGCGCAGCGGCAACCGTCATTCCCCGATCTGCCGGCAATCGGCGAGATCGTGAATGGGTTTGAATCGACGGCCTGGTTCGGCGTGTTCGGCCCGGCGAAATTACCGCCGGATATCACCAGCAAACTGAATGGCGCGATTGTCGCCGCGCTCAACGACCCGAAGATGCACGAGCAGCTCGAGAAGGAAGGCGCCACGCCCGCGCCCGGCAGCGCGGCCGATTTCGCGGCCTTCGTGCGCGACGACGTCAAGCACTGGGCGCCTATTGTCAAACAGTCAGGCGCAAGGCCAGACTGACGCACAGCGTCATGCCCGGCTTTATGCCGGGCATCCCGCTTAGGCTGGCACAGTATCGCGTCCCTAAGCGAGATGGCCGGGACAAGCCCGGCCATGACACGATAGTCTCGGACCAAATTACAAAATCGGGAGGCGACGATGGACAGTCATGTATTCGCTGTAGCGCTGAGCCTAACCATGGCCATGGCGCCAATCGCCGCTGTGCAGGCCGCCGAACTGAAAGTGCTGGCCGGCGGCTCGATGACCGCGAGCCTGAAAGAGCTGGGACCACGTTTCGAGAAGGCCACCGGCCACAAGCTCGACATCACGTTTGCGGCGACGCCCGAGCTCATCAAGATGGCAACGTCCGGCCCGTTCGACCTCGGCGTGGTGCCGATCGACGTCATGAAGAACGACGCCGCCAAGGCCAAGTTCGCCGGCACGCCGGCCAATATCGCGCGCGTCGGCTATGGCGTTGCGGTGAAGGCGGGCGCGCCCAAGACGGACGTGAGCACGCCCGATGCGCTGAAGGCGACGCTGCTCAAGGCGCAATCGATTGCCGTGTTTCCGGGGAGCGCGGCCGGCGCTTTCGTGCAGAAGACCTTCGAGCGGCTCGGCATTGCTGAGCAGATCAAGGACAAGATGAAGGTCCAGGCCGCGCCCGGCGGGATCCCGCAGGCCGTCGCCAAAGGCGACGCCGAACTCGGCGTGTTTCTCACCAACGTGCTCATCGCACCCGGCGTCGAGCTCGCGGGCCCCTTCCCCGGCGACTTGCAGCAGGACCTCGTGTTCGTCGGCGCGGTTGCCGCCGACAGCAAGGACGCGGCCGCCGCCAAGGCCTTCCTCGATTATCTCAAGACGCCGGAGGCTGCGGGCGTGTTCAAGGCGAAGGGCGTGACGGCGGGGTGAGAGCGCTGAGGTTTTGAAGTGCTACGGCTTTACTGAAAGCTTTCTATTTACTTCAGCAATAAGTTCCTTCATGCGAGGAATGTCTTGCTTGATACGATGGATCACCTCGCGCGCTTCCTGGGGCTTTAAGGATTTTCCTTCTTCACAATCGAAAACGATGCCGTCCGTCGCCGCAGCGTATGCGGTGGCAGCCATCCATGCTGCCTGTAACTCATCTACGCGGCTACCTACCCATCGAATCCCTATAGCGAACCGCCAGGGGTAAAAAAATTTCTGACCCAAGGCTGACATAGCTTCTCTTGCATCGTCATGAAAACATTCGAATCCGGTCTTGCTGTCATCCAGCATTGCTGGAATGAAGCCTCGCGAACTTTCAAGCTTTACATCGGCGTCTAGCCGTAACGGAAACCGTTCGATGCCGATTGCGCGCTGCCACTCTGCCGTTGTTGTTAGGCGACGATTGGAAAAAACTTCAATTTCCATGGACATAGACAACTCCGAATTTGGCTTGAGGCCGTCGGCGATTTCCAACCGTAATGAGCGCGTTTTTTAACATAACGCCGCGCTTTAGGTTTAATTCGATCACAGGCACACTTGGGCCTACGCGGGTCTTAGCGCGCAATTCGTCCGCCCTTGATTGCCTTATGGTGGCGTCACCAGTTTTGACATCGTAGATTGCTTTGATGCCCCCGACGTCATCGCGTAGTATGACATCAGTCCGGATGCTATCCTTTGATCCGTATCGATAGCTCTTCTCCAGACTAAAGGTCGTTTCTACATCGGAAAAGGCAATACCTGGGATATGTTGAGCACGCACAATGTTGGCAAATACTGTGTGGACCGCGATTCCGTAAATTGATCCTGAACCTGCAGGCAATATGTCCACGACGGCAGCCAAAGTGTTCGCGAGGGTTTTGGTCGTATCGTCGATGGTTGAAATTCCGGTCAGGGCGCTTGGGGCAATTTCAATTCTTGTTTGCGCATATTGTGCGCCCGGAACGACCGGATCAGGTGTCGCATCACTAATTGTTCTGTCCGAAACGCTACCAAGGTCGCTCGTCCACTGGCCGCCCTCTCGGGTACCTGCTGGCAAACGTGGCTGGTTAGAATCGAAACCCGCCTTGCGACAATAAAATTCGCTCCGGATCAGTGCCTTTTCGAGGGATAAATGGGCCATCAAACCAATTCCATTAAAAGGATTTTTATCCTATAGAACTCAGCGGTGTATGTCAAGGTATAGATTCCTATTTTGACCCCCGCCTCATTTGAAAATACAACCTAATATATGTTATACAATCTATGGTTGTACACAGGAAATGCGACATGCTCGGCTGGGTGGCGCTGTCAATGACGTGGCTCGAGTTGACTGCTGACTCACTGCGAGCACGACTAGACGCGATTTATCCCGGACAATTTTTGCCGCGCCGCGATCATGGAACATTCGTGATTGATGGCCCGGTCAAGCGAATGCAGTTCGTAATCCAATCTGCGATTGAGGGGGCCAAAGGCATGTTTCTGGTGAGCAGTGTTGCCGCCTCTTACGCAGATATTTCCGACTTTGCGACACAGATCGAAGGCCGACGGCTTCGTGATCTAACCTCAGCACAGAAAGCATGGCTTTCGGTCGAACTGATTGATCAATCCGCAAGGCCGCGAGATACCGAACGCTTTATCGGAGCAGTCTTAGCTGATCTTGCGCCCATAGACACTGTATGCCTCGTCCACCCCTCGAGGCTAACATGCCGTCGTTTCGATGATGGGGTTAGACGCAAATTGGCGGACGGCAAGTATTTCGACTAAATAACCATGGGTGTTACTAGGCGCGACGGCGTCGAGGCCACCGAGATAATTTGAAAGTCTGCCGGTGGGCTCACTAAGCCCGCTCTACGAGACGGCTACCATAAGCCGGGCCGAGATGAATTCAGTAGCGGAGCCACCATGCCAAAACGCGTATCGGTCATCGGCGCAGGCACCATCGGCGCGAGCTGGGCGGCGTGCTTTCTCGCGCGCGGCTTCGAGGTCGCGGCCTACGACCCCTCGCCCAATGGCGAAGCCTTCGCGCGCCGCTTCATCGACAATGCCTGGCCGACCCTGGAAAAACTGGGGACCGTGCAGCCCGGTGCCGACCGCGCGCGCTTCACGTTTTTCAACAATCCGGCGGACGCCGCCAAGGGCGCGGACTTCGTGCAGGAAAGCGGGCCGGAGCGCGAGGACACCAAGATCGATCTGTTCGCCGTGCTCGACGCGGCGGCGCCTCCGGAAACGGTCATTGCCACCAGCTCATCGGGGCTGCTGGTCAGCCGCGTGAGCACGAAGTGCAAGCACCCCGAGCGCTGCGTGATCGGCCATCCGTTCAATCCGCCGCATCTCATTCCGCTGGTCGAGGTGGTGGGCGGCCCGAAGACGTCCGCCGAGGCGATCGTCAAGGCGATGGATTTCTATCTCACGGCCGGCAAGAAGCCGATCCACATCAAGAAGGAAGTGGCGGGCCATGTCGCCAACCGCTTGCAGGCGGCGCTCTGGCGCGAGGTCATTCATCTCGTGGCCGAAGGCGTGGTGTCGGTTTCCGATGCCGATGCGGCAATTGCCTATGGCCCCGGCCTGCGCTGGGCGCTGATGGGACCGTCGCTGATCTTTCACCTGGCCGGCGGCGAAGGCGGCATGCCGCATTTCATGTCGCACATCGGCCCGGCGATGCAGAGCTGGATGGACGATCTCGGCGACACGCGGCTGACGCCGCAGGTTCAGAAACAGATCATCGACGGCGTCGCCGAGGAAGCGGGCAACCGCACCATCGCGGATTTGCAACGCTTCCGCGACCGCAAGCTGATCGACATTTTGAAGGCGGCGGAGGAACCTTAAGACCCTAGTTCCGCTCATCCCCGCGCAGGCGGGGATCCAGTTCTTCTGGATTCCCGCTTTCGCGGGAATGAGCGGAGAATCGGTGATTACGCGTGCTATTCTTAACCGCTCATCCCCATCGCAATTGAACGGCGGAATGAGCGAGATAAACGTACCTACTTCAGCCCGAGCGCCAGGCCGCTGAGGTCGGCGCTGACGATCAGACCGGCCTGCCCGCCAGTGAGCGAAAGCACCGCGCCGTTCTGATTGGTCAGCACGACTGCCTGCGCGCCGCGGATGACGGCAGCGCCGACTCCAGCCTGGCCATAGACGCCCGCGATATCGGACGGCCGGCGGATATTGCTGACGGTGCCGTGGAAGCGCGTTTCCGATGCGCCGAAGGTGAAGCCGTAGCTCAGGCCACCGACCGACAGCGGATAGTTGCGGCCCTGGAAATGCAGCACGCCGCTGCCGGCCGAGCCGCCGATCACGAAGCCTGCCTTGAAAATCCGGATGCTGACGGTGCCGCTATCGGCAAAGGCGGCGGACGTCAGGCCAACGCTGCCCAAAATGGCGATCGTCGCGATCAGTGCTGCACGGCATCCCGACAAAAATCGCATCATAGTTCTCCCTTACGGTTCTGTTGCATGTTGCGTTACGCGTTCTCTACTTCCCCGCCGCCTTCCGCAACGCGTCGTTGATGCGGTCCTGCCAGCCGGGGCCGTTTTCCTGAAAAAAATCGAGCACGTCGCGGTCGATGCGCAGCGACACCGTCTCCTTGGCGCCCGGAACGGACGGCGCCTTCGGCGGCAGATCCGCCGGCTTGGTGGTGGCCGCCTTGAAGGCCTTCTCGGCCTCGCTGCGGCTGTCGCGGATGGGTCCCCGTGCCATGCGAGTTTATATCACGGCTGCTTGCGCGCGAAACCAGGTACAGTGTCTTTCCGCAAACTTATAAGGGCGCCGCGATCCGCGGCGCCCTGCTCAATTTATCCGCAAGCACGTGCGGCTATCACTTCATGCGCGTCCATTTTACCTCAGCAACGCCGCCGGAGGCGCCCGCCTGATTGACGACCGTCAGCTCGTTAGCTGCGATTGTGACGGCGCGCTTCTGCGCCTGGCCGGAGAAGTTCGGAAACGAGCTCGCGACGATATTCATCGTGACGGCCTTGCCCCCATCCTCCACCGAATACGTGCCGAAAAAAGACAATGTTCCCTGCGTTGCGGCCTTGTTTTCTTCCGGCGTGCCGGTGAGGCGCGTGCCCGAAGCGAATTTCGGCATGTCGAGACGAATAATGTGCCAGGAGAAATTGCCCGTCGCGTCAAATATCAATTGGCCGGTGGCGCTCTCGCCGTTCGGATTGAATTTGCTTCCGTCCGGCCGAGTGTTGTTTGCACCCGCGTATTTCCAGGCTCCGACCAGTTGGTCTTTCGAGACGCCCTGCGCGGACACGTCCTGACCGCCAAGCACACAGACCGCGAGTGCAAGCGCAATTGCAACCTTGGATAACCGAATCATATTGCCCCCTTTTTTGTGAAATCCCGCAAAGGAGAACCATAACAGTGGCGAACCCGGAAAGACCACAGAACAATCCCGGCACCAACGAATGGGTCAAGCGGGATTCGCGGCGACTGAATAACCAGAGCCTTCCGGAGTGCGCGGGCTAGCGCGAACGCAAAACGCGCATATCTCTTTCAAAGGCGGCCCGCCCTCCTCCGGAATCAGCCATGCACCGTCATCTCATTCTCGCGTTGTTCATCGTACTCGTGCTCGGCGGCGGAACGCTGATCGGATTTATGACCTTGCCGGGCGCCTGGTACGCCGGGCTCGCCAAGCCCCCGTTCAACCCGCCGAACTGGATCTTCGCGCCGGTCTGGACGCTGCTTTACATCATGGTCGCGGTCGCCGGCTGGCGTACCTGGCAGAGCGATCCGCGCAGCGCCGGCATGACGGTGTGGTTCATCCAGCTTGCGCTCAATTTCATCTGGTCGCCGGTTTTTTTCGGCGCGCACATGATCGGTGCCGCGCTGGTCGTCGTTGCGATGCTGCTGGTTGCAGTCCTCACCTTCATTGCGATGCATTGGCAGCGCGACCACACCGCAGCTCTGCTGTTTACGCCTTACGCGGTATGGGTGGCCTTCGCCACGCTGCTCAATGGATCGATCTGGAGTCTCAACCAGGCCGGCGCCTAATTGACCTTGCACGCGCTGTAGAATTTCACCGTCACGCCGTGGCTCTTGTGCGTCAGCGTGGTGTACGCCTTCAGCGAATAAAATTCGAAGTCCTTGTTGCGGTAACTGTCCGCGTCCGGCGCGTCGGGGTCGGCGGTGAGCGTTTGCGGCGGCTCGTCGGCAACTTGCAAGATGACGGGTTCGGTCCGGCTCCAGCGGCCGGCGCTGTCGAGCGGCGCGGTGACGGTGAAGTTTCCGTTCTTGCAGGTGTAGCTGAATGTTTTTGCGCCGGCGTCGACGGCGAGACCAGCCAGCATCACCAGCGCAATAGCGAGCCCGCGGTTCATCCCGTCACCCGGTTTGTTCGCCGTAATGTAACGCGGACGTCATCCGCGGCCTAGGTGATTGCGTGCCGAGCCAAGATTCACGCGAGCTATCAGGCTATCCATATCTCTCCGCTCATCCCCGCGAAAGCGGGGACCCAGAGCCGCAATGTATGGCATTCTTTGTTTATATTCTTGCGAGCAGGCGGAACGGCACACTCTACGTTGGTATGACCGACGATCTCACCAGGCGCGTCTGGCAGCATCGCAATGATCTCATTCCCGGATTTACCAAACGTTATGGCGTGAAGACGCTCGTTTGGTACGAACCGCACGAGTCACGGCAGTCGGCATTCATGCGAGAGTATCGGCTCAAAAAATGGAATAGAGCCTGGAAACTTGCGTTGATCGAAAAAGATAATCCGCGCTGGCAAGATCTTTGGGTAGAGGTCGCGACGTCCCAATGACAGGAAGAAAGGCTGGGTTCCCCGCATAGGCGTGCGAAGCACGCCGTCCTTCGGACGGCTATGCGCGGGAATGAGCGGAGTTAGTTGATTACGCACGACACGAAACTCGCCAACATTAATGCGGGCGGCCGACCACGGAATCGAACGGCACCGTCAGAACTTCGTCGCCGAGATCATCGCTGACGTGCAGGATCCAGTTGCGCCAGTCCTCAAGCGCCGGCGCCGCAATCAACGAACGGACCACCATCGCGGCTCTTTCGCGCGCGTCCGTCAGGCTCTCGACCTCTGCCCCACAGCAGTCCACCATCAGCAAATCGCCGTGTGAACAGTGGAAATAAACCTGGGCCATGGTGGCCTCCTCGACACATTCCATGGCATCAATAAGCCCGTGATCGGGCCCTGGAAATTCCGATTTTGTCCGTAAGGAGAGTCACGGCCGTACTGCCCTACCGGCAGGCATCATCACCGCTTGAACAGGCCCATGATCTCCGCTTTTGCCAGCGTATTGAAATGCAAATTGAAGCCGACGACGGCAGCGGAGGTGTCGGCTTTGACGTCGAGTTGTCGGCCTTAACCGCAAATATCGTGAACAGATAGCGGTGCGGATGATCGCCTTCTGGCGGACAAGGGCCGCCATAGCCGGGCGCGCCGAAATCCGTGCGCGTCTGCAATGCACCCGGAGGCAATTTTCCGCCGGCACTGCCGACGCCGGCCGCGAGCTCCGTCACGTCGGCGGGAATGTTCACCACCAGCCAGTGCCAGAATCCGGAGCCGGTCGGCGCGTCGGGATCATAGCAAGTAACGGCAAAGCTTTTCGTATCCGCCGGCGCGCCCGACCACTTGAGATGCGGCGAGCGATTGCCGCCGGCGCAACCGAAGCCGAAATCAGCCGACAGGATAAAGTCCTTCGGCAGATAATCCCCGTCCTTGAAGCTGTTGCTTGTCACTGCGAACGCCATGTACGGTCTCCTTCGAATCTTCAAACGCACAAAGCGTAGTGCGGTTCGGATAAATCGCAATGGACTTCATCTCGACTAATCCCTTCGATCTTGCCATTTATATCTGCTTGTTCCTGGCGGTCGTGATGGGATTCATGACCGGCCTGCTGCGCAGCCTGGCGACGATTTTCGGCTATATCGGAGCGATGGGCGTCGCAGTGGCGGCCGCGCCGCGCGTGACGCCCTTTTTCAGCAGCACGTTCAAGGCGCCCGCGGTGCAGAACTGGCTGGTGCTGGTGGCGATCTTCATCGTGGCGGGCATCGTGCTTAGCGCGCTGCTGCGCCTTGCCGTCAGCGAAATGATCGGCCCCAATATCAGCATCCCCGATCGTGCCGCCGGCGCCATGCTGGGCGCGCTGCGCGTCGCGCTGCTCGCGGTATTGCTGGTAATTATCTTCGACCGCATCATTCCGCCGGGACGCGAACCGAATTTCCTGAAGGGGTCGCAATGGCGGCCGATCCTGTCGTCGGCCGGACAGCACGGCTTGAACACGTTGCCGCCGGAGGTCGAACAGTACATCGACAGGCTCAAGCGCCAGCGCGGGATTTAGCGCCTCGCAGCTACTTCACCCACAGCTTGAGCGGAACCGCTTCGCGATCGGGACAAATCATCATCCCGATGTAGAAATCCGATAGCTTCCCACTGTAGCGACAGGCCACACCAGCCACCAGAATTGTCGCATTCAACCGATCCGCCGAACCCGATATGTGCAGACGTATTTCGCCGCTCTTAGTCTCGGGACCATCCTGCGTACAGAGGCCGACATGCGTCATTGTCACCGGCCCGGAAAATTCCTTGGTTCGCCGGGCCGTACTTTCCGTAACGGCGGCGGTCAGCTCCCACTCGCCGAGCACGCCGGCATAGCCGAACACTTCGAGCGAGCGGGCTGGCGCCGCTGCCGCGAGGGCGCTTAATGCCGTCAGGAGGATAAGTGCTCTCACGGCGTTCTTTTCCTGCCTACGAGCGCAGCGTCCTTATGACTTTTTCGCCAGGAACACGCGTGCAGCGTTCACTTCGGTGCGGGCCTTGTCGGCTTCGCCGGCGATGGCGACGACTTTGCCGAAATACTCCCGGGCCTTGGCCTTATCGCCAGATTTTTCGGCGGCCTTGGCGGCGCCGACATAGGCGCCGAGTCGGTTCGGCTCCTTCTTCAGTGTAGCCTCGAACGCGGCCAGCGCTTCATTGGCATTTCCGCTTTCGAGCAACATCTCGCCGTACAATTCGCGTGCGGGCTTGGCTGCACCCGGCGTCACCGGATGTTTTTCGGTTTTGTCTTCTGCATCGGCCGCCGCACTCATCGCCTTGAGCGCCTCGTCGCGCTTGCCCTCGGCATAAAGCGTCCATGCAGCCGCAATCTGTCGCTGTATATCGACCTGCTCGGACCAGTAGGCGTCCTTCAGTTTGCCGTGCAGTTCGACGAGCTTGGCAATTTCCACTTTGGCGGCTTCGGGATTGCCCGAGCGTGCAGCCCCCAATGCGCGCGCGAAATAGGTGACCGCTTGCACTTGCGGCAACGGGCTGGCACGGACGGGCAGCGCCGCAGCCGCCTGCCAGTCGCCGCGTTCGATCGCGTAGCGCGCCGGCGAGACGGCCAGCGCATATGGTCCGACAAGGAAGGTCTCCGTAAAGCCGGTAACCGTCGTCATCTCGTCGACGATGGCCTTGGCCTTGGCGTCCTGCCCAAGCTGCAGATAGGCATAGACCATGTAGTCCATCGGGTGCAGCTGCTCGTGGAAATCCTGGGCATCTTTGGCGACGCGCGCCGCTTCGGCGTTCGATGCGATGGATTCTTTCCAATAGCCCACGCGCGTGAAGATGTGTGACGGCATGTGCTGGGCATGCGCCGCCGCGGGGGCGATCTTGGCGTAGCGCCGCGCCGCTTCGATGCCTTTGGCGGCAATCGCCGGATAGTCGTACAGATGGATCAGATAATGTGCCACGCCCGGATGCTGCGGCTGGCGCTTCGCGATCGGCTCCAGGATGGCCGCGCCCTTGAGCTGGTTGGCGTAGGTCTTGTCAGCCGGCGAAGCCGAGGTGTTGAGCGCGAGCGCATAATGGATCTGCGCTTCATCGTCTTTCGGATAACGCTGCGCCAGTTGCTCCATCGCCTTGGCATAGGCCTGGGTGCGGGGCAGATGACCCAGTTTATCGTAGTCGACGTAAATCACCGCCAGCGCGTCGATATAGTCGCGCTCGCGCTGGGTCTTGGCGCCGACGCTCTTGCCCTTGGCGATGATCGCGGCGCCATCAGCGAGATTCTTCGCGGGCGTCGGGACGTGGGGATTCCACAAGAGACTTAGCGCGATCCCCCAATAGGCGATGCCGCAATCGGGATCGACCTTCAGCACATTCTCGAATTCCTTTTGCGAGGCGCGGTACCAGAACGAATGCTGGTACAGCATACCGCGGTCAAACAGCTTCTGCGCTTCCGGCTTGCACGATGTCTCGAAATGCACCGTGCCGAGCTTTGCATCGTCGCCGTGTGCGAACGCCGGCTGGCCGAGGACGAGTCCGATCGTGGTCGTGGCCGCAATGGCGAATGATGTTCTCATGTGGTGGCTCCTTTGCACGCAAATGAATGAGCGCGCAGCGTGTTGCCGCGGAATGTCGCTCGACGTTAAGAAAGGGCCGGCCGCAAGTCATAAGCGAGAAACGGGATTTCTATAGGCGCCCTGTGCTAATCTCGAAAACGGGAGAAATGATGCTGGATCAGCCACTTTCGTTCGGACGCTATCGTCTTGAGCCGCGCGGCGGCCTTATGGCCGGAGCCCGCGAAGTGCGGCTCACTCCTAAGGCACTTGCGTTGTTGTCGTTCCTTGCCGAACGCCGCGGAGAAGTCGTCACCAAAGAGGAGTTGTTCGGCGCGGTTTGGCCCAATACTGCCGTGGGCGACGCCGCGCTCGTGACGTGCATCCAGGAACTTCGCAAGGCCCTTCGCGACAATGCCCGGCGCCCCCGCTACATCGAGACGCTGCATCGGCGCGGCTACCGGTTCATCGGCGATAAGGCATCATCTGCGGTTCGG
Source organism: uncultured Alphaproteobacteria bacterium (assembly GCA_963735285.1). Taxonomy (GTDB): domain Bacteria; phylum Pseudomonadota; class Alphaproteobacteria; order Rhizobiales; family Xanthobacteraceae; genus Pseudolabrys. The sequence goes on along the minus strand of CAVTKN010000017.1, from coordinate 445 downwards.
GCGCCGGCCGCCGCCAACGGTGAAGCTCCGGCATTAGCGCTACCCGACCGTCCCTCAATCGCGGTGCTGCCGTTCGCCAATATGAGCGAGGATGCCGACCAGGAATACTTCGCCGACGGCATGTCCGAGGATCTGATCACAGGCCTATCCCGAATCCGCTGGCTGTTCGTGATCGCCCGCAACTCGACGTTCGTCTACAAAGGGCGCGCGGTCGATGTGAAACAGGTCGCGCGTGAGCTTGGCGTCCGCTATGTGCTTGAAGGCAGCGTACGCCGTGCCGGCAACACGCTGCGCATCAGCGCGCAACTCATCGACGCGACAACCGGCGGCCATCTCTGGGCTGAACGATACGATCGCGAGGTCGGCGACATTTTTGCGGTTCAGGACGAAATCACGCGCAGTGTTGTCGCAGCGATCGAACCTCGCCTGCTGGGGCACCTGGGTC
>CAVTKN010000016.1:0-54416 GCA_963735285.1 uncultured Alphaproteobacteria bacterium | reverse complement strand
GAGTCAGCTGCTCTACCAACTGAGCTATGCGCCCGGATTGCAGCGGCGGAGACCCCGCCGAGCGCGCGTGGCTTAGCAAAGGCGGCTGGCAGTGTCCAGCCGCGCCATTCGTTCAAGCCTCGGAACGACAAAGGAAAAGCCGCCGGATATCTCCGGCGGCTCCTGGAGGCGGCACGCGTCGGGGAGACCGCGTTGGCCGCCGTCCGCTACCCTGCGTGCAGCCTTATTGCGGCTGCGCGTCGCCGCCCTGCATCATTCCGCGCGGGCCGCGTTGGTGCCAGCCACCGAAGCCATGACGTCCATGAAAACCGCCGGCCTCCCGGCCGCCGAGCCGCGCCAGCATGGCAAAGCGATGCTTCTGGCTATCATCGAGGCTCTTGTAGAGCGGACCAGCCGCGTCGGCGAGCTTCTTGAGGCCGGCCGCGCGTTGACCCATCGCCTCGGCACGCAATGTCAGGCGCTCGACCGGATCTTTTGGACGATCCGCGCTGGCGCGCGCGGCAAATCGTTCAGATCGCTGCTTGGCGAGATCGCGCAGCGCGCTCTCCACCGGCGGCCAGTTCTTTTCCTGTTCGGCCGTGAGCTTGAGCCCGGCATGCAGCGCCGCGATACGCGCATCACCGAACGCAGCGATGTCTTCCGCGTTCGGGCGCCAGTGCTGAATCCGCTGGAATTCGCCGGAGCCCTGCTGCGCGTAGGCAAGCGTAGCGCCGGCGATCGCGAGCGCGGTCGTGCCGGCGAGAAAGGTTTTCAACATGGCCACCTCCAATGGCATTTCCTGATGCCACCAAATAGAGGAGCGTCCCGTTGCCTTATCAAGTTAAAGTTTGGACAGAGATTACGCTGCTGCAATGTTGATTTACAAACGTTCACCTTGCGCAGGCAGTGATTCACATCATTCCGAGCACGCGCGGCAGCCAGAGCGACAATTCCGGCACGTAAGTCACCACGCCGAGGAAGATCAGCATGGTTACCAGCCACGGCCACGTTGCAATCGTCAGTTCAGTAATGCCCATCCGCGCGATGCCGGACGCAACATACAAGTTGAGCCCGACCGGGGGGTGGCACATGCCCACTTCCATATTCACCGTCATCAGAATGCCGAGATGAATCGGGTTGATGCCGAGACCGATCGCGACCGGAAACAGAATCGGCGCGGTGATCAATACGATCGACGACGGCTCCATCACATTGCCGGCCGCCAACAGCAGGAGATTTACGAACAGCAGGAATTCCACCTGCCCGATGCCCGAGCTGGTGGCCCAGGCGGTGATCGACTGCGGAATCTGCTCGCTGGTCATCAGGAAGGAGAACAGCACCGCGTTGGTGATGATGTAGAGAATCATCGCGCTCATATTGGCGGATGACAGCAGCACCTTCGGGATGTCCCACAGTCTTAGATCACGGTAGACGAACACCGCGACCACAAAGGCATAGACCGCGCTGACCGCCGCGGCTTCGGTCGGGGTGAACAGACCGGCATAGATGCCGCCAAGCACGATCACGATCAGCAGCAGGCCCCAGATCGACTCGCGAAACGCAGTAAAAGCTTCGAGCCATGTCGCCTTCCGCATGCGCGGATAGTCGCCTTTCCAGGCGCGGTAGAACGTGGTCAGGCCGAGCAGCGTCGCGAGCATAAGACCTGGGATGACGCCGGCCATAAACAACTGCGCCACCGAAGCCGACAACACGCGCTTGCCTTCCGGGTCGATTGCCACGCTGCCGCCGGTCGCCACAGCGTAAAGCACCATGACGATCGACGGCGGGATCAGGATGCCGAGCGCGCCCGAGGTGGCGATGACGCCAGCGCCGAACCGTTTCGGATAGCCTGCCTGCACCATCGCCGGCAGCAGGATCGAGCCGATGGCGACGACGGTCGCCGGCGATGAACCGGATATCGCGGCAAACAGCGCGCAGGCCAGCACCGCCGCCAACCCCAGCCCGCCGTACCAATGGCCGACCATCGTGGTGGCGAAGCGGATCATGCGGCGGGCGACGCCGCCGTGGGTGAGGAAGTTGCCGGCCAGGATGAAGAACGGGATCGCCATGATCTCGAAGCTCTCGATCCCGGTGAACAGCTTGAGCGCCACCGCCTCGATCGGCACCTGTGTCATCACATAGAGGAAGCTGAGCACGGTGAGGCCGAGCGCGATCGAAATCGGCATGCCGGTGAGCATCAGCGCGATCAGCAGGCCAAAGATCAGGGCGCTGTTCATCGCGCACCGTCCTTGGCCGCATCGGCGGGATGGAGGTTATCCTCCACGCCCTCGACATGGCCGGGATCATGATGCGGCAGCTGGCCAGTGTGGAAATAGGCCCAGGCCACCTGGAGGAAGCGGAAGCACATCAGGTAGGAGCCGAGCGGCACGCACAGGAAGATGATCCAGCGCGGCATCTCCAGATCAGGCGACACCTGGTCGGTGGGATAGAGCTCGATAATGAACTTGGCACCCATGGTACCGACGGTGAAGGTAAAAAACGCGCCGGCCAGCAAGCCGAACATGACGACTTTGCGCTGGTACTTCGGCTGCAGCATGTTGACGATGACATCCACGCCGACATGGATGCCGGTGCGCACGCCATAGGCCGCGCCGAACTTGGCCATCCACACGAACATGTAGATGCACAGTTCCTGCGCCCAGGTCAGGTTGAAATGGTAGAAATACGGATAAAGGAACGGAACGCCGATCAAGTAGCGCTGCACGACGGCGACGAAAATCAGCAGCGTCGCCGCCCCGATCAGGGTCCCGATGATGATTTCTTCCAAGCGATCCAGAATACGAAGAAACACAATTCCCCTCATGCGCTTGGGACGCGTGTCGTCCCAGCAGCAGGAGATCCCCGGTTTTCAAAAGGCAGCCCCCAGTTGCCGCCCACGTCTTGACGACGTTGGAATCCCCCGCCCCAGCTATGAAAACGAGCCCCGGAACTTCCGCCGGGGCTCGCCTTCGTTTCGTTAGTTGGTTACGCCCTGCGCCGTCTTGCGGACGTCGTCGATCAGCTGCTTGCCGACACGGCTAGCCATGTCGTTGTAGAGCGGCTCCATGGCCTTCTGCATCGCTGCCATCTCGGCTGCGGTCGGAACGATGAACGTGGTCTTGGCGCTCTTCTTCATCGCTTCGAGCGCTTCCTCGTTTTCCTTGGCGGAGATATGGTTGGCGTACTCAGTCGATTCCTTCATCGCCTTCTCGAGCTGGCCGCGGACATCGGCCGGCAGCCCTTCCCAGAACTTCTTGTTCACGACCACCACGTAGCCGATATAGCCGTGGTTGGTGAGCGTCGTAAACTTCTGCACTTCATCCATTTTCTGGGTGTACATGTTCGACGGCGTATTCTCCTGGCCGTCGACGACGCCGGTTTGCAGCGCCTGATAAACTTCCGAGAACGCCATCACTTGCGGAGTCGCGCCGAGCAGACGGAACTGGGCTTCCAGCACCTTCGAGGACTGGATGCGGAATTTCAGGCCTTTGTAATCCTCCGGCATCCGCAGCGCTTTGTTGGCACTCATCTGCTTGAAGCCGTTGTCCCAGTACGCGAGGCCGACCATGCCTTTGGCGTCGAGCAGCGTCAGCATCTTCTTGCCGATCGGACCTTCGGTCACCTTGCGCAGCGAGGCCAGGTTCGGAAGCAGGAACGGCAGATCGAACACTTCGAAGTCCTTGATGCCGATAGGCCCGAACTTTGAGTTCGACGGCGCCAACATCTGCACCGCGCCGAGCTGCAACGCTTCCAGCTCTTCCTTGTCCTTGTACAGCGTCGAGTTTGGATAGACTTCGACCTTGACCTTGCCGCTGGTGTACTTCTCGGCCAGCTCCTTGAACTTTTCCGCACCCAAGCCCTTCGGCGTATTTGGCGCGACGACGTGACTGAATTTGATGACGATCGGCGCCTGCGCGCTTGCCGCGACAGGGGCTACGAAAATGGCGGCCGCAGCCGCCGCAAGAATCCATTTGCGCATGGACATATTCCTCCAGTTGATCGCTTGGGACCGGCTTTGTGCCTTGTTTTTATGCCATTTAGGGTGGCACTAAACCGGTTTTGCGGCAAGTAGACCTTGGCCGGAGTGGTTAAACCCGGGCATCAACTGGAGCTGGATGCGACGAAGGGCCGCCGTCTGGCTTATCTCAGCGCGGCGACGACCGGGCCCAGACCCATTTCCGCGGCCAGCCCGTGAGCCGCCCGCATTTGGTCCTCGTCGAGCTTGGCAAGCAGCGGACGGGCCGCAACCGCGAGTCGCTGCACAGCGGCGCTGCTCAGTACAACCGATACAACCCTGTGGCTGATCCGGCGAACCAGACCGTCCAATTCCGCGCGCGCCTGCTGTCGCGCCAGATCACGCAGCGCCGCCTCGACCGGCGCCCAATATGGCTCCTGCGCAGCCGTAAGTTTGAGTACGCTCTTGATGCGGGCGATATTGATCGAGGCCGAAGGCTGGCCCTGCTCCGCGCTCATCGCGGAATACTCGCCGGCTTGGACCAGCGAGACATTGAGCAAAAACGCGATGGCCGCGAGCGCGAAAGCGCCCGCGCGTACTGTCATTTTCATTTCGAAGGTCCCCTAAACCAACGGGTTATGTCGCGGCAAGTAGCCGGGAATCTTGCCGTGAAAGCGAACGAAATGCGGACAAAATGTGATTTATCGTTTCCGGCAGGAACTATTTACCGACTTTGCGGCCAAAAACGCGTAATGCCGCGCCCATATGGGCGCGGCATTACCGTTAATGCGTGCAATTTCATCCGACGTCGGTCGAGTGAATGCGGTGCTCAATAGACGGCGTCTTGTTGCGCTTGCTCGTGAGCTTGTTGAGCGCGCTGACATAGGCCTTGGCCGACGCCACCAAAGTGTCGGGGTCGGCACCTTTGGCGGTGAAAGATCGCCCGCTCTCCGATAGCCGCACGGAGACTTCCGCCTGCGCGTCGGTCCCGCCCGTCACCGCGTGAACCTGATAGAGCTCAAGCGCGGCCTCGTGCGGCACCAGCGCGCGAATGGCCTTGAAGATCGCATCCACGGGGCCATTGCCGGTCGACTGCGTGGTGACATGCTCACCGTCGATATCGAGGGTGAGTGTTGCGGTCTGCGGGCCCATCGTGCCGGCGATCACCGTCAACGACAGCACCTTGATGCGGTCATGCGCGTGCGCGATCTCTTCATCAACCAGCGCCTCGATATCCTCATCAAAGATCTGCTTCTTGCGATCGGCCAGGGCCTTGAACCGGACGAAAGCATCTTCGAGCTGGTTAGCCGCGAGTTCGTATCCGAGTTCTTCCAGCTTGTGGACGAACGCGTGGCGTCCGGAATGCTTGCCCATGACCAGCGAGGTCTGTTTCACGCCGACCGATTCCGGCGTCATGATTTCGTAAGTCTCGGCATTCTTCAGCATCCCGTCCTGATGGATGCCGCTCTCATGCGCAAAGGCATTACGGCCGACGATCGCCTTGTTGTACTGCACCGGAAACGAGGTCGCCGCCGAGACGAGCTTGGATGCGCGGGTGAGCATGGTCGCGTCGACGCCGGTCCAGAACGGCAACACGTCGTTGCGCGTGCGGATCGCCATCACGACTTCTTCCAGAGCGGTATTACCGGCGCGCTCGCCGATGCCATTGATGGTGCACTCGATCTGACGCGCGCCCGCCTTCACGCCGGCCAGTGAATTGGCCACCGCCATGCCGAGATCGTTATGACAATGCACTGAGAACCGGGCCTTGTCGGAGTTCGGCACACGTTCGCGCAGCATCTTGAACAAAGCGAAATGTTCCTCCGGCACCGTGTAGCCGACGGTGTCGGGAATGTTGATCGTGGTAGCGCCGGCGTTGATGGCGGCCTCCACGCAGCGGCAGAGAAAATCGGTCTCGGTGCGGGTGGCGTCTTCGGCCGACCACTCGACATCATCGGTATGGCCACGCGCCCGGGTCACCTGCGCGATCACCATCTCGTAGACCTCATGCGGCTCCTTCTGGAGCTTGTATTTCATATGCACGGGCGAGGTGGACAGGAACGTGTGGATGCGCCTGCGCTTGGCCGGACGGATCGCCTCGGCGCAACGGTCGATATCCTTGGGCGCCGCGCGCGAGAGCCCGCAGATCACCGCATTCTTGGCGCGCCTGGCAATTTCATTGACCGCCGCGAAGTCACCTTCCGAAGCGATCGGAAAGCCCGCCTCGATGATGTCCACGCCCATGTGGTCAAGCAGCTCGGCGACCTCGAGCTTTTCCTCGTGGGTCATGGTTGCACCGGGGCACTGCTCGCCGTCACGCAAGGTCGTGTCGAATATGACGACACGGTCCTTTTCGGACTGGGTCTTTTGATTCATCGGATTATTCCTTCTCGTCGAAGGCGCCGCTCTGGGGCGCTATGGGGTTCTCTTGCTCATTCCGTCGATCCCCCGAGTGCCCAGGCGCGAATGGCCCAGCCGGCCCTCAGGGGCGGATAAGGAGAAGGAGCGAGCCCAGAATGAGGGTTGCCGCGGAGCCGGCGTATCCCGCCGTCCGCTCGATCGCGCAGATATTCGGGCGCGTCGTCATGGCTTTCGAATAACCCTCGTCTTCAACCGTCAGGGTGGCGGAAACTCTTTAAACCCGCGTTAACCCGTCCAGCTGGTCCTTGTAGCGGATTGCTGCACTGCGAGGCAAGGCCTTCCGAAGGATGGCCCGGATCAAGAGCTCACGATCCGCGTTCGGCCTTCAGGGCTTTGCGTGCTTTCTGCAATTCCTTGAGTGCCTTGCCCCTGATGCGCGGGAAATCAAGATCGAGCGCACGAAGCTCGCGCACGAGCACGCCGGCAATCACCATGCGCGTGAACCACTTGTGATCGGCGGGCACGACATACCAAGGCGCGTCGGGACAACTGGTGTTTCGGATCATGTCCTCATAAGCGCCCTGGTATTTATTCCAGAGCTTGCGTTCGTCGACATCGGCCATCGAGAACTTCCAGCGTTTGGCCGGCTCGTCGATGCGGTCGAGAAAGCGCTTGCGTTGCTCGTCCTTCGAAACATGCAGAAAGAACTTCAGAACAATCGTGCCATTGCGGACAAGATGGCGCTCGAATGCGCGGATGTCCTCAAAACGCTTTTGCCAAACGTCCTTGCCCGTTAATGAAGCCGGGAGCTTCTGTTGCCCCAGCAACTCCGGGTGTACCCGAACAACCAGGACTTCCTCGTAATAGGATCGATTGAAAATACCGATGCGTCCGCGTTCCGGCAGGTGCCGGGCCGCGCGCCACAGAAAATTGTGATCGAGTTCCTCGACGCTCGGCTGCTTGAACGGATGAACCTCAACACCCTGCGGATTAAGGCCAGCCATCACGTGCTTGATCACGCTGTCCTTGCCGGCGGCGTCCATAGCCTGAAGAATGATGAGCACGGACCAGGAATCAAAGGCGTAAAGGCGCTCCTGCAAGTCGGATAACTGCTCGAGGCCCTCGGCGAGCATCGCCTTGGCCTCACTTTTATCAGCGGTAAGTCCATAACATTCGGCGGGGTCGCGCGCCGACAGGTGAAACTTGTCCGGATCATCGATCCGGAAGCGCTTGGCCATGCCATGGAGCGTCATGTTGCTTCTCCGACGCGACATTAGTCCCACTCTATCCGCCCGCAAACCGCGACATGAGAAACGCTGTTACAAACTGCGGCATTGCGCGATCAATATCAGCGGCTCCGCGGACGATACGAATATCGGCAAGCTCCGGGTGCGGCTCCGAGGCCAGGTGTGCGAGAGCCCGCTCACGCAGGACGGTCGATGGTTCGTCCGAACGCAAGACCTTTATTTGCGCTATCAATGGGCCATCGACAACCATTGTCCAGCCCGGCTCGGACTCGAACTCCGCAACGTCAAGACCGGTTTCTTCCTTCAACTCGCGCCGGACGCTGAGATCGAGATCAACTTTACCATTAACGACGTCGTCCGGATCGGGCGTGCCGCAGGGAAAATAGATCAGCCCCGCGTTGAAGGTCTCCGCCCCCATAACTCCCAGCAACACCGCGCCATCCGCTGCGACGATTGCGCCGGCCCCAAAGCAATCGCGCACGCCCGCGGGCGGGCGGCCCCAATGGCGCCAGGCAGCAAAGCTTGCATAGTCCGTTTCGAGGTATTCACCACGAAGAATCCCGGCCGCCAGCGCCTGATGATGCATGAGCAGCACGCGGCCGTTCCATAGTTCCGGCTTCTCTTTGCGCATGGCTTCGAAAAACGCGTCAATGTCGGCCCGGCGTTCTGTTGCGAACGCCCAGGGCTTCGGGGCGAAAGCAAGCTCAAGTCCATCAATATGAAATACCGACGGTGTGCTGTTCATGGGGCCAGCATTTCCGCTTCGAACACGCGCGTAGGCTTGACGATTTCCTCTTGTGCGCTCACGAGTTGGATTTCGCGCGCATTTTCTGCCGCTGTCCTTGCCAGCACTCCGAAGATGCTGGACGCCGACAGTGACAAGGCCTCGCCGACATTTCCGTCCCGCAAATAGTGCGCGAAAAATAGCGCCGCTATGGCATCACCCGCGCCGTTCACCGCCAACGGCAGTCTGGGCGTACGCAGAACAAAGCAACCGCTTGCGCCTGAGGCCAGCATGTCGATCGAGTCGTCCGGCGTCTCATCCGTATGCAGTGAGGTCACCAGGACCGCGCGCGGCCCCAGATCGTGCAATGCTTTCACGGCATCACGCGCCTGACGCAGCGTCTTGCTGGCACGTGCGCTCAAATGGTCGAGCTCAAACTGATTTGGGGTAATTACGTCGGCAGCGGGCACCGCCTTGTCTTTCATGAAGGCCGGAATGCCTTCGCGCACAAATATGCCGCGGCCGACGTCACCGATCACCGGGTCGCAGCAATATTTAGCCGCTGGATTGGCGCCTTTCACCGTTGCGACCGCGTCCAGTATGGCAGCGCCGATGTCGACCGAGCCCATGTAGCCCGACAGTACGCCGTCGCATTGTCCGAGCACGTTGCGTTGCGCGATCCCGGCCACCACCTCGCTGATCATGCTGGCATCGAATACACGGCCTTTCCAATCGCCATAGCCCGTATGGTTTGAAAATTGCACGGTATGGACCGGCCAGACCTCCACGCCCATGCGCTGCAGCGTGAAAACAGCGGCATCATTGCCGACGTGGCCGAATGCAACGTGCGACTGGATCGAGAGGATATTCATGGCGCGGCGAATATTGCTGTCGTCCCCGCGAACGCGGGGACCCATACGCCGCAGCCTATCGATAGTCCAGGGGATATGGGTCCCGGGCCTCGCTTACGCTCGCCCGGGACGACCACAATATCCTACTTCATTCCCATTTTCTTGATGGCCGCATCGGCAAAATCGTTGGTGTAGGTCTTCGACAAATCGATATTAGCCTTCGCCACGTCGGGCGACGATTGGCTGAACACCGCAAGCACCGCCGCGGCGCCCTTCGGATCCATACGCCCTGTCTCCGAGAACATCGGGATCGTATTCTTGAGCGCGGCGAGATAGAGGTCCTTGTCCTTGCCGACCAGTTCGGGCGGCATTTTCGCCATGATCTCTTCCGGCGTGTGCGAGTGAATCCACTTCAGCGTGGCCACGATTGCAGTGGCCATTCCCTGCACTTCCTTCTGGTGGCCGGCGATCCAATCCGCCTTGGTATAGAGCGCGCCGCCCGGATATTCGCCGCCGAATACCGCAAGCGTGTCCTTTTGCGTCCTGGTGTCGCTGAGGATCTTCAGGTCAGCGTTCTTGCCCTTGAGCAAGGTCACCGCCGGATCAAGCATGATGGCGGCGTCGATCTGGCCCTGCTCCATTGCCGCAACCGCGGTGGCGCCAAGGCCGACGCCGATCACGGCGACGGAGTTTGGATCGACGCCGTTTTTGCTCAGCATGTACTTGAGAAAGAAATCAGTCGAAGAGCCGGGCGCGCTGACGCCGACTTTCTTGTTGGCGAGATCCTTGATCGAACTGATTTCCGAAGTGTGCTTGGGCGAGACCACCAGCGCAAAGCCAGGGTACCGGTCATAGACCACGAAGGATTGCAGGTGCTGCCCCTTGGCGGCGAGATTCACGCAGTGATCGAAATAACCCGACACAACATCAGCGCTGCCGCCAATGACGGCCTTAAGCGATTCCGAGCCACCCTTGAAGTCCACGACGTCGACGTCGACGCCCGCCTTTTCGAATTCGCCGAGTTGCTTGGCGAGCATCGTCGGCAAGTAGCACAGGCAGCTGCCGCCACCCACCGCAAGCGTGACCTTCGATTGCGCGAATGCGATGCCGCTCGACAGCACAAGCGCGGCGAGCACCGCGACAAACCGCCGGAACATTGCGGGCATGATTTCCTCCCTTGCTTTGCAAGGCCTTTCAGCAGGCCATTCGGTCGGGACGATAAGCCAGCGTTGTGAAGCTGACTAGGGCCTGCTGTCGGCTGCCACGGGGCGCCAGACCAGCAGCCGCTTCTCGACCAGACTGACAATTGTATCGATGACGATGACGAAGGCCGCCAGCACGAACATGCCGGCAAAAACACCGGCCACGTCGAACACCCCTTCCGCCTGCTGGATCAGGTATCCGAGGCCGGCCGCCGCACCCAGATATTCGCCCACCACCGCGCCCACCACGGCAAATCCCACTGCGGTATGCAACGAGGAAAACATCCATGACAGCGCTGACGGCCAGTAGACGTGACGCATCAACTGGCGCTCACTCATCCCCAGCATGCGGGCATTTGCCAGGACCGTCGGGCTGACTTCCTTTACCCCTTGATAGACGTTGAAGAACACGATGAAAAAAACCAGCGTGACGCCGAGGGCAACCTTCGACCAGATGCCGAGACCGAGCCAGAGCGTGAAGATTGGCGCGAGGACCACGCGTGGCAGCGCATTGACCATTTTAACGTATGGATCAAACACCGCCGCGGTGCGCGGTTGGCGCGCAAACCAGAATCCGACCAACACGCCGCCAATCGACCCGATCACAAAGGCAAGGATCGATTCTGACAGCGTCACCCAGAGATGCTTCCAGATAACGCCGGAAACGAACCACGCTACGATTTGCGCAGCGACGTCCACGGGATTGGAAAAGAAAAAAGGCGGCAACAGAATTTTGCCGAATACCGGATACGTCGTGAGTGCGTACCAGAGTGCAACTCCGACGACCGCGACACCGGCCTGGAAAAGGAGAAGCGTGAATGCTAGACAATGATCACGCTCCTCCAGTTCGCATGGACGAATGTTAGTTCAGATTGGATTTTTGAACATTCCGATGATGCCGGTCGAGCCTTTTACATGCCCGTTGAGCTTGTCGAAGAGCTCAAGCTTGGTCAGGCCCGGTGGCAATGCCTTCGGGTCCAGATCCGTCGCGATCAGCACGAAGGTGTAGTGATGTGGTGGTCCCGGCGGGGTGCATGGACCCAAATAGATACTTTGCTTGGCCGTGCCGATGCCACCGACATATTTATCTGAGGGCTTGCTGGTCTCGCCTTCCGCGAATGAAGTAACCGAGGCCGGAATGCCATAGGCGATCCAATGATCAACGCCAGTGCCACGACCTTCCGGATCGGTCATCACCAGCGCGAAGCTGGTGGTTCCGGCCGGGACATTTGACCAAGCGAGTGGCGGTGAAACATTTTCGCCGACGCAGTTCGGATTGGCTTTATTGGCGCCCGCGTTCTTTTTCCCCAGCAACGTGCCGTCCTTGAAGGCGGACGAGGTAATCGTAAACACATCGGCCGCATGAGCCGTCCCTGCCAGCAGTGCGAAACCGGCAGCAGCAGCGACCATAGAACGTATTCCAGTCATTGCATTCCTCCCTTTTGGTTTCTTGTAGCCATCATAATGAACAATGCTATCGCAACAAAATTCCGTACGCATCAAGCGCCTTCAACTTGGGCATAGCCTTTCATCACTTCGGCTTTGAGACTATGCCAGATATCACGGTGCATTTCATGAAAAGCGGGGTCCAGTTTAACCTCGGATATATCGCGCGGACGAGCGAGCGCGACGCGCCAATCGCCGATAATGCGCGCCGCTGGCCCAGCCGACATAATGACGACGCGATCGGAAAGCGCGATTGCCTCCTCCAGATCGTGCGTGACAAACAGCACGGCCTTGCGGTCGGCGGTCCAAAGATCGAGCAGCAGGTTACCCATGATCTGGCGGGTCTGCGCGTCCAGCGGACCGAATGGCTCGTCCATCAGGAGGATCTTGGGATCGCAAATCAAAATTTGCGCGAGCCCGACGCGCTTGCGTTGTCCGCCCGACAGCATGTGCGGATAACGATCGGCGAACGCACCGAGACCTACACGCGTCAGCCACTGCTGGGCACGCGCGCGCGCCTCTTCGGCAGCCACTCCGGCGACTTCCAATGCGATGGCGACGTTTTCAAGCGCGGTCTTCCACGGGAACAAAGCGTCGGCCTGGAACAGGTAACCCGCCTGCCTATTGAGACCTGCGAGGGGGACGCCGAATATATCAACAGCACCGGATGACGGCGCAATCAGACCAGCGGCGACATTCAGCAACGTCGATTTGCCGCACCCGGTGGGGCCGACGATCGCGACAAATTCGCCGTCTGCAACATTGAGCGTCGTACGATCCACGGCTGTATAGACGTCGTCGTCAGCGAGACGAAACGCGACCGAAACGCCGCCGAGCGCAATGGCAGCCGCGGCGGACGATTTCCCGGCACGGTTCGAAGCGGCCAATGCCGTCCGCCATGCGGTCCTCCCCAGTTTAGTTTCTTGAGAGCAACGTATCCGGCCAAATCCGACTTGCAAAGCCGGACGCACAGCGTGGCCCTACAGGCCCTTGATCAGGCCCGCGTCGATCAGCATGCGGTTAAATCGGCTCGCCTCCGCGCCGCCATTACAGCGATAGAAAAGGCCATGGCAACGTTTCAGGATCGCCTTCTGCTCGACAAACGAAGGATCGAGCGGCACCCCCGCAGCCTCCTGCACCAACAGTGGAATATACGGTGCATCGAGTGTGTTGAGGGCGGACGATAGATCGACCGGTTTGAAGTTCACGGCGTCGATCGCATAGTAGCTTGTGTAGTATCGCGGATCGAAAGCCTCAAGATGGCGCGCCAGTTCCGGCTCGCTCAATGACGGATCAATAATGCGATAGCCGAATTCCGGTTGGTGGTCGCCGAACCGTACGACCAGGAACGATTCGGTCGGGAAGTCACGCTTGAGCCGATCGAGAAGCGCGGAGTAATCGTGCGCGCTCAGAGTTTGTCGCCGAATATATTCATCGACATTGGCCGCGTTGCCGAGATCGCGCCAGCCGGGGGTCAATTCCGGACGGTAACGAAAATCCCACGGGAAGTGATTGGCAGCGGTGTAGACGAACAGAAACAGTGGGCCGTGGCCAAATTCGCGCCCAATGATGTTGGACGCCTGATCGAAATAGAAACTGTCAGGCTCAAGCCCGCGCGCGCCAAGATCCTTCATGTCGAGGTATCGTTCGACGCCAGCCGTAGTTTGAAAACCGCGCGAACCAAGGAAGGCGCCATAAAACGGATAAAGACTGAACGTCTTGTAGCCGCAACGAGTGAGCGCATTGGGCAAGCCGCGGGCGACGTGGCCGGCGGCGATACGCGTCACGGATGTCGCGAAGCGGCCATAGGAACGGGCCGAAAGGCCAGTCAGCACATTGTATTCTGTGAACCAGCTGGGACCGCCAGCACCTTCCACCACCAGCTTGCGCGCTTTGCCATCGAAGGATCGGAAGTGCCGCTGGTAACCCGGCGGCACCTTGATGCCCGGCGCGGCCGTGATGTCGAAGCTCGACTCATCGTGCAACAGGATGATGTGCGGAAGTTTTGCGCCTGGGCTGCAAGCTGCCGCCGGTAATTTCAGCTGCTCGGCGACCGTCGCATCGGACGCGAGCAGCCCGTGCGTTGCAAATTCGTAGACCGCTTCCACGCCCGAGCGTGCGAACTTCGAGACATAGTCGCGGCTGAAAAATTCGCCATAGAAGTCGGCCGGATAGGCAATTGAAAACACCACCAGGCCGCCCATGCAAAGTGCGCTGCCGAATGCGCTTGTGCGCATGCGCACGCGGAACGGGTCGATGCGCCACAACAGCACCAGCGCCGGCACTGCAATCGCTACGCCGAGCAGGAAAGGCCCGCGCAAGCGCGGCATGATCGTGAATAGAAAGGCCGACGTATCCGGGTCGATGATCATCAGGTCGACGAAATTGACCGTCATCATCAGCTTGTCGTACTTGAACTGCGACAGGACAATCAGTGTGACGACCATCGCAAGCGACAGAAGTGCGGCGATTGCGGGCCGCCGCAGCAATCCCAGCCAGAAGAAATTCAGCAGCGCCCAAAAGAGAAGAAAGGTTGCCTTGGTCGCAAGGTCGAGCTCGGTCGCAGTCATCACGACGAGCGCGGCAAGATGCAGGACGGCGACAATGGCGAGCGCCAATGCATCGCGGCGCGAGATTGCCTCGGCGGGCGCAAGACGACTGAGCAGAGCTGACGCTGCGGACAACATGGCCTACGGACGGCCCTGCCCGGCTGCGATCCCCACGGCTCCCCAGCGCACGGCCCGCTGTCATATGACTGTAATCAAACTGTCATTGCAAGCCGGCCGAACCCGCTGGCCGGAAATTAACGATTTAGGCCAAAGGGATGAGGCTCCTACAGCCCTATACTCATTGGGTTCCGCGGTCTTCCCCCGCATGCCATCATCGCCGCAATGATTTTTGACGCCCGCCTTGCCGACGCGTGGGCACGGCTGCCGGACTATCTCGGCGGCCATGTGCTGGTGAGCCTTACTGCGCTTGCAATCGGGCTTGGGATCAGTCTGCCAGTCGCGATCGCATCGAGACGTCGGCCGGTCCTGCGCGGCACACTGCTGGCCATCGCCAGCGTCGTGCAGACCATCCCGGGGCTGGCCTTGCTGGCGCTGTTCTACCCGCTGCTCCTGGCGCTTGCTGCATTGTCCGAACGCCTGTTCGGCAAGGGTTTCTCCGCACTCGGCTTTCTGCCATCGGTGCTTGCGCTGGCGCTCTATTCGATGCTGCCGGTCCTGCGCAACACTGTGACGGGCCTCAACGGGGTTGATCCGCGCTTGAGCGAGGCCGCGCGCGTCGTCGGTGTCCCACCCTGGAAACTTCTGCGCGACATCGAGTTGCCGCTGGCGCTACCAGTGATCATGGCGGGCATCCGCACGTCCGCTGTCTGGGTCATCGGCACGGCAACGCTCGCGACGCCGATCGGACAGACGAGCCTCGGAAATTACATCTTCACCGGCCTGCAAACACAGAACTGGGTGTTCGTTATCTTTGGCTGTGTCGCTGCGGCGGTGCTGGCGCTCGCGGTCGATCAGTTGCTGGCGTTGATACAGGCGGGCGTGAGCCGCCGCAGCCGCTGGCGAACAATGCTGGGCGCATTCGGCCTGGTGGCTCTGACACTCGCTGCGTTGCTGCCCGGTTTGGCGCTGCCGCAGGCAACTTATCTCATCGGCGCCAAAACTTTCACTGAACAATACGTGCTGGCTGCGGTGATTCAACAGCGCCTCGAAGCCGCGGGACTCACGGCCGCGCGCCGTCCGGGACTTGGCTCCAACGTCCTGTTTGACGCGCTTGCATCCGGCGAAGTGGATGTTGCCGTCGACTATTCCGGGACGTTGTGGGCCAACCGCTTGCAACGTACGGACGTCCCGCCGCGCGCGCAGCTGCTCGCCGAACTGTCAAATACCCTCAAGACACGGTACGGCGTTCAGGTGCTCGGTTCGCTCGGATTTGAAAATGCCTATGCGCTAGCGATGACACGCAAGAAGGCCGAGGCACTCAACATCCGTTCGATCTCCGATCTCGCCTCCAAGGCAAGCGAACTCACCATCGCCGGCGACTATGAAATTTTCGGACGGCCCGAATGGACCGCACTGCGTAATGCCTACGGCCTCAATTTCCGGAACCAGCGCCAGATGCAGCCGGAATTCATGTACAAGGCGGCGGCCGACGGCACCGTTGACGTCATTGCGGCCTACACAAGTGACGGCCAGATCTCGACCTATGATTTCGCTGTGCTGGCGGACGACAAACACGCCATACCGCCCTACGACGCGATCTTACTTGTTGCGCGGAAACGGGCTGGCGACACGGCTTTGATCGACGCCCTCAAGCCGCTGATCGGCGCGATTGATGTGGCTACCATGCGCGAAGCCAATGCCCGCGCATCCAATGGCACCACGACTTCCGATGAGGTTGCACGGTGGTTGGCGAAGGAAACCGCGACGAAACGATAGAACGGCTCGGATCACCGGGTCACGGCGCTTTCGCGCCGGCCCGGCGATGACACGAGTGTGTCAATTCTTGCTCTTGTCGACCAGCGCGCGCTGTTTAATCCACGGCATCATCTCGCGCAGCTTGGCGCCGACCTGTTCGATCGGATGCTCGGCAAGCTTGGCACGCGTTGCCTTGAACGAGGTTTGATTGACCTTGTTCTCCAGCATCCAGTCACGGGTGAAACGGCCGGACTGGATGTCAGCGAGCACTTTCTTCATCTCGGCTTTGGTTTCGGGCGTAATCACGCGCGGGCCGGAAACATATTCGCCGTACTCGGCGGTGTTCGACACCGAGTAGTTCATGTTGGCGATCCCGCCTTCGTAGATCAGGTCGACGATCAGCTTCACCTCATGGACACATTCGAAATAGGCCATCTCGGGCGCGTAGCCGGCTTCCACCAGCGTCTCGTAACCGGCCTTCATCAGTTCTACCAGGCCGCCGCACAGCACGGTCTGCTCGCCGAACAAGTCGGTCTCGCATTCTTCCTTGAAGGTCGTCTCGATGATGCCGGCGCGGCCGCCGCCGATGGCTGATGCATATGAGAGTCCAAGATCGTGCGCATTGCCGGAGGCGTCCTTGTGAATCGCAACCAGACAGGGCACGCCAGCGCCACGCTGATATTCAGACCGCACCGTGTGGCCAGGCCCCTTCGGCGCAATCATGAGTACGTCGAGGTCAGTGCGCGGCTCGATCAGGTTGAAATGCACATTGAGCCCATGCGCGAACATGAGCGCCGCGCCGTCCTTCATGTTCTTGACAAGGTGATCGCGGTAGATGTCGCCCTGCAATTCGTCAGGCGTGAGCATCATCATCACGTCGGCCCATTTGGCCGCTTCCGCGACTTCCATGACCTTGAACTTTTCGCCTTCGGCCTTTTTCACGCCGGCCGAGGTCTTGCGCAACGCAACCGCAACTTCTTTCACGCCGCTGTCACGCAAATTGAGCGCGTGAGCGTGGCCTTGGCTGCCGTATCCGATAATGGCGACCTTCTTGCCTTTGATGAGGTTCAGGTCGGCGTCGCGATCGTAGTAAACACGCATGGTAATTAACCCCTATTTGGGCCTGTTGCTCGGCCACTTCCTGACGCGTCATGGCCGGGCTTGTCACCCATCCACGCTTTTATTTGCCGCAGCGTCGATAGCAAGACGTGGATGCCCGGCACAAGGCCGGGCATGACGAAATCTAGCCTCGCCCGCGCTGCCGCTTGATCTGTCGTCTCCCCGCATAGAGCAGCGCAAAGCCTAATACCACACTGCCGTATTTGACGATCTCGGGCATTTGCGAACTCTGTTCGAAACAATAGACCTTGCCGACGAGGTTGAAGCAGCGCGTGTTGTCCTGCGAATAAGGCTTGATGAAAACGCCCAGCATGATCAGAGGGATCGCGAGGATGGTCAGCCCCATCTCACATTCCTTCCGGCCCGCGCATGATGGCGGCAATACCGGTGCGCGCCACCTCCACCAGCCCGAGCGGCAACATCAATGCGATGAACTGCTCAATCTTTTCACTGGCACCGGTGATCTCAAACACGAAGCTTTCGGTCGTTGCGTCGATCACGCGCGCACGGAAGGCATCGGCCAGCCGCAACGCCTCGACCCGGTTCTCTCCCTTGCCCTTGACCTTCACCATGGCAAGTTCGCGCTCGATGGCATTGCCGGCGAGCGTCATGTCCACCACGTGATGGACCGGAACCTGTCGATCGAGCTGGTTCTTGATCTGCTCGATCACCATCGGCGTGCCGGTCGTGACGATGGTGATCAGCGACAGATGCTGCCGGTGCTCGGTCTCCGACACTGTCAGTGACTCGATGTTGTAGCCGCGGCCGGAGAACAGGCCGATCACGCGCGCCAGCACACCGGGCTCGTTGTCGACCAGCACCGAGAGTGTATGGGTCTCGGCCTTCTGCGCCGTCGGCGCTGCCGGGTAATGACTCGTTGTGGGAGCGTTCATCACACCATCACCTTGCCTTCCTCGGTGATCGCGTCGTCAACGCTGACACCAGCGTCACCGAGTATCATCTCATTGTGCGCGCGCCCCGACGGAATCATCGGGAAGCAGTTTTCCTTCGGATCGACCACGCAGTCGAACAGAACCGGTTTATCGATGTCGATCATCTCCTTGATGGCACGGTCGAGATCGCCCGGCTTCTGGCAACGGATTCCATGCGCATGCATCGCTTCGGCCAGCTTGACGAAATCCGGCAGTGCTTCGGAGTAGCTCTCGGCATAGCGGCCACCGTGCAGCAATTCCTGCCACTGCCGCACCATGCCCATGTAGCCATTGTTGAGGATGAATATCTTGATCGGCAGGCGGTACTGCACCGCGGTCGAGAGCTCCTGCATGGTCATCTGCACCGAGGCCTCGCCTGCAATGTCGATAACGAGAGAACCCGGATGCGCCAGCTGCACGCCGACTGCGGCCGGCAGGCCATAGCCCATGGTGCCCAGGCCGCCGGACGTCATCCAGCGGTTCGGCTCCTGGAAGCCGAAGAACTGAGCCGCCCACATCTGGTGCTGACCGACCTCAGTGGTGATGTAGACATCCTTGTCCTTGGTCAGCTCGTAAAGCCGCTGGATCGCGTATTGCGGCTTGATCACATCATTCGACGACTTATACGCGAGCGATTTGCGCGCGCGCCATTTGTCGATCTGGGTCCACCACATCTGCAGCGACTTTTTGTCTGGATGGATCGCGCTTGTGCGCCACAGCCGTACCATATCTTCGAGCACATGCGCGCAATCGCCGACGATCGGCACATCGGCCTTGACGTTCTTGTTGATTGACGACGGATCGATATCGACGTGAATCTTCTTTGAGCCGGGCGAGAAGGCATCCAGCCGTCCGGTGATGCGGTCATCGAAACGCGCGCCGATGCAGATCATCACATCGCAATCGTGCATCGCCATGTTGGCTTCGAGCGTCCCGTGCATGCCGAGCATTCCGACCCACTTGGGATCTGCGGCCGGAAAAGCGCCCAGCCCCATCAACGTTGACGTGATCGGATAGCCGGTCAGCTTGACCAGTTCGCGCAGCAGATCGCACGCGGCCTTGCCCGAATTGACCACGCCGCCGCCGGTGTAGAACAACGGCCGCTTGGCGTGCGCCATCAGGTCGATCGCTTGCTTGATCTTATCCAGGTCACCTTTGACTTTTGGTTTGTAGCCGGTGTGCGGAAAATCTTTAGGCCGCGAATAGATTCCCTTGGCGAACTGGATGTCCTTCGGCACGTCGACCACAACCGGTCCGGGCCGGCCGCTCGACGCGATGTGAAATGCCTCATGCAGCACGCGTGGCAGGTCTTCGATGCGCTTGACCAGATAATTGTATTTTGTGCATGGGCGCGTGATGCCCACCGTGTCGGCTTCCTGGAATGCATCATTGCCGATGAGGTGAGTCGGCACCTGACCCGTGATGCAGACGAGTGGGACCGAATCCATCAGCGCGTCGGTCAAGCCCGTGACGGCATTGGTTGCGCCAGGACCTGAAGTGACAAGCACGCAGCCGACTTTGCCGGTCGAACGCGCATAGCCTTCGGCGGCGTGCACGGCGCCCTGCTCATGCCGGACGAGAATGTGCCGGACCTGGTTTTGCGCGAAGATGGCGTCATAGATCGGCAGCACCGCGCCACCCGGATAACCGAACAGATGCTCGACGCCCTGATCTGAAAGCGCCTGAATCACCATTTCTGCGCCGGTCATTTCGCGTGTCATGACATTCCCTTTCGTCGACTGATCGCCAGCTCCGCCAATCCAAAAACAAGCCAATAAAAAAGGCCCGTAACGGGCCACGTCCGGACGCTCGCCTGTGGTCCCACCCTAGGACCCAGCCAGCGCCCGAACCTTTACTACGAGAGTAATAATATTGCGTAACATCGTGTCCACTCGTACTTTCATTGCGCGGTTTTATAATAGGGCCAAAGCGCCCGGTCAAGCACAAATCAGCATCATTTGAGCCCGGAAAGCTGGGCCTGGAGCACCGAAATAGCCTTTTCGGGGCCCTCAGACGGCCAATCCTTCATCTGGTTGCGAAACCAGGTGACCTGGCGCTTCGTGTAGCGGCGCGTATCCATGATGGCGCCAGCCGCAGCCTCTTCGAGCGAAATTCCGCCATTCAGGTGCCGGATTAGCCAAGGCACGCCGTGCGCTTTCATCGCCGGCAGCAACGGATCGAGTTTGCGGGCGGCCAGCCGCTTGACCTCCTCCAACGCACCGGCGCCCAGCATTGCCGCAAAGCGCGTCTCGATGCGGCGCACCAGTTCCTTACGCTCGCACGTGAGGAAGATCTTCGCGGCGCTGTCGGGATTGATCAGCGCGGGCATGCCTTCCTTGTGCCAATCCGATAGCGGCCGTCCTGTCGCCAGCGCCACTTCCAGCGCCCGCGCGATGCGTGACCGGTCGTTGACCATCAGACGGTGCGCGGTGGGGGGATCGAGACGTGCCAGCGCGGCATGCAGCGCGGGCGCGCCTTCGCGTTGCAACCGGCTGCGCACGCCAGCGCGAATGTCAGCGGGGATGGGCGGCACAGCGGCAAGCCCGCTCGTCAGTACTTTAAAATAAAGGCCGGTTCCGCCGACCAGAATTGGCATGCGCCCCTGCGCTGTAATTTCCTTGAGCACTATTTCAACGTCGCGACACCACCGTCCCACGGAGTAATCTTCTGCGGCATCCACAAAGCCGTAAAGCTGATGTGGGATCTGCCGTTCATCCTCCGGCGTCGGGCGCGCAGTGATGATACGCAGATCGCGATACACCTGCATGGAATCGGCGTTGACGATGACGCCGCCAAGGCGCTCCGCCAACTCGAGGGCCAGCGCAGACTTGCCGCTCGCTGTCGGCCCTGCAATAAGCACCGCTCCGGCCGTTGTCATAGTGCCGCCTTCGTTTCGGCCGTGATAGCACGAGAACTCACCCGGCGTTGGAGACAGACTTGACGCTCATTAAACCATTTCGGGCTTTGCGGCCCGCACCCGGCCGCGCGGCAGAGGTGCTGGCACCACCCTATGACGTCCTCTCCGCCGCGGAAGCGCGCAACCGGGCCAAAGGCAAGCCGTGGAGCTTCTTGCATATTTCAAAGCCTGAGATCGATCTCGACCCGGCCACCGATCCTTACGACAAGGCCGTCTACGCCAAAGCGGCTCAAAATCTCAACCGCATGGTTGATGATGGCGTTCTGATGCGCGACAGCAAGCCTAGTTATTACGTCTATCGGCTCACCTGGCGCGACCGCATCCAGACCGGCCTCGCCGCCATCGCCTCGCTCGAAGCCTATGCAATCAACCGTATTCGCAAGCACGAGCTGACGACGCCAACAAAAGAAGATGATCGCGTCCGGCAGATCGAGGCGATCAATGCCCAGACCGGTCCGGTGATGAGCGGCTATCCGAACGCACCGGCTATCGACGCCATTTTGACCCAGGCAGCGGCCGGCAAGCCGGAAGTTGATGTCACCGCGGACGACGGCGTGCGCCACCAGCTTTGGACGATTTCCGACGACACGACCATCGACAAGATCACGCGCGCATTCGAGGCGCTGCCCGCTATCTACATAGCCGACGGCCACCACCGTTCAGCGGCGGCCGCACGCGTCTGCGCAGCCCGCAAGGGCGACGGTTCGCATCGCTATTTTCTGTCGGTAATCTTCCCCGAACATGAGATGACCATCCTCGACTACAATCGACTGGTGAAAGATCTCAACGGCCAGAGTGCGGAGCAATTTCTCGTCGAACTGCGCAAAAAATTCACGGTAACGGCGCTCGACCAGCCGGTACGACCAGCTTCATCCCATGAATATGGGATGTACCTCGACGGCCGCTGGTACAGACTCTCGATACGGCCCGAACTCGTTCCCGACGACCCAATCGGACGGCTGCCGATCACCGTGCTCACGCGCAACATCATCGAACCCCTGCTGGGTATCGGTGATCCGCGCACCGACAAGCGCATCGATTTCGTTGGCGGCGCGCGCGGGTTGGAAGAACTCGAGAAGCGCGTGAAATCGGGCGAGATGGCGGTTGCCTTCGCGCTCTATCCCACACAGATGCACGATCTCATGGCGGTGGCCGATGCGGGCGGCATCATGCCGCCGAAATCGACCTGGTTCGAGCCCAAGCTCGCCGACGGCATGGTCAATCACGTGCTGGATTGACGAAAACGCCGGCGCTCGCAGCGCCGGCGTACAGCTTGCACAAGAAAACTTTACTGCAGGCTCAACGCCACGAAGCTCGGATCCCCGTCAGGTGTGACGACAAGCAGGACAGCCGCCTTCTTGCCGTCCTTCTTGAGCTTCTCGATGCGTTGCTGCAGCTCGGCGGCGTTCGTGACCGGTTGCTGCTGGATCTCAGCGATGACCATTCCCGGCGCGAGACGCTTCTCGGACGCCGGCGAATTCGCGTCGACACCCGTGATCAGAACGCCTTTCACTTTTTCCTTGATGTTGTGCTTTTTGCGCAGATCATCGGTCAGGTTGGCGAGATCGAGGCCAAGCGCTTTCTTGACGACCGGCTTTGCGTCCGGCGTCGAATCCTTCTTTGGATCGAGTGCCGCCTGCTTTTTCTCGTCCTCAAGGCGGCCGAGCTTGACGGTCTTCTTTTCTTCCTTGCCTTTGCGAATGATGATGACTTCCACGTCCTTGCCGACGGGTGTATCGGCAACGATCTTTGGCAGGTCGCGCATTTCCTTAATGTCTTTGCCGTCGAATTTGACGACGACGTCGCCTGGCTCAATGCCGGCGGGTTTGGCCGGGCCTTTTTCGTCGATGCCGGCAATCAGCGCGCCGCGCGCGGGCTTGATGCTCAGGCTTTCAGCGATCTCATCGCTCACCTGCTGGATCCTCACACCGAGCCAACCGCGACGCACTTCCTTGAACTCGCGCAATTGATCGACCACGGGCACGACGGTCTTCGATGGGACGGCAAAGCCGATGCCGATCGAACCGCCCGACGGCGAGATAATCGCCGTGTTTACCCCGATCACTTCGCCGTTCAGATTAAACAGCGGTCCGCCCGAATTGCCGCGGTTGATAGCAGCGTCGGTCTGAATGTAGTTGTCATACGGCCCCGACTGAATGTCGCGATTGCGTGCCGAGACGATGCCGGCGGTCACCGTGCCGCCAAGACTGAACGGGTTTCCGATCGCGATGACCCATTCGCCCAGCCGCAGCTTGTCGCTATCACCGAATTTTACCGCCTTGAGCGGTTTGGTCGGCGTGACCTTGAGCAAAGCCAGATCGGTTTTCTGATCGCGGCCGATGACTTCGGCCTTTAACGTGGTGCCGTCATTGAGGATGACGTTGACTTCGTCGGCATCGGCGATGACGTGGTTGTTCGTCACGACCAGCCCGGATGTGTCAATAATGAAACCCGAACCCAGCGAGTTAACGCGGCGCGGCGAAGGTGTCTGGCCGTTCTGACCATTCTGCCCGCCCTGCCCGCGCCGGTTCTTGAAGAACTCCTCGAAGAACTCCTCAAAGGGCGAACCCGGCGGCAATTGCGGCATCGCGCCGCTGCTCAGATCGACCGACTGTTTGGTGGAGACGTTGACTACGGCGTCAATGACCTGTTCGGCGGCGTCGGCAATACCCTCCGGCCCGCGCGCCGCGGCTGACTCAGTCAAAGCCGGCCAGGCGATGGCAGCAGCGGTCAAAAGGGCCAAGCCGACGCGGCTGACTGGGGTCGTCGAGCGGAAGAAGAAGGATGCGCCCATGGGCGTCGTGTCTCCTCAGAATAAGGTTTAAAAGAGAGTGGCCCCGACTTCGGGGCGATTCAAGGGCACCGCAAATCAATACCGTGCGAGGCTGTTGACACCGGTCACCCCCGCACCAGCCAGACCAGGACCAGGCCGACAATAGCAGAGCCGATTCCGATCAGCCGCAGCGAAACATCCGGGGTTTCCAGCACACTTTTCATTGCGCGCTTGGCCGCCTCCGGAAATGCCGCAAAGATCAGGCCTTCAATGACAAAGACAAGTCCCAGCGCGGCCAAAAAGTCCGTCATACCGCTTACGCGTGTCCACTAGCGGGCGGGCACGGGAGCCGCCGGGGCGGGCGTCGAATTGTCCCGCGGCTTGCCCAACGGATCGTTGAAATAGCGGAAGAAACTCGAATCTGGCTTGAGTACCATCCGGGTGTCACTCTGCTTGAGGCCATTCTCGTAGGCCTGCATCGAGCGGTAGAAAACGAAGAAGTTCGGGTCCTGGTTGAAAGCGTCGGCAAAGATCTTGTTGCGGGTCGCGTCGCCCTCACCGCGGATCTGCTCCGACTTCGAGGTCGCGTCGGCCACCAGGACCGTGACCTCACGATCGGCACGCGAGCGGATTTCCTGCGCACGCTGTGCGCCTTGCGCGCGGAACTCAGCGGCCTCTCGCTGGCGTTCTGTTTGCATCCGCTGGTAGACCGCCTGGCTGTTCTGCTCCGGCAGATCGGCGCGACGAATACGGACGTCGACCACCTGTACGCCGTAACTGGTTGCTTCGCGATCCACCAATTCACGAATGCGCGCCATGAGATCAGAGCGCTGATCACGCACGACATGCATGAATGTGACCTCACCAAGCACGCGACGCAGTGCCGAATTGAGCAGGATGGAGAGCTGCGAATTGGCGCCGGTGATTGAACCAAGCGTCTGGTAGAAACGTAGTGCGTCCTTGATGCGGTAACGCGCGAATGCATCGACCACCAGACGCTTCTGGTCGGAGGCGATCACTTCCTGCGGGGGCGCTTCAAGATCGAGAATGCGCTTGTCGATATAGACGACCGAATCGATGAACGGCGCCTTGAAGTTCAAGCCTGGCTCGTCGACCACGCGCACCGGCTGGCCAAGGCGGACCACCAGCGCCTGCTCGGTCTGATGGACCGAGAACAACGACGAGTAGCCGACGATAAGCGCGGCCACAAAAAATACAGCAACAATACCGCCAATGAAATTAAGTCTCATGGCCGGCCTCCCGTCGCGTTTGGAGCACGTGTCTGCGGCGACCGAGAGAGTTCATTGAGCGGCAGATAAGGCACGACGCTGCTGCCGCCCGGACCGGAATCCAGGATGATCTTGTCGGCGCCACCGAGAACACGCTCCATGGTTTCGAGATACATGCGCTCGCGGGTGACGTCGGGGGCCTTCTTGTATTGCTCGAAGATCTTCAGGAAGCGCGATGTCTGACCGGTCGCTTCGGCCACGGTCTGCTCACGATACGCTTCCGCCGCCTGCACAATTTGCGCAACGCGGCCACGCGCCTCGGGAACAACGCGGTTGGCGTAAGTCTGCGCCTCGTTCTGTGCGCGCTCCTGATCGATACGGGCGGCCTGCACGTCGCGCAGTGAATCGATCACCTGCGACGGCGGATCGACTTTCTGCAATTGCACCTGTTGTATAATGACGCCAGCGCCATAGTGATCGAGAACTTTCTGCATGAGGTCCTGCACCGAAAGTTCGATGCTCTGGCGCGCGACGGTCTGAATCTCGCGGCTGTCGGAGCGCCCGATCACCTCGCGCATCGCACTTTCCGCCACCGCCTTTACGGTGCCTTCCGGATTCTGGATGTTGAACAGAAACTCGCCGACGCCAGTCGGTTTGACTTTCCACAGCACCGAGAAGTCGACGTCGACGATATTCTCGTCGCCGGTAAGCATCAGGCTCTCTTCGGGGACGTCGCGCACTGTGGTGCCGCCACGACGGATGTCGTCAACGGCACGCATGCCGATATCGATCTTGTTGACGCGCAGCGCCTTGGGCGTAAGCACTTTCTCGATCGGATACGGCAGATGGTAGTTCAGGCCGGGCTGCACTTCCCGCACGAGCTTGCCAAAGCGAAGCACCGCACCAAGCTCATCCGGCTCAACACGGAAGAATCCGGAAAAGCCCCAGAGCACCAGGAGGCCGAGTGCGATCAGCGCAAACCCGCGGCCGCCGAAATTGCCGCCGGGTAGGTATCGCCGCAATTTGTCCTGGCCGCGGCGGAGGATTTCCTCCAGGTCCGGCGGCGTCGGTCCCTGCGATTGCGGTCCGGAGCCCCACGGCCCCTTGCCGCCCGGACCCCACGGGCCGCCGCCGCCCTGATTGCTCCATGGCATTGAAAATGTCTCCCGCGCCGGAGTTCTTGCCCGGCTGCCTCTAGTTGGGAGGGGTTATAGGGGACGCCAAGCCCCGTTACAACGCGCCGCCATGCCGCATTTTTACGGTGATTCAGCGCCTTACATAGGTCGCCAGGGTAAAATCGGCGTCATCGTCCGGGCCGGCATAATGGTCCTCGCGCCAGGCCTCCTGCCAGACCTCCGGATCGATTGGCGGAAATACCGCATCGCCGTCCGGCGCCGCATGGACGTGGGTGATCTCCAGCCGATCGGCCATCGGCATTGTTGCGGCAAATATATCGCTGCCGCCGATCACCATGATTTCATCGACGCCATGCTTGGCCGCATCAGCACGCGCGAAACTAAGCGCGGCATCGAGGCTGGTCGCCAATACGGCACCTTGCGCAACAAGAGTCAGATCACGCGAAAGCACGATATTGGTCCGGCCCGGAAGCAACTTTCCGATCAACTCGTGCGTCTTGCGCCCCATGACCACAGGGCGATTCAGCGTCACCTTCTTGAAATGCTGCAAATCAGATTTCAGCCGCCATGGCAGTTGGCCATCGCGGCCAATGACCAGGTTCTCACCGATCGCTGCGACCAGCACGATTTTCATCACTGCGCGCCTTTACGCTCCATCGAAATTGAAACGGGAAGCAGACGGAAGAACACAGGACTGCTTGGTGATCGCACGATCATCTGCATAGGCCAATTGTTCTGACATTTCCCTAACGGCCGCACATTCTGCGCACAGGACGCATGCACCGAAAACGTCGGCCAAATGGGCCGAAGTCTCACCTTAAGATCATCTTAGTTCGATGCGTACAAACAGCGACAACAAGACTATCGCTTATTGGCAAACGCCTATACGGCAACTTCCGCTTTGATGTGCGGATGCGGATCGTAGCTTTCGATCGAAAAGTCCTCATAGCGAAACGCGAATATATCTCGCACCGCCGGATTGATACGCATCGAGGGCAGATGACGCGGCGCACGGCCCAACTGGAGGCGCGCCTGCTCGATGTGATTGAGATACAGGTGCGCATCACCAAACGTATGGACGAAATCGCCGGCCTTGTAGCCGGTGACCTGCGCGACCATCAGCGTCAGCAGCGCATAAGACGCGACGTTGAACGGCACACCCAAGAAAAACGTCGGCCGAGCGCTGGTAGAGCTGGCATGAGAGCTTGCCGTTGGCGACGTAGAATTGAAACAGACAATGGCACGGGGGCAGCGCCATCTTGTCGACATCGGCCGGGTTCCAGGCAGTGACGATCAGCCGTCGCGAATCCGGGCTGCGCTTGATCATCTCGATGACGTGGCTGATTTGGTCGATGGTCTTGCCATCTTTTGCCGGCCATGACCGCCATTGCTGGCCATAAACCGGACCGAGGTCGCCGCGTTCGTCGGCCCACTCGTCCCAGATGCGAACACCGTGTTCTTGCAGATATTTTACATTGGTGTCGCCCGCCAGAAACCAAAGCAACTCATGAATGATCGACTTGAGATGCAGCTTCTTGGTGGTGAGCAGCGGAAAGCCCTCATCGAGGGAAAACCGCATTTGATGCCCGAACACGGAAATTGTTCCGGTTCCGGTCCGGTCGCGCTTTTCCACGCCGTCGGCGAGGATATGTTCCATCAGATCGAGATATTGGCGCATCGGTCGCTCAAGTCGTTCAAGTCGTTCACGACTCAAAACATGGGGAAGTTTACCGCAGGCGGCAACCGCTGGCTGGTCTTTATCAACGGCCGAAAACCCGGCCGTATTGCGACCCGCGGATGCCCTCTATTTGCTATCATCACGACGTCGCTGTTGGGGGAAATGCCATGAGCTTTGATCATCTTCTTGTCGCCAGGGTCCTCTTTACGCTGACCACCGCCGGTTGGGCGGTGGGCACGGTGATCGCCGATTTCAACAAGACCCACGCTACAAACCCGAAATGGACGTCACACGCCCGCTTTCACGTCGTATGGCAGATTTCCAGCTATATCGGCTTCGGCATTCTTGCCTTCGCGCTGATTTGGTGGCCCGGACCGCTCGCGCTTGAGCGGCTCTATCTGGTCGCCGCAATGTGCGTGATCGTTTATGGCGCCTTCTTCGTGGCGCTGATGGCCATGCCAGTCTACGGGGGCGCGGCTTACGACAAGAACGGTTACAAGCCGTTCAAGGCACCCGTCCCGATCATTTCCAAGACCTGGGACGTCAACATCACCGTCTTCTCGGTCCAGCTTCTGTTGCTTTCGGGGGGCATTGTGGCTGTGACTCGCTGATAGGCAAATGGCAAAGCCGGCAACGTGCCGGCTTTGCGCTTGTCTAATGTGGCAGTCGCGCCTGCTACTCGACGAACACTTCCTCGCGCCGCTTGCGGATCATGGGCAGTGCCGCGATGACCAACAATGTTGTCGCAACCGCGATCAATCCCGCCGAAATCGGACGGGTCAGGAACACGGTCGCGTCGCCACGTGCAATCAACATGGCGCGGCGCAGATTCTCCTCCATCAACGGACCGAGCACGAAGGCCAACACCAATGGCGCCGGTTCGAATTCGTGTTTGTTCAGCCAATAGCCGAACAGGCCGAAGATCGCGGCGATCACCACGTCGGTCGGCGAGTTGTTGATGGAATAGATACCGATACAGCAGAACACGATGATGGACGGATAGAGTAGCCGGTACGGCACCCGCAGCAGGCTGACCCACACGCCGACCAGCGGCAGATTGATGATGACCAGCATCAGATTGCCGAGCCACATTGAGGCAATCATGCCCCAGAACAATTCGGGCTGCTTGGTCATCACCTGCGGGCCCGGCACGATACCGTGGATGGTCATGGCGCCGACCATCAGCGCCATCACGGCATTGGGCGGAATACCAAGCGTGAGCAGCGGAATGAACGAGGTCTGCGCCGCGGCGTTGTTGGCGCTTTCCGGCGCCGCCACGCCTCTGATTTCGCCATGCCCGAAGCGTTCCGGGTGCTTGGATATGCGCTTTTCGAAGGTGTAAGCGGCGAACGAAGCGACCACCGCTCCACCGCCCGGCAGAATTCCCAGAATGGAACCGAGTATAGTGCCGCGCGCGATTGCACCGGAAGAATCGATCAGGTCCTGGCGCGTCGGCATCAGTCCGGAAATCTTGCCTTTTACGATGTCGCGGCTTTCCTGCGACATTTCCAGGTTCCGGATGATCTCAGCAAAGCCGAACAGCCCCATGGCCACGTTTGTGAAGCCGATTCCGTCAGACAATTCCGCGATGTCGAACGTCATGCGGCCGGCGCCGGTTTCAAGATCCGAGCCGACCATCGACAACAGCAGGCCAGTGAGAACCATGGCGATCGACTTGAGTACGGAGCCTTTCGCCAACACCACCGCGAAGATCAGGCCGAGCAACATCAGCGAGAAATACTCCGCCGGACCGAATAGCAGCGCGATCGAGGTCAGCGGCACGCCGAGCGCTGCGACCAGCACCGTGGAGATGCAGCCCGCAAAGAAGGAGCCGATTGCGGCGATCGACAACGCCGCGCCGGCGCGGCCTTGCCGCGCCATCTGATGGCCATCGAGGCAGGTGATCACGGAAGTCGCTTCGCCCGGAATATTGACCAGCACCGACGTCGTCGAGCCGCCATATTGGGCGCCGTAATAAATGCCCGCGAGCATGATCAGCGCGCCGACCGGCGGCAGGCCGAATGTGATTGGGAGAAGCATGGCGACCGTCGCAACGGTACCGATGCCAGGCAGCACGCCAACGAGCGTACCGACCAACGCACCAAGCAGACAGAAGCCGATGTTGTATGGGTTCGCGGCGACCGAGAAACCCATCGCGAGATTGGCAAGAAGTTCACTCATGGCGGTTCTTCCTGCTCAAATCCAGGGCCACAGCTGGAACGGCAGCTGCAGCAGATAAACGAAGAGCGCTACACAAAATGCGGTCATCACCACCGCAGCAATTAGGCTTTCAACCCAGCGGAATTCGGTCGATCCGAAGATCGAGACCAGGAAGGCCGCAAAAGTGGACGGCACCAGACCGAGCGGCGGAATGCTCAACGGGCCCACGTTGAGGCCGCGGATCATGCCAGCGAATGCAAGGATCGCGAGCAGCACCCAGGCCGGGCCGCGAACCGCGTATTTTTCAATCGGCGGACCGTCGACCATATAGCCGGAGAGCGCCACCAGCGCACCGCAGACCGCAAGCAGCCCGGCGAACAAGCGCGGGGCGGTTCCCGGCCCGAATGCAAAGCCGTGCGTGCCGGGCAGATCGCCGGATGTCAAAATTGCAATGATTGCGAGCCCGATGAGCGCAAGCCCACCGTAGAAGTCGCGCGGACCGCGCACCTTGAAACGAAACCCGCCCCCGTTCGCGGAGGTTTTGACCCCCTCGGCCATCCTCATCCTCCCCTGGACTCTTTATTATTGTTCTTTTTGCTTGGTTTTTGGTTCTTGGTCGAACCCCTCATTTTCATCTCTAACACACGACCGGGCCCGGCCGGAAGAGTTGATCTAGGGTGGTGTTCCGCTACAGCCAGCCGCTCAGCCCCAGCAAGCCGCCGGCCACGAAAATCCAGAGCGGATTGATGCGGGTGGCAAAACCGACCACAGCCGTAGTCGCCGTAATTGCGGCGGCATAGATATTGTGGTCGGCGCTGCGCGCGAGCACAAAGGCACTGGCTGCGATCAACCCCAGTGAAACCGGAACGAGGCCGGCCTGTATCGCAATTCGCCAGCGCGCTTCTTTGAAGCGATCCCATGTGCGCGCGACAAAAAACGCCATCAGGCAAGTTGGCCCGCACATGGCAGCGGTCGCCACCGTCGCGCCGGCAAAGCCAGCGACATGATACCCGATCAAAGTCACAATAATGATGTTCGGCCCGGGCGACACCTGGGCGATCGCAAACATGTCGGCGAACTGCCGATCGTTCATCCAATGCATGACGTCGACCGCGATGCGGTGCATTTCCGGGATCGCGGCATTCGCGCCACCCACCGCGAACAGCGATAGCAGCGCGAAATAACCGGCGAGCGTGAGCAGCGGGTTCTCGTTCATCGCTTGAACCACGCGACAGGCAACACTGACCGGCGCCAACGCCACGAACACCCACGGCAGTGGCCAGTTCATGATTGCAACGCCGGTGAAAGCGGCGATCGCAATAAATGGCGCCCAATCCCGCCGCACGCGAAATAACGGCGCGGCCATCTTGGCGACGACCGCCATCAGCAAGCCGACGGCGGCAGCTGTAATGCCGGCAAGGATGCGGCTGAGGACTTCGAGATCGCCGAAATGCGCGTAGAGCACCGCCAGTACAAAAACGATGATGAGCGGTGGCCCCATGAGGCCCGCGAGTGCAACCGCAGCGCCGGGCGCGCCGCCGAAGCGGGATCCAAATACAACCGAGAAGTTCACGACATTCGGTCCAGGCAGGAACTGCGACAGCGCGAAGGCCTCGTTGAACTCCTCCGCCGTCATCCAGCCTTTCTGCTCGACGATTTTGCGCCGTGCCCAGGGCAGCGCGCCGCCAAAACCCGAAATCGAGACGATCACGAAGGAGACAAACAGTTCGGACAAAGGCGGGCGCGTCGCTGCGGACGGATTGTCCGGATGTGAATCGCTGGAATTGTTCATACACCGTAGGGTTACATCGTGCGGAAGACGGCGACTAGGTGGCAGCTTGCAAACCACCCTTTGCAAACACCTTGCGCCGCACCTGCGGACCGCCAATGATCGGCTCAGCACGCGGCTTCCGGGAGGCGCACCATGCAGCGGCGGGAGTTCTTCACTTTATTGGGCGGCGCGGCGGCCTGGCCTGTCATCGGGCCACACCAAGCGCTGGCGCAAACCGCTTATCCGGACCGTCCGATCACGCTGATCGTCCCGTATGCGCCGGGCGGCGGCAACGACGTGGTGGCGCGCGCGGTCGTCGAGCCCATGAGCAAGTCGCTTGGGCAACCGATCGTGATCGAACATCGCGGTGGCGCCGGCGGATCGGTCGGGACGCGCCAGGTCGCCAAGGCCGTTCCCGACGGATACACGCTCGGGCTCGGCGGCACCGGCACTCTCGCCATCGACCCGACGCTTTACCCGAATGTCGGCTACGACCCGCGCAGGGACTTCGCGCCGGTCGGGCTGATCGCGACCAGTCCGCTTATTGTTGTCGTGAACCAGTCGGTGCCGGCACACAACGTCAAGGAACTGATCGCGCTGGCGAAAAAACAGCCGGGCAAACTCAACTATGCGTCCGCCGGCACCGGCAGCGGCATCCATCTCGGCACGGTGCTGTTCGCGGAAACCGCCGGCATCAACATCACGCATATTCCCTACAAGGGCTCGGGGCCGGCGCTGACCGATCTGCTGGGCGGACACGTGCAGATCTATTTCTCGTCGCTGCCGCCGGCGGTCGGCCTGGTGAAGGACGGCAAGCTGCGCGCACTCGGCGTGACCGGTCTCAAGCGCTCGGACTCGTTTCCGGACGTTCCGACGGTCGCCGAACAAGGGTTGCCCGGCTTCGAGGCCGTGCTGCATTACGGGATCGTCGCACCGGCTGGCACGCCGCAGCCGATCGTCAGCAAGCTCAACGCATCGCTGCGGGCGGCATTGGCCGATCCCAAGGTCCGCAGCTACCTCGCGACCGAAGGCGCCGAGCCCCAGCCGACGAGCTCGGCCGAATATGCCGCCGATATCGACCGCGAGGAAACCAAGTGGTCGGCGCTGGTGAAAAAATCGGGCGCGACCGCCAACTAGCCGCTCACTCCGAGCTCTTTGAAAATCTCCGCATTGTGCTGGCCTAGCGTTGGCGGCGGCGCGTCGATGCGCGGGCCGCCATGCGCAAACGTAAATGCAGCGAGCGGAACCCCGAAGACACCATCAACGCCGTGACCAGTTGCGTGACGGTGAATAACGCCGCGCACCCCGAGCTGGGGGTCGGCGACCGCCTCGCCCATCGTACGCACCCGCGCAGCCGGCACGTGATTTGCCTGCAGGAAAACCTCCCATTCGTCGGCGGTGCGCGTGCGCATGATCTCGCGCAGCGTAGCCGCCTCGCGCTCGCGGTCGGCGTCGCGCTCCTCATTTGTTTTCTTGATCATGTCCGGACGCTCGAGCAACGTCCAAAGGCGGCGCTGCTGGCGCAAGTTGCTGGCGCCAAGCATCACGATTGTATCTTTGGCCTGATAGGCGCTGTTGGTCGCGTGCGGATGCTGGTTGCCGCTCGGCTTGGGGTGAACGCCGTTCCGCAAATAGCCGGTGAGATGCGAACTCATCAGGGTCATCGCCACATCGAGCATGGCCATGTCGATACGTTGGCCCTTGCCGGTACGCTCTCGCTGGAACAGCGCCGCGGACAAGGCGAAGGCGCCCGTCATGCCGGTCGCATAGTCGACCGCCGGCGATCCGAACTTGATCGGATTGACCTCGGGCGTTCCCGTCATCGCCATGATGCCCGATGTTGCCTGGATGACGTGGTCGTAGGCCGTCTGCGGGCTGCGCGGGCCCTGCTGGCCAAACGCGGAGAACGAAGCGTAAATCAGACGCGGATTGATCGCAGCGAGCGCCTCATAGCCGAGGCCCAGCGCCTCGAATGCGCCGGGTCGATAATTTTCGATGAACACGTCGGCGGTCGCGACCAGCTTCTTGAGTATGTCGCGATGCTCCTCCTGCTTTAGATCGAGCGCGATCGAACGCTTGTTGGACGCCTGCGTGAGAAACGCCGTGCCCATGTTTCGGCGATTGAGCTCCCTGTCCGTGCCCACGCCGCGGCTCTGGTCGGGATCGTCCGGGTCTTCCACCTTGATCACATCGGCGCCGAGCACGGCCAGTTGATAGGCCGCAAACGGCCCCGCCAGCACATGGGTGGCGTCGATTACTCGGATGCCCTCGAACGGCTGCATGCTGTCCTCCCGCGTCTGGGCGAGAGCATAGCCGTTCAGTGCGGGACGCGTTCAAGACCTTTCGCCTTGAACAGCGCGGATGAGGCAGGCGCGGCCAGGGCATCGATGAAGGCTTCGCCCATGCCCCTGACTTTGCACTTGGTGCCAATGCCCGCGGAAAAAACTGTATACAGCTGCAGTTCAGCCGGTAGCGGCCCGGCGAAGTTCACGCCCGCGACCGGGAGAAGCTCGGGGATCTGCTGCACGGCCATATCGGCCTCGCCGCGCGCGACCAATTCTGCGATGCGGCCGCTGCCGCCTAGTACGATCTTGCCGCGCATTACTTCGGCAATACCAAGCCGCGTGAGGAGAGTTTCGAAATACAAACCGCTCGTACCCTCCCGCGAGCGTACGACTGACCGCGCGGCGAGCAGTGCATTCTTGAAAGCATCGACGCTCGCTATGTCGGGAATTGCCGCGCCTCTGCGTACCGCAACCCCGAGGCCGGAGCGGCCGATGTCGACGCAGCTATCGCGCGCAACTTTGCCCTGCTCTGCCAATGCGTCGACCACCGGGCGCGTGACGATCGCCACGTCGAACGCAACGCCGTCTTCGATCTTGCGCTTGAGTGCGTTGGCGGGGTCGTAGTCGATCATGAGCCGCGCTCCGCTCGCGCGCGCGAATGATGGCGCAAGCTCGCGCAAGACCGCTTCGACAGCATGGGTGCTGAGAACTTTAATGTCGGCCACTTGCCAAGCCTCCGGCCCCTTGTCGCGGGCGGCCAAGGCCGCCTGCCGGGGCTTATATGCCCTCTTTTTGGGCCCATTCGCCCTGCTCTTTCTTCGGTAACCTTCAGCGCCTATATTCCTAGGTGCCGGGGCAACCCGGCTATGGCGATAAACGGCCGTCGTAATAAACCTTTCGGACCCGGGGGCAGTACCCGGCGCCTCCACCCAAGCCCGCAACCTGGCCCAAAGGATCCGGGCTTCGGCGGGGGCGAAATAGGATCGACGAGGGCGTAAAGGGCGGACTTTTGCTCGGCATGGTACCGCCGTTATCGGGCCGTCTCATAGTTGCAAACGACAACTATGCTCCGGTTGCTCAGGCCGCGTAAGCGGTTTGAAAGACCGAACTAAAGCCCTGACGGGTTAAGCTCCGTCAGGCGGGGTCCGGAGGCACCTGGCAACAGAAGCCTCCACTTCATCTTCTCTGGCAACGGTATGCGATTATGACAGCGGGGCTCTGAATGGGCCGCGCGGGGATAGCGCTAGGCGCGTGCGGCGCGGTACATTCGCGCGATTCACGCAAAGGCCCGATCCGCCATGGCCGACCAGATCCGCTACGACCTTCTGACCCAGCAGGCACTTCGGAGTGTCGTGCGCAACGTCCTCGCGGATACCGCGAAGAAGGGGTTGCCGGGCGACCACCACTTCTACATTTCGTTCGATACGCACGCCGACGGCGTACGCCTGTCGGATCGATTGCGAGCGCAATACCCTGACGAGATGACCATCATCCTTCAGCATCAATTCTGGGACCTGAAGGTCGGGGATGACGAATTCGAAGTCGGCCTTTCATTCGGAGGCATTCCCGAAAAACTCGCAGTGCCGTACGAGGCGATCAACGGATTTTTCGATCCATCGGTGCAATTCGGACTGCAATTCGAAGAGGTCACCGAGGGCGAAGAGCGCCCGGCGCCGGCGAATGTGCAGGAGCCGCCTGCGACCAGGAAGAAGCGCTTGCCGGCTGGCCAGCCTGGCGCAGCAGATCTGGCCGAGACTACGCCACTCGCACGTCCGGCCGCCCCGGCCGCCAAACGCGACAAGCCCGATAAACCCGAGAAGCCCGAGAAACCGGACAAACCAGCCGGCGGCGGCGAAGTGGTTCGGCTCGATCGTTTTCGGAAAAAATAGCCGGCCGCGCAGCGCGCGCACGGCCTTGTATCTGACGTTGGTCGGCGTAGCCTTGCGCTGAAACCATCGGGTTTTGACAGCGTTAGACAAATTCCATGGCGAAGGCGCGCAAGAGATCCGACAAGACCCGTCAGGAGAGCGACGCATTCGGGCCGTTGGATATCCCAGCCGATAGCCTTTGGGGCGCGCAAACCCAGCGATCACTGCATAATTTCCGGATCGGCACCGAGCAGATGCCGATCGAGATCGTGCGCGCGCTGGGCCTGATCAAGCGCGCCGCGGCCGAGGTGAATCGCGCATTGGGTTCGCTCGACCGGCGGCGCGCCGCGGCGATCGCCGCGGCTGCGCAAGATATCGCCGACGGCAAGCTCGACCGCCATTTTCCGCTGCTGGTTTGGCAGACCGGGTCGGGCACGCAGACCAACATGAACGTCAATGAAGTGATCGCCAATGCCGCCAATCTCAAGCTTGGCGGTGCGCTTGGCGCCAAATCGCCGGTGCACCCCAACGATCATGTCAACATGAGCCAGTCGTCGAACGATTCAATCCCGACCGCCATGCACATTGCGGCGGCGATGGAGGTCGAGCGGCATCTCAAGCCGGCACTCGCGCACCTGCTCAAGGCCCTCAATGGCAAGGCGAAGGAATTTTCCGGCATCATAAAAATCGGGCGCACCCATACGATGGATGCGACGCCGATCACCCTGGGCCAGGAATTTTCCGGCTACGCCGCACAAACGAAGTCCGCCCTGGCGCGGCTCACGCTGGCGCAACGCGAACTTTATCCTCTCGCGCAAGGCGGCACCGCGGTGGGCACCGGTCTCAATTCAAAACCGCAGTTTGCCAAAGCATTCGCCCGTCGCATTGCCAGGCTTACGAAAATGCCTTTCGTCAGCGCGCCCAACAAATTCGAGCATATGGCCGGGCACGACGCTTATGTGTTCGTGCACGGCGCCATCAATGCCGCCGCAACCGCGCTGTTCAAGATCGCGAACGATATTCGCCTGTTGGGCTCCGGTCCGCGCTCGGGCCTTGGCGAATTGATATTGCCGAGCAACGAACTCGGGTCATCGATCATGCCGGGCAAAACCAATCCGACCCAGAGCGAGGCGCTGACCATGGTCTGCTGCCAGGTCTTTGGTAACAACACCACAATGACGATTGCAGGCAGCCAGGGGCATTTCGAACTCAACGTTTACAAGCCGCTGCTCGCCTACTGCATGTTGCAATCGATCCGTCTGCTTGGGGACGCGGTAAACTCGTTCACCGATAACTGTGTCATCGGAATTCGCGCCAATGAACCGCGCATCCGGGAGCTCATGCAGCGGTCGCTGATGCTGGTCACCGCGCTTGCGCCGAAGATCGGCTACGATAAAGCCGCGCAGGTCGCCAAGGCGGCGCACGCCAATGGCACGACGCTGCGCGAGGAAGCCCTCCGACTCGGATTTGTGACAGCGGCGGAATTTGACCGTCTTGTGCGCCCGGAAAAAATGACCCGGCCCCATTAGCGCGGTTCCTTCGCCGCGTTTTCCTGATGTTGATGAATAAATTAGCAGCCCGCATCATCATTTTGTCGGAACGGATCGCGCGGGCCGGAGTTGTATTGCGACGATTTAGCGCAAGATCACGAAGTCAACGTAAGTATCCCACTACTGGTTTACTGAGTTACCGGGCTGGTTTTTCGATTACCGAAAAATTGCCGTAGGGTTTTAGTTGAGCTCATTTCATGATCTCGACAGTAAAATTCTGGTCATGCCTAAATATACATAGGCTAGTCCCATAGTACCTCCCCAATCGATGCGGTTATTTGTGTTGGTATTCGTTCGTGCGCTTACAGGGAACTTTTGCGGTCAACTAACCGTGTATTGAATTGCAGCCACGTTCAGCCACAAAATATCGAATGCAATCTTGTGGAAACTGCCAATAAATTTCCCAAAGGCGAAATTTCGCCCACGTGTGGGCGCATTTGGCAGCGAAGGTTGGAAGTTAGCTGAACGCTGAACTGAAACGTATCCGGCTACCCCTTCGAGGGCCACGGAATGGCTGAAGTGATCAATCTTCGGACCGTGCGCAAGCGAGCCAAGCGGCAACAGAACGATCAGCGTGCCAGCGCCAATCGTTTTGCCTTTGGCGAGTCTAAACGCGTCCGAAAGCTTGAAACAGCGCAGCGGGCGAAAGCCCGCCGTGACCTCGATCAGAGCCGGATCGAAATAGGGGACCGCTAATGAAATCTCCGGTAGTCAAACGTTCGATCGTTATCGCTGGTCACAAGACGAGCGTGAGCCTTGAGGACGCTTTCTGGAAGGGGCTCAAGGAAATCGCGAATGGCAGGGAAAAGACCCTGTCGGATCTTGTGGCTTCGATCGACACGGATCGCCGTCACGGAAATCTGTCGTCCGCGATTCGTCTTTTCGTTCTCGACCACTTCCGAATGCACAATGGCGAAGAACACAGTGTGCCAAGCGAGGCGCGCGAAGTTCAAAGTACGCCGCGCTTGATGCATTCAGTTCTGCGGGCCGACTGAGGCCGCCGGCCGGCCCGCGTTTCGTGGCGCGGGCGCCGGTCGGATATCAACTGGAGCCGGCAAGGCAGGCGCCTGCTGGCTCTGGTTCTTCGGCGCCGGCCGCGCGCGTTGCTGTGGCGGCGCGTTTTCAAACGTGCGCAGTCGCCTCGTCTGATCGTCGACAGCCCGCAATGTCAACCAGCCCGTGAGCGCCGACACGTCGACGCTGCGCGTTGGCGCGTTCGACGGCCCCTTTAGCGACACATAAATCTCCGGCCGCGCGCCCGCGGCGGTGCCCTGCCCCGTTAGCGTCAGTCGCGCATCCAGCGTACCGTCGGTCAGGTCGAGCGTGCTTGCCGCCGAAAGCGCGCCATCCGCGCTCTCAACCGCAACCTTGTCGATCCGCAACTGGCCCGCGGCCACGCGCATGGCGGCCTCCGCGCGTTTCACTGACAATGGCCCGCCCTCCAGCGACTTCACCGCGAGTTCGGAAATGCGGCCTCGCTCGATCGGCACGCCGCCCTGGTCGACCGCGCGGATGACGGCATTGAACGTGCGCGAATCGAGGCCGGCGATTTGGCCGTCGGTGAGCACGATCTTGCCCGAGCCCTTCAGCGATCCGATCAAAGCGACCGGGCTTAGACCGGTGCCTTCAACCTCGGCAGTGACGGCGGCAGATCCACGGATCGGCGGCTGCGCTGCCCCGAACAAAACTCCGGATGCATCGGCGCCGGTCACGGAAATCTTTGCACGCGCGGTCAAACCATCATCGCCGCTGTGGAACGTCATCTGACCGGACAATTGGCCGCCGGCGAGATGGCCGGTCGCATCGGCCAAGACGATGTCATCTTTATCAAGGCGCAAGGTGGCGTTGATGTCACTGGCCGTCAGCTGAGGCAGCAATTTTGCCTGCTTGAGCTTGAGCGCGACCTCGCCGGAAAATTTGCCGAACATGCCGGCGCCGAACGGCTCGCCCGACCAGTTCCAGGCCGCACCCGCGCGTGTTGCCTGCGCCGGCAGGCCGACCGCCCAAGCGATGAATGCCGGCCCTTCGGCCGCATCCGCTTCAATCGCTCCGTCGACCCGGCGCGGCGATGCATTGTCAATTGCAAGATGGCCGCGAAGGCCGGACCCGCCGAGCCTGGCCTCGATACCGTCCAGCGTTATTGCCCCGCCCGTGATCGCAAGGCGCGACGTCATTGTCAGCGGCAAAGGATCAGTACCGCCTGCCGCTGGCCGCAGAGGCCGAACATCGGCCTCCTGAACCTGCAAGGCTCCTTCGAATTGCGGGCCTTTTTCCGCGGAAAGCCGCGCTTTGCCATCCGCCTTTGCCGAGAGCCCGGCCGCCGACACTTGTATGCCGAGCGCCATGTCGCCATCGACGCGGCCGCTCACCTGCAACTTCAGTTGGCTCGGGCCTTTGCCCGCCGCCACGAACCGCTCAAGGCTCAGCAGCGAGATCAGCGGCGCGCTCTCCGCCGCGGCCAGGCTCCCGTCAAAGCGAATGTCCGCAATAGTGCGTTTCGACCAGTCGCCAGCAATCCGGGAATGGACGTCGATGTGCGCATCGGCGAGATCGCCGCTGACCACCAATTGCGCAACGGATGTCTTGTCATCGCCGGAAATGTCCGCCGTGGCGTGCAGCTTCGCGCGTCCGACGCGATCGATGGCATTTCTGACCGGACCGGCGACCTTCGGAGCAAATCTTTCGAGGATCGCGCCGACCGCCGCTGTCTTTTTGGTGTCGATATCGACGCTCAGCAGGCCACGCGGCGACGCGCCGCTGGTATCGATCCGCCCGCTCGCCGCAAAGCTCCCGCCGCCATAATCGGCGACCGTCAGCCGGTCGATTTGCAGACCGGCGCCGTCGATCTTCACACGGGCGCTGAGGTCGCGCGCGTCGACGCCGGCGAATGTGGCGCGCCCGACATCGGCGGCAAGCGCCATCTCCCCGGGCCGCGTCAACGCGGATCCGGCCAGCATGGCACGCCAGAAATCCAGCACCGCATCGACATCAAGCTGGGCGGCCGTGAGCTCCGCTTCGAGCCGCGCCGGCGTGGTGCCTGCCGGAAAGC
Source organism: uncultured Alphaproteobacteria bacterium (assembly GCA_963735285.1). Taxonomy (GTDB): domain Bacteria; phylum Pseudomonadota; class Alphaproteobacteria; order Rhizobiales; family Xanthobacteraceae; genus Pseudolabrys. The sequence goes on along the minus strand of CAVTKN010000016.1, from coordinate 13,760 downwards.
GGTAGGCCAGCCGTCCGGCAGCCGGCTTGCGATCGAGTTCGATTTTGAGCCGGTCGACAGCAACCTTGTCGCTCGCGAGCGTTACATCGCCCCGCAGGGAAAGTGGCCGCAGCTCGCCCGACGCTGTTTCGCTGCGTCCTTCGAGCCAACCCGCCAATGTCCGGGGGTCGGAGGTCTCGATCTCGGTCGGCCCCGAGAAGGCCACGGTATCTGCCGCAACCGCGAGGCGGCCGCTCAAGCGCACTTGCGTCAGGCCGGGCGCGCGAAACTCCAGCCTGTCGAGACTCCATCCGCTGCCGCTGCTGCTGATATCGCCGCGCAGGTTCTGGACAGTGCCGCCGCCAAGCGTGACCTGATCGATGCCGATGCCGATCTGAAACGGCAGCGCGGGGCGATACGCAGCGCCGGCCAACTCCGCCAGTTTGCGGATGACCGCGGCCGGCGATTGACGCGCGCCATCCGCGCTCGACACCGCGCGATCGACGTCGATCTGCCGTCCGGACAGGACACCGTTGAAGCGCGGGTGTGCCCCGAATGTGAGATCGGCGACGCCGCCCAACCTGAAACCACGATCCTCCGAGCCATAGAGAAAGTCGACATTCTGCATGAGCGCCGATTGCGCGCTGGCCTTGATCTTGCCGCTCAGGCGCCAGGGTTGGGTAAGAGACTGAGTGAGACTTTGTGCGGCCGTCGTGGCGCCGCGCGAACTGATGCCGACCGGCTGCGACAGACTGACCGTGCCATCGAAACGCGGCTCGCCTCCGGCAAAGGCCAGTGCGCCGTCGGCCTCGATCGCGAGCGGATGATCGGCCGCCGCGACATTGACGCGTACCCGCGTGCCACCGTCATCGCCAATGCGGCCCACGGTGAGCCGATAAGGATAAAGCCGGCCACCGATCGTGACAGCGCCCGCGCCTTTGATGGGGCCGGCCAGCGAGCGCGCCTCTCCATCGAATGACAGACCGCCAAGCGTAAGGCTCGCTCCGCTGGCCGCGTCGTTGAAAGCAATCGAGCCATCCTCGACGGTCAGCCGGTCGATCGATAATTCATCCGGCCTGAATGTAACCGCCAGATTTGGCGCGCGCACGTGGCCGGACTTGTCGAGCCCGAGGCTGACCTGCGGCCCGGCGAGCCGTAATTCGGCGGCGCGCCACTCGCCGCGCATCAACGGCCCGAGCGCAAACTCGACGCCCAGCGAACGGGCGCGGACAGCGTCGGTATTGTTGCCGATGACGATGTCATGCAGGACGAGCCGCGGCGACGGCAGCAGGCGCGCGTCGATGGTGCCGGTCACGCGCACGGGCACGCCAATGAGGCGGCTCGCTTCGGTCTCGAACAATGCGCGGTGATTGCCCCAGTCGATTACCAGAGGACCGACCAGCGCCGCGACGAGCGCCAGGATGATCGCAATCGCCAATCCGAGCAAAGTGGTCTGCAACGCCAGCTCCAGCACCGAGCCGCATCCGGCGCGCTTCTCGGGCAATCATTGTGAAATCTAATGTATTTTGATGATTTTTGGCGGCGAATCTATGTCGCTCTCTTCGTTCATTCCGGACTCGAAGCCTCTCCACTGTCGTCCCGGGCGAGCGCGTAGCGCGAGGCCCGGACCCATACTCCGCAGTGTCTCGATAGACTGCGGAGTATGGGTCCCCGCTTTCGCGCGGCAAGAAAGTTTAGGCGATGCTCGCGCCCCGGAATGACGACGACCCCCTCAACTCACCGAAACAATCTTCCCCGGATTCATGATGTTCTGCGGATCGAGCGCGCGCTTGATCGAGACCATGACGGCGAGCGCCGCCGCGCCGTGCTCGGCCGCCATGTATTTCATCTTGCCCTGCCCCACGCCGTGCTCGCCGGTACAGGTGCCATCCATCGCCAGAGCGCGCTCCACCAGCCGCTCGGACAGAGCCTTCGCGCGCTTGACCTCGTCGGCATCGTCCATGTCGATGAGCAATGTGAGGTGAAAATTACCGTCGCCGACGTGCCCGACAATGGGCGCCAGGATCCGACTTTCCTCGATGTCGCGCTGGGTTTCGGTCACGCATTCGGCCAAGCGCGAAATCGGCACACAAACGTCGGTGGCGACCATGGAAGCCCCAGGCCGCAGCGCGAAGTTTGACATCGCCGCGTGGTGGCGCGCATCCCACAGCCGGGTGCGCTCTTCCGGCCGCGTCGTCCACGTGAACGGGCCACCGCCGAATTCCGCGGCGATCTCGCCGAAGCGCGTGGATTGCTCGGCCACCGAAGCTTCGGTGCCGTGAAATTCGAGGAACAGCATCGGCGTCTCGGGAAGGCCGAGCTTCGAGTGCAAGTTGCACGCGCGCACCTGCAAGGCGTCAAGCAATTCGATGCGCGCAACGGGAATGCCGGACTGGATGGTGTGGATCGCGGTGTTGCAACAGGCCTCAACGGATGGAAACGGACAGGTGCCACCGGAAATCGCTTCCGGAATGCCGGAGAGCCGCAGCGTCAATTGCGTGATGATACCGAGCGTGCCCTCCGAGCCGACCATCAGCCGCGTGAGATCGTAACCGGCGGCGGTCTTCCTGGCCCGCCTTGCGGTGTCGATCACTTCGCCATTCGCCAGCACGACCTTGAGCGCAATCACATTGTCTTTCATCGTGCCGTAGCGCACCGCATTGGTGCCGGAGCAGCGCGTTGCCGCCATGCCGCCGAGCGAGGCATCGGCGCCGGGATCGATCGGAAAGAAAAGCCCGCTGTCGCGCAGCTGCTCGTTGAGCGCTTTGCGCGTGATGCCGGGCTCGATAATGCAATCGAGATCCTCGGCATGCACCGCGAGCACCTTGTTCATGTCGCGAAAGTCGATCGAGACGCCGCCGCGCGGCGCATTGACGTGGCCTTCGAGCGAAGTGCCGACCCCGAAAGGAATCACCGGCACGCGGTTGGCCGAACAAATGCGGACGATCTGTTGCACCTCTTCGGTGCTCTGCGGATAGACCACGACATCCGGAGGCTGGTTGACGATCCAGGTGACGGTATTGCCGTGTTGCTCGCGCACCGCCTGCGACGTCACGACGCGGTTGCCGAACGCGGCGGTGAGCGCCGTGATCACGGCCTTGATCGCCGCCGGATTGCGGTTGTCCTGCTCGGCAGCGACGTCAGCCAGGGCCATAGGTCGTTTCTCCGCTCATGCGCCGGCGGACGTTAGCAGAGGATATTGCCGGGATAAAACAAGGCCGGCGCTTGCGCCGGCCCTTTGGTCGAATGGAGACTTGGAAACGCGAGCAGCGCAGCGTCAGGCGAAGAGGTACCAGATCTGTTCCGACGCGGGCGGCTGCTGCGGATCGGCAGGCGCTTCCCTGGTGAACGAAACGACCCACGCGGTGACCATCGTCGCGACCACGAGCACGTACGTGCCTCGAGCCAACCTGCTGACCATTGTGACGCTCCCTTATTTTTTTTCAGGATAGTCCAATAGGCCCGCCACGCGCGGTTGTCCTTAATTTTTGGTTAATCCGGATAAGCCATTGAAAACGCGCCCTCTCGACGGGGTGTCATGGTGGACGCGTCAACGCCGCTGTCGTAGTTTTCACCGAGTTCCACGGGTTTTGAATGCGGAGTTTGCAATGGCCGGCCCTGTGATCGCGGTTACCGATAGTGTTTTCCCCACGCTCGATCCGGCCAAGGCCGCGCTGGCGCGTCTCAATCCCACTTACCTGATGTCGAAGAGCGTCAACGCCGACGACATCATTGCCGTGGCCAAGGATGCCGATGCGGTGCTGGTGACCTACGCCAAGCTGACGCGCGAAGTGCTCAGCCAGTTCACGCGCTGCAAGGCGATCGGCCGCTTCGGTCTCGGCGTCGACAACATCGATTTGCCGACCGCGAAGGAAAAAGGCATCGCCGTCAATTACGTGCCGGACTACTGCATCCGCGAAGTATCGGATCATGCCATGGCGCTGCTGCTGTCGCTGATCCGCAAAGTGCCGCTGTCCAACAAACTGGTGCAAAGCGGCCGTTGGGAAATGCCGGCGGTGGTGCCGATCCGCCGCATCGAAGGCACCGTTCTCGGCCTCATCGGCTTCGGCCACATCCCGCGCCTGGTGGCGCCCAAGGCGCAGGCCTTCGGCATCAAGGTGGTCGCGCACGATCCCTACGCCAAGCCCGACGTGTTCAAGGCCGCCAATGTCGAGAGCGTTGATCTCGACACGCTGTTCAAGATGTCCGACTACGTCTCGGTGCATGCGCCGTTGCTGCCCGCAACGCGCGGCATGATGAACGCCGCCGCCTTCGGCAAGATGAAGAAGGGCGCCTACATCGTGAACACCGCGCGCGGCCCGCTGATCGACGAGCCCGCGCTCGTTGCCGCGCTCGATTCCGGGCAGATCGGCGGCGCCGGGCTCGATGTGGTGGCAACCGAGCCGCTGGCCAAGGATTCACCACTGCTTGGCCGCGACAACGTCATTATCTCTCCGCACACTGCGTTCTACTCGATTGAAGCGCTCAACGAACTGCAGACCAAATGCGCGACCGACGTCGCGCGCGTGCTCAGCGGCGAAAAGGCGGTCTATCCGATCAGCGCATGATGCCAGACGTCATCACTCGACAATTCGTCATCCGCGGACGCGCGGAGCCCGGACCGAAATTCTCGGACCTGCAACCGCGCTCTGGATCCCCGCTTTCGCGGGGACGAACGGAGCATAGGTGACCCCGTCAAACTCAAACTGAGCGCATTCTGAGATGCTCGATCGCACTGACCTCGAACCGGTTTTCTTCGCGCCTTTCGTGTCATCGCTGATGCGCGTCGAGCCGCAATGGATCGACTATAACGGCCATCTCAACATGGCCTATTACAACGTGCTGTTCGACCGCGCCGTGGATGAAGTCTACGAGCTGCTCGGCTTCGGGCTCGACTATCTCAGGCAGCACAATCATTCGACCTTCACCGCCGAGGTCCACGTTCGCTATGTGCGCGAGCTGCGTGAAAATGATCCCGTGCGCGTGACCTTCCAGCTGCTCGACTACGATTCAAAGCGTGTGCATTATTTCGAGCAATTGTTTCACGCCACCGAAGGCTGGGTCTCGGCCACGTCGGAAAACATGACGTTGCACGTCGACATGGCGGCGAAAAAAGTCGCGCCGTTTCCCGCAAAGATCATGGGCGCGCTCGCGCGCATGAAAGCCGCGCACGCGCAATTGCCGCGGCCGGAGGCCGCCGGACGGCGCATTGCGATGCCGAAGAGGGATTGAGCGGCGTTGTGTAGTCGTCATGGCCGGGCTTGTCCCGGCCATCTCGCTTAGGAAGGCACTGCGTCCCTAAGCGGGATCACATCGGAAGTCGGGCTTGCCCGACTTCCGCAGTATTGAAAAGCACAAGTCGGGTAAACCCGACTTGTGGTGACGAGCCCGGTGATGACAACTGGTCCCGGCCATGACAACTGCTTGTCCTACTTCCCCGCCAACTTCGCCGCGTCCGCCTGCACGCTGGCATCGATCAGCGAATCCGTCGGCACGGCCTTCGGAATGACACCCGCTTTGACGAACAGCTGCTGCATCCACTCGATGCGGTCGGCCGGGATCGCCAGCGTCGGGTCGATCTGCTTGTCGCGGATCGCCTGGTCGGAGATGAATTCGGCGCGCTTGTCGTCCGGCTTGGCGTTGGTCATTTGATGCGCGACCTTGACGGTCTCGTCGCGATGCGTCGCGGCGAATTGGTAGGCATCCATTTCCGCCGCAATGAATTTCACGAGGTCGGCGCGCCGCTCGGCCAGCACCTTGCTGCTGGTCGCCACGCAGAGCCGGATGAACTTCGGCACCGCGGTGCCGCCTTTGGCGAGCACCTTGATGTTGGCCGGCATGACCGCCTCGAACTCGTTCGACACCACCGCCGCATCGGTGATGCCGGCGACCAGCGACTTGTAGCGGTCGAGATCGGCGCCTTGCGTCGCCAGCTTCACGTCGGAGAACGGAACGTTGGCGGCATCCAGCATGCCGCGGAACAGCAGGTCGGGCAGCGAACCGGGGGACGAGATGGCCACGGTCTTGCCCTTGAGATCCGCCATCGTCTTGATCTCGGCCTTGGCGAGCACAACCTGCGGCACGCCCGGCCACGTGCAGCCGACAATCTTCACGCCGGTGCCGCGCACGCCGGCCACGATGGATTCCGCCGCGCCCATGTCGACGCTGTCGATCTCGCCGGAAATCAGCGCCTTCATCAGCGTCGCGCCGGCCTTGATCTGGAGAATCTCGACCTTCAGTCCGCGCTTGGCGGCAAAACCGCCTTTGTCGACCATCGCGATGAAGCCCGCATCGCTCTTGGCTTCGAGAATGCCGTGCTTCCAGACTTTCTCTTGTGCGTGGGCGGCGGAGAGGGTGGCGGCGAGACCAATGGCCGCAATGAATGCGGATGTTTTTTTGTGCACGGATGGATCCTCCCTTTGCGGTTTTGTTTTGCGGAGGCTACGGCCTCCGGAATTCGCGCGCAACGATCAAACTCTTTTGTGGCCATTCACCCTTGTCATCACCGGGCTTGTCCCGGTGATCCCGCTTAGGGACGCACTGCCTTCCTAAGCGAGATGGCCGGGACAAGTTTACAGCCGGGCCGGCCAGCGGCCGGACCCGGTTGCCCGGCCATGACGGCAAACAATCTAAATCCTGTACTCGCCGCCGCGCTTGCGGCCCTGGTCGACACTGAGAAAGAGGTGCTCGAGGCTTCGGCCGCTTCTTGATCAAACCCTGTTCGTGCGAATAGCCGACCAGCGTGTCGAGCACCTTGCAATTCTTTTCCGAGAGCCCGTATTCCCACGGATCCGGACCGAGGACGCGCTCCTGCTCTTCCCAGGCGTCGCGATACCACGCAAGCGGCACGATGCGCGGGTTCGCCATGCGCTTCATGGCGACGGCCTTGGCTTCATTGAAAGCCCGGAACAGATTGACGGCGAGCCACGGATGCTCGTCCGCCAGCGACTGGCGGATGCCGAGCACATGCATGATCGGGAAAATGCCGGTGCGCTTGAAATAGGCCATTTCTTCCGCCTTGTGATCGGGAAAAAGCCGCGCCACGCGCGGGTCCCTGGCGACGAATGGCTTGACGAAATCGGAGTGGAAGACCGCGTCGAGTTCGCCTTCGGCCAGCATGGTCTCGACCGACTTGTTGTCCGGCAGGCAGGAATACTTGATGTCGGCCGGCAGCGCGACTTTGACGTCGTCTTCGATCTCCGCAACCCATTCGATGCTGTTGAGCGGCACGCCATATTCATGTTGCAGGATGCCGCGCATCCACAGCACCGCGGTCGTCATCATCGTCTTCACGCCGATTTTGCGCCCGCGCAGATCGGCGGGCTTGCTGATGCCTTTCGACGTGTTGATGAACATGAAGCCGTGGCGGAAACGGCGATGCAGGAACACGGGGACCGCGCGGAACGGCAGGTCATTGTCGCGCGCGGCGAGATAAGATGAGCCCGACACTTCGGCGATATCGAATTCGCCGTTGTTGAGAAAGCGCCAGTGGCGCGTTGCCGAGTCCATGTCGGTGAGAATGGTGAGATCGACGCCATCGACCTCCACCTTGCCGCGCAGCAGGGGTCGGATGATTTCGTAGTCGCCGGCGGCGAGGGTCAGCGCGAGTTTCTTGGGCATGTCGTTACTCTTTCCGCGTCATTCCGGGGCGTATCTGCCACTTGCTCGTCATGCCCGGGCTTGACCCGGGCATCCATGATGAGCGGCAGCACAGCAAAGCCTTAAGTAAGGCCAACCTTGGGGAAGCGCATCATGGATTGCCGGGTCAAGCCCGGCAATGACAGTAGAGAGGCGGAGCACAAACTCAATATCCATGCCCCGTCGCCAGCGCGGCCAGCCTGCCGGGGTCGTCCGGCAGCCGGTTGCCGCGCCAGACCACGTGCAGGTCGGGCCGCAGCAGCAGTAGATCGTAACCGTAGACGTCACGCGGCCGCGGGTCGTCGATCTCGAGCACCGAAAACGGCGCGGATAGCGACGCAAAGGCCTGCGCCAGCGCGGCGCCGTCGCCGTTGCTTTGCGCGCCGGCGAGCCGCAGCAGCGTGTAGCCGTCGCCGATGCGGTCGTGCAGCGCCGTGCCGTCATCGAGCCACACATGCGGGAGCCGGGCGCCCGGCCAGGTCGTCGGCACATAGGTCATGAAGTCGGGCTCCGGCGCCTCGCCCGCCTCCGGCCAGATGACCGGCGAGCCGGCATAGCGGTAGCCCAGCTCGGCGCCGATCATCTCATTGCTCTTGCGCTGCTCAACGTCGGCGATGCGCGCGAGATTGGCGCGCGTCGCCGCGCCCTCCGGCGTCTTGTCGCGGATGTTGGGCTTGTAGGCGGCCCGCCAGGCGCGCCGCCCGCGTGAGGCATGGCGCGAGGCCTCGACATTGCGCGCGCCGATCTGCCGGCGCTCGATTTCATACGAGCGCAGCAGAGCCGGCCCGCCCCACCCCTTCAGCGTCGCCGCGAGCTTCCACGACAGGTCGATGGCGTCGCCGACGCCGCTGTTCATGCCAAGCCCGCCGGTCGGGATCACCAGGTGCACCGCATCCCCCGCCAGGAACACACGCCCCTGCCCGTAATTGTCCGCCAGCAGCAGATTTTGCCGCCACGGCTGGCACGACAGCATTTCATATTTCACCGGCATGGCGACGGTCTGCTCGAACATCGTCTTCATGTCGTCGTCGCTGTCGACCACGGCATGCAGCGTGAAGTGACGCGTGGAATCCTGCACGATCAGGAATGAATTGTGCGCATCGGCCACGTGATAGTGCCGGCCTTTGCCGATCGGGATGCGATCGAACAGATCGTCACAGCGATAGAGCGCCTGGCGAAATTGCAGCAGATTTGCCTCGCCCTGCAACTTGATGCCGAGCTGCCTCCGCACATTGCTCGATCCGCCGTCGCAGCCGATGAGATAGTCGGCGCTCAGCTCCGATGTCGTCTCGCCGCGTTTCACCCGCGCGCGCACCCCGCCGTTATCTTGTTCGAACGAAATGAATTCGCAGCCGTAACGCACGTCGACGCTGGGGAGCGTCTCCGCGATCGACTTCAACAATGGCTCGAGCGTGTATTGCGAGATCAGCTGGTAAGGCTCGAGCGGCATCGAGCCGTCGGTGCAGGCGGCGATCTCGGCCTGCGCCTGCGCGACCGATGGATAAGGCAGATGCAGCAGCGGCGGCTCGACCAGCGAGGTGACGATGAACACGTCCATCGGCACGTCGCGCGGAAAACCGGCATCGCGGATCTTTTGCGCGATGCCGAGCCGCCGGTAGATTTCCATGGTGCGGGCGTTGCACCGTTCCATTTTCGGCAAGAACTGCGGCGCGTCCTTCTGCTCGAGCAGGATGCAGCGCACACCGCGGCTGCCAAGATCGATGGCGAGCGTGAGCCCGACCGGGCCGGCGCCGACAATGATGACTTGCGTGTCCAACTGGGGATTCCGCGACGCATGGATACTCGTGATTGTGTAGCACAGGAAGGTGATCGACGCGCGCAAACCCCTCCGAACGGATCGGAAAACCGTTGATCGCCTACTGCCAGCCCGGCACGCCGCGCATGTCCGGCAATTGATGCGCAATGCCCTTGTGGCAGTCGATGCAGGTCTTTTCCGCTGTGAACAGATAGCGCTGATGCGCGACCGCCGCGCGCGGCGATTGCCGGGTGATGTCCATTGACACCGCGCTGTGGCAGTTGCGGCATTCGAGCGAATCATTGGCCTTGAACCGCGCCCACTCGTGCTGAGCAAGTTCGCGCCGGTGGTCCTTGAACTTGTCGCGTGTATCGATGCGGCCAAACAGGTGGCCCCAGACCTCATTGGATGCCTGCATCTTGCGCGCGATCTTGTCGGTCCAGTTGTGCGGCACGTGGCAATCCGGGCAGCTGGCGCGCACGCCGGAGCGGTTGGAATAGTGAATTGTCGTTTTGAGTTCGGCAAACACGTTGTCGCGCATTTCGTGGCAGCTGGTGCAGAACGTTTCAGTGTTTGTGAGTTCCAGCGCAGTGTTGAAGCCGCCCCAGAAAATGATCCCGGCCAAGAAGCCCCCGAGCACCAGCACCGCGAGGCCGAAAACCGAGCTGGGCCAAAGCAACACGTGCCACAGCTCGATGACGAAACTGCGCACGCGGGCCCACCGCGTCGGAGGCCTCTCGCCACTCACACTCATCGTGGTCCATCCGGCGCGGTACGGGGCAGCAGGGAATCGACATCAACGAAATCATTGGTGACCGGCGGATTGGTCACCTGTTGCGGCACGTGGCACTCGGTGCAGAAAAACCGGCGCGGCGATACCGAAGCAAGGAACTGGCCCTCGCGGTCCATGAAGTGGGTGATGCTGACCATCGGCGCCTGCGATTCCGATGTGCGGGCGCGCGCATGGCACGACAGGCATTTATTGCCGTTGAGATCGATCTGATAGCCTTCGATCGAATGGGGAATGACCGGCGGCTGCTCCGGATAATTGCGCTTCTCTTTTTCGGCCGTGTTGCGCCACGGCGTCATCTGCGCCGCCGGCCCTTCTTCGTTGAGCGGTGTTGGGCCACGCAGCCCCGTGCTTACCGACTGCGCCAGCAGCGCGCTTGAAGTCGCGGCGAAAATCGCCGTCAGCGCCCATAAACGGAATTGTCCGTTCATGACGGCACCACGCGTTCAATGCGTACGGCGCATTTCTTGTAGTCGGTCTGCAGCGAGATCGGATCGGTCGCATCGAGCGTGACCTTGTTGATCAGCTGCGATTCGTCGAACCAGGGCACAAAGACGAGCCCACGCGGCGGCTTGTCGCGCCCGCGCGTTTCGAGTCGCGTCCGGATATAGCCGCGCCGCGATTGCACTTTGACCTCGTCGCCGCGCCGCAACTTGAGCTCAGTCGCATCGTCGGGGTGCATGAAGCAGACTGCTTCAGGGAACGCCTTGTAGAGTTCAGGAACCCGCCGCGTCATCGTGCCGGAATGCCAGTGCTCCAACACGCGGCCCGTCGAGAGCCAGAATGGATATTCTGCATCGGGGCTTTCGGCCGGCGGCTCGTAAGGCAGCGCGAAGATGCGCGCCTTGCCGTCCGGGAAGCCGTAAAACTCGACACCCTTCCCGCTTTTCACGTAGGGATCGCGGCCCTCGCGGAAGCGCCATTTGGTCTCTTCGCCGTTGACGACCGGCCAGCGCAGGCCGCGCACCTGATGGTAGGTCTCGAACGGCGCCAGGTCGTGGCCATGACCGCGCCCGAAGGCCGCGTATTCCTCGAACAGGCCCTTGTGCACATAGAAGCCGAAGGCCTTGGACTCGGCGTTAAGGTAGCCCGCTTCAATTTCGCTAGTCGGGAACTTGTCGACCTGTCCGTTTTTATAAAGCACATCGAACAAGGTCTTGCCGCGATACTCAGGCTTCTTCGCCAGCAACTCCTCCGGCCAGACTTCCTCCATCTTGAACCGCTTGGAAAATTCCATCAGTTGCCAGAGGTCGGACTGCGCCTCACCCGGCGCCTGCACGAGCTGGTGCCAGAACTGCGTGCGCCGTTCGGCATTGCCGTAGGCGCCCTCCTTCTCCACCCACATTGCGGTCGGCAGAATGAGATCGGCCGCGCGCGCCGTCACCGACGGATAGGCGTCGGACACGACGATGAAATTGTCCGGATTGCGATAGCCGAGATAGGTTTCCTCATTGGCGTTGGCGGCGGCTTGCAGGTTGTTGTTGACCTGCACCCAATAGGCATTGAGCAGGCCATCCTTGAGCATGCGGTTCTGCAACACCGCGTGGTAGCCGGGCTTGTCGCCGATGGTGCCTTCCGGAAGCTTCCAGATCCGTTCGGCGATGTCGCGATGCGCCTTGTTGGTCACCACCAGGTCGGCCGGCAAGCCGGTGCGAGAAGGTGCCGACTTCACGGGCAGTGCCGCAGGCGGACGGCTGGCCGGTCAGCGAGAACGGGCTGTTGCCGGGCTCGGAGATTTTCCCGGTCAAAAGATGGATGTTGTAGATGAGGTTGTTGCACCAGACGCCGCGCGTGTGCTGGTTGAAGCCCATGGTCCAGAAGCTGGTGACCTTGATCTTCGGGTCGGCATAAAGTTCGGCCACGGCCTCGAGCTGATTGACCGGCACGCCCGACATCTGGGCGGCTTTTTCCAGCGTGTAGTCGGACAGGAATTTGACGTAGTCGTCGTAACTCATGTCGGTGGAGTTGCCGGCCTTGCTGCGGCCAGTCGCTTTCTTCTCCAGTGGATGTTCCGGGCGCAGCCCGTAGCCGATATCGGTCTGGCCACGTTTGAACAGCGTGTGCTGGGTGACGAAATCCTTGTTCACCCGCCCCGTCTTCACGATGTGATTGGCAATAGCGTTGAGCAGATACAGATCGGTGTGCGGCTTGAACACCATGCCGATGTCGGCGAGATCGAACGAGCGGTGTTCGAATGTCGACAGCACCGCGACCCGCACATGCGGCGCACTCAGCCGGCGATCGGCGACACGCGTCCAAAGTATCGGATGCATCTCCGCCATGTTGGAGCCCCACAGCACGAAGGCATCGGCCGCTTCGATATCGTCGTAGCAGCCCATCGGCTCGTCGATGCCGAAGGTGCGGATGAAGCCGACGGCCGCGGACGCCATGCAGTGACGCGCATTGGGATCGATATTGTTGGAGCGGAAGCCGGCTTTGTACAATTTGAGCGCGGCGTACCCTTCCCAGATCGTCCACTGCCCGGAACCGAACATACCGACGCCGCTGGGACCACGCTTCTTCAGCGCATCCTTGAATTTCACCGCCATGATGTCGAAGGCTTCGTCCCACGACACCGGCGTGAACTCGCCGTTCTTGTCATATTTGCCGTTCGTCTTGCGCAGCATCGGGCGCGTCAGCCGGTCGTGGCCGTACATGATCTTGGAAAGGAAGTAGCCCTTCACGCAATTGAGGCCGCGATTGACCTCGGATTTGGTATCGCCGTGGGTCGCGACCACGCGATTGTCCTTGGTCCCCACCATCACGCTGCAACCGGTGCCGCAGAACCGGCAGGCGGCCTTGTCCCATTGCAGCTCGCTTTCGCTGCGTTCGGTGACGAGGTTTGCGGCCAGCGCCGGCGCCGGCATGCCGCCGGCAAGTGCCGCCATGGCGGCAGCTTCGATTTTCAGGACCTGGCGGCGGTCAAGTTTTGCTGCAGTCATGGGCGCTTCCTTTGGCTCCGGCCTCAGCCGGCATCGATGGCGTGAAACACGAGCGAGGCCGAATAGACGTTCGGCAACAGCGCGATTGTATTGAGCGTGCTGCCGATGGAACTGGCGTCCGGCGCATCGATGACGACGACGAGCTTGCCGCGCGGATCGCGGCCGTGGATTTCGCAGCCTGCGAGCGCGACGATGGCGGCTTCGACCTCGGTGAGTTTTTCCGCGCGCGCCTGCACCAGGATGCTGGCGATTTCCCCGCCCGGCGGCGTGACCACCCGATCAGGGTTGACGAGGCGGCCGGAGATCAAGGCGCGGCGATCGATCGATGCAGCGTTACGAGTCATGGGGTCGTTCTCCGCGGTCGCATTTAATTTCTGCTGGGGGGGCCCGGTGGGCCGTTCACGATCTGATAGATCCACACAGCCAGCCCGTATGAGCCAACTGTCGCAACTGCGAGGAACGGCATCAGCACGACGGTGAGGAACAGGAAGGCGAAGATTTCCATGCGCCTGCGCCGCGGGCGCTGGAGCGTATCGTCATCGACAGCTGACATTATGTATCTCGTTCAGCATTGCGGACACCGCGGCTGCCTGCGGCCGAAGCTCATCGAACGCTACAGGACAATCCTACGACCAAATTGACCCAAATCAACGTG
>CAVTKN010000015.1:0-12133 GCA_963735285.1 uncultured Alphaproteobacteria bacterium | reverse complement strand
AAGTCCTAGTGGATCACGGCAGACATAATGGCCTTGCGGTTTCGCAATTGGACGGGTCTTGGTGCCGCAGAGCACGCGCGACTTTCTGCAAGCGCAGGTGATATTGCGCGCAGCCTTGAGCAGCGGCTAAATGCATTTGTCGCTTTCGAAGATGGAGCGATCACCCCTGCACCTGGTATTCTTGACGGAATGCCTTACGCGGCAAAGGACATCTTTTTGTCCGCCACGCGCGTGCCACATGGCGGACTTTCCCGGCCGCCAATGAAGATAGAAGGTGCGCAAGCGACCGTGCTCGATCTGCTCGATCGCGCAGGCGGCCGGCGCATCGGCTACACGGCAATGACGGAGCTCGCCTATGAACCATCCGGCTACAACGCGGTACACGGCCGCGTCGGAAACCCATGGAATGTTGATTTCATCTCTGGTGGTTCGTCATCCGGTTCGGCTGCTGCAGTCGCGAGTGGTTCTGTCGTCTTCGCTTTAGGGTCGGATACCGGGGGCTCGCTCCGTATTCCCGCGCATTGTTGCGGTATTACCGCATGGAAACCAAGCTACGGCGCTGTGTCGGCCGCGGGTTCAATAGCACTCGCCCCGACGCTCGACACCATAGGGCTTCTGGCGCGCAGCGCGTCAGATATGGTCGCTCCCGCGCATATCCTGTTTGAATCCCGCCAGACAGCAACGATTGGCAAGGCCATTGTAGCCAGCGACGTGCTTGATCTTTCCGAAGCACCGATTGGCAAAGCGTGCCGGGACGGGATCGATGCGATCGCCGATTGCGGGGTCGAGATTGCCTCTCGCAACGCGGCTGCGACCATTGAAGCACTCGACCGTCACGTTTTCACGGTGATGCAGGCAGAGGCGGCACGCATGTATCGAAGGCTCATGGAAGGCGGTTCGCTTGATGCTGTTTTAACAAGACGATTGGCAAAGGGCCTGGCCATCGACGATGAGACGCTCGCGAATAGCGTGTTCGCACGCTCAAAATTGGCCATGGATTTCATCGACAACATTTTCGAGGATGCCGAAGCACTCGTCCTGCCGACGATTTCGATACGAACACCGCTCGCCGACGAATGCGACCCGCACTCGGCACTGTTCAATGCCAAAACGCTGTACGAGCTCAGTCACTGGACGCGTTTCGTGAATATGCTCGGCTTTCCCGCCGTTGCTATTCCCGTCGGATTTGACGACCGCGCCATGCCGGTCGCCTTGCAAATCGTCGGCAAACCACGCTCTGATCATGCATTGATCGGGCTGGCA
Organism: uncultured Alphaproteobacteria bacterium; assembly: GCA_963735285.1. Taxonomy (GTDB): domain Bacteria; phylum Pseudomonadota; class Alphaproteobacteria; order Rhizobiales; family Xanthobacteraceae; genus Pseudolabrys. The sequence goes on along the minus strand of CAVTKN010000015.1, from coordinate 10,870 downwards.
GAGGCGGTGCAAAATCGCAGCGACTGGCACGGGCGCGTTCCCGCCGCAGTGATCGATCTGGTAAAAATGTCAAAAGGGGCAATGGTGCAATGAGTGCTCCGCAACCTTCAGCGGCGCTGAACGGGCTTCGCGTATTAGATCTGACGCGCGTACGCGCTGGTCCAACCTGCTGCCGCATCCTCGGTGATTTTGGCGCAGACATCATCAAGATTGAGGCGCCTCCCGGTGTCGATCCGAACGAGGGCATGAGCGGGGCACGCGATGGCTCCGACATGCTCAATCTTCATCGAAACAAGCGCTCGCTGTCGCTCAATCTCAAGGAGAAAGACGGACACGAGATCTTCATGCGGCTGGTCAAAGACGCCGACGTGGTGGTGGAAAATTTTCGACCCGACGTGAAAGACCGCATGGGGATTGCGTACGAAGCACTCAAGGCGGTCAATCCCCGCATTATTCTCGCGTCCATTTCGGGGTTCGGGCAGAGCGGTCCGTATCGCACGCGTGCCGGTTTTGACCAGATTGCGCAAGGCATGGGCGGATTGATGTGGGTCACCGGAATTCCGGGGAAAGGACCGATGCGCGCCGGCATTGCCGTGGCCGACAGTTCAGCCGGTATTTACGCCGCGACAGGAATTCTGCTTGCACTTGCCGAACGTGAACGTTCCGGCGTTGGCCAATGGGTGCAAACGTCCTTGCTGGAAGCGCAAATCGCATTGATGGATTTTCAGGCGGCGCGTTATCTCGTCGACGGCGTGGTTCCCGGCCAGGCGGGCAATGATCATCCTTATTCGACGCCGATGGGCGTGTTTGAAACCTCGGACGGGTTTATCAATATCGGCGTCGGTGGCGATGGCCAGTGGCGCGCGCTCTGCGTGGCGCTGGAGCGACCCGATCTCGGCATGGCGCCTGAATATACGACGCTTGAACTGCGCTTCCGCAACCGGCCGAAGCTGACCGCCCTCCTGGCCGAAATTTTCAGGACCAAAGGCTCCACGCAATGGCTGGAAAAGCTCGAGCAGCAAGGGGTGCCCGCAGGCCCGATTTATAAACTCGACGAAGTCTTTGCCGATCCGCAGGTCGAACATCTTGGTATCGCGGCGCCGCTGCATCATCCCAGACGCGGTGACATTCGCGTCGTCGGCCAACCCGTCACGCTGTCGCGCACCCCGGCACGTATCGTTTCGACTTTGCCGGAATTGGGCGCGCATACCGATGAAATCCTGCATGATGCAGGATATAGCGATGCCGAAATCACTCATTTTCACGCCAGCAAGATAGTCTGACGAAATTCCAGAATGTCGAACAATGTAACGCTGGTAACAGGCGCAAGCGGGTTCCTCGGCCACGCTGTGATGAAATTGCTCGCCCACAACGCGCACCGCGCCGTCGGGCTTGATCCGCAGCCCTCGCCGACGACGCAAATTCTTGACGATCTCTCGGATCGCGAAAAGCTCAAAGGATTGCTTACGCGCGAGGGAGTCACGCACGTTATCCACGCCGGTGGCGTATCCGGACCGATGGTGATGGCCGACGACCCCGTCGGCGTTATGGGGATTAACGTCGTCGGCAGCCTAAATCTGTTACGCGCCGCCGTAGAGGCCGGTGTCAAAACGTTTGTCTATTGTTCGTCGGTCTCGGCGCTTGGCAGCTTCTATGAAGACGAACCTGTCGGCGAAGATTATCCATTGCGTCCGGCCTCGGTCTATGGCGCTTCAAAGGCAGCGGTCGATTTCGTGTTACGTGGATTGTGGGGCAATATACCGCTCGATCTTTGCTCGTTGCGCTACACGGTGATCTATGGCCCTGGGCGGCAGACCGTTTTCACGATTGAGAAAATTGTCAGTGCGGCTTTGGCGGGTGGTGTCGCGCGGATCGAGCCACTGACCGATTGGCCCTACATCTATATCGACGACGCTGCGCAGGCCGCCGTCTCCGCCAGTTTTTCGCAGGGCCGCAAGCAGCTCAGCTATTTCATAGCGCATCCTGAAAAGGTCACCCCTGACAACATCGCGACGGCTGCGGCAGCGGCAGGAAAACCTGTGCGCCTTGAGATCGACCACAGCAAGCCGGTTACGGCGCGAGGACCGGTGGACACCGAGGCACCGGCACGCGATTTCGGATTTCGCGCCAAAGTGGGCTACCGCGAAGGTATTCGCCGTCTGATCGAAGCGGCGCGCTGACAAGGATGGTTGCCGATGGTCGGCGCGGCGGCCATAGTCACTTTATTGCGTTTTCGTGAGGGGGGTAACACCGATGGACTTAAAGCTGGCTGGCAAGACCGCATTGATTACCGGCGGGTCCAAGGGGATTGGCCGCGCTGCCGCCGAGACTTTGGCTGCCGAAGGTTGCAACGTCATCATGGTCTCGCGCAGCGCAGACGCGCTTGCTGCGGCGAAGTCAGCCATCGTGCAAAAGACCAACGTGCGCGTTGATACTGTCGCCGCTGATCTGTCCGACAGTACCAACGTCAACCAGCTTGCACGCGATTATCCAGGCATCGACATCCTGGTAAACAATGCCGGAGCCATCCCCGGCGGCACATTACTCAATGTTGACGAGGCGACCTGGCGCAAAGCCTGGGATCTCAAAGTGTTTGGCTATGTCAACATGTGCCGGGCTTTCTACGCGCTGATGCAGAAGCGCAAGCAGGGCGTGATCGTCAACGTGGTCGGCAATGCCGCCCAAACCCACGACCCCGAATATATCTGCGGTGTTGCAGGAAACGCGGCGCTCGCCGCTTTCACCCAGTCACTCGGTAGCGTTAGCGCCAAAGACGGCATTCGTGTTGTCGCGATCAATCCGGGTCCAGTGGCCACCGATCGGCTGGTCAGCCTGATGAAAAAGAAGGCGCTCGATCGCACCGGAAGTGCCGACAATTGGCAGGACCTGTTCAAGCCGCTGCCATTCGGCCGCGGCGCCAGTGCGGAAGAAATTGGCGCGGCCATCGCGTTTCTTGCTTCCGAACGTTCGGCCTATACCAGCGGTTCTGTTGTCACCATCGACGCCGGATTGTCTGCGCGCGCCCAAGCCTTCTAATAGGGGAATTCATGCCACACCTTACGACCGACGATGGAATCAAGCTCTATTACGAAGAAACCGGCAAAGGCATTCCAATCGTTTTCATTCACGAATTTGCTGGCGACTTCCGTTCGTACGAACAGCAAGTTCGTCATTTTTCGAAGTACTATCGTTGCATTACCTTCAATGCGCGAGGCTACCCGCCTTCAGACGTGCCGACGGACGGCGAGCGCTATTCGCAAGATCGCGCGCGGGATGACATTCGTTCCGTGCTCGACGGCCTCAAGATAGACAAGGCACACATCGTCGGCCTTTCAATGGGCGGCTTTGCAGCTCTTCATTTTGGCTTCACCTATCCGGCGCGCTGTCGCTCGATCGTGGTCGCCGGTTGCGGATACGGTGCGGCGCCCGGCGAACGCGCTAAATTTGCTGACGAGGCGGAAGCCTCCGCGAAACGGTTTGAAGAGCTGACGATGAAAAAGGCGGCCGAAGGCTACGCGCTCGGCCCCACGCGCGTGCAACATCAGAACAAGGATCCCCGCGGCTGGCGGGAATTCGCGGATCAGCTCGCCGAGCATTCGACCGAAGGCGCGGCTCTGACCATGCGTGGTGTTCAGAAACGGCGCCCGTCGCTATTCGATCTCGTCGATCGGATGAAAACAATAACGGCGCCAACTCTGATTATGACTGGCGATGAGGATTGGCCCTGCCTTGAACCGGGGATCCTGATGAAGAAGAACATCCCAACCGCCGCATTGGTCGTGATGGCGAATTGCGGCCACAACATCAATCTGGAGGAGCCGGCTCTCTTCAATATGCACTTATCTGATCTGTTCCAGGCCGCGGACGCTGGCGGCTGGCCCACGCGAGACCCGCGCGCAATGGCGGGCAGCATACTCGGGCGTTGAGCACAGAGACTAGGTTGCGTTATAGCCGCCGTCGACCAAAAGGTCGGCGCCGGTCATGAAACTTGATGCATCACTCGCGAGAAACACAGCTGCGAGCGCGATTTCTTCCGGTTGCCCGAGCCTTTGCAACAGATGTTTCGGACCCGACACGCGACGCGCGGTTTCCATGTCTCCAAATCGTTTTATCAACCGCTCGGTTTCGACCGCACCAGGCGACAGTGTATTGACGCGGATATTCTGCGCCGCGTGATCGGTCGCCATCGCCTTTGCAAGTTGGATAAGTGCGCCTTTGGTCGCGCAATAGACCGCGCGGCGTGGCGCGGCGACTGAACCAAGTTGCGAGGCAATGTGCATGATACTGCCACCACCCGCCGCGATCATCGCAGGCAAAATAGCGCGGCTCATCAGAAATGCGCCGCCGACATTGACCGCAAATACCCGGTTCCAGTCGGACAAAGTGAGATCGAGTACAGTACCGTTCGGGTCGTCACCGGCGGCGCCGTTGACCAGAATATGGACGGCCGGAAATTTACCCAGAATCGCCTGTGCCGCGGCTTCGACATCCGCCTCGTTGCCAACATCGCAACGCACGCTCAAAACCTCGACACCGCTTTTCGCAACCGCCGAGGCTGTTGCTTCGGCAGCCTGCGCGTCAAGATCGACGCAGGCGACGGCGGCTCCGGCTTCCCCGTAAGCGAGCGCGATCGCGCGGCCGATCCCGTTGCCGGCGCCGGTCACGATCGCTGATTTTCCTGCCAGTGAATACTTGCTGGTTGTCATCACCCCGCTCCCTTATGAAACGGCTGTGGCGATGCGGCCCAGATAGGCTTCCTGAACGCGCGGATTTTGCTTGAGGTCGGCGCAAGTCCCGCTCGCGATCACCGATCCGGTCTGCAACACGTAACCCCGGCTGGCCGTTTCCAACGCGTAGCGGGCATTCTGCTCGACCAGCAGCACGCTGGTACCAGTCGCGTTGATGGCCCGGATGGTGCGGAATATATCCTGCACAACGATCGGTGCGAGGCCGAGCGAGGGCTCGTCGAGACAAAGCAATTGCGGCTCCGACATCATGGCGCGGCCGAGCACCAGCATTTGCTGCTCGCCGCCGCTCAATGTCCCCGCGTTTTGTCCGCTCCGCTCCGCCAGGCGGGGAAACATGCCGAATATCTCGCCGATCATCCGGCGAACTTTTGCACTGTCGTTGCGATTCTTGAAGCCGCCGAGCTCAAGGTTTTCCCGGACGGTGAGGAACGGAAACACATGCCGGCCTTCCGGAACGAGCGCGATACCGAGCTTGCTGCGCTCATGCGAAGGCATCGCCGTCACGTCACGCCCGCGAAATACAATCGAGCCGTGCCGGGGCGGCAGCAAACCCGCGATTGCGCGCAGCGTGGTCGATTTCCCCGCGCCGTTCGCGCCGATTAATGCGACGACTTCGCCTTGTTCGACGTGTATCGAAATGTCGCGGCAAACAGCCACCTGCCCGTAAGCGAGTTCGAGCTTTTCGGCCGACAGCAGCGCGCTCACAACAATTCTCCACCGAGATAGGCTGCGATCACGGCAGGGTTTTTCTGCACCTCGGCCGGCGCGCCCTGGAACAGATACCGGCCGTATTCCATCACCATGATGCGGTCGGCGACGTTCATCACCAGGTCCATATTGTGCTCAACGACAATGACGGTGATGCCACTGCCGCGTAAGGTGCGGATGCGGTCAAGCAATACGTCGACCTCCGCGGCATTCAAGCCTGCCGCGGGCTCGTCAATGAGCAATAGCCGTGGCCGGGTCGCAAGCGCACGCGCGATTTCAAGCATGCGTTGCTCGCCGTAAGACAACACCCCGGCCAACACGTGCAGACGCGCCGTCATGCCGAAGAAGTCAAGCAGCCGTAGCGCTTCATCGCGGCAGCGTTGCTGGTCATCTGCAAAGGCCGCGCCGTGCAAGACATATTGCCAGGCCGGAATTTTGTGATGGACGTGAAACCCGGCAAGGACGTTGTCGAGCACGCTGAGTTGCTTGAACAAACGTATCTTTTGGAAGGTGCGTGCGAGACCAAGCCGCACACGCCGGTGCGAAGGCATCCCGGAGAGGTTGTGACCATCGAACGACAGCGATCCGGAATCGGGCTGGTAGATGCCGCTGATCAGGTTGAGCAGCGTAGATTTTCCCGCACCATTGGGGCCGATGATCGCAAAGATTGAGCCGCTCGCAACGTCCAAAGAAATATCGTAAACAGCGCGTACGCCACCAAAGCTCTTGTGCAGATTTTGCACGCGTAGCAGCGGCTCCCCTGCCGTTGACGTGCGCGTTTCCACCGCTGCGGCTGCGATCATGGCACCCGCCCGCCGAATGTGAACTTTTCCCGCACGATACGCGCGGCCTGAGCGAGGCCGCCAGGCATGAACAGCACGACAAATGTGAGCGCGGCGCCATAGACGACCAGACGAAGATCGCCGATCCCGCGCAGCAACTCGGGCAACAGTGTCAAAAGGATCGCACCGAATACGGGGCCAATCAAAGTACCCATGCCGCCGACGATGACCATGGCCAGTATATTGAAGGCCTCGGTGACGAAAAACGCGTCCGGTACCAGTGTTCCGACGAAACTCGCGTAAAAACAGCCCGCCGCACCGCCAACGGCGGCGCCAACGCCGAACGCAAACACCTTCCAGGCGGCGCCGTTAATGCCGAGCGCGGCTGCGGAGACTTCATCCTCGCGGATTGCGGTCAGCGTTTCTCCGATGGGAGACCGCACCAGCTGCCTGAGCAGCAGATAAACGAGGAACGTGAACCCTGACACCAGATAAAAAAAAGCAGCCAGGTTGTGAAAGTCGGCAAGCTGCACTCCGGCGATGACAAGCGCGGGCGGTGGTGGAATTCCGTAGATTCCAAGCGGGCCCTGCGTCAGGCTGATCCAGTTCAGCAGGATCTGGTAGATGATGACCGCAAAACCGAGCGAAGCGATCGCGAGATAGTGGCCGCGCAAGCGCACCGCAAACAATGAAAGAAACATCCCCGCCAGCCCGGAAAAAGCGACACCGGCAGCGAACGCGCCCCAAAATGGCACCCCGAGCCTGACGATCAGCAATGTGGAGACGTAGGCGCCAAGCCCGTAAAAGGCCGAATGGCCGAGATTGAGTTGACCGGCATAACCGAGGATAAAATCAAGTCCGAGCGCGAGCAGCACGTTGATTGCGCAAAGCGTCAAGTTCGTGCGCCAGTACGTGTCGTTGAAAATCAGCGGCAGCGCTATGATCGCAAGTGCTGCGACCAGAAATCCCATGCGCCGCGCCAGCGGCGAGACCCGCAAATCCGCCGGGTAATGGGCGATTGCGGGCTCAGACATTCTCTTCGCGCCTCTCGGAGATCAACCCGGTCGGCTTGATCGCCAGCATCAGCAACAAAAGCGCAAAAACGACGATGTCGATCAGCCCGGGGTCGAGATACTGCGTCGTGTAGCTTTCGATGAGACCGACAATGAGCCCGGCGAGAATCGTTCCTTCCACGTTGCCGAATCCGCCGATAATGACGATGGCAAAGGCTTTCACGATGACCGAGGTCCCCGCAAACGGAGTGAGGACAAGAACAGGTGCCAGCATGGCGCCCGCCATACCGGCAAGCGCTGATGCGATGACGAACGTCAGCATGATGAGCTGGTTGGGGTTGATGCCCATAAGCCCGGCGGTCTCACGGTCTTGCGATACCGCGCGCAGCGCCTTGCCGAGAAATGTGAATTTCATAAATGCGTAGAGCAGCACGATTGTTATGGATGAAACCGCGATGATGATGACGCTTTGCCAGGATACGAACATTCCGGCAAAGCGGATGACCTGGCTGCTGTATGGCGTCTCAAACGCGTACGGGATCGGTCCGAACCACGTCAGCATCAGGTTCTGCATCATGACCGAGACGCCGATCGTGGCAATCAGCGGCAAGAGTTCATTTCCCTTGCGCCGCAAGGGCGTGAAAATCGCCGCATTGATCAACCAGCCGAGCACGGCGCCTACAACAAATGCTGCGCCAATGCTGACGATATAGCCGGCGCCGACCATGTGCATGAAGAAATAGGCGGCAAAAGCGCCGAGCGTGACGAAGTCGGCGTGGGCAAAATTGATCTGTACGAGCACGCCGTAAATCAGCGTCAGACCCAACGCCACTAGAACATAGAGACTTCCGAGAACGACGCCGTTGATCGCCTGTTGGAGGACGATCGTTGTTGTCATCGTCTGGTCAGTTCCACTTCAGGCTTGTCCATGACATGTCGGGCTTTGTTTCCATGTAGTGGACGGTATCCATCTTGGTGTTCTGGTTGGTCTTGTCGAACTCCACGCTACCGGTCACGCCTGAATAGCTTTTGGTGGCGGCGAGGCCGTCGCGGATCGATTGGGCATCCTTGCCGCCGCGCTTGACGACATCTGCAATCAGCATGATCTGATCATAAGCATGCGCATTCAAGTGCGTCGGATCGGCGTTATATTTCGCCTTAAACGCCGCGCTGAAGTTTTTCACGGTATCGCGAGTCTCCGTCGGGTCGAACTGCACGATGCGGATGTAGCCCAAAGCGGCCTTTCCTGCCTTTTGTTCGAAACCGAACGGTAGCCAGATCGTGCCGATCTGGATGGCGGCGCCGCCACCTCCTTTGGTGACTCCGGCCTGTGCGAGCGCCTGCGTGATCTTCAGGCCCTGCCCTTCCAGCGTATATGTCGGGATCACATCGATTTTGCCGAGGCCCGCGACGCGGGTTGCGATTGATGTGAAGTCGTTCACGTCACGGCCGAAGCCGATTTCCGCCAAAACCTGTCCACCCAGTTTGGTGAAAGTGTCCTTGAAAACCTGGGCGTTGCCGATTCCGGCATTGGTGTTTTCGAACAGCAGGACTGCGGTACGTGCATTGAGTCGTTTGTAGGCATTATCCGCGAGGTTGATGCCTTGCATGACCTCGTTCGGCATAATCCGGAAAGTCCATGGGTTGCCCGGCTCGGTGACCTTTATGGAAGAAGAGCCGGCATTGAGAAGTGGCACTTTCGCCTGCTCCACGATCGGCATGACGGCGAGCGTCGCGTCCGAACACTCTTCGCCGATAATGACGTCGGGCTTGAATTGTTCGATCAGGCGCTTGGCCGCCTGCGTCGCGGGAAGGGGCCCGCAGCTCGAATCTTCGTACTGAACTGTGAATTTATAGCCGTTCACGCCCGCCTTATTAAGCTGTTCCAGCGCGAGTTCGACGCCTTGTTTGTCCTGTGCGCCGAAATAGGAGCCTGGTCCCGAAATAGGAAACAACGCGCCGATCTTGATGGTTTTGTCTTGCGCATTCGCCGCCGGGCCGATCGCTAAAAGACTGATCGCCGCGACGCTTACGAAGAGAGCACGTACTGTCGTGATCATTTCTTTATCCTCCCCCGAACGATCGTCATCTTATCCGAAAGCCTACCAATGATCGCCCAGCCCGGTAAAGTGACGTCGCGGTGTGTGCTGCTCCTTACCTCAGGGCCAAACGGCTATTCGCAGGCATTTTTATCATCGCCGGGTTGCTTTTTTGCCGATTTCACCAAAAAGGACGTCCACGTCGTGTGCGAAGTTACGCGTCAGAATTCGGATATTCCGTCGTATCGCGGCGATTGCTCATAGCGACCGTTCATGGCCACCTCCCATCGTAGACTTGGATTGTTGCTCGGTTTCGCTGGCATGTGCCTGTTCGCAGGGACGCTGCCGGCGACGCGACTTGCCTTATCCGGGCTCGACGCCTTCTTCCTGACCGTCGCACGTGCGGCGCTTGCTGGATCGGCCGGCCTTGTTCTTCTCAGTATGATGCGGCGTCGCATTCCGCCGCGATCGCTCTGGCCAGAACTGTTCGGCGCCGCGCTTTGTACCGTGGTCGGGTTCCCCCTGCTCGCAGCACTCGCGATGGTGACGGTACCTGCCGCTCATGGCGGCGTCGTGCTCGGCATCATCCCGCTCGTCGAGCCCAAGCAAATCCACGATGTGGTTGGCTACTACAACCGGTTCGATGTTTTCGACCTCAGGGTGAACCGCAAGCGTATTGTACCGATAACGTTTTCGGATGACGATGGCGACGAGCACACGCGGTAGCGCCGAAATTATAGCGTTCGACCTAATCAAGGGTTTGGCGATCATGGAGCCCACTCATGACGATCCGACACACGGCCTGCAGCTGCGGACAGCTTCACCTCTCGATCGATGGAGAGCCTGCGCGCGTCTCCATGTGCAGTTGCCTTGCGTGTCAACGCCGCACTGGCGCTGTGATCAGCAATCAGGCGCGCTTCCGCCGCGAGCAAATCACTTTCTCCGGTAAAGCCACGACATGGATGCGGGCGGCCGAAAGTGGCCACACGCTGACCTTTCATTTCTGTCCGACGTGCGGTTCCACCGTCTACTGGGAAAACACAGGGTTCCCCGGGATAATCACGGTTGCGATCGGCAACTTCGCTGACCCTGATTTCCCACCGCCGGCCATCGCGGTGTGGGAGGAGTCACGCCACCCTTGGGTGTCCTTGCCGCCCGACACACCGCTCAAGCGAGTTGAGAAGCAGGGGTAAAAGAGGACGGCTTTAGCCGCCTGTCGAACCGGCCTAGCGAACATCTGCGAACCGATGTTGGCGTCCATTTTACCCCAACGGCTGACATTAAAAGGTCGCACCGGAATGTCCGCTAGGTGCCAATTCCAGCTGCCTCCCTTCGTTCATACACTCGCTGTGGTATATGAGAGAATCGCCCACTGAACTTGCGGTAGTCCCCAGGAACAAATTGGCGGCGTATGGTGTTGGCTGTTGGTTATCCAGAAATTGCGATTTGACACTCGATCGACGCAAACGCGGACACATATTCCAAGCGGGCAAGGCATGATAAATCGATATACGATGGCGCAATCCACCGTGGCGCTGCGGCGCTGGGGGCCTGCCGCCATTGTGGCGTTCGCGGCGATG
>CAVTKN010000014.1:0-162346 GCA_963735285.1 uncultured Alphaproteobacteria bacterium | reverse complement strand
AGAAAAAGCAGATTGCGTCAGATCAACGCGCGCTTTGATAAGAGTCAATGTCCGCTTCTGGCACTAAGCGGACACGACGGTTTACACTGCACATGTCCGCTTATGACCCAAAGCGGACATCCCGCAAATTACGGCGTTGCCAATGCTTGCACTTCCACGAGGCCGGATGCCACAAGCCGGCCCGGCTTTGAGCCTTGACCCAGGGGGCTACGATGACGTCTCCCCACGCGCGCGCAACGTAAACTGAAACGTGCTGCCCACTCCGGAATTCCGAGTCCCCCATATGTTGCCGCCGTGCTGCTCGACAATCGACCGGCAGATCGATAGGCCGAGGCCCAAACCGTCCGGCTTTGTCGTAAAGAAAGTGCTGAACAGCCGGTCCACATTTTGCGGCTCGATTTCGGCACCGGTGTCCTCGACCGCAACAAGTATGTGATCGGGTCTGTGCTCCTGCGATCGTATCCGCAACTCGTGACGGCGGTCTGTCACGGCACTCGTGGCTTGTATGCCGTTCATCAAAAGGTTCATTATAACTTGTTGCAGCTGGACGCGATCACCAAGCACTTGCGGCAGCGCGGATGCAAGTTCCTGCGATAGCGAAACGCCATGAGAGAGTGCTTCCTGCCGAAAAATGAGTATCACCTCTTCGATCACATCATTGATATTGAGGGGCATCTTCTGGATGTCGTTCATTTTCGCGAGCGCGCGGACGCGCCGTATCACGTCATCCGCTCGATTGCCGTCCATGATGATCGCCCGCAGGGCATCGCGCGTTTCGCCCAGGTCGGGATTTTCGCGGTCGAGAAAGCGCAAGCCGGCCATGGCGTTGATAGACATCGCGGCGAGCGGTTGGCTCACTTCGTGCGCGATCGAGGCTGTCAGCTCGCCCAAAGTGGTCACGCGCGTTGCATGCGCGAGCTCGGTCTGAGTTTTATGAAGCTGCTCCCCGCTTCTCCTTAGTTCCGCTGTCCGCTCTAGGACCTTGAGTTCGAGTTCGGCACTGGCTTGCAATAACTTCAAATCCGTCTGCAGCACTTCGCGACATTGAAACAGGAATTTCCTGTAAAGTTCGCTGTATTCGTTTGGCTTGGCGTCTAGAACACAGATGGTCCCAAAGATGTCGCCATTGGGCCAAGCCACCGGAACTCCCATGTACGAGATCATTCCCAATTTGATGTCGGGATTGGCATTCCATTCCTGATCTGCCAGAGCGTCGGGCACCAGCAGGAGCTGACGGGTTTTCATCACCGTCTCGCAATACAGTCCGGTATTGAGGCAAGCGCGTTCGTCCCTCTCGTACGGATTTCCCTCCGACTCGCTGCGAACAAAAACTCTAATGTTTGGAGGCTCCACCTTCATAATCAAAGCAGAGGGGACGTGTAACACCTCAGCAAGAAGATCAATAATTTCTTGCCATTTCTCAGTGATCTGGGCAGGTACTTGGATGGGCTCAAGGGTATTATTCATGCTTGGATGATCCGCCTCATTTCTTGCACGGAATACTACACTTATACGGAAGCGATACCGCACTTAATGATAGGACGGCCGGTCGAATTACATCGCCGCCGGCTGACTTATCGAAATTTGACAACCTCAATCGCCTCGTTTTGTTAGGCCTGACACTCAAAAGTATGGGGCGCTCGTGCTGTGCGCGCGTCGTAAGAGGGTGCGGGCGGTAATGTGCTTATGGCACTTAGCGGACATGTCGAGTTGCACTGCACATGTCCGCTTTCAGGGGTAATGCAGATCTGGCGCCCACATTCGGAAATGTCCGCCAATGGCTCATAACGGACCTAGCAGCGGCTGACCCTGGTTGAGCATCATTTCTCACTCGCGGCCCAGTCGCGAAGTGGTACGCTTCCGACATGCGTCTGTTGTCAAATCTGCTTCGGCGTTTCATTCATCGAGGCACCCTGCGGGTCCGCGATGTCGATGGCAAAGCGCATGTATTCGGCAATCGTGTGCCGGGGCCTGACGTCGCCATCCACCTGCGCGACCGCAAGCTCTACACGAGACTTTTCATCAATCCGGAACTGTATGCCGCCGAAGCTTATATGGACGGTACGCTGACGCTGGAGGACGGCGCCGCAATCCATGACTTTTTACTGCTATTCTCGATCAACCGCGCCGGCCTGTATTCATACGGCTCGCAGAAGCTCATGCGGCGGATATGGCGTGGCCTGCGGCGCTGGCATCAGGCCAATCCGATCGGACTTGCCGCCGCTCATGCGCGCCACCACTACGATATCTCCAGCGAACTATACCGCCTGTTCCTCGATGACCAGATGCAGTACTCCTGCGCATATTTTCGCGATCCGGAGCATGACACGCTCGAACAGGCGCAACGCTACAAGTTGATCCATGCTACCGCCAAGTTGCAGCTGAAGCCTGGAATGACCGTCGCCGAGATCGGCTCGGGCTGGGGCGGCTTTGCGATTCATCTGGCGCGTGAAACCGGCTGCCGCGTCACCGCGGTCAACGTATCGCCCGAGCAGATCAAGATGGCGCGCGCCAGAGCCGACGCCGCCGGCGTATCTGATCGTGTTGAATTTCGCGAATTGGACTATCGCCAGCTCACAGGTCAGTTCGACCGCGTGGTTTCGGTCGGCATGATGGAGCATGTCGGCATCGGGCATTTCGACGAGTATTTCCTCAAAATCCGCGAACTCCTGATGCCTGACGGCTATGCCTTCATTCACTGCATCGGGCGCATGTCGCAGCCGGGAACCACCGGGCCGTTCATCCGCAAATACATCTTTCCCGGCGCCTATGTGCCGGCGCTGTCGGAGACTTTCGCCGCCGCCGAGCGCTGCGGGCTGTGGTGCGATGATATGGAAGTGCTGCGTTTACACTATCATTACACGGTGAAACATTGGCGCGAACGGTTCGCCAAAAACCGCGGTCGGGCGGTGGCGATCTACGACGAGCGGTTTTGCCGGATGTGGGAATTCTATCTCGCGGCGGTCGAACTCGAATTCCTTCACGGCTCGCACATGGTATTCCAATTGCTGCTTTCGACCCGGCGCGATGCAGTGCCAATCACGCGCGATTTCATGGTTGACGCCGAGCGGGCGGCGTACGCCAAGAAAGCCATCTGAACGACGCAGCTACCGCGGATGTCTGCAATGGCCAATCTCAGCCATATCGTCGGGGTTTACCAATAGTACAAAGTGGACTTTTGATAATTGGAGTGGCCGATAGTGCGCTATTTTACATCGCACAATAGACATCATTTGGTGTATTAATGGGATAAAATTTTGGGACCGTCTTCAGAACAGGTTCGACTTGGTGTGGCTGTTTCATCGGCGCCAAATGTCAAAACATCACTGCATATCTGCGGTGCAACTCTCCGAATTTTAATTGTACCGCTAATTAGATTTCGATTGCCCCGCGAGGAAAATGAAAATGGCTGATGCGGTGTTGGGTAATGCCCGCTTCTTTAGCCGCAGTGGTCCTTATTCTCTTGCCGTTGTCGCAAAGGCGGCAAGCGGACTTGCGAGCAGTCACGATCTCCTACTGGAAGGCGTGGCCCCGTTGCAAGTGGCCGGGCCACATGAAGTCAGTTTTCTCGATAACCGACATTATGCATCCACACTCGAGCAGACGTTGGCTGGTGCAGTGATTGTGCATCCTGATATGCAAGCGCGGGTCCCAGCAGCAACAGTGCCGATAGTTACGACTGAACCTTATGCCGGCTGGGCGCGTGTCGCTGCATTATTTCATCCTGTGCCACCGGTTACACCTGGTATTCACCCCACGGCATTTGTCGCTGAGGGAGCGAAGGTCGATCCGACTGCGGAGGTCGGGCCGTTGTCAGTTATTGAGACCGCGGCGGAGATTGGCGCAGGATGCAGGATAGGTGCTAGCGCGGTTGTCGGAAGTGGTGTGGTTGTTGGCCGGGACTGTCGGATTGGCGCACATGTGACCTTGAGTCACGCACTACTGGGAGCGCGCGTGTGCGTCCATCCCGGTGCTCGGATTGGCCAGGAAGGTTTTGGATTTGCCAGCATCAAATCTGGATTTCTAACGGTTCCCCAACTTGGGCGGGCTATTATCGAAGACGATGTCGAGGTCGGCGCCAATACGACGATTGACCGTGGATCGGCGCGAGACACAGTTATCGGCGCTGGATCCCGTCTCGATAATCTGGTGCAGATCGGCCACAACGTCGTTCTTGGCCGGTGTTGCGTCATTGTCGCACAGGTCGGAATTTCAGGCTCAACCGTACTGGGAGATTTCGTTCGCGTTGGAGGCCAGGCGGCCATGGCCGGTCATCTTAGCATCGGGCAAGGCGCGCAGATTGGAGCACAGGCTGGCGTCATTTCGGATTTGCCGTCAGGCGCGATCGTTCTTGGAAGTCCTGCGCAACCAAAACAGGATTTTCTCCGGCAGGTGGCTACGCTCAAGCAGATGGTACAAAGAAAAAAGAAGTAGGATTGCTCTCTGCTTTTGGCACAAAGCGAACACAGGTTAATTTTCGTCTGGTCGGTGCCCTTGATTGGGCGCTATAGTTTTCTACAATTTTAGAAAAGAAAACAGGGAAGGAAATCCACATGTCACGAAAAGCATTTCACTCGGTACCAACTAATCCGGGCTGGAAAGTAGAGAGCAAGGGTCGCACGATCTCCACTCACCGAACGCAAGCTGCGGCTGAAAAAGCGGCCATAAAGGCAGGTCATAAAGCGCAGGATAGGGGCGGTCTGGGGCAGGCTGTGCTCCACAAGGCAAACGGAAGAATTCGAGAGGAGCGCACCTACGGCAGCGATCCACGGCGGACTAAAGGTTAGAGGCGTTCGGCGCGGCAGTTGCCGATGAGCCTGCGATCAATGTCCGCTAATGACCAATAGCGGACATGCGCATGCGATCGATATTGAGGCGACGACTGAAACACCCGACCTTCACAAACTCAAGTTGAATGGTGTAACGTCTCTTCGCCAGTAATTTCCACGCGCAAAATGAATGCGCCCGGTAGCGGGGACTGACCGGGCGCATAGGATGAGAAGGGGACGCTCACCCTTTGGGGTGAGTTCAAGCTAGACGGCCCGGCGTCACGCCGCATCCTATACACTCGTATAATCGTTTTTCAGCCGCAAATTGTTACCGTCAATGCCTCTGCTCATAGGAGGGTTGATGAACGGTCTCGTAGTAGGTCTTGATCCTCGCCAGCTTTTTCTCGACATTTCTGAACATCAACCAGTCGATTTCTCAAAAGCACTTTTGCAGGGGTGCAATCAGAGTACTGTAAAGAACAGCATTCTTGCGCTTCGCCGAGGGCCAATCCGTTACCGCCGCAATGCGATGATTGTCTGCGAGGGCGATCCGACCGAGTATATTCTCCTAGTCGTCAGCGGTGTTGCCCGAAGTGGTCGGACCAATCGGGACGGCAGCTGCCATATCGCCGCTTTTCATTTTCCTGGAGAGCTTTTTGGATGGAGTTGCGATCTGGCACATTCGCTATTCGCAGAAGCGGTGACAGAGACATTAATTTTGTTTCTCAAACGCAGCACATTGCTTGGCACAGCCCTTCGAGACAGCAGAATTGCAAATTATCTGTTGACCGCCACAACTAATGAGCTTCGACGGGCGCAGGAGCATTCACTGATGGTGAGCAGGCCTGCCGGATGCCGCGTGGCAACATTCTTGATTGACCTATCAATCAGGATGGGAAAATCGAAATATCTCGATCTGCCGATGCCTTACCGCGATATTGCCGATCATCTTGGTCTCACAGTCGAGACGCTTAGCCGCAACATTACTGCATTGGAAAAATCAGGATCGATTGCGCGTTCCTCGTGCCGAAGATTAATTCTACGAGATCGTGCATCACTCATTCGTATGGCAGGTCGATAGGGAAAATGATTGGGCAGTCTCATGCGGTCCGCTAACAATATGAAAAAAATCGTCGTGCCTCTGGCCGCAAGAATTCCGGCCAGTCAGAGATATCGCGCTCGCGCGGAAGAGTGCCGCCTCAATGCTCGGTCATTCCGTGACGACAGCGCTCGGACCCAAATGTTGCAGCTCGCAGCTGACTACGAACGTAAAGCTGTGCAAGCAGAAGTGTTCGAGCGCTTAGAACCTAAAGATAGTGGCGACTGACAGCACCCGAGTTTGGGTCACATGCACAATACGACCAAACGTGTGGTTAAGCGAGAATGGGCCGATGGCACACGAGAAAGCACGCAGATCCGACAAGCCACAAACTCACATTGAAGTCAGAATCTAAATCTACTGTACGAAGCAGGCGTTATCATCGGGGGAAAAATACAATGTCCTGGTTGCGGATTTTCGTTGTCGCGCTGTTAGTGGCGCCGGTTGCACCGGCATTGGCAGCGCCGCTGATGCCATCGCAAGCGCCAACCATGCAAGATGTCGATCCAGGCATCGACCACACCGCGCGCGATCGTGATCTGCCGTCCGAATTTCACAAGCAGTCGGTGTACTACAGAACCGAACAGCCACCGGGCACGATCATCGTTAACACCGCGGACCGCTACCTCTATCTGATCATGGGCAACGGCGTGGCGATGCGTTACGGCGTCGGGGTAGGTCGCGACGGATTCCAGTGGGGTGGCATCCAGAAAATTACGGTCAAGCGCGAATGGCCGGACTGGGTGCCACCGCCGGAGATGATCGCGCGCCAGCCTTATCTTCCGCGCTGGATGGCTGGCGGTCCGGGCAATCCGCTCGGAGCGCGTGCGATGAACCTCGGCGCGACGGTTTATCGTATCCATGGCACCAATGCGCCCGAAACGATCGGACAAGCGGTGTCGTCAGGCTGCTTCCGGTTGGTCAATGACGATGTCGCCGATCTTTACTCGCGCGTGCCGATCGGGACCACGGTCCTAGTTCAGCATCAATAGCGGTGCCTGGCGATATGCATTCATTGTGCCGATGGTGGTGATCCTAAAGGTCAGACGGCGCCGATGAAGCGCACGAATGACGAGCAGACGGGGCGTCGACGTTGGCGCTAATTACAGCTATGTCCGCCAATAACCCAAAGCGGATATTTCTTCGGACTCAAGCATTGCGCGCCGTGAGTGCTTCATTCAAGCAGGCAACCAGTCTCTGATCGTTGAACGGTTTGGCAAAAAATCCGAGGGCGCCTCCGGCCAGCGCTTGTGCCCGTTCTTTTATTCCGGGAAAGGCCGTAATGAAGATGACAGGCAGGCGATGCCCTTGAGCAATCAATCGATCTTGCAACTCAATTCCTGTCATTCCTGGCATCTGCAAGTCAGTAATCAGGCAGTCAATGTCCTGGATTCGGTCTGACTCTAGGAGCGCTTCAGCGGAGTCAAATGCGGTCGCCGTATAGCCAAGTGACCGTATAAAGCTCATTGTAGCGCGACGGAACAATTCATCGTCATCAACAATTGCTATCACGGGTTCCCTCGGCAAGTTGGCTTCCTCGATGGCCAGACATCTAGGGGTTTGTGCGGAGACATGCACGACGCCAAATGTAACGATTAACTACCAAAACGGGTGGATAAATTACACCAAGGTATAGGTCCTAAGATCTTGTGCGGCGAATTCCCAAAATGTCTGCCATTTTCACCAGATCCGCCAAAGATTTTGCGCCCATCTTTCTTGTTACCTTGCCGCGATGCACCTTCACCGTGATCTCCGTTACTCCGATTTCGCCGGCGACTTGTTTGTTCAAGAGACCGCCAGTTACCCAACCCATGACCTCTTGCTCGCGGGGCGTCAGCGTCTGGTATTTTGCTCTCAGCTCGGAAATCGCCTTCTCGTTTGCCTGGCTGGCTCGGCCGCGTTCGAGCGCGACCTGGATCGCATCTAACAGATCTTGATCGCGAAATGGCTTGGTCAGGAATTCAATGGCGCCGGCCTTCATGGCCTTGACAGACATCGGAATATCGCCATGACCGGTGATGAAAATAATAGGAATCTGGATCCTAGCCTTCGTAAGTTCTGCCTGAAAATCCAGACCGCTCAACCCTGGCAACCTGACATCGACGATCAAGCAGCTTACAGCGTCAGGCCGCTTCGCCCCAAAGAATTCCTGCGCGGAAGTGAACGTTTCGACCCGCAATCCTATCGATCGGACAAGGCTGCTGAGTGCCCCGCGCACAGACGGATCGTCATCAACGACGAAAACGACCGGTAGCGGTGCGGATCGTATTGGTTTTTCATCCAATGACCCGTCTCCTCGAAGTGTTGAAATACGGAACCGTGGACTCCGCCAGCACGCCTGCCGGAAGGCCGTGGTGCCCCAAGCAAATACGTTTTCCCCTTGCCGGTTTCCATTGTAACTGACCCGGCAACCGGCGCGAATTACTCGACCGTACATGACAAATGCGGCCTTTGGAATAAACACGTTGATCACTGATGGTTGATGACTTCTCGGCATGAGCTGAGCTAGCCACTCGATACCTTGGTATAGCTCACCCTCTCTTTTCGATATTTGCCGTTAACCAGCGTACAGTGGCGCGATCAGGCGCTATTACCCTACGCTTCCTGCAATCAAAAGAGCCTAGTTCGCTGCAGGGAGCTCAACATGATCAAGACTTTTGTGATTGGTAGTCTTGCAGCCGCGACTTTGATTAGCGGCGCATGTGAGGCGGTGGTCGCCGAACCGGTCGGGTACGCGAGCGTATTCAACCGCAGCGCTTTCATATTCCAGCAAGCTTTACGGGAGCCGCAGGAAGCCAACGACATTAAAATGCCCGTCGACATCCCCGCACGCCTGCACCGCCACGTGGTCGCCTATCCGATGCTCGCACCGGCTGGCACAATCGTCATCGATACGCCGAACACCTATCTCTATTATGTAATCGGCTCCGGCATGGCCATCCGCTATGGGATCGGAGTGGGCCGCGATGGATTTACGTGGTCGGGCGTAAAGGCGGTTGAGCGCAAAGCGGAATGGCCTGACTGGATTCCACCAGAGGAAATGCTCCAGCGCCAGCCGTACTTGCCTCGCTTCATGGCAGGCGGTCCCGGAAATCCACTCGGCGCACGCGCCATGTATCTCGGTGGCACCGTCTACCGCATCCACGGAACGAATGCCCCGTCCACGATCGGCAAGCAAGTGTCGAGTGGATGCATTCGTATGCTCAATGAAGATGTCATCGATCTGTATGCGCGAGTGAATGTCGGAACGAAAGTTGTCGTCCTGCCGATGCATCCGGGGCGTCCGGCTGTCGCAGCGGGCCAAGATCGCTTAATTCATCACGTGACGAGAAGCACGGTCGCCAACGCGAGCCTGGCGGACGGGATTTACTGAGAAGCACCACGCGTCCCTAACGAAGCATACGCCATGGACAGCTCACTCTGGTCTGCAGGGCAATACACTCACCTCAAGATCGTGGTCGTCTCCCTCATTGCCTCGATTGCCGTGGTCGCCATCGGACTTAATGGCCGCCTCGATAGCGGTGTTACGACAGAGCGTATCGAAACCACCGATGTAACGATTAAGGCGGGCAAGCCAAAGGCTTACACAGACATCGGTCAAGCAAATATTCGTTGAACGGAAGATGTCATCGAGGACAGGACGATGGACGAGCGGATGACTGTTCAAGTTTTTGGTTTATCGCTGACGGCCATATTTGTGGGTCTGTTGATACTGAACGCTGTTTCTTATTGAAGCGCCTGCAACCAAAACCTGACGAACGTGCCATGCACTACACATCCAGCAACAGGTTCAAAAATTTCGCGGCGGCTTTTCTCTTCAGTGGCTTCGCTGCTGGCGGCATCAGTGCGTTAACGAGTCCCGTCACCGCCGGCAACGCTGCGGGCGTCACTATTTCAATCAATCGAACCAATAAAAGCGACCGGCTGCCGCTGCCGCCGATAGTTGCGCCGACCCAGGGCAATTCCATTTCCGAAACGCCCATTCCCAGACACGCGCCGCTGGACTGTGAGCCAGCCTTCAGCCCAATCACGGATCCCGGGCGGGCACACATAGTCAATTATTGTTTGGCTTGATCTACGACCACCTCATCGATGCTTTCGAGGGGTAAAGCCGACAACGTTTGGTGCCGTGCCCGCTAATGGCCCAAAAAGGGATATGCTCGCAGTCGTCAGGCGGCACAGATTCTACCGGAAATTGCTAATAGATGTGGAGGTTACACGCTACCGTTTGCCCCGTGGCACTCGCTCGTTGGGCCTCAGCATGTCCGCCTTTGACTCCCAAGGTAGACCAAAGTGCCGCGGGTCTTATTGGTCTGCGTGCGAACCGTTGTTTCTGAGGCCGTAACCGATATGCTCGGCCGCGTGGAGTTTAGCGCCGCAACCCATGCAGATTAGCGACCCTAAAAAATTACCCGCCGCCTCACTCGACGAGTTCCCACTTGTCATTTCGGCCACGCCTGCCAGCAAACAAGAGCGTAGGGTTGCGTTCGCGATCATCCTAATTCTAATCCTCGTATTTACAGTCGTCACGCCGTTCGCAAGTGTTCAGTTGCCTCGCGTTGACGCGTTTGTGCCAGCACTTCAAACGGTTTTGTGCTTTACAGATCTGACAACGGCGGCTCTGTTGTTTTCCCTATACTCGATCCAACCTTCGACGGGTCTTCTGGCGCTCGCAAGCGGCTATATTTTCAGCGGTCTGTTCGCGTTTTTACAAACGCTCGCATTCCCGGGTGCGTATTCTCCTTCGGGTCTGATCGGGGATCAACTAAACAGTGCACCTTATTTTTTTATTCTTTGGCATATCGCCTTTCCCCTGGCCGTCACCGTGTACGCGTTGTCGGATGATCGCACGCGAGCCGATGATCCACTTGGCAGATCAATCAAAGCGACAATCGCCATCGCTGTTGCATGCACGCTCGTCTTAACAGCGGGACTGGCGTGGGCTGTCACTGCAGGAGCGCGATACTTACCGAGCCTTTTTGTTGATCAGATGAGCCAAACTACTACTGCGAGTTATTTCACGGGCACTATCTGGCTTTTCAGCGCTGCCGCGTTGCTCCTGTTGTATTTTAGAAAGCGCACGTCGCTCGCTGTCTGGCTAACGGTAACACTTTTTGCGACCCTACCAGATCTTGCGATGTCAACACTCCTAACGACGGTGCGTTTCACTCTCGGCTGGTACATAGCGCGGAGTTACGCGCTGATCGCCGGCAGCGCGGTTCTGATCGTACTGCTTACAGAAACCATCTGGCTTTATGCCCGACTTGCCCGAACCACAGTCTTACTACGACGCGAACGCGCCAATCGCCTTTTGAGCTTGGACGCCGCCACAGCCGCAATCGCTCACGAGATTGCACAGCCGCTCGCTGTAGTTGCGACGCGCGGAAGTGGTATTCTGAATTGGCTTAAACGAACGCCGCCAAATATCGACGAAGTACGCACCTCCGCAATTGCCGTTATCAACGCGAGCCACCGCGCAGATGAAATAGTTGCAAGTGTTCGCGCTCTTTTCAGGAAGGCGGACGATCGTAGGAATTTAATTCGTCTCGATGATGTCGCGCGAGAGGCACTAGGTTTGTTGCAACATGATCTGGAGTTCGAGCCAAGTAGCAGTCGCAACCGAGTATCTGGCTAAACTGCCTCCAGTATGGGCCGATCGAATACAACTTCAGCAGATCGTCTTGAACTTGGTCAAAAACGCAATTGAGGCCATGAGTTCTGTTCCCTCCGGCTCAAGGCATGTGCGAGTAGTTACGAAGCTAAAAGAAAATTCGGCGGTCTTGCTATCCGTCCAAGATAGCGGCCATGGAATAACTGCGGAGGATCAAGACCGAGTATTTGATCCGTTTTTCACTACAAAACGTAGCGGCATGGGATTGGGCCTTGCTATCTGTCAAACTGTCGCCCAGGACCACGGCGGTAATTTGCGGCTCGTTGAAACGAGTTCTCACGGCTCCATTTTTGAAATCGAGTTGCCGATCGTGTCTACAGATGACGCACCGAGCTGAGTGAGACGGATATTGGAATGTCCGCTATTGGCACTTAGCGGACATGCCATTTTGCGCTGCAAATGTCTGCTTTTGACCCAGAGCGGACATCGCGAGTAGCTGAACGACCCCTTCAGTAAGCTGGTTTAAGTCGGTATGATGCCTTGTCCTGGGCCTTGGGGGCTGCATGAGACGGCGCGCGTTTCTCAGGCTTCTTAGCGGTGTGGCGGCAGCGTGGCCGCTTGCTGCCATTGCGCAAAACCAAACTTTCCCAATTGGACCTGCGGCAAATCCTGCAGCCAAGCTACGCGCGCAGGAAAAAGCGGCTGCAGAGAAACGGTCGAAAGAGAAAGAAAAGAGAGAGGAGTGCAGAAAACGAGCGGTGTCCGAAAAGATTACGCCTCACGAGCGAAAATCCTTCATGTCCTCCTGCGAAAAGAAATAGCCTGCATTGATTGTGCGCGTGATCAAAACCCCGTTCAGGGGACGTTCGCGAAGTAGGTCAACAAGGCCCTGAGGGCTCAGCCCATGGCTAGCAAATTTGTATCGCGGGAGAATGTAATCGTTATTCTCGGTGTAGTGATGGTTGTTTGTCTTCCGCTGACAATATTGACGGGAGCTGTCGCGCTCATTTGGAACGGGCAAACAACCGGGACTATCGCCACAACAACAGCAGATGTTTTTGGGTCCGCTTTCTCTGTGGCCTTTTTCGCTGCATTTGTTCTCAGGATGGCCGAAGAACGTTCGCGCGATAGCTGACCACAATGTCCGCTTTCGGGGGTGAAGCGGACATGGCTTCTGCACCGCAAAATGTCCGCATCCAGCCGGCGCTCTGCCGCTTTGCCTGTTGCTTGCTGTAATCCGGTCTCACATCGGCCCTTCGCCATCCGCAAGCCGTGCATCGGCAGCGGCGCTGAAAATCCCGCAGAGGCACGTCATCATCGAAGCAATCGATCGCTAGCTTGCCCTGGTGTTGGCATGGCCAGTCGTCGTCGCGCTTTCCATTGCAATAGACCAGGAGCGTATGCACGCCGCGAGCGCGCACAGAGGCAATGGTAACCGATTCATAAATATTCACTGCCTCTATCCTGATTTTGTAGGCAGTTGAAGTTTGAAGCGCTCGCGTGACCTTCGTGCGTTGCGTATTCAGTGGGGGAGCCATGCAATGCAAGGCACAGAAATTTGCATCAGTTCGCTCCATAGTAAGGGAAAGGCCGCCGGGATTCCCCGAACGGCCTATCCCGGGAAAGGGCAACCTCAGTTGTGGCTTCTGTGATTGACCAGTCCCGTCACGTAAACTCCCCAGCATAGTTCCAGGTTCTGCCCGGAATTGTGGGAACCTTTCTCGTGGCAAGATAGGGTTGGGCCGCCGACGCGTATAAACGTGGCGCGGCCCTTTTTCTTTGTTCGTGCAGCGACTTTGTGTTGGTAATCACGAAAAAGCGCAATCGAGTACGATCTGTGATCTACGGCACATAACATTCTGAGTAGTTCGGCAATGCTTCATGTGCGAGACGCCGAATTGCTTAACCTAGGGTCCCCCGATCCCGGCGGAACGTAGAGAGGGATCGCTGTGCAAGCCACACGCAGCGGTCTCTCTTTTTGCGATCAGCTGATGGCAATTTCGAAGCCGATATGGCTATTTTTTCTATTTAAAACTGGCCAGTTCACGTGGGTCGGCAGTACTGCGATGGCCTCGGGTGCCCAGAAGGACCCAAATCACCCCGTCATAATCTTAGTTCGATCATACCTTCGAAATGCGAATTTTTGTGATGGCCAGCACATCGGGGTGCACCTGACGCAAGTAGTGTTGCATCATTGAGAGCGACAGGCTCTCCCCAAAACACCACACCGGAGACCTCCAATGCGTACCATCATTTATCTCACGCTGATGACCGCAATCGTTGCCACAGTGTGGCTTACGGGACCTACGGTCGCAAAGCAGACCACTTCCATCGACCCCGTCAGCATGATGACAACCGCGACCAGTTTGCCCACCGAGCAATTCGATCTGTACTGATCAGGTAATAGCGCAATGGCTGGATGAAAAAGAACAAAGGCTGGGGACTTCCCGGCCTTTTCGCTGTAGCTCACAGGGGATGAGCCATGTGGGAGTATCTTGTGGTTCGGCTGCGCACGAGTAAGCCAAGCGTTACAGAAAACATATTGAACGATTGGGGACGCGACGGTTGGGAGTTGGTTTCGGTCTGTTGGCATTTGGCGTGGACTACGGCTTATTTTAAGCGCCTAAAAAGTTGACCCGGATTGACAAGACCACTGATTCAAAGTTTTGGGGTTCGGCGGCACTGCCTTTGAGAACGCGCCGGACAGAACCCTACGAGGGGTCCACCCTCGTGCCGTCAAACGCAACATAATCAAAATACTTGGACGAATGTTTGGCGAGACTGCCTCGAGGCGGTCTTCCTTTGCTGCACTGCATGAGTCCGCTATTGGCACTTAGCGGACATGGACTAGCGCACTGCACATGTCTGCTTTCGAGGGTAAAGCGGACGTGACATGCAACGAAGATTGCTATTGCGCCAACGTCATTAGGGTAGTGCGCGACGTTTCCGGATGGTAACCGGATGAGCATTGTCGACGCGCGCGGTTTGGCCGATTGTTCCTGTGCAGGCGTCGGTGCCTGAGAGACCAAATTGCGCTCCCGCCTTCAATGGAAGGAGTTGCCTATGTATCAGAGCGTACCCCAGCCCAAATCGAACGACGTGCTTCCGTGCGCGCGAGTTGACGACATGCCGGTGCCGAACACGCACTCATTTATGAGCCAATGCGTTCAATGCGGTGCACGTATATGGGTCGCCTGTAGCAGCCCGATCGAGCCAAAACGCATGTGCGTACTTTGCAGTCCGGCGTAAACAATCAAGAAATCCGACGCCCACAGCAGGGGTCCACTTTCGGCGGTAAAGCAGACATCGCACAGACATAGGTTCATGTCCGCTAATGACCCAAAGCGGACATCGAGGCGGCACCGCAACAAATCGGAAGACGTGGCGTCGTTTAACTATATTCATTTTCCATTTGTGTAGAATTTTCTCTGAGCGCCAGAGAGATAGGTTATTGGATCAGTTGTGGCGTCGTGTTTCCGGGATTCCCCATGACTTATCGTCTGTCCGTTTCGGCGCGCTGGTTTATGGCGGCGTGTTCGTTTGGAGTACTATTAGCATCGCCGACAGTTAGCGGCGCCACGACGCTAAACGCCGCTCAAAGTCTCGGCTCTTATCAATTTTCGCTATCCGATGCCTTCGGCTCGGGAAATTTCGGCACGGTGACTATATCGACGGTTAGCGGTTCGACTGTTGATATCGCGGTGAACGTTTCTCCCAATTACCTGCTCGATACTGGGGCTCACGAGGTCTTTACCTTCAGTCTGGTCGCCGGCGCGAGCATCGTTCCGGGTTCGCTGACCGGCAGCGGCGTTTCGCACTTCACCATTCAGGGGCCGGTGGCCTCGGTTGGCAATCCGCCCTTCGGCAACTTCACCTGGGACATGACCAGCAATTGCACGCAGGGAAATTGCGGCCCGACAAACGGGCAGAGCTTTGACTTTCAGGTCCAAAACTTTGCCGGCATCAAGAGCGCTACCAGCCAATATAATAATGAGGATGTCTTCTTCGCGGCGGACATTTACAAAGGCGGCTGCACTGGCGATGGATGCACCGGTGTCGTCGGCGCAACATTCCTCTCGGTGACTAACCATCAAGGTGGCGAAACGCCTCTTCCCGCGGCTGTCTGGCTGATGGGCACCATCCTCGGTGGTGGCGCAGGCGTCGGTGCTTGGCGCAGGCGGAGGCAGAAAACTAATATCGCCTAGTTAATTTGGTTTGTGATCAATCAACCCGGGCTCGATCCTCGGCGTTTTTTCGTTGATGCGGCTGCCGCTCACGGCGTCCGCTATTGGCACTTAGCGGACATCGGCTTTCGCACTGTACATGTCTGCTTTTGACCCA
This sequence comes from uncultured Alphaproteobacteria bacterium, assembly GCA_963735285.1. Taxonomy (GTDB): domain Bacteria; phylum Pseudomonadota; class Alphaproteobacteria; order Rhizobiales; family Xanthobacteraceae; genus Pseudolabrys. The sequence goes on along the minus strand of CAVTKN010000014.1, from coordinate 146,526 downwards.
AAGCGGACATGCGGCTGATACGCGGCGTGCGCGTTTTACCGGCCCGCCCCAACGCGATTGACGCCACCGTTTGCATTGCCGCCGGCATTGTGCCGGACCGCAGCGCGTGCCACGGGACGTGGCCTGAGCACAACGCCGGCCCTGGCAACGCAACCGTGCGGATAGTCAACGTACTGGCAGTACACGACTGCCCCAGCTGGTGGCGCACTGAGAGTGACGGCACCAAGCGCCAACAGAACGCTGGTCGCAATCCCTGCAACCGTCACGGACTTAATCGAAAGATGCTTCGCCCGATGCATGGTGGTTTTCCTCATGCTGCAAACAGAAATTTGCGGATTGTGAGACGGTGTCGACTGTCGATTGTTGATCCGAAATGCGCTGCAAGAACTGTCGCCGCTCTTCTTCGGAGATGAGCTTGAAGAGCTGACTGCGCACCGCTTCGTCTGAAGTCGCCATAAGCAGGTTTCGGTAGCGCTTGAGATTTTCGCGCCGGATGAAGGAATGCATAGCGCGCCTCCCGGGTAGCGAACTCACGGCTAATACGCTCGTCCACTACGGCGAACTTGTTAAATCACGATTGCGATACTGACGTGGCAGTACCGCCGCCACGGGCGATCAGGGCAGCCTATCGCCGCAGCAATGTGCCTCAGATGCCTGCTTTCGGCGGTAAAGCCGACTTCGCGTTTCGCACTGCACATGTCTGCTTTTGACGCAAAGCGGACATCGCTTCGTGGAGTGGCGCGCACTTCCACGAAATTGTCGCACGAAAGCGCCCCACCAAGTGTGAAATAGCTCACGCACGCCTCAAACGAAATTCATTAAATTTAATCTGTTCGGGCCAAGGCCAAGGGGACGGCCAATGGCAAGTGAGAACGCGCACTTGCCCGTGTCCTTGACGTTATCGACGGTGACACGGGAACAATACATTGAGCGGAGTAAGGAGCGCGCGCTCGCGCTTCTCAGCCTCGGCCGCATTCGCGAGGCGGTCGCCTCGATGATGGCAGACATGCGGAAACACCCGGACTGCGGAGTGCCTCACGAAGTCCACGCGATCGGAATTTCTGCCGTCGCGGCTGGCAATGCCGCCGTGGCGCGCGCCTACATTGAGGGGTTTTAACTGAAAGTGTTCGGTAGGCCCACCATGTCCGCTTCTGGCACTTAGCGGACATGACATTTTGCGCTGCACATGTCTGCTTTTGACCCATAGCAGAGGTCTACGAGTGCGCTGCACACGTCCGTTCCTGACCCATTTGCGACGTGCCGCGGGGCAAATTGACTCCACAACCTTTGCGTGATTGAATTTTTATGTGGCGTTTATCCATGGGGGCAAACCGTGGGGAAGACGTTCGATCCTGTTAGGGTTGCATGTGTGACGGCGCTGCCGTCGATCTTGCTACTCGCGTTTGGCATCACCACGGCCGCTTACGCTGAAACGATCGGCCCTTTTACGGGGATCACCGGCACCGCGGGCGCCAATATTTCCGGGGGCACCGGCGGCACCGGCGGGGCGGGCGGCAACGCCACGGCCAATGCTGGCCCGGGTCCTGGTCCCGACGCCACCAACACTGCAACCGCCACCGGCGGGACCGGTGGCCATGGCGGCGACGGACTCAATGCCGGAGCGGGTGGGAACGGCGGCAATGGCACGGCGACCGCGACAACCTCAATCTCTTCGGGCGCGGCGACCGCGACCGCGACTGGACGCGGCGGCCTTGGCGGAGCGCCGGGAAAGCCTAACGTTGGCGGATCTGGAGGGGCGGGGGCCACCGGCGGCGACGGCGGGGACGGATCCGCCACAGCCTCGGCCTCGACCAGTGGCTCCGACAGTGCGACTGCGACCGCGTCCGGCAGCGGTGGTTCGGGCGGCTCGGTATCTGCGATCGGTGCGACCGGCGACCGCGGCGGCGCGGGAGGAACGGGAACGGCGACGGCGACAGCCCATTCGGACACAGGCGCAGCGAACGCTACCGCCACGGCGACGGGCGGCAGCGGCGGCAGCGGCAGTATTGCGGGAACGAATGGCGGCGCGGGCGGCAGCGCAAGTCTCATCGATGCGGTCAGCGGCTCGACCGCTGGCACTCTGACTCTCAGGCAAACCACAAACGGTGGCCAAGGTGGCTCCACAGTGGACGGCCACAGCGGCGCCGGCGGCGACGCCAGTTCCTCACTGACCGTCCACGACCTTGCGGCCAGCAGCCTGCGGGTCACCGCGGTAACAGCTAACGCCGGCGCTGGGGGAACCACCACCACGGGCATCGCCGGCGTGGGCGGGGCAGCGAGCGCCACAGCCATCGTGAGCGGTATCGGCAGTGTGACCCTGACGACGACCGCCACCGGCGGCAACGGCGGAGCTGCCACCACCGCAGGTACGGCCGGCGTTGGCGGGGCGGCGAGCGCGACATCTGTCGTGAGCGGTGTCGGCACTGTGACCGCGAACACGAGCGCCTTCGGCGGAGCCGGCGGCGCTGGCGGCGGCACCACCGGATCAGCCAACGGCGCGGATGGCGGCAACGCGAATGCTTCCCTGTCCGTCACGGTCACCGGCTCTAGCCAAGCACTCGCCGCGCCCGGCGCGACGGGCGGGAAGGGCGGCAACGCCAGAGGCGTCGGAAATCATGGCGGCGCAGGCGGTAGCGCGACGGGATCTGCCGACGCACACTCCGACACTGGTACGGCCCAAGCCACGGCCACGGCGACCGGAGGCGCCGGGGGCGCCGGCAGCAGCGGCGCCGTTGGCGGCATTGGCGGAAACGCGAGCCTGGTCGGCGCGGCCAGCGGGTCGACGACCGGCGCTTTGGTGCTTAATCAAACCGCCACCGGCGGCGCTGGGGGCAGCGGCGCAGACCAGACCGGCGGCGCGGGTGGGAATGCGGTTTCCTCACTGGCTTTCACCGACGGCGCAGCCGGCATTCTCGGCGGCACCATGCGGGCAACCGGCGGCGCCGGCGGCACGGGCGGGGGTAGCAGTTCGGGCGGCGCGGGCGGAGATGCAACGGCCGCGATTTCATTGACCTCCACCCGGGCCGGGACGGCCGTCACCGCCGAGACTTTCGCCGTTGCGGGCGCTGGCGGCACCGGCACCTCGTCGGGCGTTGCGGGCCAGGCGAACGCGAGTTCGCATGCGACGGCGGTCGGCTCCGGGATTGCGACGGCGGGTGCGTTGGTTCAGAAAACCAGTTCCGGGACCGCGCAAGCGGGCAGCACGTCGAACACGGGCTCGGGCGGGAGCGTTTCGGCTTACGCCGCCGCGCCGGCTGCCGGCGACCAAAACGGCGACGGCGCCACTACTGTCACCACACTCGGCGGCGGTAAACCCACCTTCCTGACCTCGAACTTCAATTTTCTTGGGCTTGGCACAAGCTGGTCCTATGTGACGGGTCTGCCGACCTCGTCCACGCCGGCGGCGTTCGCCGGCGGCACGGTTTACGGCTTGGGATCTATGGCCGACGTCTATGGCGGCGCAGTTGAATCGCACACTTACGTCACGACGGCCGATTTCGTCTTCAACTATAACGCCAACAGCGAGTTTCTTCTTGACGTCACCGGCAACATGGCGACCGGTGTCACGGGCAAAGTGGGCTTCGATTCCTCCATCCTGCGGGTCCTAGTTAACGGCGTCGAGACCTACCAGAGATCGTTCGCGAGTTTTGACGATTGGGAAAATTTCTTCTTCCCCGGCGGGTTGGCCGCGGGCCCGATTGACATCGGCCTTTTGCTCGCCGGCGGCTTCGCGGACGTTGAGGTCGTCTTCGACCTGACAGCAAGCAGCAGCAGCAAATTCCAGTTCGATTACGCGTTTGGCACTGTGCCCGCGGCGGAATTGGCGACGCCATTGCCCGCCGCGCTGCCGCTTTTCGTGACGGGCCTCGGCGCATTAGGTCTGCTCGGCTGGCGCAGGAAGCGAATGCAGGCTGCTTGATCAATTTGGTATGTGGCCGGGAAACCCTCGGGCGGAAACGCGCGGGGGTTTTTTGCTGATGCGTCCGCTGCTCACGATGTCTGCTATTGGCACTTAGCGGACATCGGCTTGTGCGCCGCACATGTCTGCTTTTGACCCAAAGTGGACATCCCAATCGCAAAATATTTGCCTTTGAATCCCGCTTATCCTCTTCCTGCGCGCGCGTTTGAGTCGGTACGTTATGTTGGTTTAGTTTGCTATGTGCGTGCATTAACGGAATTCCAGCAGTTCGGCTTTGTGAAATGTGCAGCTCAACATTGGGTAACGATACGCAGCGCAACAGATTGCTTGCGTACTCGACGTATTTTTTGACGGTGCTTTTGTGGCTGCCTTTTGCCGGTCGAAGCGTAGCGGATGAAGCCGGCGTGAGCTTCTGGCTTCCAGGCCAGTATGGCAGCTATGCTGCTGTTCCTTTGAAGCCCGGGTTGTCATTTGAAAGCACTTATTACCATGCCAAGGCTGACGCCAGCGGTGGCGTCAGTTTCGCGCGTGGCGGAGGTATACAAGCCGGCATAAAATCGCCGTCGGACTATTTCATGTTCACGCCGACCTATTCTTTCGAAACTCAAATATTCGGTGCGCAGGCAGCGATCGGAACGACATTGTTATTTGGAAGAAATTCGACCACAGTGTCGGCAACGCTCACCGGGCCCGGCGGAGCGACATTGTCGGGATCGCGATCAGACGAAATTTTTGGATTTGGAGACCTGTCTCCGACAGCCTCGCTAATCTGGAGTCGGGACGTCCACAATTTCATGGTTTACGCAACGACGGGCATTCCGGTCGGCGCGTACAGCCCCACGAGGCTGGCGGCTCTTGGTCTTGGCCATTGGGCAGTGGATGGCGGTGTTGGCTATACCTATTTGGACGAGAAGGCGGGGATCGAGGTCTCCGCCATATTTGGCCTCACCTACAATTTCATCAATCCATATACACAATATACGAGTGGCACCGATGCTCACCTGGATTGGGCGATCTCACCCTATCTCAACGACAAATTTCACATTGGCGCGGTTGGCTATTTTTATAACCAGATCAGCGGTGACAGCGGCGCTGGCGCTCGTCTCGGCGATTTCAAGTCGCGGGTTGCGGGTGTGGGGCCACAGATCGGTTTCTTTTTTCCGGTGTCCGACTGGCAGGGTTACCTGAACTTGAGGGCCTATTACGAGTTCGACGCCAGAAACCGGCTCGAAGGGTGGACTGCCTATGTTACTTTTTCCATCGAGCCACCCGAGAAAAAAAGGCCCACCGTGGGTGCCCTGCGATAATTATACCTATGCGGTGTTACATCACCCGCCGAGTGCTATCGCGATGATCACCTGGCCAGCGCCGACGGCGACCATTATGAGACCCGTTGCCAGGGCCTCAGCCCGGCATAATGCCCGCCGGACCGCCCGGTTGGATGCAGGAATGTCCGCTTCTGGCACTTAGCGGACATCCCCACGGCGGCACCAAATGTCCACTTTCGGGGGTAATGCGGACACGGAACACTTGATCGAGATGTGATAATCTAACTCATGCGCGCGTAGTTTACTGCAGCGCCGATCAGACGGCCTCCTTGAGGTCCTTGGAGGCGCGGAATGCCACCTTCTTGCTGGCCTTGATCTGGATCGCCTCCCCGGTTGCCGGATTTCGGCCCATGCGGGCAGCGCGATTTCGCACTTGGAGAATTCCGAGACCGGCGATTTTCACCCGCTCGCCCCCCTTAAGATGTTTGGTGATCATTCCGATCAGGTCATTCAACAATTCCGCGCCCTGCTTCTTGGTGAGCTGGTGCTGTTCGGCCAGCGCATCGGCCAAGTGCCTGGTGGTAACTGTAGTGACTGTTGGGGTTGCCATAGGCGTATCTCCTTTGCGCGTTATGCGCTTTGGGCGGCAAAGCCTATGTGATTCGTGGATGTGCGGCCATGTTCACCGCAACCTTCTGATCACATTGACGCCTCCAATAAGGAGCAATGGCACTTAGCGGACATGAGCTTGTGCGCTGCACATGTCTGCTTTTGACCCAAAGCGGACATTCGCCGCTCGGGTTCAGGGCCGTTGTCGCTGAGATAGGGCCGCATTTGGCCAACGTTGGAACCGCATCCTTTCAACTTCGTCAGTGTGTCGGTGACCGCGCGTCCCAACCGCCCAATCGCTTCGTCGGTGAGGATCGTTCTTGCGTTTGCGAGCCGGTCGACGCTCACATTGAGGACTGTCAGCGCCTCTTTCAGTCGCGTAATCTCCAATTGAACGGCTGGGTTTTCTCCCACCTTAATTTCCCTGAGAGTATTGCCGAGCGTGCGGACTTCCTCAGTCAGGTTTCGGAGATTCCCCAGCACGTCCTTTGACGGCAGATCGATTTTTGACAGCACCGCTGCAGTCATCGTCGAAACTATACTTCCGGCGAAGTTATCGATACGGACCATTGCGACGAGCACAAGAATTGCGGCAACGATCACTAGGATCGCTGTCGCGTTAATCAGCGCGAGCAGAAAGTCTACCGGGAGCCTCCGCAGTCGTGCGGAGAGTTTATTTCGATTGGGTTCGGACAAGAATGCCTCCTGTCGTGTTCCGTCGGTCGTCTGATCGATACACCTGATCGGATTTCGGAGGGACCGCCTCGTGGCGCTCTCTGTTTCGCGCTAATTTCGTGAATTTCCGCTAATGACCAAAGCGGACATGCGAGCTCACGCATTGACGCAGGTCAATTGAGCCGGATTATTGATTGGCACATTATTATCTTCCGGCCACCAGGAGACTTTGTGATGTATACGCTCATCATAGTAATCGGGGTGCTCTCCCAGGGAGCATCGATTATGCCTATCGGTGTAACTTCTCAAATTGTTGGAAAATTCAAAAACTTGGATGAGTGCCAGGCGGCTGCGAAACAGCCCCACGCCGCAGGCTCTGTCGCGGATATCACTATCGTAACAACCTGGGGCCTCAATTGGTATTGCACATACAGCGGTGCGAATTGACCGACTGACGGATCACGGCCTAAATGTCTGCTTGTGGCACTTAGGGGACATACCAATCACGCCATTCGATGTCCGCTTGTGAGCGGGAAGCGGACATTAAAATCTGTCCAAAGCACCTCCGCTCTTACCCCAAAAGCGGACATTCGCCGCATGGGTTGTCGTGTCCGCAAAGTGCCAATAGCGGACATCGCTCGCGTACAATTGAGAGCGTGAGACCCGCTAAAACGTATATACGTTGGTGTAGCTCAACGATACGCACGCCCAATATTTTTGGGCCACAAAATGCGCTGGGTTATTCAACCAGGTGGGGCCAATGTGGATGACCATTTGGACCGTGACAATCGCGATGGCACTTGGATTTTCGGTTTTGGCAACACTGCTAAAAGACGGTGCCACGTTTTAGCCCTAGTTGCGTGAAGAGCGCGGGCGATAAGGAGGATGACCATGGATCGGACGAAGAGTTTCTCGACTAAGTCAGTGACCGTTGCGGGAATTGCGGCCAGCCTCATGTTGGGTTTTGCAGGTGTCACTCTCAGTCCAGCACCGGCTAGCGCCGTAGTTTACTGCCAGTACGTTGATTATCCGACCGGTTGCGTGGCGAGGGCTGGCGTCGTGCTCAGGCCTCGTCCGGTGGCGCGCGCTGCGGTCCGCCATAACGCCGGTGGCAATGCAAATGGCGGCGTCAATCGCGTTGGTGCGGGGCGGTAAAGCACTTGTTTGCGGGTCACGACCTTGGCGCGGCAGACTGGCAAGCCAAGGTTCGTGATCTGTTTATATTTTTGTCGTCAGCAATCCTTCTGTTCTAGGAGAACGGAAGTCTGCTTATGGCACTTAGCGCACATCGGCTTGTGCGCAGCACATGTCTGCTTTCGGGCGTAAAGCGGTCGTCGATCGTACCCTTCGTAAGGTCTGCTATCTAGCGCGAGCCGGCGGTGGAATGAGTGTTCATGTGCGCGATAGTGCCGCCCTCACGGGTATTACTTTTTCCGAACCAGCCGGCGACTATGATTATTGCGGCACAAATTACGAGAGCGACCGCGATTGACCCGCGCAACGTCGTGGGTCTCAGACTAGTGTGATGATCGTCCCCGCGCTGAGGCATTGCGAAACTCTGCGCTGATTTAGAAAACTTAACCAACCTGGCGTTCGCCGAGTTCCAAAAATAGTTTTGCCTTCATAACGCCGCAGACGTGAACGACGGTTTAGAGTGCGGAGTTGAGTACCTCCTTGTCCGGAGTGAGTTCCAATGCGAATGCCGATCCTGGCCTATTTTGTTTTCGTAGGCACAGCACTTATCGGCCTTCTATTGTTGTCCAGTTACGAGCTTCCGGACGTCGGCTCACCGATCAAAACGTCGCAGATCGCAGGACTGCCGAAAGTTGAATCGCGGCCGGACAGCGAACCGGTGGCGACGGTTTCGTCCAATTTCGCCGCACCGGAAAAAGAAAGTCAGGCGCTGCAATCGGTCAATGGAATCCACGCAGAGCAGATAAACGCACATAAACCGAAAAGTGCGCATTCAGTGAAGCGACAACAGGCTGAAAGAAACAGCACAAGCATAGTGCGCGAACGCCGCGTTGCAGAGTATTCGCACGACGTCGTAATGGGCATTCATTGAGGCCTTCTGTACGCGAAATGTCGGCTTTCGGGGGTAAACCGGACATGGCGAACCGATTGTGGCAGTGATATATTTCCCAAATGGTTCTATCGTTGTGTGGTGAATAAAAATGTCTGACCGCAGACCACTGGCTACCAGCCGCAGATATCGCGTGTTAGCGGAAGAGTTCTTGACGAAGGCTCAATCGTTCCAAGATCCAACCGCACGCGCACAAATGCTTAAGCTCGCTGACCATTGTGATCGCATGGCAAAGCAAGCAGAGACGGCTGAAGAAAGGAGTTTTTCGGAATTGGCAAATTAGGAAGGGCCGCGCCCGAAAAAGCTTGCGGCGACATAGCCGCAATCCCGTTCAACCACCGGACGTTTGGTCTGCTCGGCTGGCGCGGGAAGCGGAAGGTCGTAAGCCGACAGTAAAAGGTAGCAAATTGCGTCATTTTAATTGGACGCCCGGCATTGGCGATCCAACGATTGGCGGCTGGATTACGGTTGCGCTTTATTTTCTGGCCACGGTCAGTTGCTGGATAACGTCACGTCACGTCAAAACAAAAGAACGGCGACTGTGGGCCGCCATTACAATTCTATTCCTCTTTCTCGGAATAAATAAGCAACTTGATCTTCAATCAGCGCTTACCGAACTGGGCCGCGTGTTCGCGTACGCGCAAGGCTGGTACGGCCAGCGCCAGATCGTCCAAGCGGTTTTTATCGTGTTCGTAGCAATCGCTTGCGTGTTGATTTTTGCAACATTGCTGGTCTGGACATCTAATTCGTCCTTTCCGACGTGGCTCGCTTTGGCGGGCACAACGGTAGTTATCGGATTTGTGCTCATTCGTGCCGCGTCATTCCATCATGTTGATCGCTTTATCGGAAATACTGTCTTGGGCGCTCGGTGGAATTGGATATTGGAAATGGGCGGAATCTGCGTGGTACTGTTGGCCAGCAAGTGGCGCCGGCGAGCAAGTAGAGTCTAACAGAATTTGTCCGCCTTCACTCTCTAACCGCGCTCGGCTCGTTGGATCTGCTCGGCTGGCGCAAGAAGCGGAAACAAATAGACTAATAAGATTATCGGCATTGTTGATCAGAGCGGATGCTACTCAGCAGCTACAGAAGTTGCTTCCGGCTGAATTAATGGCTCGGCTGTCTTGCTCGCATTCAGTCGCTGCAGATCGACAATCAGATCGTGGAAGCATTCAAGCGGCACCGAATACCTTCGCTCCGCTTTGGAAAATGCCGTACGTAACGAAATTATTACGTTGCCATCTGGTGAGTAACTTTCGGCTCTGAACGCAACGACGCTCACCGGCAATATTTCATCATGGCTCATGGCGCTCAACTTGTGACCAATGCAACGCCTCAAGCTTATCAAATTAGCCGGGCAACGACTACTTCAGCGCAGATAAACGAGATGAGGGCATTAACCATGATGGTGGGCGAAGCGCCCGCTCTTGGCACTTAGCGAACCGCCTATGATCGTGAATGGACCTGTTTTCGATTAATGCGTTCGGGCCGTCAGCCAGCACGACCCTCCGCGACAAAAAACCCCGGGCGGATTTGCCCGGGGTTTTGAATTTTATCAGCTGCGCTGGAAGCCCAGCCGCCGACAATCGCTTAGTAGAATCGGTAGTTCACACCGATCAGGACAGTCGTCTCGGTTGCCTTGGCGCTGAAAGCGCACCCGGGCGCACAAGTCGTTCCGACCGCAGTGAATGCGGTCCCGTCGCGCGATCCGAAGTCCATGTAGTTGCCTTCGAGGAATGCGGACCAGTGCGGTGCGAACATCCATTCAACGCCACCACCAATCGTCCAGCCTGATCCAGTGTGGGAGGTCTGGGCGATTTGAGCGCCACCGGCGGTGATGTTCGTGCTTGTATGACCCCAGGCGCCGCCGCCCTGGAGGTACAGCAACCAGGCAGGCTGAAACGCATACCCGAGGCGGGCGGTCAACGTGTCGAACCATTGATTGTTGAAGTTGACGACGTCACCTGCGAGCGGGCCACCTGCGATTGTTCCGCTCCTTTTGTTGCTTGTGCCATCGAACATAGTGCGGATGCCGACCACCCATCCGCCGCTGAATTGGTAATCGCAGCCGATTTGGCCGCCGCCGGCAAAGCCCGAACCGTCCGTAGAAACCGTTCCACCCGGGCCACTTAAGCTGGCGTCGCCAAATGCGCCGCCGATGTTGCCGCCGATATAGCAACCGGTCCAGGTCATCGGAGGCGGCGGTGGCGGCATGTATGCCGGGGCTTTCCTCGGCAGATCAGCTGCCGATGCTTGGCTTGCAGCCAGGCCAATTGTCGCGGCAGCAAGCAAAATCAATGAACGCTTTCGCATCGAGTTCTCCTCTAACGGTTTGCGCCAGACAGGCCCAAATCGCGCGCCCGTCGCCTACGTCCCTTATATCGCGTCGAGGTCGTGCAAACTAATCAAGTCTGAACGGGAACCAGGTTGTCTCGCATATTTCTTCATCCCATGTGGCGCAAATGGCACGAACATGCCTACCCTGCTACCGTAAGAGCATGCTTTCAATCCGGCAGTTGCTAACGCGGGCGCGGCAGGGACGCATGCACGGGCACCCACCATAGGGATCGTCACGCTTACCGATCTGGAACCCTCGTGCAATAGACTGCGATAACACCTCAGTACGCGACCAAGGCGTGGACAAGGATGATACGATACCCAAGTCGCGGTAAATGAGCGGCTGGTTTACAGTTCGACGGAAAAGAGCTGCAAGCAGCTGCGGCTCATTTCTTATCGGGGGTCCGAGCCATGTTTGCTTTGGGTCACTAGCGGACAAATTGCGATACGAGGACGATGTCCGCTTTGCACTCGAAGGCAGACATTGGACGCTGCACAACAATTCTTCGCTAAGGGCCAATAGCCAGGATGCGCGGGCTTTGGCAAAAAGAAGCGCCCGACAGTTTTGCCGAAAGTTTCAGTCAGTGTTCGGGCTGGAAAAATGGTGATCTCTTCGACACCGGCACAAAATATCCGGCATACCCATTTTCTCTCATCGTCAGGGCGCCATTCGCACCTTGGTAGGCAAACTTTGTTACCCTGGCACTCATGATGCCGATGAGGCATTTTTTGTCAGCGTTGAAAACGCCCGAGCCGGACCCCTGAGACTCATTGATGACAGTCGGAAACTTCGAGCGATATTCTTTTGGGATTAGCAGCGGCGAAATGATTTGTGAGCGAACTGTTCGCTCCGGATAAACAATAACAACGCGCATACCAACCTGCAGCGGAAATTGGCACAGCGGAGCGCGCCGCAATTGCAGGCTGATGGGAAGTAGCGTCTGGTCGACTGAAAGCAATGCCAGGTCAGTGTGCTCAGGCGCGCCCTGTTTGAGCACCTTCGCCGGCAAATCTTCACCACCAATGATCACGCGGGGGTTGGAATACCCGGGTACGCGCCCGACCACATGGGAGGCTGTCAGGACCAGGCCTTGGCCAAGATAGATCGCATAGCCAATGAAGGGATCTTTGAATGGGGGAGTATGAACGACATGGACGCCGTAAATTCTGAGGGAGTCGTCAGGATTTTCGGATACGGCCGGCGCGGACACATTGGCCGCCGTGATTTCACGAATGTTTTTAAGTTGTGCGAGGAACTCTGGGCTTTCCCGGGCAGAGAAGAATTTCCAGCCGGCGAGAAATCCAATCAGGACGACAAAGGTGAGGGTGTAAGCAATCCTCTCACGATTCGACATAAGTGATCTCTATGAGCAGACGGGTATCCAAGGCAGTTATTTATTCTGTTCGAAATAGATCAATAAGACGACCGATCCAGCTCGTAGAGACATAACAGCTCTGTTGGGTCAGCAAGGCGCGCCGACTGTCGCAGGCCGCTGACGAAATATCAAATTCGTAACCCTTGGATCCCATGCACTCGACAATGTAGCGGCCCCTCGGATTGGCCACATCGTCGTCCCGATAAGCCTGATAAAATCGATCGGCCTCTGCCCGACATGCAGCCACGTCTTGCGCTTTGCCGGACGAGCAGCCCCCCAATGCCGCCAACAACATGAGAAAGACAGAACGCCTCATTGATCAGTCCTGACGTCGACAATGCCGTGCTACCTGCAAGCGAAGGGCAGGGGCGCTCGTGCTCAAGTAGGCAGCAGGATCAAACCATAGTATTAAACCGCACAAAGGTCAGCGCTGCCCAAAAACCCTGATGACAAACTTAATAGCCCGCCCAATCTTTGCTTTCGCCACCTCAACGCTGGCATTAATGCTTGGCGTGAGCTCAGCGGGCGCTCTTGAGGACGTGAAGGTCTTTCGAGGGGTCCTCGTTCTAGAGGGTAAAATACAAGCGGGCGATTTCGAAAAGGTTCGCAACTTTCTTGGAAACAAAGCCAATTTCGAGAAGATTAACGGCGGAGTGTTTGCCGCTTCCCCGGGTGGCGACCTTGTTGAAGCAACCAAGATCGGACGGCTCATTCGCGCTCTCCGATTGAGCACGGAGGCGCCTTCAGGGCCGGCAACAGACGCTCGGAGGTTTAGTCAACCTGTCATTGCGCCGAATAATCTCGTGAACCCGAGAATCAATTACCAATGTTCAAGCGCTTGTTTTTTTATCTATGTTTCTGGCGTGTACCGAAATCTCGGCTCGATAGGGCGGCTGGGGATTCATCGTCCGATACAATCCGGGGACGAGGCCAACAAACTTGACGTCGACCAGGCCACGAATTTGGCGTGGCGGGTTCGCGGGTTTGTCAAAAAATATCTCGAAGCCATGAATGTTCCGGACAAGTACGTCGACTTGATGTATAGCGTTCCGCCAAACGAAGTGCGTTGGATATCGCAGAGTGAGTTTGATTCCGACATTGCGGGGTTTGTGCCAGACGCAAAGCGATGGCTCAGCACCAGGTGCAATTTGCAAACCAAGGACGAGGCGGCTGAAACACGAAAATGTTGGATGGCGTATAAAGCGCAGCTTTCAAACGAAGCGTGGAATAAAGTTTTCTCTGACAACAAACAGGGAGTAGCCAAGCCGCTATGAATTGTCAGGCTGGGGAGCTTTGCAGAAGGCAAAGATCAAATGCGTGAGTAAAGTCGCTATCGCCGGATGGGTCGTCATGTTGGCCGGAACGGCCCTGTGGATTTACGGCTATTTTGTCACCGGCCATCCGTCGTTTTTTGATTGGCATGCCCACACACCATGGTGGATCGCCGATTATTTGACCAATATCGAATCCGAAGTTGGCCTGGTGTTGGTCTGCGCTGGCTCGGTTCTGACGTATTGGCCGCCTCGTCAATCATAAACCGCGGCGGCCACGGCGATTGAAATTAATGAATGTCTTTGCCTTGATCGCGAAGGCGTTCTTGCACCTCAACAATCCGTTTGGCGATTTTGCTTTCTTCACGACGAGAAGCTTTTGGCTTGCGCGGTAAGCTCTGGGCGTCACTCAGCCAGGTGCAAGCGGAATAGATTGCGTCCATCGCGTCGAGAGTGATTAAATCTCCAATACAATTGTTTTGGGCTTGAGGAGCCAGCGACACGTCTGCCTGGTCGATCGTCGCATTTGAGGATATCGCGGCGGCGCGAAATATCGCTGCAATTTTTTCAGCTTTTGCCGCGTCTTCGATTGCCGCTGAGCACTCGGCTCGTAGTTTGATATGCGTTGCGGCGACTTTACCGACTTTTCCAAGTCATCGACCGCACTACGAAGTTCTATATAAAGTACTTCTGGAATATCCTGATCTGGAATTTTGCCCACCTGCTACTCCTACGCATGCCGATGTGCCCCGAACCCGCTTAAACTATAGTTTTAGTGTACCCTTTTTTGGTCGGCGATGCACCATTGCTGAACGCTTCTCGTTCGTAGCTAAGCGACTAAGCAAATGTGTGATTAACGCCGCTATATATGGTCATTTGCCGCAAGTAACCATTTTTGGTCTGAAAAGGCATTGTAGCAATGGCTAAACAACAAGATCCAAGAGCTGAAGAATCCCGTATCCAAGATAGAGCACCCACGCCGCAGTGAGCCCTAAGCCACAAGCGACGAGGGCAGTTGGAAAAATTCGTCGAACATTGCGCGTAACAAACGAAACCGCACTTCGAATTTGCATCTGTTTGGCTCCGATATTTGCTCGGAGCAGCCCCGTCCAAGCGGGACGGGGCTGCCGAACAAAGAGCGCCGGGGTGTGGCTTAACCCAGCGCTAATTGCACATGCAAAAATCGCACCGCACTGCAAAATATTTTTGACGAAGCGACGACACTCACAAAAAATGGGGTCGTTCGGTCGAAAGCCGGTCCCGGTCCTTAGGGCAAAGTCCCTTGCAACTTGCGGGCGAAATGGGACGACGGATCTTCATAATTAACAAAGAAAATACGACGACAGACTTGGAGTTCCATTCTTGTGTTAAAAAAATCAGTTATGTCAATGGCTTACAAATGCAGTTGTACGAGTGATTTGATTCAATCTACAGCATTTTATTGACTATTGTGGCAGTCGCCACTAGTAAGGGGGTGTGGCGTTAGGGATGAGTGGGTTTCACATGCACATCGCATATTCTAAGGCTTGTCCTTGGGCGCTTGCGCTCGGGTTGGCCGTGGCTTCCGACGTTGCGGCCATGCAGCGCACGTCAACTTTGTGCAGTCGACTCAAGGCTGCATCAATGCAACTCGCACCGTCGAGCCAACAATCACCTTGACGCGGCTACTGACCAGGTCCAGGTTTCGGACACGGTGTCACCGACAAATTTGACCCCGCTGGCCGCCGGTCGTGTTCGATGTTCTCGTTACATTGGACACGGGTTGGCACTTCATGAGCGACCCGACTGGTAACCTGGCCATCAAGCATCGCTGGGCTTTGCGACCAGCCTAAGCGGCCTCTCGTTTAGCATTACAACTCCGAGCTCCGGTTTTAGTGCGAATGTGCAGAACCTTGCGCTCGGAAGCTTCAAGATTGCTCCGTATACTTGGGATCAAACTGGCAATTTCGCAGATGGGTTGTCGGCGGCCGGCTAGTGGTCCCACAACGATTAGCGTGCTCGACTTTACAATTACGACGGGGACCAGCCTCAGTCTGACCGATTTCGTGAAAACTTTGCTGGCCTCGACCGATGGTAATCTTCGATCTTTGCTGCTGACGTCTCCGCGGCCAATGGCAACACAGGCGGCATTGGCTTTACGCTGGACCTAACTAAGGCGGAGGGGGCCAGGGCGGAGACTCCGCTTCCTGCCGCGCTGCCGTTGTTTGCCAGCGGAACAGGGCTCCTCGGGTTCCTGACCTGGCGGCGCAAGAAGAAATTGATGGCGCGCGCCTAAGGTTGGCGAAAGCATAAAAGTTTCAAAAGCGGCCCTTGCGGGCCGCTTTTTGTTTAATAGCAACTACTCGTTTAATTCAGCGGGCGCCGCTTCGTCGCCGCCAGTATCTTAATCACTGACGACGACACGGCTTGTTCGAAAAATTATCCGACCGGTTTCGGTTCATTCCGCAATCATCGCTATTGAGATCGTTTGATGTCTCATCTTTTTTCTTTTTCGTGGGATCTTCTTTTTCTTGGCCGCCACGCAAATTATAGGGCCGCCAATCATCGGCGCGATCATCGCGCCAGTTGTTACGCCGCCAGCCACTGAACGATCCTCGCGCCAATTGTTATCGCGCCAATTGTCGGGGGTGCTGTTGCGCCAGTTGTTATCGCGAAATCGAGGGTCATCAGCGCTGCCACTCGGTCCAGGACCGGGAGCATAGGTCCCGACTCCGCCGATTGGCGCGCCATTGAGATACGCCTGACCATTAGAAGCAGTGACCATCGTTAAGGTCGTCGCTGCGGCAAAAATGAGCGTGAAGCTTTTCATCACCCGTTCCATCCACGGTGCCCCGCTAAACCAACTATGCCACAAATGGCTCGTCCGCTCAGACAAATCAGCATCCAAATCCGTTTCCCACCTTTGCCCATCAATTGGGCAAAATAACCATATGAAAATATACACCTTTTTGGCTGTGGTCTGGGGTTCCAGGCACTTGATCATGACAGTGGAACTTGGCACGGTATTATGGTGGCGATCTGACGTTGGGGGTGGGTTATGATGTATCGCGCTGCTCATTTAGCGGCTGCGGCTTTTGCTTTAGCTGTCGGTTTGTCGCCGGCAAACGCAGTAACAATTACGTGGACCTTCAATTCGGGCACCGGCGCAGCGTCCTCCACAGCCGCGCAGACCTATAACGCGGACGCTCCCAATTCCGCTACCACCCTTACGGCCCAGGGGTTCCTCGACAACACATTTGTAACCCCCGAAAAGCTGTACAACAAAAACACTGGGGGAAATGAAATTGGCTTGGGCTTGAACAGCGATCCAAACGGCCAACACGAGATCGAAGGAAGCCAAGTTCTTGAGATCGTTTTGAACCTTGCACATACCAGCATGACATTTTCAATGAACAGCGTGGACAACCATGAGGGCTGGCAAGTTTATGGATCCACCAGTGGCATAGCTGGCACGTTTTCGCTGCTTATGAGCAACACCGGGCTGCTGGACCAGGGACTGCATACTTTGGACTCAGCGCATGGGGGAGCAGACCTATTCTATTACTTCGCTTATATCGATGACGGCGCCCCCTCTGGTGGCCAAGGCAGCAACATACTGCTTCACAACTTGTCGATAGAGGCAACCACTGGGCGGAGCGGCGATCCAACCCCATTACCTGCTGCGCTGCCGCTGTTTGGCACTGGCCTCGGCGCGATGGGGCTTCTCGGTTGGCGCAGGAAGCGTAAGGCTCGAGCGACCGTCTAATCAAAGTCAAGATCAAGTTTCGTGAAAGACCGCCGCGAGGCGGTCTTTCTATTTGCGCGAGCCGTTATGTAACTGCGCGCTTCTGCCACGGGCTAAGCGCGTAAGTTAGCCACGTTAAGGCATAACGCAAGTTGACCGGCGACGAAGCGGCCAATATAGAGCGGGTTGTGGCGTTTGCGGAATTTGCTGAGGGATAACTTAAATAATGAGTGCAACTTCAAAAAGGCTTTGTGGAAACATCAAGCTTCCGAAATTCTTTCACGCTTTTCTGGTCGGAGCTTTTGCTATGGGGGCGGTTGTAATCAACGCGCCCGCGATGGCAACAACGATAACTGATCACATTACTTTTAGCATTACGGGTGCCTATGGCGTCCCCCCCATTACGACGGACCATGGTTATACGAACGCCACAATATCTGGATCGTTCGATATCAATTTTGATCCGACCGTGCAGATTCTGCCCTCTCAATCTATAACCGGCGTGATTAGCAATCTTAACGTCTCGGTGACGGACCCTTACTTCAGTCCGCCGAACCTGACTTTTAGCCCCATTCAGTTTTACGCGTTCGATGGCGCTGGCACTCTCACCTTGTCTAGTGACCCTGCGCTGAGCAAAGCACTTGTGGACGTACCTTTCCTCACCGTTGGTATCAACGGTTGGGCTTATGGGACCGCATCTGCAGTTTGGTATTCGCAGAACGAATTCGGAGACACTCTAACGGGCAGCGGCTCCGCTACTATTACGGAGTTGGGGGTAGGGGGTCTTCAAGGTGAAACTCCACTACCGGCGGCGCTGCCACTCTTCGCCACCGGTCTCGGCGGGTTGGGTCTGCTCGGCTGGCGCAGGAAGCGCAAAGCCAAAGTCGCGGCTGCTATCGCAGCCTGATCAAAACCCCTGATCGGATCTCGGAGGGACCGCCGCGAGGCGGTCTTTCTGTTTTGCACAATCATTCGCACTGATGTTCCAAAGCTGACGTGAAATTCGACAATGACGATTCAGGGTTACTGTCGCTGGAATATCATTGGTTTAACGTACTTTTTGTAAGCCTCGGAACATTGTGGGGGCCGAACATGGGTACGTTTGGCCTCCCTAAGCGCATTGCGACGACTTTGTCCTATTGACGTATGCCAGCGGCAAATTGTACCTCTATTCCGTGGCGCTGGTTTAGGGGCTTTCCGTGAATTCGTCTTCAATCGTGGTTGGGGCCATCAGCCGGCGCGCTGTGGTCGACCGAAAGGTTTTGCGCAAGTTTGCGTATTCTTGCTTAATCACCGGCGCAGTTGCGGTGGGTCTGGCATCGCCCGCGTTCAGTGCGAACTTCACGGATAACTATATCGGCGGCCTAGATAACGGGGGCTTCGGTGATGTCATTGGCAACACCAACCCATTCGGGATCACGAGCGTCGATGTCACACGCCCTGACGCAAACACCTTAAATATCACAATCAATACGTTTTATGCAGGAGCGCCCGACAATCACAATTCCGGCGCCCCCAACACCTTTGGAACAGGTTACGGGTCGTTGTTCTTGTCGAAAGGAGCAGCGTCAACGTGGACCACGTTTGGTGCGAGTTCAGTCGGCGACACCTATTCCTCTCATGTGGGTTTCTGGAGCTACGCCGTAACCGTAAACGACAACAATGGAACCTTGACCGGCGGACTGTACAGCACCGGATCTACATCCGGCGACACAGCACATACCTATAACGCGACGGGCGTTGTTCAAAACTATACGACCAGCACTGGCGGCACGATCGTTATGGCAAATGTTAACGGCAACCCCGTTAGCTACCCGAACCCGGGTAATCCCAATGATTATTTTCGGCAGGGTCAGGCGGTGCAGTACGATCCCTATGCCAATCAGAGCGTGATGAATGGCACGTCGGTCCTAGAATCTATTGTTGCCCCAAATGGCGGAAATCCAGGACAGATCATCTTTACGATCACCGACAACGGCTTCTTCGATGATTCGCTCGCTTTGGCGTGGGCGATGACCTGCGGAAATGACGTGATCATCGCTGAGGTCCCCGTCACGATCACCACCCACCAAGACACAACGCCATTACCGGCTGCGCTGCCGCTGTTTGGCACCGGCCTCGGCGCACTGGGGCTGCTTGGTTGGCGCCGGAAGCGGAAGGCTCAAGCAACAGCGTAGTCAGATCGATAAATGGAATTGGAGAGGCCGCCGCGAGGCGGCTTTTCTGTTTGCACAGATCAATTTTCGAATGTCCGCTATTGGCACAAAGTGGGCATCAATCGTGATTCCGTGCGTCCGCACGGCAATACGTTGCGGCACAAATTCCCAAGACTTTGGCTGGAGAAGGCAAGACGGAGCCGCTCCGGTCGTTCTAAACGGAAACAAATAAGCGCGAATATTGGGACAAAAGTCATGAAGTTATCACTTGTTGTTGGTTTGGCAGGGGCCCTAATACTTCTTCCGTCGTTTCACGCCAAGGCTGATACCGTAACTGCGTTCGGCAATACGAATGGAACGGGGCCCTGGACGTTAACGTCTACGGCAAGCACTTATAGCGGTCTGGAAATCAACCCGAGCACGTCGCTCACGTTCTCGCAACTCTCAAGCCTCAGTGCGACATTTATTGATCTCTTTGGTGGTGCCTATGGCGGCTCGCCGCGATTTAGCGTCGGTCTGCAGGATGGCTCAGAAGTCCATTTCATCCACATCGCACTCGGGACCTCTCCGAACTTTGCTGACAACAATCCTAAAGCATTCACCACCGCTTACAGTGGCTTCAACGTCATTGGCAATAACGATACCGGCCGATACGACACCTCGCAATTTACTGGGGGAAACACCTTCACTGACTATTCGTCGACGCTAGCATTACTGGGTTCACTCAAGGTGACGGAATTAGATTTCGTACTCGATGGCGGCTGGGGTGCAAACGGCGCCCAGACGTTAGTAGTCAGCGCGTTCAATTTCAGCTCATCGTCAGAAACACCCATTCCAGCCGCTCTCCCGCTCTTCACCAGCGGACTCGGCGCATTGGGCCTGCTCGCCTGGCGCAGAAAGCGGAAGGCAACCGCAGCCTGATCAGAGCACCCAATTGGATTTCGGAGAGGCCGCCGCAAGGCGGTCTTTCTGTTTTCGAGCTGGTCGTGTGGTCACGGATGCCAAAACTTTGGCCGAAAATAACAAGACCAAGCCGGTCCCGTCGTTCTAAACGAAGAAAGTGTTGGGCGCTATTCGCGACAATAATGGACAGGGTTCTTCAATGATTCGGAAAATTCTAGGTGCGCTGGCGACCGGTGCAGTGCTGTTTGTTTGCGCCCCCGCGAATGCGAACGTCGTCTATAATCTCACTTTCAAAAATTACGGTAATAATGTCGAAGGAACAGGCACGCTTACGTTGAACTTTTCGACGCTTGCACAAGATTTCAACTTGAACCAAAGTCTCGCTTCGATCTTGGTGAGCATCACCACGACGGATATCGACGGCCACGGCATTTTTTCGATTACGCCGGCAAATTTGGCGAGTGGCTCGCAGTTCCAAACCGGTAACGCCGGCCAAGTGTATACCCTGACTGCCGAGCAGGCGGGGTCGGGGCCAAGCACACTCCTCTTTTTGGACCTGTTCACTAATTCGTGGCAGCTCCATAACGGCAACGACAATGGTCCGACCGCCGATCAGGGGGCTTTCACCATAACAGGCCCGACGTTCGTTGCTGGTGGAGGCGAGGGGACAACGCCCCTTCCAGCCGCTCTCCCACTCTTCGCCACCGGCCTCGGTGCGTTGGGTCTGGTCGGTTTGCGCAGGAAGCGCAAGGCTGCAGCGGTCGCATAATCGAATCAAGAATATCTGACTGAATCTCGGAGACACCGCCGCGAGGCGGTTTTTCTGTTTGTCATATCCATGAGTACAGAAGTGGTCTTATTCATAGGAAAATAAGAGCCTTTTAGTGATGCCTGTCACAGATGAGTCTTCGCTGGGGTGCGACTATTCAGTAGGCGAGCGGATGAAGCTTCTCCGCTCGTGGGCGCGGTTCCAATCAACGCGGAAGCCACAACCGCTGCGATTGGGACCGCGTACCGCCAAAGTTCCGCCCAACGGTTCCGATACAGGAACTAACGGGCAAGCAGCGATGTTAGAGACTATGGCGCGGTGTAAGTCAGATGATCTGATTACCAGCTCGGTTTCGCGCCGGGCAGAGGTTAGGGCGGCTATTGAAGATTTAGCTGACCAAGTGGCGCGTTTGGCGCGCAACCTAAACCGTATTGCTCCGACAGCTAGTAAGCGGAGGGCGCCCTCACTGGAGAAAGCGAAATTCGAGGGTGCGCTCCCTGGAGCGTTTGCCGCGCCCACTTGTGAGGCGTTATCCCCTGTAAGAGAAGAAGCTAAGAGCTTTGCGCTTTCCCCGCAGCGGAATATAAATGAAGTTATTGCGGGCGAACTAGTTGAAGAGCGTAGCCCGAATTTCAAAGCCTCTCTGCCCGACCCAGCGCACGCTAGGTGCTCGGAAGAAAACGCTATCGCGGCGCGTGTCGCCGACCTGTATGAACGGCTCGGCGGGTTTATAAATCTATCGCTGCCGAAACCAAGCGATCACAACACGTGATGCTTCGATGAGCCCCAATCTCCACTCTTGGCGGTTAATAAACATGCGCTAATGCGCTGGGAATGTCCGCTAACGACCCAAAGCGGACACCCACGCAGTCCCGCCAGTAACACTTTGCAGCCTTATTTCTCAGGGCCATCCCGGCATTAAGGTTTCTTCCTTACGATAAATTTCAAATCCGATTGCTGCAGCGTTAGCAGCACTTATTGTGCGGGCAGAACGGTTGGTCCCCAATGCTGCGCATTATCGCAAGCAAGCATGGCGTTCTTCGGATGCTCGCCCCAAAGGCACGGCCTCCCTATAAGGAGGTGTGGCATCTATGGACGGTACTCGTTCCAAGACGATCAATTACAGGTCGCCTGTTATGGGGAACGGTTCTGCGTCGACGTGATGACAGCAGATGGATTTACAAAAAATACGCGGAGGGTGTCGACGCGATTGACTACCTGAGCCGGCGCGGACGCTCATCAGAGCTTCCAGAAAGACCGGCTCACGGCGGCGGTCCTTCTACGAGGAGAGCATGAAGATCGCCGCAGTTGCCACGTTTGGTATGCTCATCATGTTACCGGGAGAAGCTGAGCTGGCTCATCGCCAATATGCTTTTCCGATGGCTACCACCTGCGATAACGATGGTCACTGTGCCACTCTAAGTGCGGTCGAGGCGACGCGGAGCTACCGCAAAAATCGGTCGGAAACCAAAAGAACGTCAGCTACCGCTCAGCGTCGGTCTCGCGCGATCGACGCGAACGGCAATCCAGCCAATGTTGTCATATCCTCAAAGACGGGAGCGCGTGCTCGCGTTGGTATTACTTATGCCGCGCGCTTTCAGGCTTATATCGATGACTTGGAAAACAACTACGGCGCGCGTGTGCTGTTTATGGGTGGCATTCGGCCCGGCCGATGCTCGATCTCTAGCGAACATCCATGTGGGAAAGCCTTAGATGTGTGTCAACTCAGGCGCGGCGTCGTTGATCTCCGCTGCCATCTGCCAAATCGGGTCGCCCTCGGTCGAATTGCCGCTTCGCACGGCCTCTTCGAAGGTGGGCGCTGGTGTGAGTCAGATTACGGTCACGCACAGATTGGGGTTACCGCCGCCGCCTGCGGTGATCGCCGCACTCGGATCGTGCAGCAATAAAACACCAGTACCAACGGGGCAGATTGGCGCAACCGCGAAAGTAACCCAACTTTAGCCATCCGGCCTATACGATTTACACCGTGGGGCTGGGGCAACCCGGTTTCCCATAGCTGGTGTCTCGCGGCACTGGCTTTGTGGCGGGGAACGGTGGAGTGGGGACTTAGTCGCGTATAACGCTCCACCGTTCTTCCCTGCCGGTGTGCTGTCACGAAGCAAAATTGAGAGAGGGACCACTGCCTGTGGCAGCATCAGCCGCCCCTCCTACGCACAGCTGAATCTTGGACCGGGGGGAAGTCGGCGGTTCGTACGATGAAGTTAAGCGTGTGTGGCCAAGTCATTCTGTGACGCAGATCACGCAGCTTTTGAAATATGCATCGTTCCTTCGTCAGCTATGCCAATGCAATTATGGCTGGAGGCCAGTTGCGTCATGGCGACTGCAACGTCGTCCAACCGCTTTCTCGTGAGCCGCTCGTCCCAATACATTTATACTCACCGATCAAGCTTCCAACTGAAACTTGCAGTGCGATCCATAGAAATACGAGCGTCCATTCCTATTGGCGGCGCTTCGAAAAGCGAATGCACCATGTAAACCAAATGAACGGCTCGACAGTTCCGGCCAATGCGGAGCTTCTGGCCATGGAATAAATGCCAAAACTTTGGCTGAAAATAACAAGACCGCGTCGGTCCAGCCGTATTAAGCAGCAATCAAAATTACAAAAGCTATTTGTGAGTGCTTTGACACTAGCGGAGCCGTTGGCAAGCCACAACGCCGGCTCCGCAGCTTTTTAACCGCATCCGCACAGAAAAACAGGCGATCAGACAATGTTACATTATGTGCGCAAATACGGTCCGTTCGTTGCTCTATCCTTCGGGTTCATATTCACAATCGCTTGGATCGCAACAATTACCTGGTTTCCAATACATTTCGTTACGTCAACAATCCTGCAAATTTTCTCACTTGATGTAACAGAAATTAGTCGCATCTCCGCCACGCTTCCTCTATTTGCCACCGGCCTCGGCGCGTTGGCTTCTGGGGTGGCATAAGAAGCGCAAGCAGGTTGCCTAAAATAATTTAGTCCGTGCTCGGGGGCGCTTTGGCATCCTTGTGGCGAGAAAAATCAAATCTTTGTCGCCGGATCACAAGACACATTTAGCGCTATTACTTTAAATTCCCAGCCATTAGCCCGGCATTGAGCCGTCAATCCAGCACTTAGTTTAGATTTAAGTATCGATTAGTTCTGCCCGCGTTGTGGCTTGCAGCTGGGCAGGAAGGGGCCGTGCCGAGGCGCGCTAAACTCGGTGCGGCCCGCTTATCAATTCGCTCCCTGTACTGAGGCTTTGGGAACCACGATGGAGCAATTTATTGCGCTAGCGTTTTATTTGGCTTTAATCGTCGTGGGGTTTTATTTCGATATCTGGGTTTACCAGCCTGATTACGGCTTCTCCGTGCTAGTTGAAGGAACTTTTCTTATTTTGTTTGGGGGATATTTAGTCTGGCTGGATTTTCTGTCGCCCGATCGTGAGAAGCCCTAAGCGATCCATCGACAGTCGGGATTTTCCTGTAGCAGCTCTCTATCGAATAAGATTGCCGTTATCATCGTGTCACCGACGACCGCGCCGTGCCTGGGCGCCCGTGCGATGGTACCGCTCCCTGAGTACCGACTCGCTCATAATCGCAATTGGCGATGATGTGGGTGTTCCTGTTGTTGAGTGAATCGTATAGCGACTGACAGTGCACGGTTCATTCTCCGCCTGTGTCATCGCCACCGCAAATTGTTACCGGCGGTGCCCAGCCGCCCCATCGACCAGTATCTTTCTGCCGCCCAATTGGACGAAGGTTTATCGTATGGGCCTCGCGACGTGGTAAATCTCGGCACTAAGCAATGACGGTCCTGCTGGCACGCTAAACGTTACGAAGCGGAGCCGACAAACCTGATGCAATTGCAAAAACCAAACACAGCCCACTTTCAGTTCCTGAACGGGCATAGAGGAAAAGGCCGCGCAAAAACTTGAGCGGCCGCCGCCCAGGGTGGGAGTGGCGCACCCACGTTGAGATTTGGTAATTCCATGTTCAAATTGCGAACTCGTTCTGATTTTTTTGCGACAAACGAAACCTAAAAAAGCGCGTTGGTAAGGTGTACGTCGCCATTCGTCCTGAACTAACAGGGCATCGGATTGTTATAGTGAGAATGGATCCGCATCTCGCGAAGCTTTTTCTTATTCTTGTGACAATCGGTTTTGCCATGGGCTTTGCCTCAGGTTATGGCATTCGCGCGGGCATTTCCCATTATCGGCGCGCCATTGCAAGGCGGAACCGGATGCTCATTGAATAATGGTCCGGTCGCCGGGCATGTCAGGTTTCGTTTCCATTTTTGCAGCACTGACTGACTGGAAAGAACTTCGACATCCTAGAGTTCCACAGCGCAGGACTTCGGCGTCTTGCCGGTCTCCACGTCTATCCATTTGTCTCGAATTCCTGCAATCGACAAAATCGGACCATTTTATTTCTAGAAAATCGACACGGTAAAATCGTGGTGGCGCCCTTGCCACAAGAGCGCGGTCGGTGACCAACTCCTAGGGTCATTGGCGGAGTCGCTGTGCGCGCTCCAACCCGCCCGGAGTTGGTCGACCTTCATTGCCCATCGTAGTGAGTGCTACAATGAGAAAAAATAGAGCGGGAGGAAACGTCTGGGCTCTATTGCGTCCGCATTCCCGAACGAGTCCGTGCTATTGGGTCCGGCGCAACGCATTTAAGCGCCCGGCTGGGCGAGCAACGCCATTGCACCTTAGCGAATATTTCTAAATCGCTCTCGAAAGTCCGCTCTTAGGCATAAAGCGGACATCGCGCGTCGATCTAGGGCGCGCTCGGCCTGCTCGCCTGTTTAAAAAAAACACCGATCTTTGTGTCGGTTCTCCACAGTGAGCGGCAGCGACGCCGAGTACCCCCAATAATGACATCGAAAAATCCGGGAATGCCGACGCTGGTCGACACCTGTAGCGCGGCTCCTGCGTCAGAAGCGTTTCTCACCGTGCATTGGATTTTTGGCGCTTTATCACTGGTGATGATGGACCCAGTTTTCAGCAAGCGGCGTCGATGAGCACTCCGTTTTTCGTTCATCGCTTACACAACTCCAAAGTCTGCCTAGGTGCGGATTTGAATTGCTCGACTGGTCGCGTGTAGCGAGTAGCTCGCGTTCGGGCCTTGTGCGAGGCGCTCTTCTCGTTACTGGCATTGCCGCGACGGCGCTCGGCGAGCGTCAAAAAGTGCTCGGCAAAGGTCAGGTCTTGATCTGCTCGCGCCACGTGTATTCCCGAAAAAGTTATCGGACCGGCGCCCTTCTAGCTTCAAACACTTTGTCTTCCGATAACTGGCGCCCATAGTTTCAGAACATCTTGGTAAGCACATTTTAATTGGCGCCTCGCAGTGAGCCTATTCGATCAAGCTTACTACGCTGAAAATGCGCGGGGCGGTATTGCGAGGGCGCTGGCAGGGGGCGGGATATGAATTCGGTAAATGACAAAAGTATTTGTCGCGATTGACCAATGTCAGTGGGCCTGGTCTGACGTTTCCGTTTGCGTCGGCTGTTTTGCGAACGTCCGCTCTTTGTCACCGTGAGAGGGCAAAGCTCCAAGCGGGGGGGCAACTTAGGGGTAACATTCGCGGTCTGTGTGTATGAATACTGGATAACGCGTTCAATGGGGCTATAATCTCGCAAAGCAAATTTGCGATGGCGGAGACAGATCTTGCGAAAGCGACAGGTGGTCGGCGCTCCAATCGTGTGTGATCGGACCCGCGAAGTACCTGTTGCGCCAGTCCCAATCCGACTCTCAATTTGCGTGGCGTTCGGCATAATCACGACCGTGTTAATAGTCGCAAATGCGAAAGCTCAGGATGCGGAACCAAGATCATACACGAACACGCCGGTTGGATTGAATTTCCTGATTGCCGGCTACCTTTACTCTGAGGGCAAAATTGCCTTCGATCCATCTTCGTCGATCACCGACGCACAATTTCATTCTCATACGGGGGTCTTGGCCTATGCGCGATCGCTTGATGTAGGGGGTAAATCTGCCAAGTTCGATGTGATACTGCCGTATTCGTCTTTTTCCGCGCATGGAGTCGTGGACGGGCAGCCTCGAACACGCGAGATGTCGGGGTTGGGCGACCCACGATTTCGCCTTTCGATAAACCTGTTCGGCGCTCCCGCACTTTCAGTGAAGGAATTTACGAATTACCAGCAGGACCTCATTATCGGGGTAAGCTTGCAAGTGTCAGCCCCACTGGGGCAATACGACAACACCAAATTGCTCAACCTCGGCAACAACCGCTGGTCGTTCAGACCCGAGCTGGGTATGTCCAAGGCATGGGGTCCGTGGACGCTGGAGGTTGCCCCTAGCGTGACATTTTTCACCGATAACACAGATTTCTTCAACGGAAGTACATTCGCGCAGGCGCCGATTTACTTGGTGCAGGGACATATTATTTACAATTTTGAATCCGGCATGTGGGTGTCATTGGATGGCACCTTCTTTACGGGCGGCCGCACCACCTTGAATGGCGTAAGAGGGGATAACGAGCAAACGAACACGCGCACAGGCTTGACAGTTGCCCTCCCAGTGGACCGCTTCAACTCTATCAAACTTAATGCCAGTACTGGTATCTCAACGCGAACCGGCAGCGAGTTCAGCGTGTTCGGTGTTGCGTGGCAGTATCGTTGGGGTGCCGGATATTAACTGCTCTCCGGCGTTCCAAATTATGGGCCTGTGTCCGCGCCCGCCTCGCGCAATGTCCGCTTTTTGGGGGTAATAAAATGGATATTGCCTGCACTGGTTGCGATATTCGCTAAAGACCCAAAGCGGACATCCGTTGTGCCGTCTCGGTTAGATGCTGCCGACAAGCAGAGCGCTGAGACAACAGAGGTCCGTCTTTAATTTGCGGCTTCTGAGGTGATGTCGCCCGTCGATTGTTGGTCCGAAATGCGCAGCAAGAACCGCCGTCGTTCTTCGTCGGCGATCAGCTTGAAAAGCCGACTGCGCACCGCCTCGTCTGCGGTCACCATAAGCAGGTTTCGGTAACGCTTGAGATTTTCGCGCCGGATAAAGGAATGCATAACGCGCCTCCCGGGTAGCGAATACAGGGTTGGGATGTTCGCCCAGCTAGGCGAACTCGTTAAATCACGATTGCGATACTGGCGTGTCGGTACGGCCACCATGGACGAGCCACATTCCGGGTCGCCTATGGTTGTTGGTGGCTTGTCTGCGCGGGGCCTATCGAGATGTGTTAGCTACAGGCACAAACGAGGTAAATGTTTAGGAATTAACGCTTTTCGGTTGATCTGGCTCAATTATGGCCCCACGCGGATATGACCAGCTATACTTGTAGAAATACGGGAAAGCCGGTCTATGCACGGTTCGCTGATGGCGTCCAATTCGGACCCGGGCTCGACATCGACGTCGAAGCCCGTTCAGATCATCAAGCTCGTCAAGCCGGCGGCCGGTCACACGGAAAAGTTTTTCGTCAGCTTTGACGGCCCGGTGAAGATCGACTTCACCGCGATCGCAAACGAACAAGTTACGTATTTCCACGACAGCAAAAACCAGTCGCTGCACATCATCTTTGCGGATGGCTCGCAGGCCATCATCGAGCCGTTTTTCGATTCGGCAGGCGTAATGTCGAATCTCGTTTTCGAAATGGCGCCGGGCCAGGTCCTGGATAGCGCGGAATTTACCTCACAGTTTCCGATCACAAGAGATCAAAGCGTGCTTCCGGCTTTGACCGAGGGCCCGTTGGATTCCGGCGCGGAATTCAATGATCCGTCCGCCGATAGTCTCCCATCCACCAAGCTGACGCTGCTGTCGCCCGAAGAGCTATCGCCGCCCGCATTCCTGGACATGCTGCCGAGTTTCGTCGCGGGGTTGCCGCCTGTCCCACCGCTGCCACCCACGCCGCCTTCGCCGCCATCAGATAACAACAATCCTTTCATCACAGCGGCCGTTGACCAGGGACACACGACCGAGGATGTGCCGCCGCCCACGGCATCCGGAGTGATCGAATTTACGGATGTCGACCTCGGCGACACGCACAGCGTGTCGGTCATTCCGGACGGACAAGACTACCTCGGCACGCTCACAGCACATTTGAATAATGACGCCACTGGAGGCAACGTTGGTCAGGTGACGTGGACGTTTTCGTCCGAAGCCGCGGCGCTGCAATTCTTGGCGGAAGGCCAGCAGCTCACACAGACCTACACAGTAATCATCGCGGATGGCCACGGCGGGACGGCCGCGCAGCTTGTCACCATCACCATCAACGGCACCAACGACGCACCGGTCGTGACCGGCGCAGTGGACAACGCAACGGTGACCGAAGGGTCGCTGCCGGTGATGACGGCGGATGGCACGATCGACTTCGGCGACGTGGACCTCGCCGACGCTCACGTCACCGCGGTGACGCCCGGGGGCAGCGGCTACCTCGGAACCTTCGACGCCATCGTGAACAACGATTCCACCGGCGACGGCGTCGGACAGGTGACCTGGCTGTTCGCGGCGGATAACGAGCTGCGGCAACGCCTTGGGGACAATCAGCAGCTGGTGCAGACCTATACCGTCGAGATCGATGACGGCCACGGCGGGACGGCGACGCAGCTTGTCACCATCACGATCAACGGCACCAACGACGCAGCCGTGATCACAGGCGACACGGCCGGAGCGGTGACGGAAGCCGGCGGCGTGAACAATGGCACACCCGGTGTGCCGACCGCGACCGGCGACCTCAATTCCACCGATGTCGACGATCCGGCCGACAGCTGGGCGGTAGTCGGGTCCCCGACCATAAGCGCCAACGGCTACGGCACGTTCACGATCGACGCAGCCGGGCTGTGGACCTACACGCTGGACAACAGCAATGCCGCGGTAGAGGCGCTCAACGTCGGCGGTACACTCACCGACACGTTCACGGTCGCCACCATCGACGGCACCGAGCAGGTCGTGACCATCACCATTTCCGGCACGAACGATGCAGCCGTGATCAGCGGTGCCGCATCGGGCAATGTGACGGAGGCCGGCGGAGTCGCCAACGGTACCCCCGGCACTCCAACCGCGACCGGCGATCTCAATGCAAGCGACGTCGATAGCTCGGAGGATACTTGGACCACGGTGCCGGCTGGCGCGGCCACCGCCAACGGCTACGGCACCTATGCACTCAACGCGGCCGGCGTGTGGACCTTTACGCTCGACAACGGCAATGCCGATGTGCAGGCGCTTAACGCGGGCGACACGCTGACCGATACGTTCACCGCCACCACCATCGATGGCACCTTGCAACTGGTGACCATCACCATCTCCGGCACGAACGACGCAGCTGTGATCAGCGGCAGCGCATCGGGCAACGTGACCGAAGCCAGCGGCGTCAACAACGGCACCCCAGGCACCCCGATCGCGACCGGCGATCTCAATGCAAGCGACGTCGACAATACGAACGATACCTGGACAGCGGTCGGCACGGCGACCACGAGCACCAGTGGCTACGGCACTTATACTGTTACGGCCGCCGGGCTGTGGACCTACACGCTGGACAACACCAATGCCGCGGTAGAGGCGCTCAACGTCGGCGGCACACTCACCGACACGTTCACGGTCGCCACCATTGACGGCACCCCCCAGGTGGTGACCGTCATCATCCATGGCAGTAACGATGCCGCCGTGATCACCGGCACCGCATTGGGCAACGTGACCGAGGCCGGCGGCGTCAACAACGGCACCCCTGGCACGCCGACCGCGACCGGCGATCTCAATGCAAGCGACGTCGACAACCCGGCTGACGCGTGGACGGCGGTCGGCACGGCCACCGCGAGTGCCAATGGCTACGGCACGTTCATGATCGATGCAGCCGGGGTGTGGACCTACGCGCTGGACAACAGCAATACCGCGGTGCAGGCGCTCAACGTCGGCGGCACTCTGACCGACAGCTTCACGGTCGCCACCGTCGACGGCGCCGCGCAGGAGGTGTCGATCACGATTACTGGCACGAACGACGCAGCCGTGATCACCGGCACCGCATCGGGCAACGTGACGGAAGCCGGCGGGGTCGCCAACGGTACCCCCGGCGCGCCAACCGCGATCGGGAATCTCAATTCGACCGACGTCGACAATCTGGCCGACGCCTGGACTAGCGTCAGCACGCCAACCGCGAGCGCCAACGGCTACGGCACTTATATTTTGACGGCTACAGGCGTGTGGGCCTACACGCTCGGCGACGGCGATGCCACGGTGCAGGCGCTCAATATCGGTCAGACGCTGACCGATACGTTCACCGCCACGACCGTCGACGGCACCGCGCAGCTCGTCACTATCACCATCAACGGCGCCAACGATGCGGCGGTGATCAGCGGCACCGCATCAGGCAACGTGACGGAAGCTGGCGGCGTCAACAACGGCACGCCCGGCACGCCGACCGCGACCGGCGATCTCAATGCAAGCGACGTCGACAACCCGGCCGACGCCTGGACGGCGGTCGGCACCGCCACCGCGAGTGCCAGCGGCTACGGCACGTTCATGATCGATGCAGCCGGGGTGTGGACCTACGCGCTGGACAACAGCAATGCCGCGGTGGAAGCACTCAACGTTGGCGGGACATTGACCGACAGCTTCACGGTCGCCACCGTCGATGGCACATCGCAGGTCATATCGATCACGATCACCGGAGCCAACGATGCTGCGGTAATCACCGGGAACGCGGCCGGAGCTGTGGCTGAAGCCGGCGGAATTGCCAACGGCACGCCTGGCATACCGACCGCGACCGGCAATCTCAATTCGACCGATATCGACAATCCGGCCGACAGCTGGGCGGTGATCGGCACCCCGACCGCAAGCATCAACGGCTACGGCACGTTTACGATCGACGCAGCCGGAGTATGGTTCTACACGCTGGACAACAGCAATGCCGCGGTGCAAGCGCTCAACATCGGCGGCACGCTCGGCGACAGCTTCACGGTCACCTCCGTTGACGGCACCTCGCAGCTCGTCACTATCACCATCAACGGTGCGAACGATGCCGCTGTTGTCACCGGCCCTGTGACCGGCACGGTGGCGGAGGCGGGCGGCGTCAACAACAGCCACGCCCGGCACGCCGACCGCGACCGGCGATCTCAATGCAAGCGACGTCGACAATCCGGTTGACGCGTGGACCGCGGTCGGCTCCCCGACCGCAAGCACCAACGGCTATGGCACGTTCACCATCGACGCGGCCGGGCTGTGGACCTATTCGCTCGACAACTCCAACGCCGCAGTGCAGGCGCTCAACGTCGGCGACACCCTCATCGACACGTTCACCGTCACCACGGTCGACGGCACCGCCCAACTGTTGACCGTCACCATCAACGGCGCCAACGACGCCGCCGTGATCACCGGCGAGACGACGGGGAGCGTGATCGAGGCAGGCGGAGTGGGTTCGGGCATTCCGGGCACCCCGGTCGCTGTCGGCAATCTGGATGCCGCCGATGTGGACAACCCGCCGGACGACTGGACCCCGGTCGCCACACCCACACCTGGCGACAATGGCTTCGGCGCCTACACTCTTACAGCCGCTGGCGTCTGGACCTACACCCTGGACAACAGCAACCCGACGGTACAGGCGCTCAGCAACGGCGCCACATTGACCGATACATTCACCGCCACCACCGTCGACGGCACGCCCCAGGTGGTCACCGTCACCATCCATGGCACCGACGATGCCGCGGTGATCAGCGGCGATTTCACCGGGACGGTGCTCGAAGCCGGCGGTGTCGCCAACGGCACGCCGGGCATAGCCACCGCCACCGGGAATCTGGATGCCGCCGACGTCGATAATCCGCCGGACTGGGCGCCTGTCGTCACGCTGACGCCGGGCGATAACGGCTACGGCAGTTACACCCTGACGGCGGCCGGGGCGTGGAGCTACACGCTCAACGACAACAATCCGGCCGTGCAGGCGCTCAACGCCGGTCAGACGCTGACCGACACCTTCACCGCGATGACCGTGGACGGCACCACCCAGGTGGTGACCATCACCATCGACGGTGCCAACGACGCTGCGGTGATCACCGGCCCCGCCAGCGGGTCTGTCACGGAGGCTGGCGGCGTCAACAACGGCACGCCGGGCACCCCGACCGCGACTGGCGATCTGACCTCAACTGATGTCGACAATCCCAACGACGCCTGGCAACCAGTCAGCACATTGTTGCGGGGCGACAGCGGCTTTAGCACGTACACGCTAACGGCGGCCGGCGTCTGGACCTACACGCTGGACGACAGCAATCCCACCGTGCAGGCGCTCAATGTCGGGCAGATGCTGACCGACACGTTCACGGCCTTCACGGTCGACGGCACCGCGCAGGTGGTGACCATCACCATCAACGGTGCCAACGACGCCGCGGTGATCAGCGGCCCCGTGACCGGCACGGTGGTGGAGGCCGGTGGTGTCGCCAACGGCACGCCGGGCACACCTACCGCGACGGGCGACCTCAACTCCACCGACGTCGACAACCCGGCCGACAGCTGGAATGCGGTGCTGGCCGGCGCCGCCACCGCCAACGGTTACGGCACCTATGCGCTCAATGCGGCCGGGGTGTGGACCTATACGCTCGACAACAGCAACGTCGCCATCCAGGCACTCAACGTCGGTCAAACCTTGATCGATACGTTCACCGCGATGACCGTGGACGGCACCCAGCAGCTGGTGACCATCACCATCGATGGCAGCAACGATGCTGCCGTCATTACCGGCGACACCACGGGGAGCGTGGCCGGGGCCGGCGGCGTGGCCAACGGCACGCCCGGCACGTCGTTTGTGGTCGGGAACCTCGATGCCGCCGACGTCGACAACACGTCGGACAGTTGGACTGCAATCGAGACGCCGACGCTGAGCGCCAACGGTTATGGGACGTTCACGGTCGATGCTGCGGGCCAGTGGGTTTTCATACTGGATAACACCAACGCCGCCGTGCAGGCGCTTAATGTCGGCGATACGCTCAGCGACACGTTCACCGCCACCACGGTCGACGGCACCTCGCAATTGGTGACCATCACCATCACCGGGGCCAACGATGCGGCTGTGATCACCGGCCCTGTGACTGGCACTGTGCTGGAGGCGGGCGGCGTCAACAACGGCACGCCCGGCACGCCGACCGCGACCGGTGATCTCAATTCCACCGATGTCGACAACACGAACGACGCCTGGACCGCGGTCGGCACGGCAGCCGCGAGTGTCAACGGTTACGGCACCTACACTCTGACGGCCGCTGGTGTGTGGACCTATACGCTGGATGACAGCAATGCGACTGTACAGGCGCTCAATGTCGGCGACACTCTGACCGATCGCTTTGTCGTCACCACCATCGACGGCACCTCGCAGCTGGTGACGATCACCATCGACGGTATGAACGACGCAGCCGCCATCACTGGCGACGCGACCGGAACCGTGATCGAGGCCGGCGGCGTGAACAATGGCACGTCGGGCATCCCGGTCGCGACCGGTCATCTGAACTCAATCGATGTCGACAACCCGGATGACGCCTGGGACGCGGTCGGCACATCGTTGCGGGGCGACAGCAGCCTCGGCACCTACACGCTCACAGCTGGCGGCGTCTGGACCTACACGCTGGACAACAGCAATGCGGCGGTGCAAGCGCTCAATGCCGGGCAGACCCTGACCGACACGTTCACAGCCACCACGGTCGACGGCACCGCCCAGCTTGTCACTATCACCATCTCGGGCGCGAACGACGCAGCCGTGATCAGCGGCACCGCCAGCGGATCTGTTACGGAGGCGGGCGGTGTCGCCAACGGTACGGCGGGCACGCCAACCACGACGGGCGATCTGAACTCCGTCGACGTCGACAATTTAAGCGACGCCTGGACTGCGATCGGATCGCCAATCGCTGGCGACAGTGGCTTCGGGACCTACACGCTGACAGCGTCCGGCGTCTGGACCTACGCGCTCAACAACAACAACGCCGCGGTACAGGCGCTCAATGTCGGCGACACGTTGACAGACAGCTTCACGGCGACCACGGTCGACGGCACCGCCCAGGTGGTGACCATCACCATCAACGGCACCAACGACGCGGCGGTGATTGGCGGCCAGGCCAGCGGGTCTGTCATGGAGGCCGGCGACGTGGCCAATGGCACGCCGGGCATCCCGATCGCAACCGGCGATCTGAACTCGACCGACGTCGACAACGCGGATGACACCTGGGATGCAGTCGGCACGCCGCTGTCGACCGACAATGACTTCGGCACCTATACGCTGACAGCGGCCGGGCTATGGGTCTACACGCTCAACAACAGCAACGCCGCAGTGCAGGCGCTTAACGCCGGGCAGACGCTGACCGATACGTTCATCGCCACCACGGTCGACGGCACCCAGCAACTGGTGACCGTCACCATCAACGGCGCCAACGACGCTGCCGTAATCAGCGGCGTTGCCAGCGGATCGGTGATCGAGGCCGGCGGCGTCAACAATGGCACGCCCACCGCGACCGGCGATCTCACCGCTGCCGATGTCGATAACCCGAGCGACGCCTGGACGGCCGTCAGCTCTCCGGCCGCCAGCGCCTACGGCGCTTATACTATGACGGCCGCAGGTGTGTGGACCTACACGCTTAACAACAGCAATGCCGCGGTGGAAGCGCTCAACGTCGGCGATACGCTCACCGACAGCTTCACGGTCACCACCGTCGATGGCACCGCACAGGTAGTCACCATCACCATAAACGGCGCCAACGACGCGGCAGTGACTACCGGCGTCACTAGCGGGGACGTCGTGGAAGCCGGCGGGCTGGGCAACGGCACGCCTGGCACCCCCATCGCGACCGGCAATCTCAATTCCATCGATGTCGACAACCCGAGTGACGCCTGGACCGCAGTCGGCACAGCGACCGCAAGCACTAACGGCTACGGCGCCTACACGGTCAGCGCCGCCGGGTTGTGGGTCTATACGCTCGACAACAACAACGGCGCGGTACAGACGCTTAATGTCGGTCAAACCCTGACCGATACGTTCACCGTCACGACGATCGACGGCACCGCACAGCTGGTCACCATCACCATCAATGGCGTCAACGACACCGCCGTCATCACCGGCCCTGTGACCGGCACAGTGGCGGAGGCCGGTGGTGTCGCGAACGCCACGCCGGGCACCCCCGCCGCGACCGGCAATCTGAACTCGACCGACATCGACAATCCGAACGACGCCTGGACAGCCGTGAACTCAGCGGCGCCCAGCGCAAATGGATTCGGCAGCTACACCCTGACCGCGGATGGCGTGTGGGTCTACACGCTCAACAACAGCAATCCGGCCGTTCAGGCGCTCAACGTCGGCGACACCCTCATCGACACGTTCACCGTCACCACGGTCGACGGCACCGCCCAGCTGGTGACCGTCACCATCAACGGCGCCAACGACGCCGCCGTGATCAGCGGCGCGACGACGGGGAGCGTGATCGAGGAAGGCGGAGTAGGTTCCGGCATTCCGGGCGTCCCGGTCGCATCCGGCCATCTCGACGCCAACGAAGTGGACAACCCGCCGGACGACTGGACCACGGTCACCACACCGACGCCAGGCGATAGCGGCTACGGCACCTACACCCTGACGGCGGCTGGCGTTTGGACCTACACCCTGGACAACAGCAATGCGGCGGTGCAAGCGCTCAGCACCGGCGACACATTGACCGATACGTTCACCGCCACCACGGTCGACGGCACTGCCCAGGTGGTGACTATCACCATCCATGGCACCGACGATGCCGCGGTGATCAGCGGCGATTTCACCGGGACAGTGCTCGAAGCCGGCGGCGTCGCCAACGGCACGCCGGGCATAGCCACCGCCACCGGGGCTCTAAATGCCGCCGACGCCGACAGTCCGCCGGACTGGACGCCTGTCGTCACGCTGACACCCGGCGACAATGGCTTCGGCAGCTACACTCTGACGGCGGCCGGCGTCTGGACGTACACCCTGGACGATAGCAACGCGACGGTGCAGGCGCTCAATCCGGACACGACCCTGACCGACACCTTCACGGCTAGGACAGTGGACGGCACCACACAGCTGATCACCGTCACCATCCACGGCGCCAACGACGCTGCGATAATCACCGGCCCAGTGATCGGCACGGTGGTGGAGGCCGGCGGCGTCGCCAACGGCACGCCGGGCACCCCGACCGCGACCGGCGATCTGACCTCAACCGACGTCGACAATCCCAATGACGCCTGGGAACCAGACGGCACATTGTTGCGGGGCGACAGCGGCTTCAGCACTTACACGGTGACGGCGGCCGGCGTCTGGACCTATACGCTGGACAACAATAATCCTGCCGTGCAGGCGCTCAATGTCGGGCAGACGCTGACCGATACGCTCACCGCCGTCACGGTCGACGGCACCACCCAGGTGGTGACCATCACCATCAACGGTGCAAACGACGCCGCGGTGATCAGCGGCCCCGTGACCGGCACGGTGGTGGAGGCCGGCGGTGTCGCCAACGGCACGCCGGGCACGCCTACCGCTACGGGCGACCTCAACTCCACCGACGTCGACAACCCGGCCGACAGCTGGAATGCGGTGCTGGCCGGCGCCGCCACCGCGAATGGCTATGGCACCTATGCGCTCAACGCGACAGGGGTGTGGACCTATACGCTCAACAACAGCAACGCCACCGTCCAGGCGCTCAATGCCGGGCAGACCCTGACCGATACGTTCACCGCGATGACCGTCGACGGCACCCAGCAGCTGGTGACCATCACCATCGCGGGCACAAACGATGCCGCGGTGATCAGCGGTGCCGCCAGCGCGTCTGTCACCGAGGCTGGCGGCGTCGCCAACGGCACGCCGGGCACGCCTACTGCAATCGGCGATTTGAACTCGACCGACGTCGACAATCCCAACGACCTCTGGCAACCAGTCGGCACATTGTTGCGGGGCGACAGCGGCTTCAGCACTTACACGCTGACGGCGGCCGGCGTCTGGACTTACATGCTGGACGACAGCAATGCCGCCGTGCAGGCGCTCAATGTCGGGCAGACGCTGACCGACACGTTCACGGCCTTCACGGTCGACGGCACTGCGCAGGTGGTGACCATCACCATCCACGGCGCCAACGACGCCGCGGTGATCACCGGCAAGGCGACGGGGAGCGTGATCGAGGCCGGCGGCGTCGCCAACGGGACGCCGGGCACACCCATCACGACGGGCGATCTGAACTCTACCGACGTCGATAACCCGAACGACGCCTGGACCGCCGCCAGTTCTCCGACCACCAGTGGCTTCGGCAGCTACACTCTGACTGCCACTGGCGTCTGGACCTATACACTCAACAACACCAACGCCACGGTGCAGGCCCTCAATGTCGGGCAGACGCTGACCGATACGTTCACCGCCACCACGGTCGACGGCACCACCCAGGTGGTGACCATTACGATCAACGGCGCCAACGACGCCGCGGTGATCAGCGGCCCCGCCAGCGGGTCTGTCGCCGAGGCCGGCGGCGTGACCAACGGCACGCCGGGCACACCCACCGCGACCGGCAACCTCAATTCCACCGATGTCGACAATCCGAGCGATGCCTGGACCACGGTCGGCTCGCCGCTGCCGACCAACAACGACTACGGCAGCTACACCCTGACAGCGGCTGGGGTGTGGACCTACACGCTCAACAACAGCAACGCCGCGGTCCAGGCGCTCAACGTCGGGCAGACGCTGACCGACACGTTCACTGCCACCACGGTCGACGGCACCGCCCAACTGGTGACCGTCACCATCAACGGCGCCAACGACGCCGCGGTGATCAGCGGCGTCGCCAGCGGATCGGTGACCGAGGCGGGCGAAATCAACAACGGTGCACCAGGAACACCCGCCGCGACTGGCGATCTCAACGCCGCCGATGTCGACAACCCGAGCGACGCCTGGACGGCCGTCAGCTCTCCGGCCGCCAGCGCCAGCGGCTTTGGCAGCTACACTTTGACAGCCGCAGGCGTGTGGACCTATACGCTCAACAACAGCAACACCACGGTTCAGGCGCTTAACGCCGGGCAGACGCTGACCGATACGTTTACCGCCACCACGGTCGACGGCACCGCCAAGGTGGTGACCATCACCATCAACGGCAGCAACGATACCCCCGCGGCGGCGGCAGACAACAACGCGGCGGATCCGGTGACCGAGAGCGGCGTCAATCCCGGCAACACACCGTTTGCCGGTGACCCTTCGGCGGCGGGCAACGTGCTGACCAACGATCTTGACGTGGACAGCGGCGATACCAAGACGGTGGTTGCCGTCAACGGCGAAGCGACCAACGTCGGCAAGGCACTGGTCGGCACCTATGGCACGCTGACGCTTCTGGCCAACGGCAGCTGGAGCTACGCTCTCGATAACGCAGACCCTGACACTAATGCGCTGGCGCAGGGGCAGACCGCCAGCGACGTCTTCACCTACACCATGGCCGACGCCAGCGGCGCCACCTCGTCGGCCCCCCTCACTATCAGCATCACCGGAACCAACGACGCGCCGGACATCGTTATTCGTAGCGGCGATAACGCTACGGCAAATCTGACCGAAACCGGCACGGGCCTGACGACGAACGGCACCCTGACAGTCACGGATCCTGATCTCACCAATACGGTCACGGCATCCGTATCATCTGTTGCTCTCAGCGGGACGACCGGCGGACTCACTGCCGCCGACGTCCTGGGGATGCTGTCAGTGACATCCGGTTCGCTCGCCGCCGACCCGGGTGATACGCACAATCTTGGCTGGGCGTTTAATTCCGGCGCGCAGGCATTCAACTTCCTGAACTCGGGCGACACACTGACGCTTGCCTACACGGTGCAAGCGACCGACGGCAGCGCCTCCGACGCACAAACCGTGACGGTCACCATCGCCGGCACCGGCGGGGGCCCGGCGGCGCACGACGACAATATTCTGGTGTCCAACTCAACGACGGTGATCATCCCCTGGAGCGCACTCCTCGCCAACGACAGCGATCCGAACGCGACCATTACCGGCGTCACGAGCCTGAATGGTGTCACCGGCGGAACGATTCCTGTCCTCAACATCGGTTTCGCGCGAGTAATCATCTTCACCACGCCCGACACCAACGATCTTACCGGTAATACCTTCACCTATACGATCTCCAATGGCGCGGGCACATCGACCGCAACCGTCAATGTGGGCGTCATGCAGGTCGATACCGGCGGAAACGATAACCCCGATCTGTCAGCCCGGACTTACGATTTCTCGTATTTGGCCACCGGCGACGGCAAAGATAAGTTCATCGGCGGCCCGGGCACCGATGATTTCTTCGGCGGCGCGGGCAACGACACGTATCAGTTTTCCTTCACCGGTGGCGGCAACGATCTTATCAACGAGTCCATACTGGGAGGGGCCGGCAGCGACATCATCCAGATCACAACGCCCGTCGGCGCCTCGTTCACGGATCTCAATTTTCAGCGCGTCGACGCTAACTTGGCTGGATCGATTGACGATCTTCTGATCAGTTACAACGGCCAGTCGATCACGGTCATCAGCGAATTTAGTGCAACTGCGACCGACCAAATCGAAACAATGTCGTTCAATGGCGGAAAGTTCGCCGGCTACTCGCTGGGAACTGGTCCTTACACGATCAATACCACGACAGGCGGCAACGACATCGTTGCCGGCACCAGCAGCGACGACAGCCTGAACGGCGGCAGCGGCGGCAACGATCTTATTTTTGCTGGTGCCGGTAATGATACCGTCGACGGCGGCAATGGTGACGACTTGCTGGTTGGCGGAACCGGCAACGACACGCTCTTTGGCGGCGGTGGCAATGACACCTATCTGTTCGCCCTCAATGATGGAATTGACACGATCAACGAGAACGGCGGAGCAAGCACTGGCGGAGGCAACAACGACCAGATTGTGATCATGACGAACGGAGCGGCACTCAGCAGTCTCAACTTTTCCGATTCAGTGGCGGGGGCCGGCGGAAATCTCGTTGTCGACTATAACGGCCAGCAGATCACCGTGATCAATCAGTTCGCTGCAGGCAACAATTCCGTCGTGGAGGGGCTGACATTCTTCGGCGGTGCAAGCTACCTTGGTTATGATTTGGGGTCGTCAACGTACACATTTGGCAGCGGCGCCAATTCGATCCAGGCGGGCGACAGCGCCGCCAACACGCTGTCCGGCGGTCTCGGCCGGGATCTGCTCTTCGGCAATGCAGGCAATGACACCATTACCGGGGGCGGGGGCACTGACCTGTTGGTCGGCGGGGCGGGCAATGATACGGTGACCGGCGGCACCGGTGACGACGTGCTGGTCGGCGGCACCGGCAACGACATTCTCACGGGCGGTGGCGGTAACAATCGATATGTCTTTGCGGAATCCGGCGCGGCTAACCTTGATACCATCACCGACCATAGCACCAAGGACATCGTCGACCTGTCGCCTTTGCTGGACAGTCATTTCGGCCCGAGCGACAACCCCGCGGATTTTGCCCGCGTGGTGCAAAATGGCTCGGATGTCCTCGTACAGGCCGACGTGGATGGGGCGGCCAACGGCCAGAACTTTGCGACTGTGGCCGTTCTCAGCGGCTACGGGACAGCCGGCGCAGACCTGGTCCACGTCCTTTTCGGCAACACGACCCACGACATGACTGTGTGAGGTCAAAGCGCATCAAGATTCGTGGCTATTCTGCATCCCCTGCGAGGCTACAGAACTGCCCCACGTAAGCCGAGGGCGCTGATGGCGCTTTGCGAGAACTGCGGCGACTGACCGGCAGCTTCCTCTCCGGGGAGGATTTTCTGCGCCGCCCCGCTCTTGTTTTCGTTCTTGCCACCTTTGACCGCCTCACTCATCGGCTCGATCCGAGCTTCGGCCGTCGATGCATAAGGCGCAGCGAGCAGTTTTACGCCCTCATCGTCGAGCGCGAACAGGGGTGTGAACCTGCGCACGTCATTGTCCTCGACAGCCGCAGTCCAGCGGTTGTCCAGGATGAACCAGTGGCCATCCTCGCTGGCGGCGAGTACGGCGTGATCGAGACGCGCGATATTGTCGCGTACAAGCAGCACGCGCAGCTGCTTTGCCGGAACACCAGCGGCACGCAACGCGACATATTTAGCAATGGCGTAGTCCTCGCAATCGCCGAGGCCGGTGTCGAACGAGCCCTTGCCGGCGGCAAGCGGCGCCGACCATTCGTCAGCCGTGCCCCATTGCGTCATGTCGCTGGTGTAGCGGATAGCGTTATTCACGCGCTGGTTCACCAAATTCAGGCGCACGCGGCCCTCGTGCTCGCGCGCTTCCTTTACGATCGCGACGAAGCGCGCGGCCGCAGACGAGCAGGTTGTCTCATCAGCAAGGCAGCGCAGCAGCGCCGGCTCGGCGGAATGGATGTCGTTGGCGACCTTGCGCCACTTGAACCACACCAGGCCATCGGGCGCGACGAAGGTGATGAGCCCGAACGGCTCATCGCTATTGTTGTGGCCGAATTCCGCCGGAGTTGCCGACGGGTCGACCGAGGCAAGCTGGATATTATCCTGCAGCGTCCCGTGCGCCGCGCGGTCGCCGTGTCGCGCCAACACCTCGCTGATGGTGAAGTAGCGGGTCGGCGCCGGCATCGGCGTGGTCGAGATCAGAGGTGCGATGTTCGCGTGCAGGCGAGGCGCCGTTATCGGCGCAGCACCGACGGCGTCTATCAGCGGCGTCTGCGTTGCGAGCGAGGCGATGACGATCGGCTGCGGCGCGTGCTCGGCCCGCGGAATGGCTGCGGCATCGCCCGCGGAGACGTTCGCGACGACGGGAATTCGGTTGTTCACTGTCGCATCGGCATCGACGGCCGCAAAGGCCGTCACGAAGCCGAGAGACAGCAGCACAAGAAGCCAGCGGGCAGCATCCTGCGCCCGGATGATCGCACTCATGTTCAACACCCCGTCCCGGGGCGTTGATCGGCTTCTTGAGTGAAAGCCGCTCGCTCCGGATTATTGACGGAGCTAGCGATACGGCCGGGCCTGCTTCGGCCCGGTTAAATTAGGGGCGTATGGCGGATTTCGTCCGAGTCAGCGTGAAGGCGGACAAACAGAACCGCTCGAAGGAATCTAAAATTGAGTTCAGTAAAATTGCGACAATTAAAATTGGAAATGTCGCGGTTACCGTTCCCTTAAGGCTTCCTCGCCCAGCATTCGCGCGGGTTTCACGAGATAGTCGAGCACCGACTTCTTGCCGGTGAGAATCTCGACGGTGGTCACCATGCCGGGGATGATCGGCAGCGGATTTTCCTGCGTGCCAAGGTAGTTCTTGTCGGTGCGCACGATGACCCGGTAGAAACTTTCGGGCTTGTCGCCGGTCTTGGACTTGTCTTCGATGATCGTGTCGGCGCTGATGCGCTCGACCTTGCCCTTGAGCGAGCCAAAGACCGAGGAGTCATAGGCCGTCAGCTTCACGACCGCATCCTGATTGGGGCGGATAAAGGCGATGTCCTGCGGGCGCAGGCGCGCTTCGACCAGCAGCGAATCGTCGAGCGGGACGATATCCATCAGGTCGGCGCCCGGTTGAATGACAGCGCCAACTGTTGTCACATTGATCTTGTTGATAATGCCGTAGACGGGCGAGCGCAGTTCAGTGCGTCGCACGCGGTCTTGGGCCGATTTGATTGTTTCGTCGAGCACCGCGATCTGGCCAGCAAGGTCAGCGGCCTGGCGCTGCAGGCGCAGCATTTCGATTTCGGGCACGACCTTTTGCTCGTAGAGCTTGCGGGTAAGTTCGACTTCACGGTTCAGCAATTTCAGGCTGTTGGTAGCGCCGTCGCGCTTCGCACGAGCCTCACCGAGATCCGCAGAGAATTTCGTGTTGTTGATGCGGGCCAGCACCTGGCCCTTCTGGACGGTGTCGCCTTCCTGAACCGCGATGTCTTCAATGAGGCCGCCTTCGAGCGACTGGAGCACCTGCATCTGGCGCGAGGGAATGACGCGGCCCTGGCCGCGCTTGACCTCGTCGAGAATGGCGAAATGCGCCCACGTGGTACCGGAGATCATGAGCAAGACCATCGCCGCCAGCAGCATGCGGGACGTGCGTGGAGTCCTGAGTTCGGCCGCGGCCCGAACCTGATTGGCGAATGCGAAGTCAAAGTCACGCAACGGTCTTCACTCCTTTTGCGGCAGCATTGATCGGCTCGGCAACCTTGGTCGGGCCGCCCCGGAGCATCGCGATGACCTTGTCGCGCGGGCCGTCGGCGACCAGCTTGCCGCGTTCGAACAGGAGGATCCGGTCCACGAAGGCCAAAAGCGACAGACGATGGCTCGAGATCATGATCGTGAGATTTTCCTCGCCCAGCGCCTTCAGCCGCTCGAGGAATTCCGCCTCGCTGCGCACGTCGAAGTGCGCGGTCGGCTCGTCGAGGAAAAGGATTTTCGGACGGCGAATGAGCGCGCGGGCAAGGCCGATGGCCTGTTTCTGTCCGCCCGACAGGCTGCGGCCGCCTTCGGCGATCGG
The DNA here is from genome assembly GCA_963735285.1 of uncultured Alphaproteobacteria bacterium. Lineage (GTDB taxonomy): Bacteria > Pseudomonadota > Alphaproteobacteria > Rhizobiales > Xanthobacteraceae > Pseudolabrys. The sequence continues at coordinate 102,039 of CAVTKN010000014.1, read as the reverse complement.
CATGTCGTAGCCGAGCGGGTGGCCGGCAATGAAGTTCTCGACGCCGGCAAGGCGCGCGGCGGCGAGAATTTCCTCGTCTGTCGCATTCGGCTTGCCGAAGGCGATATTGTCGCGGATCTTGCCGTAAAAGAGGTCGGTGTCCTGCAACACGAAGCCGACGCCGGTGCGCAGGTCGGCGGGGTCGTACTGGCGAGTATCGACATCGTCGACGCAGACCTTGCCATCCAGCGGGTCGTAGAAATTGGTCAGCAGGCGGCCGACGGTCGTCTTGCCCGAGCCGACGCGTCCAATGATTCCGATCCGCTCACCGCCCGACACTTTAAAGGACACCTTGTCCAGGGCATTTTCGTTGGCACCGGGATAGCGGAAAGAAACGTTGTCGAAGGTGACGCTGCCCTTCTCGATGCGCCGCGTGACGTAGGTCCGTTCCGGCGGGCGCTCGCGCTCCAGATGCATGACCCGGTTAATTGCTTTGAGGGTGATGAAAGTCTGGGCGGCACGCGTGATGACGGTCGCGATCCCGGCAATCGGCGACAGCACACGTCCGGACAGCATGGTCGAAGCGACCAGCACGCCGACCGTGATCTTCCCGTCGATGATGAGGAACACGCCGACGATCACCATCAGCAGGTAATTAAGCTGCTGCGCGGTGCTGGCGCTGGTCAGCGCAAGCGACGACCAGCGGTGAACGTCCTCGCCCGAGCGCGCAGTTGCGGCAACGGAGCGCTCCCATGCGTTCTGCATCCGCGCCTCGGCCGCGGTTGCGCGCACGGTCTCGATCCCGGCAAGCAATTCAACAAGAACGCCGTGACGGGCGGCGGCTTCGGCCTGGAGTTTGCGCATGGCGCGTTCGAGCGGCCACTGAATGCAGAAGCCGACCGCAATCATAATCGGCAGCATAAGCAGGGGAATCCATGCGAGCGCGCCGCCGATCATGAAGAGTACTGCGATGAACACGATGGCGAACAGGAGATCGGTGACCGACACCACGGTGCCGGAGGTGAAAAACTCGCGCACCGAGTCGAATTCGCGCATCTGATTGGCGAGAATGCCGACCGAGGCCGGCCGCTGCGCCATCTTGATCGAGAGCACGTGCTCGAAGATGTTCGACGCCAGGACGACATCGAGCTTCTTGCCGGTCATGTCGATGATTCGGCTGCGGACCATGCGCAGCACGAAATCGAAGACAACGGCGATGCACATGCCGATCGAGAGGGCGACGAGCGAGGGAATCGCGCCGTTCGGCACGACGCGATCGTAGACGTTCATAATGAAAAGCGGGCTCGCCAGTGCCAGCATGTTCACGATCAGCGCGGCGGTCGCGACATGGCTGTAGTTCGACCAGAAGCGGCGGACGACCGACCAGAACCAGTGGGCGTGCGGCAGGTCACCGGCAGCGACGGCGCGCGCATCGGCGGCCGCGGTCGGGCGGACAAAGAATGCAAAACCGAGATATTCGTCAGAAAGCTCGTTGAGGGAGCGCGACTGGGGAGCAGTATTCGTGCTCGGGTCGACGACCGTCGCGATCTTGGTGTCGAGATCGATCGCCAGCAGAATGCGGGTCGAGCCGTCGCGCATCGAAAGGACGGCCGGCAGCACGAGGGCAGGGATTTCCGACAAGCGGCGACGTAGCGCCTTGGCCTCGAGGCCCGCCTTCGTGGCGGCACGCTCGAACAGCGGCGGCGGCAAACGGCCGTCGAGGATCGGCAGGCCCGCAAGCAGAGCCTCGCGGCTGATTGCTCTGCCATGATGCGCGGCCAGAAAAAGGAGGGCATCGGCGAGTGGATCTCCGGCAGGCTCGGAGACAGCGGCCGCCGGCTTCATTTTTGGCCGGGCGCGCATTGTCGTTTGAGTACTCAAAATTGTGTACCTCTTTCAACCCCCGCCAAAAGGCGTTGAGTTCTATGCGATTTCGCCGTTGGAGCGTTGGAAATATATAGCATGAAACTGGCTCTATGAGCCGGAGTTAGGTCTCAATATTTGTCTTAATCATTAGCGGCGGCAAAAAGTCGCTGAAAAACAAAGGGGTGCCGCCAGGGCACCCCAACCTTAATAATCATTACTTTAATACGCGATGGAACCTGAGATCAGTTCGCGCGGGCATCCTTGATCGGCCACGGCGGCATCCGCTTCAGCTGGTCGGGCGTAAACATCCCAGCCGCCGCGGAATAACCCAGGCTCGACTCCGCGCCATTCGGTTGTCCTATTGGGGGCAAAGGAGCGGCGAAGGCGGTGGCGGTGGGATCCAGCCAGCGGTCCGAGAAACCGACTTTCGTTTGCGAGGCCGCTGCCGACGCTTGGCTTGCTTCGGCGACCGGTGCAGGTGGGCGGTCGGGCATCCAAGGTATCCAACCGGAAATGCTTGGGTTCGTTACCGGTGCGGCCACGTTTAGCGGTTCCGGACCAGGCTGCGGGAGGCCGATCAAGATTGGCGCCAGCTTGAGGGGAATAAGGCCGAATGTCCCCGGGAGCAGGGGCTCGGCATCAACCGGATGCGGCGCGTGGATATACTCGAGCAACTTACCCATCGCTGCGAGCAGCTGATAATCGGCAAACACCGCGACGCCGCGGGCCGAGATCAACGACACCTGCGCGTTGAAGGATGTATTTTCTGCATTGAGAAGATCGATCAGAGACCGTTGGCCGAGGTCGTACTCTTTCGAATAGGCGGTAATGACGTTGCCCGCTGCCGCCGCCTGCTCCTGCAACTTGACGATGCGATCCGCAGTAATGATCCGGGCAGCCCAAGCCTTGTCAACCGATTTATTAGCATCGCGTTGCAGACGTGCATGCGCCATCGTCGTTTGATTGTATTGCTCGGCGGTTTCGACGCGCTTCCAGGTGTCCTGGCCGCCACGGAAGATGTCCCAAGTGGCAACGACCTTGAGACTGCTTTCGGTGAAGTGGCCGGGGAAGGTGTCGGTGTCATGGCCTTCGGTGCCGCGCCCTTCGAGCGCAACATTTGGCATGAACGCGCCAGCCGACGCTCGGAAGGCCTCTCTCGCAGCATCAGAATCGGCCTGAGCAGCCTTGATGGTCGGATTATCCGTGAGCGTCACGGCCAGCACATGGTCTTTTGTTCCCGGCAATCCGGAAAGTCTGGACGGGCCACGAAGATTGTAGGGCTCGATGCCAATAACCCTGCGGAATTTAGCGCGCGCGTCTTCGAGGCTGCGGCGAAATTCTGTCAGCGCGACTTCGGCGGCGTCCACGCGCTCTCTGGTCTGCTCAAGATCGCCTTGTCCGGCGCGGCCACCGCGGAATCGCGAGTCCACGTTGCCCAAAATCTTTTGATGTGCCGCGACGTTCTCCTGGGCGAGTGCAACCAGGCGGGTATAACGAACGACGTCGATATAGGCTTCTGATGCGTCAAGCGCCGTCAGCTCGGATCGCTCGTGGGTGCGTGCTGCGGCGGCGTCGACGCGTGCCGTCTGCCGCCAGACTTCGTGTAGCGACGTAAAACCATCGAACAGCAATTGCCGAATGAAAATCGACCCCTTCGCCCCCGCGACCCATTGGCCATTGTTGAGCGTTGGAGTGGTGCTGAAAGGAATCTGGGTTGCAGGATTGTTGAGCTTCTCTGGACCAGCCTGAGCCTCAAGGCGCACTTGTGGCAAAAGTGTACTTTGCGTCTGCCGCAATTCCGCTTCGGTTGCGCGTCGGTTGGCCGCCGCCTCACCAATACTGGGATTGGTCTGCACGGCCATGCGCAGGGCGTCGTTGATCGTGAATGGTCCTGCGTTGACCGCCGCCCCATAAACGCTGAGACAGCTCGCAAGCAGCAACGACCGGACAATACCGCGTTGACCCATTCCCCCGACCCCGCTGACCGCATAAATTGCAGATGAATCATAGCATTTCACGGATGAAACGCTATGGGACTTAGCTCCCCCCTCAACAGCTCGATGCGCAAAATTGCGACATGTGGCACAAAAGCCACGTCAATTTGGACCACAAATAGGGAGAAATACAAATAAGGGAAGTGGATCAATCTGTTAGACAATCCGAGTTTGGCGGCGTGCAAATCGGGGCGCACCCACGGGCTAGGGTCCTGCCAGTGCTTTCCCGCACTCGGAAGCCTCGTTCTCGCACACCGGTTCAGCCACGGGGTCGGCGATTTGCTTAAGCCCAAGGTTGGGGAACCCAGAGAGGATTTCTCCCGCGCTCGGGTCCCGCCCATTGGCTAAATGCTGGAAGTGGCAATCGTGGTCCTCGACGCAGGGCCTAATCTCGCGCCAGATGGCTTCGGCGGAGATCGCAATCGCCACCGCTTGACCATGCCAGGCTTGGTTGGCGACATGGATGCCGGCGACCGAGTAGGACTGCTTGTCGGCATTTTCCACCAGCAATGGCCCACCAGAAAATCCTTCAGGTGCGTAGCAATTGTCGAACAGGAGGCCATTGTCGCCTGACCGGCCAACGAACTGGCAGCCCTGATCCGCTGTCATACGATGAGGCCTGCGGCCCGAATAACCTGCAGTCACGAGACTAGTCTCGGGTGTCGGGCTGATTTGTCGTGCGATCGCAAGCGGGCGCGTGATGGCTCGCCGATCGCTCGACACCAGCATGAGTGCCCAGTCACTGGCGAGGGTCTCGAAGGGCTTTAGTGGGTCGTAGGATCGGGGCACATAGTACGCCAACACGCGCAGATGATCTGCGAAGCGCTCACTCTCATAGCCCAAAATGAAATGAAGCGATTCGGACGGCAAAAACCGGCGCAGTGCCCGAAAGAATAAGCAATGTGCAGCGGTCAAAGCATAGTTTTGCGAGATCAGGACCGCGGTGCAGGCCCCGAATGCGCCGTTATTGAGTTTTCCGATGGCGGACCATGGATAGTCCTTTGCCGGAACCATCAGTTCTTGTGAAACGCTTGGTCGATTTTGCTCGGCATCTGCTGCCGTTCCGGCCGTTAGAATACCGGCACTGATTGCTATAAAAATTCCCCGGAAGTGCGCGCGGCGGCTCAAAACCTTTTCCTTCCGGTCCGGCACGCTACCGAGTATGGCCAAACGAACGTTTGGCGGAACCTAAAAGGTGCTGTCCGATAGCGGCGAAAATGTGATAATGAATTTCAGTTGGGCCGATATGAGCGTTGCCAGGTGCAAACGCCAGGCGTCACGCAATGTCAGCTTGTGACAAAAAACAAGCTGCCACCAAACCAAGATGCCCGGACAAGAAATTCCAGATTTCTTCCGCCTGACAATCCTGCCCGAAAATTTAAGGCTACAACGCTTTGCACCTTCGCAAAGGATATATTGCTACCGGCCACTCGGCTCTGGTTGATTGGCTGGCCCACACCCCGTGATGGATTGCCGACTACTTGCCGAACATTGGATCCGAGATTGGGGTGATGCTCGTTTGGGTGAGCATGATTCCGATGTATTGGCCGTCTTCGCCACGAAGTGACGGCTAAAGGTCTCAAGGGAGGTGCCCAATGCCGTTCAGTCTGGCAAATGTGGACTGGGTATATGTCGCTATCCTGGCGCTACTCGTATTTATTTCCACGTGGGTGGGTAGCCTGTTGTCGTTCAAAAATTCTGGCAGGGCCGCTGTTCTGTCGGCTTTGGTGTTTGCGGGCCTCTTTGTGTTTTGGACGTATTATCCGCACCGCATTCCCGGACCAAGAACACTGACGGTACAAAATGCCGCGAGCACACCAGCCAGCACGGCCACACCTGCAGCACCCATTGCACCGGCCGCGCCCGTACCGCCACGGAATCCGGTTACCGACATCACGCCCCCCGCGAGTCCTGCGCGCTAGGCGGGCGCTACATCAGGCTAGGAGGATCAGTGCTTGCGTCGTGTGCAGGCGTCGTCGGCGACGCATTCGCATTTGCCAGAATTATCTTCGTAGGGACGGCCGCCTGGCCCGCAGATAACGATTGCATCGTCTGAACACGTGTAGGTCTCGCCGCAAGAACCGAGATACGCCACGCCGGCTCCCTTTAGCCGTTCAAAAAGAGTGCCCTTGTTCGGGTGTGTACGTTTGGCAGCCGGCGAACCGGTGGCACCGGCGGCCAATATAAAGACCAATGCGACGTGCCAACTTTTCATAGTCGATTTCGTTCGCCTTACGGCTGAGCCGCTTCGGAGCTTTTTAACGCTCCGCCTTGATTCCAGATAGTCCGCTTCAGCGCGTTCGATAACCCGATCCCCGCATCGAACAGTGTTTTGTTCGGGTTCTCCTGGCAGTAGCTAAACATCCAGTTCATCCAATCAATTGATTTCGTGCCTTGGGTAAAGTTGCCATCAATTGACAGATCGAACAGATTTTGCGCCGAGAAAAAGCCCTGCAGCCAACCAATGACGGCCATGTAGATCGCCCCGCGTTGGGGGTGAAGATAATCCAGCCTGATCACATTTTGCTCAGGGTCATAATTGAGCTTCTGCAATTCAAGGATATCGGAGCAGTTGCTGCGCTCAGGACCGATGACGACGGGGTCGCGCTTCTGCTGGGCGTTGCCGCCGACAGGTTGAGCGCAGAGCGCAATGAGTGCGATCCAGAAAAAGATGAGTATCCGCATGCCCGTCCCCAAGGCAGATCGCCGCCAGCTGCCAGATTAGGGGCTGGGCGGGCAGGGGCTGTGATGGCCGTCACAAAAAACCGTTTTGTGTAACCGGCCGCGTCGGGCCTTTGACTTTAAATAAGTCGAGGCGCAGGTATCGTCTAACCTCCCACTTTTGGCGGCGATTACGGTAGCGGTACGATCAAAAGTTAGATTGTCCAGCGGATGGCTGGTTGAGGGTGTCCTATGTCAAAGCTGTCGGAAGAGTTGTCCTTCACTTATTTTCCCGAAAACTATCGTTGGTCGCACGGGCTGCTGATCGGCCTGAACACGGCGCCGTGGGGCGGGGCAGAAATCGGCGAAGTCAACCGCATCGGATTGCGCCTCAAGAAATGCACTGGTGACGACGACGCCTGGTTCCGGGAATGGGCGCTCGAGGCGCGCACGGTCGAAGATCGCGGCCGCGAACTTATTGCCGACGGGCGCGCGAAAAGCGGCGCCCAATATCTCCAACGCGCGAGCGCCTACTATCATGTTGGCGAGCGTTTCCTGCAGCCGAAAAGCGCTGAAGGCCTCAGCGCATACAAGCGCGGCGTCGACTGTCTGCGTGACGCGGCCAAATACATCAAGCGGCCGCGCCTGGAACATGTCGAAATTCCGTATGACGGGGGCAGTCTGCCCGCAATCTATGTGCACGCCGAGCCGGCAAACCGCGGCGGCAAGGTGCCGGCCATGGTGTTCTTTGACGGCCTCGATGTCACCAAGGAGATTTAGTACCTCAAGGGCGTCGCTGATCTCGCTTCACGCGGCATCGCCTGCCTGATCGTGGATGGCCCGGGCAACGGCGAGAGCATCCGCTTTCGAAATTTCTATCTGCGTCCTGATACCGAACATTATGCGACGCCGGCGTTTGACTATCTCGCATCGCGTCCGGAAGTCGACCCAAAGCGCATTGGCGTGATGGCGATCAGCCTCGGCGGGTATTATGCGCCACGCGCGGCTGCGTTTGAGTCGCGCTATGCATGCTGTCTCGCGTGGGGTGCGCAGTGGGACTATCAGAAAATCTGGCTGGATCGTTTTGAGCGCCTGGCCCGCGCGGATACCCCATCGCTGTCGGTTGCTTCACAACACATCCTGTGGGTTCTCAATGCGTCATCGCAGGATGACGCGATCAAGCGCCTGGCGCCATTCAAGCTCGACGGCGTGGTGCAGAAAATCGCGTGTCCGTTCCTGATGTTGCACGGGGAGGGCGATGAACAGATTCCGCTCGCCGAGGCGCGAAAGTGCTTCGACGCCGTGGGCTCAAAAAACAAGACGTTCAAACTCTTCACCCGCGACGAAGGTGGTTATCACCACTGCCAGATCGATAACCAGAGCATCTGCTCGGCCTATATGTGGGACTGGCTGGAGCAGGTCCTGGAGCCGGCGCGGTAACGCAAAGTCCGGGCGCTATTGATCGATGTGAATATTGTTGTTGCGAACGACTTCGCCCCAGCGCGCGACCTCGCTCTTCATGATCTTTCGCGCCGCTGCCACCGACTGTTCATCTTTGGGGTAGGGCTCAACGTCGGTTGCGGCCCAGATCTTGAGCAGGGCCGGGTCGGCGACAACCTCCTGGATGGCAGCGTTGAGCTTGTTGATTACCGCTTCGGGCGTTGCGCTTGGCGCGAACAGAGCTTGCCAGAACTGAATTTCAAGCTTGGGACCGAACATGCTGACAAAGCTTTCAGCGTTCGGAAGCTTTGGTGATTTGTCCTTCGCAGTGATGCCGTAGGCGACCATTTGTCCGGCGGTGACCTGCGGTTCCACCGACTGTGGTGTTGCGAAGAAAAGGTCAACGTGGTCGCCAAGAATGTCCTGTAATGCCGGAGCCGCGCCCCGGTATGGAATTTGATCGATCTGCACCTTGGCTTCCTGCGCTAACAGCGTCGTCGCGAGATGTCCCGTTGCACCATATCCCGGGATGGCGGCCTTCAATGTTGTGGTCTTCATCAACGCAAGCAGCTCGGGGAGCGTCTTTGCGGGAAGAGTTTGCGCCCGATCAGCACCAGAGGATTGCGGTTGATAAATATGACCGGAGCCAGGTCTTTCTCCGTATCGAATGGAAGTTTCTTGTACAGCGTTACGTTTGCAGAAATCTGTAGGTTGTGCAGGAGCAACGTGTAGCCATCGGGTGCCGCTTGCACGACCTTATGCGTCGCGATGATGGTGCCGCCACCGCTGATATTTTCCACGATGAAGTTCTGCTTGAGTTTGTTGGTAAGAGCGCTCGCGACCTGGCGCGCGGCCTGGTCGGTTGGGCCACCGGCCGGGTAGGGCACGATGATGGTGACAGGGCGGCTCGGATAGTCGTCCGCGCGGAGTGCAGCAGTAGTCGAAAACAGACCAACAACAGCCAGTGCGATTGCGATGGAGCGCGTCATCACAGTCTCCTCCCAGGTATTCTATTTTCTTTCAGCTTTCTTGCAGCCTACGCCGCGGGGATAACGGGCAACAAGAGGTATGGCTGCTTGCCGGTCGCGAAATGCAATGTGTTCCGGCCGTTGAAGATCGCCGGCGGCCGATCGTCTTTATCAATGTGGAGGAATGGCCCCACGCCTTTCATCGGATAGGGGGCGTTCGGCAGGGCAATGTCGGTCCCGTCCACTTCATAGTCCCGGCCACTCACCGTGAGTGCGAGCCGGTAGCCGGGCGGCACAACGATGCTGGTCGGCCAGATTTCGACTTCAACCTCGACCGGCTCGCCGGGTTTCAAAGGTTGTTCCTCGTCGTGCGTGTGCCAGGGCCGATAGGGTTTGGATAATTTGGGGTCGAGCTTGCGATGCGACGCCCGCAACCAGCCCAACCCGACCGGTACCCGCGGGTCGTTGGAGCCGATGAACGTGACTTCCTTGCCGGCGGGATCAAAGACGCGGAGCACCAGGAACAAATCTGCGTCGATCGTCTCCGATGAAAGCCAAAGCTTGGCGACAACCGGACCGGTGATCTCGAGGCTCTTTGCCTGTGGCGGCGTGGTGAACGTCAGCCCGTCGCCGGTCGTTTCATATGTGAGGGTAGCGGCGGCTGTGGGCGCCTCAGTGGCCAAAGCAAGGCCATCGGGACGCAAGAAGTATTTTGTCCATTGCGTGCGTGCGAGCGGCCATTCGTTTTCCGCGCGCAATTCGAATTTCTCGCCGGGATGACGGATGTTGAGCGACACGCGCGGCTGCTTGCTCCAGCCGGTGTCTTCGCCCTTGAGGAAATGCCCGAAGAAGCGCTTCTGCAGTGCCTCGCCGTAGCGGCTGTAGAAATGCGTGAAGTGCGTGTCGCCGTGGACCTCGAGCCATTTCTGTTTCGAGCCGGCACGCAGATAGCCTTCAAAATTTCCACGCGTATGAAGCCCCATGCCGCCCCAGTTGCCGGCGGAGAGCAGGGGGGCTTCGATCTGCTCAAATTCTGCCGTTCGTGCCGCGTAATAATCGTCATGCAGCCGCCGCCGCTTTGCTTCGCCTGGCGTGTCGGCGCAATTCTTGGCGAGTTCCTCTTTCGGCAGCGTCTCAGGGCCGGCAACCAGCTCGCCCGTCACGACGCTTCTGGCGCCGCGCGTGCCGGCGCCGTGCTGCACGCTCGCCACCTGACGCGGGTGCCAGCTGTTGAGGAAATCGCACAGGATGCCGCCGTGGCGGCAGAGTTCACGATAGTAGTCGGACGAGCCTTCCCAGATACACATCGCGGCGAGATGCGGTGGCTTGAGAGCGCCAACCTGCCATTGGTTCATCGCGTAGTAGGAAATTCCGTTGATGCCGACTTTGCCGTTGCTCCAGCTTTGCGTGCCGGCCCATTCGATGCATTGGTAAAGGTCCTGCGCTTCGCGCACCGACCACACGTCGAGATAGCCGGGCGAACGACCGGCGCCGCGCGAATCGATACGCACGCAGGCGTAGCCGTCCGGTACCCATTTCTCAGGGTCTACGAGTTCCCAGTTCTGATATTTGTTGCTCGAGCCTTGAAGGACTTCCGGCGCGGCTTTGGTCAGCCTCGCCCAGTTGCCTTTGTAGCCTTCCTGGAACGAAAGCCCCTTGGCATAAGGGCCATAACTTAAAATGACCGGATACGCGCCGCCGCCTGTCGGCCGAAAAGCGTCGGCGCGCAGAACGACACCGTCATCCATCGCAATCGGCACGTCCCAATCGATCTGCATGCCGTCGCGGATTTCGCTTTTTTCTGCGTCCATGCGTGCGCTTTAAGCCGGTGAGCTCTGTGGCCTATGCCGCTTCACTGCATCGGGATTGGTCGAGTCCACGCCCATGTAAATCCCTCGCTCCCAGCTCCGCTTGAGCGGATCGGAAACCTTCAGGGACATTCTGCCGATCTTCTCGATTTCTATCTCTACGGATTCGCTATCCTGTAATGCCCCGAGGCCTTCGTGATTGGTGCCACAGGCAATCAGATCGCCTGAGTTCATCGTCATAACCGTGGTCGCAAATTCGACCAGCTCGGGCACGCGGTGTTCCATGTCATCGGTGTTGTAGTTGTGGCGCAGCTGACCGTTGTTCCAAAACCGCACGATCAGATTGTTTGGATCTTCGATTTCGTCAGCCGTTGCGATGCAGGGGCCAATCGGCGCGAAGGTATCGAAGGATTTGCCGAGCCAGCTGGTCAACGGACTTGCTGGCCAGGTTCGACGGCCTTGTTCGCGGGCCGATACATCGATCATCGCGGTATAGCCGAACACCGCGTCTTTCCAGTTTTTTGCCTTCACCATTTTTGCCGGCCCTTTGATCACGAGGGCGAGTTCGGCTTCATGCATGAACATCCACGGCACGGTGAATTCGGGCAGCATGATCGTGTCGCCGGGCCCGACCACGGCGTCCGGGTTCTTCATGAACATATTCAGGGGGCGAGCCTCACGCTGCGCATGCTCCCAGTAGTTGGCGATGCAGGCGAGAATCTTGCCCGGCCGCGGGAGTGGCGGTCGCAGACGGACCTGGTCAACAGGTATGACCGGACCTTCGCGCGTCAGCTTTTCAAGCGCGGGCCGCAGGGTCTCGAACTCATCGATGATGCCCTGCATGGTCAGTTGCGGCGTGTAATGTTTTTTCACCGCCGCAGCGATGTTCACGACTCCGCGTTCGGTGAGCGTGCCAGGCAAAAGGTCAGCGCCCGGCGCGGTTTGAAATAATACAAGCTTCACGGAGGTTTCCTCGGCTGGGATCGGAGAGAGCGAAGGCCCGCGTTATTGACTAAGGTCAAAGACCATGGGCGGTGCGTGTGCCTATGTAAGAGCAAGGCTAGAGGGTCAATAATGCTATGTTTTTTCCAATCGTTGCGGCAATAGTCTTCTTAGTTGGCGCCGGCAGTCTCGTGCTTTCGAGCCTCACTGCGATGTTGGGCGACGGCTTTTTTAATTTTGCTGCGGTCTGCCTGGTGGTCGGTCCGCTCATTTTCTTTTTCTATGTTTTTATTGGGCTGTTCCTGGAGTTCATAGACGCCAACCGGCCGCCCGTCATCGGCATGATTGCGCCTGGCACGTCGTCTTATGCACCGGCATTCACCCAGTCATTTCGCATATGAACAGATTTCCGGAAGGACTGCGACGCGAGCGCAAAGGGCCATTAAATCCAAGCAGTGGGCGCGCCACCGGGATTTAATTGCCGAACTGAGTATTCGCTGAGTTGATTTTGCGGCAATGAACCGTGCGTGCAGCACAGGTCTTCCAAATACGAGAAGCCGCCCTTGAGGGCGGCTTCGACGTCTCAGCCAGTGCGATGGAGGTTACTTCAACTGGTTCGCGATGTAATCGAACTTGGCGTTCAGGCTGGAGCCGATCGCATTCACAGCGGCAATAATGACGACGGAAATGCCCGCGGCAATCAAGCCGTATTCAATCGCGGTTGCTCCAGATTCATCCTTGAGAAAAGCGACAACTTTCGACATGTGAGGACTCCCAACTCGGTCTCGTGACTGGGATCACGCTACCTCTCGAGGATTAATGAGAGTGCCAGTGGTCTCAGAGAAATGGGTTACTTCGTCTTAAGCAGTATATTACTGCCGTAAAAATTTCGACCAATCTGCATAATCCGGATAAATTCCGTGATGGCAGTGGCCGGCACAAAATCGCTTTAGCATCCGCGCAAACAGGTCACTTGATTACCCCGCTCCCGAACTTGTTATGGCGCGCGCCAGCTTTTGAAAGTTGTCTAGGCGTTGCTGATCTCAGACTATGAAATTTAAAATACATCTATAAGTTGGTTCATCGGCATAATTAAGCGTTGGAACAACTCGGCTAGAGATGCCCCACGGACGGGGTCTTCCCAACGAGGTCTGAGATGCTTTCGCGTACCATAAAGCTTGCGTTTATTGCCGTCGGCACTGTTACCCTGATTGCAAACCCGGCGTTTGCCCGCACCGCCCAGAAGCGCGTCGTGGCGAACGAAGCCTTCGCGTCTGTTTCCGAAATGCCAGGCTCGCTCGGCGGCGTTTACACGGTCGTCGGCTGGGATGGCCGCGTCGTCGGCGCGGATCCGGACCGCAATATCCGCTTCCAGCTGATGCGGGATGCTTTCGCGAACGAGAATTAATCGGCTGGACCTGCCACGCAAGAAGACCCCTCGGGGGTCTTCTTGCGTTTTCGTTTCAAGGTTGAAAAGAGGACCTATCACAGTCAAATCCCGTTGATCCTCGTGTATTTCGGTGTAGATAACGCCGGATTTTTACGCCAATTTTGCACATAATCGCGTGTTCGATGTCGCGGCGCCTGATAGAATATTTCCAAGGGCGCGACCAAATCCAAATAACGCGAACCATAGGAGGAAAAACATGATTAGGCTTTCTTCCCTCGCATTGATCCTCGGAATCACCTTCGCGGGCATCGCCAGTGTTCAGGCCATGCCGGCTGCACCGCTTGATCAGCTGCAATCGGGAATAACCGTCCCTGTAGCCGGCGGCTGTGGCGCCGGTTGGCATCGTGGCCCAGGCGGCGGATGCCGTCGCAACGGATATTACGGCGGAATGTATTACGGCGGAGGTCCGGTGGTGGTCGCGCCGGGGCCGATGGTGGTTGAGCCGGCCCCCTGTGGCGGCCGCGGTTCGCACCGCGTTTGCAACCCATACCGTTGCTGGCGCGTCTGCAACTGAGCGGAAGCTCCCACTGATCGATCAGTTATCTGGAGTTCGGCCGTCCGCATGGCGGCCGACTTTTTGTTGACTCCCGCCGCGGCTAACGCCGCGTTTCATTCAAAAGCAGCCCATTTTCGGCTCATTTCAGTTCTTCGCTCCTTCGCCATTAAGAGCCGGTTAAGCGGTTTGTACCATGGTTAAGCGGCCGTTAACGCCTGTAATTCGACGGCCTGGAGGAGAAGCGGCCGCACCCTTGCGACCGCGATGCAGCGATGACAATGCGCGAGGCCGAATTCAACGATCCATCCAACCGGCGCGGCCCGGCCAGGCGAAGCGCGCAACCCGCCGAGCCTATGCTCGACGCCCATGCGAGAGCGTGGCCCGTGGTAGCGGTCCCGCAACACCGCAACATCAGCGCGCTTGAAGACACGATCGCAAAACAGTCCGCGGAATTGAACCTGCGCTGCACGCAGGTGGCCGACCTGTACAATCTCCAGCAGCGGCAGGCGAACGAGCTGCAAGTTGCCTGCGAGGAGATCGACCGGCTGAGCGGCACGATTGCAAGCCTGCTGGACAAAACAGCGCAGCAAGACGCCGAAGCCGAGGCGGTGAGAGAAACAGATCGCGCTTCTGGAAACTGAAAAAGCGGCGTTGCGGGCCCGGCTCGAAACGGCGCTTACGGATTCCAATGACCTCTCGCAACGGCTGCTCTCGGTCGAGACCGCATTCAACGACCGCGAAACATCCCTCGCTTCCGCTCTGGAAAAAATCGACGCGCTGAATTCCGAATTGATTGCAGCCTCCGCTGACACGTTCAAGATTGTCGCGGTCACCACCGGCGAAAAACAGCGCTATCGCAGCGAACTCAACCAGCAAAAAGTGAGCTTCGAGGCCCGCATCAAAACACTCGAGGCGACCGCGTCCGCGCAGGACACGCAGGTCAAGACGCTCGAAGAGGCGCGCACCCGACTGGCGCGGCGCGTCGAAATTCTCGAGACGCTGCGGAAAAGCGAGCGCGAAGCCGCGGAATTCAAAATAAAGGAACTGACCGAAGAGTTGCAGCGCGAGCGCCTTGGCCATTCAGCGGAGCAGCGCGCGTTTGCCACGTTGCGCAACGAAATGACCTCGCTTTTGCCGATGCCTGTCGCACAAATCAACGAGCCTAACGGGGCAGGACTTAGCTCTTTCGTACCCCACAATAGTGCCGCGTAGCGTCCAAGAAGCCGTCGCTTCGCGCGCTTCAAATTCTCCGTAGCGTAAAGATCGCAGTTCAATCTCGCGCCGCCAACAGCGGCATGCCGTGACATTTAGGAGAGCACACGATGAATCGTTTTAATCTCAGTATGGCTGCATGTGCGTTGGCTTTCGTGATTGCAACGCCCACCTATGCGGCCGACATGCCCGGCGGCTACCGGCCCGCTTATGTCACGCCGGCCGCCGGCTGGAGCGGGGTCTATGCGGGTATCAATGGCGCTTATGGATGGGGCCAGACCGACTGGAGCGGCGGCGTCACGACGGGATCCAATAGTCCGGCGGGAGGCCTATTCGGCGCGACACTCGGCTTTAACGCCCAATCCGGCGCCTTCGTCTTTGGTGCCGAAGGTGACATCGACGGCAACTGGATGCGCGATTCAAACAGTATCGGAACCGGCTTTTGCAGCGCGCCCGGCTGCGCAATCCAGACCAGCTGGTTTGCGACTGCGCGTGGCCGAGTTGGCTACGCTTTTGATCGTGCGTTGGCCTACTTCACGGCAGGCGCAGCATTCGGCGATGTCCAGATGACGGCACCTGGCGGAAGCGTAACGGCGGACAGAGCCGGCTGGACCGCTGGCGTGGGTCTTGAATACGCATTCCTCGGTCCATGGTCGGCGAAATTTGAATATCTCTACGCTGACCTCGGTAGCGCCAGTTGCGGCGCCGCCATCTGTGGCACCGATACGACGGTGACTTTCAAGACGAATATCATTCGGCTCGGTGTGAACTATCGATTTTGGTAACTCGACTCGAATTGCGAGCTCACAAAATGCCAAAACCCCGGGTAATTCCCCGGGGTTTTTCTTTGCGGTGAAAATTCAAAATAATCAATGCTATTGAATCGTCGCCAGGCCGTCACCACAAGTCGTAGCGCAAGTTAGCGTGCGTCAAAATGCTCGTGCGCCTTCCAAAGCGACGTCACCATCCAGCCGCTCGAAATGCCGACGAACGCGCCAGCGATAACGTCGCTCAAAAAATGAAAATTGGCGCCGATCAAACCGATGGCAACGGCCAGGCCGGCGAGCGTCCAGAGGGTACGCATCCTCGGAAAGTAAACCCACAGCACAGCAATCACCGCGCAGGTGACGGCCATATGGCCTGACGGGAACGACGCGTACTCAGCGCCGCCATTAAAAAAATTAAATCCATAGATGCCGTCGCGAAGGAACGACGGATTGTTATAAATCCAGGTGTCGGGCCAGGTCCGTCCAAAGACAAATTTGAGTTGCGCCTTGGTCGCCTCAGCGACGATGAGGCTGACGCTGCAAAGGAGCGCGCAGTTCTGAAAACGAGATAGCAGGTGGCCGGAAAGGTTCCAAAGACCCAGGCCGACGAAGGTGATGACTGCCAGTGGCACAACGGGATCCGGCAGGTGTGTCAGCTTCGCAAATTGTTCCGGCTGCGCGACTGTCTTGTAAAAGACGAGTGCAATGGGACGATCGAGGAACTGATAAGCCACAACGCAGGCGAGGGCGGTTCCCGCAAAGCTCCAAATCCATTTTCGCAGCGCAATCATTGAACTTTAGCCACATCGCTTTCGGGAAGAGGTGACGGTCAGCGCACTTTGACGTACGGACTACGGCACATTTCGGGCGGGTTTTGGCAAGCGGATTCCGCGCGTTGTCGCCAACAGAAAAAGCGGAAGACCGCCGCGATATTGAAAATCGCGGCGGTCCTTGGGCGATCGATTCCGTATTACCAGCGGCAAATTCTGCGGCCGTGGTGCCACCAACAATGATGGTGATGATGGTGGTAGCCATAGTAGTAAACCGGCGTCCGAGAATCGATGGCATTGGCTGCTTTGCCGATTGAACCCATCGGGGCGGCCGAAGCACCGGACATCGGGTACAGCGCAAGAAGACCGCCGCAAAGTGCGGCAGCCACAAGAGTTAATTTTATTGTGTTCACGAGCATTTCCTCCACAACAGATTCGCCCTTAACGCGATACTGCCGGAGGTTTCAGGCAATACTTGGTCAATTCACTGAACCTTCGTTCAGATTACTAAATGTTTAGTTGGGATTGCTCCATCTAATCGAGCTATCTTCTTGGGGCGAACACCTGCATATTGTCGCGATGAGCAAATCTCCTCGCGTCATTTTTAAGCCCGAGCGCGTTGCGGAGGGTGACTGGCAGATCCAGGCGCATATTCCTGGAGCTGAAATTGATTACGTCAAAGGCTTCCAGGATAAAGTTGCAATTGACGATTGGCTGGCCGGCGACGGCAAGATTAAATGGCTGCGTGCTCGAGGTTACGCGAAGTGAGTGTTCGCCGACCTGACCGGCGTCGCGTCGGGTAAACCCCTCACGCGCGCCGCACAGTGATCACTATGCCGCCTGTGTCCCGCATCGAAGGTTATGCCATCGTTTCTGAGGACGGCATGCTCGCGAACGCGGCAGGTATCATGCCGGACTTACTCAAGTTTGAGGCCGATCAGGCCTTCTTCGAAAGAGGTCTCGATAGGGTCGACGTGGTGGTGCATGGACGCCATTCACACGAAAAACAGCGACGCTCGGATTTGCGGCGGCGATTGATTTTAACTCGTGCAATTCCGGCGATAGCGGCCGACCCGTCGAACAAGAAAGCGCTGTTCTGGAATCCGGCCGGGGCTTCGCTGGAACAAGCCATGGCTGTGCTCGGCGTGCCGGACGGCAGCGTTGGTGTGATCGG
Organism: uncultured Alphaproteobacteria bacterium; assembly: GCA_963735285.1. Lineage (GTDB taxonomy): Bacteria > Pseudomonadota > Alphaproteobacteria > Rhizobiales > Xanthobacteraceae > Pseudolabrys. The sequence goes on along the minus strand of CAVTKN010000014.1, from coordinate 84,512 downwards.
CGGAACGGAAGTGTTTGGAATGTTTCTAGACCGGTACGAAACTTTCTATCTGTCACGCGCGCCGGGTGTCCGTTTGCCGGGGGGGCGGCCGGTCTTTCCCGAGGTGCCGGCGAAAACTCCAGAGGAAGTACTCGCGCACTACGGCCTTCAGCCCGGACAGCGGCAGGTACTTGATGCCGAACGGGGCTTGGCGGTCGTCGGTTGGTGTCGTCAGTAAAAGTTACATCGGCGATTGCAGCGGGCTGCAGCTTCGGCACGGATGCTGCACGGCACTCTGACGCAATTCCGCTCTTACCAAGGACTTCAGAAGAGATTCGGTTGGCAAGACGGGTTCACTTCGCCGTAGTCGCATCGGATTTAGATGTATTTATCTGAACTCCCGTTTGGGTGCGTCTGCTCCCACAGCAATCGCGCGGCCGGAAGTACATCAATGTTAACTCCATTCCACCAACTAACTTCATCCCCAGTCTGGTGCAGTTGTCGATGATGGGTTCGGCACAGTGGCACCGTGAACTCATCACTGACCTTGAGGCCTAGCCCACGAGGTTGCGCAAAACGCAAATGATGGGGGTCAGATGGACGGCGTCCGCAAACAAGGCATGGTTGTGAGGCGACAAAGCGGAGATGCGACCTATCGCGGCGGCGCTTTGGTTCGGGGAGGGCGAGGGCACTCTTATCGATTTTGCCGGGCGCAAGAGCGGGTGTGTCCGGCGCGGTAGACTGTGTCATCGGAATTGAAACTGAAGGCAGTTCGAGCTTCGAAATTTGTTCGTGCTGAGGCGGAGTTTCACGGTGACCGCAATAACGCGACGGCTGCGGAATCGGAGTTGTATCGGTCTCTATGGAGACCAAAACGGGTTGGCTGCACAGCCGGCGACGGCGCCTTTGGTAACTGCGCGCGACCCGACGTTTGGCGTTGCCGGTACAATTCAAGTCCAAAACGTCTACCAAATGTCGCAAAAGCTCGTTTTGTGGCATCCGTTTCTGCGGCTTTGAGTGCCAGGTCGTGGACTTCACCAAGTGAGGCACCCCGGCCTTCAGCAGATCCGTGCCCTTCACGGACGATGGTCGTGCTCATAGCCTGGACGGTGATGCGCACTTTAGCGGTATAAACGGCGACGAATGTGCCGCGATTTTCGCGCGTGAGCACACAACGCACCTCGAGCGTCTCGCGGCTCCAACCGTCAAAGCCAAAGATTCGGTTTGCTTCCGAGATCGCGAACCAGCCCTCAATGTATGCGAGCTCACGACCATTGGCCTCGCGCGTGCGGATTTGCCGATCATCCAGGTTGCGGCGGAGCGCCTGTACCTGTTTTCCTGAAAAGCCCATCACCGCACCCTCACGCTGAGGACCGGTTCTGGATTGGAAAGGGCAACACCTTCGATCTCGGATCCAGCCTTAAGTTCGTTCAATAGCTCTTGGCGTTTCAGCCGGGGCGCACCGGGCTCCCAATAAATACTGGGCACCGCCTCCTCGTCGATAACGGCGAGGCAAGGGCTGCCAATGCGAATAGACGCCAAAAAATCGGGTGCAGTGAGTTTCTTCAAATCGAGATGGACCATTGCATCTTTCACGATCTGTCGCCGCTTCGTTGCTCGGTCTTGCAGCCGCCCAAGACGTTCCTCCATTTCGTCAATTCGACTTCGAAGCCCATTTGCTAGCGCCTCATCGGCAAGCGCCGAGCGAATGATTGCAATGATGATTTCGTGGACGTCGGTGAGGCCCTCAACCGTATCGCCTAAGGTTTGCTCGTCGATGTCGGGATCCTCAGCCCGGATGCGATCACGAATGGACGGATAGGTCGCGACGGCGAATTCAAGGATCATAACTTAAAAGCCTCAGATAAATTGGAAGGAAGATGAACTGTGTATTTTTCATCTGCGAACCGTCCGGTTTCGGCATTTCATGTTTGGGTATGTTCCCGATAAGTCGCCAAGAGATCCTATGATCTGTTAGATATCATACGAGTGTTAAAGTCAATATGAAATTTAAGCCCTTAACCAGCGCTCAGTTCGGTCCGCCAGAGCGCTGATCGGCTGGCGTGCAGCAGATCTGGCTCTGAGAGCGCAGTGGGCGTTGCCACCATCCGGCGTGCCGAGCTTGCATCTGCGCAGACATCCTCGACGTCGGCCAACGACCTAGCTATCCGACGGGCCTTAGAGATCGCAGGCGTTGAGTTCATCGACGAAAACGGCGGCGGCCCAGGGGTGCGTTTGCGTAAGCACAAAGGGACGAAAAAATGAGGGAGGAGACTAAGGTCGGTTCGTCGCGGCCAGCTCAATACATTGGCAAACAGTTATGAGCCTTATTTACCGAACCCCTTGCTCAGTGAGTCTCTCGTCACTACGCGGCACAAAGACACTAAAACACGTGCCACTGCTAACCTCAGATCTCACCCTGACATGCCCATTAACGTTGCGTACAGTTCTGAACGCCTTCGCAAGCCCAAAGCCACTGACTGGGCCTGTTGTTATAAAAAACGGGTCAAAGACTCGCTCGAGCTGAGGCGGCGGAATAACGATGCCATTGTCCACCACTTCGATTAAGACATGATCGCCTGACAGATAAAGTCCGGTCATCGCTCGACATGTGATTTCATCTATATTGACCGCTCGGCACAGCAGGTCGCCACCGGTGGGCATGGCATCACGAGCCCTGACGATCAAGGTAATGAGCACGTCCTCAAAGTCCCTGCTCAACCGTGCTGACCAGAGATCAGTGCCCAATTCCATTTTGAAATTGATTTTTTGCGGGAGCAGGGCTCGAAACAATCGAGATAGACCGGAGACATATTCACCAACATTGACCGCTGGCGCCTCGCCGTCCTTTAATTCTTGTTGCGTGTGAGCCATCAGGATGAACCACTTTGCTCGTCCTGCGGCTGACTGAAGTTGTTCTGTTAGCAAAGAGAGTTTGCCGCGGACTTCAAGTGGCACGGTTTCATCGTGCATCAGCAGATCGACCGCCGAGTTGGCGACTGCTACCTCGCTGATAACATCTTGCGCCATGATACCGGCTAGCCGAAGGAGTTCATCCGTTGGCAGCTTCTCCATTTGCACCTCCAGTGCATTTCAGGAGTGCGACGCGAATCAGAGATCGCCTTCAAAAATACCCGCGCAAGTTACCAGTCTGAAACAACAAAACTCAGCTCTACATGCAGACGGACTGGTGCGGATGTTTGGCGCGAAGGCCACGCCTGCATAAGGCCATGCTATTATTTATTAGTTACATCAATATGTTATAGCCATCTTGCAATCAGCTGATCGAATACTTATACAGAGGGTGTACCTCACCGGGGTTGCCGCTCCCCTTTGTAGGTTATTAGCGGCTCGACGCTGAACCGGATTCGCCGGTGTCGCTTTCAGTCAGAACCATAACAACAAGCGACTGCTCGCGACCGAGACCGGCGTGTTCCTGAGATTTGCTGCGCAAGTTGTGAACTGTTCGCGCGCCAACTTTTGTTGGCCGCATTCGTTCGCCTCGCACGGTGGCATCTCCAGACGCGGTCCTGGTCAGCCGCAGCGACATCGGAGCGAATCCATGACCACAAAAAATAAGCCGGATGGCTATGGCTCACCGCCGGTTGCCAACCGCTTTAAACCTGGCCAGAGCGGCAACCCCAGCGGACGGCCAAAGACGAGGAAAAACCTGAAGGCTGAACTTATCGACGAGCTCGAAGAGCTCACGAGCGTTACCGAACACGGCCAGGAAGCGAAAGTCACCAAAGCGCGAGCGATTGCGAAAGCCGTTGTTCGCCAGGCGGCGTCCGGCAACCTGCGCGCCATTACCGCACTCATCTCGCTGTTTGCCCGCGAAAACGCCGGCAACGAAACGGCTCAGGGAGACGGCAAGGAAAGCGCGCTGCTTGCCGATTTTGTCGACCGCGAAATTCGGCGCCGCGCGCATGCGTCGTTGTCAAAGGCGGACAATGCCAGCACTCCTGAGCACCAGGAGTGAAAAATGAAAAAATTACTCCAGACAGATTTTCTTAGTTTCGCCCATCAGGCGCTCGCAGACCTCGATGATACGCTTCGAACAACGACCGTTACATTGAGCTCTACGCGACGCGGCTCATCGAGTTCGCCGACGGATCCATCCGTCGGCTCCTCATCAACATGCCGCCTCGTCACGGGAAGTCCAAGCTCGGCTCCATCTGCGCCGCAGCTTGGATTTTGGCGCATGATCCAAGCACAAAAATTATGATCGTGACGTATTCCAAAGAGCTTGCGGAGATGATCTCGCGCGCGATTCGGGCGATTGTGCAAAGCTCTTGGTTCAAAGGAGTGTTTCCCACTCGCGTCGCGCCCGGTCATGCGAGGTCGAATAACTTCGCGACGACACTTGGCGGGCAGGTCTATGCCACCTCCTTCGAGGGCAGCATCACCGGGTTTGGCGCCGACGTCATCATTATTGATGACCCTCACGACATCGCCGACGCGCAAAATCCAGAGCAGATGCATCGGACAATCGAGAAGTTTTATTCAATTGTTGTGAGCCGGCTCAACAATCCCCGAAAAGGCCGCATCATGGTCGTGGCGCATCGGATCCATGAGGATGATCTGTCCGCGGATCTTTTGCGGAGCGGTGACAGCTGGACACATTTGGCGCTGCCGCTCATTGCTCCGGCCGATCGGACCTACGACACTGCTTACGGACCTTGGGATCGCAAAAAAGGTGAGCTCTTGCGGGCCGACGATGAAGATCGAGCAACGATCGAGCGCCGGCGGAAATTGTGCGTTAACCCGCCATTCGATCTCCTTTATCAGCAGGGTGCCGAAGGGTCCGCTGCCGGCGTTCTGAAAGGGCGGCATTTCCGCTCGTATCGCGGTGAAGAGATCGAAAACTTGCCGCGCTTCATCAGCATCGACCCCGGTGTTGACGAAGGCCTGGGCCGCAGCTTTAGCGTCATTCAGCTTTGGGCCAGCGACGGCAAAAGGTACTACCTGCTCGATCAGATTTCGCGTCCGGTGTTCTTTCCGTGAACTGCTGCGATTAACGAAAAAGATCGCCGGTGAAAATGTCGGTGCGCCGATCCTGGTCGAGATGACGGCCAACGGCCCAGCACTCGTTTCTGCGCTCGGACCGGTGCAGCGCCAACGGGTCGAGCGTGTCAAGCCGCGCGAATCTAAGGCGGAGAGGCTGGCGCGTCATTACCATACGCTGCTAAAGGGTCGGGTGCGCATCCAGAAGGATGCTCCATTTTCGCGCCAAATTCATCGGGGAATTCGTTAAATTCCCTCGTCGGCGCACCGATCAGGTGGATGCCGCCACTCAGTGCTTTGATTACATCCGGCGTCACCGCCATGACATCGATTTTACGAAGAGCAACGTTAGGCAATCGGGCACCATCGCGGTTTGTTACAACTCGCAGCCTCAGATGAACGCCTCTTTGAGGAAGATCGACATGCCGGCGGCTGCTGCTTCCAACTTGAGCTACCGAGCAGCAACCCGACCGTTTGCGTCATCATTTGACGCATCTTCCATGAATGGACCCTCCCGCCCGCAAATGGCGAGTATCGGCTTTGGTCCGGATTGGTGGGAAAAGTACCGCAGGTAGGGTGAAGCGATCGGGATTTCAGGAATTCCCTGTTATTTTCCCTGATAGCAGGGAATTTCCTGCGCGCGGTGGACTTGCCCTAGAGGAGTTTAGTAGTGAGGCAATCGTTTGCGGGTGTAGCTCAATGGTAGAGCAACAGCCTTCCAAGCTGATGACGACGGTTCGATTCCGTTCACCCGCTCCAATCTTTTCAATGGCTTAACTTAAGCCCTGTGTCTTCAACGCAACACAGATCGGGAAAACGTCCGCAATACCGCGGAAATACCCTGTCCGCATATCTTCTAGGGGGCGTTTTCTCTTAAACTCCCAACAGAGCTTGGCCACTGTGGTCGGTTCAAAAATATTTGGGGGCGCAATATGAAGATGGTGAAAAGTCTTCTCCTTGGTTCGGCAGCGGGTCTCGTTGCTGTAGCTGGGGCGCAGGCAGCCGATCTTCCCGTCAAGGCCAAACCAGTCGAGTACGTGAAGATTTGTAGCCTGTACGGCGTCGGGTTCTATTACATCCCCGGCACCGACATGTGCATCAAGATCGGCGGCTGGGTTCGCGCCGAATACGGCTACGGCCAGAACGGCAACTTTGCCTGGGGCTGGGCCAACGCGAACGTCAATAACCGCACGACCAACAACAGTGATTTCCGCGCTCGCGGCTACATCACGGCCGATGCGCGTAACCAGACCGAGTACGGCACCGTGCGTGGCTACATCGCGGTCGGTCTGTCCGAGAACGAGCACGGCGGCGACGTCGCGGCATCGAACAACTTCAGTGCGAACCGCGCCTTCATCCAGTGGGCGGGCTTCACGTTCGGTCGTGCACAGTCGTTCTTCGACTTCTACAGCAATCCAGCGACCTCTTATTGGGGTGCGTTCCCGGGTTCTGATACCGGTGACGGCGGCTGGTTCGTGATGGGCTATACCGCACAGTTCGGCAACGGCTTCTCGGCGACGCTCGCCGCTGAAGCGCCACGCAAGACTTTGATTATTGATCGAGCCCTAAACGACGGCGCGATTCCTGGCCCGTCGAACTCTTGCTGCCGTCAACCAATACGGTGGCTTCCAGGTTCCTGACGTCGTCGCGAACTTGCGCGTCGATCAGGCATGGGGCTCTGCCCAGATCATGGGTGCGCTGCATCAGGTCAATGCGACTTACTACAGCGGCACCGGTGGTTCCGTAGCCAGCTTGGTCAGCGGTCACCCGGATGACAAGCTCGGTTGGGTCGTCGGCGCGGGCATCAAGCTCAATGCTCCGATGATTGGCCAAGGGGACTACTTCCAAGCTCAGGTCAACTACACGGAAGGCGCGCTGCGATATGTCTTCCAGACCGCGCAACCCTCCTGGTCGATCAATGACACCGGGGCCTCAGCGGGCTTCGGCTTTGTGTCTGATGCCGTCTATGGCGGCACACTCACGGGTTCACCGGCACAGGTGCCGCGACCGATCTCCAGCTGACCACGGCATGGGGCGTCAACGCGGCCTACGAGCACTTCTGGAGCCCGCGCTGGCGCACGTCACTGTACGGCGGCTACGCGGCTGTCAGTTACGGCGACACTGCGAACAGCCTGCTTTGCGGCTTTGGCACCACCGCTGTTGTCACCAACGGCTGCGACAACGACTGGAACACCTGGTGGCTCGGTTCGCGCACGCAGTGGAACGTCACCAAGGACTTCTACATGGGTCTGGACGTGATGTATTCCAAGTTGGAAAGCGCAACGTCGTCGGTTAGCCCAACGTTGGGCGCTCTGGCCTTGTCGCCGAATATCTCGACGTCAATGTTTAAGACGGATCCGGACAACTGGTCGGTCCGCTTCCGCGTCCACCGTGACTTCTATCCCTGATCGGTTGATCATGGACGTTCTAAATAGGACTCCCCGGCAGGAAACTGCCGGGGGCTTTTCTTTTGGTGAGAGTTGCACTGTCGCAAGTCGGATTTAGGCACTTAACCGAAATTCCGACGATCGCTTTCTGGGATTGAATGGACATCTGACTATGCGATCGTAAGCGGCCGTGATGCCCGGGCGGCGCGGCCGCTAAAGCGGGCTATTGCCTGAAAATTCGGTCAAAACCGGCCCCCGGCGGTCTTGCATTAGACCCTTGTATAATGCATGACATCGCCGCGGCGGGCCTCTATGGTCCGCCGCATCCGCTTTCCGGAGGAGTGTAGCTCAATGGCTAGAGCACCGGTCTCCAAAACCGGGGGTTGCAGGTTCGAAGTCCTGCCACTCCTGCCAGGCACAGGGCCGGCGCTAACCACGTGCCGGCAAGACCTGCGCAAACGCGGCGGCCGTGACTACATTGGGACTCATCGATTAGCGACTTGGGATCAGGGCTTCACTAGAATGGCAACGTCTCCGTTCAAATTTCTCCAGGAAGTGCGCGAGGAGACGCGCAAGGTGACCTGGCCGTCACGCAAGGAAACGATGATCACCACCGCCATGGTATTCGTCATGGTTGCGATTGCGTCGATTTTTTTCCTGATCGGGGATCAATTGATCCGCATTGCCGTTACCTTCGTGCTCGGCATTGGAACCTGAAGGTTCAAGAGCGATGAACGATACAGCTACTGAGACGACGACCTCGACCAAGCCAAAGCGCTGGTACATCGTCCATGCCTATTCGAATTTCGAAAACAAGGTCGCGGATTCCATTCGCGAACAGGCCAAGCAGCGCGGGCTCGCTGAACACATCGGCGAAGTCCTGGTGCCGAAGGAAAAGGTCACCGAGGCCCGGCGCGGCCGCAAGGTCGAGACCGAACGCAAGTTCTTTCCCGGCTACGTGCTGGTGAAGATGGACCTGACCGACGAGGTCTATCATCTCATCAAGAATACGCCGAAGGTGACCGGTTTCCTCGGCAGCGACAAGAAGCCGATGCCGATTTCGGATGCCGAAGCCGACCGTATCCTGCATCAGGTGCAGGAAGGCATTGAGCGGCCGAAGCCGGCGGTGTCGTTTGAAGTCGGCGAACAGGTGCGTGTGTCGGACGGGCCATTTGCCTCGTTCAACGGCGTGGTCGAGGAAGTCGACGAGGCGCGCTCGCGCGTAAAGGTGGCGGTGTCGATCTTCGGCCGCGCAACGCCTGTCGAACTGGAATTCGGCCAGGTCGAGAAGCTTTGATCGATTTGACGAGGTGGCTGGGACAAACCCAGCCATAACAGGTGAAAAGTCGTGGGAGGTGAGGCGGTCGCCAACCGTCAATAGCCGAACCACTAACGGAGTGAGACATGGCGAAGAAAGTAACTGGATTCCTCAAACTGCAGGTGCCTGCCGGCGCCGCCAATCCGTCGCCCCCGATCGGGCCGGCGCTTGGCCAGCGCGGCCTCAACATCATGGAGTTCTGCAAGGCGTTCAATGCGCAGACCCAGAAGATGGAGAAGGGCATCCCGATCCCGGTGATCATTACGACCTACCAGGATCGTTCCTTCACCTTCGAAATGAAGACACCGCCGGTGTCTTATTTCCTCAAGAAGGCGGCCAAGCTCGAAAGCGGATCGAAAACACCCGGCCGCGAGCCGGTCGGGCAGGTCAACAAAAAACAGGTCCGTGAGATTGCCGAACAGAAGATGAAGGACCTGAACTGCGATACGGTCGAGGCGGCAATGAAAATGATTGAAGGCTCCGCGCGTTCGATGGGCCTCACGGTGACGGAGTAACCGCCATGACAATTGGAAAACGCACAAAGGCCGTTCGTGAAGGCGTCGATCGCGACAAATCCTATCCGATCGCGGAAGCGGTCAAGATGGTGAAGGACCGCGCCAAGGCGAAATTCGACGAGACCATCGAGATCGCGATGAATCTCGGCGTCGATCCGACCCACGCCGACCAGATGGTTCGTGGTGTCGTCACGCTGCCGAATGGCTCCGGCCGGACCCTGCGCGTCGGCGTGTTCGCGCGCGGCGGCAAGGCCGACGAGGCGAAGGCTGCGGGTGCCGACGTTGTCGGCGCCGAGGACCTGGTCGAAAAGGTCAACAAAGGCGAGATCGATTTCGACCGCTGCATTGCAACTCCCGACATGATGCCGCTGGTCGGCCGTCTCGGTAAGGTGCTCGGTCCGCGCGGCATCATGCCAAACCCCAAGGTCGGCACCGTGACGATGGACGTCACCAACGCCGTGAAGGGCGCCAAGGGCGGCTCGGTCGAGTTCCGTGTCGAGAAGGCGGGCATCGTCCAGGCGGGCGTCGGCAAGGCCTCGTTCACCGAGGACAAGCTGGTCGAAAACATCAAGGCGTTTGCCGATGCCGTGCAGAAGGCAAAGCCGCCGGGCGCCAAAGGGCACTACATCAACCGGGTGGCGATCTCGTCCACCATGGGCCCTGGGGTTAAGGTCGAGCCGTCGTCGCTTTTTTCGAGCGGCAGCGGTAACTGAACCCTCTTTTCCGGCTTTTTCGCGGGGATTGTCGTGAAAAAGGACTTGGCAAAAGGGGTCTGACGCTCTAAATGGGGCGCATCGGGCGTGCCGACCCAATTTGTCGGTGCGCCTTTGCGCGTCTCTACAAACCTGTGGTGATCGGAACTTATTCCTTTTGGAAACCCGGCTGGGAGCTCTGAAAGGAAGAGGCCCGTTACCGTTGTGGATGTGAAAACGCGCGAGGTCGACCCGGGAACGGGCCGGCCGACCTGTCCAAGACTGCCGGCGCCGATGGTCCGCAAAGACCGGACGCTTAATCCCCGACGGGGGCCAGCATAGACGGGGACACGACCCGAGTTTGCGCACCGACAAAGTGCGTCAGTTTGGTTCGAACCTCGGAGACCCGTTTGCGGCCGCAAGGTCGTTTCGGGGGGCAGGCTTTTCGAATAGTCGTCCTGCCCGGTTCGCTGTGCGTGAACTTCAAGCGGGACGGCTGGTAGCAACCAGGCGGCTCCCGCGTCACGCGGGCCAGCCGCCAAACCGGAAAGAGCTTGCAGTGGATCGAGCGGCAAAAGCTAAGTCCATCACCGACCTGAGCGGGGTCTTCAAGACCTCGAACGTTGTGGTGGTGGCTCACTATTCCGGCCTCACCGTTGCCCAGATGCAGAACTCTGCGTAAGCAGATGAAGCAGGCGGGCGCGCAGGTGAAGGTCGCGAAAAACCGTCTCGCCAAGATCGCACTCAAGGACACCGACGTTGCCTCCATTTCGGCCCTGCTCAAGGGGCCGACCGTGCTCGCCTACTCGGGCGATCCGGTGGCGGCGCCGAAGGTGGCCGTCGACTTCGCCAAGGCGAACGAGCGTTTCGTCATTCTTGGCGGCTCGATGGGCAAAACCGCTCTGGACCTCAACGGCGTCAAGGCGCTCGCCTCGCTGCCGTCACTGGATGAATTGCGCGGCAAGATCGTCGGCCTTCTCGTATCGCCGGCGACCAAGATCGCTCAGTACGTCAACGCACCCGCGGCCAAGGTCGCGCGCGTTGTCCAAGCTTACGCTTCCAAGGGTGCGGCGGCCTGACGGCACAAAGCAAACTCATATTTGGTTCGAACCTAACAGGAACTGAACAATGGCTGACCTGCAAAAGATCGTTGATGACTTGTCCAAGCTGACCGTTCTGGAAGCGGCGGATCTGGCCAAGATGCTGGAAGAAAAGTGGGGCGTCTCTGCTGCGGCTGCGGTCGCGGTGGCGGCCGGTCCCGCCGGCGGCGGTGCTGCTGCCGCGGCTGAAGAGAAGACCGACTTCACGGTCGTTCTCGCCAGCGCCGGCGACAAGAAGATCGAAGTGATTAAGGAAGTGCGCGCGCTCACCGGTCTCGGCCTGAAAGAGGCCAAGGATCTGGTTGAAGGCGCACCCAAGACTGTCAAGGAAGGCGTCAACAAGGACGAGGCCGCGAAGATCAAGGCGACCCTCGAAAAGGTTGGTGCAAAGGTTGAGCTTAAGTAAGCGAAGCTTACTTAAGCGAAATCCCCGGGCGAGCGGAGCGAGACCCGGGGATCGAACGAAATACTGGAATCCCCGGGGTTTTGGCCCCGGGGGTCTAGGACAGGAGAAAAGGGTGTGCGGCCAAAAGGCCGGACCTCGAGGCGGTCGTGAACCGGGAAACGCTGGTCACGACGAAAAGTGAAGAGTGCGGCGGTTCGGGTCAGACCCGAATCACATAGAAACGGACAGCCCCGACGCCTGTCCCAATGGTCGCGATGGATTGCGGCTGTTTGGAGAGGCGCCCGCGCTGCCGGCAAAATCGAATCGAGAGAGAAAAGATGGCGCAGACGTTTACCGGTCGCAAGCGCGTAAGGAAGTTTTTCGGGACAATCAAAGAAGTGGCGGAGATGCCGAACCTCATCGAGGTTCAAAAGGCATCTTATGACCAGTTCCTGCTGGTGAAGGAGCCGTTGGGTGGTCGTCCCGACGAGGGCCTGCAGGCGGTCTTCAAGTCGGTCTTCCCGATTTCCGATTTTTCCAATTCCTCGCAACTCGAATTCGTCAAATACGAATTCGAGCCGCCGAAGTACGACGTCGACGAATGCCGTCAGCGCGGCATGACCTATGCCGCCCCGCTCAAGGTGACCCTGCGCCTGATCGTGTTCGATATCGATGAAGAGACGGGCGCCCGTTCGGTCAAGGACATCAAAGAGCAAGATGTCTACATGGGCGACATTCCGCTCATGACCAATAACGGCACGTTTATCGTCAACGGCACCGAGCGCGTCATCGTTTCACAGATGCACCGTTCGCCCGGCGTGTTCTTCGATCACGACAAGGGCAAGACCCATTCATCGGGCAAGCTGCTATTTGCCGCCCGTATCATTCCGTATCGCGGCTCATGGCTCGACATCGAGTTCGACGCCAAGGACATCGTGTACGCACGTATCGACCGTCGCCGCAAAATTCCGGTGACGTCGCTGCTCTATGCGCTTGGCCTCGACGGCGAGCAAATCCTCCGGACCTTCTACAAGCACGTGAGCTACAAGCGAGCCAAGGAAGGCTGGCGTGTGCCGTTCGATGCCAATCGGCTGAAGGGCTACAAGGCCGTCAACGATCTCGTCGATGCCGATACCGGCCGCGTGGTCGTCGAAGCCGGCAAGAAGCTCACTGTGCGCCAGGCGCGCCAGCTCGCGGAGAAGGGGCTCAAGCACCTCCGCATGACCGACGAGGAACTGATCGGCCATTACGTTGCGGAAGATCTGGCCAATGGTCGCACCGGCGAAATCTACATGGAGGCCGGTGAGGAAATTACCGAGAAGAACCTCAAGGTTCTCATCGAGGCTGGCTACAAGGAACTGCCGCTGCTCGACATCGACCACGTGAATGTCGGCGCTTACATCCGCAACACGCTCTCGGTCGACAAGAACATGACGCGCGAAGACGCGCTGTTCGACATTTACCGGGTCATGCGTCCTGGCGAGCCGCCGACGGTGGAAACCGCCGAGGCGATGTTCCGCTCGCTGTTCTTCGATTCCGAGCGTTACGACCTTTCGGCCGTCGGCCGTGTGAAGATGAACATGCGTCTCGACCTCGATGCGCCCGACACCATGCGCGTGCTGCGCAAAGACGACATCATTGCCGTCATCCGCACGCTCGTCGATCTGCGCGACGGCAAGGGCGAGATTGACGATATCGATCATCTCGGCAACCGGCGTGTGCGTTCGGTCGGCGAGCTGATGGAAAATCAATACCGCGTCGGCTTGCTGCGCATGGAACGCGCGATCAAGGAGCGCATGTCGTCGGTCGATATCGACACCGTCATGCCGCAGGACCTGATCAATGCGAAGCCGGCGGCGGCTGCGGTGCGCGAGTTCTTCGGTTCCTCGCAGCTCTCGCAGTTCATGGACCAGACCAACCCGCTGTCGGAAATCACACACAAGCGGCGCTTGTCTGCGCTTGGTCCGGGTGGCCTTACCCGCGAGCGCGCAGGCTTCGAGGTGCGCGACGTGCACCCGACGCACTATGGCCGGATCTGCCCGATCGAAACGCCGGAAGGTCCGAATATCGGACTGATCAATTCGCTCGCCACGTATGCGCGGGTGAACAAATACGGCTTCGTCGAGACGCCCTATCGCAAGGTGAAGGACGGTCGCGTCACCGACGAGGTGATCTACCTCTCCGCGATGGAAGAAAGCCGCCATACGGTGGCGCAAGCCAATGCGCAGATCGATGCGCGTGGCCGCTTCACGGAAGACCTGATCGTGTGCCGCCAGGCTGGCGACGTGCATCTTGTGCCGCGTGACAAGGTCGACTTCATGGATGTGTCGCCGAAGCAGCTGGTCTCGGTTGCTGCTGCGCTCATTCCGTTCCTGGAGAACGATGACGCCAATCGCGCGTTGATGGGCTCGAACATGCAGCGCCAGGCGGTGCCGCTGGTTCGCGCCGAGGCGCCGTTTGTCGGCACCGGCATGGAAGGCGTGGTTGCCCGCGACTCGGGCGCTTCGATTTCGGCGCGCCGTACTGGCATCGTCGACCAGGTGGACGCCACGCGTATCGTGGTGCGTGCCACCGGCGAGACCGATCCGACCAAGCCGGGCGTCGATATCTATCGGCTGATGAAATATCAGCGCTCGAACCAGAACACCTGCATCAACCAGCGTCCGCTGGTGAAAGTGGGAGACAGCGTCGACAAGGCCGACATTATTGCCGACGGCCCGTCGACCGATCTCGGTGAACTCGCGCTTGGCCGCAACGTGCTGGTCGCGTTCATGCCGTGGAATGGCTACAACTTCGAGGACTCGATCCTGCTGTCCGAGCGGATCGTGAAAGACGACGTGTTCACGTCCATCCACATCGAAGAGTTCGAGGTGATGGCGCGCGACACCAAGCTTGGCCCCGAGGAAATCACCCGCGATATTCCGAACGTTTCGGAAGAAGCGCTCAAGAACCTCGACGAAGCGGGCATCGTCTATATCGGCGCGGAAGTTCATGCCGGCGACATTCTGGTCGGCAAGATCACGCCGAAGGGCGAAAGCCCGATGACGCCGGAAGAAAAACTTCTGCGCGCCATCTTCGGCGAAAAGGCCTCCGACGTCCGCGACACATCATTGCGGGTGCCGCCTGGCGTACAGGGCACCGTCGTCGAAGTGCGCGTCTTTAACCGTCATGGCGTCGAGAAGGACGAGCGCGCGCTCGCGATCGAGCGCGAGGAAATCGAGCGGCTCGCCAAGGACCGTGACGACGAGCAGGCGATCCTCGACCGTAACGTCTACGGCCGTCTCGCTGAATTGCTCGAAGGCCGCCAGGGCATCGCCGGTCCGAAAGGCTTCAAGAAGGACTCCAAGATCACCAAGGCGGTGCTGGACGAATATCCGCGCTCGCAATGGTGGTTGTTTGCCTCGCCCAACGACAAGCTGATGGCCGAGATCGAGGCGATCCGTAAGCAATATGACGAATCGAAGAAGCTGCTCGAGCAGCGCTTCCTCGACAAGGTCGAAAAACTGCAGCGTGGCGACGAACTTCCGCCCGGCGTGATGAAGATGGTCAAGGTCTTCGTCGCGGTGAAGCGCAAGATCCAGCCCGGCGATAAGATGGCCGGCCGTCACGGCAACAAGGGCGTGGTGTCGAAGATCGTGCCCGTCGAGGACATGCCGTTCCTCGAGGATGGCACGCAGGTCGACATCGTGCTCAATCCGCTCGGTGTGCCGAGCCGCATGAACGTCGGTCAGATTCTGGAGACCCATCTCGGCTGGGCTTGCGCCGGCCTGGGCCTCAAGATCGGGCAGGCGGTCGATGCCTATAACCTGAAGCACGATGCGCGGCCGCTCAAGGACATGCTCAAGAAGGTCTATGGCGACGACGAGACCATCAAGTCTCTAAGCGAGGATGGTCTGATCGAGCTCGGCGGCAACCTTCGGCACGGCGTGCCGATCGCCACGCCTGTGTTCGATGGCGCGAAAGAGGCCGATATCGAGAAGATGCTCGATCTCGCCGGCCTCGATCACTCAGGCCAGGTCAATGTGTTCGACGGACGTACCGGCGAGGTTTTCGATCGCAAGGTCACCGTCGGCTACATTTATATGCTGAAACTGCACCATCTGGTGGACGACAAGATCCACGCCCGTTCGATCGGCCCGTACTCGCTGGTGACCCAGCAGCCGCTCGGTGGCAAGGCGCAGTTCGGCGGCCAGCGCTTCGGCGAAATGGAAGTGTGGGCGCTCGAAGCTTACGGCGCTGCTTACACCTTGCAGGAAATGCTCACCGTGAAGTCGGACGACGTCGCCGGCCGTACAAAAGTGTACGAGGCGATCGTGCGCGGCGACGACACGTTCGAAGCGGGCATTCCGGAAAGCTTCAACGTGCTGGTCAAGGAAATGCGTTCGCTTGGCCTCAATGTCGACCTGCACAACTCCAAGCAGCAGCGGCAGGGATCCGATACGGCCGAGGCGGCGGAATAGAATAGACGTTGCGGAGCGGCGAGGGCGCCGCTCCGTGGTTGAACGATCAACGACAGGTGGGGAACTGATGGTTCCCCGGTCGAGGAGAAGACGATAAATCAAGAGATTATGAATCTTTTCAGTCCGCAGGCTCCGGCTCAGGTCTTCGACCAGATCCGGATTTCAATCGCGAGCCCGGAAAAGATTCTGTCGTGGTCCTACGGCGAGATCAAAAAGCCGGAGACGATCAACTACCGGACCTTCAAGCCCGAGCGCGACGGCCTGTTCTGCGCGCGCATCTTCGGGCCGATCAAGGATTACGAATGCTTGTGCGGCAAGTACAAGCGCATGAAGTACAAGGGCATCATCTGCGAAAAGTGCTCGGTCGAGGTGACGCTGTCGCGTGTGCGGCGAGAGCGCATGGGCCATATCGAACTGGCTGCCCCGGTTGCGCATATCTGGTTCCTGAAGTCGCTGCCGAGCCGTATCGGCCTGCTGCTCGACATGACGCTCAAGGATCTCGAGCGCATCCTGTACTTTGAATATTACGTCGTGCTTGAGCCGGGCCTCACCCCGCTCAAGGACCGTCAGCTCCTGTCCGAGGACGAATACCTCAAGGCGCAGGAGGAGTTCGGCGGCGACAGCTTCACCGCCACGATCGGCGCGGAAGCCATCCGCGAAATGCTCAAGGGCATCGACCTCGAGAAGATGCAGGGCGAACTGCGCGCGGAGATGGGCGAGACCGAAAGCGACATCAAGAAAAAGAAGATCGCCAAGCGGCTCAAGCTGATCGAAGCTTTCCTTGCCTCCGGCAACAAACCGGAATGGATGATCCTCACGGTCGTACCGGTGATCCCGCCCGATCTGCGGCCGCTGGTGCCGCTCGATGGCGGCCGCTTCGCCACGTCCGATCTCAACGACCTCTATCGCCGGGTCATCAACCGCAACAACCGCCTGAAGCGGCTGATTGAGCTGCGCGCGCCCGACATCATCATCCGCAACGAAAAGCGCATGCTTCAGGAAGCGGTCGATGCGCTGTTCGACAACGGCCGTCGTGGCCGCGTTATCACCGGCGCCAACAAGCGTCCGTTGAAGTCGCTCGCCGACATGCTGAAAGGCAAGCAGGGCCGGTTCCGCCAGAACCTGCTCGGCAAGCGCGTCGACTACTCCGGCCGTTCGGTGATCGTCGTCGGTCCCGAACTCAAGCTGCACCAGTGCGGTCTTCCGAAAAAGATGGCGCTCGAGCTCTTCAAGCCGTTCATCTATTCACGGCTCGACGCCAAGGGTCTGTCCACCACCGTCAAGCAGGCGAAAAAGCTGGTCGAGAAGGAAAAGCCGGAAGTTTGGGATATCCTCGACGAGGTCATCCGCGAGCATCCGGTGCTGCTCAACCGCGCGCCGACCTTGCACCGCCTCGGTATTCAGGCCTTCGAGCCCGTGCTGATCGAAGGCAAGGCGATCCAGCTGCATCCGCTGGTCTGCGCCGCCTTCAACGCCGACTTCGACGGCGACCAGATGGCCGTGCACGTTCCGCTGTCGCTCGAAGCGCAGCTCGAAGCGCGCGTGCTGATGATGTCGACCAACAACATTCTGCACCCGGCTAACGGTCAGCCGATCATCGTGCCGTCGCAGGATATCGTGCTCGGACTCTATTACCTCTCGCTGATGAGCGATGGTATGCCTGGCGAGGGCAAGATTTTCGGCGACATGGCCGCAATCGACCATGCGCTGCATGAGAAAGTCATCAGCCTTCACACCAAGATCAAATACCGATGGGAAGGCGTGGACGAGAAGGGCAAAACGTTCAAGAAGTGGTACGACACCACGCCGGGCCGGGTTGTGCTTGGCAATGTGTTGCCCAGGAGCGTCAAGGCGCCGTTCGACATCGTCAACCGCTTGATGACCAAGCGCGAGATTTCGTCGATGATCGATACGGTCTACCGCCATTGCGGGCAGAAAGAGACGGTCATCTTCTGCGACCGCATCATGGCGCTCGGCTTCTACCATGCATTCAAGGCCGGCATCTCGTTCGGCAAGGACGACATGGTGGTGCCGGAGTCGAAGTGGAAGATCGTCGAGACCACCCGCGAACTCGCGAAAGAGTTCGAGCAGCAATACAACGACGGCCTGATCACCCAGGGCGAGAAGTACAACAAGGTCGTCGACGCCTGGTCGAAGTCCACCGACGCCATCGCCGAAGCGATGATGAAGGAGATTTCCTCCACCAAGAAGGACGACAAAGGCCGCGACATGCAGGTCAACTCGATCTACATGATGGCGCATTCCGGCGCGCGCGGTTCGCCGGCGCAGATGCGTCAGCTCGCCGGCATGCGCGGCCTGATGGCGAAGCCCTCGGGCGAAATCATCGAGAGCCCGATCATCTCGAACTTCAAGGAAGGCCTGTCGGTGCTCGAGTACTTCAACTCGACGCATGGCGCCCGCAAGGGTCTCGCCGACACCGCCTTGAAGACGGCAAACTCGGGCTATCTGACGCGGCGTCTGGTCGACGTGGCGCAGGACTGCATCATCACCACCGAGGACTGCGGCACCAAGGGCGGCATCAAGGTGCGTGCCATCATCGATGCCGGCACGGTCGTGGCCTCATTGGCGATGCGTATCCTTGGCCGCACGACAGCGGAAGACGTCAAGGATCCGACCAGCAGCAAGACGCTGATCAAGCGCGGCACGTTGCTGACGGAGCCGGAGGTTGAAGTCATCAGCAATGCCGGGGTCCAAGAGCTGAAAATCCGCTCCGTGCTGACCTGTGAAGCGGCCAACGGTGTTTGTGGCGCCTGTTACGGACGCGATCTCGCGCGCGGCACCCCCGTCAACATGGGTGAGGCGGTCGGCGTGATTGCGGCGCAATCGATCGGTGAGCCGGGCACCCAGCTCACCATGCGCACGTTCCACATCGGCGGCGCGGCCCAGATCTCGGAGCAATCGTTCATCGAGTCGAACTTCGACGGCAAGATCAAGTTCAAGGGCAAGAACATTGCCAAGAACTCGGACAACGAAGTTGTCGCGATGGTGCGCAACATGGTCGTTGCGGTCGTTGACCCCGACGGCACAGAACGTGCCCATCACCGCATTCCGTATGGCGCGCGCATGCGCGTCGAGGACGGCGACAAGATCAAGCGTGGCCAGCGTATCGCCGAATGGGATCCTTACACCCGGCCGATTCTGACCGAGGTGGAAGGCTCCATCGAGTTCGAGGACTTGGTCGATGGCCTGTCGATGTCGGAGCAACTCGACGAATCGACCGGCATTGCCAAACGTGTGGTCATCGATTGGCGCACGGGCTCGTCTCGCAACCAGCAGGACCTGCGTCCGGCGATTGTGATCAAGGGCAAGGATGGCAAGATCCTCAAGCTCGCGCGCGGCGGCGAAGCGCGCTACCAGCTCGCGGTCGATGCCGTTATCTCGGTCGATCCGGGCGGCAAGGTGAAGGCGGGCGATGTGATCGCGCGTATTCCGACTGAAAGCGCCAAGACGCGCGACATCACCGGCGGTCTGCCGCGGGTGGCGGAACTGTTCGAGGCGCGGCGCCCGAAGGAAGCGGCGATCATCGCTGAAATCGGCGGCACGGTGCGGTTCGGCAAGGACTACAAGAACAAGCGCCGCATCACCATCGAGCCGTCAGGCAAGAACGACGAGCCGAAGGAGTATCTGATCCCGAAGGGCAAGCACATCCATCTTCAGGATGGCGACGTCATCGAGAAGGGCGACTACATCGTCGAGGGCAATCCTGCCCCGCACGACATCCTCGCCATCAAGGGCGTCGAGGAACTCGCATCGTACCTGACGAACGAGATCCAGGAGGTGTATCGGCTCCAGGGCGTCAATATCAACGACAAGCACATCGAGGTGATCGTTCGCCAGATGCTGCAGAAGGTCGAGATCGATGACGTCGGTGACACCGAGCTGCTGCAAGGTGAGCAGATCGACCGGACCGAGATGGATGAGATCAACGTTCGGGTCGAAGCCGAAGGCAAGAAGGGCGCCTCCGGGCACCCGGTTCTGCTCGGCATTACGAAAGCGAGCCTGCAAACCCGCTCGTTCATTTCGGCGGCGTCGTTCCAGGAGACCACGCGCGTGCTCACCGAGGCTGCCGTCAACGGCAAGTCGGACACGCTCGATGGACTTAAGGAAAATGTCATCGTTGGCCGCCTGATCCCGGCGGGCACGGGCGCCATGATGAACAGCTTGCGCGAAGTCGCTGTCAAACGCGATGCGCTCATTCTCGAGGAACGCGAAAAGGATGCGGCCAAGGCTGCGGCCAAGGCCGAGGCGGCGGCGGCGCCGGCGCTGCCGGCGGCGGAATAACTCTCGCCATTGCGCTACACGAAAGGGCCGCCGCAAGGCGGCCCTTTTTCTTTGCGCCGGAATAAGAGAAAATAGGCTTCCCGCACGCTGGAAATCACCCCATGCATCTTGTTGTTCTCGCCGGTGACGGCATCGGCCCCGAAATAACTGCCGCTACGCTTGCCGTACTGCGGGCGGCCTCCGAGCGCTTCGGACTCGGGCTGCGCATCGAAGAGGCCGCGGTCGGCCATGCCGGTCTCCGCGCGCACGGCCACACGATCCACCCCGACATTGTCACAAAGGCGCGCAACGCCGACGGAATCGTGCTCGGCCCCACGTCCACCTTCGAGTTCAAGGATCCGGCGAAAGGCGAGGTCAATCCCTCGATGACGCTGCGGAAGGGACTCGATTTGTTTGCGAACATCCGCCCGGCGCGCACCTATGCGGGCTTTCCGCTGCGTTGCGGGGAGTTCGATCTCGTCGTCGCGCGCGAAAACACCGAAGGCTTTTACGCCGATCGCAATATGGAGGAGGGTAACGGCGAGGTGATGGTGACCAAGGACGTCGCTATTTCACTGCGCCGGATTACGCGCGCCTGCAGCGAGCGTATCGCGCGCGCGGCCTTCGAGCTGGCAAGGACGCGCCGCAAGCGCGTGACGATCGTTCATAAGGCCAATGTGCTGAAAGTCACCGATGGGCTCTTCATCGAGGAGTGCCGCAAAGTCGCGCAGGAGTTTCCGGATATTGCCGTCGACGACGTCATTGTCGACGCCATGATGGCGCATGTCGTGCGCCATCCCCAACGATTTGACGTGATCGTTACGACCAACATGTACGGTGACATTCTCTCCGATTTGACCGCGGAATTGTCGGGCAGCCTTGGTCTTGCCGCCTCGTTAAATGCCGGAACCGATCATGGGATGGCGCAGGCAGCCCATGGGTCGGCCCCGGATATCGCGGGCAAGAACGTAGCCAATCCGTTATCGCTGATTCTTTCGGCCGCCATGTTGCTGGCCTGGTACGGACGCCGCAATAAAACCAATGCTTTTGAGGCCGCCGCGGCTGCAATTGAGAAGGCGGTTGAAGTTGCGATATCCGCGAAAGCCGCAACGTCCGATGTCGGCGGCAAGCTCGGGACCCGCGAGACCGGGGAGGCCGTCGTCGCGCGGCTGGCCACGTAGTCGCCGTCATGCGTTGTGACAGTCACATTCACATCGTCGGCCCGACAGACCGCTATCCGCAGGTGCCCAATCGCACCTATCTCGCCGGCGTGGCGACGATCGAAGACCTCGAAAGCAACGCTGCGCCAAATGGCATGAGGCGCTTCGTCATCGTGCAGCCGAGCTTTTATGGCAGCGACAACAGGCTGCTTTTGCATAGCCTCAATATTCTTGCGGGCCGGGGTCGCGGCGTCGCGGTCATCGACCAGGCGACATCACGGCAGGCGCTTTTGGAGTCCGTAGAGCAGGGGGTCCGCGGTTTGCGGCTCAATCTCTACAGCGGAGTCGGCAACGACACGCCGCTTGATGTCAGGTTCAAGGCTATCGAAGAACCAGCTCACGCGACCAATTGCCATATCGAAGTGATTGCGCCGCTGAAAATGCTCGCAGAAAACGCGCGGTTGCTCGCGCGGTCACGGGTGCCGATCGTGATCGATCACTACGGTATTCATGCCGGCCATACACCGGACGATGTTCAGGGCCGTGCTTTGCTCGACCTTTTGTCGTTGCCGCACGTGTGGATCAAGCTATCGGCACCATATCGGAACAGCTCCGATGATCTGGCGACCCGGCCGGATCCGAACTGGCTATCGTCCATTCTGGCGGTTGCATCCGACCGCTGTGTTTGGGGCAGCGACTGGCCGCACACCCCGCCGCACAATGTGCAAATGGGTAGCGAGCTACACGCGCCCTATCGTAGACTTCGTTACGCCGCGGTTCTGGACGACTTCATCGCGGCGGTCGGCTCGACCGAATTGGCTGAACGCATTCTTTCGGACAATCCAGCGCGACTCTACGAATTTCAATAAAGGTCGCCCGAGCCAACGCGGCGGCAACCAGCAGGGAGGATTTCACGATGCGGCTCACGCGTGCGCTGATTGCTTGCCTGCTCGCGGCGGCCATCAATTGCTCGGCCATATTTCCGGCCTTGAGCCAATCCTATCCAAGCCGGCCAATTCAGCTGATCGTTGCCTATGCGGCCGGCGGGACGGGCGACATTGTTGCCCGGTCGATTTCCGATCGGCTTAGCGCTGCACTCGGCCAGTCGGTGATCGTCGAAAACCGCGCGGGCGCCAGCGGCTCAATCGGCGCGCATTCGGTAACGACCGCTGCGCCCGACGGATACACGCTGCTCGTTGGTCAAACCGGAGAGATCGCAGTCAATCAGCATTGGCTGAAAGGTCTCAACTACGATCCCGACAAAGACCTTGTGCCGATCGCGCTCGCTGCCGTGGTGCCGCTCGCGCTGGTCGTGCCGGCGAAGGCACCGTATTCGACGCTGCCGGAATTTCTTGCTGCTCTGAAAGCGAAACCAAAGATGACTTTCGCATCGGCTGGCATTGGTACGCCGGGGCATTTCGCCGGTGAACTCCTCAAGCTGCAATTCGACGAAAACCTGACTCACGTGCCGTACAAGGGCGCGGGTCCGGCGCTCAATGACGTGATCGGCAATCACGTCGATTTCTACTTTCCCGGATTTCCGGCGGCGGCCCCGCACGTGAAAGGCGGCACCGTGAAAATGCTGGCACTGTCATCGGCCAAACGCTCACCAGCCGCGCCCGAGATGCCCACGGTCGCCGAAATCACCGGCAACCAGGACTACGATTTCACGCTATGGGCCGGCTTTTTCGCGCCGCGTGGCACGCCGCAGCCGATCATCGACCGCCTGAACAAGGAAGTTAATGCAGTGCTCGCCGAGCCGGACGTCAAGGCACGCCTGGAGGCTGCGGGGGCCGTCGTGACACCGATGTCGGTCGCCCAGTTCAAGGAGTTTGTGCAGCGCGAGAGCGCAAAGTATCTGCGCGTCATCAAACAGACCGGCGTGACCGCGCAATAACGCTGCCGGCGCAAGGCGAAGCCTTGCCGGTCGTTAGGTATAGGGGTCCCGATGGCCCGGAATCCTCGGTTTTCGGCCATTTCTGCTTGACTTAGCGGGGTCCCGCCGATACATACCCCTCACTTTTCGGCAGGCGGTGAGCTTCGCTTGATCGGAACGGCCGCCCGGCTAATCTCTTGAGAATACTAGTCTTTCTCGAAGATAAGTCGGCGCAACGCCTCGACGAATGAAGCTCAAACGCTGCCACTGACAGCACCTGTCAGACTTAAGAGTGAACGGCCGCGGTGCCTAACCGCAGCGTGGTCGTCCGAACGGAAGAGCGCCCTGCCGCACTTTGGCGGATGGCGCGATTTCGTTTTGCGCGTGGGAAAGACGCGCGAACACAACGCGCGCGGGCTTTCCGGGCGCAGACATGCCGGGGCGAAAAGCCCGAAACGACGCGGACGAGGGTTAAGTCCGCGAAGATTGGAGAGGGGCGGTGCAAGCGATTCCGTTTGCGCAGCTTTCCTTAAAACGAAGGTAGCGAAGGCCAACGATGCCGACGATCAACCAGTTGATTGCCAAGCCGCGCCATCCGCTCAAGGCGCGCAACAAGGTGCCGGCCTTGCAGGCTTCGCCGCAGAAGCGCGGTGTCTGCACGCGCGTCTACACCACCACGCCGAAGAAGCCGAATTCGGCGCTGCGCAAGGTGGCAAAGGTTCGTCTCACCAACGGTTTCGAAGTGATCGGCTACATCCCGGGCGAGGGCCATAACCTGCAGGAGCACTCGGTGGTCATGATTCGCGGCGGTCGCGTGAAGGACCTGCCGGGCGTGCGCTACCACATCCTGCGCGGCGTGCTCGACACCCAGGGGGTGAAGAACCGCAAACAGCGCCGTTCGAAATACGGCGCCAAGCGTCCGAAGTAAGGATCTGAGTCATGTCCCGTCGTCACGCCGCAGAAAAACGCGACATCATTCCGGACCCCAAGTTCGGCAATATCGTCGTCAGCAAATTCATGAACGCGATCATGTACGACGGCAAGAAATCGGTCGCGGAAGGCATCGTTTACGGCGCGCTCGAGACGATTGAAGGCAAGACGAAGCAAAACCCGCTCACGGTGTTCCAGCAGGCGCTCGACAACGTGATGCCGTCGATCGAAGTCCGCTCGCGCCGCGTCGGTGGCGCCACATATCAAGTGCCGGTCGAGGTTCGCACGTCGCGCCGGCAAGCGCTCGGTATTCGCTGGATCATCGCAGCCGCGCGCGAACGCAACGAACGTACGATGACAGAGCGGCTCTCCGCTGAGCTGCTCGATGCATCCAATAACAGGGGAAACGCGGTCAAGAAGCGCGAAGACACACACAAGATGGCGGAAGCCAACCGAGCCTTCTCGCATTACCGCTGGTGACAGCAGAAAAAAGATTCAAGGAACTGATCCCCTATGGCCCGTAACCACCCAATTGAGGACTACCGCAATTTCGGCATCATGGCGCACATCGATGCCGGGAAGACGACGACGACCGAGCGGATCCTCTATTATACCGGCAAGAGCCATAAAATCGGCGAGGTGCACGAAGGCGCCGCGACGATGGATTGGATGGAACAGGAGCAGGAGCGCGGCATCACCATTACGTCGGCCGCGACCACCGCGTTCTGGAATGAAAAGCGCCTTAACATCATCGACACGCCCGGCCACGTCGACTTCACCATCGAGGTAGAACGTTCGCTGCGGGTGCTCGACGGCGCCGTCGTCGTGCTCGACTCCAACCAGGGCGTCGAGCCGCAGACCGAGACGGTCTGGCGCCAGGGTGACAAGTACAAGGTTCCGCGCATCGTCTTCGCCAACAAGATGGACAAGATCGGCGCCGACTTCTTCAAATGCATTGAAGACATCAAGACGCGCCTCGGCGCCAAACCGGTGGCGATCCAGCTGCCGATCGGCTCCGAGCAGGCCTACAAAGGCCTGATCGACCTGGTGCGCATGAAGGGCGTGGTGTGGGACGACGAATCCCTCGGCGCCAAGTACCAGGACATCGACATTCCGGCCGACATGCTCGATCAGGCCAAGGAATACCGCGACAAGATGATTGAGGCTGCGTGCGAGCTCGACGATGAGGCAACCACAGCCTACCTCGAGGGCAAGATGCCCGACGAGGCCACGATCAAAAAGCTCATCCGTAAGGCCGTAATCACCGGGGCGTTTTTTCCCGTACTGTGCGGCTCCGCGTTCAAGAACAAGGGCGTGCAGCCGCTGCTCGACGCGGTGGTTGATTATCTGCCGAGCCCGCTCGACGTGCCGCCAATTCACGGCATCAATCCCGACAACGATGAAGACGTCATCCGCGAGCCGAAGGACGACGCGCCGCTGGCGCTGCTCGCGTTCAAGATCATGGACGATCCCTTTGTCGGCACGATCACCTTCTGCCGAATCTATTCCGGCACGCTCACCAGCGGCACGGGCGTGATCAACTCGACCAAAGAGCGCAAGGAACGGATCGGCCGCATGCTGCTGATGCATGCGAACAACCGCGAAGACATCAAGGAAGCCTATGCCGGCGACATCGTCGCTCTGGCGGGCCTCAAGGAGGTACGCACCGGCGACACGCTGTGCGATGCGCAGAAGCCGGTGATCCTCGAGAAGATGGAATTCCCTGATCCGGTCATCGAGATCGCGATCGAGCCGAAATCGAAGGCCGACCAGGAAAAGCTCGGCGTTGCGTTGGCCAAGCTCGCCGCCGAGGATCCGTCGTTCCGCGTTTCCACCGATCAGGAGAGCGGCCAGACCATCCTCAAGGGGATGGGCGAACTGCATCTCGACATCAAGGTCGACATTCTCAAGCGGACCTACAAGGTCGATGCCAATATCGGCGCGCCGCAGGTGGCTTTCCGCGAGAAGATCACGCAGCGCGTCGAGCACGGCTACACGCACAAGAAACAAACCGGCGGTTCGGGCCAGTTTGCCCAGATCAAGATCATCGCCGAACCGACGCCTCCGGGCACACCGTTCGAATTCGAGAACGAGATCGTCGGCGGCGCCGTTCCGAAAGAGTTCGTTCCGGGCGTCGAGAAGGGCCTGGAGTCGGTGCTCGGTTCCGGCGTCGTCGCCGGATTTCCGGTGGTCGACCTCAAGGTGTCGCTGATCGATGGCAAGTACCACGACGTCGATTCATCGGCGCTCGCCTTCGAAATCTGCGCGCGTCAGTGCCTGAAGGAAGCGCTGCAGATGGCCAGGCCGGTTCTGCTCGAACCGATCATGAAGGTCGAGGTGGTGACGCCGGAAGACTATACCGGTTCCGTCATCGGCGATCTCAATTCGCGGCGTGGGCAGATTCAGGGCCAGGACATGCGCGGCAATGCCAACGTGATCAACGCGATGGTGCCGCTGATGAACATGTTCGGCTACGTCAACAATCTGCGGTCAATGTCTCAGGGCCGCGCGACATTCACGATGCAATTCGATCATTACTCAGAGCTACCCGCGAACGTGTCTGCTGAAGTCCAGAAAAAATTCGCGTGACCGGGAACGTTGATAACAGAAGGATCTGAACGGAGAGCCCCATGGCCAAAGAAAAATTCCAGCGGACCAAGCCCCATTGCAATATCGGGACAATCGGTCACGTCGACCACGGCAAGACGACGCTGACAGCGGCGATTACCAAGGTACTGGCCGAAAAGGGCGGCGCCACGTTCACCGCCTATGACCAGATCGACAAGGCGCCTGAAGAGAAGGCGCGCGGCATCACCATTTCGACCGCGCACGTCGAATACGAAACCGACAAGCGCCACTACGCGCACGTCGACTGCCCCGGCCACGCCGACTACGTGAAGAACATGATCACGGGTGCCGCGCAGATGGACGGCGCGATCCTGGTCGTGTCGGCCGCCGACGGCCCGATGCCGCAGACCCGCGAGCACATCCTGCTCGCCCGTCAGGTCGGCGTTCCGGCTCTGGTGGTGTTCATGAACAAGGTCGACATGGTCGATGATCCGGAGCTTCTCGAGCTGGTCGAGCTCGAGGTTCGTGAGCTCCTGTCCAAGTATAATTTCCCGGGCGACAAGATTCCGATCGTCAAGGGTTCGGCGCTCAAGGCGCTCGAAGGCACCGACGAGAAGCTCGGCAAGGAAGCGATCATGGCTCTGATGAAGGCCGTGGACGAATACATCCCGCAACCGGAACGTCCGAAGGATCAGCCGTTCCTGATGCCGGTGGAAGACGTGTTCTCGATCTCCGGCCGCGGCACCGTCTGCACCGGTCGCGTCGAGCGCGGCATCATCAAGGTCGGCGAGGAAGTCGAAATCGTCGGTATCAAGCCGACCATCAAGACGGTCGTCACCGGCGTCGAAATGTTCCGCAAGCTGCTCGATCAGGGCGAGGCGGGCGACAACATCGGCGCGCTGCTGCGCGGCACCAAGCGCGAGGAAGTCGAGCGCGGTCAGGTGCTGTGCAAGCCCGGCTCCGTAAAGCCGCACACCAAGTTCAAGGCGGAAGCCTACATCCTCACCAAGGAAGAGGGCGGCCGTCATACTCCGTTCTTCACGAACTATCGTCCGCAGTTCTATTTCCGCACCACAGACGTGACTGGCGTGGTGCACCTGCCGCAGGGCACGGAAATGGTGATGCCGGGCGACAACGTGGCGATGGAAGTGCACCTGATCGTGCCGATCGCCATGGAAGAAAAACTGCGTTTCGCCATTCGCGAGGGCGGCCGTACGGTCGGCGCCGGCGTGGTGGCGAGCATCATCGAGTAATAAGTCTATCCGTCGTCATGCCCGGCCTTGTGCCGGGCATCCACGACTTGAAGCAGAAGTAGACGTGGATGGCCGGGACGAGCCCGGCCATGACGGGACAGAGAGACGATAAATATGAACGGCCAGAATATCCGGATCCGGCTCAAGGCGTTCGATCACCGCATCCTCGATGCGTCGACGCGCGAGATCGTGAACACGGCCAAGCGCACAGGTGCGCAGGTCCGTGGACCGATCCCGCTGCCGACGCGAATCGAGAAATTCACGGTGAACCGCTCGCCGCACGTGGACAAGAAGAGCCGCGAACAGTTCGAGATGCGCACACACAAGCGCCTCCTGGACATCGTCGATCCGACGCCACAGACGGTGGACGCGCTGATGAAGCTCGACCTCGCCGCCGGCGTCGACGTTGAGATCAAGCTGTAAGGCCGGGGTGGGATTAGAAATGCGCACTGGCGTAGTCGCACAGAAGGTCGGAATGACCCGGGTGTTCACCGAAGCTGGTGAGCATGTGCCGGTGACGGTGCTGCAGTTATTGCAGTGCCAGGTCATTGCCCATCGCACCAAGGACAAGAATGGTTACGTCGCGCTTCAGCTCGGCTCAGGCCCGCGCCGCACCAACAACATGAACAAAGCTGACCGCGGCTATTTCGGCAAAGCCAATGTCGAGCCGCGCCGCAAGCTTGCGGAGTTCCGCGTGACTGAAGACGCGCTGATCCCGGTGGGCGCGGAAATCACAGCCGATCATTTTATCCCCGGTCAATTCGTTGACGTCTGCGGCATCACCATCGGCAAGGGCTTTGCCGGCGGCATGAAGCGCTGGAATTTCGCAGGGCTTCGCGCCTCGCACGGTGTGTCGATCTCGCACCGCTCGATCGGCGGCACCGGTGGTCGTCAGGATCCCGGCAAGACATTCAAGAACAAGAAGATGCCGGGCCATCTCGGCGTCGAGCGTGTCACCACGCTCAATCTCAAAGTCGTACAGACCGACGTCGCCCGCGGCCTCATTCTGGTGGAGGGCGCGGTACCTGGCTCGAAGAGTGGCTGGGTCACCGTCCGTGATGCGGTCAAGAAAAAACTGCCCAAGGAAGTACCGAAGCCCGGCAAATTCCGCGTGAGCGAAACGGCGGAAGCAAAAACTGAGCAGCCAAAGGCTGCCGCCGAGCAAGCGCCGAGCGCTGAAAAAGCAGCCGAGCAAGCCGCAAGCGCCGCCGACCAGGCGGCGAAGGCGGCAGCGCAAGCCGCCAAGGCTGCCGACCAGGCGGCCAAGGCTGCTGAAAAGGCTGCTGACACGGCCGCCGCCGCAAACAAGAAGAAGGAGGGCGAGTGATGGACCTTAAAATCGTCGCCCTCGACGGCAAGGAAGCCGGTTCGGTCAAGTTGTCTGACGCGATCTTCGGGCTTGAGCCGCGCACCGACATTATCCAGCGCTGCGTCAACTGGCAGCTCGCCAAGCGTCAGCGCGGCACGCACAAGACCAAGGACCGCAGCGAAATCTGGCGGACCGGCAAGAAAATGTACGCGCAGAAGGGCACCGGT
This sequence comes from uncultured Alphaproteobacteria bacterium, assembly GCA_963735285.1. Classification (GTDB taxonomy): domain Bacteria; phylum Pseudomonadota; class Alphaproteobacteria; order Rhizobiales; family Xanthobacteraceae; genus Pseudolabrys. The sequence continues at coordinate 55,068 of CAVTKN010000014.1, read as the reverse complement.
GGCGCGCGCCACGGCTCTGCGCGCGTGCCGCAGTTCCGCGGCGGTGGCCGTGCGTTTGGCCCCGTCGTGCGTAGCCACGCAATAGATCTGCCGAAGAAGGTTCGCGCGCTTGCGCTCAAGCACGCCCTGTCGTCGAAGGCCAAGGACGGCGGCATTGTCGTCCTCGACAAGGCGACGCTCAAGGACGCAAAAACCAAGGCGCTCGCCAAGCAATTCGACAAGCTCGGGCTCGCGAACGCGCTGATCATTGATGGCGCTGAGATTGAAGTCAATTTCCGCAACGCCGCGCGCAACATCCCGAATATCGATGTGCTGCCAGTGCAAGGGATCAACGTCTACGACATCCTGCGGCGCAAGACTTTGGTCCTGACCAAGGCCGCACTCGATGCGCTGGAGGCGCGATTCAAATGAGCACCAGCGATCCGCGCCATTACGACGTCATTCTGTCCCCGGTGATCACCGAAAAGGCGACGATGGCGTCTGAGCACAACAAGGTCGTGTTCAGAGTGGCCAAGCACGCCACCAAGCCGCAAATCAAGGAAGCGGTGGAGAAGCTGTTCGACGTCAAGGTCAAGCGCGTCAACACGTTGACCCGGCCGGGCAAGTGGAAAGTATTTCGCAACAAAAAGGGACAGCAGTCCGAAGAGAAGCGCGCGCTCGTGACCCTGGAAGAGGGCCACAAGATCGACGTGACCACGGGATTGTAAGGGAGCGTTGCGATGGCATTAAAAACCTACAATCCGACCACCCCGGGCCAGCGTCAGCTGGTCAACGTCGACCGTTCGTCGCTGTACAAGGGCGCGCCAGTGAAGGCGTTGACCGAGGGCCAGCATTCGACCGGTGGGCGCAACAACAATGGCCGCATCACGTCGCGGTTCCGCGGCGGCGGCCACAAGCAGGCCTATCGCCGGATCGATTTCCGCCGCACCAAATTCGATGTGCCGGCGACCGTCGAGCGTCTGGAATATGATCCGAATCGCACGGCCTTCATTGCGCTGATCAAGTACCAGGACGGCGAGCTCGCCTATATTCTGGCGCCGCAGCGCCTGGGTCCCGGCGACAGTGTAATCGCGTCCGAGCATGCGGACGTGAAACCCGGCAACGCGATGCCGATCGCCAATATTCCGGTCGGGACTATCGTGCACAATGTCGAGCTTAAGATCGGCAAGGGCGGGCAGCTCGCGCGTTCGGCCGGGAGCTACGTCCAGATCGTTGGTCGCGACCAGGATTACGTCATCCTGCGTCTGAGCACGACCGAGCAGCGCCTGGTGCATGGCCGCTGCATGGCGACGGTCGGCGCGGTGTCCAATCCGGACAACATGAACACGACGATCGGCAAGGCTGGCCGCCAGCGCTGGAAAGGTCGCATGCCGCACAACCGCGGCATCACCATGAACCCGGTCGATCATCCGCATGGCGGCCGCACCAAGGGCGGCAAGCACTGGGTCACGCCGTGGGGCTTCCCGACCAAGGGCAAGAAAACCCGCAAGAACAAACGTACCGAACGCTTCATCATTGCGAGCCGGCACGATCGCAAGAAGAAGCAGCAGTAAGGGATACGAGCTATGACGCGTTCAGTTTGGAAAGGTCCTTTTGTCGACGGTTATTTGCTGCGCAAGGCCGAGGCCGCGCGCGCATCTGGCCGTCACGAGATGATCAAGATCTGGAGCCGGCGTTCGACGATCCTGCCGCAATTCGTCGGGCTGAATTTCGGCGTCTACAACGGGCAGAAGCACATTCCGGTGATGGTCAACGAGGAAATGGTTGGCCACAAGTTCGGCGAGTTCGCGCCGACCCGGATGTTCTACGGCCATTCGTCTGACCGCAAAGCCAAGCGGACCGGTGCGCCGGCAGCGGCGGCGCCGGCTGCGGCGCCTGCGGCAGCGGCAAGCTAAGGGATAAAGAGTAACGTCATGGGCAAGCGCCGACGCGAGCGAGACCTCGACGAGAACGAGGCAAAGGCTGTGAGCAAGATGCTGCGGGTTTCTCCGCAGAAGCTCAATCTTGTCGCGCAGATGATCCGTGGCAAGAAGGTCGCGAGCGCACTCGCCGACCTCGAGTTTTCGCGCAAGCGCATCGCCAAGGAAGTGCGCAAGTGCCTGGAATCGGCGATCGCCAACGCCGAAAACAATCACGACCTCGACGTCGACGATCTCGTCGTCTCCGAGGCCCATGTCGGCAAGGCGCTGGTGATCAAGCGCTTCACCCCGCGCGGCCGTGGCCGTGTCGGACGCATTCTTAAGCCGTTCTCTCACCTGACCATCGTCGTGCGTCAGGTCGAAGCGCAGGCGGGAGCCTGAGGAGTAAACGATGGGTCAAAAAGTCAATCCGATCGGGCTGCGCCTCGGCATCAATCGCACCTGGGATTCGCGATGGTTCGCCGGCAAAGCCGAATACGGCACGTTGCTGCATGAGGACATCAAGATCCGCAAGGAGTTGATGAAACAGCTCAAGCAGGCCGCGGTGTCGCATATCGTGATCGAGCGTCCGCACAAGAAGTGCCGCGTCACAATTCATTCCGCACGTCCGGGCGTGGTCATCGGCAAGAAGGGCGCCGACATCGAGAAGCTGCGCAAGTCGGTTGCCAAGCTCACCGACAGCGACGTGGTCATCAATATCGTCGAAATCCGCAAGCCGGAGCTCGATGCCCAGCTGGTCGCCGAATCCATCGCGCAGCAGCTGGAGCGGCGCGTTGCGTTCCGCCGCGCCATGAAGCGCGCCGTTCAGTCGGCGATGCGCCTCGGCGCTGAAGGCATTCGTATCAACTGCTCGGGCCGTCTCGGCGGCGCCGAAATCGCGCGCATGGAATGGTACCGCGAAGGCCGCGTGCCGTTGCACACGCTGCGCGCCGACGTCGACTACGGCGTTTCCACCGCATTCACCACCTACGGCACCTGCGGCGTCAAAGTCTGGATCTTCAAGGGCGAAATCCTCGAGCACGATCCGATGGCGCAGGACAAGAAGCTTGCCGAAGGCGACGCCGGCCGGCCGCGCCGCGAAACCGCGGCTTGAGAGGACGAAAAGAGTTTTAAGACATGCTGCAACCTGTTCGCACCAAGTTTCGCAAGGCATTCAAGGGTCGCATCCACGGGATTGCGACCAGTGGCACCACGCTTGCCTTCGGCCAATATGGCCTCAAGGCGCTGGAGCCCGAGCGCGTCACTGCCCGTCAGATCGAAGCTGCACGTCGCGCGCTTACGCGCTTCATGAAGCGGTCGGGGCGGGTGTGGATCCGCGTGTTCCCGGATGTGCCGGTCTCGAAAAAGCCGATCGAAATCCGCATGGGCAAAGGCAAGGGCACTCCCGAGCTTTGGGTCACCCGCGTGAAGCCCGGCCGCATTTTGTTCGAAGTGGACGGCGTTCCGATTGCCGTCGCGAAAGAAGCGCTGGCGCTCGCTGCCGCCAAGCTGCCCGTCAAGACCCGATTCATTGAACGCATCGCCGAGTGACGCCATGAAAGCCGCCGACGCAAGAGCGATGACGCTCGATCAGCTGGACGACGAAGTCCTCAAGCTGAAGAAGGAACAGTTCAACCTGCGCTTCCAACGCGCCACGGGTCAGCTCGAGAACACGTCGCGTGTTCGTACGATCCGCCGCGACATCGCGCGGATGAAGACGATCGCCATGCAGAAGCGGGCAGGCGCGCCTGAGCCTGCTCCGAAGGCGGAGGCCGCAACACCGGCGCCCGCGAAGAAGACCAAATCCACCAAGCCGAAGGCCGCCGCAAAGCCGAAGTCGCGCGCCAAGTCGGCCAAGTCGAAGTCGAAGGAATAAGGGGTTCGAGATGCCGAAGCGTACGCTCCAGGGCGTTGTCGTGAGCGACAAGCAGGACAAGACCGTAGTCGTGCGCGTCGATCGGCGCTTCGCGCACGCGACCATGAAGAAAACTATTCGCCGTTCGAAAAAGTACCACGCGCATGACGAGACCAATCAGTACGCGGTCGGCGACATGGTGTGGATCGAGGAGCGCCGACCGATTTCCAAGCTCAAGAGCTGGGAAGTCGTGCGGGGCGAGAAGAAACAGAAAGTGCAATAGGCGTTATGCCGGGTAAGACAAAGAGAGCCGCATCATGATCCAGATGCAAACCAACCTCGACGTGGCGGACAATTCCGGCGCGCGTCGCGTCATGTGCATCAAGGTGCTGGGCGGTTCGAAGCGCAAATATGCCACCATCGGCGACGTCATCGTCGTCTCGGTGAAGGAAGCAATTCCGCGCGGCCGCGTCAAAAAAGGCGACGTGATGAAGGCCGTGGTGGTGCGCATTTCCAAGGACATCAAGCGTCCAGATGGTTCCGTCATTCGCTTCGACCGCAATGCAGCGGTGCTCATCACGCCGCAAATGGAGCCGGTCGGTACGCGTATCTTCGGGCCGGTGCCGCGCGAACTGCGCGCCAAGAACCACATGAAGATCATCTCGCTCGCCCCGGAGGTGCTCTAATGGCTGCCAAAATCCGTAAGGGCGACAAGGTCGTCGTGCTCACCGGACGCGACAAGGGCCGCTCCGGCGAAGTGATCGAGGTGCGTCCCGATCAGGATCGCGCTTTGGTGCGCGGCATCAACATGGTCAAGCGCCACCAGCGCCAGACCGCGCAACAGGAAGGCGGAATTGTCTCCAAGGAGAGCACGGTCCACCTGTCCAATCTCGCAGTGGCCGACCCCAAGGACGGCAAGCCGACCCGCGTCGGCTTCAAGTTTGTCGGCGAAGGTGAAGCGCGCAAGAAGGTGCGGGTCGCCAAGCGTTCCGGAGTTGAGATCGATGGCTGAAACCCAGCAATCTGCACAAGCCAAGGCGGAAGCCAAGGCTGAAAAGAAGGCGCAGGCGCAAGCCAAGGCAGCCGCGCCGAAGGAGGCGCGCAAGCCGCGTGAGCGCTCCGACTACGTCGCGCGCATGAAGACACATTTCGAGCAGGTGGTGCGTGAGCAGCTGACCAAGCAATTCAGCTACAGCAACCGCATGCAGGTGCCCAAGATCACCAAGATCGTGCTGAACATGGGCATTGGCGAGGGCGTTGCCGACCGTAAGAAGGTCGATAATGCTGCGAACGACCTCACGATGATCGCCGGCCAAAAGGCCGTCATCACCAAGTCGCGCAAGTCGATCGCCACCTACAAGCTGCGCGACGGTCAGGCTATCGGCTGCAAGGTGACGTTGCGCAAGACGCGCATGTACGACTTTCTCGACGGCTGGTGAATATCGCGCTGCCGCGCATTCGCGATTTCCGCGGCCTCAATCCGAAGAGCTTCGACGGCCGTGGCAACTACAGCCTCGGCATCAAGGAACATATCGTGTTCCCTGAAATCGATTTCGACAAGGTCACAAATTCCTGGGGCCTCGACATTACTGTTTGCACCAGCGCGCGTAACGACGACGAAGCGCGCGCGCTGCTCACCGCGTTTAACTTCCCGTTCCGGCAGTGAGGCTCAGGCCTCATACGCGGAACCGCTAGGAGTGAAAGTATGGCTAAGAAGAGTTCGGTCGAAAAGAATAACAGGCGGCGCAAGATGGCGAAGAAATTCTCCAATCGGCGCGCAAAGCTGAAGGCGATCGCGCACGACAAGAAGCTGCCGATGGAAGAGCGTTTCGCCGCGACCCTGAAGCTGGCCGAGTTGCCGCGCAATTCCTCCAAGACGCGCATTCGTAATCGCTGTGAGCTCAGCGGGCGTCCGCGTGCGTATTATCGCAAGCATCGCCTGAGCCGTATCGCGCTGCGTGAGCTTGGCTCCAAAGGCCTGATTCCCGGCCTTGTGAAGTCGAGCTGGTAGGGAGGGCGCGATGGCTGTGAACGATCCAATCGGCGATATGATCACGCGCATCCGCAACGCGCAGATGCGGAATAAATCGAAGGTCTCGATGCCGGGCTCCAGGCAGCGCGAGCGCGTGCTGGAAGTCCTCAAGACGGAAGGCTTCATCCGCGGTTACGCCAGTGTGGCGCACGCCAGCGGCCGTTCGGAGCTCGAGATTGAGCTGAAATATTTTGATGGCGAGCCGGTGATCCGCGAGATCGAGCGCATCTCGAAGCCGGGCCGCCGTGTTTACGTGGCGGTTCGCAATCTGCCGCGCATCAATAACGGCCTTGGGCGTTGCCATCCTGTCGACGCCCAAGGGTGTCATGGCCGACCACGACGCCCGCGAGGCGAACGTGGGCGGCGAAATCATCTGTACGGTGTTCTGATGTCGCGCATCGGCAATAAAGCGGTTGCAGTTCCCACGGGCGTTACGGCCAATGTGGAAGGGCAGACCGTCAAGGTGAAGGGGCCGAAGGGCGCCCTTCAGGTCGTCGTGCACGACGACGTGTCGGTGGTGCTCGACAAGGGCACGATCACGCTTGCTCCGCGCGGCGAAAGCAAGCGCGCGCGCTCGATGTGGGGCACGTCGCGCACGCTGGTTGCCAATGTGATGGCCGGCGTGACCAAGGGCTTTGAGGAAAAGCTCGAGATCACTGGTGTCGGCTATCGCGCCGCGGTGCAGGGCAAGACGCTGCAATTGCAGCTCGGCTTTTCCCATGACGTGAACTTCCCGATTCCGGAAGGGATCGCGATCGCGACACCGAAGCCGACCGAAATCGTGGTGACCGGCATGGACAAGCAAAAAGTCGGTCACGTCGCCGCGGAGATCCGCGGCTTCCGCCCGCCTGAGCCCTACAAGGGCAAGGGCGTGAAATACGTCAACGAATACATCTTCCGCAAGGAAGGGAAGAAGAAGTAGAGGACGCGCTATGTCGAGATTAACAGACCGGGTTGCGCGCCGGACGGCGACGGTGCGACGCAAGGTGAAGCTTGCGGCGCGCGGAAGGACGCGGCTGTCGGTATTCCGCTCTTCAAAGCACATCTATGCGCAGCTCATCGACGATGTGAAAGGCACGACGTTGGCTTCGGCTTCTTCGCTCGAGAAGCCGATGCGCGAAGGCGCCAAGACCGGCGCCAATATCGCGGCGGCCAAGGCTGTCGGAAAGCTGATTGCCGAGCGCGCGAAGGAAAAGGGAATCAAGGACGTCGTGTTCGACCGCGGCGGCTATCTCTATCACGGACGCATCAAGGCGCTGGCCGATGCCGCGCGTGAAAGCGGCCTCAACTTCTAACGGATCGGTTTCAAAAATGGCACAAGAACCTCGACGTGAAGGCCGCCGCGACCGCGAACGCGGTGGTCGTGAAGACCGCGACAGCGAATTCACCGATAAGTTGGTGCACATCAATCGTGTGGCCAAGGTGGTGAAGGGCGGCCGTCGCTTTGCCTTTGCCGCGCTCGTCATCGTCGGCGACCAGAAGGGCCGCGCCGGTTTTGGCCACGGCAAGGCGCGCGAAGTGCCCGAAGCTATCCGCAAGGCGACCGATGCTGCCAAGCGCGCCTTGACGCGCGTGCCGCTGCGCGAAGGCCGCACGCTCCATCATGACGTGCTTGGCCGTCACGGCGCCGGCAAGGTTTTCCTGCGCGCGGCACCTCCGGGAACCGGAATTATTGCCGGCGGTCCGATGCGCGCCGTGTTCGAAACGCTCGGCATCCAGGACGTGGTGGCGAAATCGCTTGGCTCGTCCAATCCGTACAACGTGGTGCGCGCGACATTCGACGCACTCAAGCATCAGGATTCACCGCGCTCCGTGGCGTCCCGCCGCAACATCAAGGTGTCCACGCTGCAGTCGCGGCGCCGCGAAGGCGATGCGGAAGCGGCGGCGGATTGAGGAATTTAGCGCATGGCTCAAGCACACAAGATGATCAAGATTGAGCAGGTGGGCAGCCCGCAGCGGCGCAATCACGACCAGCGTGCGACGCTGATCGGGCTTGGCCTCAACAAAATCGGACGGACGCGCGATCTTGTGGATACGCCATCGACCCGCGGCATGATTCGCAAGGTCCAGCATTTAGTGAAAGTTGTCGGTGAGGCGAAATGACATCGTCGTCACCGGGCTTGTCCCGGTGACCCCGCTTAGGGAAGCACAGTGCCTCACTAGGCGAGATGGCCGGGACGAGCCCGGCCATGACAAAGGAGAGATCAAAGGACGCGAACGATGAAACTCAACCAGATCGCCGACAGACCGGGTGCGCGCAAGAATCGCATGCGCATCGGCCGTGGTATCGGCTCCGGCATGGGCAAGACCGGTGGACGCGGCGGCAAGGGCCAGACCGCGCGCTCCGGTGTGCGCATCAAGGGCTTCGAGGGCGGCCAGATGCCGCTGCACCGCCGCCTGCCGAAGCGCGGGTTCCGCAACACATCATTCGCGATCAAGCTCAACGAAATCAATCTCGGCAAGGTACAGGCGGCGATCGACGCCGGCCTGCTCGATGCCAAGGTGCCGGTCGATGTCGCTGCCATGGTCAAGGCCGGCCTGATGCGGCGTGAAAAGGGCGGCGTGAAGCTGCTCGGCGAGGGCGAGCTCAAGGCCAAAGTCGATTTCTCGGTCTACCGCGCATCCAAATCGGCAATCGCAGCCGTGGAGAAAGCCGGCGGCACCGTGAAGATTCTTGCGCCGGCGAAGGAAGAAGATGCCGAGCCGCGCGGCAAGAACAAGCGCATGGCGCTGGAAACAGCCAAAGGCGGCAACAAGCCGAAAGGCGGCAAGCCCAAGGCTGAGGCCAAGCCAGAGGCGGAAGGCGAACAAAAAGGCGCCGAATAACGAGCCCTTAGCTTCGTCCGCCAAGTGCGGTCGAATGGCGCGGGGCTACAGTTTGGGACCATTGCGCCTATCTAGGGGGCTGTGCGGACGAGATGCCTCAAGTTCGCGGGGCATAACAGCGGAAGGGTCGAGCGGCCATGGTCTCTGCAGCTGAACAACTGGCAGCCAATCTCAACTTTTCGGCGCTCGCGAAGGCCGAAGAGCTCAAGAACCGCATCTGGTTTACGGTCGGTGCGTTGCTGGTCTACCGGCTCGGCACCTATATCCCGCTGCCCGGAATTGACCCCAACGCGTGGGAACAGATTTTCAATACGCAGTCGGGCGGCATCCTCGGCATGTTCAACATGTTCTCCGGGGGCGGCATCCACCGGATGGCGATCTTTGCGCTCAACATCATGCCGTACATTTCGGCATCGATCATCATTCAGCTGATGACAACGGTTTCGCCCACGCTCGAGGCGCTCAAGAAGGAAGGCGAGGCGGGCCGCAAGATCATGAACCAGTACACCCGGTATCTCACCGTGGTGTTGGCAGCGTTCCAGGCTTACGGCATCGGCGTCGGGCTGCAGGGCACCGGCAGCGTGGTTTCGAGCCCTGGCATCTTCTTCCTGATGTCCACGACCATCACGCTCACCGGCGGCACAATGTTCCTGATGTGGCTCGGTGAACAGATCACCTCGCGCGGCATCGGCAACGGCATTTCACTGATCATCCTGTCGGGCATCGTGGCGCAGTTGCCGTCCGCAATCGCAGGCACTCTCGAACTCGGCCGCCAGGGTGCGCTGTCGACCGGGCTCATTCTGCTTGTGATCGTGATGTGCGTTGCAGTGATTGCATTCATCGTGTTCGTCGAGCGAGCGCAGCGTCGGCTGCTGATCCAGTACCCAAAGCGTCAGGTCGGCAATCGCATGTTCGAGGGTCAGTCCTCGCATCTGCCGCTTAAACTCAACACGTCTGGCGTGATCCCGCCGATCTTCGCATCGTCGCTGTTGCTGCTGCCGACCACGGTTGCCAATTTCAACGCCGGGCAGGGGCCAGGCTGGCTCACCACGGTCACGACATTGCTCGGTCACGGTCGTCCGCTGTTCCTTATTCTCTACATAGCGTTGATCGTGTTCTTCGCCTTTTTCTACACCGCGGTTGTCTTCAATCCGACGGAGACCGCTGACAATCTCAAGAAGCACGGCGGCTTCATTCCCGGCATTAGGCCGGGTGAGCGGACGGCCGAATACATCGACTATGTGCTCTCCCGCATTACCGTGCTGGGCGCACTTTATCTGGCGATCGTCTGTCTCATTCCTGAAATCCTGATTTCCTATGCGGCGGTGCCGTTTTATTTCGGCGGCACGTCGCTGCTGATCGTGGTCAGCGTCACCATGGATACAGTCGCGCAAATCCAGGGCTATCTGCTTGCGCACCAGTACGAAGGATTGATCAAGCGCTCGAAGCTGCGGGGTCGCACGCGATGAGATTGATCCTGCTCGGCCCGCCGGGGGCGGGGAAGGGCACACAAGCGCAGCGCCTGATCGCCAAGTACGGGGTTGTCCAGCTTTCGACTGGCGACATTCTGCGCGCCGCGATCGCCGCCGGCACACCGGTCGGCCTGCGCGCGAAAAGCTTCATGGACCGCGGTGAACTGGTTCCAGACGAGGTTGTTGTGGCGATTGTTGCTGAGCGGATTAGCCAACCCGACGCAAGGCGCGGTTTCGTGCTCGACGGATTTCCGCGCACGGTCCCGCAGGCGCACGCGCTTGACCGGTTGCTGGCCGAACGCGGCCTCAGGCTCGACGCCGTCCTCGCGCTTGAGGTCGACGAGGGCATTCTGCTTCAGCGCATCGAGAAGCGGGTCGCCGAAATGACCGCGCGCGGCGAAAAGGTGCGTGCCGACGACAATCGCGAGGTCCTCAAAGGGCGCCTCGCGGCTTACCGGGCCCAGACGGCTCCGCTTGCCGGCTACTATGCCGAACGAGGTATGCTGAAGAGCCTGGATGGCATGGCCGCGATCGATGAGGTCACGGCGGCCATTGATCGCCATCTGCGTCCCACGGGGGCTCCGAAGGCCAAAGGGGCACGCAAGAGTGTACGTAAGGGGGCTGCCAAAGGCGCCCGCCGCAAGGCCAAGCGAGCCAAATCCTACTGCCAAGGCTGCGAAGCGGGGTTCACGCAACGGCGCCTCCAAGAGCGCGGCCCGCCGCAAGCGCCCCACGGCCTCCAAGCGCAGCAAAGCCAAGCCGGGACAGCGCAAAAACCGCACGCGACGGAGGTTGACGAGGGCGCGATGAATCCCTTAATAAGCTGCACATTCAGGAGTTTGACGCGATGCCGGGCCCCGAGAGAGCGGGGGACGGGCGTCGTGTTACGCTTTGCGCTATCCCATTCCAGGGACACGAGAATCTGGGGCGTCCGGCGCCGCCGGTCGATTTAGGAGAAGCTAAGTGGCTCGTATCGCGGGTGTCAATCTACCTACCAACAAGCGCGTCGTGATCGCGCTGCAGTACATCCATGGCATCGGGGGCAGGACCGCCCAAGAGATCATGACCAAGGTTAACCTGCCGCCGGAGCGCCGCGTGTCGCAGCTCACCGATGCCGAGGTGCTGCAGATCCGCGAAATCATCGATCGCGATTACATGGTCGAAGGCGACCTGCGGCGCGAAGTCCAGCTGAACATCAAGCGGCTCATGGACCTTGGTTGCTACCGCGGCCTGCGCCATCGCAAAGGCCTGCCGGTCCGCGGACAGCGCACGCACACCAATGCGCGGACCCGTAAGGGCCCGGCCAAGACCATCGCCGGCAAGAAGAAAGCCGAAGGCAAGTAACAGGGATCGCCCGCGCCTCTTTGAGGCACGCGGGCCGCGAAAGGATCGAGAATGGGTAAGGAAGCCACCCGCGTCCGCCGGCGCGAACGAAAGAACATCGCGTCGGGCGTCGCGCACGTCGCGGCCTCGTTCAACAATACCATGATCACCATCACTGATGCCCAGGGCAACACGATTGCCTGGTCGTCGGCGGGGACCATGGGTTTCAAGGGCTCGCGCAAGTCGACGCCTTATGCCGCGCAGGTTGCCGCCGAAGACGCGGCCAAGAAGGCGCAGGAACACGGAATGCGCACGCTCGAAGTCGAAGTTTCGGGTCCCGGGTCGGGCCGGGAGTTGGCGCTGCGCTCGCTGCAGGCGGCTGGGTTTACGATTACTTCGATCCGCGACGTCACCACGATCCCGCACAATGGGTGCCGGCCTCGTAAGCGTCGTCGGGTGTGATTTTTGCTTCCGCGGGTCCTTTCCCGCGTTCGTGCTACCGCCGAGGTTTTCCCCACGCGGCGGGTGGGGTGCGCTAGGCGCGACAAGGCCGCGCCGCTGAAAAGGTGAAGACGTGATCCAAAAGAATTGGCAGGAATTGATCAGGCCGAACAAGCTTCAGGTCGCCGCTGGTAGCGACGCTGCGCGTATTGCCACCGTGGTCGCGGAGCCGCTCGAACGCGGTTTTGGCGTGACGCTTGGCAATGCCTTGCGCCGAATTCTGCTGTCGTCGCTGCAAGGTGCGGCGGTACAGTCGGTGCACATCGATGGCGTGTTGCACGAGTTCTCCTCGATCGCCGGCGTGCGCGAGGACGTCACCGACATGGTCCTTAACATCAAGGACATCGCCATCAAGATGCAGGGCGAAGGCCCCAAGCGCATGGTGGTGAAGAAGCAGGGACCGGGCACGGTCACTGCGGGCGACATCCAGACGGTCGGCGATGTTGTGGTGCTCAATCCGGACCTCGTTCTCTGCACGCTGGACGAGGGCGCCGAGATCCGCATGGAATTCACCGTCAACACCGGCAAAGGCTACGTCCCGGCCGAGCGCAACCGTCCGGAAGACGCGCCGATCGGCCTGATCCCGGTCGACAGCCTTTATTCGCCGGTGCGCAAGGTTTCCTACAAGGTCGAGAACACCCGCGAAGGGCAGATCCTCGACTACGACAAACTGACCATGACCATCGAGACCAACGGCGCGGTCTCGCCTGAGGACTCGCTCGCCTATGCCGCGCGCATCCTGCAGGACCAGCTCAATGTGTTCGTGAATTTCGAGGAGCCGCGCAAGGCAGAGGCCGCCGAGACTATTCCCGATCTCGCCTTCAATCCGGCCTTCCTCAAGAAGGTCGACGAGCTCGAATTGTCGGTGCGTTCGGCCAACTGTCTCAAGAACGACAACATCGTTTACATCGGCGATCTTGTGCAAAAGAGCGAAGCGGAAATGCTCCGCACCCCGAATTTCGGACGCAAGTCGCTTAACGAAATCAAGGAAGTGCTGGCGCAAATGGGCCTGCATCTCGGCATGGAAGTGCCGGGCTGGCCGCCCGAAAACATCGAAGAGCTCGCCAAGCGCTTTGAGGATCATTACTAGACGCTCCCCTGTCATGGCCGGGCTTGTCCCGGCCATCTCGATGAGGGGTGCACTGCCCGCCTAGGCGGGATCACCGGGACAAGCCCGGTGATGACGGGAAGAGAAAAACGAAGAGGGTACCGCGATGCGTCACGGCAAAGTTCACCGCAAGCTTGGCAAGAAGCCGCAGCATCGCCGCGCCATGTTCGCGAATATGGCTGCCGCGCTGATCAAGCACGAGCAGATCGTCACCACTTTGCCGAAGGCGAAGGAATTGCGCCCGGTGGTGGAGAAGCTGGTCACGCTCGCCAAGAAGGGCGGGTTGCATGCGCGCCGCCAGGCGATCGCGGAAATTCGCGATGTCGCCCAGGTGAAGAAGCTCTTCGAGGTGATCGGCCCGCGCTACAAGGAGCGCAATGGCGGCTACCTCCGCATCATGAAGGCCGGGTTCCGCTACGGCGACAATGCCGCCCAGGCGGTGATCGAATTCGTCGACCGCGATGTCGAGGCCAAGGGCAAGGATTCAGGGCCCGTCCAAGAGCGGAAGGTCGAGGAACCGGCGACCGCGGCGGCCTGACCTTTAAAGTAACGATTTAAGAATGGGCGGCACCTTGTTGCCGCCCTTTTTATTTGCCGCGTTGTGCGCACCGGGTATGATCCTACAGAACGACCGATATAACTCGGCACAGCGGGGGAATTTCATGAGCAACCGTTCGGCAATTTTGAACCTGGCATTTGGCGCGGCCATTGGGGTGGTCATGGGGGCGGCTCTGGCCGGCGCCGCCAGCGCACAGTCCGCACAGGCCGATTTGGTCAAGCGCGGCGACTATCTGGTCAACGGCATCATGACCTGCGCCAACTGCCACTCGCCGAAGGGCCCGCCTGCCGTAACCGCCGGCAAGGATTTTTCCGGCGGCCTGTCCTGGGACGAGCCGCCGTTCAAGGTGACGGCGCCGAACATTACGCCAGACAAGGAAACCGGCATCGGCGGCTGGACCGATGCGGACATCAAGACGGTCATGCGCACGGGCATACGACCGAACGGTGTGCACGTCGCTATGATCATGCCGACCGGTTTCTATCACATCATGACTGACCGCGATCTCGATGCGGTCGTTGCCTATTTGCGCACGATCAAGCCCGTGAGCAACAAGGTGGCGGACCCGATCTACAAGATGCCGCAGCTCGAGCATGTGCTGCCGGGTGGCGACAAGCCGTTTACCGAATCCATGATGAGCGACAAAGTGAAGAAGGGCTTCTATCTCTCCACCATCGCTCATTGCATGGAGTGCCACACGCCGATGGAAAAGGGCGTGCGCCAGTGGGGTACCCGCCTTGGGGCAGGCGGATTTGAATTCCCCGGCCCGTGGGGCGTTTCGGTCTCGCGGAATATCACCTCGAGCAAAACGAAGGGCATCGGCGCGTGGACGGACGAGGAGATCAAGCGTGCGATCGCCACTGGCGTGGACCGCCAGGGCAACAAGCTCAAGCCGCCGATGGGTTTCCAGTACTATTCCACGGTCTCAGCCGACGATCTGGACGCGCTCGTGGCCTATTTGCGGACCGTACCGGCGATCGACTAGGTGCCAGACCTCGCGGCCGGGCAGGGCGTGTAGCGGCCTTCATTTAGGCCTGCGCGAGGCCTATATCTTCGCTATTCGCCGGGATTTGAAGCCATGCACGTGAAGACCCTGATTGCCGCCGTCATCATCGCGCTTGCGGGCGCTGCTACCGCGCAGGAAAGGCGGCTGCCGACCCAATCCGAGTTGCGTCTGTCCTACGCACCGGTGGTGCAGCACGTGGCGCCGGCGGTGGTCAATGTCTACGCCGCCAAGGTGGTGCAGAACCGCAATCCGCTGCTTGATGATCCGATTTTCCGCCGCTTCTTCGGCGGTGGGCCGGGTGGTGGCGGCAATCAGTTGCAGCGCTCGCTGGGATCCGGCGTGATCGTTGATGCAACGGGGCTCGTCGTTACCAACAACCATGTCATCGAAGGCGCCGACGAAGTGAAGGTGTCGCTCGCCGACAAGCGCGAATTCGAGGCAACCTTGGTGCTCAAGGATCCACGCACCGATCTGGCGATCCTGCGCATCAAGGACAGCCACGAACAGTTTCCTGTGCTCGACTTCGCGGATTCCGATGCCGTGCAGGTCGGCGATGTTGTGCTGGCCATCGGCAATCCCTTCGGAGTCGGGCAGACGGTGACGCACGGCATTGTGTCGGCGCTGGCGCGCACGCAGGTCGGGATCAGCGACTATCAGTTTTTCATCCAGACCGATGCGGCGATCAATCCCGGTAATTCCGGCGGCGCGTTGGTGGACCTGACAGGGAAACTCGTCGGCATCAATACCGCGATCTTTTCACGCTCGGGTGGCTCGCAAGGCATCGGCTTTGCCATTCCCGCCAATATGGTGCGGGTGGTGGTGGCGTCCGCAAAAACCGGCGGGAATGCGGTGGTGCGGCCCTGGCTTGGCGCGAAACTGCAAGTGGTCACGGCTGATATCGCCGACAGCATGGGCCTCAAGCGGCCGACCGGTGCGCTTATCGCAAATGTCGCCCCCAATAGTCCGGCTGCGCGCGGCGGCCTGAAGGCTGGCGACCTGATCGTGTCGGTTGATGGGCAGGACATTGAGGATCCGAACGCCTTCGACTATCGCTTTGCGACCAAAGCGCTCGGCGGCAGTGCCAAGCTCGGTGTGCTTCGGGGCGGGCGGGAGCAAGCGGTGACGATAGCGTTGCAGTCTGCGCCGGAGACGCCGCGCGATGAGATCGTGATCCGGTCGCGTTCGCCATTCTCCGGAGTCAAGATCGCCAATCTTTCGCCGGCACTCGCTGATGAATTGCAGGTGCGGAATGCCGAAGAAGGGGTCGTCATTGTTGATGTCGATTCCGGTTCCTATGCCAGTAATCTTGGCTTCCAGCGCGGCGACGTGATCCAGGAGGTCAATGGCGAGCGCATTATGAAAACGCGTGACCTCGAGCGGTTAAGCGGCGTGGCGAACCGCAGCTGGCGCATCATCATTCTGCGTGGCGGGCAGAAGATTTCAGCGGTGTTCGGCGGATGACTTCGCGCGCCAAGGCAAGTGGCCCGAGCCTGTTCGCCGCCGCAGGCCTCGATAAAGACGCGCCGCACCCGCTCGCCGACAAGCTCAGACCTCAGCGCCTCGACGAAGTGGTCGGCCAGGATCATCTGCTCGGCCCCGATGGCGCGCTCACGCGCATGCTGGCGACGCGCTCGCTTGGCTCATTGGTGTTTTGGGGCCCGCCCGGCACCGGCAAAACCACGGTCGCGCGCCTGCTGGCGCAAGCGACCGACCTTCATTTCGAGCAGATTTCCGCGATCTTCACCGGCGTCGCTGACCTCAAGAAAGTGTTCGAGGAGGCGCGCCGGCGCCGCGAGATGGGGCAGGGCACGCTGTTGTTCGTTGACGAGATTCACCGCTTCAATCGCGCTCAGCAGGACAGCTTCCTTCCGGTGATGGAGGACGGCACCATCATTCTGGTCGGAGCGACCACCGAAAACCCCTCCTTTGAACTGAACGCGCCGCTGCTGTCTCGCGCACGTGTGCTGGTGTTCAAGTCGCTGGATGCCGATGCCATCGAGAAAATGCTGGCGCGGGCCGAGACCCTTGAAGGCAGGCAACTGCCGCTCGACGCGGATGCGCGCGAAGCCCTCAAGCGCATGGCCGATGGCGATGGCCGCGCCGCGCTCACGCTGGTCGAAGAAATCTGGCGGGCCGCGCGCAAGGACGAAGTTTTCGACTCGGCAAAGCTGCAGGACATCGTGCAGCGCCGCGCGCCGATTTACGACAAAAGCCAGGATGGCCACTACAACCTGATTTCGGCGCTGCACAAATCGGTGCGTGGCTCGGACCCCGATGCCGCGCTTTATTATCTTTGCCGTATGCTGGATGCCGGCGAACCGGCGCTCTACATCGCGCGCCGCGTGGTGCGTATGGCGATTGAGGACATTGGGCTCGCCGATCCGCAGGCGCTGGTGATCGCCAATGCAGCCAAGGAGGCCTACGACTTCCTGGGCTCGCCGGAAGGCGAGCTCGCGATCGCGCAGGCGGTGATTTATTGCGCAACCGCGCCGAAATCGAACGCAGGCTACGCGGCCTTTGGCGCGGCCATGCGGACTGCGAAAGAGGCAGGCTCGCTGCTGCCGCCCAAGCATATTCTCAACGCACCCACGAAGCTGATGCAGGAGGAAGGCTACGGGCGTGGCTATGCCTACGACCACGACGCCGAGCAGGCTTTCTCCGGCCAGAATTATTTTCCGGACGCGCTTCAACGGCAGAAATTCTATGACCCGCCGGAGCGCGGCTTCGAGCGCGAGATTCGAAAGCGGCTGGAATATTGGGAAAAGCTGCGCAAGGATCCGCAGCGTGGGCACTCGTAAATGAGCTGGGCCCTGGTCGCGCGATGACAGCCGATATCACCCTCTCGTCACGCCTCACATTCATCACCAAGACCGTTTTCCCGGCCTGCTGGATTGTGGGATTTGGGGCAGTCACGGCGCTCTTCTGGGCCGGCAGCGGCCTGCGAGCCGAAACGGGATGGCTGTTTCTTTTTGCATGGATTGCAGGCGCAATTTCCTTTTTGTGGTGGTGTATCCCCCTCAAAAAGGTACGCGTAGACGGTGACGAGCTCCACGTTTCCAACTTCCGCAAGGAAATTGTGGTACCTCTTACCTTCATTGAGAGCGTCACGGAAAACCGCTGGGTCAATGTTCATCCGGTGACCATCCATTTTCGCGGTGACACCGAATTTGGAAGAAAGATCTCGTTTATGCCGAAGGCGCGCGTGATGTTCTTCTGGTCGTCGCATCCGGTGGTGGGCGAGCTCAGACGCATGGTCGCGGCCGCGGCAACGGGGAGCAGGGCATGAGACGGGGACGCTCCGGCTCGCGCCAGCCTGGCGGCGGCGACAAGGCCGCTCCGCGTGGCCGCGGTCACGGCCGCGATCGCGACGAGCGCCATAAGGAGCGCTCGAAAGCGCGTTTCGCTCAGCGCCAATCTGACATGCCCCCGAAGCATGCGCCCAAGCGCGGCTCTCCTTCGTCCCACGTGCGGGGAAAAGGTCGCGATGAGGGGGCTTTTCGAAATGCTCATAATCGCAGTGATGGCCCCTCAGCCGACCGCCTTCAATCAGTTCCCCCAGTTGTAGCGAAGCCGACGTTTTCGTCCGCCGGCGTGCAGACCGTCACTGTGACGCCGGACGAAAGCAATATGCGCGTCGATCGTTTTTTCGAGGCGCGTTTTCCGGGGCTGTCGTTCAGCCACATCCAGCGCATCATTCGCAAAGGCGAGGTGCGCGTGAATGGCAAGCGCACACAGCCCAAGGCGCGGCTCGAAACCGGCCAGGCTGTGCGCATTCCGCCGCTGAAGGTCGAGGCGCCGGCGCCGCGCGATGACGCACCATCGGCACAGAAAGATCGTGCGTTTCTGAAATCGATTACGCTTTACGAAGATGCCGACGTCCTGGTGCTCAACAAGCCGATGGGGCTTGCCGTGCAGGGCGGTTCTGGCACCACGCGTCATGTCGACGGGATGCTCGGGGCGTTGCGCGGCACCGACGGGCAACGTCCGCGCCTCGTGCACCGGCTTGATAAGGACACCGCCGGCTGCCTGCTGATCGCCAAAAGCCGGTTTGTCGCAGCCGCGCTGGCCAAGACTTTTCGATCGCGCTCGGCGCGCAAGATTTATTGGGCACTGGTCGCGGGCGTGCCGAAGCCCGCGCAAGGTCGCGTCTCGACTTATCTCGCCAAGCAGGAAGTTGAGGAAGATTCCTTCATGCGCATCGCGAAGCATGGCGAGAAGGATGCCGTGCATGCCGTGACTTACTATGCGGTGGTGGAGACCGCCGCGCAGAAGGTTGCGTGGTTGTCGCTCAAGCCGGTCACCGGCCGCACCCATCAGTTGCGGGCGCACATGGCCCATGTCGGCAACCCCATCGTCGGCGACCCGAAATATTTCAACATCGAGAACTGGGAGCTGCCGGGCGGCATCCAGGACAAGCTGCATCTGCTGGCCCGCCGTATTTCGGTACCGCATCCGCGTGGCGGCGTCATTGATGTGTCGGCGCCGTTGCCGCCCCACATGCTGCAAACCTGGAATCTGCTTGGTTTCGATGCCACCCGCTACGACCCGATCGAAGAGGCGCCCGAGGAGGAGTAGCGGGCGCGCGGCGGGGTTCCTATCTGGTAGGTATGATGCGCATCCCCATCACGACGGTGCTGTTGGCCCTGACGGTCGTATTGGCCGGGCCCGCGCGCGCGCAGAACAACAACGACATTCTCGGCGACAACTACAGCATCATGAAACCCGAAAAGGGCGCGCGCCCGTCGCAGCCCGAACCATGGCTGGCGCCGAAGTACAAATCTCCACGCGGGACGGTGAAGCACGTGGTCATTCCACGATCCAAGAGCATCGAGCCGACGACGACGACCGTGCCGCCGCCGATTGTCGTGCCGCAGACCGGGCAGGTGCTGCCGAACCTGCCGACGGTGCAGGGCTCGGGGCCGCGAGGTGCCGAGACCTTTCAGGACCGCGCCTCGCGCTGCGCGCACCAGGCCGGGGTCTACGGCTCGGCTGCCGGCGACCGCAATGCCTATGTGGGCACTTGCATCAATCAATAGCTCTTCTTCACCCAATACTTGAGGTCTGAAACGCTCCTAAAGTGATGCTTCAAGTTAAGGTTTTGCTTTAGATATCGGCTCAAATCTCGTCCATAACCTGGGCGTAGGAAATCAGCGCAAACAGTGCCGTGCCGCCAATCATGTTGCCAATCAGCACTGGCGCCATGAACTGCACCAGCATTTGCCACCACGCCCAGCTGCCGGAAAACACCAGCAAATAGGCTTCCATGCTGCCCGCGACCACGTGGGTGAAGCCGCCGACGGCGATGAGCCAGGTCATGAGAACAATCACCTGAAACTGCGACCGCTCGGCGCCCGGCATAAGCCAGACCATGGCCGCCATCAGGAAGCCGGCGGCGATTGCGCGAAACAACATGTCCCACCAGCTGAAATCGAGCAGGCTTTGGCTGATGGTGAGCATTCCGCCATAGAGCTCAGGCGTCAGCACCGGCGAGTAGGCACAGAACAAGGCGGCGAACAGTGTGCCGGCTAAATTGGCTGCGAGGACGATTGCCCATAGGCGCGCGGTGCGTCCCAGATTGTCGAACGTGAAATTCTTCGCCAACGGCAACACGGCAGTGATCGTGCTCTCGGTGAACAATTGCTGGCGCGAGAGCACTGCCATGACGAAGCCGATGCAATAGCCGAAGCTCGCGACCAGTGGCCGCCAGGGAGCGTCGGGCAGATGAGCTTGCAGGATCGCCTGCGCCAGCAACGAGAAGCTGATTGAGAGTCCGGCCGCCACGCCCGACCACCACAGCGAAGTGAGCGGGCGCGCCATTTCCTCTTCGCCCAGGCGGCGCACCACTTCATAGATGACGGGCGTGCGCGGCGTTGCCAGCTCCTCGACGTCGCGGACTTCATTATTGCTGATCCCGCGCCGGCGGCTGCGCGCAGGGTGGGCCGATGGCCGTTTGCGGCCGGCAATGGATGCGCGCGCGTTCATGCGCCCCATCAACGTCCGGCAGGCAATTGAGGTTCCGTGACTCAGCTTCCAGCGGCGTCGAGTGCCGCGATGTCCCCAGGCGACAGCTTGATCTCTGGCGCCTTCATGATTTCGCCGAGTTGCTTGAGGCTGGTGGCGCTGACGATGGGTGCGGTGACGATCGGCCTGGCGATCAGCCAGGCCAGCGCAATCTGGGCCTGCAAGGCGTTGTGCCGCGCGGCCACCTCAGCCAGGACCTTGAGAATGCCGAGCCCGCGCGCATCGAGATAACGCTTGAGCCGCCCGCCGCGTCCGGGGTGTTTGGCGCCTTCCTCGGCCGAGCGGTATTTGCCGGTGAGAAATCCGGCGGCGAGCGAATAGTAATTGATGACGCCGAGCTTGTGCTCGCGGCAGATCGGCACGAACTCGGTCTCGAATTCCTTGCGGTCGGAGAGGTTGTAAAGCGGCTGCAAGCTCTCGTATCGCGGCAGACCAAGGTCCTTGCTGGCGGCGAGTGACGCCGTCAGGCGTGCAGGGCTGATATTGGACGCTCCGATCGCGCGCACCTTGCCGGCTTTGATCAGGGTGGCATAGGCCTGCATCGTTTCTTCAACCGGCGTGACCTCGTCGTCGAAATGGGTCTGGTAGAGATCGATGTGGTCGGTTTGCAGGCGACGCAGCGACGTCTCGCACTCGCGCAAAATGTAGTCCTTCTTCAGGCTGCGGCCTTCACCCATGTCCTCGCCGACTTTAGTGGCGATCAGAACCTTGTCACGCTTGCCGCTGCGTTTGATCCAGTTGCCGATGATCGTTTCCGACTCGCCGCCGGGACTGCCCGGGATCCAGCGTGCGTAGCTATCCGAGGTGTCGACGGCATTGAATCCGGCCTCGACAAAGGCATCGAGAATGCCGAACGAGGTTTTTTCATCGATGGTCCAGCCGAACACGTTGCCGCCAAGCATTATCGGGGCGAAGTGCAGATCGGATTGGCCGAGGCGGCGCTTTTCCATGGTTGGCATTCTTGCCTGTCATGCCCGGCCTTGTGCCGGCGCCGCACTGCCTACCTAAGCGAGATGGCCGGGACAAGTTTACAGCCGGGCCGGCCGGAGGCCGGACCCGGTTGCCCGGCCATGACGACGCCTTTGATTGAAGCAGCGCCTACCGCAAACTGGCGTTGAATTTGTCGAGGGCGGCCTGGCCCGGGCACAATTCTTTCTCGCCGAGTGTATTCAGCGGCGCATTGACCGTATGCAGATGCGCGTGCAGATCCTCAGGCTCTTTCTCGACATAGAGCAGGCCGGTGACGATCTGCCCTTTTGCCGCATGGTGCTGGAGGAAGCCGAGCGCGGCAGTGCGATCATGCAGCTCGTAATCGGCGGCGAGCTTGCGCAGGGCGATCCTGGAGCCGTCATGTTGCTCCACCACCTCGACGGTACCGGGGTCGTATTTGACCTCGATCGGCATGCGGCTGGAAATGAAATCGAGACGATTGACCGCTTCGTTGTGCTCGCGCACGAAGTCGAAGCTCTTGGTCGAGCCCGCGTGGTTGTTGAACGCAACACAGGGCGAAATGATATCGATGAAGGCCGCGCCCCTGTGCGCGATCGCCGCCTTGATGATCGGCACCAGTTGCTGCTTGTCGCCGGAAAAGGAGCGGGCAACGAAGCTGGCGCCGAGCTGGAGCGCCATGGCAACGAGATCGATGGAATTATCCGTGTTGATGAAGCCCCGCTTGGACTTCGAGCCGCGGTCGGCGGTGGCGGAAAACTGGCCCTTGGTGAGGCCATACACACCGTTGTTTTCGACGATATAGACCATGTTGACGCCGCGCCGCAGGCAATGGGCGAACTGCCCGAGCCCGATCGAGGCGCTGTCGCCGTCGCCGGAAACACCGAGATAGATCAGGTCGCGATTGGCGAGATTGGCGCCGGTGAGGACCGACGGCATGCGGCCATGCACGGAATTGAAGCCGTGCGAATTGCCGAGGAAGTAGGTCGGTGTTTTCGACGAGCAGCCGATCCCGGAAATCTTGGCCACGCGATGCGGCTCGATCGACAGTTCGAAACAGGCCTGGATGATGGACGCGGTGATCGAGTCATGCCCGCAGCCAGCGCACAGCGTCGAAACCGTGCCTTCGTAGTCGCGGTGGGTATAGCCAAGCGAATTCTTCGGCAGCTCGGGATGGTGGAATTTCGGCTTTGCGAGATAGGTCATGGCGCGTCCTTTACCCTCCCCTGGAGGGGGAGGGTCGGCGTGCGAAGCACGCCGGGGTGGGGTGATTGAGAGGTTGCTTCACCCCCTCCCGGCGCACTGCGTGCGCCGACCTCCCCCCTCCAGGGGGAGGTGAAGAGAGCGTGATTGCGCCAAAGTTCAAAATCATGAAGTCACCTTCATCGGCTTGACCTTTAGTTGATCCAGATGGTCGCCGATTGCCTTGGCGATAAAGCGGGCGGTGATGGGCGTGCCGTCATAATGCAGGATCGGCACCAGCCGCACCGGATCGATGCCGCATTCGTTGACGATCAACGAGCGCAACTGAGCGTCGCGGTTCTGCTCGACCACAAACACGAAATCATGATCGGCGACGAAGCTGTTCACGCTCGAGTGGAAGGGGAAAGCGCGGATGCGCATGCGATCCAGCGAATGCCCACGGCCCTCGATCATGTGGATCGCCTCGTCCATCGCTGGCGCAGTCGAGCCGTAATAAATGACGCCGTATTTGGTAGCCTTGCCGGCGGTGGCGATCAGCGGGCGCGGCACCAGGTCCTTGGCGGTGTCGAATTTGCGCACCAGGCGCTGCATGTTGTCGACATAGGGCGCGCCTTCCTCGGTGTAGCGCGCGTAACGATCGCGCGAGGTGCCGCGCGTGAAGAACGAGCCCTTGGTCGGATGCGTGCCCGGATAGGTGCGGTAGGGGATGCCGTCGCCGTCGACGTCGAGATAGCGGCCGAACTCCTTGCCGGCCTCCAGCTCGGCGGCCGTCATCACCTTGCCGCGGTCGTATTGGCGGGAATCGTCCCAGGCCAGCGGCTTGGAGAGATGGTGGTTCATGCCGATGTCGAGATCGAGCATGACAAAGATTGGCGTCTGCAGCCGATCCGCGAGATCGAAGGCCTGCGCGCCAAAGGTGAAGGCTTCGCTTGGATCCTCGGGAAACAGCAGGATGTGCTTGGTGTCGCCGTGGGAGGCGTAGGCACACGAGATGATGTCGCATTGCTGCGTACGGGTTGGCATGCCGGTGGAGGGACCTGCGCGCTGCACATCGAATAGAACTGCTGGAATTTCAGCAAAATAGGCCAGCCCGATGAACTCCTGCATTAAAGAAATGCCGGGGCCGGAAGTGGCCGTGAAGGCGCGCGCGCCGTTCCAGCCGGCCCCGATCACGATGCCGATGGAGGAGAGCTCGTCTTCAGCCTGGATGATCGCGTATTTCGCCTGCTTGGTTTCAGGATCGACGCGCAATTTCGCGCAATGGCGGGTAAAGGCGTCAGCCAGCGACGAGGACGGGGTGATC
This sequence comes from uncultured Alphaproteobacteria bacterium, assembly GCA_963735285.1. GTDB lineage: Bacteria > Pseudomonadota > Alphaproteobacteria > Rhizobiales > Xanthobacteraceae > Pseudolabrys. The sequence goes on along the minus strand of CAVTKN010000014.1, from coordinate 31,013 downwards.
GGGTACCAGGCGCAAACAGTGGCGCCGCCATAGACCGCGCCGAGCGCTGCCGCAGAATTCCCTTCGATGAAGATGCGGTCGCCGACTTTATCGCTCTTTTTCAGCCGCACACCGAGCGGGCATTGCAGATTGAGGATCGCGTAGTCGCGGCCGATATGCAGCGCCTTGATATTGGGCTCGATCAGCTTGTCTTTGCCTTTGTACTGTTCGCCGATCAGCTGCTCGACCACTTTCACGTCCATGTCGAGCAGTGCAGTGAGCGCGCCGATATAGATGATGTTCTTGAAGAGCTGGCGCTGGCGCGGATCGGTATATTCGCGGTTGCAGATCGCGGTCAGCGGCACGCCGATGACGGTGATGTCCTCGCGGAATTTCGAAGGGGGCAGGGGCTTGGTCGAATCGTAGAACAGATAGCCACCCGGCTCGACCGCGGCGATGTCCCGATCGAAGGTTTGCGGGTTCATCGCGACCATGAGGTCGGTGCCGCCGCGGGCGCCCATGTGCCCGGCTTCCGAAACACGCACCTCGTACCACGTCGGCAGGCCCTGAATGTTGGACGGGAAGATGTTGCGCGGCGCCACCGGGATGCCCATGCGCATGACAGCGCGCGCGAACATCTCGTTCGCGCTCGCCGAGCCGGAGCCGTTGACGTTGGCGAAGCGAACGACGAAGTCGTTTACGCGGCTGATCGGCGTGGCGGTCGGCATGAAGTCCCTGCGTGAGTCATATCCAGGAAGAATTTCTGCATGTCCCAGGCACCGGTCGGGCAGCGTTCGGCGCACAGGCCGCAGTGCAGGCAGACGTCCTCGTCCTTGACCATGACGCGGCCAGTCTTGAGGCCGTTCTGCACATAGAGGTCCTGCGTCAGATTGTGCGACGGAGCGGTCAGCCGCGTGCGGAGTTCGGCTTCCTCGCCATTCGGCGTGAAGGTGATGCAATCCATCGGGCAGATATCGACGCAGGCATCGCATTCGATGCAGAGCTGCGCCGAAAACACCGTCTGCACGTCGCAATTCAGGCAGCGGCCGGCTTCCTTGAGCGCAACCTCGACGTCGAATCCCAGCTCGACTTCAGCCTTGATGTCCTTCAGCGCGATGGCTTTGTCGCGCAGCGGCACCTTGTAGCGCTTATCGAGTTCGATCTCGTTGTCGTAGGACCATTCGTGAATGCCCATTTTCTGACTCATCAGCTCGACAGCCGGCAGTGGGCGGTCGGTGATGTCTTCGCCATTGAGCATCTTGTCGATCGAGACGGCGGCCTCGTGGCCGTGTGCCACCGCCCAGATGATATTTTTCGGGCCGAACGCTGCGTCGCCGCCAAAATAGACTTTCGGGTTGGTCGAGGCAAACGTCACAGTGTCGACCTTGGGCATATTCCATTCGTCGAACGTGATGCCGCAGTCGCGTTCGATCCACGGGAACGCGTTCTCCTGGCCCACCGCCACCAGCACATCGTCGCAGGGAAAGTGCTGATCCGGTTCGCCGGACGGGACCAGCTTGCGGCGACCCTTGGCGTCGCGCTCGGCCTTCACCTTTTCGAAGGTGATGCCGGTCAGCTTACCGTTGTCGTGGGTGAATTCCTTCGGCACGAGGTAATTGTGGATCGGGATGCCTTCGTGCATGGCGTCTTCCTTTTCCCAAGGTGACGCCTTCATTTCCTCAAAGCCGGAGCGGACCACCACGTCCACTTGCTCGCCACCGAGGCGGCGGGCAGAGCGGCAGCAGTCCATCGCGGTATTGCCGCCGCCGAGTACAACGACGCGCTTGCCGATCTTGCTGACGTGCCCGAACGATACCGACGACAGCCAGTCGATGCCGATGTGAATATTCTTGGCTGCTTCCTTGCGGCCGGGAATATCGAGGTCGCGTCCGCGTGGCGCGCCAGAGCCGACGAAAATCGCATCCCATTCTTCAGCCAGCAGCGCCTTCATGCTGTCGACGCGCGTGCCGCCGCGGAATTCGACGCCGAGGCCGAGGATGTAACCGGTTTCTTCGTCGATGACGGAATCCGGCAGTCGGAATTTCGGAATCTGCGTACGGATCATTCCGCCCGATTTCGGATCACCGTCGAACACAACACAGCTATAGCCGAGCGGGGCGAGGTCGCGCGCCACGGTGAGGGAGGCCGGGCCACCGCCGACCAGCGCGATGCGTTTTCCGTTTTTTCGCTGAGCGGGCTTGGGCAGCCGCGCGGTGATATCGTCTTTGTAGTCGGCGGCAACGCGCTTGAGCCGGCAGATCGCCACCGGCTCATCCTCGACCCGCACACGACGGCAGGCCGGCTCGCATGGGCGGTCGCAGGTGCGTCCGAGAATTCCGGGAAACACGTTCGAGCGCCAGTTGATCATGTAGGCATCGGAATAGCGGCCCTGCGCGATCAGGCGGATATATTCCGGTACCGGGGTGTGCGCCGGGCAAGCCCACTGGCAATCCACGACCTTGTGGAAGTAGTCGGGCGCAGAAATGTCGGTATTCTTCATTGACTCCTCGAAACGCGCCCCGCTACTCGGCACTTACAAAACGGTGTCGCGTTGCAGCCCTTGACGGGTCCACTTCCCCTCGGTCGGCCTTGTTATCCGGCGCGAATCCGGGGCGGATATTATTGTCTACAGACCCGCAAGGCTACCTATCCTTCCGTCATGGCTGAGGCCTATCAACCACAAGTCTGCATGAGGTTTTTCGCTCCCTGAAAGAGGCGGCAGCAAGGCGTTCAGGGCCCTGTCATTGTGGTTTTAGATTAACATTGAGGGGTTGAGTTCCCCTTATTTTGCGCCGCACAATTCGGGTCCCAATGCGCGAGATTTTTACCGAGATCTTCGAAAACCAGCCACTCGACCCGATGGAATCGGCGCGCCGGGGTGGCCGCCCGTCGTTACGCAAGCGTTTCTATAACCGCGCGTCCGTCGCCGAAACGGCAGAGGGCGGCGAAGTCCAGATTTTGCTCGACGGCAAGCCGGTGAAGACGCCGGCGCGTAATGCGCTCGCCACGCCCACGCGTCCGCTCGCACATGCGATTGCGGCGGAATGGGACGCACAAAAAGAGCTGATTGATCCGGCGAACATGCCGCTCACGCGACTGGCCAATGCGGCGATTGACGCAGTTCGCAATGTGCCAGCTCCGGTTGCCGAGGAGATTGCGAAATATCTCGGCACAGACTTGTTGTGCTATCGCGCCGATGCGCCGTCCGGTCTCGTCGAAAAACAGTCGTCGGCGTGGGACCCGGTTCTTGTTTGGGCGCGTGAGAAATTCGGTGCGCGATTCGTGCTCGCACAAGGCGTCATGCATGTGACACAGCCAGGTGAAACGATCGCTGCGGTGCGTGCTGCAATTCCCGCCGACCCGTGGCGTCTTGCCGCGGTGTCGTCAATCACCACGCTCACGGGGTCAGCGCTTTTGGCCCTTGCACTCGCTCATGATGCGATCGACGCCGACACAGCATGGGCCGCCGCGCACGTTGACGAAGACTGGCAAACGTCACAGTGGGGTAAAGACGACCTCGCGCTCGAACGCCGCGCGTTTCGCGAAGCAGAATTTCGTGCGGCGGTGATGGTGCTGGGGCTGACGCGCTAGATTAATCTCCGCTCATTCCCGCGAAAGCGGGAATCCAGAAGCCAAAATACCCGCGTCAGCGTTTGGTCGCTCTGGGTCCCCGCTTTCGCGGGGATGAGCGGAACATGAAGCTAATGCCCGCTTGAATCGCCCTTGCGGCCAGCTTCATAAAGAAACCAGACGCGCCTCTCGGCATCGTCGATAAATGTTTCGAGCAGGCTGGCGGTCGCGACGTCATTGTGCTCGTCGCATACGTCGTGCACCTCGCGCATGGCGGCAACCACATTTTGATTGTCCTCGCGCAATTCGGCCAGCATGTCGGACGGCTCGACGTAAGCGGCGTCATTGTCCTCAAGCTTCTGGTGGCGGGATATGTCCCCGATCGAGCGCAGAGTCGGCTGCCCGATCTTGCGGACACGTTCGGCAATGACGTCGGTGGTGGCAAAAATCTGTTCGGCTTGTTCGTCGAGCAGCAAGTGGTAATCCCGGAAGTGGGGTCCACTCACGTGCCAGTGGAAGTTCTTCGTCTTGAGATAGAGCGCAAAGCTGTCGGCCAGGATGCGGTTGAGCGCAGCGGCGATGTCCTTTGCGGCATTGGCGCCGAGGTCGGTCGGGGTGGCGAGGCGTGGCGAACTTGTGCGTGGCGTGGCGTGGTTCATTGGGGCGGCGTCCTTCTGACTACCCCGCGAAACGGCGGAAGCCGCTTCAAAGTTCCATGGCTCAGGAACTTTTATTTTCGGCGGCGGGCGCCGCGGCAGCCTGCTGTTTCTGCGCCTCGAGCTCGGCCGCCTTGGCGTCGGCGGCTGCCGCCTCGGCCTCGCGGCCCAGCGAGCGCAGCAGGGTGGCGCGCGCGCCGTGCATCTTGCCGACATCGCCTTTGATGCCGATCGCTTTATCAATGCTGGCGAGCGCTTCATCGACGCGCGACAGCTTTCGCAGCGCCAGCGCGCGACCGAGATAGGCCTCGGCGAACTTCGGCTCGAGCACGATGGCGCGGTCGTAGCCGGTGAGCGCTTCCTCGTCGCGATTGGCGTCAAGCAGCGCATGGGCGCGGTTGCAATGCGGCACGCAGAAATCGGGGTCGAGCGCGATGGCCTTGTCGTAGCTTGCAATGGCTTCATCGATACGCCCGGCCCCATGCAGGGTGGCGCCGCGGTTGAGCCAGTCGCTCGCTGAATTCGGATTGAGCGCAATCGCCCGTTCGAAGCTCGAGAGCGCCTCCGCGGTACGGCCAAGCTCGCTCAGCATGTTGGCGCGGTTGCCGTAGGCTTCAGCGAATTTGGGGTCGCATTCAATCGCCGTGTCGAAACCTTCCAGCGCGTCCTTGACCTGTCCCATGCGGTGCAGCGCCTGGCCGATGAGGTTGTGCGCGCGCGCCTGCCGCGGCCGGAAGTTCAATGAACGGCGGGCGAGATCGATGCCCTGCTGGAACTGGCCCTCATGGCAGGCGACCACCGCGATGTAATAAAGCGCGTCGGCGTTGTTCGGGTCGTTGCGCAGCACCTGGGTGTAGCGATCCATGGCGAGCGAAATCTGGCCCGACCGGTGGTGGACCAGGCCCTGCTGGATCAATTCGGCGGCGGATTGCGGCTCGCTCATGAGGGCTTGTAAGCAGGGTTTGGGGCCGGTGCCAAGCCGTACCCTTGTCATGGCCGGGGCATAGCCGGTCGAAGAACGGCGTCGCTTTGCTCGCCTATGTCCCGGCCATCCCGTTTAAGAGGGCAGATGCCTTGCCAATCCAAGCGGGGTCACCGGGACAAGCCCGGTGACGACGAGGAGAAATCGGCCGGTTCTCATGCTATTCCTCGTGCAGACCGGATTCTGCGCGGGCAGGGGCTCCATTCAATGAAGGATATTCTCGACAAACTCGAAAAGCGGCGTGAGGAGGCCCGCCTTGGCGGCGGCAAGACGCGCATCGAGGCCCAGCACAAGCGGGGCAAATTGACCGCTCGCGAGCGCATCGAACTCTTGCTCGACAAGGGCTCGTTCGAGGAGCTCGACATGTTCGTCGAGCACCGGTCCAACGATTTCGGCATGGAGAAGAGCAAGATTCCCGGCGACGGCGTCGTCACCGGCTGGGGCACCATCAACGGCCGCGCGGTCTATCTTTTTTCCAAGGACTTCACGGTGTTCGGCGGCTCGCTGTCGGAAACGCACGCGCAGAAGATCATCAAGGTGCAGGACATGGCGATGAAGGCACGTTGCCCGATTATCGGCCTGTTCGACGCCGGCGGGGCGCGTATCCAGGAAGGTGTGGCCGCGCTTGGCGGTTACGGCGAGGTGTTCAAGCGTAACGTCATTGCGTCGGGAGTCATTCCGCAGATCAGCGTCATCATGGGCCCCTGTGCGGGTGGCGACGTCTATTCGCCGGCGATGACCGACTTCATCTTCATGGTGCGTGACACGTCCTACATGTTTGTGACCGGACCAGACGTGGTGAAGACCGTGACCAACGAGGTGGTGACCGCCGAACAGCTCGGCGGCGCCTCGGTGCACACGACCAAGTCGGGCGTTTCCGATGGTGCCTTCGAGAACGACGTCGAATGCCTGCTGCAAATGCGCCGGCTGATCGATTTCCTGCCGGCCAACAATGAAAGCGGCGTGCCGGAATGGCCGACGCAGGACGAGGCCGACCGTATCGATGAGTTGCTCGACACGCTGGTGCCCGACAATCCGAACAAGCCTTATGACATCAAGGAACTGATCCTGAAGGTCGCGGACGAGGGCGACTTCTTCGAAGTTTCGTCGGCTTACGCCAAGAATATAGTCACCGGCTTCGGCCGCATCGCCGGGCGAACCGTCGGCTTCGTTGCCAACCAGCCGATGGTGCTGGCGGGCGTGCTCGACAGCGACGCCTCGCGCAAGGCGGCCCGCTTTGTCCGCTTTTGCGACGCTTTTGGTATTCCGATCGTCACGTTTGTCGACGTGCCGGGGCTTCTTACCCGGCACCGACCAGGAATATGGCGGGCTGATCAAGCACGGCGCCAAGCTGTTGTTCGCCTATAGCCAGTGCACGGTGCCGCTCGTCACCGTGATCACGCGCAAGGCCTTCGGCGGTGCCTATGACGTGATGGCGTCAAAGCATGTCGGCGGCGATCTCAACTATGCCTGGCCGACGGCGCAAATCGCGGTGATGGGCGCGAAAGGCGCGGTGGAAATCATCTTCCGCGCCGACATCGGCGACAAGGACAAGATCGCTGCGCGCACCAAGGAATATGAGGACCGGTTTCTGTCGCCCTTCGTTGCCGCCGAACGCGGCTATATCGACGACGTGATCATGCCGCATTCCACGCGCCGCCGCATCGCGCGCGCGTTGGCGATGCTGAAGAACAAGCATGTGGAAATGCCGGCGCGCAAGCATGACAATTTGCCGTTGTGATGTTTAAAAATGAAGCTCACCAGCGCGCCGAACGTTCGAATGAAACCGTCGAGAAAGCCTAAATCTTCAGACCTCAGCGACGACCTTCGTACCGAGCGCCCCCTTCTGGCGGGCGCGGCCACGACGCTTGTTTTCTTCACGGTCGGTGCATCCTGGACCAACGATCTCACGCATCTGGGTCTGACGGCCTTCCTATTTGTTTGGCTGTTTGCGGTCATGATCTGGTGCGCCTTCGGTGTCGTGCGTCACGCCGAGGTTCTGGCCGAGTATCTGGGCGAGCCCTACGGCACGCTCATCCTCACGATCGCCGCGGTCAGCATCGAAGTGACCATCATGGCGACGGTCATGTTGAGCGGCGAGCCAAATCCGACGCTGCCGCGCGACACGGTGTTTGCGGTCCTCATGATCGTGCTCAATGGCATGATCGGGCTGTCGGTGATCGTCGGGGCCCTGAACCACCGCGAACAGCAATATAACCTGCAGGGCGCGGTCGCCTTTCTGGCGGTTATTACTTGCCTCTCCGTCATCTCGCTGGTGGTGCCGACATTCACGACATCGACGGCCGACCACACGATGACGACACTGCAAGCGATCATGTTTGGTCTATTGACCCTGCTGCTCTACGGCGGCTTTCTGATGATCGAAACGGTGCGCCATCGCGCCTTCTTCATGGAGAGGAAAGCGGTCAATCGCGTTGCTGGTGCTGAGCCCGCCCATGAACCGGGCCTTGGGCCACGGCGATCGGTTACGTATCATGCCGTTCTGCTGTTCCTTACCTTGCTGCCGGTGGTGCTGCTGTCGGAGAAACTGGCGGAAGTTATCGACTACGGCATCGAGAAATTGCATGCGCCGACCACGCTCGGCGGCATCTTGATCGCGATATTGATCTTGTCGCCCGAGGGGTTGACCGCCTTCCAGGCGGCGCGGCGCAATCACCTGCAACGTGCGGTCAACCTGTTGCTAGGCTCGGGGCTGTCGACCATCGGGCTGACAATCCCGGTTATGCTGGCGCTCAGCCTGGTGATCAATCTTCCGCTTCAGCTGGGTCTGGAATCGGTGCCGGCCATCCTGCTGGTGCTGACACTGTTTATTGCCCAGATGACGTTTTCCGGCGCGCCCACCAATATCCTGCTCGGTGGCGTGCACCTGGTCTTGTTCATCGCATTCATCGTGCTGGTCTTTAATCCTTGAAGGCGGCGGGCCATGACGCTTGCGAGCTTGGCCCAGGGCAGGGTCGCGCCAGGCTCCAACAATAGCATTCACCCATCGCCCAAATGGCTGAGCAGCTCTTGTGGTGATTACCAAAGATCACTTTTCACGATTGAGGGCTTGCCGCGCCCTTGCACATCGCTGCCACCTGGAGTTCCATGCCGGTTACTCCAGTTCTGTACCAAGGGGGGTACGACAACATGAACTTACACTGCCACCGCTTTCTGTTTGCGACGCTCGGTCTTGCCGCGATGATTTTTGCGCCAGCAGCGGCTTCAGCCCAATCCTGGACCCAGATCGGCGCGCTCTCCTGCCAGGTTGATCCGAACGTCGGGTTCATCATCGTTGGGCACCAGTCGATGCGCTGCACCTACAACCCCGCGCAGACCAACCCACCGCAAGGCCCGCCGCAATTCTATGACGGCGCACTCAACACCGTAGGCCTCAGCATCGGCATCAGCGCCGGTAGCGCAATTGGCTGGGCGGTGTTTGCGCCAACCACGGGTGTGCCGGCCGGTGCGCTCGCCGGTGAGTATGTCGGTGTGACCGGCACCGCCGCCGTTGGCGTGGGTGGTGGCGCCAATGTGTTGATGGGCGGGTCCAACCGCACCATCGCGCTTCAACCGGTTTCACTCCAGGGCTCGGTTGCGCTGAACGTCGTGGCCGGTGTGTCCTCACTTACGCTGCGCTGGCGCTAAGTTTCGCTCAAGTTTTTCGCTAAACCGCGCTCCGGCATGACAATGCCGGGGCGCGTCGGCGTTTGGCACGGCCAATGCCAGCGGTGTCGCGCTACCGGCAGGATCCGCAGTGCAATTGACTAAAACTGGCTGAGCAAATCCAAGCAGTAATTAGCCAGGAACTCTTTGCGTTTCCCTCTTCCCGCGAACAGATGACGCCGCCGCGTGTTCTGTATGGCAGGTGGGTGCTGACGGAGGGAGAACTTATGTCTTTGCGACAATCAAAAGTACTGATCGCCGATGATTCCAATCCGGTCCATCAGCTGATCCGCGACGCGCTGCCCAACGATTATTCCGCTCACATCATTCATGCTTTCGACGGCGTGGAATGTTTGCAGGCACTCGATCACGGCGTGGATCTCGCCTTCATTGATGTTCATATGCCGACCATGGGCGGCATGGACGCTTTGTGGGCGGCGCGCATCGCCGGTAACAAAACATTCGTGACGCTGATATCCGGGCGTTCAAACCGGAGGTGCATCGACTTGGCGCGGCAGCTCGACGCCTATGAATTCCTGACCAAGCCGTTCGGCAAAAACGATATCGAGGCCATTCTGGCGACGCATCGGCGCGTCAGTACCCCGATGCATGTGTTGCTGGTCGATGATTTGCCGGTCGCGTTGAAGGTCATGCGCAAGGTGCTGTCGAGTTCGGTTTTCCACCTCGACATCGAAGAAGCCAATACGGGCACCGAGGCGCTGGCGCGGTGCAAGGCGGACGCAATCGATGTTGTGTTCCTCGACATCAACATGCCGGGCCTGAACGGCTACGCGACGCTTGCGCGCATGAGGGAGGCTAACCCGCAGGCCAAGGTCGTGATGATCTCCGGCGAATACAATGCGCCGCGCGAGCGGGAGGCGCTCAAGCTTGGTGCCGCTGAGATCATGCACAAGCCGTTCTTCCCGACGGAAATCGACGCGGTGCTGCATCGCATCTTCGGCCTGCAATCGCCGAAACTCGCCACCAATGCATTCGTGCGCGACTTCGGCATCAAGATTTACGGCCGGACCATTGCGGTCGAGCACGCGGAGACCGGACACGTGTACGAGTATGTCTGGTTCCGCGATCCGCCCTATCTGCGTCTGCCGCTGATCCGCGAAAACGAGGCAGCGACGATCCCGGTCGCTGAGCTGGTGGCGAATGCCAAGAAGGCGGCGATGCTCGAGCTGGAAAACTCCAGCCTGGTGCAGGCGCAGGCGGCTTGAACAGGTGTCAACAGCTGTGTGACGGGCGCGGGCCCGTGTAGAGCGGGACGGTAATGCTTGTTTGAGGGGTGACGGGCGACGGCGGTGCAACTATACACGCGCCGTGCCCATCACCCGTGACCAGACAGGCGTGCTTGCAGCGGTAGTGTCGAGCGCGATCGGCGGCATCGCCGGCGGGGCGACGCGTTTTGTTGTGCATGCCACCGATCCCGTCACGCTGGGCGTATTCCGCTTTGGTACCGGGTTTCTGATCCTGCTGCCGATCGCACTTTTGTTGAAAAGCCGATGGCCGAAAGGGCGCGACTGGGTTGCCGTCGCCGCGCTCGGAATCCTGTTCTTCTTTGCGTTCTCGATCCTATTCAATCTGGCTTACACCTACACCACGGCGGCGCGTGGCGCGCTGACACTTTCCACGATGCCGCTGATGACCATGCTGGTCGGCGCCGCGCTCGGGATCGAGACGTTGACGATGCGCAAGACGGCCGGTGTGCTTATCGCAATGACGGGCGTGTTATTTGCGCTGGCGTTCGGACTCTCGAGTGCGCCAGCCGGGGCCTGGCGTGGTGAACTGGTGATGTTTGCCGCGACGTTTTGCATGTCGCTCTACAATGTGTGGTCGCGCCCGTTCATCGCGCGGTCTGATCCGCTGGCGTTCCTGACCGCCGGCATGGGCGCGGCGGCGCTGTGTCTGTTGGTATGGGCGCTGGCGATCCATGGTTTCGATGCGGCCGCGGAGTTCGGCACACCGCAGTGGCTCGCGATTGCCTATCTCGGAATTATCGGGAGCGCCGGCGCATTTATTCTCTGGGTGTTTGCGCTGTCGCGCACTAGCCCGACCAAGACCGCGGTGACCATCACAGTGAATCCGGTGTTTGCATCCATCGTCGGGGCGGTCGCGATCGGCGAGGGGATCGGCGTCAATTTGATCATCGGACTGGCCGCGGTCGCCGCCGGGATCTGGCTCGCCGCACGCTGAATTTCGTCAGCGCCAGCCGCCGCCGCCATTCACATAGACGGTGTCGGCGGTCATGAATCCGCAGGCGTCGGAGCACATGAACAAGACCAGCTCCCCGATTTCCTCGGGCTCGGCAAAACGGTTCATCGGCACATCGTCGAGAAAGCGTTGAACGAGTTCGGGCGAGCTGCTGGCCGCCGCCTGGAACGGCGTCTTGACCGGGCCGGGTGAGATCGACAAAGCGCGAATGCCCTGCGCCGCAAATTCGCGCGCCACGCCCATGGTCATGGTCACGACGGCGCCCTTGGCCGCCGCGTAGTGCACGGAGGATCCCGGGCCGCCGCGCTTGTGCGACATGCTGCCCATGTTGACGATCACGCCGAATTTGTTGGCGAGCATATGCGGCAGCACGACCTGCATCGGATAGAGCGTGCCTTTGACATTGAGGTCGAAGGTCTTGTCGAGCAGATCGTCGTCGATCTCGAGGAATTTCGCGCGCCTGATCGCGGCGCCGGCCGAATTGAACAGGAAGTGCACGCGGCCAAAGCCGTCGAGGGCGAGCTGGATCATGTCCTCAACGGCAGCGCGTCTGGTGACATCGATGGTGAGCGCGAGCGCCTGGGCGCCGAGCGCGTTGATCTTCTCAGCCGTTTCCTCAACACCCTTCTCGTTGATATCGGCGCAAACGACGTTGGCGCCTTCACGGGCAAAGATCAGCGCGGTGGCGCGGCCGATGCCGCTGCCAGCCCCCGTAATGACGATGGTCTTCCCGTGAAAGTAGTTTGGCGTTTTCGGCATGGGGACCGTCCTCTCGACTGTCATGGCCGGGCTTGTCCCGGCCATCTCGCTCAGGGATTTACAGAACTCATCGTAGAGATCTCGCCACGACGGGTTTGATTGGGAGAGAATGTACACGTAGAACTGACGCTTGCGCGGAGTTTCATGAATCGGGATGGCCGGGACAAGCCCGGCCGTGACGAGTGGGGAGGAGTGTTTTCATGCCCGGGCCTATTGAGTACGCCGAAGCGTCTGCCGCGGTGCGCGCGGTCTATGACGACATCAAAATGTCACGCAATGTGCCGGACGTGAATAATTTCTGGAAATACCTGGCGAACGACCCGGCGACGCTACGCCGCACCTGGGAGAGCATAAAAGAAGTGATGGCCCCAGGATCGCTCGATCCGCTGACCAAGGAAATGGTCTACCTGGCGGTCAGCGTCACCAATGGCTGCGGCTATTGCATTGCAAGCCACACGGCGGCGGCGCGCAAGGCCGGCATGACCGAGGCCATGTTCGGCGAGCTAATGGCTGTCACCGGCATGGCGAATGAGACAAACCGGCTCGCTAATGGCTACCGGGTTCCCGTCGATCCTGCCTTCCAGACTTGAGATTGCCCAGCGACACGTTGCCGTGACACAATAAGAAAAAACCGGGGGAGGGTGTTTCATGTTCGACAAGCCTGTCGTGACAAAATTGCTATGTGTTGCGCTCGTGGCGGCGATCGTGCTGCCGGTTGGGCGCCTTTTATTTCCTTATGTCAGTCACGAACTGACGGGGATTCAGTTTCAGGCAATCGAGGCGGTGCTGAGCGCGTCGGTCGGATTCGGGATTTATTCAATATTCGGCTAGTGCAGCGAGGGAGCGCATGCGCACTCCCAGCACGCATCAAATTCAGGGAGGCGATTCGATGACAAAGTTCAGGACAGCCCTCGCGATGCTTACCGTGTTCGGAGTGACGGGTATTGCGCAACTTTCCGCGCAAACGGCGTCACCGCCTGGCGCGAAAGTCTACATCATCAATCTCAAGGATGGCGGCGAGGTGAGCAGCCCGTTCCTGGTGCAATTTGGACTGACAGGAATGGGCGTGGCACCGGCTGGCGTGGAAAAGCCCAACACAGGACATCATCATTTAATTATCGATACCGCCCTTAGTAGCGAAGAGCTGAAGGGCGCGATCCCGGCCGATGACACGCACAAGCATTTCGGTGCGGGGCAGACCGAAACAATGGTCACCCTTCCGCCAGGCAAGCACACGCTTCAGCTGGTATTTGCCGATTGGTCCCACATCCCGCACCAGCCGCCGGTCATGTCGACACCGATCACGGTGACCGTGCGCTAGCAGCGGCCCCGGCGCTGCGCGCGGGAGACGCACACCTACCATCATCCCGGCGCCATGCCTGGCGCCGGGTTATGTTTTACGGGAAACGCTGAAGCCGTTTACTGCGTGCCGCTGCGCGGCGGCGGCGTGGTCGACGGTGCTGGCGTCAACGGTTGTGCAGCAGGAGAGCCGGAGCCGGTTGTTGTCGGCGGGGCCGCGCTGCGCGGGGGTGCGCTGCTCGTCGTCACCGGCGAAGAACCGTTACTTGCAGTGCTGCCGTTATTGTTCCAGCCGGCTACGATCAGGAAGCCGATCAGAAGCAGTACAGCGACGCCGGCGATCCAGCCCCACATACCGCCAACGCTTTCGTCTCGGCGGATCACCGGATCACTTAGCCGCGGATCGCTGGAGCGCGGATCGGTAAAACGCGGATCAGACATGGCAACCTCCTTGGATTCAAGACGCGATGCAATCGTCTCGAATGGAGGAAACCCACTGGCCTGCGCTCAGGTTCCGAAATTTCCGTGTGATGGGCGGGAACTTGGCCGATCAGGCCACGCGAATTGCCAAACGCCAGGCGGCCCAGAAAACAAAGAAAAAGCACGCCAGGAACACGGGCAGGCTCGCGGTCATCGACCAATGCTCGACGGATCTACCGACGAAATAAGCCAGCGTCTCGCCGATCAGGACAAAAACGACGTAAACCGCGATCAATTTCATGGCAGCTATTCCCCTCAGTCATTCCCCACGCCAGTCACCATAGCCGCGATTGAGGTAAGAGGGGAAGGCATCGCCAACGGAAAATGGTATAGGCGCGCTACCTGCCAATTCGAATAAATCTCATTCCGACCGTACCGAGACCAGAATGCGCCTGACCCGACTGGCGATTACGACCGCGCCGGCCATCTTTGTCCTGTTGTGGAGCACCGGCTTCATCGGCGCGCGCTATGGCTTGCCTTATATCGAGCCACTGACGTTTCTTGCGGTGCGGATGGGCTTCGTTGTGCTGATCATGGGCGCGATTGCCTTGATCGGCGGTGCGAAAGCACCTAACGGGCACGAAGTCGGGCATGCGCTGGTCGCTGGCTCGCTCGTCCATGGGCTGTACCTGGGTGGCGTATTTACCGCCATCAGCCAGGGCGTGCCTGCGGGCGTTTCCGCACTGATCCCGGGTCTACAGCCAATCCTGACCTCGACCATCGCCAATCGTTTCATGGGAGAGACCGTCACCCGCGTTCAGTGGATTGGCCTCGTGCTCGGCCTGGCCGGCGTGGTTCTCGTCCTGCATGACCGAAGCATCGTGCTCGCGGGTTCAGCGCTGGGCTGGGTCGCCAGCTTCCTGTCGCTCGTCGGTATTACGCTGGGAACTCTTTACCAGAAACGATTTTGCGGCGGGATCGACTGGCGCGCCGGAAATTTTGTTCAATATGTCGGCGCAGGTATTTTGTTCACAATCGGCGCGTTCTCGTTTGAGACGCGCGAGATCCACTGGACTGGCGAATTGATCTTCGCGATTGCCTGGCTGGTGCTCGTCCTGTCGATTGCCGCGATAGGACTGATGTACTGGTTGATCCGCCGCTCGGCGGCGACCGGCTTTGCAAGTCTGTTCTATCTTGTGCCGGGCGTGACCGCCTTGCTCGCATACGTTTTGTTCGGAGAGCGGCTCGACGCGCTATCGATCGCTGGCATGGTGGTCTGCGCGGGCGGGGTGGTGCTGGCCAATCGCGGCGGGGCCAAGCCTAGCAACGTTTGAACGCTGTCGTTAGCGGTCCAGAACGAGCTGGGTCTGGGTTACGAGCGCGCATAGTTTGCCGTCGTTGCGGGTAATGCGGGTCTGCCAGACCATGGTGGTGCGGCCGCGATGCAGCGGCGTGCACTCGGCTTTGGCGACGTCGCCGATCGGGATCGCCGCGAAGAAATTGGTCTTGCTCTCGATCGTGGTCGTGGATTGCCCTTCTTTGAGGTTGGCGGTCGCGGCCGTTCCGCCAAGGTTATCAGCGAGCGCCATGATGGCGCCGCCATGCATGATGTTGAAGCGGTTGTTGAGATCCTGGCGCATTGGCAACTCGGCGGTGACACGTTCGGGCGACACATGGGTGATCTTGAGACCCAGGAATTCGGCAAAGGGCGGCTGCGATTTGGCCGCGTCATTCATTGCCCTGTCACTCATCGGAAATACTCCAGCCGTCGTCAAAATAACCAAGGGGCGCGGACGATATCGCCCGCGCCCCTTGCTTTCAATAAGTCCCGAGGAGGTTATGCCTTCGGCTGTGGCACAATGCGGATATAGGGCCGCGGTGCCTTGAAGCCTTCCGGCCAGATCTTCTTGGCTTCCTCGTCGCTGACCGAGCCAGCAATAATGACATCCTCGCCTTGCTTCCAGTTCGCCGGTGTCGAAACGCGGTGTTTTGCGGTCAGCTGGAGCGAGTCGAGGACGCGCAGCACTTCATCGAAATTGCGGCCTGTTGTCATCGGATAGACCAGGACGAGCTTGATCTTCTTGTCCGGGCCAATGATGAAAACGTTGCGTACGGTCTGATTGTCGGCCGCCGTGCGCCCGTCCGACGAACCGGATGTCGCTGCCGGCAGCATGCCGTAGGCCTTGGAGATTTTCAGTTCGGTATCGCCGATCATCGGATAGTTTGGCGCAAAGCCGACCACATCCTTGATATCTGCGGCCCATTTCTTGTGATTGTCGACCGGATCGACCGAAAGGCCGACGATTTTGGTGTTGCGCTTGTCGAACTCGGGTTTCAACCGGGCCATGGTGCCAAGTTCGGTGGTGCAAACCGGGGTGAAATCCTTCGGATGCGAGAACAACACGCCCCAGGACGTGCCCAGCCAATCGTGAAAACGGATTTTTCCTTCAGTTGTCTCCGCCTCGAAATCGGGTGCGGTATCGCCAATCGCCAATGCCATGATCAACCTCCACTTAAAAAGTGACGTGCTCGCCAGCTAATATAGGTGACGGCGCGCAAGTGGAATAGGGCGTGGGCGGAAGAGGATCAACGGGCGGCCGGTCACGTCTTGCGGAGAACAAAAACTGCGGGAGTGGGCCGCCGGGTGGAAAAGCTTTTTTCCGCCCGGCGCCTGAGAAGCATCAACGGCTTGCGGCCTTGCGTTCGTCCATACCGACAGTTCGGCCCGGGAAACCGGCCGCGTCGAAATACCGCGTGCTGCCGACGCGCTGGCCAACCAGCACCGTGGCGAGGCCGTTTTCGTCCGGTTTGGCGCGTTCGACGAATTGTTCAACCGTGGGGCTTGCACCACCCGGCAGGGCTTCCTCGACGACGCGGCCCATCAGGCTGCCATGGAACGGGATCTTCAACCCGAGCACTTGCGCAATGGTCTTGCCGATGTCGGCATTGCTCACCGGTGCTATCGTTGACGAAACCGGATTTAAAATCCGGCCCGGCTGCCGCCATGAAATTCATGGTGTCGGCGCGATTGAAACTGCCATGCATACCCTGGCCCTGCTGCAACCCCGTATCGGCAATGTTGACGGCGCACATCACCGGTTTTTCGCAGCCGGTAGCGTACGAGCGGAAATTGATAACGACCGAAGGGCGAGGGGTGACCGATGATCCCTTCATGTTTACTGCCGACATCGGCAGTGTGCCCGGAAAACTGCCAAGGTCATCATCGACGAACAGGCCGCTGACATAATCCTGAGCCAGTAAGGCTGAGACGACCTTGGCGGTCAGCGCGGGATCTTTTCCCGGTACATAAACCAGATCAGAGCCGCCGTTTGACGCTACGACGACATCGGGTTTGTCGGCGTTGTCGCCAATTACGCCATTGCCGCGTTTGGGATATTTGCCGGCAGCGACGAGAGCATTTTTGTCGTCGGGATCGTGCAGCGGCAATGCCAATGCCTTGGCCAGATCGAGCGCGACGAATCCGGGAGGCAGCAGTCCCTCGGGCACATCGGCAAAGTTCGTTTGCGCGGCGGCGCTGGTCTTGCTTTCCTTGGAGATCGTTGAGAAGCCGTGGTCGGCGGCGATAACAATGTCGGTATTCGCCGCCAGGCCGAGTTCGACGAGCGCTTGGCGAATCTCCGCCAGGTTATCGTCGGCGTTTTTGATGGCAGCGCGGGAGGTCGGCCCATTGATGCCTGGCTCGACCTTCATGAGACTGTCACCTTGATTATGCTGCGTGCCGTCGGGATCGCGCGACCAGAACACCAGCACGAATGGTCTGTTGCTGGCCTTGAACATCGGCAGCACCGCTTTGGCGGTCACGTCGGCAAAATATTTCTGCTGCTCGACATTGGCGACGGTTGTGCCCGGCTTCTTGGCGTCGCCGGCCGCGCCATTGGCGCCGCGTGTCGGCGCTGTGGACGGCAATCCCGCGGCCTTCAGCGCGTCTTGCATCGGTTGCGATAGGGGAACACCGGCGGCGCTTCCTGTGGCGTCGTCGACGATGATGGTGGTCTCGCCCTTGCGGTCAGTATGGTCGAACATCATTGTCGGTCCGACTTTTCCGATGGCCGCGGTGCTGAAACCCTGATGACGGGCGGCAAAGAGAACCGCATCTTCATCGACAAAATTTCCGGAGAAATGATCGTCAATGTCACCCAATACCGGATCGCTTTCGATGAACGGCGTCACACTGTTGGCGGCGTGCGCGGTCGGAAAGCCGACATAGATCGTGTTGCTGAATACGCCAGTATCGCCGAGGAAATGTCCGGTCGAGAGGCCCGACGCATTGGCCATTGTAAATGTCGGAAACAGCGAATGCGGATTGGCGAAGTTGACGCCCTTGTCGCGTACATCAGCCATCGCCGGCGCGGTCTCCGGCGTCACCGACAATGCGCGCAGGCCATCGGGCACGAACAGAATGAGATTACGCTGACTCTGCGCAAGGGCGGCCGCGCTTTGGAGAAATGCGGCGGCACATGCAACTAAAACCAGAGTTTTCTTTGGAAATGGCATGGCAACGCTCCCGATTATGCGTGTGGGGATGCTGCGGTAGATACCTTTCCTATAAGACAGTATTGTAACGCTCGCCGGGTTATCCGCGGCCATTTCGGCACGCGGGACGGGCTGTTGCTGCTGGTTGCGCGGCAAGATTGACTTTTCCGCCATGAGGCAGCAAGCCAAATGGCCGGCATTTGGGGCCTCTGACACGGCATGTTCAAGCGTATCCTGATCGCCAATCGCGGCGAAATCGCCTGCCGGATTATCAAAACCGCGCGCAAACTGGGGATTGAAACCGTCGCCGTCTATTCGGACGCGGACAAAGATGCCCTCCACGTCGAAATGGCGGATACCGCTGTCGCAATAGGCCCACCACCGGCCGCGGAAAGTTACCTGCTCATCGACAAGATTGTTGCTGCCTGCAAGCAGAGCGGCGCCGAGGCGGTCCACCCCGGCTATGGCTTCCTGTCCGAGCGCGAGGCCTTTCCCAAAGCGCTTACGGCGGCCGGAGTCGTCTTTATCGGACCAAATCCAAAAGCCATCGCCGCGATGGGCGACAAGATTGAATCAAAAAAGGCGGCGGCAGCCGCCAAGGTGTCGACCGTGCCCGGTCATCTCGGCGTCATCCAGGACGAGGCGGAGGCGATCAGAATCGCGGGCGACATTGGCTACCCGGTGATGATCAAGGCTTCGGCTGGCGGTGGCGGCAAGGGCATGCGGATCGCCCACAGCAAGGCCGAAGTCGCTGAAGGTTTTACGCGCGCGCGCTCGGAAGCAAAATCTTCCTTCGGCGACGACCGTGTCTTCATCGAGAAGTTTATTACCGACCCGCGTCACATCGAGATCCAGGTGCTCGGCGACAAGCACGGCAATGTCATCTATCTCGGCGAGCGCGAATGTTCGATCCAGCGGCGAAACCAGAAGGTGATCGAAGAGGCGCCGAGCCCGTTGCTCGATGCCGCGACGCGCAAGAAGATGGGTGAGCAGGCGGTCGCGTTGTCAAAAGCGGTCGGCTACGACAGCGCCGGAACGGTCGAATTTGTGGCCGGGCAGGACAAGAGCTTTTATTTTCTGGAAATGAATACGCGATTGCAGGTTGAGCACCCGGTCACCGAGCTCGTTACCGGCGTCGATTTGGTCGAACAAATGATTCGCGTTGCGGCCGGTGAGAAGCTTGCAATGAAGCAGAGCGATGTGAAACTCAATGGCTGGGCGGTCGAAAGCCGCGTTTACGCCGAAGACCCTTACCGTAATTTCCTACCTTCGACCGGGCGGCTTACACGATATCGTCCTCCGAAAGAGGGGATCGAAAACGGCATCACCGTGCGTAATGACACGGGCGTTTACGAGGGTGGAGAAATCTCGCTCTACTACGACCCGATGATCGCCAAGCTGGTCACGCATGCGCCGACGCGCAGTGCGGCGATTTCCGCTCAAAGTGACGCGCTCGACGCGTTCGTGGTCGACGGCATCCGGCACAACATTCCGTTCCTCGCTGCACTGATGACACATCCGCGCTGGCAGGCCGGCAAGCTTTCCACCGGGTTCATTGCCGAGGAGTTTCCCTCGGGCTTTCATGCCCATGCGCCGGAAGGCGAACCGGCGCAGGTGCTGGCCGCCGTTGCCGCCGCGATTGACCATGTGCTGGGCGAGCGCAAGCGACGTGTGTCGGGACAGCTGAGTGGCCGCAGCGTGACGCGTGAGAGTCAGCGCGCTGTCTGGCTCGGCGAGCGCGAGATCAAGCTTGAGGTCAACCGGACGAACGGCGTGATTGAAGTCCGTATGCACGGCAGCAAACCCGCAGCCGTGAGGCTCCACTCTGACTGGAAGTCGGGCGATCCCATCTGGGACGGAACAATCAATGGCAAGCCCGCAAGAGTTCAGGTGCGCACGATCCTGAACGGGTTTGCGTTGAGCTATCGCGGCGTCGAGACGAAGGCCTACGTCTACACCGAGCGCGAGGCCGGTTACGCGCGCCTGATGCCGCTCAAAAAAGTCGCCGACACCGGCAAGCAGGTCCTGTGCCCGATGCCGGGCCTCGTCGTCTCGATCGCGGTCAAGGAAGGCCAGGAGGTCAAAGCCGGCGAGACGGTGGCTGTCGTGGAAGCCATGAAAATGGAGAATGTGTTGCGGGCGGAGATCGACGGCACAGTCAAGAAGATCAATGCCAAGCCCGGCGACAGCCTCGCGGTGGACGCGGTCATTCTCGAGTTTGCCTGACGTCGTGCGTGCGGCGCGCGCTATCGGTGCGGGAGACCTCGCATGAGCGGCGACATCATCTGCCATGTTGTTGTGCGTGGCCGGGTGCAGGGCGTCGGCTACCGGGCGTTTGTCGAAGACGAAGCGCACCGGCGCCGCCTGCGCGGCTGGGTGCGCAATCGTCGCGATGGCTCTGTCGAAGCTGTGTTTTCCGGTCCGCGCTCCGAAGTCGAAGCCGCAATCGAGGCGTGCCGGCGCGGGCCCTACGGTGCGCACGTCGACGCGCTTGATCAACGCGAGGGGACGGACGCCGACCTTTTGGCGGGCGCGGAAGGCAGTTCGTTTTCAGTGCGGCCGACGGCTTGACCGGCCGTTGCTCCGAACAGGCTTTCAAATTCGCGCCGCAAGATCATATCGACGTCCGCCAACGACGCCGGAATGCCGAGGTCGGCGAGGCTAGTCACGCCATACTTCTGTTCGTTGACGCCACAAGGGACAATGCCGGAGAAATGTGAGAGATCGGGGGCGACATTGAGTGCCATGCCGTGGAGCGTGACCCATTGCTTCACGCGGATTCCAATCGCGGCGATCTTGTCCTCGTAACCTTCGCCTTTTTCGGGGCGCCGCACCCAGACGCCGATGCGATCCTCGCGCCGCTCGCCCTGCACATTGAAAGCCGCGAGTGTCCGTATGGTCCATTCCTCAAGCGTGGCAACGAAACGTCGTACATCGGGTCCGCGGCGTTTGAGATCGAGCATCACGTAAGCAACTCGCTGGCCCGGGCCGTGATAGGTCGTCTGACCGCCGCGGCCGGTCTCGTGCACGGGAAAACGCGCATCGATCACGTCGCCCGGATTCGCGCTGGTGCCGGCCGTGTAAAGCGGAGGGTGCTCCAGGAGCCAGACCAGCTCGGCGGCGCGCCCCGTGGCGATCGCGGCGGTCCTCGCTTCCATATCGGCGATGGCGGCGTCATAGGCGACAGGGGAATCGCTCGCGCGCCATTCGACCGGCGTCATTCCGGCCGCCATCGGAAGCCCGACTTTCAACGTGTTTCGCGCGTTAACCACTCATTCACCATACCATGATGACCTGTCGGCTACCTGCAATAGCGCAGAACGCGCAATAGGAAACCAACGTGGCCACACTCGATAAAGTTGGCGTCGACATCACCGTCGTTCTTGGCACCACCTTGATGCCTGTCCACCAGGTCCTGCGGCTGGGCCGCGGTGCCATCATTGAACTGGACGCTTCCGAGGAAGACGCCGTGAGCATCCTTGCGAACAATCTGCCAGTCGCCAAGGGGACCGTGGTCGTGAACGGCAACCGCATTGCGGTCACTGTCGGGGAGCTGTTGCCGCGGCCGCCGGACATGCGTTGATCTGGGTCCAACAGGCTCAATCTTCTACGAAATTAAGCCTTGGGCGGGCCGGGCGCGGCCCTTGTCCCTCAACACCCTATTTGTTACATGGTCCGCCATCATTGGGACGCGGGGTTTTCAGACCTTTTCGTCCTTCCCCCATGCGGCCGTGGCGGAATTGGTAGACGCACTAGCTTGAGGTGCTAGCGGGGCAACCCGTGGAGGTTCGAGTCCTCTCGGCCGCACCAACTTAAAATAAGCGGTGGGCATCATTTAACGAATGGCGCTCGGCTCCGCATCTTATCGACAGGCGAGCGTCGCAGCCGAGCCTTCAAGGGCTCTCGGGCTTACAGGTAACCCCTCTCACGCATCTCTGCCTTTCCGTGCACACATTGACGCACGTTAGCCTGTCCGCCGTTAATTTGTTTTGTTCGTTGCAGCGCCGAAGGCACGAACTGAGACTCAACACGCATGCCCTGCAAGTCTCAGTAGGCGACGGCGGAGATGGTTCGGTTCTGCGCGTCTGCGCAAAAGCAACCGTCGGAAACGGCACCACACAAAATATTATCAGCCCGACGGCGATTGCCGTGATCGAAGCCTGCTTCATGACGCCCCCGTCATAACGCGAGATCGGTGCATTAGCCCACGTACGGCGGCATTAGCGTGAATCCTTTCGCTGTGGACCCGCCGAAGGCGCCATCTTGCTGCTTAAGGTGAATTGCTTGGCCAGCAATGTGACGCCGTTCGCGTCAACGATGGCAAGCGGCTTGAATTGGACGAGCTCTTTATCTTCGACAAGTTTGTCCCAGCGATTGTCGAGGATCAGCCAGAGTTTGTCGTACCGGACCGCAAGAATGGCATGATCGGCGCGGACGGCGTTGTCCTGGACGAGGACCATGCGTACGTCTTCGGAACGCATGCCTGCTTGGCGGAGGGCCACATACTTGGCGAGCGCGTAATCCTCGCAGTCGCCGTGACCGGTTTCGAATGCACCTTTTTTATTAAGGAAGGGGGCGGTCCACTTGTCGGCAACGCCCCATTGGTTCCTGTCGGGTTCATAGTCGATCAGGGCGTTGATGGTTGCGTTGATAAGTGCAATTTTCGCAAGACCGTCCTGGCTTCCAGCTTCTCTGACGATGTCTGCAAATCGTTGCTCAGTCGAGGTGCATTGGTCGAGATTCGCCTGGCATCGCGTCAACTTTGGTAGCTCGGCCAGAATATCGGACTTGATCTGTCGCCACTCATCCTTGGTCAAGCCCTCAGGCGCCGCAAATTCCGCCATTCCAAACGGATGGTCCGTCGGATCTTTGGAAGCCTGCAATTCGATTGCGTTTGCCGAGCAAACCGGGAAAAGCATCAAAAGAAGAAATGCTCGAACGAGAAATTTGCCCATGACAGCACTCATATTCTTTAAATCGTGCGACTTGTTGCTCACTCGATGTGCCCGTTTTCGCTGCGGAGGGTCGTCAGCGTTCTTCGCAGCACCTCGAAAATCACCGCGGTTGACCAGCCAAACAACAATACGCCATTCATCGCCGTCATCGGTCCGAGCAAATGCCAGCGCGCCACCGGCGTCACGTCGCCGTAGCCGAGCGTCGTGTAGTTTACAAAGGCGAAATAAATGAGATCGGTGCCCTCAGGTGCAGCGCCGACAATTGCGTAAGCCGCCGACCAGACGAGGACTTCAGAAAAATGTGCGGCCATCAGGAAAGACACGACTGCAGTCATGACGGTAATCAATCGAAGGGATTGATGTGATGCTTTGATCGATATCGCACCGCGCGCGGCCCATATCACGCCCGCCATCAAAAACGCATGGATGGCAATATTGCAAAAACTGACGCCAACACCCAGGAGAACTTGGCCCACCATACTTGTCGCTCCCGCGATATACGCCCCTTTTACTGGATGCGGGGCGGCAACAAATAGAGCGTCATCGCGAATATAAAGTACACTAACAATACGAGTATTCCGACAAACCACGCCGAGCGCCCGCTGGTGGTCACCAGGGATACGGTCATCGTGGCGATGAGCACCATGACCACCGCGCCTGGCCAGAACTGCAGGTTCATCGGCGTCGGGCCGATGATGTAGCTGAGCAGCACCAGCACCGGGGCGACAAAGAGCGCGATTTGGGCCGCGCTCCCCAGCGCGATGCCGACGCTCAGGTCCAGCCGGTTTTTGCGCGCGGCGGAAAATGCCGAGGCCATCTCCGCTGCTGCGCCCACCAGCGCCACGACGATGAAGCCAACGAAAGCGGGGGTCATCCCGAATGCCACGGCCGCCTGTTGCACCGACTCGACAAACACCTCGCTCACCAGCGCGACCAGTACCGTGACGCCGGCCAGAGTGGCCAGCGCCAGACCTAAAGGCCACGGTGTTTCCCCGGCTTCTCCGTGTTCCGCGCTACCGAAAAATTCGCGATGGGTCTTGAGCGAGAACAATAAGCCCAAGCCGTAAGCGGCTATGAGCAACACCGAGAGACTTAAGCTCAGCTTTGCAGTGAATGCCGATCCTGCCACGGAATCGGCCTCAGAGACTGCGGAGGGGACCAATAGTGCGATCGTGGCCACAAAGAGCAGGCCTGACTGCAGGCGGGCGCTGCCGCGGTTGTATTCCTGCACGTGGTGTTTGAGTCCACCGAGCAGAAACGACGCGCCCAACATGAACAATGTGTTCGTGACAATCGCCCCGGCGATGGATGCCTTCACAAGCGTGTATTGCCCCGCGCGCAAAGCAGCCAGCGCGATGACGAGCTCGGTCAGGTTTCCGAGCGTGGCGTTGAGCAGACCGCCGACCGTATCGCCTGTCTTGGCCGCTACGGACTCGGTGGCGTGACTGAGCAATGCGGCTAGTGGCACGATGGCCAGGACGGACAGTACAAAAAGAAGCGTGTGCGCTTCGGGATTAAGGTTCTTGGCGGCAAACACCACGGGCACAAAGGCCAACAGCCAGAGCAGGGGATTGCGACGGATTTCTTTTAGCAAAAGGTTCATGGGTACGGCTTCGGAAGGAGTGGTGCGGGTAAAGTGTAGAGCATAGTGGCCGCGCGGTCTCTTAAATTACCGCTTTGCGCATCGGGGCAGGAAAGCGTATCGTCCGAAATCGACGTCAATTTGATCTTGATCAAAGCATCCGAAATGACGGTGCTATCAGCGTAAAACTTCCAAAAACGGGACGAGGAGGGCTTAGTGATGAATCTCATTCGTGCGACGAAATTTTGCGCGGCCATTCTGGCAGCGGCGGTTGTTCTCGCAGGGGCTGGCCCCTCGCAGTCCTACGCGGACACCGGCTCGGTCCGCCTAAAGGTCACAAAAGTCGGCTTCATTGTGGGCGTTGGCGGCGGCTCCGGCGTTCTGCATTTCAGGGGCCATAACTACCGGCTGAGCGTCGGTGGTGTTGGTATCGGGACCATTGGCGCGGCCGGGGCGGACCTGGTTGGGACTGCAAGGAATCTTCGCACAGCGGCCGACATCGCAGGTACGTATACGGCCGCTTCGGCCAGCGTCGCAGTGGCGGGCGGTGCGAAAGCAGTAACGCTGCAAAACTCGAACGGCGTTGTATTGACTTTGCAGGGCAGGCAGGTCGGGTTCGAAGCCTCGCTTAGTCTGAGCGGGCTGACGATTTCATTGCAGTAACAACAAGTGCGCAGGAATGTCCGCTTTGGTTCATAAGCGGACATTCTGCTGCGTTTCGTGTGAGACGCTCTTGTGCGGGTGGATTCTGGCGTTGGGCCAATTCCGCTCTGCTGGTATTTGTCGTCAACAAAAGTCCGGCGCTATTACTTTGCCCGGTGATAATCCGCGTAAGATTTGATCCGATATCGCGGTTTCTTATTGACCTGCGTCAAAGCCATTTGGACGTAATTTCCTAAAAGGAAACGTCATTTTCGACGAATAGCGCGCGGCCACACGCTGCACGCTCAATCCGATGTCCGGGAGTGCGGGCCATGACAACAACCATTGATGATCTGCTGCCGACCGCCGCCGACTGCAAAAAACGGATGGCCGAAGCCGAAGCAGAAAAGGCCTCTGAATACATGCGCAAGAAGGCAGCAGCCGACGCTGAAAAGAAAGCTCTGCTGGACAACCTGCAAAAACCGTCTGGCGTGTCCGATGAAGAGCGAATGAAACGCGCAGCCGCGATCATCAATCGCGCGGTTAGCAACGGTCAGACCGAAGTTTTTGTTGGCCGTTTCCCAAATGATCTTGTCAGCGACCATGGCCGCGCCATCAATCAGCAAGAACCGGGATGGGAGGACACGCTGACGGGATTGCCAAAGGAAATCTTCCAATTCTGGAAAAAGTATCTCCAGCCGCGCGGATATCGGGTTAAATTTCAAATTGTTGATTGGCCGGGTGGGAAACCCGGTGATATTGGCGTAACGTTGACCTGGGACTAGGACTAGCCGTCCGCTCGAACGGAGACCGGTCATGCGTCACGCTCGATTGGCGTTGCTAGCGTTTTTCGGGCTGACGTTTCCCGCCTATTCCCAACAGCCGCCGCCCACCACGGTCCCAGTCGGCACCGTCATCGCGGAAAAAAAAGCTATTACCCCATCACTCGAATTTGTGGGACGGGTGGAAGCGATCAATCGCGTCGACGTCAGAGCACGTGTCACTGGATATCTTGAAGCCGTCCTTTTCAAGGAAGGCGATGCAGTCAAAGAAGGCGCGCCGCTGTATCGCATCGAAAGGGGACAGTTCGAGGCGGCCGTCAAGCAAGCGCAAGGTGCGCTCGAGCGTGCCAAGTCCGCGAAAGTTCTCAGTGAAATTCAGCTCCAGCGTGCCGAGGACTTGCTTGCAAAGGCCTCGGGTACGGTCGTGGCGAGAGATCAGGCGTTAGCCGCGGACCAGCAGGCCCATGCTGCCATTCTGGAGGCCGAAGCCAATCTGCAAATCGGCCCAGATCAATCTTGGATACACCGACATTACATCGCCCATCGCCGGAAAAATCAGCCGAACCAGCGTCACAGTGGGAAATGTCGTAGGCCCGGACAAAGGCACGCTGACGACGATCGTCAGCCAGGACCCGATGTACGTGACATTTCCGGTCAGCTCTGCGCGAGTTCTTAAGCGTATCGCAGACCAGCGCAGCTTCCCAGTCTCGCAACCTTCAAGGTCAAGCTGCGCTATTCGAATGGACTGTTTTACGACCAAGTCGGGACCGTGAACTTTCTCGACGTGATGGCAAATCGCGAGACGGATACAGTTCTAGCGCGCGCCACCGTTGCCAATCCCAAAGGAGGCATTATCGATGGGCAGCTGTGACCGTTGTTGTTGAAACCCGGGAGCCCGCGCAGAGGATCGTAATTCCGCAATCGGCGCTCATCGCCGACCAGGCGGGGATCTACGTGTTCGTTGTCGAAGACGGCAAAGCGGTCACCAAGCGAGTCAAGGTAGGCCGCGCGAATGGCACCGGCGTTGTGGTTGACTCCGGCTTGACCGGCGGCGAGCAGGTGATTGTCGAAGGATTGCAAAACGTGCGGCCTGGTGCGGCGGTGCGCGCCACTCCAATTGTTCCGGTGGCGAGCCGGAGCTAGGCAATGTTGTCAGCAGTCTTTGTTGATCGACCGCGGCTGGCAATAGTCATCGCTATCGTTACGACAATCGCCGGCTTGCTGGCGCTGCTGTCAATTCCGATTGCCCAGTACCCGGATATTGTCCCGCCGCAGGTCTCCGTCACGACCCGGTATCCCGGCGCATCGGGCTCGGTCGTGGATGCGACAGTCGCCCAGCCGATCGAAGCGCAGGTCGTCGGCGTCGACAAAATGATCTATATGAAGAGTGTCAGCGGTGACGACGGGAGCTATTCGCTGACGGCGTCCTTCGAACTTGGCACCAATCCGGATATCAACACGGTCAACATTAACAACCGTGTTCAAATTGCTCTCTCGAGCCTTCCGCCGGATGTGCAGCGCCAGGGCCTGACCGTAAAGAAAAAATCATCGGCACTGCTGGGCGTCATTGCGGTCTATTCCCCGAAGCACACACACGACCCGCTTTATCTTTCGAATTACGTCACCATTAATCTTCTTGATCAGATCAAGAGTACTCCTGGCGTCGGCGATGCGGCCCTCTGGGGCCCGCAGGACTATTCGATGCGCGCGTGGGTGCAGACCGACCGCCTGACCGGTCTCAACCTGACAACAGCCGATATCATCAACGCGATCCAGTCACAGAATATCCAGGCGGCCGCAGGACGGATTGGCGCCCGGCCGATAGCGAATGATCAGCAATTGCAGCTCAATATCCAGACCAAGGGGCGGCTCAGCACCGTCCCCGAATTCGAAAATATCGTCATTCGGACCAATCCGGACGGCTCTGTGCTTCGTCTGCGCGATGTCGCGCGGGTGGAATTGGGGGCGTCAAATCTGGACCGTGAAACACGGCTCAATGGGGGGCCAGCGGCCGCGATCGCGATTTATCAAACGCCGGGCGCCAATGCCATTTCTACTCTCAACGCCGTCCGTGGCCGGATTGAGGAGCTGCAAAAGGCGTTCCCGGAAGATCTGGCATGGAAAATCACCTACGATCCGACGGTCTTCGTCAAAGACACGATCCACGAGGTGCAAAAGACCCTCGTTGAAGCGTTCATCCTCGTGGTGATCGTCGTCTTTCTTTTCCTGGGCAGTGTGCGCGCCACGCTCATCCCGACGTTGGCGGTGCCAGTCAGCCTCATCGGAACGTTTATCGCTTTGCTGGCCGTCGGATACTCGGCGAACTCCGTTTCCCTTTTAGCCATTGTTCTGGCGATCGGCATCGTGGTCGACGATGCGATCGTCGTCGTCGAAAACGTCGAAAGGGTGATGGAAGAACATCCCGAGCTTTCGCCGGCGGAGGCGACGAAGCGCGCCATGTCGGAAATCACCGCGCCGATCATCGCGATCACGCTCGTGCTGCTATCAGTGTTTGTGCCAGTTGCGTTCATCCCCGGCATTTCGGGCGAGCTGTTCCGGCAGTTTGCGGTCACTGTCGCGGTTTCGATGTTTCTTTCGGCGATCAACGCCCTTACGCTTTCTCCGGCGCTTTGCGGCGTGCTGCTGCGGCCGCACCACGGGCCACGCGGCGGCGTCATGGGAAAAGTGATGCGTTCGATCGACTACGTCCGCGACCGCTACGGCTTGGTCGTTGCCCGGCTCGTGCGAATATCAATCGTCGGTCTGGTAATGGTGGCCATCAGCGGTATCGGAATCGTCGGTTTGTCCAAACTGACGCCAACCGGATTTCTGCCCGAGGATGACCAGGGCGCTTTTTTCGTTGTCGCGCAAACGCCGGGAGGAGCCTCGGTTGCGCGCACGACAGATGTCATTGAACAGGCCGAAGCGATCCTGCGCCAGGAAAAGGCCGTCGCGGACGTCACCGCTGTCATCGGCCTGAATTTTATCGACAACTACTCGCAGCCGAACGCCGGGTTCCTGGTGGTCACCCTCAAGCCGTTTGACGAACGCAGAGATTCTGCGTTGGGTGTTCGCGAGGTGATCGCCAGACTCGGCACGCAGTTCCGCCAGATCCAGGGCGGCACAGTTGTCCCACTTGCTCCGCCACCCATTCTTGGCCTTGGGACCGGCGGCGGGTTTACCTACGTCTTGCAGGATCTCCGCGGAGCTGACCCGAAGGATCTGGCACAGGCGGTGCGCGGGCTGATCATTGCCGCAAACCAGGATCCGCGGCTCAATCGCGTCTTCTCGACCTTCTCTGCGACCAACCCGTCAATCTATTTGGATATCGATCGGGATAAGGCGCAGATTCTCGGCGTTTCTTTGAACTCTGTCTTTCAGGCGCTGCAGGCTTCGCTCGGTGGATATTTTGTCAACAACATGAATTTATTCGGTCGGACCTGGCAGGTTCAGGTTCAGGCCGAGGCGAATGACAGGGCGAGCATCGGGGATGTCTATCGAATTAATGTGAAGAGCGCAGAGGGGAAAATGATCCCGATGCGAAGCCTTGCGGAAGTCAGTGTCGTTGTCGGTCCTCCTGGCCTGATCCGCTACAACAATCGGCAAGCTGTCACCATTCAAGGCGGGCCGGCGCCGGGCGTTTCGTCGGGGCAAGCGCTTAAAGCGATGGAAGAGGTGGCCGCGCGAACTTTGCCGCAAGGCTTCGCGGGTGAGTGGACAGATACCGCGTTTCAGGAAAAACGGGCGGAGGGAAAGACCGGAATCA
The DNA here is from genome assembly GCA_963735285.1 of uncultured Alphaproteobacteria bacterium. Lineage (GTDB taxonomy): Bacteria > Pseudomonadota > Alphaproteobacteria > Rhizobiales > Xanthobacteraceae > Pseudolabrys. Next base: position 1,241 of record CAVTKN010000014.1, on the reverse strand, counting down.
TACTTGGGATTTGCCGTTCTGTTTGCCTACCTGTTCCTGGTCGCGCTGTACGAAAGCTGGACGATACCCGTTCCCGTGCTGCTATCGGTCGCGGTCGCGCTGCTCGGTTCATTTGTCGCCGTCGTGCTTGCCGGCCTGACTCTCGACCTTTATGGGCAGATCGGCATGGTCGTGTTGATTGGCCTGGCGGCGAAGAACGGCATTCTCATCGTCGAATTTGCGAAGGAGCAAAGGGAGAGGGGGGTACCGCTATTTGAGGCCGCCACCGAAGGCGCGCGCCTGCGCTTCCGCCCCGTGATGATGACGTCGTTCGCCTTCATCCTCGGTCTTCTTCCTTTGGTCGTCGCGACCGGCGCATCGGAACTGGCGCGAAGAAACGTTGGCACGCCGGTGTTCGGCGGCATGATTTTCGCGTCGTTTATCGGAATTTTCGCGATCCCGCCGCTCTACGTTGCCTTCCAGGCCGTTCGCGAACGGCTTCGGCCCGGGGCGCGACCAAGCACCGGGCCGAGATCAATGCCCGCCGAACACTAGCGTCTGGAACGGAAGCACCAATGCCTGCAGTCGCAGGATCAAGGCGTGCACAAGCGCCAGCGCATCTACCACATGGAGAGCGAAAGCCCGGAAAGCGCCCGTGTCTTTCGCGACAATTTCGTCGTGGTTGCTTGAATAAGCATTGGCGATGCAGCTGCTGCCGGGCGTCACGCCTTCGAGCCCACCTTTATAAAGAGGCTCAAGAAAAACAAGAAGGGTGCCGGGCCGCGCGACTTGTTGCAGTTCGATCAGTTGTTCGCCGCCGCGAAATTGGCCCGCGGCAATATAATTTTGCACGCTTGTTACCACCATCGGGATAATTGTGAACGGCTTGGATACGCACGTCGCTTCCGCAACCATTCCGACTTTCATGATCTGGGCTTCGATCTGGTTGAAACCGGCTTGCAAAGCTTGAGTACCGGCCCCTTCAGGGATCAAAATACCCGCCGAACGAAGGAGGGGATTGACGACGTCGCCGACCCGCAGAGCAAACTGCTCAACCCGACCGCTTACGCCGGCACGCACCACCGTCTTGTCCAGCTCGACCTGGGCCAAGGCGAGTTCAGCTTCTGCGGTCGCTTTCTCGGCGGGCAGCAATGTTGATATTCGCTCCTCGGCACCCTGTTTGCTGGCGGTTGCGGCAGTGATCGCGCCGAGCTGGCCCCGCTCTCGTTCCTGCAACCGTTCGATCTCGCGAAATGCAACGT
>CAVTKN010000013.1:0-160542 GCA_963735285.1 uncultured Alphaproteobacteria bacterium | reverse complement strand
GTGATCTTCGAGAACACAGCGTTTGGCACCTCGACGTCGAACGGGTTGAAGGAACTGGCGCCGGGTGAGGGCGTCGAGATCGTGATGTTCGAGCCTTATTCGGCAGGCTTCACCGACGCCAGCCCCCTCATCAACAAGGTGAAAGCGTCCGGCGCCAACGCGCTGTTCTCCGTGTCGTATCTCAATGACCTCATCCTCATCGTACGCACGGTCAAGCAGGTCGGCCTCAACGTCGCGATCAACGGCGGGTCCGGCGGCTTCGTCATTCCCGACTTCTACAAGAACGTCGGCAAACTCGCCGAAGGCCTGCAGGGCGTGGCGCACTGGAACCACGACATGAGCGACGACGCCCAGAAGGTGAATGTCGAATACAAGAAGCGTACCGGAGAATTCCTGTTTGAATATGCCGGCGGTCTTGTTGCGCAGACCTTCATGCTGGCAGACGCGCTTGAAAGGGCGGCCTCGGCCGATCCGCAAAAAGTGCGCGATGCGCTGTCCACGCTCGATGTCTCGAAGGGCTATGCCGCGATGGCGCCTGGCGGCAAGGTCAAGTTCGGTCCGGACGGCAAGAACGTCTACGGCCGGCCGGTCGGGGTGCAGTGGCAGAACGGCGACCTTGCCAGCGTATTCCCGAAAGAAGACGCCCGCGCTCCGCTGCTGAAAACCTAAGCGCCGCCAGCCGCAATGCTGGAAATCGTGGCCCAGGCCGTCATCAACGGCCTGCTTATCGGGGGGATTTATGCGCTGGTGAGCATCGGCGTCACGCTGATTTTCGGCGTGGTGAAGATCGTCAATTTCGCCCAGGGCGAATTCGTGATGATCGGGATGTACATCAGCTTTTTCCTGGCCACGCAGTTCGGCATCGACCCGATCGTCTCGCTGGTCGTGTCGATGCCGGTGCTGTTTGTCATCGGCGTCCTGGTCCAGCAGTTCCTGATCCGAAGGGTGCTCGGGCTCAATGATCTGCCACAGATCTTCCTGACCTTTGCGCTCTCGCTACTGATCGTAAACCTGGCGTTGATGTTGCTGACGGCGAATTACCGCACGGTGCACACGTGGTATTCGGATGAAGCCTTCCATATTGGCGGGCTCTATATCCCGGTGGCCAAGCTGATCGCCTTCGTGCTGGCGATGGTCCTGAGTGGCATCCTCTGGATCTTTCTGCACACCACCGATCTCGGCAAGGCGATGCGCGCGGCCTCGCAAAATCGCGACGTCGCGCAGCTCATGGGGATCAATCCCAACCGCGTCTTCGCCGTGGCGCTTGGCATTGCGCTGGCGCTCGCAGGCGCCGCGGGTTCCCTGCTGATGCCGTTTTATCCGGCCTATCCGCTGGTTGGGCAGGTCTTTGTGCTGATGGCCTTCGTTGCCGTGGTGCTCGGCACGCTCGGCAACGTCATCGGCGCCTTGATCGCAAGCCTCTTGATGGGCGTTGCCGAGTCGCTTGGCATCCAGTTCATCGGCGCCGATTCCGGCCTGATTGTCGTCTTCCTGTTGCTGCTCACCACGCTCGCCGTGCGTCCGAGCGGCCTCGCCGGCGGGAGGCGACGCTAATGCGGCTTCGGGGGTGGGGCGGCCTTGTGCTCGCCATCGTGATCGCCGTGATGCTGGTTTTGCCCTTGGTGGTCAAAAGCTCGTTCGCGCTCGAAATTCTCATTCGGGTCCTGTTGTTCGCCTTCATCGGCACGGCGTGGAATTCTGCTCGGTGGCTACGCCAAGCAGCTTTCGCTTGGCCATGCCGCATTCTTCGGGCTCGGTGCCTATACGTCGACCGTGTTGCAGATCAAATTCGGAATCTCGCCCTGGATCGGCATGGTCGCCGGAGGCTTCGTGGGAATGTTCGCCAGCCTGCCGATCGGCTGGCTGTGTTTTCGCCTGCGCGGACCGTATTTCACCATTGCCACCATCGCGACCGCGCAGGTCCTGATGCTGGTCTTCCTCAAGTTCCGCGATTTCGCCTGGGGTGCCGAAGGGACGACAATTCCCAATCTCGGTCACGCGCCGCTGATGATGCAATTCGAGGGCAAGGCGCCGTACTACTACATCGTGCTCGGCCTGCTCGCGATCGCGCTGGCGATCACGGCGTGGATCGAGCGCTCGCGCGTCGGCTACTACCTCGTCGCCATCGGCGAGGACGAGGATGCGGCCGAGGCCATCGGCATCAACGTGCCGCGCGTCAAGCGCGAGATCTACATGATCTCATCGTTCCTGACGGCCTTGGCGGGCACCTTTTACACCCAATACATCTACTTCATCGACCCGCAGACGGCGTTCAACTTCAACATCTCGATCGAGGCCGCGCTGGTCGCCATTGTCGGCGGCATCGGCACGTTATGGGGCCCGGTCATCGGCACCGTGCTGCTGGAGACAACGTCGGCCTTGCTGCAAAGCTGGCTGGGCAATTCGATCAGCGGCGTTCAGCTCACCGTATACAGCCTTATTTTGATGGCGGTGATCCTGTGGCGCCCGACCGGCATCATGGGCTACCTCTTCGAAGTCTACGCGCGCCGTCGTCACAAGCCGGTGAAGGTGTGACGCCATGGCGGACGCCCTCGTCATCACCAATCTCAACAAGCGTTTCGGCGGCCTTCGCGCCGTGCAGGATGTCAGCTTCACCGTGCGCGAAAACGAAACGCTGGCGCTGATCGGCCCCAACGGCGCCGGCAAGACGACGGCGTTCAATCTCATCATGGGTTTTTACCGGCCTGATGCCGGCTCGGTATCTGCGTTCGGTGAGGAGATGGTCGGCTTGCGCCCGCATGACGTCTGCGCCCACGGGCTTGCGCGCACGTTCCAGATTGCGAAACCGTTCGGCGGCATGACCGTCCTCGATAACGTGATGACCGGCGCCTTCCTGCGCGAGCGAAAGCCCGATGGCGCGCGCGCCAAGGCGCGCGAGGCCATCGATTTCGTTGGTCTGTCCGCGCGCGAGGCTACGGCGGCCCGCGATCTCACGACCATCGACCAGCGCCGCCTTGAAATGGCGCGGGCTCTGGCCACGCAGCCGCGGCTGCTGCTGCTTGACGAGGTGATGGCTGGGCTCAATCCGGCCGAGGTCGACCAGGCTGTCGCCTTGATCGGTAAATTATCGAGCCGCGGCCTTACCATCGTCATCGTCGAGCATCTGATGCGCGCCATTATGGCGGTGGCAAAACATATCGTGGTGCTCGACCACGGGCAGAAAATCGCCGAAGGCAACCCGAAGGAAATCGTGGAAAATCCGGAAGTGATCCGCGCCTATCTTGGTTCAGGCTATACGCACGTGCCGGCAGGAGCTACGCCATGATCGATCTCAATGGCGTCAGTGCGTCATATGGCCGGGTGCCCGCCATCGGCGGCGTGACCATCAATGTCGGCGAAGGCGAGGCGGTCGGGCTACTCGGCGCCAATGGCGCCGGAAAAAGCACGACATTGCGGGCCATTTCCGGCCTCGTGAAGTTGACGGCCGGCAGCATCACATTTCTCGGACAGGATCTCGCGTCCTTGCCGCCGCACAGGATCACGGAGCTGGGCATCGCCCACGTGCCGGAAGGCCGCCAGGTGTTTCCTGAAATGACGGTGAATGAGAATCTCGAGATTGGTTCCTACGCGCCGCGCGCCAAGGCCGAACGCGCCCGCTCGCTCGATTTGGTCTACGGCATTTTCCCGCGCCTTGCCGAGCGGCGGAAACAATTGGCCGGCACCATGAGCGGGGGAGAGCAGCAGATGCTCGCGGTCGGCCGCGGCATGATGCTCAAGCCGCGCCTTCTGATGCTCGATGAGCCTTCGCTCGGGCTTGCGCCGGTGATGTGCGACGTCACCTTCGAGAAGATCCAGGAGATCCATAAGATGGGCACCGCAATCCTCCTGGTGGAGCAGAATGTCGGCCGCGCATTGGGGCTGGTACAACGGGCCTACGTGCTGGAAAGCGGCAAGGTGATCATGCACGGCACCAGCGCAGAATTGGCCAATAACCCGCAGGTGCAGGCGGCTTATCTCGGCATCTAGCGATGCAATATTGCGCGAGCTATCGGCTCGCGTGACTGCGCGGCTACCTAGGATTCAGGCGCAATGACTTCGTCGCGCGCGACATAAATACGTAGAAATTATCTCATTCGCATTTCTATTTTACCTTTTTTGCGTTCGCCTTCTCGTCTCAACGAATGAAGTGGCGCGCGGACTCAAGTTGCGTCTCATCTGATCAGCGGACGCATTGAAATAGGAAATCTGTCATTCTGGTAATGGTCCGGTTCAACTCTCGTTCATTCTCATGAGCGCAGCGTTGCACACGCTGTGTAGAGTAATGAGTAGGAGGCTGCGTCATGAATGAACGCGTTGCCGTCTCGCAAGTAAACAGTTCGCAACTTGCCAATCTCGTCCGATCGCACGTTGTCAAAGTGACAAAGCCTCAAAGCGATCAGGCAATTACTCTCGATCTCAACGACGGCGCCGGCGCCAAGCTCGATCTCTCGGCTGTTGCGAACGAGAAGATGACGCTCGTGCATGTCGACACGAAGCTGGTCATTCTGTTCGACAACCAATCCACCGTTACCGCCGAACCGTTTTTTGATTTGTCGGGCAAGCCACTCGCCGGTCTCAATGTTGAATTGAGTGCCGGACGCACGCTCAATGGCGAGCAATTCGCACAGAGCGTTCCGATCACCGACGATCAATCCATTCTGCCGGCCAGTGATCCGTCGAGTGGCGCCGACTTCCGTGATGTCTCCATCGATTCTCTGCCCGGCAGCATGTCACCGCTGGCGCTGATGGCGCAGGAAATGTCGGGAATATTTGGGCGCGGCAGCACGGTTACTGACGCCGACTTCGGCGTTGTGGCGCATGCGCAGCTTTTCAACACGCCGGCTTCGACGATCGTCGGATCGGCTCCTGGTATCACCAACATTCCGGCTCCGGGCGGAGCGGGTACTCAAGTATTCGAGGCCGGGCTCCTGGGTTCGCGCGGACAAGGCGAGTTTGACGGCACGCAAGCTGGAAATCCTGGGTTTCAGACGACGACACGCGCCGGTACGATCGGCTTCACATCGCCGGACGGGCTCGCTGTCAAGCTGTTCGATGGTGCGGCAATGTCGTAACGGCTACGACCCAGACAGCGCGCAGCTCGCATCCGTTCGCCGATGGCACGACGGGCTCGCTGACGCTGGGTTACGTTCAACGCCGAAACGGGCACGGCGCGATCCACTACATTTACTCGCTGCTCGACAACACAGTCGGCGTTGCGGCGAACGCAAGCTTCGCGGTGGTCGTGACCGATCCGGATGGCGACCACAACGATGCCGCCAATCTCGTCATTAATATCGTCGACGATGCGCCCGATGGCGATTGGCGGACACCGACTTCCGTTACGCCGGCCAGACCAGGCCGCCGTGAAACTGGCGATGTGGTCACGGTTCGGCACGACGTCGGCGCGAGCGGGTGCGGATGTGCCGGGCGCGGATGGCCCGCGCGCTGAACAGCTTCGTCAGTGCGGTAGGTACCGGCGGGGCCTGATGCCGGGAGCATCAGCGGCGGGTGTGGTCGCTATTCCAGGGCGTGTTCGGCACGCTGACGTTGTTCGCCGGTGGCCATATACGCTATGACGCGCGACATCGGTGCGCCGGGCGGCCTGCGCATCGATACTTTCTCCTATACCGTTCAAGACGCTGACGGCTCGCAGTGCGACTGCGACGCTGCACGATCGCGGTCGGCGAACTCAGCGCCGGGCGCCATCAGCGTTCCGACCGATAGGCCATTCGGGACGATCGTGTTCGAAGCGGGGCTTCCAGCTGCGGATCGTCGGCGGCGTCACGGAGTCAGGCTCGGCATGCGGGTAATCCGACGGAAATGCCCCGACCACGACACAGCTGGGCAAGATCACGTTCTGATCCGCGAGTGCGACAAGACGCAGGAAACGGACGACATCGATGTAGGCTTCCGCTGCGTCGAGCGCAGTCAATTCAGAGCGCTCACGGACACGAAATGACGCCGCGTTGACGCGCGCCGCCTGCCGCCAGATATCGTGGATCGACGCAAGACCATCAAACAAGATCTGCCGCACCACCACCGATCCGGACTTACCGTTCAACCACTGTCCGTTGCCGAGCGGTGGCGGAGTGATGTCCTGGGTGAACCTTTCGGGGCCGACGCGCGCTTCCAGCCGCACCTGCGGCAATAGTGTGCTTTGCGTCTGCCGAAGCTCTGTTTCTGTCGCGCGTCGGTTTGCCGAGGCCTCGCCGATGCTTGGATTTGTCAGCACCGCCTGAGAAATCGCATTGTTGATTGAAAACCGTTCAGCACGCGCTTCAGTCCAAATGCAGCACGAGCACAGCAAGACCGCAGCGAGCCTGAATGATAATTTCAAACCCGGCGACGCGTCGATGAGCGGTGGGTGAGAAAGGAGGGATCTGTTCTTGTATCCGGCCGCGAGCGATAAAAGTGCGGCACCCTCGAACAGTTTTTTCCACAGCAGCTTGTTCGCAAGCTGGATTTGCATTGGCATCGCACCGCCGATTTGTTAACTTGTCCTGGCAGGTACGCGCCATTTACATTGCGCTTTGAACAACTCGTAGAATCCCCAAAATGATTGATTCGCGACCAAAGCGCTTGGGCAGGCGCGCTCGTGCTTTTGTCGAAAGCGACAATGATTGTGGTTTTGAGTGCACACGTGCGTTTTGTATGCGCCGCGTTGCATCCCGGTGAATCAAGTCGGCGATCGAAATGCGGGCGGTGCCGAGGCGCGGCCATCCGGATCAGTCATGGCCCCAGCCACGAGTTTTGGCGGATATTCCCCGATTTGGGCTGCGCGCGATTGAGCCGGGGAGTGCTTATTTCCCTGGTCACGCCTGTGTTAGGTTTCGATGGCTTGATACCGGCTCGATAGCCGGGGGCGACGGGACTGGCACGAACCAAGCGGACGTGGGGGACAAGTATGGAATTTATCAGGCACACCGAATGGCCGATGTGGTTCGGCTACGCGGCCGTCGCATCCAGCATCATCACCTGCGCGATGAAGACGATGATCCCTCTGCGCGTCGTGAGCATGACCTGCAATGCGCTCTTCATCATCTACGGGTTCTTCAGCGGAATTTACCCGACTTTGATCCTGAATTTGATTCTTCTACCCCTGAATACCGTCCGCCTGCAGCAGATGCGAAAACTGATTCACGACGTGGAGGCGGCGGCATCTTACGGAGAAACGTCGATCGACTGGCTGAAACCGTTTATGGCAAGTCGCAGCTTCCACAAGGGCGATATCGTCTTTCGTAAGGGCGATGTGGCCGACGCAATGTATTACAGCGTGACCGGCCGGTACCGGCTATCCGAAATCGGAATTGAAATTCCGGCCGGTCAGGTTTTTGGCGATCTCGGTCTGCTCGCCCCGGGCAACCGGCGAACGCAGACGATCGAATGCCTGGAGGACGGCGAGGTGCTGACGGCGGGCTACCAGCAGGTCAAGGAACTCTATTTCCAGAACCCGCAATTCGGATTCTATTTCCTGCGGCTGACCAGCGAGCGCCTGTTCGAGAACATCAAACGGCTTGAAGAAGAGCTCGCCCGCAAGAACGAAGCCCTGGCGGCGCTCGGGCACAAGCCGGCTTGATGGATAGACTTTAGGATATGAGGTGAGGGCCAAATGTTGACTTTGGGCAATGTGCCAAGTCACCTAGGGCATGACTGATTCTGGACGCTGGGCTGTGCAGGAAAAACGACAGGATATCTTTCGCAAGCGCATCCTCAAGAATGCGCAAATCATTCTGAGCGATAAGGCGCCGAAGCTCGACTGCGCGGTCCGCAATCTCTCGGACACCGGGGCCTGCCTGCAGGTGTCGACGACCTATGGAATCCCTTCGAATTTCGAGGTCATCATTGAGGGCGTTCGCCGCGCCTGCCGGTCAATCTGGAGAACGGATACCAAGATCGGCGTCACGTTTGACTAAGATTGTCCGTGAAATTAAATCACGCTAGGCGAAAACTCGATACATCATCTTATGCACTTCTAAGTAAGTAATTTGAACAATAGGCTTCTGTTCGCAGGAGCCGCCAATGCGTGAATGGCTGTTTTTGTTGGCACCACCGGCGTTGATCTTTTATTTCATCGCCTATCCGTCCCAATTCTACGCGTTTGTCGCGTGGGCCAGAGTCATGATGGGATGAGCGTGCAGTAGTGGCCGGCGTTTGGCCTACTCGAAGGAGACGCCGAGCCTTTTGCCTTCCGTCCAGATGACCCGGCAGTGCCGGGCCTGCGGCTCGCCATCGACACTCAGCTGAAATACCCGCGGCAATCCGAACGTCGTGCCGACATGAAGACCGGCGCCGGTCGATGTCAGGTTATCTACCGAACACGCCATTTGCTGTCCGGCCGCGCCATATTTGATGAGACCGCGTAGATGGGTGGAAGGACGAGAATCTTTTCTGCGATCAAGCATTGTCGACAATAATCGTTAGTGGCAATGACCTAGGCGCGCTGTGCAACCTCGGCTGCGAGCGTCTCGACTTGGAGGGTGCCCGGCAGCATATAAGTCCGTGTTCTCTTGCAAGTGTAACAGACGAATGTATTTCGCTGCATGGTCCGAACGACCGGATGCGGCGTCACCGCGACGTGCACCATGACCGTCCGGCACTGGGGACAATGCGCAGTCCTGTCAATTCCGTCGCTAGAAGACATGGCTTGCGATGCCTTTAGCGGCCCAGCATGGGCCATTCCGTTCGGCGGTATCCCGATCATAGGTAACGAAGTTTAAGAATTCATTCATGACCGGCACCGGCCTTGAGCCGTGGGGCGGCAAAAAGACGGGGAATTGCCGTGGAAACCAGCGGATACTGTTTCCGCGGGTAGCCGGCAGCCCGGCCGGCAGTTGCGAGACAACTCAGCCGTCTTTGACCGCTCAATCATTGGAATGGTCGATCAAGTGCCGGTACTGCCGAATGACCTGATCGGCCCGGCGCTGTCGTGATTCATGAAGTGCGAGCATGAATCGCCTTGCAAAGGAGGAGAGGCCATCATTGAGATGACAGACAACGGCTACCAGCGTTGAACCGGCAAGCCTCGGGCGGCGTGCATTGGGGTGGATGACTGTTTGCGATGACATTTTTCTCTCCATCGTCATTTGTGAGTCCGCGGCGGATTGACGGGCGCGCCCATTCTCATCGGAACGATGCGGTTGAATTTTCAGCGGAAGGCTGGACAAGGATTGTTCCGGGGCGCTTCTGAGCATTTCCGTGATTCCCGCATGATGTGGTGCGTTCTAGCGCCTGCTATTCGCCGGGTGCGTGAAGCGGGTCACACCGTGGCTTGCTGATTTTCGATCGCTCGCCAAACGGTAAATCATGCGTATGCATATCCCCTCGATTTCTGATCTTTGTTCCGCCAATGAAAATGGGAGATCGCTTTTCCAGGCGACCTCCCATCGAGACTGAAATCAGAAAGAACGGATCAGTAGAGGTTCTCCGGCATTTTCCAGGGAAGCGCATTTGTTTCGGGCGTCGATTGCAACGCGTAAGGATCGACCTGGTTGATGGCCTGGTTCGTCACCGCTGCCGTCGCGGACGGCGTTGGACGCAAAGCCAGACCCGTTGCAATGATTGCAATTGCCAGAACTGTCACGGCTACGACGCGCATGTAAGTCTCCTTTGTTTTGGGGTTCAATTTCAAATCGGGCTGGGATCTGAACTCAGCGGCCTTACGCGCCACATCGGAAAGAGCGCGGTCGACGCGTGTAAAGTCATGTTTCAGGTGTTGACCAAATCCAGTCAGGCTGACGTTTGATTTATTGCGCTCGAACAGCTGGCCGCCACACGCGCTTTCCAGTTCCTGGATCGCCCGCGTCAGCGACGGCTGCGCAACACCGCAGCGTCTGGCGGCGCGAGTAAAGCTTTGCTCCTCGCACAGCGCGAGGAAGTAGCTGATCTGGTGCGTCTTCACCCGCATGTCCGCGACTACCGGGCGGCCACATCGATGGCGTGGGTTATCGCCGGTGATGAAATCGCAACGACGACGGCCAGCACGTAGAAAACCAGCCAGACCGTCGCAACGACGGTGTCAGTGCGGCTATCGCCCTCCGGGCGTCGGCGTCGGCGATTCTGTCGATCAACTTGGGTGCGTGGGCGCATGGTCGATCTCCGTTGTGAAGATCGCTACCACCCACCCACGTTTTCGATGGTGAGCTAACTCACACTCTCGTCGAAACAATTTTGCGGCTGGCCAGACCCTTCATCGGAGGAGGCGAAATAGGTACCCGCGCCGCGTGTATGGTGAACGGCCGCGGAACGCGGCTGGGCATGGCTGCGAAGCGGACGCCTCGATCAATTGTTACGGAAGTTAAAATAATCCGTGGAATTTGACCGATCCGGCCCGCAATTGCGCCTAGCGAGGCGGTCGAGAACCGCGATGGCCGCCCGGCTTCGTTTTGCCCAATCGGTTTTTAAAGTAGACTGGCTATTCGTGGGGCTTCAGACCCCCGCCGAGTGACAGCCTCTGGGAATCCGGATCGTAATTAGGGCGCGACCATGGACATCGGTGGCTGGCTGCGAAGCTTGGGGCTCGAACGGTACGAACCGGCGTTCGTCCAGAACGCCATCGACACCGACGTGCTGCCGGAGCTGACGGAAGGCGATCTCGAAACGCTCGGGATCCCGCTGGGCGACAGGAAACGTCTCATCAGGGCCATCAGGGCGATGGCGGGCGACTCTCCCGGTGCGCCCATCACGAGTGAAGCCGGAAAGAGTGCGCAGGGCAGCTACGCCCCGACCGTTGGCGGGGAGCGGCGTCACTTGACGGTGATGATCTGCGATCTCGTGGACTCGACTGCTCTGTCGGCGCGCCTCGATCCGGAAGACATGGGTGCGGTCATCGACGCCTTTCAGGCGGCTTGCGCCCGTATTGCGCTGGCCTCTGACGGCTTCCTTGCCGAATTCCGTGGCGACGGGATCCTGGCCTATTTCGGCTACCCTCGTGCCCATGAGGACGATGCCGAGCGAACCATACGCGCGGGACTCGATATTGTTGCCGCCGTTGCGCAGCTCAAGACGCCCGCTGGAGAGCCGCTCGCGGTCCGCATTGGCATCGCCAGCGGCTTGGTGGTGGTGGGCGGTGAGGGTGCATTGCGTGAAAATATCGTGGTTGGGGATACGCCAAGCCTTGCCGCCCGCGTACAGGCCCTGGGCGAGCCTGGCACCATCGTCATCGCCGCCACCACGCGCCGGCTGATCGGCGACCGGTTCCTCCTGCGCGACCTCGGCCTGCACAATCTCAAGGGTTTTGCCGAACCGACCGCCGCATGGGCGGTTGATGGCGTGTCGGCTTCCGAGAGCCGCTTTGCGTCAGTGCACGCCGCCGGCTTGACGAATCTCATTGGCCGCAAGGACGAAATCGATTTCCTGCTGAAACGCCAGCGCCTCGCCTGGCAAGGTGACGGCCAGATCGTGCTGATCTCAGGCGAACCGGGAATTGGCAAGTCACGCCTCGCGGCGGCACTTGAAGAGCGAATTGCCAGCGAGCCGCACACGGTCTCTGCGTTACCAATGTTCGCCTTACCACGCCAACAGCACGCTTTACCCGTTCATCGTCCAATTGGAACGTGCGGCCGGATTCAAGGCAGACGATACGTCCGAGCAGCGCCTCGCCAAGCTGGAAGCACTTCTCGGCAAAACCACATCGAAAGGTCGAGACACAATACCGCTTTTGGCTGCGCTGCTGTCGATCCCCTTGGGCGGCCGTTACCCCGCCTTGGCGCTCAATCCCGCTCAGCAGCGTCGCCGCACGTTGGCGGCTTTGCTCGATCAATTCGAGAAGCTCGCACGCCAGAAGCCGATCCTGCTCTTGTTCGAGGATGCGCATTGGGCTGATGCCACGTCGCTCGAGCTGCTCGATCTGACAATCGAGCGAATGCGCCAGATGCCGGTCCTTGCCATTTTCACGCTTCGGCCGGAATTCGAGCCACCCTGGGTTGGTATTCCCAATGTCGGCGTCATAAAGCTCGGCCGTCTCGCCCCTGGCAATGTCGAAAGTATTGTTACGCAGGTAACCCACGGCCGTGCGCTGCCGGCTGAAGTGATGACCCAGATCGTCGCCAAGACCGACGGCAATCCGCTGTTCGTCGAAGAGCTCACAAAGGCGGTGCTCGAAGGGGACATCCTGGTCAAGGACGGCGACACCTATCGGCTCGGCGGACCGCTGCTTCCGCTCGCCATTCCGGCGACGCTACAGGACTCATTGATGGCGCGCCTCGACCGCATGGCGCCGGTGAAGGAGGTCGGCCAGATCGGAGCGGCCATCGGGCGTGAATTCTCCTATTTGTTGATACGTGAGGTGGCCGGCCGCAACGAACGGGCACTGAAACAGGCACTTGCCCAGCTTGAAGAGGCCGAACTTGTGTTCCGCCACGGTGAGCCACCGGAGGCTGTCTACAGTTTCAAGCACTCGCTGGTACGGGACGTAGCATATGAGAGCCTGCTGAAGAGCCGGCGGCAGCAATTGCACGGCCAGATCGCGCGCAAGATGGAAGAGAAGTTTCCCGATATCGTATTGAGCCAACCGGAAATCGTGGCTCATCACTTTTCTGAAGCCGGTCTTGTCGAGCCCGCGATCGACTACTGGCTGAAGGCTGGCAATCTCGCCCTGAGCCGCTCAGAGAACGCCGCCGTCGGTCATCTGGAACGGGGGCTGAAATTAGTTCCCGGTATCGACAACCCGATGCTGCGCAACAAGCTTGAGTTGTTGCTTCAAACGTCGCTCGGCAATTCACTGCGGACGACCAAGGGCTGGAGCTCTGACAGTGTGAAGCACGCGTACACGCGGGCCCTACAGTTGTGCAGGGAGAGCGGGCTTGATGAACACACTTTTCCCGCAGTGTTTGGTCTGTGGACGTGGAACTTTCTCCGGGCCGCCCTTCCTGAAGCGCAAGCTCTTGCCGAGCATTTGCTGAATTCGGCCGAAAAAATTGACGACTCCGTTTGCCGGGTTCTTGCCCACGAAGCGCTCGGGTTTACCTCATTTGCGCAAGGGAGATTTGCCGCCGCCCACGCGGAGCTGGAACGTGGCATTGGCCTCTGTGAGGACGATAAAGCCGCGGCGTATTTCGACCTGTCGGCGCAAGATCCACGCGTTCATGTCAGGTCGTATGATGCCATGGCCCTCTGGTTCCTCGGCTATCCAGATCAGGCTTTGCGGCTTTGCGCGGAGGCCCGCAATTATGGAGATGCATCCCGGCATCCGTTCAGCGAAGCAATGGCGCGAACAATAAGCCTGCGGGTGCATCAGCTCCGCGGGGAGGCCGCGATCGTCGCGAGCCAGGCGAACAGCGCAATTGCACTCTGCGAAGAGCACGAGTTTGTTCACTATCGCGCGATGGCTTTGATCTTGCGCGGGTGGGCGGGCGCCCAGCAGGGCGAATTCGAAAAAGGTATTGCCGAAATTCAGGAAGGTCTGGAACAAGAACGGGCCATGGGCGCGTTGTTGTTTGATTCATATACGCTGGGATTGCTGGTCGATGCGTGCATAAAAAACAAACGTTACGACCAAGCGCTCGAATTTTTGGAGCAGGCGCAATTGCGGCTCGAAGAAGATGGCACGGAATGCTTTTACGAAGCGGAAATATATCGACTGCGCGGTGAAACCTATCTGCGATCGAAGCAGAATCTGGATAAAGCCGAACATTATTTTCTCAAGGGCCTTGAAGTCGCCCGCGAGCAGAAAGCCAAGTCTCTCGAACTCAGGCTTTGTCTGAGCCTATGCGACTTGTCCGATCTGGGAAAGAACGCCGAAAAATTCGTCTCGCAACTCGGCGAGGTCTACAAATCATTTAGCGAGGGCTTTGACACGGCAGACCTTGTCAGAGCGAAAGCACGGTTGGAAAATACAAAATATATTTTCAGCCACGATTAAATTGATGCGGGACAGTCAGGCTACCGAGTTTACGAATTCACGATTGATTATCTCGACGATGTAGTCGCCGTCCTCCGCCATCAAAAAATGGGAACCTTTGCGCACGTGGTTGGTGAACCCGCCGCGTGTGAACGCGCCCCAGCCAGCGGAGTCTTTTTCCGAGACCCAAGGGTCCGCGTCGCCGACGAAACTGCTGATCGGGACGGGAAATGGTTCGACTGGCTGGTGCTGATAATTGTAGGCCATTGCAAACTCGGCGCGGATTGTGGGCAACAACACATTCCGGAGCTTCGGTATCTCCAACATCTTGTTGGCGGCCGGAGTGTCGAATTGCCGGATGAACTCCACGAAGATTTCGTCGGTTTGGGCGTACAGGGGAAGTTTTATGTCAAACGCCCCATGCAGCATCATGTCGTAGATCAAGTTGTCCTCAAACTCACCCTTGCGCTTCAACAGGTGCGGTGGCCTTACGCCACAGGCAAATGCATGCTTGACGAAGCGCGAACTCGCGTCGGGTAGCGCGCGCAGCGTTGCGAACATCGTCAGTCCACCCAGGCAGTGGCCAAAAAAGGCAGACGGCCTGTCCAGCCAGCCAGACATTTCCGGCAAAAGACGCTCGACAAACGTGTCGAGGTCATCGACGGCAGGTTCATTGATCCGCGTTCCGCGCCCCGGCGCCTCGATTGCGACGATTTCCACAGTGTCATCGAAGAGTTGCGCCCAGGTACGGAACGACACGAGTCCGCCGCCCGCGTAAGGAAAACAGAACAAACGGGCTTTGGCACCCGGATTGGGCCGCGGTGCAATCAACCACCTGCCCGCACCGGGCGACGCGAACGCTCCGGCGGAGCGGGATACTCCGGTATCGAAATGATCTGTCCCGCTTCCGTTGCCGGATCTGCCGGTGGGCACCATCTTTCCATTTGTCCCGGCATCAAAATGATGCAGCGCTCCGTTTCCGTGTCCGTTTTCGACAGCATCTGTTTCCCTCTCGCCCACTGCGTAAGTGTCGGTGAGCGAATTGACCTGCGCGACAGCGACGGGGGAATTTGTGGCCAGTGCCCTGATGGCAGCGACGGGAGGCATTGCCGAATGAAATCCTGCGGTCTCGTCCTCCGGGCTTTGTGCAACCAGACCTGATAGGTATTCCGATAGCTGGTTGATCGTCGGTCCGCTGATGAGCTCCGAGATCGAAACCAGGATTCCAAATTCGTCTTCCAGGTTATTCGCGAGTGTCACCGACCGCAACGAATCCAAGCCAATCTCATTCAGAGGCCGGTCGGGATCGATCGGCTCCGTAAACCCAAGTTCCGCCATGATGCGTTGTTGCAGTCTGCCAAAAAGCTGCTGGCGTGCTTCGCCATTCACCGGCACACGAGAAGCGGCCAGTGCGCTTTTTCGTCGCGTGGATTTGGACGCTCCGTTTCCACCGCTCCCGTTCAAAAGTTCCGCGAGGAAAGGGGACTTGCCGGCCTTGCCGGCGTAAGTGGACCAATCAGCAACGGCGACCGCGATCTGGTCCACATCGAGCTGCATCAGCCTGTCGAACGCTTGCATTGCGAGATCGGGAGAAACAAATTTCACGCCCAGCGATGCCCACATCGCCTCGCCACGCGTGCCCGAACGGGTGGCCAAACCACCTTCCGACCAAGCGGACCAGTTGATCGCCGTCGCTGGCAAACCCGCGGAGCGGCGGTGAGCCGACAAAGAATCAACGAAGGTGTTGCCGGCGCTGTAATTTGCCTGGCCGGCGGAACCCAGCAGGCTCAACAAAGAAGATTGCAGGACAAAGAAATCCAGATCGAGCGATTTCGTGCTTTCGTGCAGAAGCCAGCTTCCATAAACCTTTGGCTCGAAGACTCGCGAAAATCTTTCCCAGTCAAGTTGAGCCAGTATTCCGTCATCCAGGATACCAGCCGAATGCACCACGCCTTTTAATGGCGGGCATTCGCTACCGATGGTCCGGATCAGTTGGCTTACATCTTCATGGCGGCTGATGTCGGCGGCTATGACCTTTATAGATACGCTGTTATTGCGCGCCGTCTTGATCAGGTCTTGTGCCGCTTCGGTGCTTGCATTTCGGCCGGTCAGGACAAGATGTCGCGCGCCGTTGTTCATGAGCCATTTGACGACGCTGCGCCCAAGCATCCCCAGACCACCGGTCACGAGATAGGTGGCGTCTCCGCGCACCGGCGACTGTTGTGCCGGCAGCAGGTCGAGCGATTGCGCGACGAATCTCTGGATGTGGCGCCCGCCGCGGGCGGAGATGGCAATTTGGGTCTCGCCGTCTGGATAGAGCAACTCTGCGGCCAATAAATCCACATCCGGCGTGTGGTCAGCATTCAGTTGCAGATCAATCAGGCCGCCCCAGATGCCCGGGTACTCGATCGCAATGGTGCGTCCCAATCCCCAAAGAGGAGCCTGGACCGGATCGACATGCTGGTTCTGGCCTGCCGTATTCTGTGTGTTTGCCGTTACAAACCAAAGGCGCCGGCCGGTCGGATTCGTTGACCGCGTTTCGGCAAGCGCCTGCAAGATTGCCAGTGCCCCGCGGCACATCATCTCGCTGCCGCTCTTCAATGCCGCCAGGGTGAGATCTTCTATGGATGGAGTATCCAATCCCCATAGATAGATCACGCCATCGCAGCTCAGCGTCTCGTTGTGGGTGAATTGCCCCAGCAATCGGCGAAAATCGTCCGACTGTCGTTCATTGACGGTCCACGTCCGTTGCCCTCGCTGGGCGAATGCATCGTCCCTGTAGACCAGGTGGCAATGATGGCCCGCCGCTTCAAGTTTGCGTGCCAGCGCTACACCGACACCTTTTGCGTCGGCAAATATCAGCCAACTCGCCAATGTCCGATCTTTGGAGCGGCCCTTCCCGGGGGTTGCGGCATCCCTGACGCTCTTTCGCCAGACTGGACGATAGAACAAGTTGTCCGTACGGCCGCGAGCCGATTGCACTTTGGAAAGCGGCAACAGTCGTACGGTCAGGCCGTCCAGATCCGCAATGGGTCGCTCAGCCTCGTCGTAAATTCGAATATCGACCACCTGCGTATCGTCTTTGTCGACAGTTCGCAGCCTGGTGTGCACCCATGCGCTGTCGATACCGTCCTGGTGGCAGCGGAATCCTTCCAGCGAGACGGGCAGGTAGGAATGACGATCGCTCCTGGTCTTCTCAGCACCGTCCAGAACGAGCGGATAGGCGTGCAGGCATGCATCCAAAAACGCGGGATGCGTCACGAATTGCCTGTCTGCCATGCCATCCGGCAGCTGCACTTTGGTCAGCGCCTCATGTTGGCCAAGGTGCAACTCACGTACGCCGCGAAAGCTCGGTCCATATTCAAGCCCGAGCCGGTCAAGCCGGCCATAGAAGTCGGCAACCGGCATTGTTTGTGGGCAGCGGGCCCGGACGTCTTTCACCGAAAACGCCAATCCGGGCGGCGCCTGCGACTTGCGCAGCGTTCCCGTCATGTGGGTATGCCAGACCTTCGCGTTCGCGGTGTCTGCGCTTTCCAGTTTGAAACTTGCTTTGTCGGCCTCCAGTGGAGTGACCAACATCCGCACAGTTCGATCTTCGCCATTGAAAAATGACATCGCCTGGTGATGCATCGCGTCATCGAAACTGACCTGCGACGTCGCGAAATGCATTCGGCCTAAGACCGTGGCCGCCTCCAGTTCGACGGTGGTCGGCAGGACGATGGATCCCGCAACTTTATGATCGGAAAGGAAGCCGGCATGGTGCACGCCATAGCGCGCTTCGTAACACATCCCGTTAGCCGTTGAGTTTATGCGCGTGCCTACCAACGGATGCGGTCGTTCGGCAACATTTCGGCCTTGTGCGGGATGGATCGTGTGGTCATCGATCCAGTGGCGCTTTCGCTGGAAAGGATAAGTCGGCAACGGCATTCGCCGCCACGAAGCATCGGCGTGTACCGCGGTCCAATTTACGTCGTGGCCCGCGCGATATAGTGCGGCCAGCATTTCGGCAATTGAATCGGCATCCGGTTTTTGACGGTTGAGCGTGGCGGTCCAGGAAGCCGACCTGGCTTTTGCTCCAAGACACACTTGCGCAATCGGCAGCAGCACCGGGTGCGGACCGACCTCGATAAATGTCCCGCACCCAAGCTCGGCCAGTGCAAGCATCCCATCCTCGAACCGCACCGGTTCCCGAAGATGTCGGCGCCAGTAGAGTTTGTCCGGCGCGGCCGACATCAGCCCGCCGGTGAGGTTGGAGATCAGGGCTAGTTTGGGCTGTTCGTACTTGATATCGCCCGCGACATTTTCGAGTTCGTCAAGAACGGGTTCCGTATGCGGTGAGTGAAAGGCGTTGGAAACCTGCAATTCCCGGTAGCCGACGTTCTGCCGGCCTAGCTCTTCCAATAGCACTTTCAATTCATCCCGGTCGCCGGACACGACCGTGTTTAACGGCCCGTTCAAGGCGGCCACTGCCAAGCCCGGGGCGCTCTTGTCTATGAGCTTACGCACCACGGATTCCGCCGCGAAAATCGCGGCCATTCCGCCGATCGGCATTTGGCGCATCAAGGCACCGCGAGCAATGACCAGACGCATGGCGTCTTCGAGCGTCATGACATCCGCTGCACACGCGGCGACGAATTCTCCCAGGCTATGCCCAATCACCGCATCAGGCGCGATGCCCCAGGATTTCAGGAGCTCTGCAAGGGCATACTCAACAGCAAATAGCGCCGGCTGGGTGTAATCCGTGCGGTTGACCAGCGCGGCATCACTGTCTTGCGCAAAAATGACGTCAAGCAAACCGTCCTCGAGATACGGCTCCGCCAATGCATGGCAGCGATCGATGGCCTGCCGAAAAACGGAGTGCGTCCGATATAGCTGCGCGGCCATGCCGGCATACTGCGACCCCTGGCCGGAAAACATGAAGGCGATTGGCGCACTGCTGGTGCGTTGTAAATGCGAGGAACCGCCCGCTGTTTGGAGCCATGCCGCGAGTTGTTTTTTCAGCTCGAGGACCGATCGGGCAGGGGCGGCAAAGCGGAAGGCAAACTGGCTTCTGCTAACGTTGGTCGTGTAGCAAAGATCACCGATCGGGGCGCCGGGATTGTCATTGAGCCAGTTCAGAAGTTGTTCGACACGCGCCACCAATGCGTCGGCGCTTTTGGCTGACAGGGTGACGACGCACGGGAAACGGTCTGGTGACTGGTCCGCGTTCGCAGCAGCCGGCGGCGCCTCCTCGAGGATGGCAAAAGCGTTCGTGCCGCCGATCCCCAAACTATTGAGCGCGGCCCGCCGCGGCGTGTCGGCCGCGGGAAAATCCTGGAGCTTCGTGTTGACGTAAAACGGCGACGATGCAAAGTCGATTGCAGGGTTCGGCGTCTGATAATTGATGCTCGGCGGAATCTTTTTGTGATGAAGCACGAGCGCGGTTTTGATGAGGCCGGCGATTCCCGCCGCCTGTTCCGGGTGTCCGATGTTGGCCTTGACCGAACCGACGGCGCAGTACTGCTTGCGGTCGGTCTCCTTACGAAAGGCCATCGTCAGGGCTTCGACTTCCAGCGGATCGCCGACCATCGTGCCGGTTGCGTGGCATTCGACATAGCCGATGCTGTCGGCGCTGACCCCGGCCGACGTCAGCGCATCGGCGACGGCCTGCGACTGCTGGCCCAGGCTCGGCGCGGTGTAGCTACTTTTTTCTGAGCCATCATTATTTGCCGCTGTCCCTTTGATCACCGCAAAAATATGGTCGCGATCCGCGACGGCGCGATGCAGGGGCTTGATCAATACGGCGCCGACACCGCTGGCAAAAATAGTGCCCTGGCCAACTGCGTCGAAGGGCCGGCAGTGCCCGTCCAGGGAATGAACGTTTCGTCGCTCCGCCAGATACCCCTCGATCTGGGGTACGCGCACCACCGAGCCTCCGACCAGCATCATGTCGCACTCGTCGAATCTCAGGTTTTGGCACGCCTGGTGGACTGCCAACAAAGACGACGAACATGCCGACTGGATTGTGAAGCTCGGCCCTCTGAGATTCAGTTTGTAGGAAACACGGGTGCTCAGGAAATCTTTGTCATTGCTGATGTGCGACGTGCTGGCTGTCTGGCCGGGAAATTCTGCGTGGTGCAATTTTGCCAGGAGATAGCTCGTGACGACGCCGCCGGCGGTCGAGAGCACGCCGACTTTCCCAGGATAACCAACCGGATCATAGCCTGCATTTTCAAACGCCTCCCAGCACACCTCCAGAAACAGGCGATGCTGCGGATCCATCAGCGCGGCGTCTTTGGGCGAGTAACCGAAGAACGATTCGTCGAACATCTCGACGTCCCGCAACTTCGGCGCGGCTTTTACGTACCTGGGATTGGCAACGAGGGTTGGGTCGACACCGGCTGCAATGAGCTCCTGATCGGAAAAAAAAGTGACGGACTTAACGCCGCCGCACAGGTTCTTCCAATATTCCTCGGCCGTGGCCGCTCCAGGAAATCGACAGGAAAGACCGATGATCGCGAGGTCAATGTTCCGCCGTGCATCACTCATATTGGTACCTCGACCGACGCAAGCGCCTGGAAATCAGCCAGCTCACAAAATGACCGAACTTGGAAATCTCATCTGTGCAGAATTTGGGACCCAGCAAGCTGAGTCAGTGACCGTTATTTGTCGTGACTTTTGGTTTTGTTGCCATTCTTCAGCGTAATCAGGGCATCACTCATGTGCTTCAGGATCATTTCCTGAGCCTCGATAAGCTCAATGGAACCGGAGACCATTTTTGGGAAGGCTTCTTTATACGAGTCCTCCACTCTCTTTTCGAAACCGGCGTCAAAGGGGCTTCTCCACGTTCGCGACGGATCAAAAATCATCATTAGGGCCTGCAATTCAAGCAATGTCAGTTTCTGAACCGGTTTGACATGGCTGGTGTCTTCAATGCCTTTCTTCACAATTGCGAGCATATCTTGCTGGAAGGATAGCCACGGCAGCGCGAGCAAGGCGAAATTCCTGAAAATGCTGTCCTTGATACTTTGCGCATCGTCCAAGTTGCTGTTTGCCATCTGAGCACCATCATCCGTTGAGTTTGACTGCATCTCGGGCCGCCTGGGGTGGCGACAGACTCATCATTTTTTTGGATAAGCGGCGTCTTCCGGATAGCAGCCGGCTTTGCCATTATGCCATTCGTCAAGCCAATCCCGGGTAACTTTGCGGCCCTCCTTACGGAGCTCGTCCATGAAGGCGCGGCTGCGATCAAACTTCGACGAATAAGACAGATTGTCAGCGGTCTTCTTTTCCATCTTGATCGTGCGGACCGTCACATGCTTGTGGTCCTTTGCAAATTGCTGACCTTTGTAGTCCTCGGCCCACGTATTGACGGCCATGATGAAATCCAGGTCTTTGTTCAGCGATAGATTTCCCATCAGTTCGTTCTGACGATCCTGGATGTCTTTGTTGGATGAAGGCACCTCCGGCCATTGCTGCGGGTTGATGCGGATGATCCACAGTTCATCGGGGACGTGCCCATGTCCCTTGGAAGCACCGCCCACCGGCGGATCAAAGAACTCGCGCACTGGCGGATTCTGTGAGTAAAGGCCGTCCCAGTAATGGCCGCCCGGCTTGATATGTTCCGCCTCGCGCAGGGCTGGCAAGGTTCCTGAGGCGGCGACGCCGGACAAGGTAAGCGGCAATCGCTGGCGCCAGTATCGAGACCTGTCCTTGGACTCCTTGACGGTTTGCATTCCCTTATTTTCGCTTTGAATGTTTTTGTTGATTTCGGAATCAAACACGCTCTCAAAGCCGTTGACGACTTCCGAAGCGCCGATCAGCACGCGTGTTTTTTGTTTTTGCCACTCGACGTGATCGAAATCCGGACATGCTTTCGCGAGCATGGTCGCCAAATCAAAATATTGCTTGCGGACTCCGAGACTCGGCAGGCCGGCAGCGAACGCCTTGTAGAGCGCGCCGTACGGATTGAGACCGAAAATTGGTACATTCACCCCGAGGACCGGAATCTCTTTCTCTTCCGCCCAGAATGCGCCGTATGTAAGCAGGTTCAGTGCCGTCTCGGCGCCTGTGCCGGCGACGAAGTCCTCCCAGAAGTCGTTGAGCTTGTCGATCGCCTCATCCGCGGAGCCAGGGCTTCCCGGCTTCGGCGCAAGCCCGTACCAGACCATCAGCGCGCACAAGGCGCCAGCCGACGTTCCGCTCAAGCCTACAAGTTCGAAACGCTTTTTATCGCGGATGTCCTTGAGAATTTCAGTGAGGACGCCAACCTCGAAAGCAGCGTGCATCCCGCCGCCCTGGCAACCGATGGCGATTTTCTTCATGTATGCCCTCCAAGCCCGGGAGGAGGCTAGTGTACGGCCTCACGTAAGGAGTGTGAATGGTGCCACACAGCTCGCTCCGGCACGGTTGACGAAACGAATGTGACCGACAGTCCGGTACGAAAGCAGGAAATTAGGACTGCTGGTGACTACGCGGCCCAGCCAGGCTGCTATTCGTGGTGCATTGCGTTGCGGCCTGAAAACGGATGTATTTTAGAGAACTTAGTCGATTTATTTCACTGTTAGAGTTAAACAGCCAAAGTAAGATTTGAATATTCATTGACGAGATAGCCTGCCTGCTGGGCCTTTTTGTCGTATGTTTCGTATTGAGTACTACAGGTGGGGCAATACGTAAGATGGCAACAGGCGCAAGCAGGAATAGTCAAACCCAGCCATTTGACAAGCATGCGTTGCTTCGCGCCCACCCGTTTTTCAAGGATCTGGGCAATTCAATAATCGATAGGCTCGCCCCTCGCGTCATCACGACAAGAGTGAAAAAAGGCGCGGCCATATTTCACAAAGGCGATATTGGCTCGAAACTTTATGCGGTTCGTGCCGGCGCCGTGAGAATCAGCGCGCCGTCCGAACAGGGGAAAGACGCAATTTTCAACCTGGTGGTCCCTGGCGAGCTCTTTGGAGAAATTGCGTTTCTCGACGGGGGCCAGCGCTCGGCTGACGCGGTTGCCATCGATAATTGCGAACTGATGGTCATCGAACGCCGCGATTTTATTCCGTTGCTGCGGGATGATCCTGAAGTCGCGATAAGGTTGATCAATATTCTGTGCGCGCGCCTGCGTCGCACCAGTGAGCAGGTCGAGGATATTGTTTTCCTCGGGTTACCGAACCGCCTCGCCAAGGTGCTGCTGCACCTCTACCAGCCGTCGCCGACTGCATTGCCCAACACCAAGATCCATGTCACTCAGCGCGAAATAAGCCAGATGATCGGTGTTTCGCGCGAGAGCGCAAACAAGCAGCTGCAGGACTGGCAGCGAAGAAAATGGCTCAAGCTTGAACGCGGCGGCGTGGTCATTTTTTCGCCGGACGCGTTGCGCGATCTTGTCGCCGCGGGTTAGCGTCATCAATCGATAAACGTGAGCGGCCGGGCGACGGCTTCCAAAGGCTTGCGTTCGGCATCGACGCCCCAGCGCCAGGCGACGCAGCCCGCAATAATCATCAGCACTGCACCGAGCAGGTAGCCTGCAAATACACTTGCGCGCGAACCTGTGTCGATAAGCGTGCCAAACAATAGCGGCCCGATAACGCCGCCAATGCCGGTCCCGACCGCATAGAAAAACGCAATTGCCAATGCCCGGATTTCCAGCGGAAAAGTCTCGCTGACGGTGAGATAAGCCGCGCTCGCTGCCGATGATGCAAAGAAAAAGATCACCATCCAGCACAGGGTTTGCGTTCCGGCGTCGATCAGATCTTGCGCGAAGAGCCAACCGGTCAAAGCCAGCAGCACGCCGGAAGTAACATACGTCAGCGCAATCATCAGCCGGCGACCATGGGTGTCAAAAAAACGGCCGATCAGCACGGGCCCGGAGAAATTTCCAATCGCAAAAGGCAGCAAGTACCAGCCAACCTGGTCCGACGCGATCCCATAGAAGTCGGTCAGAATAAGCGCATAGGTGAAAAAGATGGCGTTGTAGAAAAACGCCTGGGAGGCCATGAGGCATAGTCCGACGACGGTCCGGCGCCGGTGCTGTTTGAACAATGTGAAGGCCACCAGCCGAAGCGGCGTAGATTTGCGCGCGCGTAAACGCACGTAAGGCAGGTCGCGCGCCGGCGGAAGGTGCGCAAACTGGCTTTCGATCCCTGCGATGACGCGCGCTGCCTCATCGGCATGACCGTGCGTTATCAACCAGCGGGGGCTCTCGGGAATCCAGAATCGCATCAGGAAGATCACGCCGGCCAGGCCGGCGCCAATCAAAAATGCAAGACGCCAACCGAGTTCGGGGTCAATGATATCCGGGTTGAGCAAAACCAACGAACCGATCGCGCCGAGCGCGGCGCCGATCCAAAAGCTGCCGTTGATCATCAGGTCGTTCCAGCCACGCACCCGGGCGGGAACCAGTTCCTGGATGGTCGAATTGATGGCGGAATATTCACCGCCAATTCCAGCGCCGGTGAGAAAGCGAAATAGCGCGAAGCTCTCGATATTCCAGGAAGCGGCCGTGGCCGCTGTGGCCGTGAGGTAGACTGCGAGCGTCACGAAAAAAAGCTTTTTGCGGCCGAGCCGATCCGTCAGCCAGCCAAAAAAAATCGCACCGAGGACGGCGCCGGCGAGATAGGCACTGCTTGCGAATCCGATGTCTGTGTTTGAAAAATGCAATCCCGGACTGTCTTTCAGTGCGCCCGCCAGGCTGCCTGCAAGCGTGACCTCAAGCCCGTCGAGGATCCATGTGACGCCGAGGGCGACGACCACCAGCGTGTGGAAGCGTCCCCAAGGGAGGCGATCGAGCCGCGCCGGGATATCTGTTTCAATGATCGGCCCGTTCGGCATCCTAAACGTCACCTAAACGTGGTCCGGCGCGATTAACTTTGTACGGCGCAGCGCGATGCGTTCAGGCTCGCGGCTGTTGAGCGAACGCGCTCTAACGCAAAATAAATTATTAATGCGCGCATCGTCCTCTTTCTCAACGTCCAAACCAGATAGGGGTCTTGCGGTTCCATATAACGGAATATCAATGGCTTTCGACTAATTATTTGAAATGATTAGCAAGATGGCCTCGCGGCTTTTCCCGTGACCAATTTTACGAAGTCATGGCAGCCGTTTTTCAAGTATCGATCGGTGCTATTCGGGATCACCCTGATTGGCCTCGTATGGGCGACTCTGTTTTTCTTTTTGAAAAACGAACACGAGAGCGCTGAACGGGCCGCGATTCAAAATTCCACCAATCTGGCGGGCGCGCTGGAAGAGCACCTTTTGCGGTCGCTGAGTGAAATCGACCGAACTTTGGTTATTATCCGAACGCTCTATGAGCGCGAGAAAAATAAATTTGATCTGGCCGGATGGCTTAAATCGAACCGCGTGCTCAACGATGAAGATCTCAAAGTCAGTATTGTTGACAAAAATGGCAATGTAAAACTCAGCGGCGACGGCGCAGCCAGGCGCAATGGCGGCGAAGTCGCGGAACATCGCGACAATTTCGATCCGCCGATCGACACGTTGACCATCAGCAAGCCCATCTACATTCAGCCTGCGCGGCAATGGTCGATCCAGTTTTCGCGGCCTGTCGGAATAACCGACAGATCGCTCAACGGAGCCGTTGTCGCGTCGCTTGACCCAAGCTACCTCACGCGCATCTACAACTCAGTCGACATTGGCCGCGAAGGGTATATTCGGGTCTTCGGGCTGGATGGAATTGTTCGTGCGACCAGCGGACACACCCAGTCGGTGCTTGGAAAGGATTTTTCAAGCGCTGATCTGTTCAAAAGACCTTCGACGGCCGGGTGGTATTATACCAAGAGCAGTCTAAGCGACAGTGTTCAACGGCTGATAGGCTACAGACACGTCAACGGCTTTCCTCTCGTCATTACTGTCGGTCTTTCGTCGCACGAGATTTTTTCCCGTCTCGATGCACAAAAACAATCCGGTTACTTCATCGCAATTGTTATGACGCTGCTTATTCTGGCAGCAACGGTCTTTAGCGTTCGCGGCCATATCTTGCGGGATCGTGCAAAGCAGCGTCTCGAACATACCAACATGCTTTTGAATGCGACTCTGGAAAACATGCCGCAGGGAATTTGCATGTTTGGGGCGGACCGGAGGCTAGTGCTGGCCAACGACCTCTACAGCAAGATGTACGGCCTTAGCCCCGAAGACGTGAAACCTGGAACAACGCTGCCGGAAATTCTACAGGCGCGAATAGCAGCGGGTTCGTGCCCGCGAGACACGCAGAAATACGTCAAGGACCGGATCGAGGAGGCATTCCTGCCCGACCCCGGCTACGTCATCAACGAGCTTCGAGACGGGCGTACTTTCTCGGTGAACCGCAAGGCCATGCCGGATGGCGGTTCGGTTGCCGTTCATCAGGACATCACCGCGCATCTGCATGCCGAACGGGAGCTGGGTGAGGCAAAGCAGTTTCTCAATTCAATCATCGAACATGTTCCTGTCGCCGTCGTCGTGAAGGATGCGATTACGCGCAAGTTTGTGCTTGTAAATCGCGCATTTGAAGCAATGCTCAAGGTGAGCAGGACAGAGGTGGTCGGCAAAACAGTGTTCGATATTTATCGGACCAAGGACGCCGAGCGGATCGATGCGAGCGACAGCGAAGCGCTCGCGGGCGTGATCGGTGCCTATCCAAGCGATTATGAAATTGAAATGCCATTTGGCCAATCGCGTATTTTAGCCACGAGCCGCATCGTTGTGCGCGATGCGCACGGTGCGCCGAGGCATCTCATCGTCGTTATCGAGGACGTTACGGAACGGAAAAAGTCTGAACAGCGCATTGCATTCATGGCGCATCACGACGTTTTAACCGGGCTCGCCAACCGCCTCGCGATCATGGAAAAGATCGAGGAGGCCGTGGCGCGGCACCGCAGGCGTGGCGATCCCTTTGCCGTGCTGCTGCTGGATCTTGACCGGTTCAAGCATGTCAACGACACGCTTGGTCACGCGGTCGGCGACGCATTGCTGCGGGAAACCGCGACTCGCCTCAAGGCGTCGCTTCGGGAAACCGACGTGCTGGCGCGTCTTGGCGGCGACGAATTCGCAATTGTTCAGGACCGGGACAATAACCAGCGTGAGGCCGCGTCCGCGCTTGCAGAGCGAATTACTGAGGTCATTTCCCGGCCATTCAGTATCGAAGGCAACGAGGTGAATATCGCCACGAGTATCGGCATTGCGCTGGCGCCAGAGCACGCGGCCAATTCCGATAGCCTCATGAAAATGGCGGACCTGGCTCTGTACAAGGCCAAATCGGCTGGCCGGAACGGATATCGCTTCTTCGATCCGGAAATGAGCCTGGCCGCAAGCGCACGGCACGAACTCGAGAGCGAACTGCGCCGCGCTGTCCAGCAGGACGAACTTGAGCTCTATTACCAGGCGATCATCGACACCAAGACGAGTGTCATTTGCGGCGCCGAAGCGCTGATGCGATGGCGGCATCCGACGAAGGGCATAATCCTGCCCGACCAGTTTATTCCACTTGCGGAAGAAACCGGCATGATCACGCATATCGGGGAATGGTTGCTGCAGACCGCATGCGCGGATGCCGCCGGCTGGCCCAAAGACATCAAAGTGGCCATCAATCTATCCGCTGTACAATTCAGAAAGAACAACCTGGTCGATGTCGTCATGTGCGCGTTGGCGCAGTCGGGATTGCCGCCCGAGCGGCTGGAGCTGGAGATCACGGAGACGGCTCTTATCGAATCGGCGACCGAGTGTCTGCCCGTGCTGCATCAGTTCAAGAATCTCGGAATCGCCGTCGCGCTCGACGACTTCGGCACGGGATATTCGTCACTGAGCCAGTTGATGATGTTCCCGTTCAACAAGATCAAGGTCGACAAATCCTTCATCCAGAACCTGACGAAACGCACCGAGTGCGCCGCCATCATCGCAGCGACTCTTACTTTGGCGCGCAGCCTTGATATTGCGACCACCGCCGAAGGCGTGGAGACGGTCGAGCAATATCGTCTCCTGCGCCTGGCCGGGGTGACATCGCTGCAGGGTTACCTGTTCCAGCCGCCGTGCCCGTCGTCGCATATTGATTTCCACAGCGCCTACAACATCCCCGATGTCGACTATGCCGCATAACCCCGCATCGCAGTCAGCCGTTTCTGCGGATCGCCGGAACCGGAATTCCGGCGCCAGCCAGAAGATTGGGCCAGGCCATCAGTCGCTGGTCGATGAGCTCGAAGCTGCTATACAGCAGAAAAATATCGGGACACGGGCTGAAATTCTCCGGCGGATCACTGACCTGTTTGTCGCCGGGTCCGACCAATTTGACGGCGAACAGATGTCCCTGTTCGACGATGTCATGACTCGTTTGTTGAACGAGATTGAACAATCAGCGCGCGTTGCATTCGGCGAGCGGCTTTCGGCTATCGCCAATGCGCCCCCAAATGCGAGTCGAACGCTTGCGTTGGACAACTCGATTGCCGTCGCCGGTCCCGTATTGAGGCGCTCCGAGTCCCTCGATGACGACACGCTGGTCACCGGCGCGAAAACCAAGGGTCAGGAGCACCTGCTGGCTATTTCGCAACGCAAACAGCTCAGTGAAAACGTCACCGACATCCTTGTCGAACGCGGCAACCAGAAAGTCGTCATAAGCACTGCCGCGAATAACGGAGCCCGGTTTTCCCAATTTGGCTATTCAACACTGGTATCCCGCTCCGAAAGCGATAGCGAGCTTGCACTGCTGGTTTGGTCACGCCCGGAAATTCCGCGCGAGTATCTGCTGACACTGTTCGAAACTGCCTCGGAAGCGGTGCGGCTCAATTTTGAAACCGCTGATCGCAGCAAGACGGATCTTGTTCGCGACATGATCAGACAGGCCGCGGATCAAATTCAGACGCAGTTGCGCGATCATTCACCCAATTTCTCCGCCGCGCGGGCCAATATCGAGCAGATGCACAAGAATGGCGAGCTGACCGAATCGCGCGTTTATGAGTTTGCGTCGCGCGGCAAATTCGACGAAACAGCGGAATCATTGAGCTTGCTGGCCGATTTGCCGATCGGTGCAGTCGAGCGAGCTTTGGTGCATGATACCGGCGACCAGATCCTGATCCTGGCAAAGTCGATCGATTTTTCCTGGAATACGACGCGCGCTTTGTTGGCATTGCAAGGAGGCGCCGATCAGCGGCCGATCGGCGTTTCCGGCGAATATCTGGACCGGTTTAAAAAGCTGCGGCTTGAAACCGCGCGGGCCGCCATTCAATTCTATCGGTTGCGCGAACGCGCGAACAATTCACATCACAAATAGATTTTTTTGGCGTGGCCCTGAACTCACGCGGCGACGGGAGCAATTCCGCTGTCTGCGCGTGACAGGCACTACAATGTCCGCGTTTCCGCGCTATTTGCGAGGGTGCGCCTGAGCCCATATACTCATATATCCTTGTATTCTTGCACTATTGGGCCTGACACCGGTACGCGGTATTTTGCCAAACTCCAGATATGTCCGCCGATTTGTCGACGTTTCCGGATCGCTTGAACCAAATTGTGTGTCGGGTGTTGCGGTAGAGGGCCTATGCGATCGGAAATCTTTCTCTACATGAACGAAGCCCTGGGTTTCACTTGCTTGGCGGTCTGGATTTACCTGTTTTTTGGCCGCGGCGGATTTTGGCGAAGTGACATAAGAGACACAACGCGTCCCATGCGGGACGTGGATCATTGGCCTTCGGTGGCCGTCATTGTTCCAGCGCGCAATGAATCCGAATTTATCGGATCGAGCGTCCAGTCGCTCCTGCGTCAGGAGTACCCGGGGCCACTTACGATCAATGTCGTCGACGACGACAGCAGCGACGACACCGCTGCCATTGCCGCGCGCGCCGCTGCCGTGGCGCCGGGGCGCCAGCTGAATGTGATCACAAGCAACGGGCCGGCCCGTGGCTGGACCGGAAAGCTATGGGCTCTCAAGGAGGGCATTGCGGTCGCCGAGGCGACGCATCCGGACTACCTGTTGCTGACCGATGCCGATATCGTTCATGCGCCAGATACACTCGTGTGGTTGGTCGCGCACTCGATGTCCGGCGAATACACGCTTGTATCGCTGATGGCGAAGCTGCGGTGCGAGAGCCTGGCTGAACGCAGTCACGTTCCGGCATTCATCTATTTTTTTGAAATGCTTTTTCCGTTTGCCTGGGTCAACCGCCCCGGTTCCAGCGTGGCCGCCGCTGCCGGCGGCTGTATCCTTGTGCGCAGAGACGCACTCGACAGGGCAGGCGGCATTGCCGGAATTCGCAATTCACTGATCGACGATTGCTCTCTTGCAGCGAAGCTGAAGGCGGTGGGACCAATCTGGCTGGGCCTGACCGAACGCGTGCGAAGCGTGCGGCCGTACGAGACCTTGTCGGACGTCAAGCAGATGATTTCGCGCTCCGCCTATGCGCAACTCCGCTATTCGCCGTTGTTGCTGGCAGCGACGACAATTGGTCTGTTGCTGACATTCATTGCGCCGCCAGCGCTTGCGGTCTTTGCAACCGGTCTGCCGCGTTACCTGGGCCTCACCGCGTGGCTTGCAATGGCGTTGTCTTTTGTGCCGACGCTGCGGTTTTACCGTCTGTCGCCACTGTGGAGTTTGGCTCTGCCTGGAATTGCATCGCTTTACCTGTACTACACCCTGAATTCCGCCTATCAATACCTCCGCCGACGAGGGGGCCAATGGAAGGGGCGCGTTCATGACGCGCCAAGCTTGCAATGACCAGCAGCGCTCAACTTCGCTCCGGCAAGGGCGCGCGGGACGAAAATTTCCCCGTTGCATCCTGGCTGATCAAGCGGCGGCACCGACCGGTCATTCTGGCGTTCTACGAATTTGTCCGCGTTGCCGACGATATCGCCGATCATTCGACGCTTGCGAGCGCAGAAAAGCTTGCGCGGCTTGATCGCCTCGAGGCAAGCCTGCTCGGCAGCGGCAATGACGAACCTGAAGGCGTCGTGCTGCGGAATGTGTTACAGAGTCGCGGCTTGTCGGCCCGTCATGCGCAGGACCTGCTGAACGCCTTCCGGCAGGATGCGACCAAGCTTCGATACAAAGATTGGGACGATCTGATCGATTATTGCTCGCGCTCCGCGATGCCGGTCGGGCGCTTCGTGCTCGATGTCCACGGTGAGGCGAGGGACACCTGGCCGGCGTCGGATGCCTTGTGCGCGGCATTGCAGGTCATCAATCACCTGCAGGATTGCGGCGTGGACTACCGGACTCTGGACCGGGTCTATATTCCGCTCGACGCGCTGGCGGCACAGGGGATTGGTGTCGAAGCGCTTGGGTTTGATAAAGCCAGCCCGGCCTTGCGAGCTTGCCTTGACGCGTTGGTGACCCGCACAGCTGCGCTACTGGGCCAGAGTCACGGATTTGAGGCCAACGTGGCCGACACGCGGCTTGCCTGTGAAATTTCGGTCATTCAGTCGCTGGCGGCACGTCTTTTGGACGTCCTCCGCGCGCGCGATCCGCTGAGCGAGCGCGTTCATCTTACCAAAGGTGAGGCCGCCATCGAGGCTGCGAGCGGCGGAACACGCGCTTTGCTGCGCAGAGTGTTGCGGACAGTCGCGCCAACGCGCCGCTACCAGACCCCATGAACGTTCAGGCGGCAAATGTGACCGAAAGTCCCGCGCCCGCCGCCAGTCGCGCGGGTGGCAGCTCGTTCTATCTGGCGATGCGTATCCTGGGGCGCGAGCAGCGGGAGGCAATGTTTGAAATATATTCGTTCTGCCGCGCGGTCGACGATATTGCGGATAGCGACGCACCCCATGCGCAACGTCTGGAAGATCTGTCAGTGTGGCGGAAGGATATCGATTCCCTCTATTCCGGAAATATTCCGCCCAAGCTTGCACATCTCGCCCGCATCATCTCCCGGTACGCCTTGCGCAAGGACGATTTCCTTGCGGTGATCGATGGTATGGAAATGGATGCACGCGGCGACATTCGGGCGCCAAGTTTCAATGAACTCGACCTTTACTGCGATCGCGTTGCCTCCGCGGTCGGCCGGCTGTCCGTGCGTATTTTCGGCATGGGTGAGGCCGACGGAGTTGGGTTGGCCCATCACCTGGGCCGTGCACTTCAACTGACGAATATCTTGCGCGACATTGATGAAGACGCCGCCATTGGCCGGCTTTATCTGCCGCGCGAGGCACTACGGCAGGCCGGTATCACAGCGACGGACCCGGCCTCGGTCGTGGAAGACCCTCGCATTGGAGAGGCCTGCATCGTTGTCGCGGAGCGCGCGCGCGAACACTATACGAAGGCGAACGAAATCATGTCGCGCTGTCCGCGACGCATCGTGCGCGCGCCTAAAATCATGGGCGGGGTCTATCGTCAGATGCTTGAAGGCATGATATCGCGGGGCTGGGCGCGGCCGCGAAGCCGTGTCCATATCAACAAACCGCGGCTCATCTGGATTGCGTTACGGCATGCGTTCGTCTGACATCGGCAAAGTTCACATTATCGGGGCTGGCCTGGCTGGGCTCGCGGCCGGCGTAAAGCTGACTGCGGCTGGGCGGGCTGTCACCATCCATGAGGCGACCAAGCAGGCCGGCGGGCGCTGCCGTTCGTATTTCGATCAAGGCACGGGAATGCTGATCGACAACGGCACGCATCTGCTGCTGTCGGGCAACCATGCCGTTTTGTCATACGCGGACGCAATCGGCTCAAGAGCAGGATTGAGCGGCCCGCAAGACGCGGAGTTTTCTTTCATAGACATCGCGACCGGCCAGCAATGGACCTTGCGGTTCGGCGACAGCCGTTTTCCCTGGTGGGTATTCGACAGGGATCGGCGTGTCCCGCAAACCGCGATCAGCGATTATCTGCCGCTGGCGCGTCTAGCCTGGGCGTCCGCGGACAAGCCCATTGGCGAAGTGATGAACTGCTCCGGGCCGCTCTATGACCGCCTGCTCGAACCCCTGTTCCTGGCGGCGCTCAACATCAGCCCACGTGAGGGCTCGACCAAACTTGCCAGTGCGTTGATCCGCGAAACGCTCGCGCTTGGCGGCCAGGCCTGCCGGCCGTTGCTCGCGCGCGACGGACTGGGGAGTGTCTTCGTCGAGCCGGCGATCGCTCACCTGCGCGGGCGTGGTGCGTCCGTCGTATTTGAGGATGAATTGGTCGGGCTGCAGCTTGCCGATAGCCGCGTATCGGCGCTCACCTTTGCAAAGCATTCCGTCGAGCTCGGCAGCGATGATGCGGTCATTCTGGCAGTTCCGCCGAATGTGGCGACGACTCTCATGCCTGGATTGCGCGCGCCGACCGAATTCCGCGGAATCGTCAATGCTCACTTCCGCATCGACCCGCCGGCGCGCGTGCCGCCGATGCTGGGTGTCATCAACGGAATCTCCCAATGGCTCTTCGCGTTTCCCGGAAAAATCTCGGCAACAATCAGTGATGCGGGACAATTGTTCGATATGCCGCGCGCGGAGCTGGCAGCGGCCATATGGCGCGATATTGCCAGGGTTGCCGGCTTGCCGGAAGAGGATATTCCGCCCTGGCAGATCGTACGCGAGCGCCGGGCCACATTTGCCGCTACTCCGGACCAGAACGCCTTGCGTCCGGCAGCGGAAACATCGTCGGCCAATCTCTTTCTGGCCGGCGACTGGACCGCGACGGGGCTTCCGGCCACGCTCGAGAGTGCGGTCCGTTCGGGATATCGCGCGGCGGATCTCGTAAATTTCAAGCTGCGAGCCGCCGCATGACGCTCGCTTTTGCCGGCGAAACCGGCCTGCCGCCGCAAGCGGACGCGGATCAGGCCGCCGCCGCGGCAACGCGCGCGTTGTTGGCCTGCTCGCAAAGCAACGGTCATTGGGTCTTCGAGCTTGAGGCGGACGCGACCATTCCGGCCGAATACGTGCTGCTCCGGCACTATCGCGGCGAGCCCATCGATTCCGGTCTGGAGCATAAGATTGCGAGTTACCTGCGCCGCATCCAGGGCGCGCATGACGGCTGGGCTCTTTATCACCTCGGCGATTTCGACATGAGCGCCAGCGTGAAAGCCTATTTCGCGCTCAAGATGATCGGGGACAGGCCGGACGCCGATCATATGCGCCGCGCGCGCGAGGCGATCCTGGCGCGGGGCGGCGCTGTGCACTGTAATGTCTTCACGCGCGTC
Organism: uncultured Alphaproteobacteria bacterium; assembly: GCA_963735285.1. Lineage (GTDB taxonomy): Bacteria > Pseudomonadota > Alphaproteobacteria > Rhizobiales > Xanthobacteraceae > Pseudolabrys. The sequence goes on along the minus strand of CAVTKN010000013.1, from coordinate 126,645 downwards.
TTGCTGTCGCTTTTTGGCGTTTTGAGCTGGCGCAGCGTTCCCGAAATGCCAGTCGAAATCACGCTGCTGCCACGCTGGTTTCCATTTCATCTGTCGAAGGTGTCTTATTGGGCGCGCACGGTGCTGGTGCCGTTGCTTGTCGTGCAGGCATTGCGCCCGCGCGCGCAAAATTCACTCGGCATCGGCATCGACGAGCTGTTCATCGAACCTCCATCCTCCATCGGGCCCGCGGCGAAGGCGCCGCATCAGCGCTGGATCTGGTTTGCGATGTTTCGCGGCATCGACGCGATCTTGCGGCCGGCGGTGAAACTCTTCCCAAAGAGTTTGAGGCAGCGCGCGATCGACCGGGCCGTCAGTTTTGTCATCGAGCACCTCAACGGTGAAGACGGGCTCGGCGCGATTTTTCCGGCGATGGCCAATGCGACGATGATGTTCGATGTGCTTGGCGACAAGGCAAACGCTGCGATTGCGCGCGGCTCAATCGAAAAGCTGCTGGTCGTCGGCGACCACGAGGCCTATTGCCAGCCTTGCGTATCGCCGGTTTGGGATACGGCTCTGGTCTGTCACGCATTGCTCGAAAACGGCGACGACGCCGCGCGTGCCGCCGCCGTGCGCGGGCTTGACTGGCTGCTGCCACTCCAGGTGCTTGATATCGTTGGAGATTGGTCAGCGCGCCGCCCCTTGGTGCGACCCGGCGGCTGGGCCTTCCAATATGCCAATCCGCATTATCCCGATCTCGACGACACCGCGGTGGTTGTCATGGCGATGGATCGCGCCCGGCGTATCGGGGCCGGCGACCGCTACGACCAGGCGATCGCGCGCGGCGTCGAATGGGTGAAGGGCCTGCAAAGCCGCAACGGCGGCTGGGCGGCCTTCGATGTCGATAACACCTATGACTATCTCAACAATATTCCCTTTGCCGATCATGGGGCTTTGATCGATCCGCCAACGGAAGACGTGACGGCACGGTGCGTCTCGATGCTCGCCCAACTCGGCGAAACGCGGGACAGCAGCGAGGCGTTGGCACGCGGCGTTGATTATCTGCTCAGGACACAAACCCGCGATGGCAGCTGGTATGGCCGCTGGGGACTGAATTACATCTATGGGACCTGGTCGTCACTCTGCGCGCTCAATGCGTGCGGCGTTGACCCCAAATCCGCGGACATCCGCAGAGCGGTCGATTGGCTCATTTCCATTCAAAATTCCGACGGCGGCTGGGGTGAGGACGGCTCGAGCTACAAGCTCGCGTATAGCGGTCATGAACCCGCGGCGAGCACCGCGTCACAAACTGCATGGGCGCTTCTCGGGCTCATGGCCAGCGGCGAGGTCAACCATCCCGCCGTGGAGCGCGGCATACGCTACCTGGCGCAGACACAGGTCGCGGATGGATTTTGGGACGAAGAGCGGTTCACGGCCACCGGATTTCCCCGCGTGTTCTATTTGCGATACCACGGCTACCGGAAATTCTTTCCGCTGTGGGCGGTCGCGCGCTATCGCAATCTGAAGACGGCCAACAGCGCCGCAGTGCCTTTCGGCATGTGATGTTTAGCGGCTGAGCGACTCAAAGCGCGATTTCTGCGCGCCGTCCAATTTCGCGTAAAAATCATCAAACGCAATTTGTACAGTCGTTGCCGCATAGTTGATGGCCGTCAGCTGGTCATTGGCGTCATCCAGCCGCGCCATTGGGTCTGCGGGAATGGGCTGCACACAGGACGCGATCAGAAGCTTGGCCATGTCGGCCGAAACTTTGTGGAAGTTTTCGAAACTCGCGGCCTGATCCTTGGTTGGCCGAACGCGCATTTCAATTTCTTTGACCATGCGTTCCGCTTTTTCGGCATTTTGCGAGGCGCAGGCCTGATACTGCTTGTTCATGCCGGGACTTGCGTCCTTCGCTTCGGCCCGCGGTTCCGTCTGGGGCCGGCGGCTTGCAAAGCTGTTTTTCTGCGTCACCGTCAAGGAATCGTAGAAATTCTTGAGCGGGCCGCGCACGGAAATTCCGGCGTCGCGCACTGTCCAAACCGTCTGCACCAAAGCCCCCAGCCTGTCGGGGGGCGACAAGTCCACCGATGCACCACAGTCGGATTTGACGGGTTTCATCGACTGGACGACAGCGGACTGAAACTTTTCAAGGGCCTCATGCTCGCTATCGGTTAGCTGCAGAATTTGCTGGACGCGCGTCGCCGGCCAGGCCGGCTGCGCGGCGTCGTCGTCACAACGCGATTTCGAGCTGTCATTATTTGCGTCATTTCCGGTGGCAGTGCCGGTCGTTGCCACGCGGTCGGCGCGACGTGGCGCATCGAAACGCCCGGTGATGGTGTCCGCAATCACGTCAAAGCCGCGGCCGCGCAGGCGCGGTGCATAGTCATCGGGCCAGAATGTAAACCCGAGAATGTCCTCGTAGGCGTTTGCCCAGGCCGGAGGGCCGGCCCAGCCAAGCCTTGCTCCTTCTGAGCTCGGCATCTCATTTGAGGGCGCGCCTGCGGTTGCCTGTGAATTGGCGGCGGCGGTGCGATGGCGGTGGCCGCGGGGATAGTGGCCGAGATGGCCCAGCATCTGCCGAAACGGGCGCGTAATGCCGCCGAGGACGCCTTGGGGCGAAAATTGCGCCTGGGCGAGGTCAGGGGTCGCGACCGCTGCGCCCAGCATTCCCAGGGCTATGGTGGTCCGCCAGCGCATTGCTGAATTCCTGTGGTCGTCGCCACATTAGACCGGTGGAATTGTCCGGTTCGAACATAACGGGCCATGGGGCCCGTAAGTTCCATTCCGCGCTAATTTAAGCGCGGACTAGCGTCCTCAGTCCGCCTCAACCATGGCAGGTTCGCGCTTGGTATTCTTGATTTCCTCGAGCTTGGTCTCGACATGCTTCGAGAACACAAACTCCGCGGGCCGCTGCCCGGCGAGCGAGATCTCCGGGCTCATTTCGCCTTCGGTGCGGACGCCGCGCAGGCTGACGCCCAGCGCCTTGAGCGGATGCGCGACGGCATCCTGGACCGCGGACGCTTCGAAGCCGGAATGCACCATGCAGTCGGCGCACTTCTCATAATTGCCGACGCCGTAGTCGTCCCAGTTGGTGTCGTTCATCAGCTCGTCGAAGGTCTTCGTGTAGCCTTCACCGAGCAGATAGCAAGGCTTCTGCCAGCCGAAGATGGTGCGTGTCGGATTGCCCCACGGCGTGCAGTGGTAGGTCTGGTTGCCCGCGAGGAAGTCGAGGAACAGGCTGGATTGGCTGAATGACCATTTGGTCTTGCTTGGGCCTTGCTTGAACACGTCGCGGAAGAGCTGCTTGGTCTTGCCGCGATTGAGGAAGTGTTGCTGGTCGGGCGCGCGCTCGTAGGCGTAGCCCGGCGAAACCGTGATGCCATCGACGCCCAACTCCATCGCGGTGTCGAAAAAGTCAGCGACGCGATTGGCCTGCGCGGTGTTGAACAAGGTGCAATTGATGTTGACGCGGAAGCCGCGCTCCTTGGCGTGCTTGATTGCTGTTACCGCGCGGTCATAGGTGCCGGGCTGGCAAACCGAGTGATCGTGCATCTCCTTGTCGCCGTCGAGATGGACCGACCACGTGAAGAAAGTGCTCGGCTCATATTGCGACAGTTTCTTGTCCATCAGCAGCGCGTTCGTGCACAGATAGACAAACTTTTTCCGCGCAATGATGCCGCGGACGATTTCAGGCAGCTGTTTATGGAGCAGCGGTTCGCCGCCGGCGATCGACACGACCGGCGCGCCGCATTCGTCGACCGCGTGCAAGGCGTCTTCCACCGACATGTTCTGATGCAGGATCGGGTCGGGATAGTCGATCTTCCCGCAGCCGGCGCAAGCGAGGTTGCACCTGAACAAGGGCTCAAGCATCAGCACAAGCGGGTAGCGCTTCCGGCCGGTCAGACGCTGGCGAACGACGTAGCTACCGACATACAGTTTCTGAAGAAGGGGAATGCCCAAGATTGCTATCCTTGCTGATTTGCTGAGAACTGGTCACGTCGAGCAATTCGACCGGCACCCGGAATTCGATGTGTTCATCCTGACCGGGCAGGGTGAAGACCTCCACCGGCTCGACGGTACGCAACGTGTTGATGACGTCGCGAACCATGACCTCCGGTGCCGAGGCACCCGCCGTAATGCCAACAACCTCGACGTTTTGCAACCATTCCGGCTCTATTTCACTGCCATTGGCGATCAAATGGGTGGGAACGCCCGCTTCGATGCCGATTTCACGCAAACGGTTCGAATTCGAGCTGTTTTTGGCGCCCACCACGAAAATCACGTCGACCAACTTGGTCAATTCAAGCAGGGCAGTTTGGCGATTCTGCGTCGCGTAGCAGATGTCCTGTGTTCCAGGCCCGACCACATCGTTGAAGCGACGAAATAGCGCGGCAATGATGCCGCGCGTGTCATCAACGCTCAGCGTGGTCTGCGTGACGTACGCGATCGGCGTATCGACCGGCAGATCGAGCGCATTCACGTCGGCTTCGGTCTGCACGAGAAGCACAGGGCCGGGGATTTGACCGAGCGTGCCTTCCACTTCCGGGTGGCCGGCGTGCCCCACCAGAATCACCGTGCGTCCGTTGCGCAGATAGTGGCGGCCTTGCGCGTGAACCTTCGAGACCAGCGGGCAGGTGGCGTTGAGCACACGCAGCCCGCGCTCGGCGGCCTCGGCCTGGACTTTTCTTGCCACGCCATGCGCGCTGAAAATCGTGATGGCGTCCGGCGGCACTTCGGACAGCTCTTCGACGAAGCGGGCACCGCGCGCCTTGAGTGCGTCGACGACCCACTTGTTGTGGACGATTTCGTGCCGCACGTAGACCGGCGGTCCATATTTATCGAGCGCGCGTTCGACGATTTCGATCGCGCGCACGACTCCCGCGCAAAACCCGCGCGGTTTCGCAAGAATAACCTTCATTCCGCCGCCCCCTTAGCGTGCCCATTCATCGCCTTCGCCTGCCGGCGCCGTTGCGCGCGCTCGGCGAGGAACTCGATCTCGGCGGGTTGCAATTCCGGTGCCTGACGCGATCCGAAGACGTCGAACACTTTCCTGACGATGCCGTTCGCATCGAGCCCCGCCTTGGCGTACATCGCGGGCGGGCTGTCGTGGTCGAGGAAGACATCCGGCAGCACCATGCTGCGGATCTTGAAGCCCGCGCGATCGAGCGCGCCGGCGTCGCTGAGCATCTGCATGACCTGCGCGCCGAATCCGCCAACCGCGCCTTCCTCCACCGTGATGAGCAACTCATGCTCGCGTGCCAACCGGAGGATGAGCTCGCGATCGAGCGGCTTGGCAAAGCGCGCATCGGCGACAGTCGCCGAAATTCCGTGCGCCGCGAGCATTTCCGCAGCCCTGGTGCATTCGGCAAGCCGCGTGCCCAGCGAAAGCAAAGCCACCGTATTGCCTTGCTTGATGATGCGGCCTTTGCCGATTTCGAGTGGCACACCGGCTTCCGGCATCGTGACGCCGACGCCGTCACCGCGAGGATAGCGGACCGCGCAGGGCCGGTCGTCTATCGCGGCGGCTGTCGCCACCATGTGGACGAGTTCAGCCTCATCCGCCGCCGCCATCAGGACGAAATTCGGCAGGCAGCCGAGGTAAGCGAGGTCAAACGAGCCGGCATGGGTTGGCCCGTCGGCGCCAACCAGACCCGCCCGATCCATCATGAAACGGACGGGCAGGCTCTGGATCGCGACGTCATGCACGACCTGATCATAGGCGCGCTGGAGAAACGTCGAATAGATCGCGACAAATGGCTTGTAGCCCTGGGTCGCCAGCCCCGCGGCAAAGGTGACCGCGTGCTGCTCGGCAATTCCGACGTCAAAAGTGCGATCCGGGAAGGCCTTGCCGAAGATATCGATGCCGGTGCCTCCTGGCATCGCCGCGGTGATGCCGACGATCTTGTCGTCTTTCGTCGCTTCTTTCACCAGGCTTTCGCCAAAGACCTTCGTGTACGACGGCGCATTCGACGCGCCCTTGTGCTGCTTGCCGGTCGCGACGTCGAATTTGACGACGCCGTGATATTTATCCTTCGAGGCTTCGGCAGGCGCATAGCCTTTGCCCTTTTGCGTGCGCACGTGCACGAGGAACGGGCCGTTGTCCGCGTTCCGGATATTTTCGAGCACGGGCAGCAGCTGATCGAGGTCGTGACCGTCGACAATGCCGACGTAGTAGAACCCGAGCTCCTCGAACAATGTGCCGCCGGTCACGAACCCGCGCGCCAGTTCTTCGGCGAGATGTGCTTTCTCCTTGAAGAATTTTGGCAGGTGATCCGCAACCTGTTTCCCGATGTCACGCAACGACATGTATGTCGGGCTCGACAACAGGCGCGTGAGATAATTCGACATCGCGCCGACCGGCGGAGCGATCGACATTTCGTTGTCGTTCAGGATCACAACCAGGCGCCGGTTCATCGCGCCGGCATTGTTCAAGGCCTCATAGGCCATGCCCGCAGAAATTGCGCCATCGCCAATAACGCAGATCACATTGTGTTTCTGCCCGGCGAGGTCGCGGGCGACTGCCATGCCCAATCCGGCTGATATTGATGTCGAGGAGTGTGCCGCGCCGAAGCAATCGTATTCGCTTTCCGATCGCTTGGTAAAACCGGAGAGGCCGCCGCCTGTCCGCAGCGTCCTTATGCGGTCCCTTCGTCCGGTGAGGATTTTATGGGGATACGCCTGGTGGCCCACGTCCCAGATCAATTTGTCAGTCGGTGTGTCAAAGATGTAGTGAAGAGCGACGGTCAGTTCGATGACACCAAGACTTGCTCCCAGATGTCCCCCCGTAACGGCGACGGCATTGATGGTTTCGGCGCGCAATTCGTCGGCAACCTGCTGCAGGTCACGCGCATTGACGCGTCGCAGGTCCGCAGGGCTCTTGATCGAGTCCAGGAACGGAATGGCTGATTTTGCTTGTACGTCTTCACTGGGCGCCGTCATGGTCAAATTACCCTTCTCCAACAAACGCGGAGCGGTCGTGCCTTTGGCAGAACCCCACGGAATATGTTCTGTCGCCCAATACCGGTCTAACCGGCCCTGTCCTGAATGTTCTCAGTCTGCGTCAATTTATCAGGCTAGCAAATGTTCCGCGCGGAACGCATTGATTTTCCTGCTTGCAGCCACAGTTGGGGACGACTTTGTTAGGTTCGAAAGGCCTTAAGACCCATGCTTGCGTCAACTATTACGGCAATCGTCCGTTATTGCACCCGATTCCCTTGGCCAATCATTGCCTTAGCCATCATTGGCGCGGTGGTTTCCGGGGTTTATTCGGCCCGACATTTCGCCATAAACACCGACGTTAACAAGCTCATTTCCCCCGACCTCGATTGGCGCAAGCGCGATGCCGAATTCGAAAAGGCCTTTCCTGGTCATTTCGGTTCCGCCCTGGTGGTTGTCGATGCGCCGATCGCCGAATTCGCGGCGCGCGCGGGTGCCGAACTTTCCGCGCGGCTCGCGGCACAACCTCAGGTTTTCCGTTCGATCGTCGACCTCGGAGGCAGCGAGTTCTTTGCGCGCAACGGATTGCTGTTTCAGCCCACGGAAAGCGTCGAGCAATCCGCAAAAGGGTTAGGGCAGGCCGCTCCGCTGATTGGCACGTTGGTCGGAGACCCCAGTCTTCGCGGCCTGACGCGGACGCTCTCGCTGGGCCTCATCGGTGTGCAAAACAAGATGATTACGCTCGACGGCATGGCGCGGCCTCTGTCAATGGCGTCGGCCACCATCGAGGACGCCCTGGCAGGGCGCCCGGCCTCGTTCTCGTGGCAAGCCCTGCTGAGCGGACGTGAGCCGAGCGCAAACGACGCGCGTCGGCTGATCGAGACGCGTCCAGTACTCGACTTTTCCGCGCTTCAGCCTGGTCAGGCGTCCAGTACGGCAGTGCGCAAGACTGCATCCGATTTGCAGCTTGCCGAGAAATATCAGGCGCGCGTGCGGTTGACCGGATCCGTGCCGATGGCGGACGAGGAATTCGCGACGGTGCAGGAAGGCGCCCTGGTCAATGCCATCGGCACCATCATCATTGTGCTGACGATCCTCTGGCTGGCATTGAAATCGGCGCGCATCATTTTTGCCGTCTTCATCAATCTGTTTGTGGGACTGGCCATCACCGCCGCGCTCGGCCTGAAGATGGTGGGCGCATTGAACATGATATCCGTTGCGTTCGCCGTGCTCTTTGTCGGGCTCGGCGTCGACTTCGCGATCCAGTTTTCCGTGCGCTACCGCGCCGAGCGTCACGACATTCCCAAGCTGCTACCGGCCCTGGAGCGGGCAGCCCAAAAAATCGGGGTTCCCTTGACGCTGGCGGCGGCGGCGGTCGCCGCCGGCTTTTTATCATTTCTGCCGACCGATTATCGCGGCGTCTCCGAATTGGGGCAGATCGCGGGCGCCGGCATGCTGGTCGCCTATGCCACCAGCATCACGCTGCTGCCGGCGCTGATCACCGTCCTCAATCCCCCCGGCGAACCGGAAGAAGTCGGATATCGTGCGCTTGCCCCGGTGGACAATTTTCTACAGACGTATCGCGTCCCTGTGATCGTGACCACATTGGCGGTCGCTGTTCTTGGCGCGCCGTTGCTTTACTTCCTCACGTTCGACTTCGATCCGATTCACCTGCGCAGCCCGCAGACCGAGTCGATTTCGACACTGCTCGATCTCGGCAATGACCCGCGCGTGGGCATTAACTCGGCAAACATCATAACACCGTCGCTCGACGACGCCTCGGCCGCCGCCGATCAACTTCGGAAACTCCCGCAGGTATTGCAGGCGACGACATTGCTCAGTTTTGTGCCGCAGGATCAGGACAAAAAGCTCGCCTCGATCCAGGATTTAAGCCGGCGATTGGGTCAGGTGCTGCAACAACCCGCATCGAGCAAGCCGCCAACCGATGCTGAAAATGTCGCGGCCCTTAAAGGACTGGCGGACCAGCTCAACAAGATCGCAGGCAATGCGCCGGGGCCTGGCGCTGAGGCAGCGAAGCGCCTGGCCGCAGATGCGGTGAAATTGGCGCAGGCCGACGAAGCGACGCGGGAGCGTACGCAAACCGCATTCGTTGTACCGCTCGAGACCGCACTCGCACAGTTACGCAGCTTCATGGGCGCGCAGCGGGTTACAAAAGACAATCTGCCAGACGCGCTCAAACGCCAGTGGGTCACGCCGGACGGGCGCGCACGCGTCGAAGTCTCCCCTAAAGGCGATACCAACAACACCGAGGTTTTACGGTCGTTCGCGCGTGCCGTGCTCGCCGTCTATCCGAATGCAACCGGGGGGCCGATTTCCATCCTTGAATCGAGCCGGACCATCGTCAGGGCATTCCTGGAGGCCGGATTCTACGCGCTGATCTCGATTGCCATCCTGCTGTGGGTCGTTCTGCGGCGGTTCGGCGATGTGTTGCTGACGCTCGTCCCGTTGCTGCTCGCAGGCGTCGTGACGCTGGAGATTTGTGTCCTGATCGGCATGCCGCTGAATTTCGCCAACATCATTGCATTGCCGTTGCTGCTGGGTGTCGGCGTGGCCTTCAAGATCTACTACATCATGGCCTGGCGCTCCGGCCGCACGAATCTTCTGCAATCGAGTTTGACCCGCGCAGTGATCTGGAGTGCCTTGACCACGGCAACGGCCTTCGGGAGCCTGTGGCTGTCGCAGCACCCCGGCACGTCGAGCATGGGCAAGCTGCTTGCGTTGTCGCTTGTGTGTACCTTGGCAGCGGCGGTGCTATTTCAACCCGCGCTCATGGGAAAGCCCCGCCGGACCAAGAACTCTTAGGCACACGTCCGCGCTGGATTCCGGCTGCGCGCCTGCGGTCTTGTCGGCCGAAGCGGGCCGGGTGCCGGTCGTTTTGCGCGTGGCCGGCGGTTTCACCGGCGGCTTTTGCCCCGATGTGCCTGTCGGCGTATCGGTGGTGTCCGCACGGCTCCAGTTCTCGCCTCCGCACAGGAAGCCAAGAAAGCAACCTTGCACCTTTAACGTATTGGGATCGGCGAGGCTGATATTGGCGGAATAAGTGTGGCCGTCTTCCGAATTGTAAATCTCACCTTCCCATTTGTCTTTGTCGTATTGGCTCGGCGCCATCCCGAGAAGGATTGGCATCCCCAAAGTCGGACGTGTTCGCAGATTTGGATCCGGATTTTTGCGGTCGACACCAGGTGTGGCTTCCCAGGCGACAACCCCCCATAGGCGGCCGTCGCAATCCACGATTCTGATCCGTGCAACCTGCTTGGCGACTAGCCATTCGCCGGTCGGATCGGGCGCCGCAATGCGGGCAGGCTGGGCGGTCGCTGCGCCGGCAGCCATGAGCCAGGCAGCCAATGCTGCGTAAAGCGGCTTCGTCATGCCGGTCCTTCGGGTCATTTTGCTGTTTGGCACGTCTGCGGATACCTGTGTGGACAGCTGGAAATTTGAAAGGGTCGTTCGATCCTTAGCATCTGAAATGGCCGAAATCGTGCCTGGTTCCTCTACTTTTACCGACTAATTGCATCGAAATGGAACTCCGGTAACGTATTGGCGTTCTGGTGCAGTCCAGATTTAGCCGATTCCAATCGGTCCAGGTATTGAACGGAGGCCGACGTGCTCGATTTTCCCGCGGAGCTTAGCCCGCCGGCGCCGGTCCCGCGGGCGCAGGCTCTGGGTCCGTTCGCGTTGCTCCGCGTGCTTGCCGACAATCCGATTGAAGCGTGGACCGCCGCGCATTTCGAGCAGCCGATCGTCGTGAGCGGCCTGTCCATGGGCCGGGTGGCAGTCGTGAGCGATCCCAAGGCGATCCGCCGCGTCCTGCTCGAAAACTGCGACAATTATCAGAAGGACTGGCTCCAGCGTCGTGTTTTATCGGCCGGGCTGACCGGTGGGTTGTTGACCGCCGAATCCCAGAGTTGGCGCGTGCAGCGGCGGGCCATAGCGCCGCTTTTTGCGCGCAAGACCGTCATGAATTTTTCGGCGGCGATGATTGATGCCGCCAGCCGTCTGGTCGAACGTCTCGCACAACGTGAAGGCCAGGTGACGGATCTGGCGGTCGAGGCGACGCGCGTCACATTGGAAGTCCTCGAGCGAACAATTTTTTCGGACGGCCTTGGGCGTGATGCCGAAGACATTCGCGTCGCCATGAAGAAGTATTTCGAAACGATCGGACGGATCGATCCATTCGATATGTTGGGTGTGCCGGGTGTAATTCCGCGTCCCGGACGCTGGAAAGTCCGTCCCATGCTTCGCCTGTTTGAATCCGCGATCAATTCAATAATCTCAACGCGCCGCGAGCGGATCGCGCAAAATCCGGCTGACGCGCCGCGCGATATTCTTTCACTTCTGCTCGAGGCGAAGGATCCGGAAAGTGGCCAAGCGCTCTCGGAAGCCGAAATCCGCGCCAATATCCTTACGTTCATTGCCGCCGGCCATGAAACGACCGCGAATTGCATTGCCTGGTCGCTGTTCCTGTTGTCGCAATCACAGCAGTGGAGAGCGCGGGTCCAGGCCGAAGCCGACCGAGAGTTCGATGGGGAACTGGAGGGTTTGGCGGATCGCCTCGTTGAAACACGGGCCGTGATCGACGAAGCCAACAGGCTCTACCCGCCCATCGCCGCCATCAGTCGTGTTGCGCTCGGACCCGATGAACTTGCCGGCGTTCCGATCAAGGCGGGGACAATGATCGTCATCGCGTCCTATGTTCTTCACCGGCATCGCGCACTGTGGCGGGCGCCTGACAGTTTCGATCCGAACCGGTTTCTCGGTCCAGCGCGCAATTCCATCGATCGATTTGCATATCTTCCATTCGGTGTCGGGCCGCGCATTTGCATTGGGGCAGCTTTTGCAATCCAGGAAGCTTCGATCGTCGTCGCCATGATCATGCGCCACTTCACGCTTGAGATGGCTCCTGGTGCCACGCCGTGGCCGGTGCTGAAGGTAACGCTGCGGCCAAAAGGCGGATTGCCCATGATTGTTCGAAGGCGTTGATCTGCACGTCGCGCGTGAGTTCGTCGACAATGGCTGCCGAAACCGACGGGAATGTTCCGATTCATTCTGACGCCGACATCGAGATGATGCGGCGATGTATTTCCCTGTCTGCGACCAGTGCACAACTGGGGGAACTGCCTTTTGCCGCGCTGATTTGCAAAGACGGAGATCTGGTCGCCGAAAGCACCAACCGCGTCGTGCAAAGCGCCGATATTACCCGCCATGCGGAATTGGCTGCCATTTCGGAGGCGCAGAAAATTCTGGGCCACGCCGATTTGAGCGGCTGCACGCTCTATTCGATCGTCGAGCCGTGCGCGATGTGCTCGTTTGCAGTGAGGGAAACCAGTATCAGCCGCGTGGTATTTTCCATCAGCTCGCCGATCATGGGCGGCCTTTCAAAATGGAACGTCCTGCGGGACGTCGAGCTTTCGCATGCCTTGCCGGAGGTGTTCGGGCCTGTCCCGGAAGTAGTTGTCGGCCTGTTGCGGCAAGAGGCTGAAAAAGTCTGGCAGGCGTGGAATCCGATTTACTGGGCGGTCATCAAGAACAGCGGATATCTGGGTGGCGGCGCCGCATCGGGCGCTCCGGAGCATCTCGACGCGATACCCGACAGCCGCAGCTTTCTGCGCCGCCTGTTTGCCCTCCATAGAAATCATTCGGCCTGACGCCGGACGGAAGGCGCTTGCGGTCGCTATTGACCGTGGTCCTCCAGGACCTTGCGGCAAACTTTTCGCAGTTTTTCACGATGGTCCTGCAGGCACGCAAGCACACGAAACGTGTCGGGAATGGCGTCCTGACAAAATCTGGTTGAGTCCGGAGCGCAGGCGGCCTGTTCCTCGGGGGTCCCTTGAAACAGTCCACCCGGCTGCGCCGGCTGCTTTTCATTGGCCGCGAGCGCCGGACCACCCAAAACTTGAAGCAACCCAAGGACAGCGCAAAGTCGTGCAAGCATTGTTTTTATCCGATCGTGTTTCGTTTGATGACAACCGCGACAGCCACTCCACGTTCCATGGTCTGAAGGTACTCAACGCAACAGGTGCGCTGAAGCGCTATTTTCTTGATTGCACAAGCGATCGCTGCGACGTCCTCCGGACGATCTTGCTCAGGAACATCGCGATCGGCCGCAACATGAACAGATCGGCAAACAGCGCCGCTATCATGGCAACTGCGCTCAGCCAGCCGAAAAGGCGCAGTGACGGCAGGCTGGACAGGACCGTCATCGCCAGTCCGCAGGCGAGCACCGCCGATGTCAGAATCAATGGTGGTCCGACCAGGATCGTCGCCCGTTCGACGCCCACCGCGGGGTCGGGATCGGTGTCCTCGATCTGCAACCTGTTAAGGAAGTGAATGGTCGCGCTCAGCCCGAGGCCGAACGAGACGGTCAAGGCGATAACGCTCGCGAATTGCAGCCCTTGGCCCAGAACGAGCAGCAGACTTCCGGCAAACACGATCGGAAAAAGTCCCGGCAAAATGCTGATCAGCATGACGACGGGGGACCAGAAGGCGATGCCGATAAATGCCGCGACGAAAACGATTTCGATCGTCAGCCCTCTGCTCAATTTATCGATCATAAGCGCGCTGTTGCGGGCGGAAATCACCGACAGCCCGGTCACACCGATTTTGTAACCGGGATATTTTGCCCGCAGGCCGCTCAATTGCTGGTCTATCCGATCGACGATCGGAAGGAGCTGACTGGAGTCCGAATCCGGAACGCGACCGCTGACGATCACCGCATCTTGTTCGGCCGAAATGAATCGGCGTGTGAGATAGGGCGGCAGCATGTCGACATATTGTTTGAGCGTATCGACGTCCGACTTGTTCAATTTCTCTGCCAGCCACTGGCGCAGCGTGTCCAGGGACCAGACGTTGCCGATGCCGGGCTGGTGCTCAAGCAGCGAATGGACATCGTGAATGACCGCCAGAGTTTCGGGCGAATAGAGCGATCCCTTCGGGAACTGGATGTAAACGTCGAATGGATTTGCGCCGGTCAGTTTGAGATCAAGGCGATGGCTGGCCTGGACTGCCTGTTCGCGGTCGGGCACCTGTTCGGCCAGCCGATAGCGGGCCTGGAGTTGCGTGTAGCCGAGCGACAATCCGCCGACGACCAGCAGGCTGATCAACGAGTAGAGGCCGGGCCGGGTCACCATTCGGATCGCGATCCACGCGCAGACCCTGCGCAAAACATCGAGCGCACTGTCCATGTTTCTGACCGCCGCGACGAATTCGGCCTCGTTGCGGATGAGCAGGACCCCCAGCAGGGGTACGCCCAAAAGAACCGCTACCAGTGCCACAGCCGTGGCGATCAGCCCGGCTTCGCCGAAAGTGCGGATGAGATCCGACGCTGAAAATTGCAGGGCAATAAAAGAGACGCCTGCTGTGGCATGCGTCAGCACGCAGGCGGGCCCCACGATGAGCAGCGCATTGCGAAAAGCTGTGACTTTGTCATCGCCGGCGAGCAGACGATCGCGCGCCGCAAACGTAAGCTGCATGCTGTCGGAAAAACTGATGACCATGATCAATGGTGTCATCACGTTAAGGAAAATGTTCAGGCTGAAGCCAAGCCAGCCAAGCGCGCCGAGAGACAATAGGATCGCGATCAAAGGCGGGCCGGCGGCGATGATCATGAATGATATGCGGCGGAAGAACAGGATCGCGATCAGGCAGCCGACGGCGAACCCGAGCGCGTTGTAGATCAGGCGGTCACGCTCGATCGCATTGCGGATTTCAAGCTGCATCACCGGAACGCCCGAGAGATCGGCTCTGAGCCCGGTACCGGCCAGATGTTCCTTCAGCTCGTTGCGGACATCGCCGATGATCGGCGCCAGCCGGCCGGGACCGGTCGCATCCGGCTCCAGGGCGAGGACCATCAAGGTCAGCTTGCCGTCCGGCGACAGCATTTTATCGCGGATGATTTCATTCGACATCACGCGCTTGACCAGCGCCTGATATTCATCGCCTTGCGGCAAGGGGTCGGGAAAAAGCGGCGGCGGAATTTGCCCGTTGTCAGGCGGCTCGCGCGCGGAGAATAGCGAGATCAGGCCCCGGGTGCCGTCGATCAGCTGAACTCCGATGGCAAGATCGCGCAGCTTCTGCAGCGACTCCCGCTCCAGCAAGCGATCGCCTTCGATCACGATGAGCACGTCAAATTCGTTCGAAGGAAACCGGTGGGTGACTTCCTCGTATGTCCGGAATTCGTCGGTATCGGATCGGAACAATTGACTCAGCGAATCGTCGACCTTGACCCGCGCAAAGCCCACAGCCGCCAACAGGCTCAGGACGATGAAAGCAAGCACGCAGAGAGTCCGGTGCGACAGTGAATAAAAGCCGATGCGCTCGATCCCAAGCGCAAGATTTCGCGGTTTCACTGCGGGGGACGGTTCCAGATCCCTGTCTGACGGCGGAAGATTTGTCTCAGACATTCGATCCGGCCCCGATAACCATTGATCTTTTAGAGCTTAAGGCCCGACTGGGCCGGACGGCTATACCTTAATTGCCGCAGCGGTCCTCACGACAATGACGGGGCAACCGGGCCCCGCCGCCGCTTACTATAGGCGACATTCGTCAAGTTGAAAGCTGTGATGCGTCCGGTGCGTACAGCGGCCTAGCGCACGATCTGCTGGAGCAATGCATGCAGTTTGGCGGCTTCGATCGGTTTTTGCAGGACCGGCGCATGGGCAAATTCTGACACGATCGTATCGGGCCCATAACCTGTGACGAAGGCGAATGGAATCTTTCGATCGGTCAGGATGTCGGCGACGGCGTAGGTTTTTTCGCCACCCAGGTTCACGTCGAGAATACCCGCCTGGAGATTGTTGCTCTTGGCCGCGAGGATAGCGTCGCTGAACCGGTTGTAGGGTCCGTCGACCTTGTGACCGAAGGCGGCCAACATGTCGGCCAGCATCATCGATACCAGCGGCTCATCTTCGACAAGCAGGACGAGCTTGTCAGCCGGGTCGACCGTGATGGCCTGGCTCGGCGCGCCGTCGAGTTCGCGTGGCCTGAACGCCAGCCGCTTCGCCGAATTCTTGTTGTCGTCGTGGGGCACGCATAATTTGCAGCGCAGCCCGCTTTCCTGCCAGTCGAACTCCACGGTGCCGCCGAGCTGGCGCTCGATACCGGCGATGATGGCGCGGCTGCCGTAGCCGCGGCGGCTGGGCGCGCTGATAGTGGGTCCTTTCGACTCGACCCAAATCAATTCGAGTCTCCCGAAGTCGTTGTTCCACGTGAGATCGACATAGCCGGTATCGGTCGAAAGCGCGCCGTACTTTGCCGCGTTTGTCGCCAGTTCATGCAGGGCCAGGGCAATCGTCTGGGCGGTGGCGGGCGGCAGCAACACGACCGGGCCGCGCGCTGAAACTCTTTCAGTACCGCTGGCCAGATAGGGTGCGAATTCTTCTTCAACGAGCCGCGTCAGGTCGGCGCCCTCCCAGCGCGATCCCGCCAGCAGCCGGTGCGCGTTCGAGAGCGCGCCGATGCGGCCGTCCAGTGCGCTCATATAGTCATCAATGTTGTCCGCTCGGGTGAGGCGCATAATGGATTGGACGACAGCCACGACATTGCGCGCGCGGTGGTCGACTTCCTCGGCCAGCAGGATTTGCCGTTCTTCGGCGCGTTTGCGCTCCGTTACGTCCGCGGTCACTCCGCTGATCCAGATCAGGCGGCCGCTATCGTCGAAACTTGCCGCAGCCGTGCCGGTGCACCAGCGCACTTCGCCATTCGGCCGCCGTACACGAAATTCGGTCTGGAAGGTGTTTGCGTGCTTGGAGACCTTGCGGAAAGCCTGCACCAGCAGCTCAAAATCTTCGGGGTTGATGAGCGGGCGCACATGATCCAGCGTCGGCACGAACGTACTCGGATCAACACCGAAGATATCGCACTGGCCCTGGTCCCAAACCGTCGAGCCGCGCATGACGTTCCATTCCCAGCTGCCCATTTGTCCGGCCGCCAGTGCCAGGCTGCGCAAACGCTCGCTCTGGCGCAGTTGCAATGTCGAGGCGGCGAGGGCGGAGGTGCGCTCGGCAACGCGCGCTTCCAGCTCGCGGTTGAGCTGCTCGAGTTGCCGCGTCTTGCGAAAAAGCTCGACAAAGACCTTGACCTTCGCGCGCAGGACTTCCGGGATAACCGGCACCGGCACGTAGTCCACGGCGCCCATTTCGTAGCCGCGCAGGCGGTCGACGTCGGTCAGCAAGATCGCGGAAATAAATATCAGCGCGGTCTTCTCGAAGCGCGGGTGATTGCGGATCATGGCCGCGAGCTGGAAGCCATCGATGTCCGGCATGTAGACGTCAATAAGAACGACGGCGACGTCGTTCTTGAGAAGGAGCTCAAGCGCTTCCGTGGCGTTGCTCGCGCTCAGCAGATTTTCGCCGATATCCTCAAGAATGGCGCGATACGTGAGCAGTTTCGCCGGTTGATCGTCGACGAGCAGGATGTTGACTTTGTCGTCAGTCATGGGGCTCTCGCTGTCAACGGTGCAGCCAGCTGCGAAGCGCGGATAGCAGTTGCTCGGTATCCACCGGTTTGGCGAGATAGTCGGAAGCGCCGGCATCGAGGCATTTCTCCCGGTCGCCTTTCATTGCCTTTGCCGTCAATGCGATCATCGGCAGCCGCCTGAATTTGGCGTTCTTCCGGATTTGCTCCATCGTCTGATAGCCGTCCATCTCCGGCATCATGATGTCCATCAGGACGATAGCGATATCGGAATTGGATTCAATCAACTCGATCGCTTCGTTGCCGGTCGTGGCGGTGAGGACCCGCATGCCGCGTCGTTCGAGGACACTGCTGAGCGCGAAGATATTCCGGGCATCGTCGTCAACGAGCAGCACGGTGCGATTGACCAGATCTTCGTCGGAGCTGGTGAGCCGCTGGAGCATGCGTTGCTTTTCGGCCGGTAAGTTGGTCACCACGCGATGCAGGAACAGCGCGGTTTCGTCGAGCAGCCGCTCGGGCGACTCGACGCCCTTGACCACGATGCTGCGCGCCATGGTGTGCAGGCGGGCGTCTTCCTCAGGGCTCAATTCCCGGCCGGTGAACACGACAACCGGCACGTCCGACAGCGCGTCATCGGCGCCCAGTTCCTCCAGCACATCAAAGCCGGTCATGTCGGGGAGACGCAGATCGAGGACCACGCAGTCGGCGGGCTGACGGCGCAGGGCATCGAGTGCCTCGCGTCCGGTGCCGGCGGTTTCAATCTCGACATCGTCATAGCCGAGCAATTCGGAGATGCTCATTTGCTCGGCGGGATTATCTTCAACGACGAGCAGGCGTTTGCGCCGCGGTTCGGAAAATTCCTTGATGCGGCGCAGTGCGGCTTCGACGCCCTCGGTTGTCGTCGGTTTTGTGACGAAGGAGAATGCGCCGCGTGACAGCCCGTGGTGCTTGTCCTCATCGAGTGTGATGATCTGTACAGGAATGTGGCGGGTGAGTGGATTCTGCTTGAGCTGGCTGAGCACGCTCCAGCCCAGCATGTCAGGCAGGAAAACGTCGAGCGACACAGCGCTCGGCTGGTATTGCTTGGCGAGTTCGAGCGCATCGGCGCCGCGCTGTGCGACGAGCACCTTGAAGCCCCGGTCACGCGCAAGATCGACCAGAACACGGCAATAATGCGGGTCATCTTCCACGATCAGGAGGATCGAGTCACCCGGCTGGATCTCGTGACGGTCGTCCGGGATCGCCTCGATGACACGCTCCGGCAACGCGACCGGTGGCGCGTGCATTTGCATCGCATTGGTGGCCCCGGCGGCGCGAATGGCGGCGGACGGCCCTGCATAGGTGATCGGCAGGTAGAGCGTGAACGTGCTGCCGACGCCGGGCGAGCTGCGCAGATGGATTTCGCCACCCAGCAGGTTCGACAATTCGCGGCTGATGGCGAGGCCCAGCCCGGTGCCGCCGTATTTGCGGCTGGTGCTGGCATCCGCCTGCTGGAACGCTTCGAAGATGATCTTCTGCTTCTCGGCCGGGATGCCGATGCCGGTATCCGCGACCTCGAACGCGACCACGCCTTGCGCCTGGCTGAGGATCGGGTGGGTCGAGGTCCAGCCGGCAGGCGCTGAGAAGACTTTGAGCTGAACGCCGCCGCGATCGGTGAACTTGAAGGCGTTGGAGAGCAGGTTCTTGAGCACTTGCTGCAAGCGTTTGGAGTCGGTGATGAGGCTTCGTCCCAGGACCGGATCGAGATCAACCGCGAACGAGAGCTGCCGGTTGTCCGCCTCGTGACGGAAAGGCCGGCCGACGGCATCGAGAAGATTGGAGAAGAAGATTTCTTCTGCTTCGACAGTGACAGTGCCCGACTCGATCTTGGAAAGGTCAAGAATGTCGCTGATGAGGTTGAGCAGGTCGGTTCCGGCGCCGTGAATGGTGCGAGCGAACTCGGTCTGCTTGTTCGTGAGGTTTCCATCCGGATTATCGGCCAGCTGCTGACCGAGAATGAGGATGCTGTTGAGCGGCGTGCGCAGCTCGTGCGACATGTTGGCGAGGAATTCAGACTTGTACTTCGAGGTGAGGGCGAGCTCGGCCGCCTTTTCCTCGAGCTCGTGACGCGCCTGCTCGATTTCCTGGTTCTTCCTTTCCACTTCGACGTTGCGTTCGGCGAGCTGCTGGGCCTTCTGTTCAAGCTGCTCGTTGGTCTGCTGCAATTCGCGCTGTTGCGTCTGCAGCTCTCCGGCGAGCTGCTGCGACTGCTTGAGCAGACCTTCGGTCTGCATCGTTGCCTCGATGGAGTTGAGCACGATGCCGATACTGTCGGTCAGTTGCTCGAGGAACATCCGCTGCAGCGCGGTGAATTCGGTGACAGAGGCAAGTTCGATCACCGCCTTGACCTGGTTTTCGAACAGGACCGGTAAAACGATGATGTTGGATGGCGCGACCTTGAACAGAGCCGAACCGATCGAAACCGCGTGGGTCGGCATGTTCGTGATCAACAAGCGGCGGCGGTCGGCAGCGCATTGGCCGATCAGGCCTTCGCCAATGCGAATCCGCAGTGGATGCCCGTTTGAGCCGTCGTCGGCATAGGCGGACAGCAGCCGCATGGTTTGCAGTTCTTCGCTTTCCACTTGATAGATGACGCCTTGCTGTGCATTCACCAGCGGCGTGAGTTCGCTCAACAGCAGCCGACCGACGGTGCTGAGATCCCGCTGGCCTTGCAACATGTTGGTGAACTTGGCGAGGTTGGTCTTGAGCCAGTCCTGCTCGGTGTTGCGGTCCGTAGTCAGGCGCAGGTTGTCGATCATCGTGTTGATGTTGTCTTTGAGCTCGGCGACTTCGCCGCGCGCATCAACCTGAATCGATCGCGTCAGGTCGCCTTTGGTCACCGCGGTGGCGACCTCGGCGATCGCGCGCACCTGCGTGGTCAGATTTGCGGCCAGCAGGTTGACGTTGCCGGTGAGCGCTTTCCAGGTGCCGGAAGCGCCCGGCACGTTGGCCTGACCCCCGAGACGTCCCTCGACGCCCACCTCGCGCGCGACGGTGGTGACCTGATCGGCAAAGGTCGCCAGCGTATCGGTCATGTTGTTGATGGTTTCGGCGAGCGCCGCGACCTCACCCTTCGACTTCACCGTCAGGTTCTGTTTCAGGTCGCCGTTGGCGACCGCGGTCACCACCTTCACGATGCCGCGCACCTGTTCGGTCAGGTTCGCCGCCATCACGTTCACAGTATCGGTGAGATCCTTCCATGTGCCGGCAACGCCCGGCACTTCGGCTTGACCGCCAAGTTTGCCTTCCGTGCCGACTTCGCGCGCGACGCGCGTCACTTCCGATGCGAACGCATTGAGCTGGTCCACCATCGTATTGATGGTGTTCTTGAGTTCGAGAATTTCGCCCTTCACGTCCACCGTGATCTTGCGCGACAAGTCGCCGCGCGCCACGGCGGTTGTCACTTCGGCGATGTTGCGGACCTGGGTGGTCAGGTTTGCCGCCAGCAGGTTCACGTTGTCGGTCAAATCTTTCCAGGTGCCGGCAGCGCCCGGCACGTTGGCCTGGCCGCCGAGCCGGCCCTCGGTACCCACTTCGCGCGCCACGCGCGTCACTTCGCCCGCGAAGGAACGAAGCTGGTCGGTCGTGGTATTGAGGGTTTCCTTGAGCTGAAGCAACTCGCCGCGCACGTCGACGGTAATCTTCTTCGACAGGTCGCCGCCTGCGATGGCCGTCGCCACCTCGGCGATATTGCGCACCTGCGCGGTGAGGTTCGAGGCCATGAAGTTGACGTTGTCGGTGAGATCCTTCCAGGTGCCGGCGACTTCCGGCACTTCGGCCTGTCCGCCGAGCTTGCCTTCCGTGCCGACTTCGCGCGCCACGCGCGTCACTTCCGAGGCGAACGAGTTGAGCTGGTCCACCATGGTGTTGATGGTGTCCTTGAGCTCGAGAATTTCGCCTTTCACGTCGACCGTGATTTTGCGCGACAGGTCGCCGCGCGCGACGGCGGTGGTGACTTCGGCGATGTTACGGACCTGGGCGGTGAGGTTGCCCGCCATCGAATTCACCGAGTTGGTCAAGTCCTTCCAGGTGCCGGCAACGCCCGGCACGTTGGCCTGGCCGCCGAGCCGGCCTTCGGTGCCGACTTCGCGCGCGACGCGCGTCACTTCGCCGGCGAACCGGTTGAGCTGGTCCACCATGGTGTTGAGCGTTTCCTTCAGCTGAAGGATTTCGCCGCGCACGTCGACCGTGATCTTGCGCGACAGGTCGCCGCCCGCGATGGCGGTCGCGACTTCCGCGATGTTACGGACCTGGCCGGTGAGGTTGCCGGCCATCGAGTTCACCGAGTCCGTCAAATCCTTCCAGGTGCCGGCAACGCCGGGCACCGCGGCCTGGCCACCGAGTTTGCCTTCGGTGCCGACTTCGCGCGCCACGCGCGTCACCTCCGATGCGAATGAATTGAGCTGGTCCACCATGGTATTGAGCGTTTCCTTCAGCTGAAGGATTTCGCCCGACACGTTCACAGTGATCTTCTTCGACAGGTCGCCTTGCGCGACCGCGGTCGCCACTTCGGCGATGTTACGAACCTGGCCGGTGAGGTTGGAGGCCATCGAATTCACCGAGTCGGTCAAGTCTTTCCAGGTGCCGGCAACGCCGCGCACCACGGCCTGGCCGCCCAGTTTGCCTTCGGTGCCGACCTCGCGCGCGACGCGCGTCACTTCGCCGGCGAAGCCGTTGAGCTGATCCACCATGGTGTTGATGGTGTCTTTCAACTCGAGGATCTCGCCGCGCACGTCGACGGTGATCTTCTTCGACAAGTCGCCATTGGCGACGGCGGTCGTCACTTCGGCGATGTTACGGACCTGGCCGGTGAGGTTGCCGGCCATCGAGTTCACGGAATCGGTCAGATCCTTCCAGGTGCCGGCCACGCCGAGCACATTGGCCTGGCCCCCGAGCCGGCCTTCGGTACCGACTTCGCGCGCGACGCGCGTCACTTCGCCGGCAAACGCGTTGAGCTGGTCCACCATCGTATTGATGGTTTCCTTCAGCTGAAGGATTTCACCCGACACGTTCACGGTGATTTTCTTCGAGAGGTCGCCGCCGGCGATCGCGGTTGCGACGTCGGCGATGTTACGGACCTGGGCGGTCAGGTTGCCCGCCATGAAGTTGACGCTGTCGGTCAGATCCTTCCAGGTGCCGGCAACGCCTGGCACCGCGGCCTGGCCGCCCAATTTGCCTTCGGTACCCACTTCGCGCGCGACGCGCGTCACTTCCGAGGCGAAGCCATTGAGCTGGTCCACCATGGTGTTGATGGTGTCTTTCAGCTCGAGGATTTCGCCGCGCACGTCGACGGTGATCTTGCGCGACAAGTCGCCGCGCGCGACCGCGGTGGTCACCTGCGCGATGTTACGCACCTGGTCGGTCAGGTTACCGCACATGGCGTTGACCGAGTCGGTCAAGTCCTTCCAGGTGCCGGCGACGCCCGGCACGATGGCCTGGCCACCCAGCTTGCCGTCGGTGCCGACCTCGCGCGCCACGCGGGTCACTTCCGAAGCGAAGGAGCGCAGCTGGTCCACCATCGTATTGATGGCTTCCTTGAGCTGGAGAATTTCGCCGCGCACGTCGACAGTGATCTTCTTTGAAAGGTCGCCGTCGGCCACGGCGATGGTCACTTCGGCGATGTTACGCACCTGGGCGGTCAGGTTGCTCGCCATCGAGTTCACGCTCTCGGTCAGGTCTTTCCAGACGCCGGTCACCTCGCGCACCTGTGCCTGGCCGCCCAGCTTGCCTTCGGTGCCGACTTCGCGCGCCACGCGCGTGACTTCCGAGGTGAACACGCTGAGCTGCTTGATCATCGTGTTCACGATGCTGGCGGCCTCGAGGAATTCTCCCTTGAGCGGCCGGCCGTCGACCTCAAGCCGGACGGTTTTCAGCAAGTCGCCTTGTGCAACTGCGGCGACGGCGGTGGTGACTTCCTTGGTCGGCCAGAGCAGGTCGTCGATCAACGAATTGACCGACGTTTCCATCTCGCCCCAGGCCCCACTGGAGATGCCGAATTTGACACGGTGGCGGGTCTTGCCTTCACGGCCGACGACCTGGCCCACACGTTCGAGCTGCTGTGCCATTCGCTCGTTGGAGGCGACGATATCGTTGAAGGTATCTGCGATTTTGCCAAGGATGCCATCCTGCTCGGCACCCATCCGCACCGAAAAGTCGCCGGAACGCATGGCGCGCAACGCGAGCAACAGATTTTGCAATTCGGTCGGTGATGTCGCGTCGGAAGGCTCGTTGTCCCGCCGGTTCGAACGTTTTTTCGGCACCACGCCGTTAGGCGTTTTCTTAGCTGTGATTGTTGTTTGTTCCACGAACCCCTCCCGAATAACGCGCATTCATCCGGCGCGTCTGCACGCGCCGGACACGACGAGGCGATGAGGTCCGAACCGGATGGCTAGCCACCGCAGGTACCGCAGCCGCAATGCCATGTTCGTTCTTCATCTTATGTAGGGCAGAGACTTGATCCTCCCGCCCGCGCCAGCAAGTCACGCTGGAGCGCCCGCCAGCAATTAAATCCGCTAATCCGAAGAAAGTTCCGACGCGGAAGTGTCTTTGTACCGGCGGCCGATCCGGCTGATGTCATTGAATTTATTTGAAAAATCGACGCGGAAGGGGTCGGGCGCGAAATCCGGTTAGCGCAAAAAATTACATAACGGCGAGCCCAGCATTCTTCAGATCGCTTGCCGCCGACGAACGCGGCCGGGACAAGGGTCTTTGACCTGCGCCCGGCTACTCGCCTAATCGCGGCGCTGGCCGCTGACTGAGTCCGCCCAATGCGGTATCCTGAAATTCGGCCCGGACAATGGATTCTGCCACGATTCAGCCAAAGCCTTCGCAATATTGTGGAATTGCGGCCAAAGGGGAGGCCAAAGGGGCGACCATGGGGAGGGCTCAATTGCTTCGAACGCACCGACGTCCTGCTGCTGTAACGGCCTCGCTGCTGATTGCCGGCGCATTTCTCGTCCCTCTTTTTTCCGGCATGGAGGCGCGCGCCCAAACCGCACCGGGTGCCTGCGACGACGCGGTCGGCCTTTCAGTGTTGTCCTCGCCGGTTGCGCCGTGGAAAGGCGCGCCCTTGCGCGTCATCTTTGCGGCCGAGAAGCCCATCGAAGGTGAACTCTCGCTGATTGCGCCCGATGGAAGGATCGTCGCCAAGTCACGTGAGCGGCACGGCGGCCCGCCGTACTTCTGGTTTGCCGAGGTCGCGACGCCGGTTTCCGGGACCTGGCATGCCAAGCTTGCAAGCGATCACGCACCGGGCGGGTGCAGCACGCTGACGCGCGAGATCGCCGTGCGCGATGACAGGCCGCCATCGCCCGGAGCAACGCCGGGAAGCGTCTGGCCGATACACAACTCGTGGAATCGCGCGACTGAAAACCTTTTCTCCGCATGGATCGAAAAACTCTTTGACGCGCCGCTCGACGCGACGCTGTCGTGGAAAGCGTTGCATGAAGTGCTGCGCGATCAATCGCGCAATGCGCTGTTCAACCATTTGGGTCTGAACGAAGATCAGATGGGGCTTGTCATTCGCCCTGACTGCGCCGACCTGCCGTATTTCCTGCGCGCCTATTTCGCGTTCAAGGTAGGCCTGCCATTTGGCTACGCGAAGTGCTCGCGCGGCGGCGGCGGTCAGCCGCCGAAGTGCTTCCAGTGGTTCAGCACGCAGACCCTCGAAGCGGCGCGCGCTTCGTCGAATGAACAAAAAACCGCGTCGACCGGAGCCGCGCCGAAATCATCAGGGCTCGCGGCGTCGTTCGGCCATTTTGTGCAGTCGACCGTCGCCGATGCGGTGCATTCCGGCTCCGCACGCACGCCACTGGGCGACGAAAACACGGATTACTACCCCGTATCACTGACGCAGGAGACGCTGCGACCAGGCACCGTCTACGCCGATCCCTACGGGCACGTTCTGATGATCGCTAAACGCATCGCGCAAACCGACGACGCTGCCGGCGTCATCTTTGCGGTCGATGCGCAGCCCGACGGCACGGTCGCGCGCAAGCGTTTCTGGCGCGGCAATTTTCTGTTCGCACAGGATCCTGCGCTCGGCGGCCCCGGGTTCAAACGCTTCCGGCCGATTGTGAAGGACCAAAACGGCGGCCTGCGGCGGTTGACCAATGCCGAGATCACGAAGAATCCGCAGTACGGCGATTTTTCCCTCGAGCAGGCCAAGCTTGACGTCGAAGCATTCTATGACCGAATGGATGACGTGATGTCGCCGCAGCCGCTTGATCCGTTGCGTGCAATGAAGGAGGCGGTCGCCGCGCTCGATGAGCAGGTGAAGGCGCGTGTCACCTCGGTCGAAAACGGCCGAAAATTCCTGAGCAGCGCGCGCGGCGAGGCGAACATGCCGGACGGCGCGGCGATCTTCGAGACGATCGGCGCCTGGGAGGATTTCGCGACGCCGGCGCGCGATCTGCGCCTGTTGATCGCAATTGACGTGGTGCGGGGATTCCCCGATCGGGTCGCGCGACTTCCCGAGCGCTACGCGATGCCGACAGGCAAAAGCGTCTCGGACGTGAAGGCCGAATTGCAGGGCGTTCTTGCGTCCGAGCTGGCGGCGCGGAAGTTTTCCTACCTTCGCACCGATGGCTCGTCGTGGACGCTCACGCTCAAGGACGTGCTCGACCGCGCAGGGGCCCTGGAGATGGCGTATAATTTAAACGATTGCGTCGAGCTGCGATGGGGCGCGTCAGAAAAGAGCGACGAGGCGTCGACCTGCAAGCACCTTGCAACGGGCGCGCAGCGCGCAAAGATGACGAAGTATCGGCCGTGGTTCCACGAACGGCGCCGGCCAGCGCGCGCGAGCGGCTAGAACCGTCTGTAAGCGGCGGTCTGAAACGGGAGAGGGGCGATGGCACGGCACAAAACGTATAATCCGTACGGCGTCATACCGGCGGTGCTATTGCCGTTCGATAATGATCTTGCGATCGACGAGCAGAACTTCCGCAAGCATCTGCGCGACGTCGCCGCGGCCGATGGGCTTTCAGCCATCACGATCAATGCTCATTCGACCGAGGTCGCTTCCTGCACTTTCGATGAGCAACAACGCGTCCTCGACATTACCCAAGACGAGGTTGGCGACCGCCTGCCATTGGTCAATGGCATCTGGGCCGACGGCAGCATAGAGGCGGCGCGTATCGCACGCATGGCGGAGCAGGGTGGCGCTTCGGCCTTGCTCGTCTTCCCGCCGGCACCGTTCACGCTCGGTCAATCGCCCGCGATGGCGCTGGCGCACGTCAAACGCATTGCCGATTCCACTGATCTGCCGCTGATCGTGTTCCAGTACCCGCTCGCGACCGGCCAGGGCTATCCGAAGGATACGCTGCTGAAGATGTGCGACGAGGTGCCGTCGATCCGCGCCATCAAGGACTGGATCGGCAATGTGCCGCATCATGAATGGCATATCCGCACCCTGCAAAATCTGCCGCGGCCTGTGAACGTGCTCACCACGCATAGTTCGTGGCTGTTGGCCTCGCTTGTGCTCGGTCCCAATGGCCTGCTGTCGGGTTCGGGCAGCGTGATTGCCGACTTGCAGGCCAAGTTGTTCCGCGCTGTGCAGGCCAATGATCTCGCCGAAGCCAAGCGACTCAACGAGCGCATCGAGCCGATGGCGCGCGTGTTCTATGCCGATCCCTTCGTCGACATGCACAACCGCATGAAGGAAGCGCTGGTGCTGCTCGGGAAATTGCCGCGCGCGGTGGTGCGTCCGCCGCTGGTCAAGATCGAGCGCGCGGAAATCGCGCGCATCCGGCAGGCGTTGATCGAGGCCGGCTTGCTCGACAAGAACGCGGCGAGGGATGCGGCGTAGCAACGCCCTGTGCTGCGTGCGGGCATCACCTCACATTTGTCATGCCCGGCCTTGTGCCGGGCATCTCGATCAGGAAGGCACGGCGTTGCCTTCCTAAGCGAGATGGCCGGGACAAGCCCGGCCATGACGATCACTTCTGATGTCTTCACTCACATAATCGCAAATTCGGTATTTTTTCTGTCCGTCACCAGCATGCTGCCGGGATAATGCGTAATGCAGAAATCCGGCTTCACCGTCGCGATCACCGATTGCGGCGTGACACCGCAGGCCCAGAACACCGGCATCTCATCATCGCGGACTTCGACCGCGTCGCCGTAATCGGGCTTCATGATGTCCTTGATGCCGATCAGTTCCGGTTTGCCGATATGCACGGGCGCACCGTGCACCGCTGGAAAGCGCGTCGTGATCTGAACGGCGCGGATCGCGTCTTTCGGTGTCAGCGGCCGCATCGACACCACCATCGGGCCGTGGAACGGACCGGCCGCGTGCGTGGCAATCGAAGTTCGGTACATCGGTACGTTGCAACCCAGCGAGATGTGCCGCAGCTCAATGCCTTCCGACACCAGTGCTTCTTCGAACGAAAACGAACAGCCGATCACAAAACTCACGAGATCGTCGCGCCAGAATTCGCGCACATCATAGGGCTCAGCAATCAATTCACCATTTTTCCAGACGCGATAGCGCGGCAGGTCGGTGCGGATATCGAGATCTTCGCCGAGATCCGGCACCCGCCAGTCGCCCGGCTCCGAAGTACCGATCACCGGGCATGGCTTGGGATTGAGTTGACAGAAGCGCAAAAAATCAGCGGCGAGCGCTTTTGGCAGGATGGCGAGATTGCCCTGCACATAGCCGGGCGCAAGACCGGCGGTTGGCGCGCGATGCCCGGCGCGAATGGCAAGCCTCGCGGCCAACCCGCTGCCGGCTGCGGGTTTATCGTCTCGGCGCAGGGGCGTAACGGCCATTGGCTTTGTCCCGTTGTTGTCGCGGTAAACCTAGCACCGGATGCCGCGGCATTCGACGATGTTTGCTTATTTCCCGGGCACCTTACGACGATACGAATTGGCATGCATCCCCAAGGATTCCTATGCAGATAGCGGTTGAAACTTATGGCGGGATCGCGTTTGCTTACGGGATCAAATGCAAGAGCCCGCCAAGGGCCGGCAGGGGAGGATTTGTTATGCGTTGTACTGTCACGCCGGGGCGTGCGGTCATCGGCTCGCGCGGCCGTGTGGGGCGCCGCGCTTTTCAATTCGCTCAAATTACATCCTGAGGGAGGGACAGCTATGACTGAAAAATGGAAAGACGAAGCCTGGGCGCAGGACATCTGGTACAGCGGCAAGGTGACGCGCCGCACGCTCGTCGGTTGGGGCGGCGGCGCGCTGGGCGCGGCCATGCTGGTGCCGGCGCCATGGCGCGCGGCCTTCGGGGCAACGACGCCATACAAAATCGGCTCCTTACAACCGCTCTCGGGCGCGGCTGCGCTCGGCGGCAAGACCGCGGTGGTCGGCCTGCAGATGGCGGTCGACCGCATCAACAGTTCCGGCGGCGTCAATGGCCGCCCGCTTGAGGTGATCATTGCCGACGACGAATCCAAACCGGACGTCGGCCGCCGCAAAACTGAAAAGCTGCTGGTGGAAGACAACGTCGACGTTCACGTCGGCGGCTTCCTCTCCAACATCTGTCTCGCCTGCATGCCGGTGTTCGAGGAAAACAAAGTCGTCAACATGATCAGCGTGTGCCTCGACACAACGCTGACCACTTCGAAGTGCAATCGCTACAGCTTCCGGACCTACGAATACGCGCCGGCACAGGCGGTCGCCATCGCGCCCTATCTCGTCAACAAGATGGGCAAAAAGTGGCACATCGCCTTTGCCGACTATTCCTGGGGCCAGTCGACGCGCGACGCCTACGCGGCCGAAATCAAGAAACTCGGCGGCACGGTCGTCGGCACCACCGGCATTCCGCTCGGCACCGCCGACATGACGCCGTTCCTGTCCAAGATCCAGGGCGACTTCGACGGACTGTTCGGCATCTTCTTCGGCAAAGACGGCATCACCATCGGCAACCAGGCCTACGACCTCGGCCTGACCAAGAAGTACAAATGGGCGGGTGACGGAGCCATTGCCGAGTTGGTCAATCTGCCGGCGCTCGGCAACAAGATCGAAGGCTTCATCGGCATCAACCGGTACATTCCGGTGTTCGAAGCTCCGCTCAACACGCCGTATCACAAGAAATTCTATGACGAAGCCCTGATACGGCTGAAGAAGATCGATCCCAGCGGTCCGCTGCCGGATCGCTATGTGCAGTCGAACTACGAGTCGGTCAACGCGCTCAAGCTCGGCATGGAAAAATCGAAATTCGAGGGCCGCAAGGACACCATGAAGCTCATCGAGGCGCTTGAAGGCCTGGTGATGAAGGAAGGCGACGACTTCCCGCAGGGCGGCGGCGTCATTCGTAAGGAAGACCACCAGGCGTTCATCCGCCAGTTCATCTTCGAGATCAAAGGCGGCAAGCACCATATCGTCGAGACGGTCGCGGGAGAGAAGACGATTTTCCCGCCGGCCTGCAAGTTCGCCAACTCGTAAGTGAGCGCGCAAGCGTCCGCTGACCTACGCTCCCCGGCGTTGAGCCGGGGAGCGGAGCCGGCTTCCATCCTCAAGACCGAACTGCTGAGCCGCCGCTTTGGCGGATTGGCGGCGCTTTCTCAGGTCAATTTCGAAGTCAGGCGCGGCGACGTCTGCGCCATCATCGGTCCGAACGGCGCGGGGAAAAGCACCTTCTTCAATTGCCTGACCGGGGTGCTCCGGCCGACCGCCGGCCGCATCCTGTTCGACGGCGACGACATCACCGGCCTGCCGTCCAATGCGATTTCGCAGAAGGGAATTGCGCGCTCGTACCAGATCACCAACATCCTGCCGAACGCCACGGTGCTGGAAAACGTGCGCATCGCCGCGCAGTCGCGCCGCCACGCCTGGAATATGGTTCGGCACCACAGCGAATTCGCCGACATCAACGGCAAGGCCGAAGCCGCGCTCGAGTTGGTCGGGCTACTCGGCAAGGCCTACGAATTGGCCGCCAATCTGTCCCACGGTGAGCAGCGCAATCTCGAAATCGGCATCGCGCTCGCCACTGAGCCGAAATTGCTGTGCCTCGACGAGCCGACCGCTGGCATGAGTGCGGCCGAGACGCATGACACCATGCAATTGGTGCGCAAGATCGCCAAGAATCTCACCATACTCATCGTCGAACATGACATGCAGGTGGTGATGGAATTGTGCGACCGCATTACTGTGCTGCATTATGGCCAGATCCTCGCCGAGGGTACGCCGGAAGAAATCCAGCAGAATCCCAAAGTGCTTGAGGTCTATCTCAAGACATGAGCACGAACGGCACCACCGCACCGCCGCTGGTCCAGGTCGATGACCTGCACACCTATTACGGCAAGAGCCATATTCTCCACGGCGTGTCGCTGACAGTCGCGCCGGGCGAAGTGGTCGGGCTGCTGGGGCGCAACGGCGTCGGCAAAAGTACCACGCTCAAGACCATCATGGGTCTGGTCAATCCCAGTCGGGGCAGCATCCAGTTTAACGGCCAGTCGATCGGCGGCATGGCGGCGCACAAGCTCGCCCGGCTCGGGATCGGCTATGTACCGGAGGACCGGCGCATCTTTCGCCTGCTCACCGTGATGGAGAATTTACGCACCGGGCTCGACCGCAGCGGCGTCACCGACGACAAGAAGAAAGCATTGCTCGACAAGGTGTTCACGTTCTTCCCGGTGCTGGCCGAGCGGCGCGACCAGGCCGGCGGCACGCTCTCTGGCGGCGAGCAGCAGATGCTCGCGATCGCTCGCGCCATGATGCTGGAGCCCAAGATCATTCTGCTCGACGAGCCGACCGAAGGCCTTATGCCGAGGATGGTGTCGCAGATCAAAAATATCATCGACATTTTACATAAGGAAAACGTGGCTATTCTGCTGGTCGAGCAGAATGTGCCGCTAACGTTGGCCGCAAGCCAGCGCGTCTACATCATGGAGAAAGGCCAGGTGCGTCACCACTGCGCAGCCTCCGAGATTGATGTGCACGATCCGATTATCAAGCAGTATCTCGGGGTGTAGCGATGGACGCTGTTGTTCAATTCTTCCAGTCCATTCCCTGGGATCAGATCGTGATCCAGACGTTGAACGGGATCGTCACCGGCATGATCCTGGCGCTGGTCGCGTCCGGCCTCACGCTGATCTTCGGCATCATGGACGTGGTGAATTTTGCGCACGGCGAATTGTTCATGCTCGGCGCTTATATTGGCGTCATCGTGCTCGGTGCGACCGGCAGCTTCTGGCTTGCGCTCATCCTTGCCTCGTTGATTGTGGCGATCCTCGGCGGTGCCATGCAGATCGTAACGCTGCGGCCGCTGATCGGCCGCGATCCATTGACCACCATTCTTGCCACGTTCGGTATGTCGCTGATCCTGCAGAACTACGCGCTGTGGCAGTTCGGGCCGTCGTCGCGCAAGATCAACGAGCCGATCACCACGCACTTCAATCTGTTCTATCTGGAATATCCCTGGTACCGGCTGGTGATTGCTGGCCTGTCTGCGGCGATCATCGGCAGCTTCTACCTGTTCCTCAAGTACGGGAAATTCGGCGTCTGGATTCGCGCCACCACGCAGGACCGCATCATGGCGCAGGCGATGGGCATCCCGGTGCCATGGGTACTGACCGGCGTCTTCGCCATCGGAGCGGGGATGGCGGCGGCGAGCGGCGTGCTGTTCGGGCCACTGGTCGGCGTCAATCACACCATGGGCCTCGACTGGGTGCTCAAGGCCTTCATCGTCGTTGTGGTCGGCGGCATGGGCAATCTCGGCGGCTCCATTCTCGCCGCCATCTTCATCAGCCTGCTGGAATCCTACGCCGCGATCTGGGTGAACCCGTCGCAGGCGGTGATCGTGTCTTTTGTCGTGCTGATCCTGACGCTGCTGTTCCGGCCGACCGGCCTATTTGTCCCGACGCCCAAATGAAGCACTCCAACAAAACTTACTGGATCGCATTTTGCGTGGTGCTGGCGCTGCTGATCGTTGCGCCGCTGGTGTTGCCGGAGTTCTGGCGCCGCTTCCTGACCGAAATCCTGATCTGGGGCCTGCTGGCAATGTCGTCCGACATTCTGATCGGCTACACCGGCATGATCTCGTTCGGGCACTCGGCCTTTTTCGGGCTCGGCATGTACGGCGCCGCGGCGGCGTTGTTGATGGTCAGCCCGCCGAATTTGTGGATCGCCATTATCCTGGGGCTTGCCGCTGCCGCCATCGTCTCGCTGTTCGTGGCCTATTTCTCGACGCGGCTGCGCGACATCTATTTCGCCATCACCACGCTGATCTTCAGCCAGATCTTCTACGTCATCATTTTCACCTGGACCGAAGTAACTGGCGGCGAAAACGGCCTGGCGTTCAGCCGTCCGCGGTTTTCCATTCCCTTCATCTACTCCGTCCCGTTCACGACGGAGACGCTGCACTGGTTCGTGCTGGCGGTGGTGACGGCGTCCTATCTGATCCTGCGTCGCATTACGCAGTCGCCATTCGGCATGGTTCTGCAGTCGATCCGCGAGAACGAGCCACGCACCCGTGCCATCGGTTATCCGGTCGAGCGCTACAAGATCGTAGCGGTGATGCTTTCGGGATTGTTCGCGGGCCTGGCCGGCGTGCTCTACGCCATCCAGAACAAGTTCGCGGCGCCCGATTTCGTCTATTTCCTGGTGTCGGGCGAAACCGTCATCTTCAACGTCATGGGCGGCATCGGCACGCTGGTCGGCCCGATTGTCGGCGCCGGGTTCTTCCTGCTGCTGCGCGAGCTCCTGTCGCGCCTGTTCGGAGACCAGTTTCCCTATCTGATCCCACTCGGCGTCATCTTCATCGTGATGATCATCTTCCTGCCGCAGGGCCTGCTTGGTTTCGCGCGGCGGTGGCTTAATCGCTAATGCTGGCCCGCGCCGCCGCGCGCGTCAGTGACTGGTTCGCGGACCTTCGTTCTGGCCCGTCAATGTTTCCATAAACGCGACCAGGTCGAGCCGCTCCGTGTCTGTCAGTTCAATCGGGACCAGCAGCGGTGAACGGCTTGGGCGATCAATGCCACCCTTTTCATAATGGCGCACGACGTCGCCTAATGTGGCGATCGAGGCATTGTGCATGTACGGAGCCCGCTGTGCCACCGATCGCAGCGTCGGAGTTTTGAACGCAAAGTTCAGCGCCGCATCCTTGGTTTCCTTGCCTCGTCCCTGGTCGGTTGTCGTCGTGCCAATATCGTGAAATTGGTCATCGGTGAACCGCCAGCCGCCATGGCAAGCGGCGCAGCCGGCCTTGCCCGCGAACAGCGCAAACCCACGCTTGGCAGAAACCGGGATCGCTTTCTCGTCGCCCGCGATCCAGCGGTCGAACGGCGCAATTCCCGGTTCAAGCGTACGCTCGAAAGCCGCCACCGCGACTGCGATCGCGTCGACATCGATGGGCCGGCCGGGCATGGCCGCTTTGAAATTTTCCGCGTAGTCGGGGGCTGATCGGACGCGCTCCTCGATCGTCTCGACCTTCACGGGGGTTGCTGTTTCGCGCATCGACATGGATCCGGTGGCTATCGATGCCTTTGCCTGCGCCTCCAAGGTTGCGCTGCGGCCGTCCCAGCCGACCGGCGCTTTGCCGGCATAACCCAGACCGATCAATGGCTGTGATTTGCGCGACGTTCCCTTGCCGGAATCGTTCAACGGGTGTGCATCGATCACCACGTAGCCCAGCTCCGGAAAGTGACAACTTGCACAGGATGTCTTGCCCGATGCGGAAATACGCGTGTCGAAGAAAAGCTTGCGCCCGAGATCGGCGAGTGCCGGATTGTCGACAGGGCGCGGGGCAGGGCGTCGATAGTCACGTTTGATGGCATCGAGGCCCGACCCTCCACCGGAGCTTTGCGCCCGCGTCAAGGTAGCCGGTGTCAGAGTAAGGGCGCACGTCGCCAGAAGCACACTTAATGTCATTGCTGTCTTGGTGATACTCATCTCGCCACCCTGATAAAGCATTGGCCAACGCAATTTCGCTCGCGCGTCTAGCCAGCGGCGGCATTCGAATCTTGGACAAAAACGTCATTTAGTTG
This sequence comes from uncultured Alphaproteobacteria bacterium, assembly GCA_963735285.1. Classification (GTDB taxonomy): domain Bacteria; phylum Pseudomonadota; class Alphaproteobacteria; order Rhizobiales; family Xanthobacteraceae; genus Pseudolabrys. The sequence continues at coordinate 92,329 of CAVTKN010000013.1, read as the reverse complement.
GTCTAAAACGACAAAAGGGTTCGAAACGGACGGATGGTGACGGCGGTGCACCGGGTGAATCGACGTCACTCCCCGGGGGCGAAGCAGGCAGCATTCATATTTTGATCTATGTGAGCCGCGTCACGCATGGCCGATGCGTCGGGGGCCTACATACGGCCTATGCAGTTCAGAACCAGACTTAATCAGTGCTGTGCAGTTGTCGGCCGGGCGTCGGCAATCATCACATTCGCCGGAATGGGGTCACTCGTGTTGGTGGCCACGGTGGTCGACGTTCTGCGGTAGGACGAGCGCTGATTGCGCGGTATGCACAAAAGGACGTCGTCATTCCGGCGCGCGAGCGAACCCGGAATGACGGACTCACCTAATCGCAGCGCGCGACCATGCCGCCGTCCACCACGATTTCCGTGCCGGTGATGAAGCGCGCCTCGTCGGATACAAGGAACAGCGCCGCGTTGGCGGTATCCTGCCCATCGCCCATGAAGCCAAGCGGAATGCGCTCAACCCGCGATTTCAGCAGCGCCTCGACATCGCCGCCCGCGCGTTGCTTGGCAAGGCGCGCTTCCACCATCGGCGTGTGCAGCTGGCCCGGCACCACGGAATTGACGCGAATTCCCTTGGCCGCATATTGCACGGCAACCACGCGCGATAGCTGGATGACGCCCGCCTTGGTCGCCGCATAGCCGACTTGTGCCGAGCCGGTCCAGCGCAGGCCGGAGGTCGATGCGACATTGACGATCGCACCGCTTTTCTGGCGTTCCATGACCGGCAGCACATGCTTCAGGGTGAGAAAGACACTTTTCAGGTTGGAATCGACCTGCGCATCCCAGACATCTTCGCTCAACTCAACCGGGCCGCCATGCGCCGAACCGCCGACATTGTTGACGAGGATATCGATGCGGCCGAAGCGATCGAGGCAGGTTTTCACCATGACTTCGACCGACGCGGCGCCGGTCACATCGCACTGATGCGTGACGATTTCGCCGCCCGCTTTTTTTACGCGCTCGACGGTTTCCGTGATGCTGTCGAGATCGCGGTCGACCGCGAATATCCTGGCGCCTTCCTCGGCAAAGCGCACTGCGGTCGCGCGCCCGTTTCCCCAGCCGGGTCCGACGCAGCCGGCGCCCGTGACGATCGCGACGCGGTCTTGCAGGCGTCCGCTCATGATACAGCTCCGGTCAATCGGCGCGCCGGCGCGAAGTTATAAAAGCGCTGCGGATTGTCCACTAGCAAAGCCTGGAGCGCGGCGGCGCCGGGCGCGATCTCGTTGAGAATATCCACCAGCAGGCCGTCGTCGACCACCGGCGGCGCATGGTTTGGGTGCGGCCAATCGGTGCCCCAGACAACACGGTCGCCGAATTCCGCCACCAGCTTGCGGGCAAACGGCATTGCGTCGGGATAAGGCGGGCCCTGTCGCGTTGCCCGGTCGGTCCCGCTCACCTTGATCCACACATTCTTGTCTTGCATCAGTGCGAGCAGCGCGCGGAAGGCGGGCTGGTCCAGCCCCCGCGAGGCATCGATGCGGCCGATATGGTCGATCATCACCGGCACCGGCGACCGCCTGAGCGCGGGCGCGAGTTCGGCAATGCGATCGCCGTCCATGTGAATCTGCAAATGCCAGCCGACATCGGCAAGGCGTTTGCCGAATGCAACGGCTTCATCGATCGTCGCGCCAGTGCCGAGATGCTCCATGTAATGGAAGCGCGCTCCGGTGAGGCCGGCGGCGGCGAGCCGCTTCAGTTCCTTGTCCGCTATCGTCGTCGAAACCAGCGCCACGCCTTTGTAGGCCCCGCCGGTGGCGGCGACAGCGTCCTCAGTCACCGAATTGTCAGTGCCGTGGCAGTTCGGCTGCACGATCACGCAATGCTCGATGCCGAGACGCGCATGCAGCGCGAACAGCATCTCCTTGGTGGCGTCGGATGGCGTGTATTTCCGGCCTTCGGCAAAGGGAAAGCGCGCGCGCGGCCCGAACACGTGGACATGGGCGTCGCAGGCCCCGGGCGGTAGCTTGAGCTTTGGCTTGCTGGGCGCGGCCATCCAATAAGGCGGGTCCGCGGGTGTATCGGTACCGTGCAGCATCATGCGTCCTTGGCGCGCGTGCGCTCAAATGCCGGCTCGTGTGCGGAAAACTGGTCAAGCCACGTCACAAGGCCTGGAAAGGCCGGGCGCCAGTCAACCTGCCTGCGCCAGTCGAGATAGCCGAGTGCGCAGGAAAGACCGATCGAAACGACGTCGGTTTTGTCCGGGTCGGGAGGCGAGGCCTGGAATGCAGCCAGCCCGCGCATGATCTTGCCGCGCTGATGATCGAGCCAGCGCGCCGAGGGCGGCGAGTCCGGACGGAAGCGGTTCTCGTATACGACGAGAATTGATGCATCCATAATGCCATCCGCAAGCCGCGCCAGCGTCAGGGCCTTGAAGCGTGCAGGACCGCGCAACGGCAACAGGCGGTCAGTGCCCGCGGCATCTTGCAGGAACTCGATGATGATAGAGCTGTCGTAGATAGTGCTTCCGTCGGCCAGCACGAGACACGGCATTTTGCCGAGCGGGTTCTGCCGGCGCAGCGTGTCATTCTCGTCAAGCGGATCGGCAGGCGTGATCGTGACGCGGCCGGTCAAGCCGAGCGCGTCGATCGCCATGCGCGCCTTGCGGCCGAACGGCGACGTGACGGTCGAACGCAAGACGAAGTTTTCAGCTGCCACCATTACAAAATCGCCGGTTACTTCTCAGTCTGTACACCGGCGTCCGCGATCACTTTCGCCCATTTCTTGGTTTCGCTGGCGATGTAGTCGCGAAAATGTTCGGGTGAATCGCCGACCAGGATCGCGCCCTGACTTGCAAGCTTTTCGACGACGGCCGGGTCCTTCATGGCATCGACCGCGGCCTTGTTGAGTGCGGCGACGATTTGCGGCGGAGTCTTGGCCGGCGCCACCATGCCGTACCAGTTCTCCGTTTGCAGGTCGGGCATTCCAGCTTCGACTGTCGTCGGTACATCAGGCGCGCTCGGCACACGTTGCGTGGTGCCGACCGCAATCGGCTTGAGCTTGCCGGCCTTGATCTGCGGCAGCAGCACGGGGAGATCGAGGAAGACCATCTGCACCTGCTGGGCAAGCAGGTCGTTCACCGCCGGAGCCGCGCCGCGATAGGGCACGTGCACGATGTTGATGCCGGCGGTGAGCTTGAGCAGCTCGCCGGCCAGATGCGGCATGCTGCCGGGCCCGGAAGACGCAAAGTTGAGCTTGCCGGGCTGCGACTTCGCCAGCGCCACCAGCTCTTTCATGTTGCTGGCGGGGACATTGGTCGCAACCACCAGCATCTCCGGCACTTTGGCAACGAGCGTGATGGGTTGCAGATCCTTGAGCGTGTCGTAGGCGACTTTCTCCATGCTCGGGCTGATGGCGAGCGCGCCGGCGCTTGCGATCGCGATCGTGTAGCCGTCCGGTGCGGCCTTTGCGACCACGTCGGTGCCGACCACGCCGCCCTGGCCGGACCGGTTGTCGATGACGATCGTCTGCTTGAGGATTTCCGACATGCGCTGGCCGACCACGCGCGCGATGATGTCGTTCGGTCCGCCGGGCGGGAACGGCACGACCAGCCGGATGGTCCTGGTCGGAAAATCCTGCGCCAGGGCCAAAGTCGGGCACAGCAGCGCCAATCCAATCAGCAGCGGTCTCAAGGCTCTCACGGCAATCCTCCCCAATTCAAGACGCCGTTCGGCGTGTTGTCGGCATGGCAGGCTTGATGGCCCACACTATGGCCCACCTTACGTCATCGCGGCGCGCGGGCGCCAGCCGGAATGAGTGGACAAGCCTTGACACTATCTAATTTAGGATTTTATTCCATAAGTGAGGCGGGCGGAGTGTGCAACAAATTTAGTGTCATGCCCGGGCTTGACCCGGGCATCCATGATGATGTGCAACGCGGAAGAGCCTTACCTACAGCTATGCTTGCCGATTGCCTCATGGATTGCCGGGTCAAGCCCGGCAATGACAACGTGGAGAGGGAGGAGCCGAATGGACATCGATCGGGCTGAGGTGGTTGCCGAGGTCACCGCGGCATTCGAGCGCTACGAAATGGCGCTCGTGAGCAATGATGTAGCCACGCTCGACGAACTATTTCGCGACGACTCGCGCACCATTCGCTACGGCGTGAATGAAATCCTTTATGGCTACGCCGAAATCAAATCCTTCCGCGGTGCGCGGTCGCCGGTGGCACTGGGACGCAAGCTGTCGCGCACGGTGATCACGACCTACGGCAGGGATTTCGCGGTTGCTTCGACGCTTTATGAACGTCCGTCCGCGCCCGGCAAGCTCGGCCGGCAGATGCAGACCTGGGTGAAATTCCCGGAAGGCTGGCGCGTGGTCGCCGCCCACGTCAGCCTGATGGACAAGCCAAAGGCGTAGCTTCAGAGCGCAGCGACCGCCTGCACCTCGACCAGCAGCGGTTCCTGCACCAGCCGGTCGATCATCAGCAGCGTATTGGGCGGATAGGCGCCATTGGAAAACATCTTTGGAAATTCGCGCAGGCGGTATGTCATGAACTTCGGAATATCCTGCGAGTGCACCAGGTAAGTCGTGAACTGGACGATATTGCCCCAGCCGGCGCCTACCGATTTCAACGCTGTTTCGATGTTGGCAAAGGTCTGCACGCATTGGGCGTCGAAACCATCGGCAACCTTGCCGTCGCGATCAACGCCCACCTGGCCTGCGATGAAAATGTATTCCGACGCCTTCACGCGTGTGATTTGCGAATATTGCCCGAGCGGCTTGCCGAGCGCCTCCGGATTGAGAATCTTGATGTCGGCCATCGTCGACTCCTTTTCCTGACGCCGCTCGGCAAAGCCCTCGCGCCGCGTGTGTTACTCGACCTGCACGCCGCTCGCCTTGATCGGCGCTTCCCATTTCTTGACTTCGCTCTTGACGAAATCGCCCAGCCATTGCGGGCTGCGCTCGTTTGGCGTGGCAACCGTTGCGCCAAGTTTTGCGAGGCGCTCCTGCACCGACGTGGTCGTGAGCGCGTCGATGGCGGCTTTGTTGAGGATCTTCACGACATCAGCCGGGGCGCCTTTCGGCAGAAACAGCGCGCTCCAGGTATAGGCCTGCACGTCGACGCCTTGTTCACCTGTGGTCGCGAGATTGGGCAGAACCGGCGAGCGCTCTTTCGTCATGATGGCGATGCCCTTCACGCTTCCACCATCGATCTGCGGCTTGGCGGTGGCGATGATGTCGCACAGATAGTCTATGCGGCCGCCGACCAGATCCTGCATGGCGGGACCGGTGCCCTTGTATGGAACGTGCGTGATCTTGGTGCCCATCGCGCTGTCGAGCACAACGCAGGCGAGATGGGTGGCAGAGCCGGCGCCGGCCGAGCCGTATTGCATCTTGTCCTGGTTGGCTTTGGCGTAGGCGATGAATTCCTTGAAATTGCTCACTGGCAGATCGGGCCGCGTGATGATCGCGATTGGTGTCACCGCGAGATAAGCAACCGGCGTGAAATCGGTCAGCACATTATAGAGAGGATGTTTGTACAGCGTCTGGTTCTGCGCGTGGGTGCCGACGCTGCCGAGGATCATGGTGTAGCCGTCGGGCTTGGCATCGGCGACGCGCTTGGAACCGGTCATGCCCCCGGCGCCGCCGACGTTTTCGACCACCACGGACTGGCCGAGCAATTCGCCCATGCGCTGCGCGATGATGCGGCCGATCGTGTCCTGCGGACCGCCCGCGGCAAACGGAATGACCATCGTGACCGGACGCGTCGGGAAGTCTTCGGCGGCGGCCGGTCCGGCCAGCGCCAGCGCGGCAACGGCCGCAGCAAACAAAATCTTTTTCATTGTTTTCATCTCCACCTTGGAAGCGGAGATTTGCGCGGCGCATGCCTGCGGGTCAAGCGGGGACGGCTGGTTTGGCTAACCGACCTCGATGATCTCCTCGGGGAACTGGTGCAGGCGGTCGCCCGGCCCGTTACCGCCGATCAGGTAGTTATCGCACAGCCAATTCAGGTAGCCGGCATGGATATAGGTCGGATGGACGACGATATTCATGTCCTTTTCGATGGTCATTGGCTCGTCGTTGCGGATCAGCGGCCGCTCGACCAGATCATAGCCCTGCCCGTGGCAATAAAGCCGCGCCTCGGTCGGGCGGCCATTCTTGCGCATGAAATCGTTGAAGGCGTCCCAGATGTCCTTGCAGGGTGTACCGGGCTTAAGCAGGTCGAGTGTGAACTTGCGCGACGCCTTGCAGAACGCAAGTTCATCCTTCATCGCCTGCGGCACTTTGGCGCCGACCACGCAGGAGCGCCCGAGTTCCGTGTACATGCCGCCCGGCCCATTGTCCTCGACCAGAAGCGCGATCTGATCGCCCTTCTGGATGATGCGGTTTTGCAAATGCCGGTTGGCGAATTTCGACGGCTTGCCAAGCGGCATCGAGGCGCAAAGATAAATGCCGTTCTCGCTGCCGTGGCACTGACTGTAATGCTGCGCGACAGCGGCAACTTCGGTATCGCGCATGCCCGGTTTTGCTGCGGCAAAGGCCGCGCGCATGGCACCGTCCTGCATCAAAGCCGCGCGTTTCACCAGCTCCATTTCTTCCGCGCTCTTGATGATCTTGATCTGGTCCACCATTTCGGTCGCGTCGACGAAGCGCGCCTGCGGAAACGTGCGCTTCATGTAGTCGAGCAGCGCGAAAGACATCTGGTAGGTGCCGACATAGCCGATGGTGCTGTTGGCGAAGGGCTTGAGTGCAGTTGCCGCGAGCTCGGGGTCGTATTCCTTGGTGTAATGCGCGGAGGCGTAGCTCGGCGTGGTGAGAATGCGTTTGACGCCGCGCCAGTTCTGGTCGCCCTGCGCGGTGGCTTCGCTGCCGCCGAATGGGCCCTGGCAAACGACAGTCATCTCATCGTCGCGAGGGAACACCACGGTGTTGGGATAACCGTTGGTCGCCGGCATGTCGGTGAAGTATTTGACATAACCGCCCATGTGATCGTTGTTGTTCTGCATCAGCAGCACATCGATCTTTTCGCGCTCCATGGCCGCGCGCACCAGGCGCCAGCGGCGCTCAAGCTCGGCAGTGGAGATCGGCGTGTTCAGGCGTTCCGACAAGGCCATCGTTCAAACTCCCCAGGACGCAGGCTTGCGCACAATATTGATCATGGATTTGGGATCGCCGGCCAGAAACTTGGCCATGTTGCCGGCGATGGTCGGCATGGCGCGGTCTTCGTAGCCCTGCGAATAGCCGCCGAGATGCGAGAAGATCGTCACATTCTTGGTCTTCCACAGCGGGTTGTCGGGCGGCAGCGGTTCTTGCGAAAACACGTCGAGCCCGGCGCCGGCAATTTTTCCCGCATTGAGAGCAGCCATCAAGGCCGGTTCGTCGACGACGCCGCCGCGTGCGACGTTGACGAGGTAAGCCGTCGGCTTCATGGCGCTCAGCAATTTTTCGCCGACGATGCCGCGCGTTTCAGGCGTGAGCGGGGCCAGCGCAACGAGAAAGTCGAGCTCGGGCGCGATCTTCAGGAGATCGTTGCGGTGAACCATGCGGTCGAACCCCTTGCTGTCGCGCGGGCTGCCGCTGATGCCGATCACCGTCATATGGAACGTCTTGCAGATGGGAGCGAGATATTCCGCGATGAGGCCAACGCCGAGAATGCCGACCGTCTTGCCGGCGAGCAGAGCCGACGGCCATCGCTCCCACTTGCTGTTGTCCTGCGCGCGGACCGAGCGCGGCATGTCGCGCGCGAGCGACAGCATGAAGGCGATAGTGGCTTCCGAGACCGGCGCGCCGTGGATGCCGCGGACATTGGTGACCAGCACCTCTTTGCCGAGCGAGGGCAGGTCGACAATATTGTCGACCCCGGTCCCAAGCGACTGGATCCATTTCAGTTTGGGCGCATCGCGCACGACGTGGTCGGCCATCGGCGGGCCGAAACACAGCAGGATGTCGGTGTCGGCAATGTGAGGATCGACCAGGGTGTGATGGCCGACGACATTGATCGTGAGTTGCGGAAAACGCTCCATCAGCATCGCCTTGTAACGGGCGCGCATGGCTTCCTGGACTTCCGTGAGAATGAGTACGTTTGGCATAGGGCTCGAGGTTGGGGCTCGCTGGTATAGCGCGATCCCGAATGGTGGGAACCGGTTCTCGGGGTGGATCGCGCGCCGCCTGTCATAATGCCAAATGCGGGCTTGGCAAATATCCGCGACGGGGTGACCCGCAATGCGGGTCTGCGCTAGGCTTACGCGGGGCGCTTACGGCCAATTGACGTTTGGCTTGGGCCATAGTCCCTATAGAAATCTGTTGGTCCGGGAGAGTGGTGGAGACGTATGAAGAAGGTCTATTCCGACGCGAAATCCGCGCTGGCCGGCGTGCTCAAGGACGGCATGCTGATCTGCGCCGGAGGCTTCGGCCTCTGCGGCATACCAGAGACGCTGATCCTCGCCATCCGCGACAGCGGCGTGAAAAATCTCACGATTGTGTCGAACAATGCGGGCGTCGACGGCGCCGGCCTCGGCCTGTTGCTGGAAACCCGGCAGGTCAAGAAAATGATCTCGTCCTATGTGGGCGAAAACAAATTGTTCGCGCAGCAGTTTTTGGCAAACGAACTCGAGATTGAATTCAATCCGCAAGGCACGCTGGCCGAACGCATTCGCGCCGGCGGCGCGGGCATCCCGGCATTCTTTACCCGGACCGGCGCCGGCACTGACATTGCCAAGGGCAAGGAAGAGCGCGAATTTGACGGCGAGCGTTTCATCATGGAGCGCGGCATCGTCGCAGATTTATCCGTCGTGCACGCATGGATGGGCGACCACGAGGGCAATCTTGTTTATCGAAAGACGGCGCGCAACTTCAATCCGATGATGGCGACGGCCGGCAAAGTGACGGTCGCGGAGGTCGAGCACCTCGTGCACCCGGGCGAATTGAATCCCGATCACATCATTACGCCTGGCGTTTACGTCAAGCGCATCATTCACGTTCCCAATGCGGTCAAGCACATCGAGCAGCGCACGGTCCGCAAGCGCGCAGCTGCCGCCGCAACCGGAGGAGACGTCTAATATGCCCTGGACCCGCGATCAGATGGCCGAGCGCGCCGCGAAGGAATTGCGCGATGGCTTCTACGTCAATCTCGGCATCGGCATTCCAACGTTGGTGTCGAACTACATTCCCGACGGTATGACGGTGCAGCTGCAAAGCGAAAACGGCATGCTTGGCTTCGGGCCGTTTCCCTACGAAGGCGAGGAAGATCCCGACCTGATCAATGCCGGCAAGCAGACCGTCACCGAATTGCCGACCACCAGCTTTTTCTCATCGGCCGATTCCTTCGCGATGATCCGCGGCGGCCACATCGACATCGCGCTGCTCGGCGCGATGCAGGTCGCCGAAAACGGCGATCTCGCCAATTGGATGATTCCCGGCAAGATGGTGAAGGGCATGGGTGGCGCCATGGATCTCGTGGCCGGCGTCAAGAAGGTGGTGGTGATCATGGAACACACCGCCAAGGATGAGCCGAAGCTCTTGCACAAATGCAATCTGCCGCTGACCGGCGCCGGCGTCGTCGACATGGTGATCACCGACCTCGGAGTCTTCAATATCGACCGCAAGAAGGGCGGCATGACGCTGACCGAACTCGCGCCGGGCGTCACGGTCGATGAGATCACCAAGAAAACTCAGGCCAGCTTCAAGGTCGATCCGAAGCTGAAGCACTGACATGGCAACGTCGTTTGTTCTTTAGCCCAGCCGAGACCCTCAACCATGCTCTCCGACGCCGACCGCAAGAAGGCCGCCGACATCCTGATGGCCGCGCAGAAAGAGCGCAAACAGGCAACCCAGCTGCACATTACCTTCCCGGGCATCACCATTGATGATTCCTACGCGATCTCGACCGAGGTGGCGCAGCGCAAGATCAAGGCCGGGGCCAAGCTGATCGGCCATAAAGTGGGGCTCACCTCGAAAGCCATGCAGCGCTCCTCGATGATCGACGAGCCGGATTACGGTTACATCCTCGACGACCAGCTGATTGCCGACGGCGCAAAGGTGAAACACGCGGATTACTGCAAGCCGCGCGTCGAAGTCGAGCTGGCCTTCATCATGGGAAAAAAGCTGCAAGGCCCGGGCGTCGGCCTCGCCGAGGTTCTACGCGCCACCGAATACGTGGTGCCGGCGATCGAGATCGTCGATGCGCGTCTGCAAGACCAGCGCAAGATCGTCGACACAGTCGCGGACAATGGTGCCGCGGCAGGCATTGCCATGGGCGGGCGTCCGGTCGGGCCGCTCGATGTCGATCTGCGCTGGGTCGGCGGCATCATGTACCGCAATTCCGAGATCGAGGAGACCGGCCTCGCTGCGGGCGTTCTTGGTCACCCAGCGCTGGGCGTAGCCTGGCTTGCCAACAAGATCGGTCCGCATGGGCACGCTCTGGAGCCGGGACACATTGTGCTCGCCGGTTCGTTCACGCGGGTGGTGTTCGCGCAAAAAGGCGATACGCTGCACGCCGACTTCGGGCCGCTCGGCGGCATCGCCATTCAATTTGTGTAGCGCAAGATTATGCGTGACTAAGGAAGAGCCACATCATGCCGGACATGCCACGTAACGCCTTCAAGCACGCGCTCGCCGCTGGAAAATTGCAGATCGGTCTCTGGTCGAGCCTGTGCAGCAACATCGCGGCCGAGGTGATTTCCGACAGTGGATTCGATTGGATCCTGCTCGATACCGAGCATTCGCCGAACGAGATCCCCGATCTGCTTTCGCAGTTGCAGGCGGTGCAGGCCGGCACCGCGACGCCGATCATCCGTCCCGCGTGGAATGATGCGGTGCTCGCGAAACGCGCGCTCGACATCGGCGCCCAGACTTTGCTCTTCCCCTACGTGCAGAATGTGGAAGAGGCAAAGCGCGCGGTTGCCTCCACGCGCTATCCGCCGCAAGGGATTCGCGGCGTCTCGGTCGCGGCGCGCGCCAGCCGCTATGGGCGTGTGCCCGGCTATCTGACCAAAGCAAACGACGAGATTTGCGTGCTGGTGCAGGTCGAAACGCGCATCGCACTCAAGGAACTCGAGGCCATTGCAAAAGTGGACGGCATCGACGGCGTCTTCATCGGCCCGTCGGATCTCGCGGCGTCGTTCGGTCACCTCGGCAATCCGCAGCATGCGGAGGTGCAGAAGGCGATGGAGGATGCGGTGAAGCGCCTCAAGGCGCTCGGCAAGCCGGCCGGCATCCTGACCGGAAACGAAGAGGAAGCCCGCCGCTATATCGATTGGGGTTATCTGTTTGTCGCAGTCGGCGCCGATATTGGCCTGCTGGCACGCAATGCGGATGCACTGGCCAAGAAATTCAAAGGCGGCTAGCGCGGGTCGAACTAAACACACCCAATCTTATCAGCTCACTTAGCCACACCGACGGACCTTTAGTAGGTCTTGCCGCGTGCAACCAAAACCTGTCAGAAATGACGGACGAGGGGTCGCTGCGTATGAGTGAAGAGATGATCCTCGAGACTGAGGATCTTACGAAGGAATTTGCCGGCTTTGTTGCCGTCAACGGCGTGAGCCTGCGCGTCAAGCGTGGGACCATTCACGCTTTGATTGGGCCGAACGGGGCGGGCAAGACCACCTGCTTCAATCTTCTCACCAAATTCCTCAGCCCGACGCGCGGACGCATTCTGTTCAAGGGACAGGACATCACCGCGACGCAACCGGCGGACGTCGCGCGTCTTGGCCTCGTGCGCTCGTTCCAGATTTCCGCCGTATTTCCGCACATGACGGTTCTGGAAAACGTGCGCATCGCGTTGCAGCGCGCGCGCGGTGGTTCGTTCGACTTCTGGCGTTCGACGTCGGCACTCAGAAATTTAAATGGGCGCGCGATGGAGCTCATCGCCGACGTGGGCCTGTCGTCGGTCGCAGACTGGACCGCAGTCGAGCTGCCATACGGGCGCAAGCGCGCCCTGGAAATTGCCACGACGCTCGCGCTTGATCCGGAGATGCTGCTGCTCGACGAACCGACAGCGGGCATGGGACACGAGGACATCGACCGCGTCTCGCAATTGATCAAGCGCGTGTCAGCCAATCGTACAGTGCTCATGGTCGAGCATAATTTATCGGTCGTCGCCGATCTGTCCCACCACATCACCGTGCTCACGCGTGGGCGTGTGCTGGCGGAAGGAGACTACGACACCGTGTCGGGCAATCCCGAGGTTCGCGAAGCGTATATGGGGGTGGGGCATGCTTGACGTGCGCACACCCATGCTCGCGATCAAGGATCTGCAGGCGTGGTACGGCGAGTCCCACATCCTTCACGGCGTGACCTTCGATGTCCACGAGGGCGAGGTCGTCACGCTGCTCGGACGCAACGGCGCCGGCAAGACCACAACACTCAAATCAATCATGGGTATCGTCGGTCATCGCACCGGATCGGTGCTCTTCCATGGCGACGAGCTGATCAGCCGCACGTCCGACCAGATTGCCCGCGCCGGCGTCGCCTTCTGCCCGGAGGAACGCGGCGTGTTTGCCAGCCTCAGCGTCGAGGAAAATCTGCTGCTCCCGCCCGTCGTCAAACCAGGCGGCCTTACGCTTGAACAGGTCTTCAATCTGTTTCCCAATCTCAAGGAACGGTTGGGATCGAGCCAGGGCACCAAGCTCTCCGGAGGCGAGCAGCAAATGCTGGCGATCGGCCGCATCCTGCGGACCGGCGCGCGGCTTCTGCTGCTCGACGAGCCGACCGAGGGCCTTGCGCCGGTTATCATCCAGCAGATCGGCAAGACCATCCGGGCCCTCAAGGAGCAGGGCTTTACCATCCTGCTGGTGGAGCAGAATTTCCGCTTCGCCTCCACCGTGGCGGACCGCTACTACGTCATGGAACATGGCCGCATCATCGACCAGTTCGCCAATGCCGAACTGGACGCCAACGTGGAGAAGCTGCACGATTATCTCGGAGTGTGAAAACTAGCCGTAAAACCAGGAAAAATCGGGAGGAACGACAATGAAGAAAACGATGAGTTTGGCAGTCCTCGCCATCGCGCTGGCGTGCGGCTCTGCAAGCGCCCAACAGGTCAACGTCAAGATCGGCGTGCTGACTGATATGTCGAGTCTGTATGCCGACAACACCGGCATCGGCTCCGTCGTCGCGGCGAAAATGGCCGCGGCGGAGTTCATGAAGTCGCACCCGAATTTCAAAGTGGAAGTGGTCAGCGGGGACCACCAGAACAAGGCCGACGTCGGCGTACAGATCGCCAATCAATGGATCGACGTCGAGCATGTGGACATGATTGCCGACGTGCCGAACTCGGGCGTCGCGCTCGCCATCACGCAGGTCGCCGCGCAGAAGAACAAGGTGTTCATGGCGTCGGGTCCCGCGAGTTCCGACCTGACCGGGCCGAAATGCAACGGCAACATGGTGCACTGGACTTATGACACCTGGATGCTGGCGAATGGCACCGGCAAGGCGATCGTGAAGACCGGCGGCGACACCTGGTTCTTCCTCACCTCGGACTACGCCTTCGGTCATGCGCTGGAACGCGACACCGCGGCGGTGGTCGAAGCCAATGGCGGCAAGGTGCTCGGCAAGGTTCGCCACCCGATCAACACCAGCGACTTCTCGTCGTTCCTGCTTCAGGCGCAGGCGTCTAAGGCCAAGATCGTCGGCCTCGCCAATGCCGGCGGCGACACCATCAACTCGATCAAGCAGGGCGCCGAGTTCGGCATCGTTAAAGGCGGGCAGAAGTTTGCCGGCCTGCTCGTGTTCGCGAGCGACATCAACGCGCTGGGACTGGACATCGCCCAAGGCCTGATCTTCACCGAGACCTTCTACTGGGACCTGAACGACCAGACCCGCGCCTGGACCAAGCGTTGGCACGCCGAACGCAAGGATGACAACAAGGTTCCGACTATGAACCAGGCCGGTGTCTATTCAGGCACGCTGCATTACCTGAAGGCGGTCGCCGCGCTCAAAAGCGCTGCCGACGGCAAGGCAGTAGTGGCCGAAATGAAGAAGCTTCCGGCGGAAGACGAAGCGTTCGGCAAAAGCACGGTGCGCCAGGACGGCCGCGTGCTGCATCCGGCCTATCTCGTTGAAGTGAAGAAGCCGTCGGAATCCAAATACAAGCACGACTTCTATCATGTGCGGGCCACTATCCCCGCCAACGAAGCGTTTCGTCCGCTCAAGGATGGCGGCTGCCCGATGGTGAGCGGCTGATTGCAATTGGAATAAACCAACAAGGAGGACGCACTCATGAGAAAAACCATAGGAATTGCGGCGCTCGCCGCGATTCTCGCCTGTAGTGGGGCCAATGCCCAGCAGGTGAACGTGAAGATCGGCGTGCTGAGCGACATGTCGAGCCTCTACGCCGACATCGGCGGCCCGGGCTCGGTTGCCGCTGCCAAAATGGCGATCGCCGACTTCACCAAGGATCATCCCAATGTGAAAGTCGAGATGATCAGCGGCGATCACCAGAACAAGCCGGACGTCGGCACCAGCATCGCCAACCAGTGGTTCGACGTCGACAAGGTCGACATGATCATCGACGTGCCGAATTCGGGCGTCGCGCTGGCGGTGAGCCAGGTTGCCAACCAGAAGAACAAGATCTTCATCGTCTCCGGCGCCGCGGCTTCGACGCTGACCGGTGAGAAGTGCAACGCCAATACCGTGCACTGGACCTACGACACCTGGATGCTGGCGAACGGCACCGGCAAGGCGATGGTGAAGACCGGTGGCGACACCTGGTTCTTCCTCACCGCGGACTATGCCTTCGGTCATGCACTCGAAACCGACACCATCGCGGTCGTTGAGAAGAACGGCGGCAAGGTGCTCGGCAAGGTTCGTCACCCACTCAACACGGCCGACTTCTCGTCGTTCCTGCTGCAGGCGCAGTCTTCCAAGGCCAAGGTGATCGGCCTGGCGAATGCGGGCGGTGACACGATCAACTCGATCAAGCAGGCAGCCGAATTCGGCATCGTCAAGGGCGGGCAGAGTCTTGCCGGCCTGCTGGTGTTCTCCAGCGATGTGGCGGCGCTCGGCCTGCCGACCGCGCAGGGCCTGGCTCTGACCGAAACCTGGTATTGGGATGCCAATGACACCAACCGCGCCTGGACCAAGCGTTGGCACGAGGCGGGTGCGGCGGCCAGCAAGTTCCCGACGATGATCCATGCGGGGGTCTATGCCGGCATCACGCACTACCTGAAGGCGCGTCTCGCGATGGGCGCGGGCGAGCATGATGGCAAGTCCGTCGTCGCCAAGATGAAGTCGATGCCGACTGACGATCCGTTGTTCGGCAAAGGCGAAGTCCGCGCCGACGGTCGCGTCATTCACCCGGCTTATCTGTTCGAAGTGAAGAAGCCATCGGAATCGAAGTACCCCGGCGACTTCTACAAGCTCCGCGCAACCATTCCGGCCAACGAAGCTTTCCGTCCGCTCAACGAGGGCAAGTGCCCGCTGGTGAGCGGCTAAGGAAAAACGACCAAAGATGGAGGGGCGGGCTTACGCTCGCCTCTCCGTCCTGAATGGAGCGTTCGTGTGTTCGAGATTTTCGGCATCCCTTCGCAGGCACTGTTCGGCCAGCTCCTGATCGGGCTGATCAATGGCTCGTTCTATGCGCTGCTGAGCCTGGGGCTCGCTGTAATCTTCGGCATGCTCAACATCATCAACTTTACGCATGGCGCCCAATACATGCTGGGCGCGCTGACGGCGTATTTGATCCTCCAATTTTCCGGGCTCGGCTACTGGCCGTCACTGATCATCGCTCCGATCTTGGTCGGCATCATCGGAATCCTGATCGAGCGCGTTTTCCTGCAATGGCTATACAAGCTCGACCACCTATACGGATTGCTGCTCACCTTCGGCCTCGCGCTCATCATTGAAGGCGTGTGCCGCAATTATCTCGGTTCGGCTGGCCTGCCTTACACCCTGCCGGAGTCGCTGCGAGGCGGACAAAATCTCGGATTCATGTTCCTGCCGAACTACCGCGTCTGGGTGATTGTCGCCTCGCTGACGGTTTGTCTCGGCACCTGGTTCGTGATCGAGCGCACGCGCATCGGCGCCTACCTGCGCGCCGCGACCGAAAACCCGACGCTGGTGCGCGCGTTTGGCATCAACGTTCCGCGCATGATCACGCTGACCTACGGGTTCGGCGTCGCGCTCGCCGCCTTCGCCGGCGTCATGGCGGCGCCGATCTATAACGTTTCGCCGCAGATGGGCTCGGAACTGATCATCGTGGTGTTCGCGGTCGTGGTGATCGGCGGCATGGGCTCGATTCTCGGTGCGGTCGTCACGGGCTTTACGCTCGGCATCATCGAGGGCCTCACCAAGGTATTCTTCCCGGAGGCTTCAAACACAGTGATCTTCGTGATCATGGCGATCGTGCTGCTGGTGCGTCCGGCCGGCCTGTTCGGGCGGAGGGCGTGATGGAGCGCGTGGTCGATCCGCTCACGAAAAAGCCGTCCGTGCTGCGCGAGCAGAGCGAAACGATCGGCTTCATCGTGATGGTAACGGCGCTTGTGGTGGCGCCTTTCGTGACCTATCCGCTGTTCGTGATGCAGGCGCTGTGCTTTGCGCTGTTCGCCTGCGCGTTCAATTTGCTGATCGGCTATGTGGGCTTGCTGTCGTTCGGCCACGCGCTCTATTTCGGCTGGGCGAGCTACATTTCGGCGCATGCCGCGAAGGTCTGGGGCTTGCCGCCCGAACTTGCCATCCTCACCGGTACCGCCGCCGCTGCCGGACTTGGCCTGGTTGCAGGATCGCTGGCTATCCGCCGGCAGGGCATCTACTTCGCGATGATCACGCTTGCGTTGGCGCAGATGATGTATTTCGTGGCCCTGCGCATGAAATTCACCGGCGGCGAAGACGGCATCCAGGCGGTGCCGCGCGGCGTGCTTTTCGGCCTGTTCGACTTGCGCAACGAGATGACGATGTACGTGTTCGTGCTCGCCGTGTTTTTGTGCGGGATGCTGCTCATCCATCGCATCATCAACTCGCCGTTCGGTGAAGTCCTCAAGGCCATCCGAGAGAATGAGACGCGCGCGATCTCGCTTGGCTACAAGACCGACCGCTACAAGCTGCTCGCCTTCGTTCTGTCTGCGACGCTGGCCGGAGTCGCGGGGTCGACCAAGGCAATCCTGCTTCAGATCGCCTCGCTCACCGACGTGAACTGGCCCATGTCGGGAGAAGTCGTGCTGATGTCACTGGTTGGTGGGCTCGGAACGATCTTTGGGCCGGTGGTCGGCTCCTTTGTCATCCTCGCCATGCAATACAAGTTCTCTTTTCTGGGCGAGTGGGTGCTGGTCATCCAGGGCGTGATCTTCGTCGCCTGCGTGTTGTTGTTCCGGCGCGGAATTGTCGGCGAGCTTGCGAACAAGCTGCGCATCCGCCTCTAAGGCCCATTCTATCTCTTTGAAACCGCCGCGAATCGGCTTACATGGCTGTGCTTTCCGCACGCTGTATGCCGTTGTTTTCGTGCAATTTTTAGTTGTCGTTGATGCGCGTGGCGTCGTTCGATCGCCGGATACGCGTGTGCCGGGGGGCACTCAATGGCGGCTGTGCAAGGCGGAGTTCGCTTCGACAAGATCGCTGAGAAATGGCATGCCTTGGCGCAACGCCGGCTTGCCTATCTCGGCGAGCTTTATCGCAGCGGTCGATGGAAATGGTACTACGCCGAGGAAGAATTCAAGCTGCTACTGCGCGACGCCGAACGCGCGACGTTGCTCTGGGCCGAGCTCGCGGGGCAGCGCTCGGCAAACCGCAAAAGCGATATCCAGCCAGCCGCTTAAGGCTCTCGTACGCATTCACCGCCGCCGCGGCGGCTTTTTTGACGGTCGCATCGCAAGTTGCGACTGCCCAAAGCCTCAAGCGTGGCGAGGAATTGCTCACGCGCAGCTGTGCGTCGTGTCACGCCGTCGGCCGCAGCGGCGAGAGCCCGAACAAGGTTGCCCCGCCCTTTCGCACGCTCGGCCGGAGCTATCCGGTCGAGTCGCTGGAAGAGGCACTGGGCGAGGGGATCTTGTCCGGCCACCCCGACATGCCTGAATTCTCGTTTGACGCACGCGATGTCGGTGCCATCATCGCGTATCTGAAATCCATCCAGCAGCGCTAGGTCCCACGCGCGCAAGCCAGAGCCGAAACACACTCATGCCCAGTACCCTGTTCACGCCTTTTCGAATGGCGGGCCTCGAGCTTGCCAACCGCATCGTGGTCTCGCCGATGTGCCAGTATTCGGCCGACGATGGCTGCGCCAATGACTGGCACCTCATGCATCTCGGCATGATGGCCCATTCGGGCGCGGCGTTGGTGGTTGTGGAGGCAACGCACGTCGAGCGCCATGGCCGGATTACGCATGGCTGCCTAGGTCTCTATTCCGACGACAACGAAGCGGCGTTGGCGCGCGTGGTCGGGCAGGCGCGGCGCATGGGTAGCGCCAAATTCGGCATCCAGATCGCTCATTCCGGCCGCAAGGGCTCGGCCCAACGTCCCTGGGAAGGCGCAGGCGCGCTCAAGCCGGACGCCGATCCGTGGCCGACCATGGCCGCTTCGCCGATTCCGTTCGGTGAGGGCTGGCATACGCCGCGCGAGGTCACTGAAGCCGACATGGAGCGCGTGCGGTCGGCCTTTGTCGCCTCGGTGCAGCGCGCGCTGCGCATCGGGTTTGATGAAATCGAATTGCACATGGCGCACGGCTATCTCATCCATGGGTTCATGTCGCCGATCTCCAACAAGCGCAGTGATCAATATGGCGGCTCCCTTGAGAACAGGCTTCGTTTCCCGCTGTCGATCGCACGCGCGGTGCGCGCCGTTGTGCCGAACACGGTAGCGCTCGGTGCACGCATCACGGGAAGCGACTGGCGCGAAGGCGGTCTCACGCCCGACGACGCGGTGGCGATCGCCAGGGCGCTCAAGGGCGAGGGGCTCGATTTCATCTGTATTTCATCGGGCGGGGTCGCCGGCGACATCCGCAATCCCACGGAGCCCGGTTACAATGTGCCCATTGCCGCGCGCGTGAAAAAAGAGGCGGGCATTCCCACCCGGACAGTTGGCCTCATTGTGAAACCTGAACACGCCGAGGACATCGTGGCCAAGGGTCAGACGGACTTGGTGTCAATGGCGCGCTGCTTCCTCGACGATCCGCATTGGGGTTGGCATGCGGCCAAGGCCTTGGGCGCTGAAGTCGCGCGGCCGCCGCAATATCAGCGCGCGGGTCCCAAACTGTGGGCACCGGCGGCTGCAAAAACGTAGGGCGAGGGCTTGGCGTTGCCGTCAGCTCTCGAGCTCGAGACCGAGAATCAGGTAGCTCCACGACTTTCCGTGTGAATCGAGGTTGAGCGATGCATTCACGCCGCCTTCGAGCGCATCCTGCATCACGAAGTTCAGACCATGCAGGTGCTCGATCTCGTAGCGTGTCACGTTACCGCGCATGAGCTGGGGAAACTCCCGCTTGATGCGCTCAACTGTCAGATTGCGCTTGAGCAATGCGAAATCGGCCGGATCATATACCCAGACATTGACATTCGACGTGTTGCCTTTGTCGCCGGCGCGCGCGTGCGCAATGTCGCGCACAAGACTTTGTTCGTTCCGGCGTATTGGCGTCATGTTTCGAATATCTCAAACGTCGGACGGACGAGCGCGCGATCGATCAGGACCGATTTGGTCATGATGGCCGGCATGATGACACCGCGAAATCCACCGCCGCCTGCCGGGCCGCAGCATAGCAGCGCTTCAACCTCCCACAGCAACAGTTCAGCGTCCTCGCGATTGGCCGTCCGGGTTGCGACGTGAAGTCGGACGTCTTCACTGTCTGTGTTGCTCTTGCCTGCCGTGGCGAAAAGCGAACTGGCGCCAATCAAGTCGACGCGAATATCCGATTTGAGTCCATGCGTGGTCTTGAGCCTGCTTTCAATAATTTCGGCGGCAAGTCGTCCGCGTGCGCTGGCCGAGGGACCCGCATAGCTGACTCCGGCTTCCGCGAGAACGCCGGCGTCGAAGCCGACGGTGACCTTGAGCCGTTCCGGCCGCGCCTGGCCCGCCGCATTTGAAATCTGCACACGGTCGTTGCCGTGGTCCTTGATCTCGACCCGGCTGAAATCAGCGGTGACATCCGGCGTCAGATATCTTGTCGGGTCGTGCACCTCGTAGAGCAACTGCTCCTTGACGGTCGCTTCGGTGACGAATCCACCGCTCCCAGGCAACTTCGTAATGATAGCGCCGCCATCTGCCGAAACCTCTGCGATCGGATAGCCGCACCGCGCGAGATCGGGAACGTCTTTGATCCCAGGGTCGGCAAAATATCCGCCCGTGATTTGCATGCCGCATTCCATCAGGTGTCCGACCAAGGTGCCTGCCGCCAGTGCGGCCACGTCGCTGTTCTTCCAGCCGAAATGACGCATGAGCGGAGCGAGATACATCGACGGGTCGGCGAGCCGTCCGCCGATCACGACATCTGCACCGGCATCGAGCGCAGGAACTATGGCGTCGGCGCCCAGATAAGCATTCATGCCGACGATTTTGTGTTTGATCGCCGCGATCGTCCCGGGCTCATCCATAAACGGCTGGTCGGCGGTGATGAGGCCACTGACGTCATCGCCTTCGATGCAAGCAATCTTGAGACCTGACATGCCGAGATCGCGCGCAATATCGCGCGTGCGCTCGGCCGCCGCACGCGGGTTGGCCGCGCCCATGTTCGTGATGATTGTCGTTCCCGCCGCGCGACAAACCGGTAGCAACGCACGCATGCGCCGCTCGAGCAGGTGATTGTAGCCGCGCCGCGGATCGGTCAACCGGTCGCGATGAGCAAAGGCGACGGTGCGCTCACCGAGACATTCCAGCACCAGCACGTCAAGTTTGCCACGCTGCGCCAGATCTACGGCCGGATCGAGCCGGTCGGCGGCAAAGCCCGCGCCCGTGCCAATTCGAAATATGCGATGTCCTTTGGCCATAAGGGGCTCGGCTTGGTCGGCAGTCCACGTCCGGACGGAAATGGTAGGGCAAACGGCCTCCATTCGTATATTGAAAAGTCCGCACGCGCTTATAAAGATGCTTTATGCACTTGCCGATTCCCGCGCCGGCGGCGCAAGCGACCGATATGCGCTTGTGATGGAAAATTTCGTTTTTCTCGCAGTTCTGTTTGCCGCTGCCTGCCATGCCGGCTGGAACGCGCTCATTAAGGTCGGGCTGGATCCGCTCTCGACCACAACATTGATCTCGATCGGCTCAGGCGTAGTGGCGCTGGCTGTCGTTCCGTTCGTTGGCGTGCCGGCCTGGGCCGCATGGCCGTTCCTGGTTGCGTCAGTTGCAATTCATCTCGTCTATTTTGCAGCGCTGATCGAAACCTACCGCACGGGCGATCTTGGGCAGGTCTATCCGATCGCGCGCGGCGCAGCGCCGTTGATGACAGCGACCGTGACTACATTTTTCATTGGTGAGACGCTGAGCATTGTCGGCTGGATCGGAATTCTCGCGCTCGTTGCGGGCGTCCTATTATTGTCGGCGCGGGGCGGCCGTGAATTCGCCCACATAGATCGTCGCGCGATCGGCTTTGCATTTTTCACGGCGCTGACCGTGTGTGCCTACTCGGTGGTTGACGGCGTCGGCGCACGTCTCTCCGTTAATCCGAACGCGTATTCAGTGTGGCTGTTTGTCGGCATTGCGGTTGTCATGCTGCCCTACGCGCTTTTTCGCGATGGGCGCGACGTTATTCCGGCGATGCAGCGGTACTGGCAACGCGGAATTGCAGGGGGCGCGTTGCAATTTCTTTCCTACGGCATAGCAATTTGGGCGATGACAGCGGCACCCATCGCTGTGGTCGCCACGCTGCGCGAAACGAGCGTTCTTTTCGGTGCCGTCATTGCGGTTGTCGTGTTGAAAGAGCCGCTGCGCGCCGTTCGTGTCTTTGCCGCGTGTGTGATTGTCTGCGGTCTGATCCTGATACGCCTGCAATAGCGGCTACAATTTGAGTTCTGGAAACTCGCGCTCAAGGCGAGCGTACTCGGCTTCGGTGTCGACATCCCAAAGCGGAGGCTGCTCGGTCAATCCGAGACGCTGCTCGATGATGCGCGCGCGTGTTTCGGCAAGCACAGTGTTTGTGCCCCATGCAATTCCGGAAAATATTGCCGGTTGGGGCATCTGCGTGCCGATGAGAACGTAGCCGCCGTCCTCAGCCGGGATAATTGTGACGTCATTGCCCTCGCGCAGGGCGTTTGCGGCTCCGCGTAGGTGCAATTCGGTCAAGGCCGGGCAATCGGTGCCGATCACAAGGACAGGGCCGGTGCTGGCGACCGTTGCGGCCAGCATGCGCGCGCCGAGGTCGCCTTCGGGTTGCCGCTTGAGAACGATGCGCTGCTGCATCACCAATTTGAGGAATGTGCTGTGGGTCGCGTCAGGTGAGCACCACAATGTCACCGGGCCGACTTCGGCTGCAAGCGAGGTCGCAATGGCGCGTTCTGTCAGCCGCTCCTGGAGCACAGCCGCCGCATGCGCGCCGATCGTCGGAATAAGACGCGTGTTGACGAGCCCTGGAACCGGAGCCTTCGCCAGAATTGCGATCGAGACCGGACTATCGGTCGGCATAGCCGTATTGGCGCGCGAGGTGGGCCGGATCGGCGCCGAGGAAATAAGCCAGGCGCAATCGCCACATCAGAAAAATTGTACGCAGGATGCCTTGCGTTCGCCAGCGGCGCGCCGACGTTGTGACGCGCGCGCGGACATTTGTCGCGCGGCTGACGTGCCTGATGCGCGACGAGAACGCGATATCCTCCATCAACGGCTGCGCTGGAAAGCCGCCAATTGCCTCGAACGCCGCACGGCTGACAAAGATCGCCTGGTCACCTGTTGCGATGCCGGTCAGGCGCGAGCGCAGGTTCATCATGATGGCGATCAACGGCAAAATCCCGCCATGGTCGAACTGGACGTCGAAACGGCCCCAGATTCGGCCTGATTGCGCGAGGCCGTTGCGTATGAGGATATCGGCGTTTGCGGGCAGCTTTGTATCGGCGTGCAAAAAGAGCAGCACATCGCCGCGCGCGGCAGCGGCGCCGGCGTTCATTTGGGCGGCACGACCACGCGGAGCGCTGAGCACGCGGTCGGCGAGGGGGCTTGCCAAAGCGAGCGTTCCGTCACGACTTCCGCCGTCCACAACGACCAATTCGCAGCCACGCTCCCGGTACGACCCAAGGGTCGTCAGTGCGGCCTCGATGCCGGCGGCCTCATCTAAAACCGGAATGATGATCGACAAATTCATTCCGCCGCCTCGTTCAATGCGCCGCCGCAACTCGAACCTTGTCCCGCGGTGCAGCCGTAGCAATGCCCTGCAACGCGGATCGGATTGCCGTCGATTGTGCTGTCGAGCAAATCAGCTAAATGAACGCGTCTGTTCTGACGGCGCGCCATTGGCAGGTCGAGCATCTGGTTGAAGTCACAGTCGTAGACGTAACCGCGCCAATCCACCGAAAGCAGGCTCCGGCACATCACTCCGCCGAGATTGGCGTCGAGATGGGCGTCCTTCAGCAGGCCCAGATAGCTTTCGAACTCACCGCGTGTGACCAGCATCGATCCGAATCGCTGGATCGGCATGTTGGCGAGCACGTACAGCTTGTTGAAGACAATGCCATAGTGCTCGCCGAGCACCCGCTTATAATCGGCCTCAAGCGTGACTTGTGCGGGAGGCAGCGACGGGCCTTGCGGGTTGTAGACCAGATGAAGCGGCAGGGCGGGGTCGCGGCCATAACCGATTGCATTGAGCCGCCTGAGCCCGCGGATCGAACCGTCGAAAACACCTTTGCCGCGCTGTTGCTCGACGTTGTCTCGCAAATAACACGGCATCGATGCGACCACTTCCACGCGCTCGCCCGCCAGAAATTCGGCCAGATCCTCCTGACCCGGCTGCTCCAGTATCGTGAGGTTGCAGCGATCCATCACTTTGGCGCCGAGTTTTCGCGCCTCGCGCACCAACCTTCGGAAATGCGGATTGAGTTCGGGCGCGCCGCCGGTGATGTCGAGCGTCGGGATCTTTTGCCGGCGAAGAAAGTCCAGCACCAGATCGGCGATTGTGCCGGTCATTTCCTCGGTTCGGTTCGGCCCCGCATTGACGTGACAATGGACGCACGACTGGTTGCAGCGATAGCCGACGTTGATTTGCAGCGTTTCCAGCTTGCCGCGCCGGATGGCCGGAAATCGAATCTTGTCGAGCAGCGGCAGCGTGTTGCGCATCGGAAGCCTCGATTGCGTCGACAACTTGCCATGAAGCACGCGCCTGCGTCACCCCGGTGATTTGGCGGTCCGACAAATCAGCATGCAAGCTATGAAATTCAGCGTGCCAACGCGGTTGTCACCGGCGACTCAAGGCCGATGCGGCCAAAACCCGGCAACTTCAAACCGGGATGCTGCAAATCGAGCCCCGCGACCAAGCCGAGCAAATTCAGCTCGATACCTTCAACCCAGCCAAGCTTGATAGCCGCAAGACCGTTCAAATTAAGCTCAATTCCGGTGCGGCTGTCGGTCAGGCCGGCGTAGACACCGTCGCGGAAATCGCGGCCGACTGCATTGGGCGGCAGGCTAATGCCCAGCTCGGGTACTGAGCGCAGGATGGCCGCGACGAAGCTGTTGCTGTTCGGGCCGGGCCAGATTCGATAATCGCCGGCGCGTGCGAACCGATAGTTTGCAATCGCCGTTTCGATTCGCGGTATCAGCTTTTCGGCATCGGCGCCGGAAATATCGGCGATCGCTACCGGCTGATTTCCGAACCAGCGTCCGTCTGCCGGCCAATTGTTGGTGCGGACCGGCTCGCCCCACCCAACGACGTCATAGCGGGTCCATGCGGCAGCACCTGCGTGCTTGAGAACGATCCAGCTATGTATGGCGAAAATACCCTTCCAGGCGCCGGCTGTACCGGTAAAAATGATGACGCGCGCCGGCTGATCGGCGCTCGCCTTTGGCAGCCGGCCGGTGCTTGACCAGTCGGCGTCGCGCCACGAACGCGGTTCGCTGCCGACTGCGTAGATTGCGGCCCGCGCAAGAATGGGAGCGAGAAATAATGCGAAGATAATGAGCATAAGGGTCGCGCGTTTGCGGGGGCGGCGGGTGGTCGGCATGGCAGCAGAATTATAGATGGGTTCGCGGCCTAAGCGAGGCAAGCCGGCGAATCTAGCATTAAAATACAGCAATGAGCCTGGTTGCCGCGCTTATCGCGCCTGATTTCCGCTGAGCTTCAATTGCGGATAACGCTCAGCCCCCTCTTGCAGGAGGTCACCTGTCACCGACTTGTGCCATTCCATGCCGACGATGGCGCCGCGTTTGGCGCCTTGGATGATGTTACCTGTAATCACGGCGCCGCCGGCTCCTGAAACGACCGACACGGCAATGCCGAAACCGGCATCGCGAATGACATTGCCGACAGCCGTCACATTGCGCAGGTAAGGTCCAAAGCCGAGCCGGATGCCGGCATAGGGCGCGTTCTCGATTACATTGCCGGTCACGGCGGTCTCTGCCTCGACGCCGATGCCGACGCCGGCACCTTCGGGCGGATTGTCCGGCCTCCGCACGCCGACATTGCGCAGAAGATTGCCGTGCACGGTCGCGAGGCGACCGCCATTGTTGAAATTCGTGATCGCGATCCCGTTTTCAGCCGTGTCGATCACGTTGTCTGCAACTACCGCTCCCTCGAAATCGAACTCGGCATACATCGCGGTTTCTTTGAGGTCAGCACAGTTGTTGCCGATGATCTGGATATTGGAAGCAGCGTTGCCACGGATGGCGGAGAAGGCGGCGCGACGGATCATGTTGTTACGCACAGTGACGTCGGCCGCACGGAAAATATTGATGGCGTTGCCATTCTCGCCGCTACCGCCAGAGCGCGCTGCGGTATCTTCGATCGTGTTGTCTGCAATGATGCTGCCATCGTGGCGCTTGACGCTTTGCCATACGCGAATGCCGCCGTTGCCGGAATTGCGGATCGTGTTGGCGCTAATGACGAGGCCGGTGTTGTCAACGCAGAACAAGGCGTTGTTGTCGGCATTAGTAATTGTGTTGGCAGTGACGCTGCCGTCGCAACGCTCGAGCGCGATGCCATTGCCGCCGGCGTCAATGATGGTGCAATCGGCGATGCGCACGCCTTTCGCTGCTGTGAAATGCACCAAACCTCGGTTTTTCGGGAGAGCCTGGCCGCTACCCTCGAGTGTCAGTCCGGATAACGTAACGCTGTCGCTACCCTCGGTGGACAACAGCGAGGGTCCGTGCGTCAGGATCAAGCGTGTTGCGCCACGCACGCCAAAAAGCTGCGCGCCGGCCGGCAGGTTGAGATCACCGGCGCGGTAGACACCTGGCGCAAGGACGAGCGGCGCGCGCGTGCGGGCGGCCTGATCGAGTGCGCGCTGGAATGCGCGGCTCTGGTCGTCGGGCGCGCCCGGGCGCACGCCCAACTGCGCTGCGTCAAGGCCGTAGGCCGAGAGTGGCGCGGCGAGCGCGGCCGCGCTGGTGACAGTGCCCACCAGAAATTGGCGGCGATCGGTTGGCATGACGTGGATCATGCACCGTGGAGGTTAACGCCGTGCTGCCACCGCTAACGCCAACAGGACGCGGCTTCCCGCGCGGGTCAGATCGTCGAGGGTCAGCCGGCGTCGTTTCGCCAATGGCCTTATGGAACGCGCAATGGCCGGCACGTGGACGAAGGCAGCCAGTCGTGGGCCTTCGTCGTTACCGGATGCCTCGGCCGCGCGCCAACACAGATAGTTGCACAAATAGCGCCCGGCATCGCGCGATAGCATCACGGGAACGCAGGCGTTGCGAGCGGCCGTGAGCAAGGACCGCGTTTGTGCGGGCAGGGCCAAGGTTGCTGACCCGCCAGGAAGAATGGAATTTCGGCGCAGCGATTGACCCGAGACATCGGCCAGGAGCGCCAGTGCGTTGCGCGCGCGCGTTTCGATGCGCAAAGATTTTGCTCGCGCAGCCAGTCCGAACATCAGGAGCACGCGCGGTTTGTGTTCGGCGATGAGCCTGGGCAGTTCGCGATCAACAGCGGCATAGCTGGTCGCGAAGACGTGAGGAATGATTTTAATCTCCGCCAACGCTGGCCGCCGCAGCCGCGCAATCCGCTTGACCAAGGGTCCC
Source organism: uncultured Alphaproteobacteria bacterium (assembly GCA_963735285.1). Classification (GTDB taxonomy): domain Bacteria; phylum Pseudomonadota; class Alphaproteobacteria; order Rhizobiales; family Xanthobacteraceae; genus Pseudolabrys. The sequence continues at coordinate 65,279 of CAVTKN010000013.1, read as the reverse complement.
GTCGGATTGAACGGAGCGCCCGGGAATGGACCAAAGCCGGTGACGAGGACGGTGAGGGAGTGGGACCGCGAGCGCGAAGCCATGATGCCCTAGCGTTGGCGTTTGCCCGGACGCTCATCATCGGACAGCCGGATCGCCAAGCCGCCGTCGTCTCTTTTGTGCGCCGCCGTGGCACGGGCGAATGCAAACAATTGGTCGCGTGTCTTGATGCGGCATGACCGGTCGTTCTTCTCGCCCTTGCCGCAATGAGCCGCGCGTGTCGGTTCGTCCGCGTCGTCTTCATCGATGACGACGGCCTGATAGACGCCGTCGGTCAACCGATGCATCACGGCGTATTCGGTCATGCGCGGTTTGTTAGCTGGCGCGCTCTGGATGATGAAATCGCCATTCTCAAACGGATGCACCGAAAAGGCGTGTACGTCCTTCAGGCCGCCGCTCTTGCGAACGTAGCGGGTGCCATCCCAGGAAAATGTCACCCGTTCCGGCTCTACCGCGAATCCCTTGCGCAGCCCGTAGAGCTGGAACGTCGCGTGTGGCCCGAACAGTTGCTGCGAGTCGGAAAGAATCGGGCTGGCCGAGTCGATACAACCCGAAAGCGAAAGCGCGCAAAGCGCGGCGATGCCGGCCCGCGCAAAAATATATCTCATTCCTCGGCCCGCTGATCATGGCCAAGACGGTGGCGCAACGTCTTGAGCAATTTTTCGGCCGCGTCCGCAATCACCGTGCCCGGTGGGAAGATTGCCTCCGCGCCGGCCTTTTGCAACGCATCGTAGTCCTGCGACGGCACCACGCCGCCGACCACGATCATGATATCGTCGCGGCCCTGCTTTGCGAGTTCGGCTTTAAGCTGCGGCACCAGTGTGAGATGGGCGGCGGCGAGCGACGACACGCCCAGAATGTGCACGCCGTTCTCGACCGCCTGGCGCGCGGCTTCGGATGGCGTCGCAAACAGCGGCCCGATATCGACATCGAAGCCGAGATCGGCGAAAGCCGACGCGATCACTTTTTGCCCGCGGTCGTGGCCGTCCTGGCCGATCTTGGCGACGAGCAGGCGAGGGCGGCGCCCTTCGGCGACTTCGAAGGCTTCGACGGCCTTGCGCACGCGTTCTCCGGAATCGGTCTTGCCGACCTCCCGCTTGTAGACTCCGGTGATGGATTTGATCGAAGCGACATGGCGGCCGAATACCTTTTCAAGCGCCGTGGAAATCTCGCCAACGGTCGCCTTGGCGCGTGCAGCGTCCACTGCGAGTTCCAGCAGGTTGCCGTTGCCGGTGGCGCCCCGCGTCAGCGCGTCAAGGGCTTCCTTGAGCGCTAACGGATCGCGCTCGGCCTTCAGGCGCTTGAGCTTGTCGAGCTGCATCTGCATCACGGCGGAATTATCGACCTTGAGCACCTCGATCGGCGCCTCGTCGGTCGGCTGATATTTATTGACGCCGATGACCGCCTGCACGCCGGCGTCGATGCGGGCTTGCGTCTTGGCGGCGGCTTCCTCGATGCGCAGCTTCGGAATGCCGGCCTCGATCGCCTTGGCCATGCCGCCGAGCGCCTCGATTTCCTCAATATGAGCCCAGGCCTTGCGCGCCAGTTCGTAGGTCAGCTTCTCGACATAATAAGATCCGCCCCAGGGATCGACGATGCGGGTGGCGCCGGCCTCCTGCTGGAGCACGATCTGGGTGTTGCGGGCGATACGGGCGGAGAAATCAGTCGGCAGGGCGAGCGCCTCGTCGAGCGAATTGGTGTGCAGCGACTGGGTCTGGCCTTGGGTGGCCGCCATCGCTTCGATCATGGTGCGCGACACGTTGTTGAACACATCTTGCGCAGCCAACGACCAGCCAGATGTTTGGCAATGGGTGCGCAGTGATAATGAGCGCGCATCCTCCGGCTTGAACGGTTTCATCAGTTTTGCCCAGATCATGCGGGCGGCACGGAGTTTGGCTATCTCCATGAAATAATTCATGCCGATCGCCCAGAAGAACGATACGCGCGGCGCGAACTGGTCGATGGTCAGACCGGCCTTGATGCCGGCGCGGACATATTCGACGCCGTCGGCCAGCGTGTAGGCCAGCTCCAGATCCTGCGTCGCCCCGGCCTCCTGCATGTGATAGCCGCTGACCGAAATCGAATTAAACTTCGGCATTTCGGTCGAGGTGTAGGAGAAGATGTCGGAGATGATGCGCAAGGACGGACCGGGCGGGTAGATATAGGTATTACGCACCATGAATTCTTTGAGGATGTCGTTCTGGATCGTGCCGGAAAGCTTCTCGTGCGGAACGCCCTGTTCCTCGGCGGCGACAATATAGAGTGCCAGCACCGGCAACACCGCACCGTTCATGGTCATCGACACGCTCATCTGGTCGAGCGGAATGCCGGAGAACAACGTGCGCATGTCGTAGATCGAGTCGATCGCGACGCCCGCCATACCGACGTCGCCCGATACGCGCGGATGGTCGCTGTCGTAGCCACGGTGGGTCGCGAGATCGAAGGCGATCGAGAGGCCCTTCTGGCCGGCTGCAAGGTTGCGCCGGTAGAAGGCGTTGGAATCTTCCGCCGTCGAGAATCCGGCATATTGCCGGATGGTCCAGGGCTGCGCCGCGTACATCGCGGGATAGGGACCGCGCAGGAACGGTGCCCTGCCGGGATAGGTGTCGAGGAAATCGATGCCGGCGAGGTCAACGTCGCTATAACTTGGCTTTACCGGGATGCCTTCGGGCGTGGTCCAGGGCGCGCCGCCGCGGGCGGATGGCACGGCGGCCTCAGTGAAGTCGAGCTTGGCGAAGTTGGGGACCTGACTCATTTGACGCCCAGAATATCATGCGCAGCCTGCAAGGTCGAAACCACGTCACAGCCCATGAATATGAAGGTTTTGACGCCGGCCGCCTGCCAATTGGCTTCGTGGTCACCGGGCCGGCCGGCGAGATGGACGATGGCACCGGCGGTCGTCAACGCGCTAGCGGCGTCGGCGGCTTGTTGAACATAAACGGCGTCGGAAGAACACAGACAGGCAAGTTTGGCGCCCGATTTCTTGAAAGCTGCGAGCATCTCTGTCTGGTCCTTGAAGCCGTCATTGTTCTGCGCCTCGATGCCGCCGGCCTCATAGAAATTCTTGGCAAACATCGCCCGCGCGGTGAAGTCCGCGACCTTGCCGAGATTGGCCAGGAACACTTTCGGCCGCGATCCGGTCCTGGCGATCATGCGGTCGGAGGCGTCGCGCAGCTTCTCGAATGGCTCGGACAAGCGAATGCTCGGCAGCGGTTCGATGACCGCTTTCGCCCCGGTTTCCTTTGACGGCACGACCGGCGCGACCTTGAGGACTGCGGGCGTTTTTTCCTGGAGATTTGGATAATCACTGGTGCCGGTCAGCGCATCCTTGCGCCGTGCCGTGGATTTCTGCCGTTCGGTGCGGACCGCCGCGACTTTCTGCTGAATAATGCCCCGTTCAAGCGCAGCCCAGGCGCCGCCGGCGGCTTCGATCTCCTGAAACTGTTTCCAAGCGGCGGTGCAGAGCTGGCTTGTCAGAGCTTCGATAGCGCCGGAGCCGGCGCCGGGATCAGAAACCTTTGCGAGGTTGGATTCTTCGAGCAGAACAAGTTGCGTATTGCGCGCAACCCTGCGCGCGAAAGCATCGGGCAGGCCGAGCGCGGCGGTGTGCGGCAGCGCGGCGATATTGTCGGCGCCAGCAAGGCCGGCGGCGCTGACCGCGATGGTGGTGCGCAGCATGTTCACGTAAGGATCGCGCTTGGTCATCATCCGCCACGCGGTTTCGGCGGCGACACAGGCGGGCTTTGGTGTCAGGCCGCAGGCTTCTTCGACGCGTGCCCATAGTTTACGAACGGCGCGGAATTTGGCGATGGTGAGAAACTCATCCGCGTCCGCCGCCATGCGAAAATAGATCATGCCGCGCGCGCGATCGAGCGGTACGCCACCTGCCTCGAGCGCGCGCAAACAGTCCACGGCGGCGGCGATCGCAAAGGCCAGTTCCTGCGCTTCCGAACCACCGGCATTGTGGATAATACGTCCATCGGCGACCGCAAACGGCCCGCGAAATCCTTGATCGGCGAGATCGCGTATGGTTGCTGCAAAAGTTTTCGACAACTCGCTCCATGGTTTCGGGCTGGCGCCGGATGCGGCAAAGCCCCCGATCGGATTGATACTGGCGCGTAGGTCGACAGATGCCGGCGAAATTTTCCGGCTTTTCACCAGCGCTGCGAAAAGCTGCACGGCATTACGTGTCGGCGGGCTGAGGTTGAAATCGATGGTGATACCGGCGTCGAGTTCGACACCTTCAAGCGCACGGGCCAGCGCCGCAGGCGTCGCATCGAGGCCATAACCATTGGCATTGAGCGAACCGGCGAACACAAGCGTCAATCCGTTGGCACCGTTCTCCAGATCCTGCAGTGCCTGCGCATTCGCCGCCGCCGGATCGGGATGGTCTACGCGCTGCATCACGGTCCACGCCGTGCCAGGGGTCCGTCCGGCAATCGGCTTGGCTTCCGCGGCGCGCGGGTAAAGGGGCTGCACGCGCAGGCTGTCATAAGTCTGGCTCACCAGCCGTTTGTCGAACGCGGCGCCTTTGAGCGCCGCATCGACCAGCTTGCGCCAGTCCGCCTCGGTGGTCGGCGGAAATTCAGCGGCGAGGGAGAGGTCGTCAGACATTCGGGAAAACTGGCACAGTCAGCGCCATCAGGCCATTGAGATAAAGCAAATTGAGTGCCCGCATTGCTGAGTTTGCTAGGGCAGGCGGTGGATACCGCCGGCGTCGACGGTCTTAGCCGCTTCGCCCACGCGCCGTCCTGCGATTGTGCGATCCCCGGCGATTTCTGCCAATGGCAACAGGACAAAGGCGCGCTCGAAAAGGCGCGGATGGGGCAGCGTTAAATTCGGCTCGTTCAGCATCAGGTCGTCGTAAGCGAGGATATCGATATCCGCGGTTCTTGGCCCATTGCGCTTTTCGTGGGCACGATCGCGGCCGAGCCGCAATTCGATCTCCTGCGCACGCGCCAGCAATTCGTGCGGGCCAAGCGTCGTTTCGACCGCGATGGCGAGGTTGATGAAATGCGGCTGATATTTGAAACCCCAGGGCGGCGTCCGGTAGTCGGACGACCGCGCCTTCAGCGTAATGTCCTTCCCGTCGCACAGCAGATTGATGGCGCGGTCAAGGATGGCCCGGCTGTTTCCGACATTGCCCCCGAGCGCGAGCAACGCCTCAACCATGGCGACTCCGCACCAGAGTTATGCCGACATCGTCGAATGTTGCGGCAATCGGAGCGTGTGGTTTGTGGATCGTGACACGAACTGATCGCACCGGCGGAAAAGCCGCTAGCACGGCGTTGGCCACCCGGCCTGCGGCGGCTTCGATCAAGCGGAAACGTTGTCCGTTGAATGCGGCGCTCGCGCAGTCGACGACCTTGTCATAGGAAACGGTATCCATGACTTTGTCAGACCGGGCCGCTGTGGAAAGGTCGATCTCGAGGTCAAGATCGATACTGAATGTCTGCCCAACCTTGGCCTCGTGCGGCATCACGCCGTGAAAGGCATGCAGCGCGAGCCCGCGAATGAAGATGCGGTCGCTCATCGGGCGGCCTCAATCGCGGCGGCCACGCGCAATGCCTGAACGGTCTCCTTGACGTCATGGGCTCGGACAATGGCCGCGCCATTTTCGACCGCGAGCAGGTGAGCCGAGATGGACCCGCCGATACGGTCGTCCGGGGACGATGGAATTACCGTGTTGATGAAGCGTTTGCGTGAGGCGCCGACCAGAAGGGGCAAGCCGAAGCGCCTGAAGTCCGCAAGCCGGGCGATACAGGTCATGCTCTGCTCAGGAGTCTTCCCGAAGCCGATGCCGGGATCGAGCACGATATTGTCGCGCACGATGCCGGCGCGAGCAGCAATCTCAAGCGATCGCGAAAAGAAGGCAATCACGTCGGCGACAATGTCGATGCTGCCGTCCGCGCTCTCCCGATTATGCATCACGATCACCGGTACGCCGCGTTCGGCGACGAGAGGGGCCATGTCAGAATCGCGTTGCAGCCCCCAGACGTCGTTGACGATTCCCGCGCCCTGATCGAGTGCCCAGGCGGCAATCGAGGCTTTGATCGTGTCGATCGATACCGGCAAGCCGAGTTTGACGATCGCCGGCAATATTGGCTCGAGCCGCGCCTTTTCTTCATCGGCGGAGACGGGGACAGGTCCGCCATAAGGCCGTGTCGACTCCGCGCCGATGTCGAGGAGGTCGGCGCCGGATTTAGCCATGTCTGCGGCATGGGCAATCGCCAGCGAGGGATCCAGGAATTGGCCGCCATCCGAGAATGAGTCAGGGGTGACATTGAGAATGCCCATGACCAGCGGTCGGCCCGCCGAAAGCAGCGCAGTAAGGGCATTTTGCGCTGATTTTGGCGCGGTTTCTGCGGACATATCCAATGTGCGGACGCTTCCCATATCGGTCGCTTTGCGCGGTCGGTGGGGCGCTGTCAAGCAGGCGTCAATGCATCAGTAGGTAATCTTGAGCGGTAATATTTTGGCGTTCTCGATCCACCGTTTGACCACCTTCTCCGATGGCAGCAGGCGCACGACTTTGCGCCTTTTGTTTGCATCGGCCATCGCCTTCGCGAGATTGAGCGGATTCCGGTATTTGAGTTCTTTCACAGTGTCCACACCGGCGGCTTGTAAGAGTTCGGCGTATTCCTTGCTGATGCCTTTGATCCGCATGCGGTCGGCGACATTGGCCCAGCACAACAATTGCTTCTCGTCGAAGCCGGTCTTCGCGGCGAGTGTCTTGCGTCCCTTTACAGTGCGTGCCGCCTCAAGCAGGCGATCGGTCGATCTAATCCCCGCCGATTTGAGCACCGCGGCAACGTTGCCGTCGATCCCCTCTATATCGGTGATGGGATAGGACATCCGCGCTTCCTCCGCCTTTTCTTATCTTTTGTTTTTTGTGACTTGAACGGTTCAAACAAACTGACTTAATCCGGGAATTGCGCCGACGATTTCTCCAACCGCATCGTCGCCAATCTTTTCGCGCGCATAAGAGATCGTCTCGCGCGTCACACTCTGCACCTGGCCCATGCTCAGTCCCGCCGCCATCATCTTTGTGCCGGCGCCCATGATACCGCCCATGCTGAACATGCCGCCGCTGGTATCCGCCTGTTGCGCTAACAGGGCCTCTGCGCCGGGAAGCCGATCAAGGAGCGCCTGCACCTTATCGGCGGGGCCCTCCTTGCGCAGGAAGTCGAGGATGATGGCCAACGACTTTTCCGCGACACCGCGTTCGACGCCAGCCTTGGCGACGAGACGTCCGATCAACTCATCCATGGAACCCTCACGCCCCCCGGCACTGTGGCGGAATTGCGTTTATATTGAACGCCGTTCATCGCGATGACAAGCAGGATGCAACAACATTGATCGTTGACAGGCTCTGCGTGCATCCACCGCCGGGGTCGTGTGTCAAGAGAAATGAATCGTCTTTCTCGCAGATGTCGGATTGTGTTGTTGCATGCACACAGACTTCCGAATTAGCGATCGGCGTTCTGCCGGGCATAGGGGCAACGTTGCACCGTGGCAAAATCGGTCCCAGATCAATCCGTAGTCCTACTATCAGTAGATTCGTAATTTGGTGACCCCGACAGGCGGTGTATGGTTGAAAAAATCCTGACAGAATAAGGATATGTCGGCTGTCCGACCTTCGGATGGCCGCGTGGGTACTTGGAGCATCGGCCGGAGCGGGCGTCAGGTGTTGGGTAAGATTGCTGGCATGAAGTCAATGCGGCGGTCGCACATCATTGTTGTTGCCAATCGTGCCGGTTGCCATGGCGGCGAGCGCCTGTCAGCGCGCCTGCGGCGCATGGCGATTGGCCGGGTCACGACAGTCACGCGGGCCGAGGAGGCACAACGACTTTGCCGCGCCGTCGACGTCGATGCCTGCCTTGTGATGATCGGCGATACGGTTCCCGACGCCGTTCCGGCTGCACTCGCGCACGCGCCCGGTCGGTCTTTCGGTATCCCGACGCTGATTGTGGCGCCAGTGGTCACGCCTTATTTGCGCAAAGTGGCGCGGTGCGGCGGTTATGCCGCGGTGCTGCCCGCCAATATTGCGCCCCGGATGCTCTACCGCCGCATTGGCGCCTTGCTGCAAGGCCGCCACCGGCGGCGCCGGCCGGCATCCCCTCACCTGATGGTGACGGCCCCGGCGGAAATGGCCGATTTTGCCAAGCCGACTGTGCATTGACGGTTCTTTCCAGCGCTCGGCGGCGTTGCTAGCGTGGGCTCCCTGCCAGCAAGGAGTCCCGCATGACGACCCTCGACGCGGTCTTGAGCCGCATTGATCAGGATATCGACCACAGCGTCGAGCGACTGTTCGCTTTGTTGCGCATCGCTTCCGTGTCCACCGACCCGGCCTTCAAGGACCAGTGCCGCGCCGCGGCCGAGCACGTGGCTGCCGATCTCAAGACCATCGGCTTCGACGCCAGCGTGCGCCCGACCGCGGGACATCCGGTTGTCGTCGGCAAATCGAACGGCGTTGCGGGTCCGCGCGTGCTGTTCTACGGCCATTACGATGTCCAGCCGGTCGATCCGCTGAACCAGTGGAAGACGCCGCCCTTCGAGCCGCGCATCGAGACGCTGCCGGATGGGCGCAAGATCATCGTGGCGCGCGGCGCCTGCGACGACAAAGGCCAGGCGATGACCTTTATCGAGGCCTGCCGGGCCTTCAAGGCGGTCACCGGCAAGCTGCCGCTGCCGATCACCATGATGATCGAAGGCGAAGAAGAATGCGGCTCCAAGAACCTTTTTGATTTCGTGCGCAACAATGCGGCCGAGTTCAAGCTCGACCTCGCTTTGGTCTGCGACACCGCCATGTGGGACCAGAAGACGCCTGCGATCACCACTTCGCTGCGCGGCCTGGTCTATGAGGACGTCAAAGTCACCTGCGCCGACCGTGATCTGCATTCCGGTGTGTTCGGCGGCGCGGCCCAGAACCCGCTGAGGCTGCTGGCCGAAATTCTCGGCGCCATGTGGGACGACAAGGGCCGCGTCACGATCCCCGGTTTTTATGACGGCGTGAAGGACCTGCCGCCGGACATCAGGGCCGACCTCAAGGGGCTCGACCTGACGCCGGAGAAATTTCTTGGCCCGATCGGGCTCAAGAAGTCCGCCGGCGAGCAAGATCGTATGCTGATCGAGCAGATCACGACGCGGCCGACCGCCGAGATCAACGGTATCATCGGCGGCTACACCGGCGAAGGCGCCAAGACGGTGATCCCGGGCGAGGCCAGCGCAAAGGTCTCGTTCCGTCTGGTCGGCACGCAGGACCCTGAAAAGATCCGCGACGCCTTCCGTGCCTTTGTGCGGGAGCGGCTGCCCGCCGACTGCAAGGTCGAATTCGGCAATTTCGGCCTGGCGCCGCCACTGCAATTGTCGTTCGACAATCCGGCGCTCAACAAGGCGCGCGACGTCCTCGGCGAGGAGTGGGGCAAGAAGGCGGTGGCGGTCGGCGCCGGCGGCTCGATCCCGATCGTCGCCGATTTCAAGAACGTGCTCGGCATGGACTCATTACTGGTTGGCTTCGCGCTTGACGATGACCGCGTGCATTCGCCCAACGAAAAATTCGACCTGACCTGCTATCACAAGGGTATCCGCTCCTGGGCGCGTATCCTGTCGGCGCTGGCGGCACCCTAAGGCGCAATGGCTCCTCCACCGCTTCTCCAGCTCAAGGACATCGCACTGACTTTCGGCGGCACGCCGCTCCTGACCGGGGCGGAGCTGTCGGTGTCGACCGGCGAACGCGTGTCGCTGGTCGGCCGCAACGGCTCCGGCAAGTCGACGCTCTTGAAGATCGCAGCCAAGGTCGTCGAGCCGGACCATGGGTCGGTGTTCGTGCAGCCCGGCGCGCTGGTGCGCTATCTGCCGCAGGAGCCGGACTTTGCCGGCTTTGCCTCGACGTTGGCCTATGTCGAGGCAGGGCTGAGGCCGACCGACGATCACTACATCGCACGTCATTTACTCGAAGAGCTTGGTCTTACCGGCAAGGAATCCCCCGCGCATCTATCCGGCGGCGAAGCGCGTCGCGCCTCGCTCGCGCGGGTATTGGCGCCGTCGCCAGATATCCTGCTGCTTGACGAACCGACCAACCATCTCGATCTCACCACCATCGAATGGCTGGAGCGCGACCTCGATGCGCGGCGTACGGCGCTTGTGATCATCAGCCACGACCGGCGCTTCCTCTCGACGCTGTCGCGCTCGACGGTCTGGCTCGACCGCGGCTGCACACGCCGCATTGAACGCGGCTTCGCCCATTTCGAGGAATGGCGCGACATGCTGCTGGCCGAAGAGGAGCGCGAACAGCACAAGCTTGACCGCAAGATCGTCGCCGAAGAGCACTGGATGCGCTACGGCGTCAGTGGGCGGCGCAAGCGCAATATGCGCCGGGTCGGCCAGTTGCAGGCGCTGCGTGAAGCGCGCCGCACGTACCGCGCCACGGCGGGCGAGGCCAACATCACAGCCGCTTCGGCGGCGCCATCCGGCGCGCTGGTGATCGAAGCGAAGGGCATCAGCAAGGGCTATGGCGGGCGTGCCATCGTCACCGACTTTTCAACCCGCATCCAGCGCGGCGACCGCATCGGCATTGTCGGGCCGAATGGCAGCGGGAAGACCACACTGATCAGCCTGCTGACGGGTGCGTTGGCGCCGGATACCGGAAGCGTGCGGCTCGGCTCGACGCTGGCCATTGCCGCGCTCGATCAGCACCGGGACAGCCTCGACGCCAATGTCACCGTGAAACAAGCGCTCACCGGCGGCGACGGCGACACCGTCTCGGTCAATGGCGTCGGCAAGCACGTTGTCAGCTACATGAAGGACTTTCTGTTTTCGGCCGAACAGGCCCGCACGCCGCTCGGAAAGCTGTCCGGGGGCGAACGCGGCCGGCTGATGCTAGCGCAGGTGCTGGCCAAACCGTCAAATCTGCTGGTGCTCGACGAGCCGACCAACGATCTCGACATGGAAACGCTCGACGTGCTCGAGGATATGCTCGGCGACTATCCCGGCACGGTGCTGTTGATCAGCCACGACCGCGATTTTCTTGACCGGCTGGTGAGCGGCGTGATTGCGCCGGAGGGCGACGGGCGCTGGGTCGAATATGCCGGCGGCTATAGCGACATGCTGGCGCAACGCGGTGCGGATTTGACGCGCACGGTGCTCAAAGAAGAGCCGGAAAAGCCCACCCGATCATCCGCGTCTGCCGGCGGGCCGCAGGCGGCGCCGCGCAAGATGAAATTCAAGGACAAGCACGCGCTCGAAACGCTGCCCAAAACGATTGCCGCGCTCAATTCCAAGGCCAGCGGCCTGCAGGCCCGGCTCGATGACCCGGATTTCTATACACGCGACCGTGCGGGCTTCGAGAAAGTCACCACTGACCTCGGCGAGACGCAGCGCAAGCTGGCGGCGGCCGAGGAGCAGTGGCTGGAGCTCGAAATCCTGCGCGAGGAACTGGCCGGCGGCTGATGGCCGTTACTTGAGTTGGTCGGCGACCTTGTCGATGCCGGCCTGTGAGCAGTCGTCGTCCTTGCCTGGCGAGCCGGATACGCCAACGGCGCCGATCACCTCGTTGCCGGCCTTGATCGGTAGGCCGCCGGCGAGCGCCAGCACGCGATTATAGTGCCGGGAGCCGGTCGAGATCGGGTTGTCATTCACACGCTTTGTGAAATCGGCGGAAGGCTGGCTGAAGGTTCGTGCGGTATACGCCTTACGTTCGGCACCTTCATTCGTGTGCAGCCCGGCGCCATCGCCGTGCAGGACGACGACGGTATTGCCGCCGCGATCGACTACGGCCGCCGACACTTTAAATCCCATGCTGATGCATTTTTCGAGCGCCACTTGCGCGATCGTCTGCGCGAGCGCCAGCGACACATTCTTTTCCGTGACGACGCCCTGCGCGCCGGCGGGCGAAGCAAGCGCGGCAACAACAGCGGATAGCGCGAAAATCTTGGATGACGGCGACATAAGGTAACCTCCCGGGTTGCTCTTTCGAGGACTTCAGCGGTCCCAACCCGAACATAACCCGCCGGCGGCAGTTTTATTCGCGCCCACGCAAATGTGAGGAGCTATTTTTTTAGCTTGTAGCCGGTTTTGAACATCCACCAGACCGTGACCAGGCAGGCGGCGAGGAACAGCAGTGTCATGCCCACGCTGATGCTGTGGCTCACATCGGCGATCTCGAAGAAGCTCCAGCGGAAGCCGCTGATCAGGTAAACCACAGGATTGAACAGCGCGATTGTTTGCCAGACCGGAGGCAGGACGCTGGTCGAATAGAACGTCCCGCCCAGGAAGGTCAGCGGCGTGATGAGCAGCAGTGGCACGATCTGGAGCTTTTCGAAGCCTTCCGCCCAGATACCAATGATGAAGCCGAGCAGGCTGAAGGTCGCCGCCGTCAGCACCAGAAACGTCACCATCCAGAACGGATGCATGACGCGCAACGGCACGAATAGCCAGGAGGTTGCGAGGATAATCAGCCCGAGGATGATCGACTTGGTCGCCGCCGCGCCGACATAGCCGAGCACAATTTCGAACGGCGAGACCGGCGCCGACAGGATCTCGTAGATCGTTCCGGTGAAACGTGGAAAATAGATGCCGAACGAGGCGTTCATGGTGCTCTGTGTGAGCAGCGTGAGCATGATCAGCCCCGGCACGATGAAGGCGCCGTAGGACACGCCTTCGATTTCCGTGATGCGCGAACCGATGGCGGCGCCGAATACCACGAAATAAAGAGACGTGGAAAGGACGGGCGACACGATGCTCTGCCAGATGGTGCGCGCGGTGCGCGCCATTTCGAAGGTGTAGATCGCGGTGACGGCTCTCAGGTTCATCGTCTGTCACTCACCAGTCCGACGAAAATGTCCTCCAACGAACTTTGCTCCGTCTGAAGATCGCGAATCCGCAAGCCCGCGCGCGACAATTCGCCGAGCAACGTTGCAACGCCGGTCCGTTCCGCTTTGGTGTCATAGTCATAGATGAGTGTGGTGCCATCCTTGCCGATCGTTAGCTTGAACGTCGCGAGCTCGGCGGGGATCGCGGCCAGCTGTTGATGAAGCTGCAACGTCAGGCGCTTCTTGCCGAGCTTGCGCATCAGCTCGGCCTTGTTCTCGACCAGGATGATTTCGCCTTTGTTGATCACGCCGACGCGGTCGGCCATGTCCTCGGCTTCCTCGATGTAGTGCGTGGTGAGGATGATGGTGACGCCGGAATCGCGCAGCTCGCGCACCACCTGCCACATGTCCTTGCGCAGTTCGACGTCGACGCCGGCTGTCGGCTCGTCGAGGAACAGGATCTGCGGCTCGTGGCTGAGCGCCTTGGCGATCAGCACGCGCCGTTTCATGCCGCCCGAGAGCGTCATGATCTTGTTGTCTTTCTTGTCCCAGAGCGACAGCGCGCGCAGCACCTTCTCGATATAGGCGGGGTTCTTTGGCTTGTTGAACAGGCCGCGGCTGAACGACACCGTCGCCCACACGCTCTCGAAGGCGTCGGTGTGCAGTTCCTGCGGCACCAGGCCGATCAGCGAACGCGCCGCGCGATAATCGGTGATGATGTCGTGGCCGTCGACGATGACCTTGCCCTGCGTCGGCACCAGGATGCCGCAAATGATCCCGATGAGCGTGGTTTTGCCGGCGCCGTTTGGCCCGAGCAGCGCGAAAATTTCGCCGCGGCGGATATCGAGATTGATGTCCTTGAGCGCCCGGAAGCCGGACGCGTAGCTTTTCGACAGGCTTTTGACGGAAATGATGGGCTGCATGTGGTGGCAATAGTGGCGGGACGAAACCGCCATATAGTCCGTGGAACCCGGGAGCGCCAGCCCAAACGATGCGACGAAAGTTTTAGACGCTGTGCATCAGCGCGCTCAAGTCGCTCAGCATCTGCGCCGGCGGGAAATCCGGATATTCGTCCGGCATTTTCGCGCGATTGATCCAGCAGGTGCGGAAACCCACCGAGGTCCCGGCCATCACGTCCCAGCGGTTGGATGACACGAACGTCACGTCGCCAGGCTTGCATTGGAAGTGGTCGGTGACGATGGCGTAGACCTCCGGCCGCGGCTTGAACATTTTCAGCGCATCGACGGACAGCACAGCATCGAGATCGTCGCCGATCGCAGCGCCGTCCACCGCGCCCTTGAGCATGTCGGGCGAGCCGTTGGAGAGAATGCCGGTCTTGTGTCCGCGGCTCTTGAGCGTGCGCAGAATGGCGCGCGCGTCCGGGAAGGCATCGAGCTTGAAATAGGCGTCGAGCAGCTTCGGCTTGAGCGCCTTCGGCACCGATGGTACGCGCTCCAGCGCGAAGTCGAGCGCGCGCTGGGTCAGCGTCCAGAAATCGCGGTAGCGGCCGGCCAGCGTCAGCGTCCAGCTGTATTCGAGCTGCTTGCTGCGCCAGATCTCCGACATGCGGTCGGCCTCGGGGCCGGCCTCGGCGCGGTGGCGCGCAATCGCCGCGTGCACATCGAACAGCGTGCCATAGGCATCGAAAACGAAGATCGACATCAATTCCTCCCACCAAGGATCCCATGGTCTTTTCCATGGAGGCTGACATAAGATCGCGCCACAGGTGACGGAGATTTGCAATGCCCGGACAGAGCTGGTCGAAGACCTGGACCTTCTACGAAGGCGATTGGCACGAGGGGAACGTGCCGATCATGGGCGTGCGCGATCACGCCGCCTGGCTCTGCTCGTCGGTGTTTGACGGCGCCCGCACCTTCGAGGGCGTGTCGCCCGATCTCGATCTGCATTGCGCGCGCGTGAATGCCTCGGCGGAGACCATGCACCTCAAGCCGGTCGTGTCGGCGGACAAATGGCTCGGTCTCACGCAGGACGGCATCAAGCGCTTCGCCAAGGATGCTGCGCTCTATATTCGCCCGATGTATTGGGCCGAACACAGCGGCGCGCTGCTGGTGGCGCCCGATCCGGAATCGACCAAATGGTGCCTGAGCCTTTACGAGGCGCCGATGCGCCAACCGGAAGGCTTTTCGATCACGCTGTCGCCTTTTCGCAAGCCGAGTCTTGAATGCATGCCGGTCGACGCCAAGGCCGGCTGTCTTTACCCGAACAATGCGCGCGCATTGATTGAGGCAAATTCGCGCGGCTTCGGCAATTGCGTCATGTTCGACCAGATCGGCAACGTCGCCGAGCTCGCCACCGCCAATTTGTTCATCGGCAAGGACGGCGTGGTCTTTACGCCGGCGGTCAACGGCACGTTTCTCAACGGCATCACAAGGCAACGCGTGATCAGGCTGCTGCGCGAGGCCGGCGTGAGCGTGGTCGAGACCACGCTGAGTTTCCGCGACGTGCAGGATGCCGATGAGATTTTTTCCTCCGGCAACTATTCCAAGGTGATGCCGGTCAACCGCATCGATGCGCGCTCGCTGCAGCCGGGCCCGCTCTATCGCAAGGCGCGCGAGCTCTATTGGGATTTTGCGCATGGCTGAGCGCCAAGGTGACCAAGGTCCCGTCGCCATTGTCGGTCTCGGGCTGATGGGCGAGGTCTACGCCAAACGCCTGCTGGACAAGAAGATTCCCGTCACCGGCTACGATATCGATGCCGCGCGGCGCTCGCGGCTGGCTTTGATCGGCGGCAAGCCGGCCGACTCCATCGCCGCGCTCGCAAAGGCCGCGCGTTGCATCATCATCGCGGTGTTCAACACCGAACAGGTCGAGGACGTCGTCGAGAACCATCTGCTGCCGGCGCTGGGCGAAGGCTCGAACAAGATCGTGCTGTGCATGAGCACGGTCGATCCCGATCGCGTCGCGGCGCTTGCCGGCCGCGTCATCCCGCGCGGCATCCGCTATCTCGATGTGCCGGTGTCAGGCACCAGCGATCAGGTGCGCCGCGGCGACGGCGTGGCGCTGATCGGCGGCGACATGGCCATCGTTGACGACGTTGCCGAGGTGCTGGATTCGCTGTTTGTCCGCCGCTTCCACGTCGGCAAAGTCGGCAACGGCGGCCGCGCCAAGCTCGCGGTCAACCTGATCCTCGGCCTCAACCGGCTCGCTCTGGCGGAAGGCCTGGTGTTCGCCGAGCGGCTCGGGCTCGATCCCGCCGCTTTCCTTGAGGTGGCGCGCGGCTCGGCCTCCTATTCGCAAGTGATGGAGACCAAGGGACCGAAAATGGTGCGCGGCGATTTTTCGCCGGAGGGCCGCGTCAAGCAGACGCTGAAGGACGCGCACCTGATGCTCGACCAGGCCGCCGCCGTCGGGCAGAAACTGTCGACGCTCGAAGTGCATGTCGACGTGCTGGAGGCTTGCGTGCGCGCCGGCGAAGCCGATCTCGACAACAGCGCGATCATTCAGGAAGTGCGGCGCCGGGGTAAGAAAGCGTGAAGGGGTGCTCATGAAAACATTCTTGAAAACTTCTTTGGCAGCGGTTGCCGCAATCATGATGGCCGCGGGTCCGGCTTCGGCGCAGGATTGGCCGCAGCAGCCGATCCGCATCATCGTGTCGTTCGGGCCGGGCGGCGGCGCCGACATCATCGGCCGCATCCTGGCGGATTCGATGCAGAGCAAGCTCGGCAAGCCGGTGGTGGTCGAGAACAAGCCCGGCGCCGGCGGCATCATCGGCAATGAAGCAGTCGCGAGCGCTGCGGCCGATGGCTACACGCTCGGCATCATGACGGCGGGCCAGATCATCGCCGCCGTCACCCGCAAGACCATGCGCTACAACACGCTGACGGCTTTTGCGCCGGTCGGCCAGATTGCCACCGCCAGCCTGTTGATCGTGACGCGCCCGGATTTTCCGGCGAACAGCGTGAAGGAGCTGGTCGCCGCCGCCCAGGCCGATCCCGGCAAGATCGTGTTCGCGAGCCCCGGCTTTGCCGCCACACAGCATTTCGCCGGCGAGATGTTCAAGCAGACCGCCAAGGTGGATTTGCTGCACGTGCCGTTCAAGACCTCGCCGGAAGCCATCAACGCGGTCCTCGGCAAGCACGCCGACGTTTTGTTCGACACGGTCTCGGCGCTGATCGGGCAGGTGCAGTCGGGCCAGCTCAAGGCGCTCGCCGTGACAGGCAAAGACCGCTTTCCGGCGGTGCCGAATATTCCGGCGGCGAGCGAATCCGGCGTGCTGCCCGGTTACGACGTGACCACCTGGTACGGCCTGTTCGCGCCGCGCGGCACGCCCGCGCCGGTGATCGCCAGGCTCAACAAGGTGCTCAACGAGAGCCTGGCCGACGACACGGTGCGCAAGCGGCTGGAAACCGCCGGCGTCATCGTCCAGGCATCGACGCCGCAGGCCTTCGGCGATTTCATGACGAGCGAATACAAGCGCTGGGATGCGGTGCGCGAAGCGGCCAGCATCGACAAGCAGTAGCA
Source organism: uncultured Alphaproteobacteria bacterium (assembly GCA_963735285.1). Lineage (GTDB taxonomy): Bacteria > Pseudomonadota > Alphaproteobacteria > Rhizobiales > Xanthobacteraceae > Pseudolabrys. The sequence continues at coordinate 47,946 of CAVTKN010000013.1, read as the reverse complement.
GAGCTAGCCGCATGCCGCCGAAGCTTGCGCCGCACTCCTTCGTCGCCCGCGAAGACGGGAATCTCGAAGGATGTTTTCTGCTCTCGCCATCGCAGGTTCGGCTCTCCTTCATTCCGTTCGTCCCCGCGAGACGCGGGGACCCACCGATGCCGAACGAGTGTGAGCTCCGCGACGTAGTTGCGGCCCCGGATCCCCGCTTTCGCGGGGACGAAGCGGGGACCTAGTTGCTCGCAGCCCTGCTAGATACTCCCGTTCGGCCTGCGGGGACGAACGGACAAATTTCAGCGCGTCACCGGAATCGGCCGGCCCTCCGCGATCGAGCGGATGACCGCCTCGAAGGCGCCGGCGACGTCGAGCATGTCGTCGGTCGACACCGGAAACGGCTTGCCGGTTTCGATGGTCTCGCCGAAGGCCTCCAGCAGCACGCCGAGGGAATCGACCGCCGGATAGACCTGCGTCACCGGTTGCTCGCCGACCTTGGCGACGGTGAGCGTTGTTTCCTCGCGCGCCTCCGCCCAGCCTTTGGTGCCGAACACCATGATGCGCCAGTACATCGGCGCGGCGCGCACGGTCGCCATGGTGCCGGTGGCGCCGCTTTCGAACTTGAACAGCGCGGCGGCCGCATCGCGCGGGTCGGGCGGCGCCTTCGGTGCAAACAGCCGTCCGCCGGCGGCCGCGATCGGCCCGGCCAAGTTCACGAAGGCGTCGATGATATGCAGGCCGGCGCCGGTCATGCCGCCGCCGGGAGACTCACGCGGGTCGTCGCGCCAGCCGCCTTTCACGCGGGTCGAGTGCTCGTTGGTGAAATTGCCTTCGATATGCATCACCTCGCCGATGGTGCCGTCGGCCACCACGCGCTTGAGCTCGCGCATCGAGGAAAAGCAGCGCTTGTTGTTGCCGAGCGCGAAGGGCACGCCGGCCTTTTGCGTGGCGGCGATGGCGCGCGCGGCCTCGGCGCGCGTGAGGGCCAGCGGCTTCTCGGACCAGACCGGCTTGCCGGCGGCCGCCACCGCGGAAATCTGCTCAACGTGCAGCGAATGCGGCGTGGCCAAAAACACCGCCTGCACGCGCGGATCGGCGATCGCTTCTTCGAAGCTGGTGGTGAGTTCGAAGCCTTTCGCCTTGGCAAAATCGGCGACCAGCTCGGGCTCCTTGCTCACCCCGCGGATGAAATGCAGGCGCTTGCTCTTGCCCTGCACGGATTCGACGATGTTCTTGCCCCAGCGTCCGAGGCCGATCACGGCGGCGTTGATCATGAGTGGACGGTCAGGCGGCTGAGGAAAAATATGTCATAGTTCATTCTAGACGGGCGCGGACGCGAACGGCAATCGGGAAAGGAAACGGCGATGGACGAGAAAGAGCTTCACGAGCGCGGGCTGAAGCTGCGCGTCGACATGTTCGGCCGCGAGGCGGTCGAGAAACGCATGAACGCGTTCGGCGATTTCGGCAAGCCGCTCCAGCACATCATCAATGCCTATGCTTACGGCGATGTGTGGCAGCGCTCGGCTCTGCCGCCGGCGACGAAATCGCTGGCGATGGTGGCGATGATGGCGGCGGCCGGCCATCCCAATGAATTGCGCGTGCATCTCAAGGGCGCGCTCAAGAACGGCTGCACGCCGGAGCAGATCCAGGAAGTGCTGCTGCTGCTCACGTTGTATTGCGGCATCCCGGCCGCCAATGAGGCGCATGCGATTGCGACGGAGGTGTGCGGACGGGCGGTGACTGTCATCACCGGGCTTGTCCCGGTGATCTCGCTTAGGGAGCACAGTGCTCGCCTAAGCGGGATGCCCGCGACAAGCGCGGGCATGACGTTGAGAGGCTGTGCCATACACCCGGCGTCATGCGCGGGCTTGACCCGCGCATCCATGATGAGCGGCAAGGTAGAAGGGCCTTACGTACCGCTGTACTTGTCGAGCAGCCTCATGGATTGCCGGGTCAAGCCCGGCAATGACGGCGTGAGAGGCAGTGCCTCCCTAAGCGGGATGGCCGCGACAAGTTTACAGCCGGGCCGGCCTCCGGCCGGACCCGGTTGCCCGGCCATGACGATGAGGCATTGCCTCCTGGTTACGCAGCTCACGGCGGTGGTTCGGTCAGCAAGTTCGGCATCGCGCGGCCGCGCATGTCGTAGACGCGGGCAAAGTCGACGCCCTCGCGCTTGATCTCCACCAGCACCGGCGCCTTCAGGTCGCGGCAATAAAACGTGCCGAGCATCATCGCAAAATCCGCGCGCTTGCGGTCCCAGGTGGTTTCGAAGTCAGGCCCGAGCGCGACTTCCGCCGGCGGCTGCGGCCCGCAGATCTCGATGGTCCAGCGCCGCCCGCGCGGCGGCTTGAGATGCATGGCGTCGAGTTTCACGCGCAGCGCTTCGCCCGCCTGCTTGAAGGCGAGCCCCCAGTAATCGAGCATGTAGTTGTCGTGCGCCATGCGCACGCCGCCGGAAGCCCAGTTGAAGGCGCTGTATTGATAAGGATGCAGCCGCACCATGTCGCTCACCGGCAGCGCGATGCCACAGGCAAGCGCAACTGCGAGCGCGGCGCGCGCAGGGATCGCACGCGCCTGCGCGAACAGCCAGCCGCCGGCCAGCCCGCCGAGCACCGCAAAGGGCGGCACCACGAACACGAAATGGCGCAGGCCATTGTAGAGGGCAGGGTGCGCCAGCATTGCGAGCCCCACCGGGAAAAATGCCGCCAGCACCACGAACAGAAATTCGCGCGGCGCGGCAATGGCAAATTCGGCCGCGTGGCGGCCACCAGCGCGCCGATCGCGCCGGCAAGGCCGAGCGCAATCATGATTTCCGGCAGCTTGAGCGCGAACAGCTGCGGCAGGTAGCGCACCGGCATGTCGGTGACGGGGATCAGCTGGCCGGCGAACAGCTCGCGCCAGGGTTTCTCGAAGAACGTGTCGAAATATTCGGCGGCGTGCAGCGGATTGAGCGGGGAGACGATCGACCAGGGCCACAGCAGCCCCATGATCAGGTAGCCGAGCGCCAGCGCCGGCAGCAGGCACCAGATGAATTCGCCGAGCCGCGTTGCGGCTTTGCGCAATCCGGAGGCGCGCGCTTCGTCGATCACGATCACCAGCAGCGCGACGAGCGCGGTGGGCGCCGCGATCCCCGCGAGGATGCGCGAGCCGAACGCAAGTCCGAGGCCGACGCCGACGAGCGCAACCGTGCGCACGCCGGGCTTCGGGTATTCGTCGAATGCGCGCACCAGGCCGAGCAACAGCACGGCCATGGCGGCGGCGAAGGGCGCGTCCTTCGCGTTCATGAACATGTGGCCGTAGTAGAGCGGGCAGGTCGCCAGCAGCAGCAACGCCACCAGCCCGGCCACCGGTCCACCGAGACGGCGGCCGATGCGCCAGGTCGCGATCAGGCCGATGATCCCGACGGCGGCGCCAACCAGCCGCCGCGTTTCGAACAGACCGAACGGCAGCACCTTGGCGGCCAATGCGGCCGCCATGTCGAAGCCGCCGCCGTATTTGTAGAGATTGACGAAGGTGAGCGCGCGATCGTCGGTGAAGCCCGAGCCGTAGAGCTTGAGCAGCAGCTCGCCATATTGCGAATGGGTGTAGTCGTCCCAGCCGAGGCCGTAATCGCGGAAAGTCTGGGCCGCGATGATCGCGACGATAGCCAGCACAAAAACAGCACATCGGTCGGCAGGGGTCACTGCCGACCGACGTGCGGAAGCGGTCGAACTCTTGGTGATCGTCTTGGCGATCTTTTTGGCGATATGTTTACTTGCTCGCCGCGGTGAACATGGCCTCGACGTGTTCCCAGTTCACCAGGTTGTCGAGGAACGCCTTGAGATAATCAGGCCGGCGGTTGCGATAGTCGATGTAGTAGGAGTGTTCCCACACATCGCAGCCGAGGATCGGCGTCGCGCCGTGCACCAGCGGATTTTCGCCGTTCGGCGTCTTGCTGATGATCAGCTTGCCGTCCTTGACCGCGATCCAGGCCCAGCCGGACCCGAACTGGGTGATGCCGGCTTGCGTGAAATCTTCCTTCATCTTGGCGACGCCGCCGAGATCGCTGTCGATCTTGGCCTTCAGCTTGGCGGGAATCTTGTCGCCGCCGCCGTTCGGTTTCATCCACTGCCAGAAATGCGTGTGGTTGTAGTGCTGGCCGGCATTGTTGAAGAGGCCGGCATTCTTGCCGAACGAGCCCTTCACCACCTCTTCAAGCGATTTGCCTTCCAGGCCGCTGCCTTCGAGCAGCTTGTTGCCGTTGTCGACATAGGCCTTGTGATGCTTGTCGTGGTGATACTCGAGCGTTTCGCGCGACATGTAGGGCGCGAGCGCGTCGTGGGAATAAGGCAGGTCGGGCAGTTTGAACGTCATTATGTGTCCTCCTCGAACAACTAAAGGATAAGTGCCGAATAATCCGGCCTCGGGATGAAACCGGTTCGTCCCCGGGCGAGTTCCTCAACCAAGCTAATTAGGCGGTGGCGCGGCCCGGGGCAACGGCAGACTGGGCCGAAACCGGTGCGGCAGACGTGAGTCTGGTGGCCGACATCCTTCTGTCAGACAAGTGTCACTTTAGGAGTTGCCGCCCGCGCTCGAAAAATGCGAGAATTCGCCATTGCCAGAAGAATTTAGCCGGCAAAACACGGCGAAAGTTGCTGGTCCAAAGGGACTGACCTGGGGAGGATTGGAAGGGCATGCCGGTTTTGTTGTTTGGCATTGGTGTATTTGCCGTTGTCGCGGGCCTCGTGATGATTGGATTTGGTATTCCGATCAACGAGTTCAGCTTCGGAAATACCCTCATCAGCGCCGGCACCACCGCCTCGGTTGGCGGCCTCGTTATCATCGCGATCGGTATCGCCGTGGGGCAGCTGCGGCGGATTGCGGGGATGCTGGCCGATCCCGCCAATGCCCGGCTCGCCATGCCCCTGGAGGACCTCGAACCCATCGCCGTCCCGCGCAAAGGCGCTGGATTGGCGCCTGCCGTTGCGTCGGCACTGACGCCGGCGCCGGTCGCGCAATCAGCTAGCGCTGGCGGCCGCGCACCGTTTCCGCCAAGGCAGAAGGCCGATCCCTTTGACTTCGAGCCGGAGCCCTTAGGCGCTCCCATGGGCGCTCCAATGGCCGCGCCCAAAACCGGCGCGCCAATGGACGAGCGAGCGGACCAATCCTTCGCGCCGTCGCTGCCCAACCCGGATGAGGCGCCGGTCGACGACGATATTTCGCTGTCGCCGCGCCATCCGCAGGGCGCTCCAGCGCCTGCCGGGATGCCGCCCGGGGCGCTCGACCGGACGTCGGATTCGTTTGACTGGCGGGTGCCGCCGCCCGCAGCGGGCGCACCCTCTGCGCCGCCGCGGACGCAGCCGGCCAATTTCGACGCCAATCCGGCTGCGCGAACGCAGCCGGCCAATTTCGACGCCAATCCGGCTGCGCGAACGCAGCCGGCGAATTTCGACGCAATGTGGCCGGCCGAAGGAAAGGTCGAGAGCAAGGCTGCCAAAAGCCCTCGTCGGGCCTTTCTTCCGGTGCGCCCGCAGGTGCCGCGCCCGCCAGGCGCGCGGAACCGGAAAAGCCGCGCACGGTCGCGATCCTCAAATCGGGCGTCGTCGACGGCATGGGCTATACGCTCTATGTCGACGGTTCGATCGAGGCCGAGCTGCCGCAGGGCACCCTGCGTTTTGCCTCGATCAATGAGCTGCGCAGCCATCTCGAAAAGAATTCATAGCGAAGAATTCATAGCGAAGAATACATAGCGCGCGCAGCAGTTCATCCGGCGCCGTGCGCCAGGTTCATCTTCGGCTTTGTTGATGACGCGCCGTATAAGTCGCATTTGACCAATAATTGTCGCGATAGACTGCGATCTTTTTCTTGCAGCCATTGATGGCCGATAGTAGTTTTAAATATAGGGGCTGAACCGTTATTCGGCGCGCAAGAAGTAATGCGCAAGAAATAGCGGGCGAGGGCTAAAGAACACCAAAACGGCGGCATCGGAAGTCTGTTTCTAAAAAGTAGTTCTAAAAAGCAAAAAGAGTCTGCGCGACGGCATCCGTGTCGAACGCGCAACGTGAAGAGGGCAGCGCAACGCGGCAGCGTGCATAGGACGACGTCAATGAGCGACACAAACAGCAACGGAAATTTCATCGAGCTGACCGCGGAAATCGTCTCCGCTTATGTCAGCAACAACACGGTCCCGGCGGGCGAGATCGCGAGCCTGATCAACCAGGTGCACGCCGCGCTCAGCCGCGTGTCGGGCAAACAGGCTGAGGGCTCGTCCGAGCCGCTGAAGCCGGCGATCTCCGTGAAGAAATCGATCACGCCGGAATTCATCGTCTGTTTGGAGGACGGGAAGAAGTTCAAGTCGCTCAAGCGGCATCTGCGCACGCAGTACAATATGACGCCGGAGCAGTACCGCGAGAAATGGGGCCTGAGCAGCGACTATCCGATGGTCGCGCCGAATTACGCCGCCGCGCGCTCGCAATTGGCCAAGCAGATGGGCCTCGGCCAGCAACGCCGGCGAAGGGCGAAGTGACGGCCAAAGGCCGTCATGCCCGGGCTTACCGGGTCCGGCTCGCTTAGCCGGACGCCGTGCCTGTAAACTTGATCGCCGGGCAGTCTCGCATAGGAGCGTGCAGTCGCCTTGTCCCGCTGTCATCGCCTGGGCAGTACGTCCCGCTCCATCACAGGCACGGCCGTCCGCTGTCGCACCGGCCTATGTCCCGGTGATCTCGCTTAGGGACGCAGTGCCTTCCTAAGCGAGATGCCCGCGACAAGCCCGGGCATGACAGAGTGTGTGGCGCACGCATTCCCCCCACAAAATAATTTCGGATAAAATTCCTAAATCGTCTTGCGCATCGGACCGCGATCGAATAGGTACGTATTCCTATCAAGGAATGCGCTGATGAATGGAAATGACCGTCTGAACAAACGTGACAACCACCGGGCCCGCCCATGAGCGTGCCCGGACGCAGACCCATCCGCGCGGTGCCGGACCAGCCGCGGGCCGAGGTCGGAGCGTTTCGCGCGCGTCATCTGGCGCTGGCGGAACGCGAGATCGTTTCCGAATTTGGAAAAGCCAGAGTCACGATCGATGACAGTGAAAGCCCGCTGGCCTGGCTCGCGCGGCGGCGCGGGCGCGATGGCCGCGCGCTGATCGAGCAGCATCAGTTGCAGGCCGGCGAACGCCTGCGCGTTGATTTCACGCTGGCGCATCTGATGCCGCGCACCACCGCCAGCTGGTCGAGCCCGATCTCATCCGGCCGCCGTGGCGGCGAGCGCGCAGCGAGCGCGACCGACGCGATGGTGGCGGCGCGCCAGCGCGTGCATGGTGCGCTCGATTCAGTCGGGCCGGAATTCGCCGGCCTGCTGGTCGACATCTGCTGCTTCCTCAAGGGGATCGTTGACGTCGAGCGCGACCGCGCCTGGCCGGCGCGCTCCGGCAAGGTCGTGCTGCTGCTCGCGCTCGACCGCCTTGCCCGGCATTACGGCTATGCCGCGCAGGCGCGCGGGCCACGACGCGCGCCTGTGCGCACGTGGCTGGCGGAGGATGCGGAGTTTGGGGTGGAGAGTGTGTGACGGAGTGAACGACCGACAGACTCCGTTCGAAAGGTCACCTCTCCGTTGTCATCACCGGGCTTGTCCCGGCCATCTCGCTTAGGAGGGCACTGCGTCCCTAAGCGGGATCACCGGGACAAGTACAGCCGGGCCGCGCTTCGCGCGGTCCCGGTTGCCCGGCCATGACAAATGAGAGGCGGTGGGCCCTGGGTCCCCGCTTTCGCGGGGACGACAGCGGAAGGCGTGAGCCCGCGCTGCGTGACCAATTTTTTCGTGGAGACTTAAACCACCGCCGCCTGCGCCGCATTGGCTTCGGCGCGGATGCGCTCCACCATGGCGCGCAGGCCGTTCGAGCGTTGCGGCGTGAGGTTCTCGCGCAGGCCGATGCGGTCGAACAGTGCGAGCGCGTCGGTGGCGATGATGTCGCGCGCGGGCTTGCCGGAATAAAGCGCCAGCAGGATCGCCATCAGCCCGCGCACGATATGCGCGTCGCTGTCGCCCTCGAAGGTGAGCACCGGCCCGGCGGCACCGTCGGGCTTCACGTGCGTGACCAGCCAGACCTGGCTGGCGCAGCCCTGCACCTTGTTGGCGTCGATGTGGTCGCGCTCCGGCAATGGCGCGAGCATGCGCCCGAGCTCGATGACATAGCGGTAGCGGTCATCCCACTCCTCGAGCAGCGCGAAGTTCTCAACGATCTCATCGATGGACGTCATGGGGGTATATATAGGATGGCCGGGGCTGCGGGACAAACGGCTGAACACGCGCACGACTTTCCGCCGTCATCACCGGGCTTGATCCCGGTGATCTCGCTTAGGGGTGCAGTGCCTTCCTAAGCGAGATGGCCGGGACAAGTTTACAGCCGGGCCGCGCTTCGCGCGGTCCCGGTTGCCCGGCCATGACGGATGAGAGGCCGAGCTTTTCGGCTGACTCCGAATTCAGGCAGGTGCCTACGCCGCCGGGTTGGCGCGTGCGTCGCGGCGCGGCGGCAGCGGAACCGGGGCATGCCAGGCGGGTGTGAGATCCGTCGGGGTCAGAGTGCCCGTATGGCCCAAGGTGCCTACGCTACCGGTGGTGCCCGCATTGCTTTTACCGGCCAGTGATGCGGGAACAGTCTTGCTGTCGGTCTTTCCGTCATGCCGTCGGCCTTGTCGGCCGATTTCTCGCGCAGCCTGCTGATGAAGTCATAAAGCGTGCGCGCGCCGGCTTCGGCCTTGTGGCCGATCGCAACCGCGACCTTGCCGCCGGCCTCGCAGGCATCGGGCTGGCGTTCGCAGAACCCGCGCACGTCGGTCACCGCGGCGCTCGCCAGCGTGACCGCTTGCGCGGCATCGATCTGCGCTTCGGGAGACGTCGACTGGCCGCCGCTCGAGAGCAGCACGCAGACAACGCCCAGCCAGAACGCCATACGCAGAAGAAAGAACATGACCCTCACCCGCAGCAAATCCCCGCGGCTTTTTCGCCGCCTTTGAGACAAACCGTAACAGAGAGGGCTGAAGCTGTTGTTCGCAAGGCCCGGAGGTTTTTGGGCAAAGTTGATTAAAATTTAATGATCGGTGGCCTCTCAGTTGTCATGGCCGGGCAACTCGGCGGCCGGCCCGGCTGTCCCGGGATCTCGCTAAGGAGCGCAGCCTCTCATTTGTCATGGCCGGGCTTGTCCCGGCCATCTCGCTTAGGAGAGTACAGTGCCCGCTAAGCGGGATCACCGGGACAAGCCCGGTGATGACGGCGAGAGTTCAGGCGAACGAGAGTAGCGGTGCTGCTTCATCGCCGCACACCCTCATGGTTACCACATCGGTAACAAAGCCCGCCGTGACCCGGTCATGCGCCATCCCAGTGCCCGTCATCGCACCGCCCCCCGCCATCGCCGCCGCGGCAACTGAAATTTCACCATGACCGTCAAATGGCGGCCCGATCTGGCGTGTAGCGTCACCGCAAAGGCGGTTCGGGCGTTGCAAAGGGCCTGCCTTAGCTTTCGCTTAAGCGGCTCTGCCATAAGGTCCACCACGCAATAGGGGCGCGTCTGTTTTGTCAAGACGTGAGTGACAGGGACGGTGAGTTTTCTCACGCCAATCTGGAATTACGTCGACGCCCTGGTCCACCCAACGGCCCGGCAGGATGCGTTGACGGCTGCGCGCCATCGCGCCTTCATCGCGCCGCGCCTGCTCGGCAGCTTCGTCGCGCTCGCAAGCTTCCCCATATACATTGTCCTGCGCGGCGTGCCGGGCGCGCTCGAGGTCGGCGTCTTTGCCTGGCTGGTGGCGCCGATCCTGATCGTCACGTATCTGTCGCGAACCGGCCGCTACGAAACCGCGCACATTCTCTCTTCGCTGTCGCTCACGGTTCTCGCCGGCACGCTGGCGCTGTTCACCGGCGGCATCGGCTCGTTCGCCGCGATCTGGCTGGTGGTCGTGCCGCTGGAAGCCGCGCTCTCCGCCTCGCGCCGCGTCATCGTGCTGGCGTCGATCTTTACGCTGACCGCGGCCTCTCTTTTGCTCGCGCTTGGCTTTGCCGGCTCGCTGCCCGCGTCTCTGGCGCCGGCGCAAACACACATCCTCGCCGCCCTCGGCATTATCCCGGCGGCGCTCTACGCCACCGGTCTTGCGCTCGGCGCCGAGCAGCTCACGCGCACCAGTTTCTGGATGCTGCACGCCGAAGAAGACCGCTACCGGCTGCTCGCCCGCAACATGACGGACGTCATCGTGCGCCACGGCCGCAACGGCGCCGTGCTGTTTGTCTCGCCGGCGGCCGAAGCGCTGCTCGGCGTGCCGCTCAACGAGCTGTTGCGCAATGGCCTGTTCGACCGCGTCCATGTCGCCGATCGCCCCGCTTATCTCGCCGCGCTGTCCGATGCCGCCACGCGCAACGAAGAGCGCGCGCTCGAATTCCGCATCCGCCGCGAGCCCGATGCACAGCATGCCGGCCGCTTCATCTGGGCCGAGATGCGCTGCCGGCCGCTGCAATTACGCCGCCGGTGAAGATAAGCCAGCCGACCGTGAAGTGGTCGCGGTGCTGCGCGATATCAGCGACCGCAAGGCGCAGGAATTGACCATCGAAGCCGCGCGCGCGGAGAGCGATCGCGCCAGCGCCGCCAAGAGCCGTTTCATCGCCACCATGAGCCACGAGCTGCGCACGCCGCTCAATGCCATCATCGGCTTCTCCGACATGCTGACCAACGAGACGCTCGAGCTCGATGCCGCGCGCAAGCTCGAGTACGCGCGGCTGATCAACGAGTCCGGCCGGCACCTGCTGGCGGTGGTGAACGGCATCCTCGACGTCTCGAAGATGGAAAACGGTCATTTCGAGATCACGCGCGAGCCCTTCGCGCCGGCCGCGGCCATCGAAAGCTGCACGGACCTGCTGGCGCTCAAGGCGCGCGATTCCGGCATCGAGCTTAAAATTCGCCTCGCGCACGGCTTGCCCGACGTTGCGGCCGACCGCCGCGCCTTCAACCAGATCCTGATCAACCTCATTTCCAATGCCATCAAGTTCACCCAGCGCGGCGGCGCCGTCACCGTGAGCGCGCTGTGCGACGGGCCGAACTTCGCGGTCACGGTCGAGGACAACGGCGTCGGCATCGGCGAGGCCGACCTGCCGCGCCTGGGCGAGGCCTTCTTCCAGGCCGATGCATCGTATGACCGCCGCCAGGACGGCTCAGGCTTGGGCCTGTCGATCGTCAAGGGCCTGGTCGGCCTGCACGGCGGCGAGGTCGACATCCGCAGCCGTCTCGGCGAGGGCACGCGCGTCACCGTGCGTTTGCCGATCGAGGGCGATCGTCCGCGCGCCGCCAACCCGATCAAGCTGGTGGCCGAACGCAGTGCGAAAGAGTTGCGCGACATTCCCGTCGTTACAAATTATCAGGTGAAGAAAAGTGCCTAGGCGATCCGCACGCAGGGAAACGACTTTCGAAACCGCCGGCCGCTTTGCCGCCGTGATCGGCGAGCATCCGCGCGAATTCGTTGCCATTTTGATGGCGACGGTTGCGACCTTCACGATTTTCGTCAACGCGCTGTTTTTGCAGAAGGGGCCGCATCCGGCGCCGATCTTTGCGGCGCGGCCGATGCTTCACCGCGAGGAGGCGGCAATCCCGCCGCGCATCCAGGGCGTGCAGCCCAATGCGGCGGTGGAGACCTCGGCGCTGGCGCGCACGCAGATGATCGCCAGCATCCAGCGCGAATTGACCCGCAAGGGTTTCTACGACGGCCCGGCCGACGGCATCTGGGGCTCGAAGACCGACATCGCCGTGCGTGATTTCGCGCAGGCCGCCGGCGTGAAGATCAATCCGGAAGCAAGCGACACCTGCTGCGCGCGATCATCGCGTCCAATGCGAAGGCGGCGAGCACGACGGCGGAGCCTGTGCCGGCCGATCCGATCGCCAAGTTGATCGCGCCTTCCAAGCGCGTGATGGCGGTCCAGCGCGCGCTCGCTGACTTTGGCTACGGGCAGATCAAGCCGAGCGGTCAGTTCGATCCGGCAACGAAGGCTGCGATCGAGAAGTTCGAGCGCGACCACAAGCTGCCGGTGACCGGGCAGATCTCCGACCGGCTGGTGCGCGATCTCGCTGCCATGACGGGACGACCGTTGGAGTGACCGCAGGTCATGGCCGGGCAATCGTCTGCTGAAGCGTGCCCGGCCTATCCCGCCATTAGTCGGGCACTGCAGTTCCCTCAAGCGAGATCACCGGGACAAGCCCGGTGATGACAGCGGAGAGTGTGCGACGCGTTCCTTCCCCACCCACGCCCGCGACGCGCGCACCCAATCCTGCTAACAACCCCATGCGACTGAAGTCCGGTATCTGGGTGGCGGCCTATCTGCGCCGTTGCAACGTCGAAGGCCTCTTTGCAGCGGTACGCCGGCGCGGCGCCGAAGAGGCTGGCGCCATCTTCATTAAGATCAACCGGCTCGACGGCACCGGCACGCTGTTTGGCCCGGCATCGCAATCCGCATTCGATGATGCGCAGCCGACCGATCGCATTTTTTCCGCTGTCGTTGGTGGAGAGATCGCCCGCGCCGGATGCCGACATCGAAGCGCGGCTGGTGAAGGAGATCCGTTTCGACCCGGATGTGTGGATTGTCGAGGTCGAGGATCGAGAAGGCCGCAGTTTCATCGACGGCGTCGTGAAACGTAACGCGTCCTACTCGATCGGTTGCCTCCTAAGCGAGATGGCCGGAACAAGTCCGGCCATGACAAATGAGAGGCTATCGGCCTACGCCTTCCATTCGAGACGGGCTCGGCGCGTGGCGGGGTCCGCGTGGCTGTCTGGCGCGCGCCGTGGCGCTCGTCGTTCCAGTAGACAGGTTCATGGAGGATTTTGGTGTCGGCCCGTGACACTATCCCGCTCATCCCCGCGCAAAGCGGGGATCCAGGGGCCGCCACGACTCTGCAGTGTGTTGCCTCTGGGTCCCCGCTTTCGCGGGGACGAACGGATGTTGGGGCTGCCGTTCCAGCAGAGGACGGAGCTTGCGGCTTGCTGCCCCCTCGTCACCACATGCCGCTGCGCCGCTGTCGCGCGCCAGATCGTGAGCATGCGGTGCACGGCCGCCGCGTTGAGATCGTCGAACAAGGCCGACGAGCTCGAACACTCGCTCGACCGATTGCCCGATCACCGGGTTGAGGCAGAGCAGAATGCGCTGGACCATGTCGGCGCTCATGCCGAGCGCCTTGCCGGCCACCACCAGCGGCTCGCCGAACGGGTCGCGCGTAATGCGTGTCGCGAGCTCGCGGCTCACGCCGAGCGCGCGTTCGAGCACGCGGGCAAATTCGCCGCTGTTGCGCTCGCGCGCGGCGCGTTCCAGCCGGCGGATGAGCTCGCTCGCCGCCGGCATGGGACGCAGCGTCGGCCGCGTCGGCCGTGACATCGAGATTGGTGAGGATCAGCCGGCGTTCATCGGTATTGGCATCGAAGAACAATTCGATCAGGTCGTCGCCCTCGGCGTCGCCGCGGCGGCTTGCCAGCGGCAAGCTTGCGAGCTTGCGTAAAACCACCTCCGGGCGCGCCGGGGTAGGCCGACAGCGTGGCGGTGACGGTACCGCGGGTGAGCGGGTCGACCGCGTCGATCAGCCCCAGCGCTAGCTCGACGTATTGCGCTTCTTCTTCGGGGCTGTGGCTGGGTTTCTGGACGTAGAGATCAGTGAGGACGCGCAGCAAAGTCGGGCGGATCTCGACGCCATCCCGGCACGCCAGGTCGACCAGGCTGTCCAAGGGAGAGGACGCGGGAAGCTTCACCATCACACAAACGCCACGCTACTGCGGAATTGCGCCAGATTAGTCGGCGCGCGTTAGCGAACCGTTAACCTTGCACATCCTTTAATTGGCGAAGGCGCCGATCCGGCGGCCTCGAGGAGGTCGAGCACCGGAGCGGCAGGGGGTTTGCAATGGGTGAAGTCATCCGGTTTCCCGACGAGGTGAGCCCACGCGGCGGCCGCTATGTCGACGCGAATACCGAGCCCGCGACCGTGATCATCCTTCCGGTGATCCGCATCGACCGCGGGCCCGACGGCACCAACGGCCTCGAACCTGACACTGGCAACAATCCCGGGCGCCGCCGCCGCCGTCGCGCCTTGCGCTGATCGATCGACGACCGAAACACTCCGATGAAAATATTGCCGCCGCCGTTTCGATTGCACGCATGGCGGCCGCTCTGCGCTCTCGGTGTTCTCGCGTTGCTCGCCGGTTGCGCCAACAGCGATTTCGGCGAGCTCAACCAGACGCTGGTGACCGACGGAATCCACGACTGGCTCGGCCGCGATTCATTGAAGTCGCATCCGGTTCCCGCATCGACTTTCGAATACACCGATGATGAGCGCGCGCTGCGCGACAATGCCTATCCGCTGATCGAGCCGCCTTACGACCGCCAGAAATGGAACCAGGTGGCCGGCGAATACGGCGTCAAGCGCGCCACCGTGACGGACCGCCGCGTATTGTACGAGCGCTTGTTCGAGGAATGCCACCGCTCGTCGGCGGCGCTGTATGCGCGGCTGATCGACGACATCCGCAACGACACCACGCGGCTGTCGCAGTTTTTCGAAACCGCCGGGCGCGTGATCGACATCGACGCGAAGCGCGAGAAGAGCCTCGCTTACGTGTCGGAGATCAGCAAGGCCGACCGCGCCAATGCCGCCCGCCGCGTGCGCGAGAACGCGCATGTGGTGGAGCTGGTGCGCTGGAGCCTGGAGGATCGCGTGCTCGCCTATCAATACGTGCTCGAGCGGCTGGTGATCACCACGCCGATGGCGGAGGCGGTGGAGGTCGAGCGGCTGCTCAACCAGCTCAAGCGCCAGATCGCGCGGTATCAGGCGCTGCCGCCGACGTGGCGGCGAGAGCCGAGTTTGGCGTCGAATCAATTAGGTCTGCTGGCCGGCGAGCACATTGCATTTTGGCCTGGGTCCCCGCTTCGCGGGGATGAGCGGAGAGGGGCGGCGCTGCCAGTCTCCCCTAGGAGAGGGTGCCGAGCACGCAGTGAGCGAGGCGGTGAGGGGTTAGTGCCTACGTGGTCCGTACCCCTCACCCGCGCACGCTCGCTTCCGCGTGCGCACCTCTGGAGAGGGAAGCGCTGTGGCGCCCGTACCGCTACCGTACCCGTGCAGGCGGGCGGGCGGGCGCGGGCGGTGGGCAGGCGCTGCGTGCGGGCGCGGGCGCCGGGGTCTCTTTCTCACACCGCGCCGCGGCCACCGCGCTTTGCGCCACCGGCATGAGCCCAGGCTCCGGCGCCATGGCGCGGATCGCGATCAGCCCCGTCAGCGTCGGCGAATCCACGATCAGCCGGTCGGCGGCGGTGATTTCCTCGTCTTCCGGAATCTTGTCGTGCTGTGCCTGCGTCATCAAATCGAGCTCGATCACGCGCCGGCCGGCGGCGCGGTCGTTGATCGCGTAATAGGCGACATCGAGCCGCGTGTAGAACGACACCGAAGTGTAGGCCGGGCTCACCGGGATCGTGAGCTTGAGCGGGCCATCCGAGAGATCGTAGCGGCAGACGGCAGTCGCGAAAGCGGGGTCCATGAACGGCATCACGGCCTTTTCGGGCGAGGGCAGCGGCAGCGCCACCACCGTGTTCACCGGCACGATCGGCGTGAGGCGCGCGTAGGCGTCCTGCGTGGCCGTGCGCGGCAGGATGATGACGGTGGCAAGGTGCACGATGCCGCCGAGCAGCGCACCGCCGAGGATGAGGAGCAGCCAGCGGATCATGGGGTGATCGCAGTGTGGCACGGCGTTGCACGAGTCCCGGCCACCTCGCTTAGGGCGACGCTCACTGACACGGGTGCCCGTGATCTCAGAGCATGATCACCGGGACAAGCCCGGCCATGACGATGAGAGGCGTGCGAGGCCAACAGTGCGCACTCCATCACTGGCCCTTCCCCGGGCAACTCCTGGTCAACACCCCCGGCATCGGGACTTCGCGCCCCGCCTTGGTCGAGACGCCGACCGCGGTGTCGTAGAGCCGCAAGATCAGCTCGTAGCGCTCGACGCCGCCGGTCGGCAGCCAGTTGCCCGCATTGGCGCGCGGGCCCACCACCACTTCGAACGTGCCGTCGGCCTTGCGCGCGATTTCCTCGCTGGTGAAGCCGTAGCGGCCGACCGAATTGGCGACCAGCGCCGCCGTCCGGATTGTACAGCGTCAGCGTCCAGTAGCGCGCCACCGGCGTGATGCCGGAGAGCACCACGTCGCAGCGCCCGTCGAGCACCTTGCCGTCGTCATCCTCCTGCACCGTGAACGACACGCCGTCGCCCAGCGCAATCGGCAGCCGCCCGCTGCGCGCGATCGAGGCGCGCGCGTAAGGATCGGCCTCCACCGTGCCCGTCTTGGGGTAGGCATCCCAGCTGTCGATCGACAGCCCGCCGAAGGCGGCGCCGCGGCTCAGCGCATAATACGTCAGGCCGAGGCCGACGAAGGCGGCGACGGCGAGGGCAAACAGCGTTCCGATCAGCAGCCGCACGAATGATCCGCAGAAAAAGGAAGGGGAGGGTTCCGGTGGGGAGATTACGCTGGCGGCGGGGAGAAGGGGAAGGTCGTCACCGGGCTCGTCCCGGTGATCTCGCTTAGGGAGGCACGGCCTTGCCCTTCTAAGCGGGATGGCCGGGACAAGCCCGGCCATGACGGAAGAGAGTGTGCACGGCAGTGTCCTTCTAATCGGGATCACCGGTTGCCCGGTGATTCAGTTCCGGCTGCCGAAAGCGTGGCCTTCGAGCTCAGACGTCAGGGCCGCGCCGCCGCTGGGGCACCTCCGCCTGCTTATCCTTCGCCCGGCTCGGGTTCGGCACCGGGCCCGTCGTGCTGCTGCTGGTGGGGCCGCCCAGCGCGCGGTTGGCGTCATCCATCAGCCGCTCGACCCGCACCAGCGCATCGGCGCCGCGCTTGGTGAGCAGCGCCGGGCGCGGCGGGATCGCCGGCGCGTCGCTCTTCTTCTTTGTCGTTGCCTCGGCCATCGCCTGCGGCTGGCGCACCTGCGGCACGGCCACGCCGGGCAGCTGCTTCAGTTCGATGCCTTCATGCGCATAGGCCATGATGTTGTGCCAGGTCATCGCCGGCAGCGAGCCGCCCGTCATGCGGTTGGTCACCTGGTAGTCGTCATTGCCGAACCACACGCCGCACACGAAATTCCCCGTGTAGCCCATGAACCAGGCATCGCGATAAGCGTTCGTCGTGCCGGTCTTGCCGGCCGAGGCGACGCCGTCGAGGCGCGCGCGTTTTCCCGTGCCGTTTTCAACGACGCTGTTCATCATCTTGATCATGTCGGCGGCAACGCCGGCCGGCATCACCTGCCGCGGCTTCGGCCCGTCGCGGTCGAAGCGCCAGACCAGCTCGCCGGCGCCGGTGCGCACTTCCAGAATAGCGTGCGGCGTCACCGCCTTGCCCAGGTTGGGGAAGGTGGCATAGGCGCCGGTGTGATCGAGCACGGTGACTTCGTCGGCGCCGATCGGCAGCGACGGCGTATCCGGCAGCGGCGTGCGGATGCCCATCTCATGCGCCAGTTTCACGATCTTGGCGCGGCCGATCTTGGCATTGCCGCCGCCGACCGCGATCGACAGCTTCACGGCAATCGTATTGACCGAATGCGTGAGCGCCTGGATCAGCTGCATCGAGCCGCTATAGCCATTGCCGTAGTTATGCGGGCACCAGTTGCCGATGCACACCGGCCCGTCCACCACGATCGATGTCGGCTTGAAGCCGTTCATGAGCGCGGTGGCGTAGACATAAGGCTTGAACGATGAGCCGGGCTGGCGCATCGCGTCGGTGGAGCGGTTGAACTGGCTGGCGCCATAGTCGCGGCCGCCGACCATCGCGCGCACCGAGCCGTCGACATCCATCAGCACGGCGGCGGCCTGCTTGGCGTGATATTCCTGGCCGTATTGCCGCAGCGAGCTTTCCACCGCGGCATCGGCATTGTTCTGCAAGCCGGTGTCGAGCGCGGTGCGCACCACGAACACGCGTTCCGTCATCGATTTCGGAAACGTATCGACCAGCTTCTTCATCTCGTCGAAGGCCCAGTCGAGATAATAATTGGCGGCGCGATCGTCGCGGCGGTCGACCGGCGTGGCCGGATGGCGGCGGGCGCCGAACACCTGGCCTTCGGTCATCATGTTGGCTTCGACCAGGTTATCGAGCACGACGTTGGCGCGCGCGCGCGCGGCCGGCAAATTGACGTGCGGCGCGAACTTGGTCGGCGCCTTGAACAGGCCGGCGAGCATCGCGGCTTCCGACAGGTTCACGTCGCGCGCCGACTTGTTGAAGTAATATTGCGCGGCCGCATCCACGCCGAAGGCGCCGCCGCCCATATAGGCGCGGTCGAGATACAATTTGAGGATTTCGTTCTTGGTCAGGCGCGCTTCCAGCCACATCGCCAGGAAGGCTTCCTTGACCTTGCGCTCGATCGTGCGCTCGTTGGACAAAAACAGGTTCTTGGCGAGCTGCTGGGTGATGGTGGAGCCGCCCTGCACGACGCCGCCGGCGCGCGTATTGGCGACCAGCGCGCGCGCGGTGCCGGCGAGATCGACGCCGAAATGCTCGTAGAAGCGCCTGTCTTCGGTCGAGAGCACCGCCTTGATCAGGTGATCGGGAAACTGGTCGAGCGGGATCGAGTCATTATGCCGGATGCCGCGCGAGCCGACCTCGTTGCCGTAGCGATCGAGGAAGGTGACCGCCAGCTCGGATTTCTTCAGCCAGTCATCGTCCGATGTTTCGCGAAACGCCGGGATCGCCAGCGCCAGCACCACCACCAGGCCGACGGTGCCGAGCGTGGCGCCTTCGGAGACCAGCTCATTGAGCCCGCGCCGCCAGCCGGAGACGTGGAAGCGGTCCATGAAGGTCGAGAAGCGCTCATAGGTTTCGCGCAGGCCGGAGAAGCTGCGGAAAATGCTGAAATCCACCCACGCATCGAGCGCGAGCAGGAACCGCTGGATCCTGGCTTTCCATTGCTCGGGGAAGGGGTTGCGCAAGGTGCTGCTGCTCGTGAGGTGCCGCCCGGCGGGCCGCCGGACAGGAATGTTCTAGCCGATCGGGCAACCCGCGGCCAATGCCGCGGTTCCGGGCTGATTCCGGCAAGGTGAACGGAAATTGCGGGGGAAAAGGGGCAGTTCCACAGGCAGGAGAGGGTCTGCCTATGGGCTTCTCCCGCTATGACGGAACCCGGCCCAGGGTCTACAAAGGCCTTCGAGGATTCCCGCCATGCCCGATCCACAAGTCCCATTCTGGCGCCGCAAGGCGATGTCAGAAATGACGCGCGCCGAATGGGAAAGCCTGTGCGACGGCTGCGGTCGCTGCTGTCTCAACAAGCTGATCGACGAGGATACCAACGCGACGGTCTACACCGACGTCAGCTGCAAGTTGCTCGACTGCCAAAGCTGCAAGTGCAGCGACTATGCGCACCGGCAGGCCAAAGTGAAGGATTGCGTGCGGTTGACCCCGCGCAATGTGCGGCGGCTGAAATGGCTGCCGCCGACCTGCGCCTACCGGCTGGTGGCCGAAGGCAAGAATCTCGCCTGGTGGCACCCACTGGTGTCGGGCGATCCCAACACAGTGCACACGGCCGGCATCTCCGTGCGCGGCCGCGTTGCGGCGAGCGAGAAGGATGTGCCGGACGAGAAGCTCGAGGAATATATTGTGAGTTGGCCGGGGAAGTGGCCGAAGGGCGCGCGACGCCCGGCGAGAAAACATTCAAAAAAATAAAATTGAATCGCGTGCACACGATAGGTCAACATTTCTGACGTGTTACATAATAAGCCGCCTTTCTGTTTCTTACCCCGGGACGTTTTTCTAAATGATCTCAAGTGGCTACGAGGCCCTGACGTAACACTTCAGTCCTCCGCTCGGCGCTAACGGCTGGTTGCGCGACGGAGCGCCAATGGTCCTTGTTTTGACCAATAGTCAAACGATCAACCTTGCAGACGCAGCGCGATGTGGTTGATCGATGCCCACGATCGGAAGTGGCGATTTTTGACTAATGGTCAAAAGTTGCCGTGATGAAAGCAACGGCGCGGACTCTAGCCGCTAGAGCGGCCAGGAAACTGTTGCGCAAGTTTCCGCGGGACGATGTCCCCTCCAAATAGTTCGTCGATGGTCTCGGTGATTGCTATTTCAATCTCGCTGCGCTCGGCGGCGGGTGCGGGGTCGGTGCACCGAAAGACGGGGTGGCCGTCCTCTTGTTCAAGTACGTACGTCCGGCACCGACGCGTGGGTTGGTCGGGTAGCGCAGCGAATAACTTGGTCAAAGCTTCCAAAGGATCGTCAGCGGTGGGTTTGGACTCGTCCATGATGTTGGCCATAAATTTGTTTCAGGCGGCTTCACAATTATCGCCGCAATCAACGGCTCGATCCTATCGCATTTTGCGCTTCAAAAAAGGCGCCGTTCGGTTGGGCAAAACGCTCCAGATCCGCCGACTTCGTCAGCGCCCCCTCGGCCCGATCGCAAAATCATAGACGCGCGGTTCGACCGCGGCGGTGAATGAAGATTGCCCCTATCCGAGGCAGTAATCCGTCACGCAAATGTCCTAGTGACCTCC
Organism: uncultured Alphaproteobacteria bacterium; assembly: GCA_963735285.1. Taxonomy (GTDB): domain Bacteria; phylum Pseudomonadota; class Alphaproteobacteria; order Rhizobiales; family Xanthobacteraceae; genus Pseudolabrys. The sequence continues at coordinate 27,442 of CAVTKN010000013.1, read as the reverse complement.
TCATCGAGGAGCGCGTAAATTTCCGTCTCAAGCTGACGATGTTGAACGGAGGTCACGTCCCGCGGGCGCGGGCTGTCGAGGCGCCATTCCGCCCTGATCCGGCCGGGCCGGGCGGACATCACCAGGATGCGATCGGCCAGATAAATCGCCTCGCTCACCGAGTGCGTGATGAAAACCACGGTGCGTTGCTGTTCCTGCCAGATCCGCAGCAGCTCGCGCTGAAGAACGCGGCGCGTCAGGGCATCGAGCGCGCCGAAGGGTTCGTCCATCAGCAGGATCGACGGATTGACAGCGAACGCGCGGGCGATGGCGACGCGCTGCTTCATGCCGCCGGAAAGCTCGTCAATGCTCTTGCGGGCAAAATCGCTGAGGCCCACCAGCTGGAGATAGTGAAGCGCGATGGCGCGCTGCTCCGCGCGCGGAATCGACTTTCGCTTGAGCCCGAACTCGACATTCTCCAGGACGGACAGCCAGGGAAAAAGCGCGTAGCTCTGGAAGATCATGCTGCGGTCGAGGCTCGGGCCGGTGATCGGCTCGCCGTCCACCGAGATCGAGCCGCCGGTAGGTGCAAGAATCCCCGCCAGGATTTGCAGGAGCGTGCTTTTTCCGCAGCCGCTCGGGCCCACCACAACCAGAAATTCGCCGGCCGCAACATCAAACGAAAGTCGCGCCATGGCCTCGACCCGCTCGCCCGAGCGCGTCTCGTAGACCTTGGTCAGGTCGCGGATGGAGAGAGGCTTGCCCGTGGTGGTTCCCGCGCTCATGGGGGGCTACGTCCGTAGCGCGACTGCAGGTATCGAAACAACGTATCGAAGAGAAAGCCCAAGAGCCCGATGGTGATCATGCCGACGAGAACCTGGTCGGCGCGCAGGATGTCCATGCCGTTCGCAATCAGGTAGCCGAGGCCGCTGTGCGCCGCCACCAGTTCGGCCGCAATGATCGCCGCCCATCCGGTGCCGAAGGCCACACGCAATCCGACGACGATGCTGGGCAGGGCGGCGGGCACCACCACGCGCTGAAACAGCGCGGTGCGGCTGGTGCAGCCGAAGATCTGGCCGGCATGCAACAGGACCGGATCCACACCCTTGGCGCCGACGATCGTGTTCAGCAAAATCGGGAAAAACGTGCCGATGAAGACCACGAAGACCTTTCCCGCTTCACCGATGCCGAACCAGAGGATCGCCATCGGAATCCAGGCCAGCGGCGATATCGGCCGGAACAGCTCGACGAAGGGACTGATGATGCGATCGAGCCTGCGCGAGCTTCCCATCAGGAGCCCGAGCGGGATCGCGATCACAGCCGACAGAAGCCAGGCGGCAAAAACGCGCGCGAGGCTATAGGCGCTGTGGATGGCGAGCTCGCCGTCGCTCGCGAGATGGATGAACGTGCGGGCCACGTCGATCGGCGGGGGCAGGAGCGCGCGATCAGGCTTCGTCACCGTGACAAGCAACTGCCAGACCAGCACGATCACGATGCCGGCGTAGAAAAAAGGCAATGCCTTTGCCATGCCGGCCAGCACGCGATGCGGGTTGGCGCTCACACGAGACGGACTATTCGTGGTGGAAACCAATGCTCACCGGCATTTACTTACTTGCCTACTTACTTGGGCCCGTCTCCATGCAGGTTTTTTCGGTGCTCTTGACGTCCTGCAGGGCTTTGGTGGCGAAGGACGCATCGATCTTAGGGCTATCGTCGGGCTGCAGAATTTTCGCGTCCTTGAGAAACGCCGTATAGGCCTGCATCGTCTCTTCCGTCGGAATGACGTTGAGGCTGTAGACGGAGATGCCGCGATCGAGCGAGAGCTGGATGGCATCCTCGTTGATGCGGATCTCCTTGCTCCAGAGCTTCGCCGCCTCCTTCGGATGACAGAGAATATAATTGATCGCCTTGACGTTCGCCGTCACCAGCTCCTGCACGACGTCCTTGTGATCCTGCAGGAACTCATTGCGCGCGTAGAGCCCGTTGCCGACATAGTGGCCGCCCATGATCGGCATGATCTCCTCGGCCTTGGCCAGGATCTTCACCTTGCCCGAGGCGAGGCCGACCGAAATCGACGGATCCCAGGTGATGCCCGCATCGACCGATTTGTTGGACACCAAAGTGGGAATGTCAGGACCGTTGGATTTGAAAAGCTTGATGTCCTGCGCGGTGAGGCCGCACTTTGAAAGGGCCTTGAGCAGCAAAGGATATTGCTGCGATCCCTCGCCGGGGTAGGCGACGGCCTTGCCCTTGAGCTCGCACGGCGACTTCAGGGCGGAATCTGTCGGCACGAGGATTGCCGTTTGTTCAAGAATGTTGATGGCGACGAGCTTGGCCGGCAGGCGCGAGACCGCGATGGTGGCCGGCCCCATGCCGGCCGACGCGAATTGCAAGGCGCCTGCGGCCATCGCCTGATTTTCCGGCGCGCCGTAGGAAAATTCCCGGAAGACGATCTTGACGTTGTGTTTTTTCTCGATCGGCTCGAAATAACCGAGAGCCTTTGCAATGAAAGACGGATCGGTGTCGGGCTGCACACCGTAATTCACCTCCTGCTGCGCGAAGGCGGGCGTGGTCATCAGCGCGGCTGTCAGGCCGAGCAGGCCCAGGGCGCTATGTTTCGAGCGAATTGTTTTAGGCATATGCACGGCCTCCCGAAATAGATTGTTGGAATTGGCCTTTTGGAAACTATGGTCGCCTTGATTTTTAGTGTCAATGAAACGCGATTCATCGGGATATCGGCGTTGTGATGTCTCAGCTGGCGAGAATTCCGAACCTGTCATGGCCGGGACAAGCCCGGTGATGACGGTGAGAGCACATTCGCGCCAGGCGTTCATCATTCCGGGGCGGCGCGCTTCGCCATCCCGATGATGCCGTCGACGAGCGCGGCAAAGGCGACGATGGCGCCCAGGGACAGGATGAAATCCCAATAGCCATAGGATCGGCCGCCCGACTGCAAATATGTAAATATGCCGGCCGAAACAGCGGCGAAAACAACAAATGCCGACACGACGTGAATGCCGAGCCGGAGCAACGGCAACGCGGCGAGGCGTTCGCTCACAGTTGCAACGATCCAGGCCAGGGCAGCCGCCCATGAGGTGAGGATTCCACCGGCAACAATTCCCATCGCCGCGTGACCGCCTTCACGCTCGGCCCACACCAGCAGAAGCGCGCAGCAGATCGCGGCGTACACTGCAAACCGGATCATCAGCAGGAGCATGGCGCGATCACCCCAAAAGATTTGGCAGCCAGGTCGCAATCGCCGGAAATGCAAAGATAATCAACAGGAGCACGATGCTCATGGCAACGTAGGGCACAACGGCCTGGAAAATGTGCGCCATCGTCACTTGCGGCGGGGCGACCCCCTTCATGGTCATCAACAAAAGCCCGTGCGGCGGCAGCAGCAGGCCCAGTTGCATGCAGATCAGATAGAGCACGCCGAACCAGATCAGATCTATTTCCAGCCGCTGAACGATCGGCATGAAGACCGGCAGCGTGATCAGCATCATGCTGACCTGGTCCACGAAAATTCCTAGAAAAATCAACAGCAGCATCATCCCGCCAAGAATGGCCAAGGTCGACAGTCCCTGGCCAAGAACAGCCGTGACAATGCCCTGCGTTGCGCCGGAAAAGCTGAGGATCTGCGAGAATGTAATGGCGCCGAGAATAATAAACAGAATCATGCCGGAGATGGCCACCGTGCCGCGCAAGGCCCGCATCAGGTTCTGGACGTTGAGCGCTCGATAGCCGGCCGCCAGCGCCATGGTCGCAAGCGCACCCAAGGCCGCGGATTCCGTCGGCGTTGCAATGCCCGCCGACATCGCGCCGATCACGACGACGAAGATCGAGGCCAGCGGCAAGACATAGAAAATGAGCAATTCATAGCGGGCCCACCCCGTCTTTCTTTCGATCGGCGTTGCCGGCGCGAGATCGGGCCGCGTCAGCACCCGCACGATGATGTAGCCGACAAAAGCGACGCTCAGGATCAGCCCCGGAACGACGCCGCCAATCAGCAGCTTGGAAATCGAAATTCCCGAAAGGCTGCCGAGCAGGACGGTGAGCGCGGACGGCGGAATGAGCATGTCGACTGCGCCAATCGCCATGATCGGACCGGTCGCCAGGACCGGATGGTAGCCGCGCGACAGCATGACCGGCAGCATCAACGAACCGAGCATCGCCGTCGTTGCAATCGTCGAGCCCGATATCGCGGAGAAAATCGTTCCGGCAACGACCGCGACCACGGCGAGACGGCCCGGCACCTGGCGGATCAGCCGCTCGACGCCGTCGATGACCTTCAGCGCAAGGCCGGTGTGAAAAAGCACCTCTCCCATCAGGATAAAAAGCGGAATCGGCGTCAGCGAGAAATTGATGGCGGCAGCGACGCTGTTGCGGGCGACCTGGTGCAAGCCGGCATCGCCGCCGAGAAACAGCACCGCGCCGATCATGTTGATCGCGATGAACGAAATCGCAACCGGCATGCCGACAAACAACAGGACAGTCGAGCCTCCCAGGAGCAGCAGCGAGGCCATCTGCCAGGACATCGGCCAAGTCATGAGGGTCGTTTCCAGTCTGCCGGGTTGTCAGGCCGCCGAAATGGCGTCGTCCCGCAAGCCGATCTCGGCCGTGGACAGGCGATGCATGCGGAAAATGAACTCGATGCCCAGAAGAGCAAATCCGACCGGAAGCGGCGCCAGCGTCCACCACTCGGGCGTGACCAGTGTCTTGATGTTGACCGAGCCGGCCGAGTAGCTCGCCGCCGTGATCAGCCATCCGTACCAGACGAAATAGCTGCAGCAGAAAAAGCCGACGATGTCACCGACCCATTCGAGAGCCCAGGCCGCGCGAACGGGCAGGGCGCGCAAGATGATGTCCACGCGAATATGCTGGCCCTGGCGGAGCAGCCAGGGCGCGGCCAGCAGCGTCATCAAATAGAGGATGTCCTCGGACAGCTCGTTGCTCACCGCAACGCCGCCACCGCCGATGTTGCGCGACACAACATCGGCGCCGATCATGATGGTCATGACGAGCAGCAGGAGACACGCCACGACAACGAGCGCGTTGAGCAGGCGCCCATACCATTCGGATAGTCGCGCCATGCGGGAGCTCATCGGGACGCAGTGACAGGCCGTTATTTCTTCGAGAAGAATTCCTTGAGCTTCGGGCCGTGCTCGGGGCTTTGCTTGATGATGCCCTCCCAGCCGGCCTGATAGGCCTTCGCCCGGTAGGCTTCGGCCGTCGCGGCATCGAACTTGATGGTTTGAATGCCGGCATCGGCCTGCCGCTTGGTATCTTTCGCGTTCTCCTCGCCGAATGCCGCCGCCGCTTCCGCTTCGCCGCGTTCGCCCGCCTTGCGCAACACGGCTTTCTGGGCGTCGGACAGCTTGTCCCAGGTCGTCTTGTTGACGAGCACCGAGACCTCGACGGTGTAGAAGCCGGGGTCGACGCGATATTTCGTCTTCTCATGCCAGCCGAGATCGAAGATGCCGGTGATAGGCCAGCCATAGCCGTCGACCACGCCGCGCTCGAGCGATGTATAGACTTCGCCCGGCGGGGTTTGCACGACCGTGGCGCCGAGCGCCTGGAAGAAGTCGCGATAAACCGGCGTGATGCGAATCTTCAGGCCGGTCAGGTCGGGCGTTGAAATCGGCTTGTTCAGGTAAAGATGAAACGGATTGTTGTCGGTCAGCCGCGCCAGGAAAATGGCATTCATCTTCTCGGCGTACAGCTTGGCCATGTAGTCGAAGCCGCCATTCTTGCGAAGCTCCGACATCGGACGTTCGGTGAGCTTCCAGGCGTCGGATTCCGGCATGACGTTGGTGGTGAAAGCGCCGGTCGTGTTCGCGATGTCGACGACGCCGGTCTTCAAGGCGTTGCCGACTTCGAACGGCGGCATCGCCTTCGGCCCGCCGATATAATTGATCTGAATGAGGCCTTTGCCGTCCGCATTCACCTGCTCGATAAATTTTTCAAAGGGACGCGAGTAGGTCGTTTTCTCGGCGAAGGCCGTCACGGCGCGCAGCGTGACTTCCTGAGCGAAACTTGATGAGCAAAGACAGGTTGCTGCAAATAATCCGAGCGCAATCTTCCTGGTCATGATGACGATCCTCCCCCGCCGAGCTGGCTGCCCGGTCATTTGTTCTGCATTTAGTATATTGTTATGAGGAGGTTGGAGAGTCAAACAAAGGCGGCCGGCAGCCATGAGCAACGATTCAACAGTCGCCGCGGTCCTGGCAAAAGATCTCGCGGCACTTGGGGCACGCCGCTGTTTCGGTTTGCTCGGCACGGCCAATTTCAAGATTTCGCACGGACTGGTCGAGGCCGGCGTCGAACTGATTTCAGCGCGTCACGAAGGCAATGCCGCCAGCATGGCGGATGCCTATGCCAAGGCGACCGGGGAGCTGACGCTGGTCAGCGTGCATTCCGGGCCCGGCCTCACCAACGCGATCACCGGGATCGGCGAGGCCGCGAAAAGCCGCACGCCTCTTCTTGTTCTTGCCGGCGACGTGCCGACCGGCAATGTCAAATCGAATTTCTACATGGAGCAGGCGGCGCTGGTGCGCTCGGTGGGCGCCGTTTCCGAACGCGTTGACAGCCCGCAATCCGCCCGCGGCGATCTGTTGCGCGCGGTGACGCGCGCCTTGCACGACCGCCAGACCGTTGTGCTGAGCCTGCCGCTCGATGTGCAGGATGCAAAACTCAACGGCAGCAACGCGCCGCCCGAATTGGGTCGCAAAGCCGGGGCGCCTGCAGCCGAATCCTGAGGATGTCCGCCGGCTGGCCGAAGCCGTGGCGCGCGCCAAACGGCCACTCATTATCGCGGGACGTGGCGCCGTCCTGTCCGGAGCCGAAAAGCCCTTGATGGCGCTGGCCGATCGCATCGGCGCGTTGCTCGCGACATCGATTTGCGGCCACGGCCTGTTTGCAGACGATCAATGGTCGGTTGGCATCAGCGGCGGCTTTTCCTCGCCGGCGGCGGATGCGTTGATTTCCGAGAGCGATCTCATTCTTGGCTTTGGCGTGAGTTTCACGCAATGGACGACCAAGAAAGGCAAGTTGATCGGGCCGGGCACGGTCGTTGCGCAAATTGATATCGAGGCCGCGAAGCTCGGCTACCAGATGCCGGTGCAACACGCCGTGCTTGGCGATGCGAAAGAAACCGCCGAGGCGCTGCTGGCGGAGCTTGGCCGGCAGGCTGCGGTGAAGGGGGCAGGCCGCCGCGACGACGCGACGCGCGCACGCATCCGTTCCGGCGACAACCAGCACAGCCCGTATCCGGATGAATTGACTGCGCGCTTCATCGACCCGCGCACGCTGAGCAAAGCGGTGGACGATATTTTGCCAAAAGATCGCGTGGTTGCGTCCGACTCCGGACATTTCTGCGGATGGGTGCCGCGCTATCTGCGCGTGCCCAATCCGAAAGCGTCATGTCTCAGTCATTCATTTCAATCGGTCGGTCTTGGGCTGGCGTCGGCGATCGGCTTGGCAATCGCAAATCCAGGCAAGTTGGCTGTGCTCGGCGCGGGCGATGGCGGCTTCCTGATGTCGATCGCCGACCTGGAGACCGCAATCCGTCTCGGGCTGCGAATGTGCATCCTCATCTACAACGACAGCTCCTACGCGGCTGAAGTCCATTATTTCCGGCGCCAGGGCTACTCGATCGATATCGTGCAATTTCCGGACACTGATTTCGCCGCGATTGCCCGCGGGTATGGCGCACGGGCGGCGACAGTGCGGACCGTTGCCGACCTGGACTCGTTGCGAAGCTGGGTGAGCGAAGGGGCACCCGGCGTTTTCCTGATCGACGCCAAGATCAACCCGGAGCTGGAAGCCGATTGGCACGCCGAGCATTTTCCATGACGATTCGTAAGGCGTGCGCGCGCTGCCGCTCATCTCCCCCGCGGTCCGATCGCGAAATCATAAGCCCGTGGCTCGGCGGCGCCGCCAAACGAAAAGTGCCACCATTCGCGGAAGTAATTCGCAAAGCCGTGCCGGCGCATGGCCGCGTTGAGCGTGGACCGCCAGCGCTTCTGCTCGGGTGAAATCTCCTTGTTGGCGCCGTAGCTGCGCAGGTCGAAGCAATCGAAGCCGGTGCCCATGTCGATGCTGTTGTCGGGCGCGCGCCTGGCGGCCGGGCCGGTGCAGGGGCCATAGCGCGCCGCCGGATCGAAGGCCGCTGCCGCCGCCGCCGGCCGCCTGATCAAGGTGAGATCGACGGTGGTGCCGGTTGAATGTTTCGACTGCGCGGCGATGTAGCCGAGCCTGAACAAATTGCGCTTTTGCAGCTCGGGGTAGAAGCGCTTGGTGGTCGCGCTGTCGTCGCCATCATGTGCCCAGGCCGCCATGGCGCGCACCGCGCGGGTAGGGCGGTAGCAGTCGTAGACCTTGAGACCGAGGTTTTCCTTGGCGAGATCGGCCTGCACGCGCTTGAGCGCGTCGGCCGCCTCGCGGCGCAGGATGCATTCGCCCGCGCCATAGCCGGGGAGAGGGCGGCCGGTGAAATTGTCGGACGTCGCATAGCGCATGTCCTGCGCGATGCTGGAGTCGACGTCGCGCAGGAAGACGAAGCCGGGCGGGAGCATGTCGCGGGCGAGCGTGAGACGGCAAGGAGCAGGAGGAGGGGGATGGCCACGACGCCAAGAGTGTGTGTAGGAAGGGACGTGTCATCTCAGCCTGTCATGGCCGGGCTCGTCCCGGCCATCCCGATTTATCTGGCACGGCTTTGCCTCTCTAAGCAGGATCACCGGGACAAGTTTACAGCCGGGCCGCGCTCGCGCGGACCCGGTTGCCCGGTGATGACAGCTGAGAGGTTTTGCATGCGTCCATCCGACATACCACCCCCGCAACATCGCGTCTTGCATCGGCGGAACCGGCAAGGCATTCAGCGGGTTGGCGACCATTGAGTTCACAGTTGAGTCCTTGCATTTAAACCGCATTTTCAAGCTTAAACCGCAACTTCAAATTCGAGTTTCACCTCAACGATCCCTGATGACCTCCGGAAAACCGAAAGCAAAGCCAAGTCCCGCCAAGGCGGAGCCGCGCGGCAAACCGCACGTCGCAGCCGCCGCCCCGCCGGATCCGCCCGCCTCACGCACCCGGAAATCCGCGCCATCGTGCTTGGCATCATGCTGGCGATGTTCCTCGGTGCACTCGACCAGACCATCGTCGCCACAGCGTTGCCCACCATCGGTCGGCATTTCGGCAATATCAGCGACCTGTCCTGGGTGGTGACGGCCTATCTGCTCACCGCCACGGCGGTGACGCCGCTCTACGGCAAGCTCGCGGATATCCACGGCCGGCGCGTGCTGATGCTCATCGCCATCGGCACTTTTGTCGCGGGCTCGGTCGCCTGCGCGCTGGCGCCCGGCATGACCGAGCTGGTGCTGGGCCGCGCCTTCCAGGGCCTCGGCGGCGGCGGGCTGATGGCGCTCGCGCAAACCATCATCGCCGACATTGTTTCCCCGCGCGAGCGCGGCCGCTACCAGGGCTATATCGGCGCGGTGTTCGCGACCTCCTCGGTGGGCGGGCCGGTGCTCGGCGGTTTTCTGACTGAACATATCGACTGGTCGCTGATTTTCTGGATCAATTTGCCGCTCGGCCTGGTGGCCCTCGGCATGACCTCGAGCGTGCTGCGCCGCGTGCCGTTTCATCCGCGCAAGCACAAGCTCGATGTGATCGGCGCGCTGCTGATGATGGCGGCGGCGATCGCGCTGCTGCTCGCGCTGTCGTGGGGCGGGCGGGCTTACGAATGGATCTCGGCGCAGATCGGCGCGCTGCTGCTCGCCTCGGCGCTTCTGTGGGGGCTGTTTGCCTGGCGGCTGGTGTCGACGAAGGAGCCGTTCTTGCCCCTGACTGTTTTGGGCAACCCGGTGGTGCGCTGCGCGACGCTCGCCGGCGCCTGCAACATGGGCACGCTGGTCGGGATGACGATATTTCGTGCCGCTGTATTTCGAGGTGGTGCTGCATCTCTCCGCCAGCCAATCCGGCATGGCGCTGATCCCGCTGATGGCGGCCACCGTGGTGATGTCCACCATCACCGGGCGGCTGATGATGCATGTGGCGCGCTACAAGCGCATGTCGCTGGCCGGGCTTGCGATCTCGATCGTCTCGCTGGTGCCGCTGGCGATCTGGCCGGGCTCGATGCCGACGGCGCTGGTGCTGCTGCTGCTGATGATCATCGGCTGCGGGCTCGGCACCGTGTTTCCGGTTTCCACCGTGTGCATGCAGAACGCGGTGTCGCGCTCGCAGATGGGCGTTGCCACGGGCGCCGCCAATTTCTTCCGCGCGCTGTTTTCCGCGCTGGTGGTGGCGGTGCTGGGCGCCATCGTGCTCGGCGGGCTGGGTGGCGTTGCGGGCATGTCTGTGGAGATGCTGGCGCGCACGGCGTCTGCGCCGGAGCTCGCTTACGCCTTCCGCTTCGTGTTCCTCGCCTGCGCGCTGGTGTTGTCTTTCGGGATGGCCTTCCTGATTTCAATGGAAGAGCGTCCGCTAAAAGGTCCTACGGCGCCCTCGCAGGCCGCCACCGCACCCACTGCGCCGGCCACGCCAATCCCGGCGGAGTAGCGGGCGCAGGCCGTTCGCTTTTTAGGGAAATCCGCCCGGGCATTTTTTATTTAAAGCCACGTGCACGGGCTCACGAATTTTTTGCGTGTCACGGCCGACAGTCCGCCGCCGGGGGGCGTCCCACGCGTGGAGGCATCTATGCTGCGCAAAGCCTTTGCCACTCTTGTTGCTGTCTCCGCCTTGAGTTCTCGTCGTCAGGGTCGTCACGGCGCCCAGCCCCACAGCCGCCGACACCGACGCGAGGAAGGCCTCGGTGCAGAACGCGATGTCGATCTACGACCTGCACGTCAACTACCCCACCATGAAGGCCCTGGCGGCGCAGAAAACGCCGCAGCCCTGAGCGCACACGTCACAACCACATAAAAACCCCGGCCGCGCGGCCGGGGTTTTCGTTTGGCACGGCCGTTTGATCAGTCGTGCATCCAGTCGCGGCGCAGCTCAAGCCGCACATTCGGGTCGGGATCGCGGCCGACATATTCGCCGTTCACATAGACCGTGTCGGGATCCGATGGCGAGATCGACTCCGCCCGCACGCCATGCACCCGTGCGCCGGAGCGTTGCGGCGCATAGGCATAGGCTCCGGTTTCCGGCATAGATGCGAAGCCGCCGTGCTCGAGCGCCGGCAGGTTGATCACATTGCCGGTGCCGTAACCCGCGCTGTAGGACTGCGCGAATGCCGGCGAGGCCAGCAGGATGAGCGCCGTGCTGATGAAAAACTTTTTCATGATCTGTCTCCTTGATATCGACGAAAGCGAGGTTGCTTTCGTTGCAAGGTAAATGGCGCGCGGCGGCTGGCGCTGCTTGTTCGCGATTGCTGCTTGTGCGGCGGGATTGCTGCGGCGAATGCAAAGCAGCAATGCGCGGCGCGACAATCTCCGCCGCGCGCACCAGTTTGCGGTTTCACTGAATCATTTCAGGGCGCGTGGCCGGACACCCTCGACGAAAGTCGCGTAACGGCGGCATAAAAGCTCACGCAGGCGTGAGTTGAACGGCGGTGGCGCGCGCCGATATCAAAACGGGCCGCGGCAATAAAAAGAATCATGATGGACGGAACTCCCAGGCGGGGCGATCTCGAACCACTCCCTCTGCGAAGGAGATCGCATGTTGAATCCGATGCTGAATCCGCGCGTGGACACTCTGGACTATGTCCGGCTTGACCCGGACGATTTCGTCGAGCGCACCAGCGCCGACTGGCCAGGTTTGCAGGCCGACGTCGTGACAGCGCGCGAGCGCAAGCCGTTCGATTACCGCCTCCGCTCGAAATACCACCTGCTGATTGCCGCCGAGCATTCCGAGCGCGACGACGGCGAGACCTCGGTCGAGGGCCTGCCGACCTCGACGCTGCGCAGCTTGAGCGGAAAGCTTACCTTCATCCCGGCCGGCCATGACTGCTTCGGCTGGCAGGATCCGCGCGTGCTCATGCGGATCAGTTATTTCTATGTCGACCCGCAGGCGCTGCCGCTGGATGAGGAGCTGCGGTTTTCCGAGATCGAATTCAAGCCGCGACTGTTTTTCTTCGATGCTGAGCTGTGGCGGCTGACCGAAAAGCTCAAGCAGGAAACCAACAATGGCGGGCGGCTGCCGCATTATGGCCAGGCGCTCAGCGTGCTGCTCGGCCACGAGCTGATCCGCATTGGCACGGATGCAATTGCGCCTGCTGGCGGCAAAGGCGGGTTAAGCGGCTGGCAGGAAAAACGCGTGGCGTGCTTCATCGAGGAGCACCTGGCCGAGGAGCTGACGCTGAGCGCGCTCGCGGATCTCGTGGGCCTGAGCCCCTATCATTTCGCGCGCGCCTTCAAGCGCTCGTTCGGCGTGCCGCCGCACCGCTATCACACCGGCCGCCGCATCGAGCGCGCCAAGGTGTTGCTGGCCGAACGCTCGGTGACGGATGTCGCGCTGGCGGTGGGCTTTGCGGAAACCAGCTCGTTTTCGGCGGCGTTTCGCCGGGCAACCGGCGCGTCCCCGCGCGAATTCCGCCGCACGGCGCGGGCGTAAACTCAGGCGCAAAAGAGAAAGGCCGCCACGCAAAGTCGGCTTTGCCCCGACATCGGTGACGGCCTTTCAGGGGAAGCGACCTCAAGTCTGGAGAGACACTTTGGCTGCACCCCCATCGCGGGACCACGACGAAACGTCAGGGCGAAGCGGAATTCTCTGACTGGTGCATGGCGCAACGCAGCGGCCTGCCGTCGCATAGCGGTCGCCAAAATCGGCATCGGCGAGCTCTTTCGCCAGCCTGCTTGTGGCCTCTATCGAGTTCAGGCATCTCCGGGTCGGGAAGGACGCTCAGCAGCGTGTCCAACTCGGCGGTGTAACCGCCATCGCTATTGGACGTGACGTGCACACCGGGCGTCGAGAAAGGCGCCAGCACGACGCCGCCGGATAGCGTGAGGGCAGGGCCGCGCACCGTCACCGAATTGGAGCCGCTGGTGACGGTGATCGTGCCCGGAGCATTGGATGACAACTCCAGGCCACCGGGCCCGTTCGGGATTTTGTAGGTCACCACGCCGTTCGAAACGATCGCGACCGACAGGCCAGCTCGCAGGCCTTGGGTGGTGTCGCGGGCGATCGCCATGCCGCTCGCGCCGGTGAGAGCTGCTACTGCGAGTATTGTGGTCAGTCGTAGAACTGTCGCCACTCCATTCATCTTGCACACGCTCCAGTACTATGGGGCGTTGCTCATGGCAGATTTATTTTCGGAGTGGCATCGTCCGATCGGATGATTCATCCGTTTTGCAGGGGCGCCATGCGTAAAACAGGGCGCCGTCCACAATTTCTGTATGGCCTAAAGCGCAGAGCAATTTGCTTAAAACGACATTGCCACAACTTGTCATGGCCGGGCGCGTCCCGGCCATCCCGCTTAGGTGCGCACGGCGGTGCCAGCCTGAACGGGATCGCCGGGACAAGCCCGGCGATGACGGATGCGCGCATGGAAATGCCGCGGTGCGATGGCCGGGAAAGCCCCGGGAAACGGGCGAGAAAACGCGGGAACCTGCCCCCGTAGCATTAGCCCGGCGAATCACCGAGACTCACCGGATTCGGGGACGAAGCAGCAGCCAGCGCACATCATATTATGTCGGCCCAACCGTCGAAGCTTGCGCTGCAGTTGAACAAGGCGATTGCGTCCTATAAGGCCGGGCAATTCGGCGAAGCCGAACAGATCTGCCAGAAGATCGTTGCCACCAAATCCAACTTTTTCGACGCGCAATATGTACTGGGCGTCGTGCTCGCTTCGCAGGGCAAGCACGAGCTGGCGCTGACCAGCTATAACCGCGCGCTCACCGTCCAGCCCAATCACCCCGACGCGCTCAGCAACCGCGGCAACACGCTCAAGGAATTGCAGCGCTTCGACGAGGCCATTGCGAGCTATGACCGCGCGCTCGCGCTCAAGCCCGACCACGTGGGCGCGATCAACAACCGCGCGGTGGTCCTGCAAATCCTGCAGCGGCATGAGGAAGCGCTGGCGAGCTTCGAGCGCGCGCTGGCGCACCAGCCGAATTATGTCGACGCGCTCACCAATCGCGGGATTACGCTGAACGCGCTCGGGCGCTTCGACGAGGCGCTGGCAGGCTACGACCGTGCGCTCGCGCTGCAACCCGGTTCGCTCCCCGCGCTCTGCAATCGCGGCAATACGTTGCGCACGTTGCGACGCTTTGATGAAGCGCTGGCGTGCTACGACCGGGCAATCGCGCTGCTGCCGAACTTCGCCGAGGCTTATGCCAATCGCGCCATCCTGCTCGCGCAGCTCAAGCGCTTCGACGAGGCGCTGGCGGCGTTCGAGCGTCTCCTCACGCTGGTGCCGAACAATGCCGAAGGTTACCATAACCGGGGCGTCGTGCTCGGCGAGATGAAGCGGTACGCCGAGGCGGTGGCGAATTACGATCGTGCCTTGTCGTTAGTGCCGGACTACACCGACGCGATCTATAACCGCGGCAATGCCTTGCACGAGCTGGGGCGCTATGACGAGGCGCTCGCCTGCTACGACCGCGTGCTGCTGGCGCGGCCGAACGACGGCAACAGCTTCAACAACCGCGGCAAGGTTCTGAAAGAACTCAACCGCTATGACGAGGCAATGGCGTGCTCGGCGCGGGCGCTGGCCGCACTGCCGGACAATATCGTCGCGCATTGCAACGAAGCCTCGATGCGGCTCTTGATCGGCGACCTACCGCGCGGCTTTGCCGAATATGAGTGGCGCTGGAAGAAGGCCGACATGGCGCCGGCCAAGCGCGAGTTTCCGCAGCCGCTGTGGCTCGGTGTCGAGGATATCGCGGGCAAGACGATTTTTCTGCACGGCGAGCAAGGCTTCGGCGACGCCATCCAGTTCTGCCGTTACGCCACGCTCATCGCCGCGCGCGGGGCGCGCGTGATTCTGGAAGTGCGGCCGCCGCTGGTGGCGCTGATGGGAAGTTTGGCCGGGCCGTCGGCTGTCATTGCGAAGGGCGATCCGCTGCCGGACTTCGACCTGCATTGCCCCTTGCTCAGTCTGCCGCTGGCCATGGGCACGCGGCTCGAGACCGTTCCGGCGCAGGTGCCGTATCTCGGCGTGCGCCCGGAGCTGGCGGCGGAGTGGGGCGCACGGTTGGGCGCGAGAACGCGGCTGCGCATCGGGCTCTGCTGGTCGGGCAATGCAACGCATGAACGCGACCGTGACCGCTCGATGCGGGTTGCGGATTTCCTGCCGCTGCTCGCGCTCGACGCGACCTTCGTCAGCCTGCACCAGGAAGTGCGCCCGGACGATGCGCCCGTGCTGGCAGGCGCGTCCCGACATTCTGCATTTCGGCGACGCGTTGAAGGATTTTACGGATACCGCGGCGCTGATTGGCGAACTCGATCTGGTCATCTCGGTTGACACCAGCGTCGCGCATCTCGCCGGCGCGCTGGGCAAGCCGATATGGGTGACGCTGACCTATGTGCCGGAGTGGCGCTGGCTGCTCACGCGCGAGGACAGTCCCTGGTATCCGACCGCGCGTTTGTTCCGGCAGGACGAGGGGCGCGCGTGGGACGGCGTGGTGGCGCGCATCCGCGATGCTTTGAGCGGCTTTATTCAAAACGCGCACTAGCGATCTGAAACAAAAACCCCGGCGCGTGGCCGGGGTTTTCCGATCTCCGTTTTTGCCGCCGCGTTTATCTATCCCGCTGCTAATCGCAGAATTTGCAGGGCGGGAAATCGCGGCTGTAGACCGGCTGTGCCTTGAACTGCGCCGGGTCGTATTTCCAATATGTGCTGACGTTGGTGTAGGTCTTGAGCACGTTGTTCCAGAGCTCATCCTTGTCGTAGTCGAACATCTTCTTTTTCTCGACTTTCTTGATGTAGATGTTCTGGATCGGGCTCTTGGTCGCGAGGTCGAGCCGCACCGGACCGCGCGGCGGGTTGATCTCGATGTTTGCCATCGCCTTGATGAACTGGGCCGGCCCGGGATACTTGCCATTAAACTTCGCCAGCGTCTGGTCGATCCACATGGCGGTGGCGTAATTGGCTTCCGAATAATACGACGGCACCTTGCCGTATTTGGCGCGGTATTTCTTGACGAAGGCTTCGTTTGCCGGCGTCTGCAAGGCCGCGCTGTAGACGTGCGCCGAGACGTCGCCGATCACCTCGTCGCTCATGAAGGGCAAAGCGAACTCGTCATAGTTGGTGCTGCCGCCCAGAATGATCGTCTTGTTGCCGGATGCGCGCAGCTGCTTGGGAAATTGCAGCGCCATCGGTCCGACCATCAACGAGAAGATGGCGTCGATGTCGGATTTGATGCCCGGAATATAAGGCCCGAAGTCCTTGGTGCCGAACGGCACCCAGATTCTCTGCACGACCTTGCCGCCGCAATCCTCGAAGGCCTTCTGGAAGCCGCCAACCTGTTCGTAGCCGAAGGCGTAATCGGTGCCGATCGCGGAGACGCGCTTGTAGCCTTGCTCGCAAGCCCATTGCCCGAGCGCATGGGTCGGCTGCGACGAGACCCAGGTGGAGAAGACGGTAAAGGGAAATTTGTCGGATTGGCGCTGGGCAATGTCGTCCGCCGTGGTGATGGTGCCGATGAAGAGCGTCTTTTCCTGGTTCGAAACCGGCGCCAATGCGTAGGCCGCCGTGCCAAGCACCGCCCCGACGATCATGTCCACTTTGTCGTTCAGGATGAGCTTCTTGGCCATGGACACATCGCCATCGACAGTGCCCTTGTCGTCCTCGACGATGAAGTTGACTTTGGCGCCGCCAAGTTTGCCATCATGTTCGTCCAGGTACATCTGGAAGCCGTTGACCATGTCGGTGCCGAGCTGGGTGATGATACCCGTGCGCGGCGCCAAGAAACCGATTTTGAGTTCTTGCGCCTGCGCGCCGGCAGCGATGCGCCGAAGCGCAAAGCGCGGCGGCAAGGCCGAGCGTAAGAATTCGCGACAGCTTGTTCATTGCTCCCTCCCGAGTGGCCGCTGCGGCTTTTTTTGAGGCCTTGGTGCGGCAGCAAAGGCTAGCACCAGGGACGATACTCGCGAAAGCTGCGCGTGACGGTGCGGCAAACCGGCCCACACCTGCCCAACGAAAAACCCCGGCCTTGCGGCCGGGGTTTCGCTTTTGTCGTTTGAATGCCGCGCCGCTATTCGCAGAATTTGCAGGGCGGGAATTCGCGGCTGTAGACCGGCTGCGCCAGGAATTTCTCTTTTCCGTAGGTCCAGAACTGGCTGACGTTCGGATAAGTCTTGATCACCGTGTTCCACAATTCCGGCTTGTCGTAGCCGAACAGCTGAATCTTTTCGACCTTCTTGATGTAGATGTTCTGCACCGGGTTGCGCATGTCGTCGAGGCTCACCGGGCCGCGCACCGCATCGACCTTGATGCCCGACATGATTTTGATGAACTCGTCGGTGCCCGGCCATTTGCCGCCGGCTTTCTTGATGGCTTCGTCGATGAATTGCGCGGTGGTGTAGTTGCTCTCCGAGAAGTAGGACGGCACCTTGCCGTATTTGGCGCGGTAGGCCTTCACGAAGGCTTCGTTTTTCGGCGTCTTGAGCGCGGCGCTGTATTGCAGCGAGGAGACGTCGCCGACGACCTCGTCGCCCATGAAGGGCAAAGCGAACTCGTCATAGCTGGTGCCCCCGCCGAGGATCGGTTTCTTGTAGCCGGCCGCGCGCAGCTGCTTGGGGAATTGCGCCGCCATCGGCCCCACCATCAGCGAGAAGATGGCGTCGGCATCCGCCTTGATGGTCGGGATGTAGGGTCCGAAATCCTTGTTGCCGAGCGGCGGCCAGATTTTCTGGACGACCTTGCCGCCGCAATCCTCGAAGGCTTTCTGGAAGCCGCCGACCGACTCGTATCCGAACGCATAGTCGGCACCGACCGTGACGATTTTCTTGTAGCCCTGCTCGCAGGCCCAGGCGCCGAGCGCGTGGTGCGGCTGCGAAGACGACCAGCCGGTGCGGATCAGGTACGGATATTTGGCCGCCTCGCGCTGCGTGAGATCGTCGGAGGCCGGGATAGACGGGATGTAGATGGTTTTTTCGGCGGTGCTCACCGGCGCGAGCGCGTAGCCGGTCGAGGCCAGCACGCCGCCGATGAACATGTTCACTTTGTCCTGAAGAATAAGCTTCTTGGCTTTCGTGACGCCAAGGTCGGGCTTGGCCTGGTCGTCCTCGAGGATGAACTTTACGTCCATGCCGCCGAGCTTATTGCCGTGCTCGTCGAGATAAAGCTGGAAACCGTCGTTCATGTCCTTGCCGACCTGCGCGAAAAGGCCGGTCATCGGCGCAATGAAACCGAGGCGGAGCTCCTCGGCCTGCGCCGGCATCGCAATGGTTGCCCCGAGCAGAAGCAGCAGCGGGGTCACGGTCTTCGACACTGTCATCGTTGAGCCTCCCGTTCGGCCGGTCCGCGCTCCCTTCTTGGTGTGGAGGAGCGGATGGCAGGTGCACATATTCCCGGAGACCAAACGCTAGCACCACAGCCGCTGCGGGCGGAAGCCCACAATGCAGGCACTCAAAACGAGCGGCCGCACAGGGCCGCCCGCTCATTTATTTCTTGATGAAAGTGCCGTTGCGCAGTTCGGAGACGGCCTGCTGCAGCTCGGCCTGCGTGTTCATCACGATAGGCCCGTACCACGCGACCGGCTCCTGGATCGGCTTGCCGGAGACCAGCAGGAAGCGGATGCCGTGCTCGCCCGCCTGCACGGTGATCTCATCGCCTGCATCGAACACCACCAGCGAGCGATCGCCGACCGGTTCGCGAAATAGAATTTCCTCACCGCCGACCTGCTTCTCGGTCAGCACGCCAAACGGCTTCGAGGACGACGCAAACTTGCCGTCGCCTTCGAACACATAAGCGAATGCGTGACGCTCCACCTCGACCTTGAGCGTCTTGCGTTTGCCGGCCGGCACGAACACGTCGAGATAGCGCGGATCGGCGGCGACGCCATCGATCGGTCCCTTCTTGCCCCAGAACTCGCCGCACACGACGCGCACGCGCGTGCCGTCGTCATCGACGACTTCCGGAATTTCAATTCCCTTGACGTCCTGGTAGCGCGGCGCCGTCATCTTGAGCGACGACGGCAGATTGGCCCACAGCTGGAAGCCGTGCATGCGGCCTTGCGCATCACCTTGCGGCATTTCCTGGTGCATGATGCCGCGGCCCGCGGTCATCCATTGCACGTCGCCGGAGCCAAGCGTGCCGCGGTTGCCGAGGCTGTCGCCGTGTTCGACGGTGCCATTGAGAACATATGTGATGGTCTCGATGCCGCGGTGCGGATGCCACGGAAAGCCGGCAAGATAGTCGGCCGGGCGGTCGTTGCGGAAATCATCGAGCAGCAGAAACGGATCGGTCTCGGCGGTTTCGCCGAAGCCGAAGGCGCGGCGCAGCTTGACGCCGGCGCCTTCGATGGTCGGCTGCGATTGCACGATGCGTTTGACGGGGCGGATGGACATCGGTGTGTCTTTCGGTTCGGCTTGAAGCGCAAACGGAACGGCGAAGACCGACGTTACTTAAAACGTGACGTCGCGTGAGGCCGGATTGCACCACAAGGTTGGCATTCATGGTCGGACGTTCATATAGGGCTTTGGTTGATGAAAAAAAGGCCGGTAGACATTCGTTTACATGAGAGCAGACCCACAATCGCGGACGTAAGCGACACGCGCTTGGACGTAAGCGTCAAAATACGACGGCGCGAAACGGAGGCGAACGCGCCCAAAACGACAATCACGCGGCCGTCCTTCGATCGGGTGCTCATCGGGCGGATGAGTCGCGCTGGCTCCGGCAGCTTTTTTGGGACGCGCCGGCGCTCGCCGGACGCGGCGCAATCGGCTAAGCTTGTCACATGGCGACTCGACAAACCGTGACCCGGCTTGCGGCGGCCAGATTGGCCGCGCTGCTTGGCCTTGCTCTGCTGGCCGCGAGCCTTGGCGGCTGCACCAAATGCGGCTGGCTATGGAACGACCAGGGCCCCGGAACCTGCCATTCCGACGCGCCGCGCTGACCCCGATTGATCCTGATTTTGGCGCCCGCCGGGAACGGAACGGGCCTGGCCCGACATTATATGTGGGGTTGGCGGGGAAGGGGTATTCCGTGAGAAAATTGAGTGAGTATCGTGAGCACGCCGCCGAATGCCGGGAAATGGCGCGCACGGCGCCGCCGACCCATCGCCAGCAGCTGGAACAGATGGCCGCGACCTGGGAACAGCTCGCCGTCGCCCGTCAGCGCAAGCT
The DNA here is from genome assembly GCA_963735285.1 of uncultured Alphaproteobacteria bacterium. Lineage (GTDB taxonomy): Bacteria > Pseudomonadota > Alphaproteobacteria > Rhizobiales > Xanthobacteraceae > Pseudolabrys. Next base: position 7,234 of record CAVTKN010000013.1, on the reverse strand, counting down.
GATCAAGGCCGGCACGACTGCCGATCGGCTCGGCGCCAAACCTGACGACGAAGCGGTGAGCGACTAGTTCCAGCGTTATCTTTGCGCTTGTGACGGAAACCGGAACTACTCCTGCCGCGCGCGCAGGGCGTTATAGGTCGAGCCAGCGATGCCGAGCAGGAGCCCTGCGAGCAACACGTATTGCAGGATCATCACCGCGCGGCCCGGCACCTCGGTCGCGCTCGCGATGTCGTAGATCTGCCAGGCCGCGACGCGGAAAAGATGACAAGCATCAACATTGGATTCTTCGACATGCGTTGCCCCCTGATTTGTCCCTAGGCCGATGCTATTTGATTGCGCACGGGCAATCCACGCGTTGATGTTTTCCACCGTGCCAATCTCCTATAGGAAAATACTCCTTGACGCGTGACGCTGCTCAGGGAGTGTTTCTGCACGCTCCAAAATTGCATATGCGGTCAGGCCCCAGCGAGAGGCGGGAACAGCCTTGCGCGGGATTGCGTTGTCATTGCGTGGCGGCGCTGTGCCGCCGGCGGAGGATGACGGATGCCAGGCGTTGAAAACAATCGTGTCGTTGAAAGCAGCACCGAGGCGCGTGCGGCCGTCACCGGCCACAATGTGCGCTATGTGCTGATCTTCAGTACGCATCGCGGTGATCGTGCTCTTTGCCGTCGTCTATTTCATGACGCGCTGATCGCGCGCTACTGCCGCTTCTTCCGTTTCGCGCTTTTCTTTTTCGTCCCGTTCTTTTTCTTCTTCGCCGGCTTCGTTGCCGCCAGCTTGAGCACCACCTCGCCGGACACCGGGTCGGTGACGCCGAGCCCGTTGCCGAGATCTTCAAGGCGGGCGCGAAACGTGTCGAGCAGGCCGATCATCTGCGGCCGAGCCTCGGCCATCTTTTTGTGGCTCGCCCATTCGCCGATGATGCAGAAGGTCTGCTCGCCGGTCCTAACCAGCACGCCGCCGCGAAAGCCCTTGAAATTCGGCCGCGCCTTGCGGTGGGCTTCGATGAAATGGTCCTGCTGCCCAGGCTGGACCTTGAAACGCACGATGTTGAACGCCGTCATGGTGCTCTCCCCACATTGCCGGCGAAAAAATTGCGCTGATTTTTCAGCGCACGCAAGATCATAGTTCAGGGCAAACAATGCTCAACCTCAGCAAATCGCTGCTCGGGCCGGCGGAACGGAAGCCTCGTGCACGGCGCGCCTCGTTGCGCTCGAAGGCGACGGCCGCGCGCGCTGGAGGCCATGGTCCGGCGGCGATGTGTTTTACCCGCCGCAATAGGAACAAATATGCGCCACCTGTCGTTCTCTTGCTGAAGTCTCGCGTCGCGGGGCGACCAGTCAATGGAACTCAGGGTACAAGGTGCAATGATGAAAAAGACATATGTCATGCTTGCCATCGGCCTGGCGGGCGCGCTCGCCGCCGGTACGGCAATGGCGCAAACGAACTCTTCGACTCACGGTAAAGCGGCCGACAAAGCCAGCCAGAAATTCATCAAGGCGGCGATCGAAGGCGACATCGCCGAGATCGATGTCGGCAAGCTCGCGCAGGAAAAAGGCCAGAGCGAAGCCGTCAAGCAATACGGCGCGATGCTTGTGAAGGACCACGGCGCGCACAAGGCGAAAGCCGAAGAAGTGGCGAGCCAGCTTGGCGTGACGCCGCCCACCGGCTCTAGCTTCGGTGAAAAGGCAACTTACACCAAGTTGAAGCTGCTCTCGGGCGACAGCTTCGACCGGTCCTTCGCAAAGGCGATGGTCAAGGATCACCAGGAGGACATCAAGGAATTCCAGAAGGAAGCGGGCAAGAACGACGCGGCTGGTCAGTTGGCCAAGGAAACGCTGCCGACGTTGCGCAAGCATCTTCAGGCGGCTCAGCGGCTGACCGCGGAAAAGCAGTCGTCACGTTAATTCGGTAGTGAGGGACTTCCGCTCGTCTCTGCTTGCGCGGGACGAGGTGGGAGCCGCGACGCCCGCCGCTGGTCCCCCGCGGCGGGCGTCACTTTTTGCGGGTCAGCTGCCGCGATAGCGCCGGAACGCGCGCAGCGTCACCGCGATCGCAAACACCGTCATGCCGGCAAACAGCCAGACCGCGGCCGGTGCGCTGTCGCCGTTCGCGACCAGCGCCGCCATGCCGAAAACCGCGACGCAGCCGAAGAGATGCGAGCGCAGATAGCTACGGCGCGCCGGCGCGGCTGCCTTGCCGGACCAGATGAAGCGGTCGAGCGCGAAGCGCGCGGCGAACTCATCCTGCAATGATGCGGGCAGGATCGGTCGCGCCTGGTCGAAGGCGGTCAGGAAATAATAGCCGGAAAAGAACAGCGACACGGCAATGATGCCGAGCAACAGCAGGGCGAACGCGTGCAAATTCATGCGGTCGATGATCGTGCCCGAGCGTTGAACGAATCTTTAACGGCGGCGCCGAGGTAATGAAGAGAACTCGTCGAGAGTTTTACCGAACGCGGCGATCTCGCGCCGTGGCCTAGCTTTTGTCTCTTCGACGGCAAGCAAGCGCCTGGCATTTAACCTTACCTGGTCAGGTTACCCGCTCAGGTTACTCCCTGATTAAAGCCGCAGCCGTTTGTGCGCCCGCTATAGGAATTTTGCCTTACGCGGCCGCGTCGATCGTTTCTCCGAAACGCGCTGCGGGATTCAACACGGCATGGAAGGCAGTGCTGTGATCGTGGGAGAGACTTGTATGCGTAAGTTTGTGACTTTGACTTCTTTGTTGACCGCGGCGGCCTTTACGGTTGCGTCATTCAGTGCGAGCGCTGCGGCAGTCGCGCCGCCACCGCCGCCGCCCAAGCCGCCGGTAGCGGTGCGCAGCCCGGATAATGTCGGGCCGTGGGCCATTGGTTGCGGCCTTGCGTCGGCTTCATCCTTGATGATCGGCACCGCCATCCATGCCGGCGACAAGAAAGATCCGCGGCAGCTGACCATCACTGAAGCCGGCTGGCATTCGGCGGCTTGTCCGTTCCTGCTGCCGTGGGCCTTGATCGGCCAGGCCATTTGCCCGGACAACAAGGCGACCTACCAGGTCGCGCGCCTGGCTTTCCGCTTCGTGAAAAAGCACGGACCTGGCGACCAGTCGGCGTTTACGAACGCCTATGGCGAGGCCTGCCGCACCGGCAAGTTGTCGCGCGATACCTTGCGATCGCTGAACCACCTCATCTGAATCTGACGGCGGAAAGTTTCCGCTGCCGCCGATCAAAATGAACGATCGCAATCACGAGAGACCGCCGCGAGGCGGTCTTTTTTTTGCGGCGCTGTTTCGTGCACGTCCGCGTCCGGCATTTTCGCGCGGGCACTTTATCCGCAGCGGCGATGGCGAGCGTGAGCCCGGTCGTGTGTCATTTTACACACGTGAACGAACGAATTGAGGACGACAAGAGAAAGAGCGCGTTGGGAACGAACGCCTAGACGGACGGTTGACTCGCATCAAGTCAACCAACAGGAGACGTCCATGAACAATCCAAACCCCGGCAATCAGAACCAGCAGCAGCAAGGCGGCCAGCAGGACCAAGGTGGTCATCAAGGTGGTCAGCAAGGCGACCAGAAGCCCGGTCAGGGTGGCCAGCAGCAAGGCGGGCAGAACAAGCCAGGCCAGCAGGGTGGTCAGCAGCGCTGATCGAAAATCGGCACTGAACTGAAACGAAAGGCCCGGCATTTGCCGGGCCTTTCTCTTGTCCCAGGGCATTGGCCCGCATTGCATCACGCCGCTTGCGCTTCCTGATTGACCGCGCTTTCCGCAATCTCGCTTAAGGTCGCGTCGGTCTTTTTTTCTTCGCCGAGCGTTTGCTCGAGCAACTGCACCGCCTCGCTCAGGCCGAGCTCTCCGGCCCAGGTCTTGAGCGTGCCGTAACGTGAGATCTCGTAGTGTTCCACCGCCTGCGCCGCCGCCAGAAGTCCGGCGTCGAGTGCTGGCGAACCTTTGTATTCCTTCATGATTTCTGCGCCTTCGTCGGTGATGCCGACGATGGCGTCGCAGGTCTTGCCTTGCGGCTTCTTGTCGATGGCCGCGAACACCTTTTCCAGCCGCGTGACGTGGCCTTCGGTCTCCGTTTTGTGCTTGGCGAAAGCCCTTTTGAGCTCTGAGGCCTGCGCCGCCTTCTCCATTTTCGGCAGGGTTGCCAGGATTTTCTTCTCGGCGAAGTAGATGTCTTTCAGCGTGTCGTGAAACAGCTCTTCGAGTGTTTTGGATTCTTTCCGTGCCATTGCGGCGTGCTCCTTCTGTTGAGACGTGAACGCGTGGCTGGGCCAATGTTTCCGAAATTAGGCGGAACGAAATTGCGCTTTACCGCATTCGTAAGCGCGTACTCCAACGCCGGGAGATTTCGATGGATCGCGACGTATTTAACTCAACTGCCTCATCTGTCTCTTGGGGGGCTATTTTAGCAGGCGGCTTCACCGCCGCGGCTGTTTCGCTAATTATCGTGGCCTTCGGTGTCGGCGCCGGCCTCTCCGTGGTGTCTCCGTGGGAAGGCGAGGGGATTTCCGCCACGACGGCCAGCTGGAGCGCGGGCCTGTTCCTCGTTGTCGTCGCCATGATTGCGGCAACGTTCGGCGGCTACATCACCGGAAGGCTGCGCCCCGGTTGGGACGATGTGAACGTTCACGAACGGTTTTTCCGCGACACCGCCCATGGCTTTGTGGCCTGGGCCTTTGCAACGGTTTTGACCGTGACCGTGCTCGCCGGCGCGGGTACGCACCTGCTGGCCGCGGCTTCGGCCGGCGCGATTCCGGCGGCAGGCGCGGGTGCGGCACAGGCGGCCGGCAATAACGGCGATATTTATGCTGACCGGCTCCTGCGGGCCGGACCGCAATCCGGCGCACAGTCCGGCGGCGGGGCGGCTGGGCCTTCGACCGACCAGGCGGCCGCGCGCGCGGAACTCGTCCGCCTTATCGCGCCGGCAACGCGCAAAGGCGGCGATGTATCACCTGACGATCGTGCCTATGCCGCGCGCGTGATTGCCGCGCGCACCGGATTGTCGCAGGCCGAAGCCGAGCAGCGGGTCAACCAGACCATCACGCAAGCCAAGGAAACGACGGACAGGGCCCGCCGGGCCGCCGCCAAGTTTTCCCTCTGGATCGCCATTTCGCTGCTGGCCGGCGCGTTCTCCGGCAGTCTTGCCGCGGCGGAAGGCGGCAAATTGCGCAATGAGCATTGGTATGAAGACGCGTCAACCAGAACTGCGACTGTCGTTGTGACGAGGAGCTGACAATGCCGATCCTTCTCTGGCTGCTCGGCGTTCCGCTGAGCCTCATCATTATCCTCATGCTTTTCGGCGCAGCGTGACCGCTGCGGACGCGCCTGTCATCGGGGCAGCGTGATGGAGGAAAAGAAAATACGTGTTGGCGGCGCCGACGGCAAAGAGCTGTCCGGTACATATACGGTGATTGGCGGCGTCATCACGGTCACGGCCGAGAATGGCCGGCAATTGCGCACCCAACTCGGCAGCGCGCCTGCCGAGGCGCTTGCGAAAATATTGCTGCGCGAGCTGGCCCGGCAAAAGACGCACTAGCCGCACGATTTGAAACTCTCTTGGCACTCTCACGTTAGGACGGGGAGGGGTAACAGCCAAGGAGACGAGAGATGTATCTTAAATTGGTAACTGCGGCGGCAATCGGTGCGCTGATGTCAACCGCCGCCATTGCCCAGACACCTGGTTCAGGCAGCCCGAGCGCAAAATCCGCTCAGACCACGTCGAGCACGACAGTGACGGCGTCAGCCAAGGGTGAATGGCAGGCATCAAAGCTCATTCACATGAATGTTTATAATGGGCAAAACGAGAAGATTGGCGACATCAAAGAACTGATGGTCGACAAAGAGGGCAAGATCGATGTGGTCGCGATCGCAGTCGGCGGCTTCCTCGGCATGGGGGAGCACGATGTCGCTGTGAAGTTTGATAAACTCAAGTGGATTAACGAGCCGGTCAGCAGCACAACGAGTTCGAATACGACAAACTCAAGCCGTGCCGCGACAACCGGCTCTGCGCAAACCCAGACGGCCAAGGATCGCAACTACCCCGATCATGCGGTGCTGGACGCAACAAAAGACCAGCTGAAGGCAATGCCTCAGTTCGACTATAACAAGTAACAGCCTCGCCAGTGCAAACGGAGGCCCGGGTCCATGCCGGGCCTCTTGCATTGCCAGGTACCGATTTAAAAGCTGCAGGAACGTAAAATGGCATAGGACGTTGAGTCGTATAATCGCTTGAGTCCTATGCTCCTCATGCAAATCGAGCGAGTGTTCCAGGTATCAGGGCCGCGCAACTGTTTGCGCGGCTCTATATCTTTCTATCCGGGCCGCACGCTCACGGACGCCAACCCGCTGAACCCGAGCGCTTGCGCCGCCGCCGGCGTGAGATCGATCACACGCCCGCGCACGAAGGGTCCCCGATCATTAATGCGGACAACGACGCTCCGGCCGTTTCGATTGTTTGTAACACGCACGCGCGTCCCAAAGGGCAGCGTTCGATGCGCGGCTGTAAGGCCATTCGGCTGTGCACGCTCGCCACTGGCGGTTCGTTGGCCGGAATAAGCATAGACCGATGCAATCCCGGATTCCGCCATTGCTGCAGATGAGCACCCAACAATAATCATTGCGCCGCAAATTGCGGCGATGAGACGTCTGAACATTACGGAGCTCCCCTCGATCAACCCCTCAGCGGGAGAGCGGCCTGTTAGAAGCGATGCGGCGCAAAATGGGGGCGAAATTGCGGTTCTTTTTCGAAATCGGAGTTCCAGCGGATGGTCAGCATCCAGCAGCGCGGCGACGGCATGAACCGTTTGCCAGGAACGGCCATCCTGTCACGGCGTTATCTTCCCTGTTGGGAGAAGCAAATTGCGCATGCCGATTTTTTCCTATTTTTTGGTCGTAGGCAGTGTTCTCACAGGCTTGCTGTTGTGGTTCGGCAACGACAGCGAGCCAGATGGAACAGCGCTCAAGGCATCGCAAACAGTCGGCATCCCCACCTTCAGGCCTGAGCCTGAGCCGGAGCATGCCAGAGCAACGGCGGTTAATTTCGCGGCAGAATACAAACGCCCGGACAGAAAACCGGCGAAGACCGCGGAAGCGGTAACGACGCGGAAAATGACAACCGTGTATTCAAAACCCGAGCCGCGCAGTCGTTTTGCTGAATTTCCCAACAACAATCTGAGCATTCATTAGCTCGAAGCCCAAACAGCGCGGCGCTGGCGGGTTTGCATCGGCTGGTCCTTGCCGTGCCCTCCCGGCG
>CAVTKN010000012.1:0-38058 GCA_963735285.1 uncultured Alphaproteobacteria bacterium | reverse complement strand
GTTTTGGATTGGCCGCGCATACCTTGGCGAGGCGGTCGTTCACCTCGCTGGTCAGTTTTGCGGCAATATCCGCCCCGAGTTTCTGGGTGGATGGGGCGCCGTGTGACAGCACCTGGATGTCAATGCCCGCCTCGTCCATTTCCTTGAGGCGTAGAGTGCCGAGATCGAAAAGCCGTTCGTCGGTCTCATTGCCGCGACCAGCTTCGGGCCCGGTGAAGTGCTTGGAAAGTTCCGGGTCCCAATAGTGTTCCTCGATTGCGATGATCGGGCAATTCGGCTTCTTCATCATGACGCTTCCTCAGCACATTATTGGAACCGCTTCCTAGCAACCGTGACGTGGGCTGTCACGGCCCCCCGGTGTCCAACATGTGACAGGACGCCGTGATAAAAAGGCCGCACACCGTCGGTTGTCGAACTAACGGTGTGCAAGCAGGGCTTTGGTATTGACGCCGACTCAGTTATGCACGGCTGATGCTGCCGATTCTCCGCATACTTCCAGTAGGCGGCGTAATTCTCGCCATTGTCATTCTGGTTCTGGCACTTAGTCCGCCGGACGGATCGCGTTCGTCCATGACTGCTGCAATGGCGCCCGCCCGCGGTGCGCTTGTCGACCGCGATCGCCACCCCGAAGTACGACAGTTTCTTATTCTCGCCGCTCTCAAGCGCGCTAGCGAGTTGAGCCGGCTGCGGGATCTGCCGGATTTGCCGGTCCGCTCCGAAGACCCCCCGGAAACGGCCAAAGTTGCCGGCTTGCCCGCCGAACGAACCGACGCCGAACCCGAAGAAGCCGCGCCGGTGAACGAAACGCGGAGTGTCAGCATTCCAATCGAAATCGGCGAGCCGTCATCAGCCGAGTTGCCCGCCGCCTCGCAACAAGAGGATGCCGCGCCGGATAGCAAAAAGCCGGAACCGGCTAAAACATCGCGCGAAATTCGGCATCGCGCAGCCCATAAGGGGCGCCGTAGAGTAGCGGCGAATACCGGATTGGCGCGTCAACCGACGCTCTTCGACTACTTGTTTGGCGGGCAGCAATACCAGCAGACCTACAACACGCAGCAATACCAACAGCCCGCGTATAATGCGCCGCAGGCGGCCCAAGCGCCCGCTGTCTACGCTTATCCGGTTCCCCGAGCTGCCTATTAACGGGGATTGACGTTTTTCAAATCGAAGATTCAAGACTTGGTCGCGACGGCGCGATCAATGATAATCGAGCCGGCCGCTATAGAGGCTCGATGACGACGCAACGCTTTCCCCTCGGGACATCGCACCGCGCAGTTTTTGCTCCGAACTGAACTTAACGTTGGCCGTTGATTCTGATGCAAATGCATCGAGCGCCTGGCTGCTTCCAGGCATCGCCATTCCTTTGCGCTTGGCGGCATAATAGTAACCAGCGGCATAATAATGCACGGCCTGATTACTATTGCCATTCGCGGCATGGTAGGCGCCGGCGAGATACTTTACCGCGTAGGTCATGTTGGTGTCAGCGTCGAGTAAGCCGGCCGCGGTTCCGCTGTACCCCATGGATCGCGCGGTCGCGAGTTTGATTTGCATAAGTCCATAATTCCCTGCGCTAACGACACGCGGATTGCCGCCGCTCTCTCGCTTGATAACCCGCCGAACCAAATCCTCTGGCAAATTATTTGCAGCGGCATGACGGGCGATCAAGGAATCAAGATTGCCGTTGGCATCGAGACTCACGAGACGCTGCTTCTGCGCGGATGCTGGCGATGCCGCAACAGCGAGCGTAACCAGAATCGTTGTGATGCTGAGAGTGCGAATCATGTCGGCTCCAGTGATGTATCATTGCGGGGCTGTTGGGGAAGTGCGGCTTTTCACGGGAAACTCCGGCAACTTTGTGACCGCAACTCTGCCAGTCCCCGTTAGTTCCATCACGATTTGATTCTCATGGTTCTAAAATACCTTCACGCGGCTCAGGACGCGCCCAAATACCGCGCAGTTTGTCGCTGTGCGCACAATGATTCGAATCGACGTCGTCCGCAGCTCATTTTTTAAACTCGTTTCTTAAGCTCTGTTGCGTTTTACGATTAACGCAAGGAGAGCAATTTCTTGCCGACGGACGTCGCGAAGGGTGTCACCCGACTCGTTATGGCGTTTGCAACTTTCGCGATCACGCTGGCTTGGGCAAATTTCTATACGCGAAATGTTCCGGCTTCCGCGAGCGACGAATAGAAAAATCATTCCGTCACCCGTCGCGAGACGAGAGCCACGTGTGTAGGGTCTCTCATACGGATCTTGGTATGGGGACAGTTCTGCATGAACACGTCGCACTCTTTGGAAGACCGCCTGCGCGCGGTTGAAGACAAACTCGCGATCTATCATCTGATCGCGAGCCACCCGCCCGCCGCCGATACCGGCACCGATCGCTACTACCGCGAGGCCTTCGCCACCGATGGCGAGGTCGACCTTGGAGGCGGCAAAGGTGCCTCTGGCAACGAAGCCATCGCGGCGATCGTGAAAACACCAGAACACCAGGCAGCCATCGCCGGCGGCCTCTGCCACTTCGCCGGCCTGCCTCGCGTGGAGATTGACGGCGATACCGCCGTTGCCACATCGTACCTGCAAATCATCACACCGGACCGGCAGGCCACGCCGCGCGAACTGTCCGGCCACGGCACTTCAACGGGTTTCCGCATTCATCGCGTCGGCGCCAACCGGTGGGAGCTCAAGCGCGGCAAAAACGGCTGGAAGGTGACGCGGCGCACGCTGCGGCCGCTTGACGGCAATGACGAGGCACGGGCCTTGCTGCGACGCGCGATTGCGCCCTAATTTGTCTCGACGAAACTAATATAATGACACGAGGGAGCGCGACATGCCGAAAGCCTATTGGGTGGTGACCTATCGTTCAGTGAAAAATCCGGAGGCCTGGCAGGCCTATGCCAAGCTTGCCGTGCCGGCAATCGAGTCAGCGGGCGGTCGTTTCCTGATCCGCAGCAAGCCGGCAAAAACCTACGAAGCGGGAATGAACGAGCGGGTGGTGCTGGTCGAATTCGATAGCCTCGACAAGGCTATCACCTGCCACGACACGCCTGCCTACAAGGAAGCGCTCAAGGCGCTCGGCACCGGGAATGTCGAACGTGACATGCGCGTGGTCGAAGGGGCGGCCTGACCGCCCTTACCACTCAGCGAATGGATATTTCTTGTGCGCGGCGGCGGCGGCGCGCTGTGCGTCGGCGAACACGTCGACCAGCATCGTGACGAATAAAATCACGCGCGTGAAACCAGACAGCGACGGCACTATCGGCGCGTGGATTGGAAGCGTAGTCATTTATCTTGATCTCCTTGCAATTCAGAAGCGGGACGGCGTCGACAGGAACCGGCGCTCGATTTCGCGCTCGGCTTCGTCGGTGAATTTTCCGTTGTTGAGATAACGCGCGATCTCGCGATCGGCCTGGCGCTGACGCGACTGCACCATTGCTTCAAAGAACCAGCGGAAAAATCCGGGCCGGGTCCTGGCGGGTGTTTCGGCGATCGTGAAGTCGCGCGACGCGACGGTGGACGGTGCGTAGGTCATGGAGCATCTCCCTTAGTTGGGTTTGACGACTCCAGAGACGTTTCCCGTTTCTTCTTGTTGTTGACGCGAACATAGTCGCAGCCCGCAAATACCACCAGACGCGATGCCACATGGGCTCCATGCGCGCGACTCATGCAAAGCGTCGTGCTGATGTCGCAATTGCATGCAAATGATTCTGAATTCGGCACGCATTGCCCGCGCGAGCAGCAATTCGGCAAGCGCATCGGAAGTGCGCCACATCTCCGCCGCAAAGCCGCAAGCTTTCGTTAACGAATGGCGCGCGCCGCAGCCGCGTTTCGAGGCTCTTATCCTTACTGCGGCAAGGTCAAATGACGGTAACTGGCGCCGATTGCAATAAAGGCAGCGAAACCCTATATACAGGCGCATTCGAGATTGAGCCTGCCCTTGCAGTTTCGGCCTAACAGCCTTTTCCCAGGAACACGCAAAATCCGGATATGAGGCCCATGCGAATGGTTTGCATGGGGCATAAACGCCTTTGCGCGTTTTTTTAAGGAGGCCACTATGGCCACAGGTACCGTTAAGTTCTTCAACGCCCAAAAGGGCTTCGGCTTTATCGTGCAGGACGGCGGCGGCCCCGATGTGTTCGTTCACATCTCGGCAGTCGAGCGCGCCGGCATGCATAATCTCAACGAAGGCCAGAAGCTTTCGTTCGACGTGCAGGCCGACCCGCGCAGCGGCAAGTCCGCTGCCGCCAATCTGCAAGCCGTCTAAGTTTTCTTTTGACGACGACGCCAGCGCGCAAGCGCTGGCGTTTCCTTTTGTGCTAGGACTACGCGCATGGCGAAAAAACCGGGTACCAATCCGAAGGGTGAATTCGTGTTCTTCGACGTCGTCTACGAAGACGGCTCGCAGCGCTCCAACCGGCGCGTGCCGGCCGACCTTCTCGACGGGCTGGAAAAGGACGAGCCCGCGCGCGGTTTCATCATCGAGCAAGATCGCGAGATTGCCGAAAAATCCGGCCGGGCACCGCTGGCAATCAAGAGCATCGCCCGCACTGGTGCAAAAAAGAAGTAAACGGCCGCGCGAAAGAAACCGCTGGCCCGCCCTGTTAATCAGGGCCATGGAACCCCATATATAACGTTGATATTTAAAAACTTCGCATCGGCGAATGATCAGGAGAGTAGCGTGCACAAATTTGACTACAATGCACCGGCCGAGCTTTATCCCGGCCGCAATCGCAAGAGCACCAGGAAAGTCGGGTATCGCCGCTTCGACACGGCAGCCGATGCAATCCGTTTTGCGGTTGAAGAACTTCCCGAGCCATTGTTGCTTGGCGCCTGCATCGAGATCGAGGACCGCCGCCTCAACCACCAGGACATTCAGTCGCTCTACCAGAGCGAGCAATACCCGCTCAAGAAACTGGTGAACTGAAGCAAAGTCGTCCGCCGCGCTCTGTCGCCGGTCCCGACGAGGACTTTCACTGCGCGCTGATGCCGGCCTCCTTGATGATCGGCCACCATTTGTCGATCTCGGCCTGCTGGAATTTCGCCAAACCCTCCGGCGTCTGTTGCTCGCGCGGCGCGACATCCAGTCCAAGTTCGGTGAAACGCGCCTTCACGGCCGGATCGGCGAGCGCTTCCACCATGGCGGCGTTGAGTTTTGCGACGATATCTTTGGGCGTTCCTTTGGGTGCCCAGAAACCGAACCAGCCCGACATATAGAGACCGGGTACACCGGTCTCATCCGAGGTCGGAATGTCCGGCATCGACGCCGAGCGCTGAGGCGACAAATTGGCGATCGCCTTGATCTTCCCGCCCCGAATTTGCGGCAGCGCGACCGCGCCCTGGACAATGAGCAGGTCGACCTGGCCGGACACGAGGTCCGTCATGGCAGGGCCCGCGCCGCGGTAGGGAATGAACTGGACTTTCTGCTTCGTCAGATTCTCGAAGAGCACGCCGGTCACATTGGCCGCCGCATTCTGGTTGACGAAGTTGATCTTGCCGGGATTGGCCTTCATCCAGGCAACCAGATCCTTCAAATTGTCGGCCGGAAGATTTTTCTTGGCGACCATGAGTTGCGGATTGACCGACACAAGGCCGATCGGCTCGAAATCCTTCTGCAGGTCGTAGTCCAGCTTGTAGATGATGCTGCCGACGTGGGTGTCCCACTGGCCGATGTCGATCGTGTAGCCATCCGGAGCCGCGCGCGCGACACGGCCGACCGCAATGCTGCCTCCGGCGCCGCCGATGTTCTCGATGATGACAGCCTGCCCGAGCGGGGCCCGCATTCGTTCCGCCATGATGCGGGCGGCAACGTCGGTTGATCCGCCTGGCGGGAACGGAACCACGAGTGTGATTTGGCGCGATGGGTACGTTTGTGCCTGCACGCCAGTGATACTGGCAAATGACGCCAACGCTGCGGCAACGATAAGTCTCCTCATAGCCCTTCCCCCCGGTTTTGTGCGCTCTTTGGTCCGGCGCCTGGGCAAGCTAGCAGCCGCCGCGGGCAATGAGAATGTGTCGGGGCCAGCCTTTGGACTGCTGCTGGCCTTGTTTTATTCGAGGCGAATTGAGCGAAAATAACTGTTGTTTTTGAACGGTATTGGTCAGTCAACCTTACATGTCATTTCAGTGATCACGCCTTCGTCAATTGATGGCAGCTAGCGCCCGGCGCACGATTATTTTTCTCCTCGGCGGCACATTCCGCATGCAATCGGAACGGCATCATCCTGAAACAAGCCCATCCACTGCGCGACCGTTGACGGCACGACCGGCCGCATCGGTTTGCGCACGGCATTCTTGAAAGGAATGCGTCATGAAACGGACTGCAATCGCCCTATCGCTCGGTCTTGTCGCCGCTCTGGCGACGGTACCGCTGGCACGCGCACAAAATAGTGCGTCTGCAATCACGGAAGCAGAGGCGCACAGCATCGCCGTCGAGGCATATCTGTACTTCTATCCGCTCATCAGCATGGATGTGACGCGCAAGCAACTCATCAACAGCGAACCCGGCAAGGGTATTGGCGGCCCGATGAATGCTTTCGACAATATTCCCGCCTTCCCCGCCGCCGACATGAGAGCGGTCGTGCGGCCCAATTTCGACACCTTGTATTCGAGCGGCTGGGTCGACCTCACGCGCGAACCGATGGTCATCTCGGTGCCCGACACGGGGGGCCGTTATTACCTTCTCCCGATGCTCGACATGTGGACCGATGTGTTCGCGTCGCCGGGCTGGCGTACGACGGGCACAAAGGCGGGCAATTTCCTGCTGACCCCGCCCAAGTGGAGCGGAGCTGTTCCGGCGGGTTTCACGCGGATCAGCGCACCGACGCCTTACGTCTGGATTATCGGGCGCACCAAGACCGACGGACCCGCCGACTATGGCGCGGTTCATGCCATTCAGAAGGGCTACAAGATCACACCGCTCTCTGGCCTGGGGCAAACCACCCGTTCGCGGCCAAGGCCAGCATCGACCCGAGCGTCGACGTCAAGACGCCGCCGAAGACGCAGGTCGACACGATGCAAGGCACCAAATATTTCGCTTACGCGGCTGAATTGCTGAAGTTGCATCCGCCGCACACCACCGATCAGCCCATCCTCGCACGCATGAAGCGGATTGGCATCGAGCCCGGCAAGAGCTTTGATGCCGCCAAGGCCGATGCAGTGGTGCGCAAGGCCATAGACGAAGCGCCAACGGATGCCCAGAAACTGATGGCGTGGAAGGTCCCGACGATAGCCCGCGTGGTGAACAACTGGTCGATGAATACGGACACGATGGGAGTTTACGGCAACTATTACCTGAAACGCGCCATAGTGGCGCAAGTTGGCCTTGGCGCAAACTTGCCCGAGGACGCGGTCTACCCGCTTAACCTCGCTGACGAAAGCGGCAAGCCGCTCGATGGCGCGAATAAATATGCCATTCACTTCACCAAAGACGAGATCCCACCTGCCGGCGCATTCTGGTCGATCACGCTCTACGACCCTGAAGGCTTTCAGGTCGCCAACTCGCTGAACCGCTTTGCTGTGAGCAGCTGGATGCCGTTCAAGCGCGATACGGACGGCTCGTTGACGCTTTATTTTCAGAATGAAAGCCCCGGCACTGACCGCGAAAGCAACTGGCTGCCGGCGCCAAAAGGCGCTTTCAACCTGACGATGCGTCTCTATGCACCGAAGCCGGAAGCGTTGACCGGGGTGTGGAATCCGCCACCGGTCACAATGGCCCAGGATCGAGCGAGCACCGGAGCTAAATAAGAAGCCACTTCCAATGTGGATGAAATCTTCGGAAAGGTGAAGGAGGGCGCCGAGTCGAAATAACGCCCTGAACGCCAGATTAAGCTGTCAGCAGCCGGCCGTGTCTTCGGGCGGCCGCAACCACGTTCACTGCCCTCACCCGCTCGCCCGTGCCTTTGCGGCGTTCTCGATCAGCGTCTTTCCAAGCGACCAGATCGCACCCGGCACCCGATGTGCGTCCGCGATCACCGCCTCAAAAGATTTTTCGATCCAGTCGCAATCCGCATCCGTGATGATGAAGGACGGCAGCAGCTTGATTGTGTGATTGCCGTGCCCGGCCACCTGCGTGAGAATCCTGTGGTCCTTCAGCAGCGGAATCACGATCAGCTGGCAGAACAATCCGCTGTTCGCGGTCTCGAGCAGATTCCACGATGCCTTCAGCGTCAGAGAACGCGGCGAACCAAATTCGATACCGATCATCAATCCCTTGCCGCGCACATCCTTCACCAGTTCGTGCCGTCCGATCATTCCAGTGAACGTGGAAAGCAAACGTCCGCCGATGCGTTCGGCATTCTGCATCAGCTTCTCGGATTCGAGCACCTCGAGGGTGGCGAGGCCAGCTGCCATCGCCATGTCGTTCTTTGCGAATGTCGAGCCGTGCACGACGGCGCGGTCCATCCGGTCGAAGACCTTATCAAAAATCCACTTGCGGGTCAGCGCCGCGCCAACCGGCACGTGACCGCCGGACAGCGATTTGGACAGCAGCACAATGTCGGGCTCGACGCCCCAGTGCTCGCATGCAAGGAAGCGGCCGGTTCGGCCCAGCCCGGTCTGGATTTCATCGGCAATGAACAAAGTGCCGTGCTTGCGACAGAGATCGAGGGCGGAACTTAAGTATCCGTCCGCAGGCATGGTGACGCCCTTGCCCTGGATCGGCTCGACGATGAAGGCCGCGATGGTTTTCGCGGACAGGACCCGCTCCAGTGCGGCGAGATCGTTGAACGGCACCTCGACGCAGCCGGGCACCAGCGAGCCGAAGCCCTTGCGGAAGATCTCATCGCCGTTGAGCGACAGCGCCCCATAAGTGAGCCCGTGATAGGCATGGTCGCAATAGACGATGCCGTCGCGGCCGGTGGCGGCGCGGGCAAATTTCAGCGACGCCTCGACCGTCTCCGCCCCGGAATTGGCGAAAAACACTTTCTCAAGATGCGGGACGTAGCGCAGCAGACGCTCGGCCAGAACCCCGGCCAGTGCCGAGACGTCCATCTGGACAAGGTTCGGAAAGTCGCTGTCGAGAACCTGCTTGAGGGCATCACGGACGACCGGATGGTTACGGCCCAGCGCGAACACGCCCCAGCCACTGAGCAGATCGAGATATTGCCGGTTGTCGCGGTCGTAGAGATATTGCCCTTGCCCGCGCCGGTAAGCCTGGTCGAAACCGATCGTCTTGAGCACGCGGACCATCTGCTCGTTCAGATAGCGTGTGTGCAGGGCGTATCGTTCCACCTCCCGTTCGGCAAAGAGGCGTTCGACGTCGAGGCTCATTCCTGTCTCCGGATACCGCTGCGCGACAGCGGTTTTACGCAACGATAAAGGCAATGCTACTGCCGCGAGGTGGGCATGTCATGCCGCGCGCGACAGGACGCTGGTTCCATATCAGGATTCTGTGCAATGCGGCACAGGGTAACATATCGATGGCATTGACCCTTTCAGCGCCGTGAGGAAGATTGGGGTCTGGATAGGGGGACGGATGCCGAGGCACGCCGGGGTCGTTGCCGTTACCTGTTTGGCGCTGGAGGCCCGCATTGCGCGTGGCCCAGGCGTATCCGTGCTTTGTAATCATAGCCTGGAGCTCGCCAACGGCCTGCGCTCGGCGATTGCGCGGGGTGTTTCGGGCATCATCAGTTTCGGCATTGCCGGGGGCCTTGCGCCTCATTTGGCCCCGGGCGACTGGGTTGTCGCCTCAGGTGTCCGCAGCGGCGACGACCTGATAGCAACCGACCGTCCCTGGACGCAAAGGCTGCTCGAGGTCCTGCCGGGCGCTGTTCATGCCGAGGTCACTGGTGCCGATGCTGTCGTCGTGACGGCCTTTGAAAAACACGGTCTCCATCAGGAGACAGGCGCCGCCGCCGTCGATATGGAATCGCACATTGCGGCGAGGATCGCGGCCGAGCATCACATCCCCTTCGTTGCCTGCCGAGTCATTATCGACCCAGCCCACCGGACACTGCCGCCTGCGGCAACCTTGGGCCTGCGCCTCGACGGCACGCCGGATGTCCCCGCCGTCATTCGCTCGCTCCGGCAAAAGCCCGGCCAATTTCCCGATCTCGTGCGCATCGCGAGCGATGCCTACATT
Organism: uncultured Alphaproteobacteria bacterium; assembly: GCA_963735285.1. Lineage (GTDB taxonomy): Bacteria > Pseudomonadota > Alphaproteobacteria > Rhizobiales > Xanthobacteraceae > Pseudolabrys. The sequence goes on along the minus strand of CAVTKN010000012.1, from coordinate 27,980 downwards.
GCGCGGCGCGCCCTGCGGTTAGGGCGCCGGCAGCTCGGCGTCGGTATGGGCTTTCCCTACTACAACGATTTTTCGTCCGACCTCGCCGTCGCCTGACAGCGGCACGCCTGCCCGGCCGAGGTGCATCGATGGACCAGCGGACTGACAGTGCCGGCCCGATTTCGTCCGCGGACTTGCACGCAACAATCAGGATTGCCACGCGCAACGAGATCGCCGCCTCCGCGCACTGGCGGACAGCCTTCGCCGACGAGCGCAAGGACCATCGTTACTACGAACTGATCGAAGACACTCTCAAGGGTGAATTCACCTACGGCTACTTCACGATCGAGAGTGGCGGCGCCGTCCGCGCGGTCCAACCTTATATTGTCGTCGACCAGGATCTTCTCGCCGGCACCGGCGGCTTCGCCCAAAGATTGGTCGGCGGCATCCGCCGCCTGTGGCCCCGTTTCCTGCGCGCACGCACACTGATGGTGGGGTGCGCAGCCGGCGAAGGACATCTCGACGGCGGCGAATTATCCGAAGACCTGATTGGCCAATTGCTTGGTCATTCCCTGACGGCTTTGGCGCGCCAAGTGAAATGCGCACTGGTCGTCCTCAAAGAATTTCCCGCCCGCTACCGCGCACCGCTGGCGTGCCTGCGCGACTATGGATTTACGCGCGTTCCCAGCATGCCGATGACCACGCTCAATATCGACTACAGGGATTTCGACGACTATCTCTCGCGCAATCTCAGCCCGGCAACGCGCGGGAAAATCCGACGCAAACTACGCGTAGCCGAACGCGCGCAACCGCAGATCACGATGACCGTCGAGACCGACGCGACTGCCATTGTGAACGATATCTATCCACTCTATGAAAAAGTGTTCGTGCGTTCGCCGATGCAATTCGAAAAACTGACGAAGGAATTCCTCAGTGAGATCGGCAAGCGGATGCCGGACAAGGTCCGCTTTTTCATCTGGCGTCAGGACACGCGCATAGTCGCCTTTGGCTTATGCACCATCCAGGCCGACAATATCTGTCATGAATACGTCGGCTTCGACTATGCCGTCGCGTTCGATCTCAATCTCTACTATCGCGTCTTCCACGACATCGTCGAATGGGCGATCGCAAATGGCTACAAACGGTTTTACAGCGGCAGCCTCAACTACGATCCGAAGTGGCATCTGCGCCAGTCACTTTATCCAGTCGATCTTTACGTCCGCCACACCTCCAGCCCCATCAACACGGTATTGAAGCGGCTGCTTCCGCTGATGGAGCCGACGCGCTCGGATCCAATCCTTCCGCAGTTCCACAATTACAATGAGCTTTGGGGCTGACGCGGCGCCGCAGCGGACGCTCAGCGCGCCACTCAAAACCAGTTGTTAAGCTTGCGCGCATCCGTCCCGGCGATACCAGATGCGATGCATAATGATTGCTTAATTGCATGTTCCCGAGCGCGCGATACCCGCTGATCCGCGCCGCAAAAACCGGCCTTGCGTCAGGCCCATACACGAATCGTCATGGTTTTCCGTGTAGAGCCTGCACATCTCAATCTGCGTGCCGGCCCACGAATGCAACCGCAATCAGCGCACAAAAAACTGTCGCCAAGTCGCTTCCGCGGGCTGGTCCTCGGCACCGCCCTCACCGTTGCGGCTATCGTCGGCGCCAACGCAATTATCCTGTCGGAATTGTACCGCGATACTTTGGACGACGCGCAAGGCGACGTCTTACGGCAAAGTCTGACGCTATCGGAACTGGCGGAGCGCACGATCCAGTCCGTTGACCTTGTACTCGTCAGCGTCGCCGAAAAACTCCATGCCGAAGCGCCGGCGAATGGCGACCTGAAAAAACTGGCGGGGCAATCGCTCTATCTTTTCCTCAACGAAAAGATGTCTGGATTGCCGCAAATCTCTACGCTCGGCGTCCTCGACGCCAAAGGAATCAGAATTAGCCATTCGCGTGATTGGCCCAGTGCAAACATCGATCTGTCGCACCGCGAATATTTCCAGACTATCAAGAAAAACCCAAAGATCACATCCGTCGTCAGCGAACCCGTACTGGGCGCCGGCAGCGGCACCTGGACCATGGTTCTTGCTCGTCCTTTATTGAGCGCGTCGGGCGAATTTTTAGGCGTCGTCTTCGGTTCAGCTCGCTTGAACTATTTCGACGAGCTTTTCGAGAAAACATCGCTCGGCGACGGCTATGCGGCGACCTTGATGCGCACGGACGGCACTCTGCTGGCACGATATCCCAAGGCAGGACAAGTCGGAGAGGTCCATCCGGTCGCGAGTCTCAAGAAACTCGAAAACGCACGATCTGCGCTTTCGCGTTCCGTGAGCCCTGTCGACCATCAGGCGCGCATTGCCGCCGCCTATAAACTGTCGGGCTTTCCACTCGTGGTGATTGTCACCAAAACTGAAGATGCTGCATTTGCTGCCTGGCGCGCCACCGCGCTGATGATGAGTGCGATTACAGCGGCCATGGTGCTCCTCGTCGGTGTTGCTGCCTACCTGATCGCCCGATCCTGGAAGCAGCAAGATCGCCTCAATGCCGCGCAGGCCCAGATTATCGAGTCGGACAAAAGCCGCGCGCTTGCCGAAGCCGAACTGAAACGGCAGCAGGACGTGTCATCGCAAAACGTGCGATTCAACGCCGCCGTGGAAAACATGTCGCAAGGCCTGTCGATGTACGACGCGACGCAGCGGCTGATCATCTGCAACAAACAATACGCCGAAATCTACCGGCTTACAGAGGAGCAGACGAGACCTGGTACGACCTTGCGCGAGATCTTGGTCTATCGGACCGCTCAGGGCACCGGACGCGAGGATTACACAAAGAGCCTCGATGAATGGGTCGAGGAAATCGTCGCGAATAAACGTCACCAGGGGATAAGTAAGCTCGCTGACGGACGTTTCGTCTCTGTCATCCATCGACCCATGGAGGGGGGCGGCTGGATCTCGACCCATGAGGACATCACCGAGCAGCGCCTTGCCGCACAGGAACTCGACGAAACCAAAAGCTTTCTGGACTCGATCATCGAAAACATTCCGGTTGCCGTCGTCGTCAAGGACGCCAAGACCTTCAAATTCGCTCTCGTGAACCGGCAATTCGAGACCATGGTCGGCCTGCCGCACGCGGCGCTGATCGGCAAGCATGCGCAGGACATTTACAGCGCGCATGACGCGGCAGGTTTTGACCAGGCGGACCGCCAGGCGGTCGAGCTCAACAGCGGCGTGACCTCGGCCGAATACGAAGTGGAAATACCGCAGCGTGGCACACGCGTACTGGCGACCAGTCGCATCGTCATCCGTGACAAGCAGGGCGAGCCGAAATACCTCGCGCTCGTCATCGAAGACATCACTGAGCGGAAACGGTCCGAGCAGCGCATCGCCTTCATGGCGCATCACGACGCTCTCACCGGCCTTGCCAACCGCGCCGCTGCGGTTGAAAAAATCGAGGACGCCGGCGCACGCCAGCGCCGGTGGGGCGAGCAATTTACGGTGCTCTTGCTCGACCTCGATCGTTTCAAATACGTCAACGACACCCTTGGCCATCCGGCCGGCGACGCGCTGCTGCGCGAAACCGCTGCACGTCTCAAAGGTACATTGCGCGAAACGGACGTGCTGGCGCGGCTCGGCGGCGACGAATTTGCCATTATTCAGATCGGCGAAGGCAACCAGCGTGAAGCCGCCGTCAAGCTTGCGAACCGCGTGATCGACCTCATCGCGCAGCCGTTCAATATCGAGGGCAATGAGGTGAACATCGCGACCAGCATCGGGATCGCGTTGGCGCCGGAGCACGCAGCCAGGCCCGACAGCCTTCTGAAAATGGCCGACATGGCCCTCTATCGCGCGAAATCGTCGGGGCGAAACTGTTTCTGTTTCTTCGATCCGGAAATGAGCGCGGCCGCCAGCGTGCGTCACGAACTCGAAACGGAATTGCGCCGCGCCATCCAGCAGGATCAGTTCGAACTCTATTATCAGCCGATCATCGACTCCAAGACACGGAAGATCTGCGGGGCAGAAGCCCTGGTGCGCTGGAACAATCCCACCAAGGGCATGATCTCTCCTGACAAATTCATCCCGTTGGCTGAAGAGTCCGGGTTGATTACGCAGATCGGAGAATGGGTCCTGCAAACCGCCTGCGCGGAGGCGGTCAAATGGCCGTCGCACGTTCGCGTATCGGTCAATCTATCGCCCGTACAGCTGCGCAAGCGCGATTTGGTCGATGTCGTCATCTGTGCGCTGGCGCAATCGGGATTGCAGCCCGAACGCCTTGAGCTTGAGGTCACGGAAACCGCCCTTATCGAATCCGCAACGGACAGTCTGACGGTCCTGCGCCAGCTCAAGAATCTGGGCGTGTCGATCGCGCTCGACGATTTCGGGACCGGCTACTCATCGCTCAGCCACCTGACGATGTTCCCCTTCGACAAAATCAAGATCGACAAATCATTTACACAAAATCTGACCAAACGCGCCGATTGCGCGATCATCATCTCGGCCACGCTCACGCTGGCGCGCGGGCTGGACATCAGCACCACGGCCGAGGGCGTCGAAACGGCCGACCAGTTCCGACTTCTGCGGATGGCCGGCGTCACGTCCGTGCAGGGCTATCTGTTCTACAAGCCGATGCCCGCTGCGCAGATCGATTTCGGGCGCGTCTGCAGCGATCCCGAAATCATTCACGCGGCCTAGCTGCCCGCCCGATCTAGAAGCAAAGATTGGTGACGAATTTTCCGTTCTTATCCTTGATGACGTAAGGACATTCCGCGCGCTTGAGTGCGGCCTTGGCATCTTCATTGCCAAGCGCGGCGGCTTTTTCGAAATAGGTCTTGGCGGCGGCGGTATCCTGCGGGCCGCCGCGCCCGCTTTTTGCAAATTCGCCCAATCGTTCGAGGGCGGCCGGATGGCCTTGCTCGGCCGCTTTTTCAAACAGCGCCCTTGCACCGACATCGTCCTTCGGACCGCCGGTGCCTTCGGCCAGCATTAACCCGAGCTGATATTGCGCTTCCGCCGAATTCGTTTCCGTGCCTTTGGAAAGCAAGGCGCGTGCCTTGGCGGGATCCGACGGCGCGCCGCCGCCGAGCGCGGCCAGATTGCTGACGCCGCGCGCATTGCCGGATTCGGCGGCGCGTTCGAACAGCTTGCGCGCCTGCGCTTCGTCCTTTGCAACGCCCGTGCCGGTCCCAAGCAGCACGCCGAGCTCGACCATCGCCGAAGTACTGCCTTTGTCGGCGGCCTTGCGATAGGCGGCGAGCGCTTCCGGCATTTGCCGGTTGGCCGCGTAGGCGCGGCCGAGTTCATAGAGTGCCCGGCGCGACGAAGCCGATGCAATTTTGCAGAACTTGATCGCGGTCGCGATATCCGGCGGTGCGATCGCCGGGGTGCCTTTAACGTCGGCCGGCTTGTCGGGATCGGCGGGGTCCGCGGCAATGCGGTCGCACAGCACCAGATCGGCCGATTGGGCGCGGACCAAAGATGGAAACGCGACGATGCTCAGCGCCAACAGGCCAACACCCGCGATGTAACACGCGCCAGATCGTTTCAGCATCATCACTCTTTGACCACAACATTGTCCGGCCCAATGAGCTTAAAGCTGCACGGCTGAGCCAGCAAGAGTGGATCAGACGCACGTCAAACGCGCGACTCCCATGTACATGATTTGCGTGCCGGGCAGTGCGCCGAAGGTAATGTCAAACCGGCTGTTGATGCCGCGCGGCCCAAGCCCTTTGAACACACGATCTGTGAAGCCGCGCGCGGCGAGCTTGGCGTCGAGCTCCGTGGGCTTGATAAACCCGGCCGGGTCGTGCGTGCCGCGCGGCAGAAGCCGGAAAATGCGTTCGCCGCAGAACACGATAGCGAAACGGGCAAGCCACGTGCGGTTGATTGTATCGAAGAGAAAGACGCCGCCCGGCCGCAGCACGCGGCGGACTTCATCAAGAACCTGGTCGAGGCTGCGCACATGCTCAAGAACATCGACGCAGACGACGCAATCGACACTGGCGTCCGGCAACGGCAGGCCTTCACCCGACGCCACAAGATAACGGATAGCAAGGCCTCCACTCGCGGCATGGCGTTTGGCAACGCCGATGGCGCCGCGTGATACGTCAACGCCGATAACTTTTGCACCGCGCGCCGCCAGCGCTTCGGACATGAAACCGCCGCCGCAACCGAGATCGAGCACCGTGCGCCCATTCCACGAGGTCAACCGATCGAAGAAGGCAAGGCGCGCGGGCACCAGGTTTTGCAGCGCGCGCAGCCAACGCTGCGAACCGTCCCACCAGTGCTCGGCATCTCTGTCGTAGAGCGAGGCACCGCCCGTTCCGGGCGGCGACCCAGACGGCCGCGGAAAAGGAAGCCAATAGGGATGGCGCGCGCGATAAGCTTCGAATTCGCTGCCGAACATCCGCGTGAAACGCGCTTCCTTCAGCAGAGGGCCGGCCAGGCAATAGGCCGACAGCACAACCGCCAGCACGAATTGGTCGGGCGTCCACACGGGTACCGTCCAGAGCGTGATCGCAAACGACACGTAAATGGGTTGGCGGCAAATGCGAAACAGCCCCCGCGTCGGCATGGGCGGATAGGCCGGCCGGGTATTGCGATAGACTGCCCACCAGCCCAGCGCCCCGGTCTGGAGCGTGATGCCCGCATCGAACATCGATTTGAGCAACAGCAACCAGCCGGCGGCGTAGAGCGCGATCATCAGCGCCAGTACCCAGCCTTCGGCCCGCCACCAGATGATTCCGCTCGGCGACCAGAACCCGAACAGCAGAATAATCTGCAACGAGGCCACGATCACATATGTGGTGGTCGAGAGATCGCCGCCGAGCCCGGCGGGCGCCAGACCGCGCAGCAGCACACGCCCACGGCCGCTCAGCAGAAACGAATGCGCGAGCGGGAACTGCAACAGCAGCAGGCCATTGCCGATCCAGCGCCAGTGCGCGGCGCCCCAAGAAACGCCCCACGAATCGCCCCATGACCGGCTCAGCCCGAAAGCCAATTCGTAGATCATCACCGAGACCGCGACCGCGAACAGCCCGTGGCAGGCCACGCCATAGGCCAGCGCGAGGTATCTGCGCTTGACGGTCATGGCGCTGGAATGGGTCGACGACATCGGCTGCGATGGTCCTGGACTCTGTCGTGGCTCGGTTGAACTTGAGCGAGGCCGGCGTCAACTGATTAACGCGCGGCCGCAATCACAAACGCGCGAATACGGCCATCGACCGCGCCTTTTCCGTAACTCCGCGTCATCGCCTCGGTGGCACGATCGGTTGCTTCTTCAAGGCGTGAGGCCCCGCGCGCCTCGATTTCACTCCGCCACGGGGTTCCCTGGCAATAAGCCACCGCAGGGTCGCGCGGAGAGGCCGCCTTGCTGCGGGCGTCCACTGCGTCGATCGTGACATCGGAAAATCCGGCCTGAGCAAGCTCGGCACGAATCTGCTTGCCGTCATGATAACCATGCGGCGTGCGCTCCATGAAACGTGGAGGGTCATCCGGAAACATTTCCGCCAGCGCTTGCGCGATCGTATGGGCGAAATCGTTTTCGGAAATCTTGTCCCAGACGTTGAACAAAAGACGTCCGCCGGGCTTGAGCACCCGGCGCGCTTCCTTGTAACCCTGCACCTTGTCGGGAAAAAACATCACGCCGAACTCACAGGCCACAACATCAAAGCTTTGATCGTCAAACGGCAATGCCAGGGCGTCGGCCTGCTTCCAGCTGATCCTGTTGTCGCCGGGCTGCCGCGCCTTGGCATAGTCGAGCATCGGCTGGTTGAGATCGGTCGCCGTGATGTGCACGCCCGCCGGCAAACGCGATGCCATGGCGCGCGTCACCACGCCGGTTCCGGCTGCTGTTTCCAGCACGGCGCGCGGCGCCGCTTCGGCCACACGCTTTGCGAGATCGGCCGCGTAGGGCTCAAAGATCAGTGGAACCATCAACCGGTCGTAGAACTCGGGGATCGAGCCCGCGAAAACCTTGTCCGTCGCGACCATTACACTGCTCCGTCTGTCGTCGAGCGCCGTCATTTAACCACGTTTTTTTAAGTGATGCCCGGGCTGCGCATGATGGCAATTTGCCAGTCGCGGGACGCCCGAAAGGTGCTAGGATTTACGCAATTGAAAGCCGGGGTTTTTGAGTTCGGGGGACTGACAATGCCGTGCAACTCCATGACGTGCGCAGCGACGGCTGCGCAACCGGTGCGCCATCGTGCGTTTCTTGCGGCACGGAAAACCTGGCGCGCGCGCATCATCCCCCTGCTCGTCGCCGCACCGCTTGGCGTCATGGCGCTGTCGTCGACGACGGTCGCGCTCGAGCTGCCCAAGCCCGCACCGGTTGGAAACTTTCTCGGCACCAGGTCGGTGGGTGAAAACTACAAGGTCAAGCCGGTTGTGCGCAGCGACGGCGTCATGCGCATCTTCGACGTCGATACGAAATATGGCGAGTATTCCTTCGATGGCATCGAGTTCGCGAAGCTGCGTCTGCACGAACTTAATGCGGTCGCAGCACTCGAAAAAATGTCGCAGTCGGATGAATTCGGCAAGGCGTTCGGAAAGGCGGCGCTCGGTCCTTTCAAGTTCGGCGCCGATCTCATCACCAAGCCGGCCGACACTGTGGAGCGGTCGCTGAGCGGGATCGGCAACATGTTCGAGCGTGCCGGCGCTGGCCTGTCCAACAGCCGCGCCGACCGCGACCCGCTGATGGATAGCCTGCTCGGCATCAGCGATACCCAGCGCGAACTCGCGGTCGAGCTGGACGTCGATCCCTACACCGATTTCCCGCCGCTGGCGCAACGGCTCAAGCAGATGGCCGGCGCCATGGCGAGCGGCGGCCTGCCGATCAAGGCCGGCCTTTCGTTCGTGCCGGGCGGCATCGGCATCGCGGTGTCCTCGGTCGCGACCGTGAGCAGCGCCAAGGACACCTTGCGCGACAAGACGGCGGCGCAGCTGATCGCCGAAGTGCGCGGCATCCTGCTGAAGCTCGACATCGAGCAGGACAACATCGACCGCCTGCTGGAAAACCGGAACTACACGCCGGCTGATCTTCTCATCATGGCACGCGCGTTGCGGGAGCTCGGCGCGGCCGACACCAACATCTTCATTGAAAAGGCCGCCGGCGCCGGCACGCGCAATTACGCCTTCTATTTCCGGCGCCGGGCGCAGATTCTGGCGGCGCACAGCAAGGACGTTGGCGGCGTTGCCTCCTTCATCTCGGTCGCGGGCCAGCCGATCAATGTCCTGCGCAATGGCAACATTGTCGCGGCCTTCACCTTCGATGACGTCGTGTGGACCGACGTGCAGTCCCGCACATTCACCGCCGCCACCGCGGCGATTCATAAAATAAAACCGGGCGCGGTGCCGATCCTTGCAACGACCGGCGTGGTGACGCCGATGGCGCAGGCCGAGATCACCAAACTCGGCTGGAAGATCGTCAAGTTCAAGCCGCAGGGCTGAACAAAGGCTGCGGATCGGCTGCGCGGTCCTATCGATCAATCGGACAGGGATCCCAGCCCGTACGTGATCCGCAGCACCGGGCTCATTTGCAGGCCGATCTGGTTGAACCAGGCGTTGAAAACCGCAACGACAGTCCCGGTGCGGAAGACCTGTGAGAGCCCCGTGTTGACGGCCAGGCGGAATGCCCAGTCACCGCGCGGCACGACGATCGCGTAAGGCTCGACCGACAGATCGTCCGGAAGCATTACAAAAGCCTGCGGGTCCTTCAGATTGGCGCCGACCAGCAACAGCTTGTCGCTGGCAAAGGCATCGGCCTTACCGGATTCAAGCGCCGCGATGGCCTCGGTCCCGTCTTTTACCGATACGACCGTCGCATCGATCTTCTGGAGCTTGATCTGGTCGACAATCGCTTTTTCGTTCGTCGTCCCGGACGCAACCGCTATTTTCTTGCCGGCCATATCGGAAAATTTTGCGATATTGGCGGCCTTCGCAACCACGACGCCGGTGCTCTCGACGAAGACGACATTCGAAAAATCGACGTCTTTCATGCGCCCGAGTGTCATCGTGCTGGAGCCGCATTCCATATCGGCCTTGCCGCTGGCGACCGCCGTAAAGCGCGTCTGCACGGTCACCGGCACCCACTCGATCTTGATGTTGGGAATTCCGAGCTGTCCCTGCATCGACTGCACGACCAACTTGCAAAGATCGATCGTGAAGCCGGCCGGCTCCTTTTTGTCGTTCACAAAGGAAAACGGCTTGGCGTCGGTGCGGTAGGCGATTTTGATGGTTTTGGCGCTGGCGACCGCTTTCAGGCGGCTGTTGGACGGTATTTGCGTCTGCGCGGAGGCAGCCGCCACGAAGCAGAATACCAGACACGTTGCGGTCAGCCTGACCAGATTTCTCGTCCCACGCCCGCGTACACTCATGCTCATTTTCAATCCCCCGTTGCCGCACCTGAAAATAAACGCCCAGACTGATGGCGGACACGCCCTGGACGTTGATCTAGATCAATACTGACAGCGTATCCCTTATCCTTATATGGCGACAGCGGCCTGAACATCCTGTCACGGCCGCAACCTGTGGGGATATTCGCATGTTGCAGCGTACGGCGGTTGCTCTTGGTTTCGGGCTCGCGTTGGCCATTTTCGCCGGCTCGCCTGGAACGGCGTCCGCGCAAACGATCGGTTACGCCGACGCGCTCGGCCAGCTTGGGACGAGCTGCGGCGCTGATATCGCCAAGTTCTGCAAGAATGAACCGCTCGGTGGCGGCCGGATCCGTCAATGCCTTCAGCGAAATCAGGCGAGCATTTCCCCGCGTTGTAGCGGGTCGGTCACCGCGCTGAGCAGCCTGCTCGTCAAGCGAGCGGCCGCGCGTGCCGCCGTTCCACGCGTCTGCGACGCGGATATCAAGCGGATTTGCGCCGGCATCCAGCAAGGCGACGGCAACCTGATGGAGTGCTTCTACAAGGCCAAGCGCAACATCAGCGCGGCGTGCCAGCAGGCGGTTGCCGACGCGGGCTACGAAGTGGAGCTCGGCTCTTCGTCGGGGTCTGGTAAAATCAATCTGAGCTCCGGCCAGCTCGTGAGCAGCCTGCAAGGTGTGGAATCGGCCGCGACCGTCAGCGCCGCGCAATTGCGCCAGCTTGTCAGCCAGTCGCTCGCCGACCCGAGCCGCACCAACCGCGTGAACCGCGCGCCGTTGTTCGGCCAGCTCGATCAGCTTGCGCAGTTCACCATCGCCATCCAGTTCGATTTCAACTCCGCGCGCATTCGCCCGGATTCGTTTCGCGCCGTCGGGCTGATGGCTGACGCGCTCTATCATCCCTACCTGCAAGGCTATCGCTTCCTGATCGTCGGAAACACCGACGGCAAGGGAAGCCGCGAATACAACCTCAAGCTCAGCCAGGAACGCGCCGATGCCATTCGCGCGGCGCTCATCGATCCGTTCGGAATTTCGCCGTCGCGGATCGAGGCCGTCGGCCTTGGCGAGGAGCAATTGCTCGACCCGGCCCATCCCGAGGCGGCTGAAAATCGCCGCGTCCAGCTGATCAACATCGGGAAATAGCGCCAAGACGCGCGCTGCGCCGACCCGGTCTTCCCTTCTCGGCCGGTTCCGGCCCAAGGCCCATCGCTCAAAGCATTCCCTGCCGGTGGCGCTCAATTTGGCCGGCGCTTAACGCACGAAATCTATGCTCCGCCCGCGTTGTCCGCTGGAGGGGCTCATGACCCTGTTGAAAGCCATCGTCGGCCTGTGCCTCGGCATTGCGCTGTTCTCGGCGCTGCAAACCGTGGGCGTCCTGTCGCTGCAGGAATACATCAAGTCGGGCGCCAGCAATGGCGGCTTGCCGATCGGCAACGGCACCCCGCTCGCGACCAGCTTCAACGCGGACGCCTTCAAGAACGGCGTGCTGCCGACATACGCGCCGATCGACACGACCGAGGCGCAACGCCTGGGCGTTGAAGGTGCCGCGCGGCGCATCGACATCCAGACCCGCAACGCGCTCTCGCACGTGCCGCGGTTCTAAACACAAGATTCGTTCGTTTCCGCTCTGCCTTAATGCCCGTGCGCGCCGGCGACGGCGTAAAGCACTGTCGGGTCGAGCATTCCGAATATCATGGCGATGTGGCCGACGATCAGGAACAGCGCAACGAAGCCGGCGTGGATCGCCATCTTGCCATGCAGCGTGCGCTCGCGGCCGATGATGTTGAGGTCGACCAGCGTCAGCCCGAGCAACGGCACGATGCCGAGCAGGTAAAACCCGACGGCGATCATGTCGCCGGGACCGCGCCAGGAACCGCTCGTCGTAATCGGCACGACGGCATTGGTCAGTAGATAGAGAAACACGCCGGTGAAATAGAGCCCGACCACGATGCTGCAAAACCGATTGAGCGAGCGCACCGGCCCTTTGTAATCGCGCGTATAGAGAATGTAGAGCTCGGTGACCGCAATGGTTTCCGCCAGCACGATCGGCGCCGCCATGAAGATCAGCAGATTCCACGGCTGATTGACCGACAGCAGCTCCATGTAATGCGTCATGTTCATTGATTCGCACCTTTCGCGTGAATACACGCACGCTAGGGCGCGCCGGCGCGGCGCTATTGATATGGGTCAATGGCAGGTGCGACGAAATGGCGGGGCCTGTTGGCCTCATGGTGAGGAGGCGCGAAGCGCGTCTCGAACCATGAGGCCGCCCCATCCTTCGAGACGCGGCCTTCGGCCGCTCCTCAGGATGAGGCGGAGCTGAGACAGCCATTGCGTCGCCTACTCCCGCAGCTTCTCGCTGAACAACACCATGGTCTTGCGGTAGACCTCCGACCTGTTCCACTCGCGCATCACCTGGAAATTTTCCGTGCCCTCGCCGAAAGGCGCGCCGGCTTTCCAGCCGTTGGTCTTGAGCAAATTGGCGGTGGAAGCGAGCACATCCGGCACGCTGTGGCGCAGGTCGACATGGCCGTTGCCGTCATAGTCGACGCCATACTTGATGTAGGACGACGGCAGGAATTGCGTCTGCCCGATCTCGCCGGCATAGGCGCCGATGAGATCGCGCAGCGGCAGGTCGCCGCGCTGGAGAATCTTCAGCGCCGAGATCAACTCGTTCTGGAACAGCTCGGTGCGCCGGCAATCATGCGCGAGCGTCGCCAGCGTGCGGATGACCGGCAACTTGCCCATGTCGCCGGTGCCGTTGTCGCTCTCCAGCGTCCAGATCGCCACGATCAGTTCTTTCGGCACGCCGAATTGCTGCTCGACGCGCGCCAGCAGCTGCGCGTTCTTCACCATCAGGCCCTTGGCGCGCTTGATGCGCGGCGGGATCACGCGGGTCGAGGCATATTCCTCGAAGCTCTTGCTGTGAAACATGCCGCGCTGGCGGCGGTCGAAGGCGAGCACGTTCTGGTCGAGCGTGACGCCGGCGAAGGCCTGGTCGATGGTGCTGCGCGAGACGCCGGCCGCCTGCGCGTCGCGCGCCATGGCCGACAGGAAGGTGTTGAAATCGCCGCCGCATTGGGCGGCGTGGGCGGAGGAAACAGACAGAAGCGCGAACAAAAATAGAGCGATGAGTCTCGTCATGAATGGCCCTGCGTTGCCCCCGGGATGATCATTACACTGAGACGGTGGGGCTTGTCCCGCTCCACCCCTCGCCGTCATCGCCGGGCTTGTCCCACACACTGTCATGGCCGGGCTTGTCCCGGCCATCTCGCTTAGAAGGGCACCGCCGTGCCCAGTGAATCGAGATCGCCGGCACAAGGCCGGCGATGACGGTGAGGGGCGGAGCGCCCGCGATGACGGCCTCGTGATCTGGATATCTTCCGCACACTCGCCCGGACGCGCTAGGATTGCGTCCTGTAAGCAGCGCATCAAAAGGGGGCAACCGATGCCAAAGGCTTATTGGGTCACGACCTATCGTGAGATCAAGGATCCCGCCAAGCTTTCCGCCTATTCCAAGCTTGCCCCGGTCGCGCTCGCGCCTTTCGGCGTGCGCTATCTTTGCCGCGGCAATCCCGACGTCACCTACGAATCCGGCTTGAAGGAACGCGTCGTCGTCTCGGAATTCCCCAGTCTTGAAAAGGCCGTCGCCGGCCACGACAGCCCCGGCTACAAGGAAGCGCTGCGCGCCCTGGGCGACGGTGCCGTCCGCGATATCCGCATCATTACGGCGTTGGAGTGACGCGATAGCGTCATGGCCGGGCAAAAGGCGCGAAGCGCCGTCTTCGCGCCTGACGTCCCGCTGCGGCTTCGCATCTCGCTTAGGTGGGCACGGCTGTGCCCTCTAAATCGGGATGCGCCGGGACAAGTTTACAGCCGGGCCGGCCAGCGGCCGACCCGGTTGCCCGGCGATGACAGGCGGGTCTCACGCAGACGTGTAACTTTGTGTGATGCCGCCGCGCGGCGGCGCTCGTATATGAGGGCAACAGTCGAATTCCGGGAGATGAAACGATGAAGCATCGCACCGCCCTCCTCTGCCACCATCTTTGCGTCCGCGCTCGCCTTTGCGCCGCTCGCCGCGCAGGCCGAGCCTGCCGTGACCATTCCGCCGCCGGCCGCCGAACAGCCCGCGCAAGCAACGGGCCTCGAAACCGCCGTGCTCGCGGGCGGATGTTTCTGGGGCATCCAGGCCGTCTACCAGCACGTCAAGGGCGTCACCAATGCCGTGTCCGGCTATGCCGGCGGCGCGCAGAAGGATGCGCTTTATGAAACCGTCAGCGCGGGCCGCACCGGCCACGCCGAAGCCGTGCAGGTGACGTTCGATCCGCGCCAGGTGTCCTACGGCAAGATCCTGCAGATCTATTTCTCGGTCGCGCACGACCCGACGCAGCTCAACCGCCAGGGGCCGGACAGCGGCACGCAATATCGCTCGGAGATTTTCCCGCAGAGCGAGGCGCAGGCGAAAACCGCCAAGGCCTACATCGCGCAGCTCGACGCCGCGCATGTTTTCAAGAAGCCGATCGTGACGAAGACCGACACGCATGAAGTCGGCCTTCTTTCCGGCCGAGGCCTATCACCAGGATTACGCGATCCATCATCCCTACCAGCCCTACATCGCCATCAACGATGCGCCGAAGGTCGAGAACATGAGCAAGCTGTTCCCGGACGTCTGGCGCGCCCAGCCGGTGACCGTGGCGCAGGCAAGCAAGACGAATTGAATCGCCGGGCAACCGGGTCCGGCCCATAGCGCGTCGAAGACGCGCGTAAACGCGCTGATGCGGCCGGCCCGGCTGTAAACTTGTCCCGGCCATCCTGCTTAGGTGGGCACGGCTGTGCCCCCAGAATTGAGATCGCCGGCACAAGGCCGGCGATGACGTCTGAGTATTTGGCTAAGCCTGCGATCAGTTATCGAGGAACGAGCGCAATTTGCGGCTCCTGCTCGGATGCTTCAGCTTCCGCAGCGCCTTCGCCTCGATCTGGCGGATGCGCTCGCGGGTGACCGAGAACTGCTGGCCGACTTCTTCCAGCGTGTGGTCGGTGTTCATGCCGATGCCGAAGCGCATGCGCAGCACGCGCTCCTCGCGCGGCGTCAGCGACGCCAGCACGCGCGTGGTGGTCTCGCGCAGATTCGACTGGATGGCCGCGTCGATCGGCAAAATCGCGTTCTTGTCCTCGATGAAATCGCCGAGATGCGAATCCTCCTCGTCGCCGATCGGCGTTTCCAGCGACAAAGGCTCCTTGGCGATCTTGAGGACCTTGCGCACCTTCTCGAGCGGCATGCCGAGCTTCTCGGCGAGCTCTTCCGGGGTCGGCTCGCGGCCAATTTCGTTCAGCATCTGCCTGCGAAGTGCGCACGATCTTGTTGATGGTCTCGATCATGTGCACCGGAATGCGGATGGTGCGGGCCTGGTCGGCGATCGAGCGCGTAATGGCCTGCCTGATCCACCAGGTGGCGTAGGTCGAGAACTTGTAGCCGCGGCGGTATTCGAACTTATCGACCGCCTTCATCAGGCCGATATTGCCTTCCTGGATCAGATCGAGGAATTGCAGGCCGCGGTTGGTGTATTTCTTGGCGATGGAGATGACGAGGCGCAGGTTGGCCTCCACCATTTCCTTCTTGGCCTGGCGCGCCTCGCGCTCGCCCTTCTGCACCATGTGCACGATCTTGCGGAACTCGGCGATCTCGACGCCGGTCTGCGCGGCAAGGTCATGCACCATGGAGCGGATCTCCTTGATGCGATCCTTTTCCTTGGCGACGAAATTCTTCCAGCCTTTTGCGCTGAGTTTCGACACGCGGTTGAGCCAGCGCGGGTCGAGCTCGCCGCCCATGTATTGCTTGAGGAAGTCCTCGCGCGCGACGCCGTAGCTTTCCGACAGCCGCATCAGCCGGCCTTCGTTCGAGACGAGGCGCTTGTTGATGTCGTAGAGCTGCTCGACGAGCGAATCGATGCGCGCCTGGTTGAGGCGCAGCGACTTCACCTCGGAGATGATCTCTTCCTTGAGCTTCTTGTACTTGCGCTCCTGCGCGGGCGAGAGCGATGAATTCTTCAGGCGGAATTCAATGTCCTGCTCCTGCAAACGGCGCAGGCGCTTGAACGAATCCGCGATGGTGTCGAAGGTCTCGACCACTTTCGGCTTGAGCTCGGCCTCGATCGCGGCGAGCGACAGGGAATTCTCCATGTCGTCTTCGTCGTAATCACCTTCGGCCGCGGCCTCGCCCGGATCCTTCGGCTCTTCGCCGTCGCCGGCTTCGCCCGGCGCCTTGAACGGCGTGGCGGCGGGAGGAGCAGCCGGCGGCGCCGGCGTCTGCACGACCTGGAGATGCGGCGCGCCGGGAACGGGCGTGCCGACGGCTTGCACCACCGGCTTGCCGTCCGGGCCGATCACCACCGGCACCTGCATCTTCTGCGCGTCGGGGCCGGCATAGGTCGCTTCAAGGTCGATGATGTCGCGGAGGAAGACTTTTCCCTCGTTGAGCTCGTCGCGCCAGATGATGATGGCCTGGAAGGTGAGCGGGCTTTCGCAGAGGCCCGCGATCATCGCTTCGCGGCCGGCCTCGATGCGTTTTGCAATGGCGATTTCGCCCTCGCGCGACAGCAGCTCGACCGAGCCCATCTCGCGCAGATACATGCGCACGGGATCGTCGGTGCGCTCGGAGGGTTCTTTCTTTTCGGCGGTGGCGAGCGACTTCGATTTCGCCTCGACGACTTCCGTGCCGGTGTCGTCGTCGTCATCGTCCTCGTCGGCGGCCTTCTCGCCTTCTTCGCCGTCGGCCTCTTCGGTCTCGACAACGTTGATGCCCATCTCGTTGAGCATCGCGTAGATGTCCTCGATCTGGTCGGAGGACACTTCGCCCGAAGGCATCACTTCGTTGATCTGGTCGATGGTGACATAGCCGCGCTTCTTGGCGGCCTTGATCATTTTCTTGACGCCGGCATCGGAGAGATCGAGAAGCGGCAGCGGGGACTCGGGCGCGCCTTCTTCCTTCTCCGCGACGGGTTCTTTTTCCTTCGCCTGAGCCGCTTTTGCCTTGCTCGCCATTCAGTCTCTCCTGGCCCGTCGCCTGTAGCTAACGGCCAAAAAGGGCCGCGCCCGCAACAGGCGCCGCCC
This sequence comes from uncultured Alphaproteobacteria bacterium, assembly GCA_963735285.1. Lineage (GTDB taxonomy): Bacteria > Pseudomonadota > Alphaproteobacteria > Rhizobiales > Xanthobacteraceae > Pseudolabrys. Next base: position 10,520 of record CAVTKN010000012.1, on the reverse strand, counting down.
ACGAATCAGGTCATCCAGTGTCGTCGGAACCCGCTTAAGCTCCGATTAACCTAAAAGAATACCGCTGGAATCGACCCTTTATTCCATGTCGGCCCTGTAAACCGCCCTGCCACCCTTTTCGCCGCGGGCGGCGGGACTCATAAGCTACGAACGCCCCGACCGGAAGAGGCTCCAAAGCCCTCAATCAGGGCCTCGGTTCCCTCGACCCGCTCCAGGCGGCTTTTGACGTCGCGCAACCGCAGATAATTGGCTTCGCTCGCGTCCTGGCCCAGCGCCTGCTCGGCGTCCTTGAGCTCCTTAGTTAGTGAATGCCACTGCCGATGCAAGGCGACAAGCTGCGACCAGGTCACCAAAACATCGTCCGGGGCGGCCTCCGCCCTTGCCCCCCAGACCGAGGGGGTGGTGATCGAGAGCGCGATCCGGGCCACCACCTCGGCGAGGTTGCGGGCGGCCAGTTCGGCCTTGAGCGCAGCGGCATCGAGCGCCGGGGCATGCGCGGCGATGTCGATCAGCGCGCCTTTGATCTTCTCGGCATCGGGATGACGGAACTCGAGCGAGGCGAAGTCCTCCAGGTGGTCGTGCAGCAGCCACGGATGATTGAGCGCAGCCTGTAATATGAGCGCCTCGCGGCGCGACACCGTCGAGCGATTGCCCCGGTGCACCGGGCTCGACGCCATCTGCTGGCTCACCACCACATAGGGCATCGCCCTGCCCGCCGTGCGCGGCGCGTCGCGGCGTTGCCAATCGCCGGCGCCATTCCGCTCGCGGAAGCTGCCACCGCTGCGCGGATCGCGCCAGTTGCCGCCGGGGCGCTGTTCGCGCTGTTGCGCCCGCGCCGGCGCGAAGAACTGCGACAGCCGCGCGCTGAAGTCCTGGCGGTAATAGCGCCGCACGGCTTCGTCGGCGATTCCGGTGGTGACTTCGTTGATGCGCGCTTCCAACGCCGCGCGCCGCTCCGGCGTGTCGAACGTGTGTCCTTCGGTCTCGCGCGCCCACAACATGCCGGCGAGCGGCTTCGCCGCGCCGATGACATCGGTGATCGCGTCGCGCCCGCCCGAGCGCACCAGGTCGTCCGGGTCCTGCCCCTGCGGCAGCAGCGCAAATTTCAAACTCTTGCCGGGCTTCAGCCGCGGCATCGCGAGATCGACCGCGCGGTAGGCCGCGCGCAAGCCGGCATTGTCGCCGTCGAAACAGAGCACCGGCTCGTCCGCCATTTTCCACAGCAGCGTGAGCTGGTCTTCGGTCAAGGCCGTGCCGAGCGGCGCCACGGTCGCAGGATAACCCGCCGTCACCATCGCGATCACGTCGACATAGCCTTCGACCACGATGATGGGCGCGCCCTCGTGTGATGCCTGGCGCGCGGCGGCGATGTTGTAGAGCGTTGCGCCTTTATGAAAGAGCGGCGTCTCCGGCGAATTGAGATATTTCGCCGGCGCATCTTTATCGAGCGCGCGTCCGCCGAACGCGATCACGCGGCCGCGCAAATCGGTGATCGGGAACATCACGCGGTCGCGAAAACGATCGAACGGCACCGGAATGTCGTCGCCCGACACCAGCAGCCCCGCCTCGACCATGTCCTCGGCCGGAATGCCGTGCGAGCCGAGATGTTCTTTCAGCGCGAAGCGCTCGCTTGTCGCATAGCCGAGCCGGAATTTGAGCTGCGTCGCCGCATCGAGCCCGCGGTCAGCGAGATAGCCGCGGCCTTTGGCGCCGGTGCGCGCCGCCAGCGTGTCCTGGAAGAATTTCGCGGCGAGCTCCATCACGTCGTGCAGCGTCTTGCGGCGCGCGTCGCGTTGTTCGTCCTCGTGCGAGACCTTCGGCAGCGCCACGCCCGCCATCTGCGCCAGGCGCTCCACCGCTTCCGGGAACGTGACGCCTTCGCTCTCCATGACGAAATCGAAAATGCTGCCGTTCTTGCCGGAGGAAAAATCGAACCAGGCCTGCTTCTGGTCGTTCACGAAGAACGACGGCGTCTTTTCCTTGTTGAACGGCGACAGGCCCTTGAACTCGCGGCCCGCGCGAATGAGCTTGACGCGCCGGCCGACGACTTCCGAGACCGGAAGCCGGGCTTTCAGCTCATCGAGGAACTGGGGCGTGAAGCGCATGGTTCTTGGACCGACTCGGGCAGCCGCCATCTTAGGACCCAAATCGGGTCATGCCGGAGGCAGCGCCACCATCCCCGCTATTCCGGCCGCGAATATTGACCTTCGGTGAGTTATCCACAGCCTCGCTACTGTCATGGCCGGGCTTGTCCCGGCCATCCCGCTTAGTCGGGCAAGGCCGTGCGTCCCCAAGCGGGATCACCGGGACAAGTTTACAGCCGGGCCGGCCAACGGCCGGACCCGGTTGCCCGGTGATGACAAAAGGGCGGCATGGGGGACACCATGCCAGCGGGAGAGACCATCAGGCATGCCGACAAAAACCTTCCTCCTCGATCCACGGTGCCTGGCATGGCGGCTGGGCCTGGGTGCGCGTGGCCGACCGGCTCAAGGCGCACGGGCATCGTGTGTTCTCCCCGACCCTCACCGGCCTCGGCGAGCGGGCGCACCTGCTGCACCCCGGCGTCAATCTCTCGCTGCACGTCGCCGACGTGCTCGGCCTGATCAAACACGAACGGCTCACCGATTTTGTCCTGGTCGGGCATTCCTATGGCGGCTGCGTCATTTCCGGCGTCGCGGAAGCCGTGCCGGACGCCATCCGTTCGATCGTTTTTCTCGACGCCTTCATTCCGGATAATGGCGATGCCACGGTCGATCTGGTGCAGCCGGCGGTGCAGGAGATCATCCAGGCGGCGCTGGAGCGCGGCGATACAACCATCCCGGTGCGCAACGCCGCGGCGTTCAACGTCAACGAGAACGACCGCGCCTGGGTGGATTCGCTGGCGGGGCCGCAGCCGATCGGCACCATGACCGAGAAGATCAAGCTCACGGGCGCGCGCGATCGCATACCGAAGAAAACTTATATCCGCGCGTCAGGTTACCCGAACGTCTCGTTCGAAAAGGCCCACGCGCGCGCGAAGGCCAACCCGAATTGGCGGACCTACGAGGTGCCGTGCGGCCACGACGTGATGATCGACGCGCCCGACCGGCTGACGGATATTTTGCTCGAGGTGGGGTGAGCGGCGGGCAGCCCCCGGAGGGACTTTCGGCGGTAAGCTTACGCGCAATCATCATCCGGTCGGCGGATTGACGCGTTTGGACCTGACCTAACATCATCCTGATCGGGCTTTCTCCTCTACCGTCACCGGCCTCCACAATTTGTCATGGCCGGGCTCTCTCCTCCGTCATCACCGGGCTTGTCCCGGTGATCTCGATCAGGGACGCACTGCCTTCCTAAGCGAGATGGCCGGGACAAGCCCGGCCATGACCAGCGGAAGACAAGTTTACAGCCGGACCGGCCGGACCCGTTGCCCGGTGATGACAGCGGAAAGGCGGCACGCTCCGGAACGCTTTTTGGTGAAACAGTACTACGTCTACATTCTCGCCAGCCGTCCCGGCGGTGCATTGTATGTCGGCGTGACAAACAACCTCATCCGGCGGATTCGTGAGCACCGGAATGCTCGCGTTGCGCGCCACACGGCGAAGTATGCAATCAATAAACTTGTTCATTTCGAAATTTTCGACTCTGCGCACGCCGCAATCCAGCGAGAAAAGAACATCAAACATTGGCCTCGTGCCTGGAAAACTCGCACAATTGCAGCCAACAATCCGATGTGGCGCGATCTTTACGACGAGATCATATAGGCGCGCTCACGATGTCATGGCCGGGCAACCGGGTCCGGCGGCTGGCCCACCACAGTTCGTCATCGCCGGGCTTGTCCCGGCGATCTCGCTTAGGCGGGCAAGGCCGTGCCTGACCAATCGAGATGGCCGGGACAAGTTTACAGCCGGGCCGGCCGCTGGCCGGACCCGGTTGCCCGGCCATGACAGTGTGGGGAACAAGCCCGGCGATGACAGACTGTGAGGACAAGCCCGGCCATGACGGTCAATGCTGTAAGCATCGCCCCGGCCATGACGTCGATTGGACTCTACGGTACCCTCCGCCGCCCTAACGCGAGTCACACATGCTCACCCTGACCACCCTGCCGCTGTGGCTGTCCGCCCTCCTCATCGTCGCCTTGCCGACGGCCATTGCCATGATCGGTCCGTTCGTCGTCCGGCATTTCATCCCGTACGAACGGTTGCGATTCCAACAATGAAGTCGCCGGATTCAAGTTCGCGACCGTCGGCGTCCTCTACGCCGTGCTGCTGGCCTTTGCGATCATCGTGGTGTGGGAAAAATTCAACGATTCCGAAAATGTTGTCGCCAAGGAAGCGGGCGCGGCAGCGACGATCTACCGCCTGTCGGACGGATTAAGCGCCGAGCGCCGCACCGCGTTGCGCGGCGTCATGAACGCCTATCTCGGCGCCGCGATCGGCAAGGACTGGCCGGCGATGGAGAAGGGCACGCTGGACCCCGGCGTCACCAGCGCGCTCAGCGATATCTATGTGACGCTGCTCAATGCCCGGGCCGCGGCCGGACCGGACACTGTCCTGATGACGGAAATTTTGCGCCAGCTCGACGAGATCAGCGCGGCGCGGCGGGCGCGTTTCGTCACCGCCGACGGCAACATCCCGGACATTCTCTGGTTCGTGCTGTTCGGTGGCGCCATTGTCACGGTGGGATTTACCTTCTTCTTCGGCACGCCGAACCTGCACGCGCAGGCGCTGATGACCGGCGCGCTGGCGGCGCTGGTTTTTTCCGCGCTGTTGACGGTGATCGTGATCGACCATCCGTTTGCCGGCAGCGTCAAAGTCGAGCCGGAGGCGCTCGAGCACGTGCTGGAAGATTTCGGCGGCGTGCCGCGGCGGTAAGTGCCGCGCGTGCGCGGCTTATCCCGGCCTTGCTGTCACCCCACCGTCATGGCCGGGCTTGTCCCGGCCATCCCGATTAGTCAGGCACGGCCTTGCCCGCTTAAGCGGGATCGCCGGGACAAGTTTACAGCCGGGCCGGCCAGCGGCCGGACCCGGTTGCCCGGCGATGACAGACTGTGGGGACAAGTTTACAGCCGGGCCGGCCGGCGGCCGGACCCGGTTGCCCGGCGATGACGGACTGCTACCGCCCCTTCGGCGCAATCTGGCCGTCGAGCACCTGATATTCACGGCAGGTGGTGCCGCCGCAGATTGCCTTGATGCGCTCCAGTTCGCCGCGCGCCTTGGCGAGATCGCCTTGCGCGACATAGAGCGCACCCGAGTAAACCAACGTGCTCATGTTATTGGGATCGGCGGCCAGCGCCCTGTTGTACCAGCTGCGCGCCTCGGCCAGATTGCCAAGGTTGACGTAGGCAAAGCCGATTGAACTCGCAATGTCGGGATGGTCGTCATAGCCGAGCGCTTTCATGGCCGCGATGCCGGCTTCGTATTTTCCCGAGAGAATGAGCGCACGCGCCGTCTGGAAATTGTTGGCGGGCTGCTGCACCGCTGGCGCCTGCGCGGGTGGCGGCTGAACGATAACCGGCGCGGGCTGCGCGGCGGCCGGTGGCGGCGCAGGCTTCGGCGCAACACGCTCTTTGACTTCTTCCTTTTCCTTTTCTTTGCGCCTGGCTTTCGGCTCGGCCTCGCGCTCCTTGCGCGCGGCCGGTTTCTCCGGCTCGGCGTACGGGCTTCGGTTGCAGAAACCGCCGACGCCGCTGACCGCCGCCATGCACTGCTCGTAAGTATTGAACCCGCAATTGTTGCCGCCGTTGCGGTAAGTGGCGCACCAGCCGGGTTCCTTGGCATTGGCGGGCGCGCCGAGCACAAAGATCGCTGCGATGACCAGGCCGCAAAGCGAACGCGTTCTCATTGAAGCCTCCGCTGGCGAAAACTCTATCTCAACCACAATATTGTTTGAGGCAGTTACCGCCACCCTTCGGCGTACCGCCACTCGGCTTTCCGCCCGGACGGCCACCACTCGGGAAGCCGGGACCGATCTGGATATTGCAACGGTTGCGACCCCGACGGCTTTCTCCGGATTATCGGAATCGGTTTTGGGGCGCGGCTTGCGTGGCGTCGTGTGCCTCGGCTTTTTCTTTTCCGTCTGCCGCTTTGCCGTCGGGCACGGAATGTGCCGGTACGATGCTCCCTTTCGAGCGTTCTGCCGTCGGGACAAAGTCGCGCGGACAGTTGCCGTCCGACTTCGCGCTTTCGCCATCGCGGCAATGATTCGCGGCGTGCCGCCGCAAGCGCCGGTTTGGAGGTCGCGGGCGTTGCAGCATGATCCGTCAGCTTTGCGCGGCGCGCCGAAGGGACAGCCGGTGGTCACCGGTCCCGCAATTGGGACCCTGGCAACCCGGATCGACAAAGAAGCATTGGCCGTTGAGGCCCATCCTTGTGCCTTCGGGGCAGGTCACCGTGATCGTCGGTGGCGGTGCGGCGGTGGTGGTGGTAGCGGCTGTGTCCCGTTTGCCGGGCATGTCGTCATGCACTCGTTGTCGCGGCAAAGCTGCTTTTGCTGTCCCGCCGGGCCTACCAGCCCGCTCGAGCAACTGCACTCGCCGGGGAGGCAATAAATCCTTCCGTCACCGTTGTTTCCCGAACATGGCGGCTTACGCGTCGGGGTACACGTGGTGACCTGCGGAGGCGGCAGCCCGATCTGCACAGTCGTGCAATCAACCGTTTTATTACCCTGCGCGAAATTGCTCAGATCCTGGCCAGCCGGCGTATTAGGATTGAAGGAGGGAGTGCCAAGATTAGCAGCCGCAGGCTGCCCCTGATTGAGCGCCGGTGTGTTGCCAATTGCTGCGCAGTTTCCAACGGTGCCGGTGCTCGCTGAGACCAGCGTCGCCGTCGCGACGACAACCTGAACACTTCCTCCCGCTGGAATGTCGTTGCCAGGCTGGCGCTTGCATGTCAGGGGCGCATTTGTCGGATCATTGCACTGCCAGGCGGTGGAATTGACGTCGAACTGGCCGTTGCTGTCGAGCGCACCAAAGTCCACGATCCGTGCGGGAGGCGTTGCAGTGTCGGTGAAAGTGGCCCCGCTGGCCGGCGTTGTGCCCGAATTTGTCACCGTGATTGTAAATTTGCACAGCCAGTATGGGCCGCCCAAAAGACCGACCCCCGTGCCGGTCGTGACCAACTGACAGCTTTTCGGCGGATCCTTTCGGATTGTCAGGTTGGGCGGGGGGGGCTGCGGCCGCCAATGGCACGTGCCATTGAGGAGATCCTGGCGCGTGCAGCAAACTCCATTGATCTCGATTGTTTGCGTGGGACAGCTGGTCTTCTTGCAGGTGCCGTCCTCGCTGACCTGAGTGCCTTCCGGACATTTACAATAAGTGTTGCCGCCGCACATTTTCGGTTGGTTACGGACAGGCTGACATTGGTCATTGTTGAGGACTGTTCCAGCGGGACAGCCGCCGTTGGCGCCTTGTAGTGCCCCTTGCAGTGCGTTGAACGCACCAGAATTGGTCCCGCCGATGAGTGTCTCGTTGGCCGCACCACCACCGCCCGCCGCGCTCTTCACCGGAACCATGCCCGCCGGACACTTCGGCGCTTCACAACGTCCGTTGGCGTAGGTTTCTTCGGACTTGCAGTTCATCGGCGGTGGCACGCACCTTCCATTGATGCGGACATAGCTCGCCGGACAGCCGCGATAGGTGCAGCAACCGTTGGAAAATTCCGTGCCCGATGGACAGGCCTGCGGGAACTGGCAAATACCGTCGATATCGAACAATCCCGGTGGACACATGACCGCCACCGGCACAATCGGCAGCAGCATTGCCTGACCGCACGTCCGCCAGATGACGACATCGCCCATAGTGCCGCGCGTCTGCGCATCGTCGAAGCGGTCGTCGTAGTCGATGAAATAAGTCTCGAAGGGCGGCTCGTTGAGCGGCCGCAGCAGGCGCGTCGAATTGCCTTGCAGGCCGTCGACGATCAACGGGCCGCCCGCCTGCAAGCGCTGGATGATCGCGCGGTCGCGCGCATTGCGCAGCTGCTCGCCGGTGCTCCAGAGCGTGCCGCCGCACACCGCGCGGTTGATATTTCCGGCCGGATCGTAGCTGTAGCCGATGGCGATGCCGCCATTGTCATTGCGAAGCGTCGGCGCAAAGCCGATGGCATATTCCTTCGGCACCGGGAACCACAGATCGCGGCTCGGCGGATCATCAGGGGTCTTCGGCCGGAACCGCAGCACGCGGTTCTCCGGTGATTCCGCCAGCGCCTTGTAGTCATAGGCGCCGGTCGGCGCGCCGCGCTCGGCGACCAGCATGTCGCCGTTATCATCGAACAGAATTTCGGAGACTTCCGAATTCGGCAGCGCCCCGCGCGGCACCGACACTTCGCCGCGCGCATCGGGGCCGAATGAACCATCAGGTAAAATCGAAACCGACCAGATGCGCAGGCCGGCGGCGACCGCGTAATAGAGACGGCCACCACTGACAGCCATGCCGTAGACACGCCGCGCCGGCGGCGCGTAAGCCCAGGTCGCCGGGTTGCCGCTGTCGAAGGCCGGGCTCTCGATGTTCAGCCGCTTGCGCGGATCGAAGCCGATCGGCGGCAGGCCTGCGACGGGCAGCGCCTGCGTGCCATGGTCGAAGCGTCCGCGTTCGGTGCCGTCGAGCGTGAAGCGATGGATCACGCCGGTGTCGCGATCGGCGACGAACATCTGGCGCGATGCGGGATCGAATGCCAGCGCACCGAGCGCTGGTCCCGAATTCGGCACGCCACCGAGCATGACATTGGCGAACAAGGTCACCGCGCCGGTGCTGCCGTTGATCTTCCAGATCGAACCCGGGCCGCCGTCGAGCGTGATCGGGCCAAACAGGCCGGGCATAAAGGCCGCATTCGGCGCACCACGGCGCGAACGATCCGGCACGCCATCTCCATCCGTATCGGGCACCACGATCGGCAGACCGTAGGCCGAGCTGGCGGCGGCGTAGATATTGGGCGGGTTGGCGTCGTCGAGCGCGAGCGAAAACACCTGGCCAAGCTGCCGCGCGGTTGCCGTGAAGGGCTTGGGCGCAGGAACGAGCTGGGCCTGCGGCGGACCGCCCATGCCGCCGAGACCGATCACCCGCAGCGAGGGACCGTCGAGATTGATGTACGTCTTGTCGAGGCGTTGCGGCTCAGGCGGTGGCGGCGAACCAAGGACCACCGTCCCGGAAAAGCCTGCTACGGCCGCATCACCCGTCGGCAATACAGGAAGCGCGTTCTGCGCAGACGCGGGTGCAGAGAGGCACAAAAGACAAAAAAATATGGCCGCGCAGCGTCTGACCACGGTCGCCCCCCGCAGGTCGTGCTCGCAAAATTCAATGGAGGTATTGTAGGACGGTATTCGAGCGGAGCGCAATCAGGCTGGGCCTGTTTGGTCGTTTATGCCCCGGAACCGCAGCACGCGGTTCTCCGGTGATTCCGCCAGCGCCTTGTAGTCATAGGCGCCGGTCGGCGCGCCGCGCTCGGCGACCAGCATGTCGCCGTTATCATCGAACAGAATTTCGAGACTCGGAATTCGGCAGCGCCCCGCGCGGCACCGACACTTCGCCGCGCGCATCGGGGCCGAACGAACCATCGGGCAGAATTGAAACCGACCAGATGCGCAGGCCAGCGGCGACCGCGTAATAGAGACGGCCACCACTGACAGCCATGCCGTAGACACGCCGCGCTGGCGGCGCGTAGGCCCAAGTTGCCGGATTACCGCTGTCGAAGGTCGGGCTCTCGATGTTCAGCCGCTTGCGCGGATCGAAGCCGATCGGCGGCAGGCCTGCGACGGGCAGCGCCTGCGTGCCGTGGTCGAAGCGTCCGCGTTCGGTGCCGTCGAGCGTGAAGCGATGGATCACGCCGGTGTCGCGATCGGCGACGAAGAGCTGGCGCGATGCGGGATCGAATGCCAGCGCACCGAGCGCCGGTCCCGAATTCGGCACGCCACCGAGCATGACATTGGCGAACAGACTCACTGCACCGGTACTGCCGTTGATTTTCCAGATCGAACCCGGGCCGCCGTCGAGCGTGATCGGGCCAAACAGGCCGGGCATGAAGGCCGCGTTTGGCGCGCCGCGGCGCGAACGATCCGGCACGCCGTCGCCGTCCGTATCGGGCACCACGATCGGCAGACCGTAGGCCGAGCTGGCGGCGGCGTAGATATTGGGCGGGTTAGCGTCGTCGAGCGCGAGCGAAAACACCTGGCCAAGCTGCCGCGCCGTTGCCGTGAAGGGCTTGGGCGCAGGAACGAGCTGGGCCTGCGGCGGTCCGCCCATGCGGCCGAGACCGATCACCCGCAGCGAGGGACCATCGAGATTGATGTACGTCTTGTCGAGGCGTTGAGGCTCAGGCGGTGGCGGCGAACCAAGGATCACGGTCCCGGAAAAGCCCGCGACGGCGGCATCGCCCGTCGGCAATACAGGAAGTGCATTCTGCGCAGACGCGGGTGCAGAGAGGCACAAAAGACAAAAAAATATGGCCGCGCAGCGTCTGACCACGGTCGCCCCCCGCAGGTCGTGCTCGCAAAATTCAATGGAGGTATTGTAGGACGGTATTCGAGCGGAGCGCAATCAGGCTGGGCCT
>CAVTKN010000011.1:0-17390 GCA_963735285.1 uncultured Alphaproteobacteria bacterium | reverse complement strand
GGGCTCGTCCTCACAATACGTCATCGCCGGGCTTGTCCCGGCGATCCCGCTTAAGCGGGCAAGGCCGTGCCTTCCTAAGCGAGATGGCCGGGACAAGCCCGGCCATGACATCTTGTTGATCGGACTACTGCGGCTCGAGCCCCGATGCCTTCACGACATCCTTCGCCGCGGCGCGGTCGGCCTTGATCTCGGCCGCGAACTCCGCCGGCGTGTTGATCGCCGGCACCTGGCCGCGGCTGATGATGTATTTGTCGCGGAAGCCGGGATCGCTGACGATCCGTGTCACCTCGGCCGCGATCTTGTCGATGACCGGCTTCGGCGTGCCGGCCGGCGCAAACAGGCCGTACCAGGTCTGCGATGCCGCGCCTTTGTAGCCGAGATCGGCGAGCGTCGGCACATTCGGCAACAGCGGCGTGCGGATGTTGTTGACCAGCGCCAGCGCCGTCATCTTGCCCGCATTGATCTGGGAGATCACGTTGCCGAGACCGATCAGCCCGATCGGCGTCGAGCCGCCGAGAATGGCGTTGGTGGCCTCGCCGCCGCCCTTGAACGGCACGCGCACCCAGTCGCCGCCCTTCTCGTTCTTCAGGCTGTCCATGTAGACGACGCAGGGGATCGACGCGGTGAGATAAGAGAGCGTGCCCGGTTTCGCTTTCGACACGGCGACCAGTTCGTCCACCGTCTTGGCCTTGAGATCGGAATTGATCACCAGCACCTGGATCAGGTGGAAGAGGTTGATGATCGGCGTGATCTTTTCAGGATCGAACGGAAGGGTCTTGAAGAGGTACTGGTTGTAGATCATCGGATCGGCATTGATGATGCAGATCGTATAGCCGTCCGGCTGCGCGTCCTGACAGGCGCGCGCGCCGATATTGCCGGCGCCGCCGGGACGATTCTCGATGATCAGCGGCTGGCCGAAGCTCTTGTGCATTTCCTCGCCGAGCACGCGCATGAAGATGTCGCTGATGCCGCCGGCGCTCGAGGTGGTGAGCACGTGGATCGGGCGGGTCGGGTAGTCGTCGGCGAAGGCGGGGCCGATCAGGGCTGCAAAGAACGCAACTAGTATTACGACCGTACGCATCATCGTTTGCTCCACCCGTCTATTCCGTCGCGCCAATTTAGCCCGTCATCGCCGGGTTTGTCCTCACAACTTGTCATCACCGGGCAACCGGGTCCGGCCGCTGGCCGGCCCGGCTGTAAACTTGTCCCGGTGATCTCGCTTAAGAGGGCACTACGTCCCCGATCGGGATCACCGGGACGCGGCCCTCCGGGCCGGCCCGGTGATGACCGGCTAATCAGCCGGTCAACTTCACCTTCACCATCCCGCTTGCCTTGGCCATATCCATCTGCCCGGCATATTTACCGCGCAGCACGCCGATGACCTTGCCCATGTCCTTCATGCCGGCGGCGCCGGTTTCCTTCACCGCCGCCTCGATCGCCGCTGTCATCTCGGCCTCCGACATCTGCTTGGGCAGATAGCCGGAGATGATGGCGATCTCTTCCTGTTCCTGCTTCACGAGGTCGGCGCGGCCGCCCTTCTGGTAAAGCTCGACCGATTCCTGGCGCTGCTTGATCATCTTCTGGAGCAGCGGCAGCACATCGGCGTCGGTCAGGACCGGCTTGCCGGCGCCGCGCGCCTCGATATCGGCATTCTTGAGCGCGGCATTGACCATGCGCAGCGTCGAAACCGCCCGCTCGTTCTTGGCCTTCTGCGCCTCGGTCAGCGCCTTGTTAATGTCATCGCGCAGCACGGGAACCCCTTTCGTGACAATCTTTTGCGCATGGTCTTATCCGAAAACCGGTACCCACTTTTCGGGACCATGCGCTCATTAAAGCCTTGGGGGCAGCCCCCGGCGGCCCCTTGCCTCTCTCTCTATAATACGCAAGTAAGACGCCATGACCCAGACCAAAGCCGCCCCCGCCGGGACTTCTGGCGAATCTTGGGCTGAGCCCAAGCCAACGGCGCTTTTGGTATTGGCTGACGGGACCGTTCTGGAAGGCTTCGGACTGGGCGCCACCGGGCACGCGGTCGGCGAGGTCTGCTTCAACACCGCCATGACGGGCTATGAGGAAATCCTCACCGACCCGTCCTATGCCGGGCAGCTCATTACCTTCACCTTCCCGCACATCGGCAATGTCGGCACCAACGAAGAAGACATCGAAACCGTCAACATGGCGGCCACCCCGGGCGCGCGCGGCGTCATCCTGCAAAGCGCGATCACTCCGTCATCGAATTATCGCGCGACCAAAAACCTCAACGACTGGCTGAAGGCGCGCGGCATCATCGGCCTGTGCGGCATCGACACGCGCGCACTGACCGCGCTGATCCGCACCAAAGGCATGCCGAACGCCGTGATCGCGCATGCGCCGAACGGAAAATTCGATCTCGACGCCCTGAAGAAAGAAGCCAGGGAATGGCCGGGTCTCGTCGGCATGGATCTGGTGCCGATGGTGACGAGCGGGCAACGTTTCACCTGGGACGAAACGCCGTGGGGCTGGGACAGCGGCTTCGGCCGCCAGACCAATCCGCAATTCCACGTGGTCGCCGTCGACTACGGCATCAAGCGCAACATCCTGCGTTTGCTGGCGGGCTCCGGCTGCAAGATCACCGTGGTGCCGGCCAAGACTTCGGCCGATGACATCATGGCGCTCAAGCCGGACGGTGTCTTCCTGTCGAACGGCCCGGGCGATCCGGCAGCGACCGGCGAGTACGCCGTTCCGGTGATCAGGAAACTGATCGACTCCGGCACGCCGACCTTCGGCATTTGCCTCGGCCACCAGATGCTCGGCATCGCGGTCGGCGGCAAGACCATGAAAATGCATCAGGGCCACCACGGCGCCAATCATCCGGTGAAGGATCTCACCACCGGGAAGGTCGAGATCACCTCGATGAACCACGGCTTCGCCGTCGACAAAGAGACGCTGCCGAAGAATGTCGAGCAGACGCACGTGTCGCTGTTCGACGGCTCCAATTGCGGCATCGCGCTCAAGGACAGGCCGGTGTTCTCGGTGCAGTACCACCCGGAGGCCTCGCCCGGCCCGCGCGACAGTCATTATCTCTTCACGCGCTTTGTCGAGATGATGCGGCAGGCCAAAGAATCCAATAAGCGGAAGATTGCCTGACTGACTGTCATGGCCGGGCTTGTCCCGGCCATCTCGCTTAGGGAGGCAGTGCCCACCTAAGCGAGGCCACCGGGACAAGCCCGGTGGCGACAACAAAGCGGCTCATCGCAGCCGGAACGATCCGAACGCACGCCCGTTTCACTTCCCATGCCATCCACACCCCTCACCATCATGTTCAACGACGACGGCAAGGTGCCGAACAATCCGGCCCTGCCGGTGCTGCTTTACAAAAACGCCGTCGACCTGGACAAAAGCAGCGCCCCCGCTGCCGCAATCGAAGACCTCTTCAAGGCCAATGGCTGGGGCCACGGCCAGTGGCGCAACGGCATTTATCCGTTCGTGCACTACCATTCGATGATTCACGAAGCGCTCGGCATTGCGCAGGGGCACGCCAAAGTGCAACTCGGCGGACACAATGGCGAAGTGTTCGACCTTGCAGCCGGTGATGTGGTCGTGCTGCCGGCGGGCACGGGACATCAGAGACTTTCAGCCAGCGACGATCTTCTTGTCATCGGCGCCTATCCGCCCGAGGGCACGTATAACCTCTGCCGCGGTGACAATCCGGCGGACCGCGACAAGGCGCTCCATACGATTCCCGAGGTGCCGGTGCCGGCAAGCGACCCGGTGATCGGCGGAAACGGACCGTTGCCGCGGCTCTGGCGGCGGTAGCTTTGCCCCAAGCACGACGCGTTCCCTCTCCCCTGTGGGGAGAGGGTTAGGGTGAGGGGGTTCCGGGCTCACGATAGGCTATAACCCCTCACCCGACGCGCTACGCGCGTCGACCTCTCCCTATGGGAGAGGTGAAGAGAGGCCGCTGCAGCACCGAAAAACTCAATGATGCTTCATACATGTCCACCTGGATCGACTTCTACGACTTCAAGCATTCGGTGATCTATGTGAATGCGCGTCACCGCGACGTGCATTACCGCACCATTGCCGAGGATATCCGCAAGCTGGTGCCCTCGCCCGCCGCGCACGTGCTCGACTATGGCTGCGGCGAGGCAACCTCGGCCGACCTGGTCGCTTCAGCCTGCGCGCAACTGATCCTGGTGGAAGCAGCGCCCAACGTCCGCGCCTCGCTCACGCTGCGCTATGCCGGCCATCCGAAGATCGCCGTCATTTCGGCCGAGCAAGCCGCCGCGCTGCCCAAGGGTTCGTTCGATTTCATCGTCATGCATTCGGTCGCGCAATATCTGAGCGCGGCCGAACTCGACCGGCTGCTCGCGATATTTCATTCGCTGCTCAAGCCAAGCGGACTCTTTGTCCTCGGCGATATCGTGCCGCCGCATCTGGCCGCGCCGGCGGCGGCGCTCGCGTTGCTGCGCTTCGGCGCAGCGAACGGATTCTTCTGGGCGGCGGCCTTCGGACTGGTGCGGATTTTCGTGTCCGATTATTTGCACCTGAAGAAGACGGTCGGCCTGTCGCACTACGCGGAAGCAGACATGCTCGGGAAGCTCAAGCGCGCAGGCTTTATGCCCGAGCGTGCAGGCCATAATATTGGCCACAATCAACAGCGCATGACTTTTTTGTGCAGGCTCGGCGATCGTAAGGCAGTGTCTCCCTAAGCGAGATGGCCGGGACAAGCCCGGCCATGACATTGTGGTCAGTCGTTGCACAATCTCTAACGTCATCGCCGGGCTTGTCCCGGCGATCCCGCTTGGGCAGGCATCGGACTAACACCCCGTTAACTGCAACTCGCATCCGCCACGGACCTAAACTTTACAGCAAGGCCGACATCTTATTGCTGCGACCGGCCCGGTGGCGGAGTGGCGACGCAGAAGCCATGCAAGGTCTTCCAGCCTGGTTCGATTCCAGGCCGGGCCTCCAACCTTCGCGGCCAAAGCCGCTTCGGTTGGCAAGCTCGCCTTCCTCCCGCGAAGGTTGCCCGTCGTAGCGCGCAGCGCGAAGACGGGTCGTACCGGCTTTTCCGTCTGCCTTCGCTGCTCCGCAGCTAAACAGATGCCGACACAAGTGCCGCAGGCACTGGAACGCGCCAGCGCTTGCCGTAAGCAAATCGCTTTCGCACGGCCTCGGCCAGGGCCGATTTGATCGCAGCGAGATTTTGTGAGGGCTGTCTGGCGAGGAGCATTGCCGCTCGCACCGTACCCCTCTCGTAGATTTCAGACAAAGCTTCCGGCGCTTCAAGATCCCAAGCGCAATCTACGATTTCCAGATCAATACTTTTGAATCCAGCTTCCAGCAGAAGTTTCTCAGCTACGGTCCATTTCGCAAACTGGTGAAAATCCGGCCCTGGCGGCACCGACACATCAGGACTGCCATGGGTCTTGATCGCGTCATAAACAATCTCGAAGCATGGGGAGACGTCGGGACCGCACCACACCGTCATCGCAAAACGGCCATTCGGTCGAAGGACTCGTCGCACTTCGGATAAGGCGCGCGGCTGATCAGGTACGTGGCAGATACCCAAATTTGAAACCACGATATCAAATTGCGCATCGCCGAAAGGCAGAGACTGCGCATCTCCGTCGATAAAGACTGCACTTGGTGCCCGATGACGCGCAAACGCCAGCATCGCAGCGGAGAAATCGACGCCAACGACATTGCATCCGCGACGAATCAGTGCCTCCGCAACATTGCCCTGTCCGCAACACAGGTCGAGTGCGTCCAGTTTGGGTCTGGCCCCGACCGCATCAAGCAAACTTTCTATTGTTTGGTCCGAGGCTGAGGCAAACAACTCAACATAGCCAGTAGCCCGCGTCGGGTCGGACCAGCTGCCGTGCTCTAAGGTCCCGAACGCCGAGAAATCGCTCATCACTGCCTCCCATAAAAAGGCAGCGCACCAGCAACCGTGCGCGCGTCAGGCCGTCTAACAAACCGGCCCATAACTACACGGAAGGTTTTTCAGATCAGGATGATGCTTCAGCGCCTCCTGGACGTTGACCTGGGGACGGTCCTTGAGAGCTTGAACGCAGTCGACGATGTATTGCCGTCGCGACAGCAATTTGATTTTTTTCGTCTTCGCCTCCGACTTGCAGGACGCGATCGCATGCTTGAGCAAAACCTGGTCGGCTTTTGATAATTTCATTTCCTGGGCGGAGGCAGGCATCATTGCAACGCTGCCGAGGAACGCTGTGACGATGCTCACGAATGACAGCGCGGCGAAACGAGACCGGACACGAAACATGGGCACCCTCTTTTTGACACTTGATGAGATCCCTTGCGCGGTGATTATGCGTTTTCAGGCATCCGGAACAAGGGAACGCTCACGATCGTAACCGCACGATCTCGTGTCCGCTTTTAGCCCGAAAGCGCACGTCGATCCCCCAGGGCGGGCGGGCTGATTCCGGTCATACTCGCCCGGACGTGAGGCTATTTTCGTCCACCGCTTATGCGTCCGCCGCCCTTCCCTGCCCGCCGATTCTGGTCTAAGCACCCCTCGCGCGCGGGGCTCGGCCTCTGCGCCAGCCCCGAGGACGCGCATAGGCGCGCCCTTTTTTTGTGCCTGCTTCTTCTCCCTCTCCCCTACGGGGAGAGGGTCGGGGTGAGGGGGTTCAGTGACTGAGGTGAAGCTCTTGAAGAACGGATTCGAGCACGCCCTCAATGTTACCCAAGACGTCGTGGTTCCAGAAACGGACGACGTGATACCCGCACTTTTCCAGCGCAGCCGTTCGCTCGGAATCCAACTGAGTTCGTTCGCCGTGCTGACCACCATCGACCTCGATGATCAGTTTTCTTTCGAGCGAAACGAAGTCGACAATATATCCTGCGAGTGGGACTTGTCGTTTGAATTTGACGCCCCCAAGTTGACGCGCGCGAAGGCGAGACCACAGAAATTTTTCGGCCTCGGTCGAT
Source organism: uncultured Alphaproteobacteria bacterium (assembly GCA_963735285.1). Taxonomy (GTDB): domain Bacteria; phylum Pseudomonadota; class Alphaproteobacteria; order Rhizobiales; family Xanthobacteraceae; genus Pseudolabrys. The sequence goes on along the minus strand of CAVTKN010000011.1, from coordinate 10,454 downwards.
CGCTGACGCAGCTCTCTGGCATACCCACGCACAGGCTTTCTCCCCTCACCCAACCCTCTCCCCAATGGGGAGAGGGACATTTTACATAAGATGCCCAAACGTACCGACATCAAATCGATCCTGATCATCGGCGCCGGCCCGATCGTCATCGGCCAGGCCTGCGAATTCGACTATTCCGGCACGCAAGCCTGCAAGGCGCTGAAGGAAGAGGGCTACCGGATCATCCTGGTGAATTCCAATCCGGCGACGATCATGACCGATCCGGATCTTGCCGACGCGACCTACATCGAGCCGATCACGCCGGAAATCGTCGCCAAGATCATCGAGAAGGAACGCCCCGACGCGCTGCTGCCGACCATGGGCGGCCAGACCGCGCTCAATTGCGCGCTCAGCTTGCGCAAGATGGGCACGCTGGAAAAATTCAACGTCAAGATGATCGGCGCCACCGCCGAAGCCATCGACAAGGCGGAAGACCGCGAGCTCTTCCGCGAGGCGATGACCAAGATCGGCCTGCCGACACCGCGCTCGCACCAGATCAAGACATTGCCGCAGGCGCTGGAAGCGCTCGAGGACATCGGGCTGCCGGCGATCATCCGGCCGTCCTTCACCCTCGGCGGCACCGGCGGCGGCATCGCCTACAACAAGGCGGAGTTCATCGACATCGTCGAAGGCGGCATCGACGCCTCTCCGACCAACGAGGTGCTGATCGAGGAATCGGTGCTCGGCTGGAAAGAATTCGAGATGGAGGTGGTGCGCGACAAAAAAGACAACTGCATCATCATCTGCTCCATCGAAAACGTCGACCCGATGGGCGTGCACACCGGCGATTCCATCACCATCGCGCCGGCGCTCACGCTGACCGACAAGGAATACCAGATCCTGCGCGACGCCTCGATCGCGGTGCTGCGCGAGATCGGCGTGGAAACCGGCGGCTCGAACGTGCAGTTCGCCATCAATCCCGTCGACGGGCGGCTGGTGGTGATCGAGATGAATCCGCGCGTGTCGCGCTCCTCGGCGCTGGCTTCCAAGGCGACCGGCTTCCCGATTGCAAAGGTCGCGGCAAAGCTGGCCGTCGGCTACACGCTCGATGAGATCGCCAACGACATCACCGGCGGCGCCACGCCCGCCTCGTTCGAGCCGACGATCGACTACGTCGTCACCAAGATTCCGCGCTTTGCCTTCGAGAAATTCCCCGGCGCCTCGAACGTGCTCACCACCTCGATGAAGTCGGTGGGCGAAGCCATGGCCATCGGCCGCACCTTCCAGGAAAGCCTGCAAAAGGCGCTGCGCTCGCTGGAGACCGGCCTTACCGGCCTCGATGAAATCACCGTCGAAGGCTTCGATGTCGCGAAAGGCATCGATGATGCCGACAACAAGGCGGCGATCCGCGCCGCGCTCGGCTCGCCGACGCCGGACCGCCTGCTCAAGATCGCGCAGGCCATGCGGCTCGGAGCGACCGATGAGCTCATCCACAACGCCTGCCGCATCGACCCCTGGTTCCTGAACCAGATGCGCGAACTCGTCGAAATGGAAGCCGAAATCAGGGCCAAGGGCTTGCCGACAACGGCCGCCCCGTTTCGCCGGCTGAAGGCCATGGGCTTTTCCGACAAGCGGCTTGGCAAGCTGACCGGCAACGATGCCGAGGCTGTCATGGCCAAGCGCCGCAAGCTCGACGTGCGGCCGGTGTTCAAGCGCATCGATACCTGCGCCGCCGAATTCGCTTCACCGACGGCTTATATGTATTCGACCTACGAGACGCCGTTCGCCGGAAAGGTCGCCGACGAAGCGGCGCCCTCCGACAAGAAGAAGGTCATCATCCTCGGCGGCGGGCCGAACCGCATCGGCCAGGGCATCGAATTCGACTATTGCTGCTGCCACGCCTGCTTCGCGCTGAAGGAGGCGGGCTTTGAAACCATCATGATCAATTGCAATCCGGAAACGGTGTCGACCGACTATGACACCTCCGACCGGCTTTATTTCGAGCCGCTGACGCCGGAAGACGTGCTGGAGATCATCGACACCGAGCGCAGCAATGGCACGCTGCACGGCGTGATCGTGCAGTTCGGCGGACAGACGCCGCTGAAACTTGCCGAGCATCTGGAAAAGGCCAAGGTTCCCATTCTCGGCACCTCGCCCGACATGATCGACCTCGCCGAAGACCGCGACCGCTTCAAGAAGCTTCTCGACAAGCTCAAGATGCGCCAGCCGAAGAACGGCATCGCGACATCCCCCAATGCAGCACGCGCGATCGCCGAGGAGATCGGCTATCCGGTGGTGATCCGCCCCTCCTACGTGCTCGGCGGCCGCGCCATGGAAATCGTGCGCGATACGGCCCAGCTCGATCGTTATCTGGCGCGCCTGTCATCCGATCTCGACCGGCCGAGCGAACTGGTGGTCTCGAAAAAGAGCCCGTTGCTGATCGACCGCTATTTGTCCGACGCCACCGAGGTCGACGTCGATTGTCTCGCCGACGGCAAGGACACCTTCATCGCCGGGATCATGGAGCACATCGAGGAAGCCGGCATTCATTCGGGCGATAGCGCTTGCGCGCTGCCGCCGCATTCGCTCGACAAGAAGACGCTTGCGGAACTCGAGCGGCAAACTCGTGCGCTGGCGCTGGCGCTCAATGTCGGCGGCCTGATGAACGTGCAATACGCCATCAAGGACGGCGACATCTACGTGCTGGAGGTCAACCCGCGCGCCTCGCGCACCGTGCCATTCGTCGCCAAGGTCATCGGGCTGCCGGTCGCCAAGATCGCCGCCCGCGTGATGGCCGGCGAGACGCTCAAGAGCTTCAACCTCAAGCCGGCCCAGCTCAAACACCGGGCGGTGAAGGAAGCCGTGTTCCCCTTCGCGCGCTTCCCGGGCGTCGACACCGTGCTCGGGCCGGAGATGAAATCAACCGGCGAGGTGATGGGGATCGACGGCTCGTTCGAGATCGCCTTCGCCAAGAGCCAGATCGGCGGAGGCACCAACCTGCCGCGCAGCGGGACGGTGTTCGTTTCGGTGCGGGACGCCGACAAGGCGCGCATCCTGCCGGCCGTCAAACTTCTGGCCTCCCTTGGTTTCAAGACCATCGCGACCTCGGGAACCCAGCGCTACCTCGCGGAACAAGGGGTCGAGACCGCCAAAATCAACAAGGTACTGGAAGGCCGGCCCCACATCGTGGATGCCATCAAAAACGGCGGTGTTCAGCTTGTTTTCAATACCACCGAGGGGGCTGCGGCCCTGGCCGACAGCCGTTCCCTGCGCAATGCGGCCCTCTTGCATAAAGTGCCGTACTACACCACTCTTTCAGGGGCCGTCGCTGCGGCGCAGGGCATCAAAGCCTATCTTGAGGGCGACCTCGAGGTGCACGCCCTGCAAAGCTACTTCGGCGGTCGGGGCTGACGGCCAGTATTGGCCCACCAGACCTGAGTGACGGCACGAGCGAGGCCGGAAAATCCATTGTCGCGGCATCAGGTAAGGCTGGCCGCGACGGGTTTTTTTGACCGGCCCTCGTCTACATGACTCCGGTTTCGCGGGTGACCGTGGCCGGAGTCGTATTACGAGTTGATTGGACGGAACTTTGAAGGCGAAAGGTTCTTGGCGGCGCTGAAGGTCGTTCTGATTGTTTCGGGCGCCCGCCGGGAGGAGATGAGACGATGGAAAAGATTCCAATGACGGCCGCGGGCTACACGGCGCTTGAGACCGAGCTCAAGCATTGCCAGCAGGTCGAGCGCCCGCGCATCATCCAGCAGATCACCGAGGCGCGCACGCACGGCGACCTGTCGGAGAATGCCGAATATCACGCCGCCAAGGAGCAGCAGTCGCTCAACGAGGGCCGCATCGCCGAGCTGGAAGACAAGCTGGCGCGCGCCGACGTGATCGACGTGTCGAAGCTGTCCGGTGACACCATCACCTTCGGCGCCACCGTGACGCTGGTCGACGAGGACACCGACGAGAAGAAGGTGTGGCAGATCGTCGGCGAACCAGAAGCCGACGCCAAGAAGGGCCGCATTTCGATCACCTCGCCGCTCGCCAAGGCGCTGATCGGCAAGACCAAGGGCGCGGTCGTCGAGGTCAACGCCCCCGGCGGCGCCAAGGGCTACGAGATCAAGAAAGTCGACTGGAAGTAGGCGCGCGAATTGCGCGCCGTCATGGCCGGCCTTGTGCCGGCCATCTCGCTTAGCAGGGCAATGCCGTGCCACATGAATCGGGATGGCCGGGACAAGCCCGGCCATGACGGGAGTGCGCCGCGTGCGCCGGAATGGCGATAGATCCACCAGCCATCGCATTACCGGATGGTTTACCCATCGTTAAGGTTGGCACAACCAATCTGTAATACCGTCAATCAGCACTCGTTTTTTGATCAGGCCTCTGGATCCGCGGATCATGTCGCCAAGTGAATCCATCCACGGGGTTGAAGCCCGCTACGCGCTTTACGGGCTCGACGCCGAGGCCCGCGGCGCCATCAAGCGGATGTGGCCGACGATTGCGCCATATCTCGAGAGTGCAGTCGACGCGATCCTCGATGCGACCGAGAATCTGCCGGCCGTATCGGCCATCGCGAAGAAACACCGGGCTTTGATCAAGCAGCTTGAGCTGTCGCACCTCAAAGCGCTGCTCAACGGGGAACTTGACGCTCCCTATTTTGAATCGTGCCGGGAAACCGTCGAGCAGGAAGCAACGCTCGGGTTTGACGCGCGCCTGCGCAGCACCGCGGGAAACTACGTGCTGCGGGCGGCGATCGATGCGCTTGCCCGCAAGCACCGGTTCGCGCCCGGCAAGCTCGCCGAAAGCACAAAGCTGCTGTCGCAGGCGATCGCATTCGACGTTGCAAATGCAATGACGCTGCATCGCGAAAAGGCAACAAAGGCCGTGGAAGTGCGGCGAACAAAGATCGACGAAGCCATCGCCGACTTCGGCAGCGCCATCGGCGATGTGCTCACAGCCATCACCAATGCCTCCACATCGCTGACAACGACTTGCTCGACCATGCGCGAGGTCGCTGACGAGACGCTCAACCGCATGGCTGTCGCATCGAAGGCGGCATCGGAAACCACGGAACGGGTGATGAGCACCAGCCAGGCGACTGAAGAGCTGTCCGGCTCGATTCAACATATTGGCCAGGAAGCAACGCGCGGCATGGATATGGCAAGGGCCGCCGTCGGCGATACACAACGCGCGCAGCAGGCCATCCAGTCGCTGAACAACACCGCCGAACGCATCGGCTCGATTGTCAGCATCATCTCGACCATCGCATCACAAACCAACCTGCTGGCGCTCAACGCCACCATCGAAGCGGCGCGCGCCGGAGAAGCCGGCAAGGGTTTCGCGGTGGTCGCCTCCGAAGTGAAGGCGCTCGCCAATCAAACTTCGCGCGCCACCGACGAAATCTCGCAGCAGGTCGCCAGCATCCAGGACGCCACCCGAAAGTCGGTTGACGAGATTTCGTCGATTGCGCGCTCGATCGACCAGTTGACGGTCGCCGCCACCAGCATCGCCTCGGCGGTCGAAGAGCAAAGCATGACCACCGGCGAAATCGCCGTCAGCATCCAGACGGCAGCGGATCATACCGCGAGCGCGTCGGCCGAAATTTTGTCGGTCGAGCAGGCCGCCGGCCGCAGCGCGCAGGCATTCAGCGACATCACCGATTTGACGGCGCGCGTGTCCGCGCGCGCGCAGGACCTGGAAGCGAAAGTATCGACGTTCTTCAATCGCGTCCGCGCGGCGTGAGGTCGTCCAGCTTCTGACGTGACCGCACAGCACGTCATGGCCGGGCTTGTCCCGGCCATCTCGATTCATCGGGCAAAGCGTTGCCCACCTAAGCGGGATCGCCGGGACAAGTTTACAGCCGGGCCGGCCAGCGGCCGGACCCGGTTGCCCGGCGATGACAGCATGGTGCGTGCCCCGGAATGACGTGTGAGGGGCGTTACCGAATGCCGCAAGCCTTCCATCGGCGCCAAGGCTTACGAGACCAAGAAAGTCGAATCGCGGTGAAGCCCGCTCGCGGCGGTGCTTTCGCCAGCACTATCCGCCTGCGAGAATCGTAGCCTTCTTTTGCTCGTATTCGTCTTTTTGGATTTCTCCGCGCGCAAAGCGCTCGCTGAGAATCTGCAAAGCCGAATGGCTAGGGGCACGCCATGACGGCAATTCCCAGCCATGGTGACCTCCGCCGAGCGAACGCCGAGCAATGAAGAAGATTGCCGCGAAGATGACGATCATGAACAGCATCATGAGAAGGCAAATCCACCAAAATTGCCACGCATAACCGTCGTTCCACATCATCCAGCCCGGACCCGGTCCGTACCACTGCGGCGGTTGTGGAGCGGTCGGCGCCTGCGTCTGAGCGAGCGCCTCGAGCGGCTGCAACATGACAATGAGGAAAACCACAAGCAGTGCCGATAATCTTTGATACATAACTAAATCTCCATTGCGACGATTGTTCAGTCTCGTTCCGCATGATCGGTCAGGTTTGCGGTTGTGCAGGCTCCAATGGCGTGCGGCGCGCGACCATAAACTGGTCAAATTCGGCTCTGTCTTTCGCTACCCGCAATCGCGACAGAAATTCCCGAAACTCGCGCTGCTCATCTTCCAGACGACGAAGCGTCGCGGTTCGATATTCGTCGAAGGCCTGATTGCCGCTGGTATGCGGCGGCCGATCCGAATTCCGCGCACGGCTGACCGTATCTTCGCGCCACTGACCAAAGTTAATTCCACAGCAGTTCATTTTTCGCTCCTTAGTGTGTGAGCCGAGACCGCAAAACCCGGCGGCCCCAACGAGAAGGCAAGGATCGCGATTGCGATCCGGCGCGGCATTTTCCACGCGTCAAATTGTGCAGATGCTGCGATCTAGCGGCAGCGACCGCGCGAACCTCCCATCATGAGCAAGCAGAGCGCGATCATGATGAAGGGAAAAAGCCAGGTTAATTCCATGGGTAATTCCCTCCTTTAAGTCTCGTGACAGGCATAGGACCCTCCGGTTTTTCGATCTTGGACAAAAACGTCATTCAATTTGCTAGCTGCGACAGGAGTTGCATTCGGCAATTGCGGTGCCGAGCAAGCTCTTCTGTAGCCTTAGACGAGAGGGGGTCTGAAAAAGTTACAGCCGGCGTGCCGGTCAGCGCTGAGGCCTGTCACCAACCGGCGGCGGTGCCGAGGTACAGCAGTCCGGCGAAGTGGGCTTGCAGGACAGTTCGTTGCGATAGAAATCACATCGCGCTTCGATAATTTTTTTGAATTCCTGCCGGGCCCGGTGCAGTCTCACCTTCGTGTTGCTGTGGCTAATGCCGAGGGTCTGAGCAATCTCGTCGTCCGTCAGCCCGCCAAGCGCGCTCATCATGAGGACAATGCGATGGGCTTCGGGAAGTTTCCCGATTTCACCCTCGAGACAGGCGCGCATTTGCTTGTGGGAGAGTTCCTCTTCAGGGGACGGCTTGCTGTCGACATCCGGCGATCCGATAGCCGCGGCTCGCATATCCTCGTTCGAACCATCGGGCAGCAGAACCGTCAGCTTGGCTTCCTGCGTCGACCGGCTGCGCAGCCAGTCAGATGCGGCGTTAACGGCAATGCGGTAAAGCCACGTCGACGTCTGGCCCTCCCCGTGGAAGGACGGCAGCGCCTTCGCGGCTTTCGCGAAGACGGCTTGGGTCAGGTCTTCCGCTTCCTGTGGGCCGACCATCCGCGTCAATAGCCCACGAACGCGCTGATGGTTGGCGTCGTACAGCGTACGAAACGATTCAGCTTCGTATTTCACACGGTATCCCTCGACACTTTTTAAAGAATACGCGCCGGGCGGGATCTTTTGATTGACGCAGATCAATACGAAATGATCTTCAGCCGTCCATCGGCACCATGGCCGCGTCCTTGGAATTGCGCAGCGTGAGCGACGTCTTCACGTTGCGCACGTTGGGCGCGGCGGTGAGCTTCTCGACGAAGGCCTGGAAGGTCTTGAGGTCCGGCGCCACGCATTTGAGCACGAAGTCGATTTCACCGGAGAGCATCCAGCATTCGCGCACCAGCGGCTGCGAACGCACAAATTCCTCGAACCCCACGAGATCGGCTTCCGCCTGGCTCGCGAGATGCACCATCGCGAATACCGTCACCTCGTAGCCGAGTTTCTTCTCGTCGAGCAGCGCGCGGTAACCCTTGATGTAGCCGGCCTCCTCAAGCGCGCGCACCCGGCGCAGGCACGGCGGCGCGGAAATTCCCACGCGGCTCGCCAGCTCCACATTGGTGATGCGGCCGTCATCCTGAAGCTCGCGGAGGATCTTGCGGTCGATGGAGTCGAGACGGGCGGGCACGGAACGCACCTTTGGCGGGGGTCACTGGAGCGAACATTCATAACGCGAAATATTATTTCGCGAAACAATATTGCGCGCTCTTATGATCGTGATAGGCGCAATCCGCCAACCCTGTGGGTCAGGGGGTTGCGTATCTTGCATAGCTCGGCCGAAAGCCATACATCGTGCAGGGCAAAAGAGCCGGCCAGAGTCCGGCCACCCGCGCGAAAAGCGCCAGACAACGCCCATCCAGGGGGGCGTACAACATGGCAAAGACGACCCACGCCAAGGTCATCATCATCGGCTCGGGGCCGGCGGGCTACACGGCCGCAATCTATGCCGCGCGTGCGATGCTGGAACCGATCCTGATCCAGGGCATACAGCCCGGCGGCCAACTCACGATTACCACCGACGTCGAAAATTATCCGGGCTTCGCCGATGTCATCCAGGGCCCCTGGCTCATGGAGCAGATGCAGGCGCAGGCGACGCATGTCGGCACGCGCATCGTCACCGACCATGTCAGCAAGGTCGAGCTGTCGCAGCGGCCGTTCCGGCTGACATGCGATTCCGGCGACATCTATCTCGCGGACGCCCTGATCATTGCCACCGGCGCGCAGGCGCGCTGGCTCGATCTGCCCTCCGAGCAGAAGTTCAAGGGTTACGGCGTGTCTGCATGCGCAACCTGCGACGGCTTCTTCTATCGCAACAAGGAAGTGGTCGTGATTGGCGGTGGCAATACCGCGGTCGAAGAGGCGCTGTTCCTGACGAATTTTGCGTCGAAGGTCACCGTCGTGCATCGGCGCGATGCGTTCCGTGCCGAAAAGATTTTGCAGGACCGCCTGTTCAAGAATCCCAAGATCGACGTGGTCTGGGACAGCGCGCTGGACGATGTTACCGGCGGCGACAATCCGCTGAAGGTCAGCGGCGTACGGCTCAAAAACATCAAGACCGGTACGGTGACCGAACGCCGCGTCGATGGCGTCTTCATCGCGATTGGTCATACACCGGCATCCGAATTGTTCACCGGACAACTGAAGATGAAGTCGTCCGGCTACATCGAGACCGCCGGTCATTCGACCGCGACTTCGGTGCCCGGCGTATTCGCCGCCGGCGATGTCACCGATGACATTTACCGCCAGGCTGTCACTGCCGCCGGGCAGGGCTGCATGGCGGCACTCGAAGCGGAGAAGTTCCTGGCTGCGCATGAGCATGACCGTGCAGCGGCGGAGTAGTTCATGCCTGGAGCAAACACGTCGATGGACTGGGACAAGCTGAAGGTGTTTCACGCCGCGGCTGAGGCCGGTTCGTTCACCCATGCCGGGGAGCGGCTCGGCCTGTCGCAGTCGGCGGTGTCGCGGCAGGTATCAGCGCTGGAATCCGAGCTTTCCGTCTCGCTTTTCCACCGTCACGCCCGCGGCTTGATCCTGACCGAGCAGGGCGAACTGCTTTACCGCACCGCGCACGAAGTCTTTATGAAACTCGAGGCGGCGCGCACAAAACTCACCGACAGCCGCGAACGTCCGAATGGCGAGCTCAAAGTGTCGACGACGCCCGGCATCGGCGTGCACTGGCTCACGCCGCGGCTTGGCGAATTTCTCGACCTGTATCCCGATATTCACATCACGCTCATCACCACGGATGAGGAACTGGACCTCGCGATGCGCGAGGCCGATGTCGCGATCCGCTTGCGGCAGCCGACCCAGCCCGACCTGATCCAGCGCAAGCTGTTCTCGGTTCACTTCCATGCTTACGCCTCGCCCGACTACCTCAAGCGCTTCGGGACGCCGCGCGCGCATGAGGAACTCGACAAGCACCGCATCATCCTGCTCGGCGGCGGCATTGTGCCGGCGCATCTACAGAACCGCCGCTGGCTGCTGGAAGTCAGCCGCGACGGACAAGGGCCGCGCGCGCCACACCTGACGGTGAACAACGTGCTGGGAGTCCTGCGCGCGTGCCAGCGCGGATTGGGCGTCGCCGTGCTTCCGGATTATCTGGTGGAGGAGAACGGCGGCCTGGTGCAGCTGTTCGGCGAAGCCGACACGCTCGCGCTCGACGCATACTTTGTCTATCCGGAAGAGCTCAAGTCGGTCGCGCGCATCCAGGTCTTCCGTGACTTTCTCGTCGCCAACGCGCAGCGCTGGCATTTCTGATTTTCATTATCGCCGAAACGAATAATAATATTCATGACTC
>CAVTKN010000010.1:0-313656 GCA_963735285.1 uncultured Alphaproteobacteria bacterium | reverse complement strand
GCCACTGGTGTTCTTGCGAATATCTACGAATTTCACCTCTACACTCGCAGTTCCACTCACCTCTCCCGGACTCAAGCTCTCCAGTATCGAAGGCAGTTCTGGAGTTGAGCTCCAGGATTTCACCCCCGACTTAGAAAGCCGCCTACGTGCGCTTTACGCCCAGTAATTCCGAGCAACGCTAGCCCCCTTCGTATTACCGCGGCTGCTGGCACGAAGTTAGCCGGGGCTTCTTCTGCGGGTACCGTCATTATCTTCCCCGCCGAAAGGGCTTTACAACCCTAGGGCCTTCATCACCCACGCGGCATGGCTGGATCAGGCTTGCGCCCATTGTCCAATATTCCCCACTGCTGCCTCCCGTAGGAGTCTGGGCCGTGTCTCAGTCCCAGTGAGGCTGGTCATCCTCTCAGACCAGCTACCGATCGTCGCCTTGGTGAGCCATTACCTCACCAACAAGCTAATCGGACGCGGGCCGTTCCTTCGGCAATAAATCTTTCCCCGTAAGGGCGTATCCGGTATTAGCCCAAGTTTCCCTGAGTTATTCCGAACCGAAGGGCGCGTTCCCACGTGTTACTCTCCCGTCTGCCGCTGCCGTATTGCTACGACCGCTCGACTTGCATGTGTTAGGCCTGCCGCCAGCGTTCGCTCTGAGCCAGGATCAAACTCTCAAGTTGGATGAGAACTTTTTTCCCGGCTGGTCACGTTTGCGCATGACAACGTTTGGGACGTTGTCAATTTGACGAGGTCCACCCACTGATCTTGCGATCAGCGATGTACCTATAACGTGAACCGCCGAAGTCTCTTCCGAAAGCCGCCTCTCATGAAGAATTGCTTCTTCACAGGAAAGCGGCCCGCAAGGACCCCGCCGTCCACGTTTCTCTTTCTTCCGATTCACTTTTCAAACAGCCCGGGGATCATGGCGATCCCCACCCCTCGGTAAGCCGAAGGGCCGTCGAAGCCCGTGCATCCGAGAACTATCGGATGCCGATTCACTGTTCCAGTGAGGAGCTTCAGAGGCGCGCAATCGCGCCGTAAGCGGACGGCGCGCCGATGGGTGTATATATGCTTCGGCCCTGAACGTTGTCAACCGAAAATGCCCATTTTTGTAGGGCCGGCGACCATCCCTAGCCTACCATCGGGAGATTGCACGGATCGCCGAATAAACAATGCCTTAATCCATGCCACGCCGCACTGAGGCCATATTCCTGCGTCGTCCTTAAGCATCGTTCGAGGGACGGAATCGCAACGGGGGCCTTCAGCCGCCGTCAATCAGGCCAATTAACCGGGTCCGGGCGCCGTCATTGACGGCCTATGGACCAACCGGCATCGTGCCGGCCATTGATTCACGCGGCCTGCCGACAGCGTCTGGGGCTAGTTTGGTTGCGGCAGTCGCCTTCGATCCGAGGCGCAGGGGACGGCGAGCTTGGACCAAACACGGTCGCGCGGCGCATATCGATCAAGACAAACCGACGCCATTGAGCTCGGTAACGAACCGCCACTGTCAGTGGACGGCGGGTCGAGCGGATTCGTCGATCGCCGTCGCGTTTCGGTCCAGTGGTTTGCCGGCACGATCCTGACCGCACTTTGCGGCGCTGCTCTCATGGGCGGCGCCGTTTTCACGTCGCTCGACGGCGAAACCACATTCGCATCATTGCCGGAACGCGTCGAAGTCGCACTCCGTGGCGCACTTGGTGTCGGTGCCGAGAAGGGCACGCACAAGAGCGACCGTCTGCCAACGGCAGAAGAGCCTTCGTTCGCCCGCCAGGTAATCCGGGTTTCTACGATCAACCGGGTTGGCAATCATGAAGTCGTGCGCGTGCGTCCGTTTGTGCGCATCGCCGGCAATTTGTCGCTCACCGTTTCCGATCTATCCGCCAATATTCCTCCATTCAATCCGCAACGTCTGCTCGCCGAGTCAGGGCCCGGCGGCGGTTCTGCGTCGGACGATGCACCGGCTGCCGAGCCGGATGCCGAAGTCGCTTTCGTGATGCGCGACATGGCGCCGATCATGCCGAAACTCAAAATCGCGCTGCAAACTCCGACTGATGAAGTCGTGGCGCGCGTGCGGGAAGCCGCCGAGTGGAGCGACAAAGCCGCCAATCATTTGCCGGTGGCCGCCAATATCACCGGCATAAAGCTCGCGTATGCCGGCGACGGGAATGTCGACCCTTACGCAGGATTTGAAGCGCGTATCATTCCCGAGAACATTACATTGCTGCCGAAAACCGCGAACCAGACGACCGGCGGTAACGCGCTCAATGAAAAACTGATCATCGCCAAGAAAGGCGAAAGCGTTCCAACCATCCTGCGCGATCTCGGCGCTACGCCCGCGGACATCAGCGCCGTCGTCCGCGTGCTTGGGCCGCGCGGCCTCGACGGCGGCATCAAGGAAGGCCAGAAGCTGCGCGTGCTGATGGCGCCGGTTCTCGGCGGCCAGCGGCTGCAGCCGATCCGCGTGATTGTGGCCGGCGATTCCGGAATCGACGCCGTAGTGGCACTGGCGGACACCGGAAAATATGTGTCGGTCGACGTCAAGAATGTCGATACGGAAGTTGCCGATAATTCCGACGACAACGGTGAAGACGACGGTTCCGGCGTGAGACTCTATCAAAGCGTTTACGAAACCGCGCTGCGCAACCGTATTCCTCGTCCCATCATCGAAGACCTGATCCGCATCTACTCCTACGACGTCGACTTCCAGCGCAAAGTACAGCCCGGCGATTCCTTTGAGGTTCTGTATGCGGGTGAAGAGGAAACGCCGGTCGCCGACAGCCGCAACGAAGTGCTGTTCGCAACGCTGACCGTCGGTGGCGAGACGAAGAAATTCTATCGCTTCCAGTCGCCCGACGATGGGCTGGTCGACTACTATGACGAGACCGGCAAGAGCGCGAAGAAATTCCTGGTCCGCAAGCCGGTCCTCGCCGGCATCATGCGCTCCGGCTTCGGACTGCGACGCCATCCGATCCTCGGCTATACCAAGATGCACACCGGCGTGGATTGGGCGGCCCCGAGCGGCACACCGATCTATGCGTCCGGCAACGGCGTGGTCGAAAAAGCCGGTTGGGAATCCGGGTACGGAAAGTACGTCCGTATCCGACATACGAACGGTTATGAAACGGCCTATGGCCACATGACCGCATTTGCCCGCGGCATTGATGAAAGTACGCGCGTGCGCCAGGGCCAGGTCATCGGCTTCGTCGGGTCGACCGGACTTTCGACCGGTTCGCACCTGCACTATGAAATCCTGGTCAACGGCCGCTTTGTCGATCCGATGCGCATCAAGTTGCCACGCGGCCGCGTGCTCGAAGGACCAATGCTGGCAGGCTTCGAGCAGGAACGCGAACGGCTGGACGGCATCATGGCGCGCAAGCCGGCACGCGTGGCATCAACCGCGCCGACGACCCGGTAAGTCATCTTCTGCAACTTGACGCCTTCGGGGTTCGCGCAGTTTACGCGGCCTGCGCGAGCTTGCCGTTGAAGGTCAGGCCGAGCTTGTCACCGGAGATCTTGACCTTCTCACCGTCCTTGATCGTGCCCGCGAGAATCATTTCCGCGAGCGGATCCTGTACGGATTTTTGAATCACGCGCTTTAGAGGCCGCGCGCCGTAGGCGGGGTCCCAACCTTTTTCCGCCAACCAATCACGCGCGCTCGGTTCAAGCGTGATGACAATCTTGCGGTCGTCCAGAAGCTTTTGCAGCCGCGTCATCTGGATATCCACGATGCGGCCCATTTCCGACTTCTTGAGGCGGTGGAACAGGATGATTTCATCAACTCGGTTGAGGAATTCCGGACGAAACGCCGCACGCACCACCGTCATTACCTGATCTTTAACGGCATCGGTGTCCTCGCCTTCTGGCTGATTGACCAGGAAATCCGAACCGAGATTCGACGTCATGACGATCAACGTGTTCCGGAAATCAACGGTATGGCCCTGCCCGTCCGTCAATCGGCCATCGTCGAGCACCTGCAACAGGACGTTGAATACGTCCGGGTGCGCCTTCTCAATCTCATCGAAAAGAATGACCTGGTAAGGCCGGCGCCGCACCGCTTCGGTCAGCGCGCCGCCTTCCTCGTAGCCGATATATCCCGGCGGCGCGCCGATCAGGCGAGCCACCGCGTGCTTTTCCATGTACTCCGACATGTCGATACGGATCAGCGCGTTCTCGTCATCGAATAAATACTCGGCCAAAGCCTTGGTCAGCTCGGTCTTACCTACACCGGTCGGGCCCAAGAACATGAACGATCCAATTGGCCGGTGCGGATCCTGCAAGCCGGCGCGTGCACGCCGGACTGCGGTCGAAACCGCATGCACCGCGTCCTGTTGGCCAATGACACGCTTGGCAAGCTCATCTTCCATGCGAAGGAGCTTTTCCTTTTCTCCCTCAAGCATTCTGTCGACCGGCACGCCGGTCCAGCGCGACACCACCCCCGCGACATGATCGGCGGTCACGGTCTCTTCGACCATGGCTCCCTTGGCGGAAGCTTCCGAGCCTTCGGTCGTTTTTAACTTCTTTTCCAGCTCCGGAATCCGACCGTAGGCCAGTTCGCCGGCGCGCTGGTATTCACCCTTGCGCTGCGCATTGGCGAGTTCGGCGCGCAACTGGTCGAGCTCGGTCTTGAGCTTCTGGGCGTCCGACAGTTTCTCTTTTTCCGCCTTCCAGCGCGCGGTGATATCGGCGGATTGTTTCTCAAGCGCCTTTAGTTCGGTCTCCAGCCGCTTGAGGCGGTCCTTGGAGCCGGCGTCTTTTTCTTTTTTCAGCGCCTCCTGCTCAATCTTGAGCCGCACGACTTCGCGGTCGATGGAATCGAGTTCCTCCGGTTTGGAATCGACCTGCATCTTCAGGCGCGCGCCGGCCTCATCGATCAAGTCGATCGCCTTGTCGGGCAAGAAGCGGTCGGTGATGTAACGGTTCGACAGCGTTGCCGCGGCCACGATCGCCGAATCGGCAATGCGGACGCCGTGATGTTGTTCGTATTTGTCCTTCAAGCCGCGCAGGATCGAGATGGTGTCTTCCACGGTCGGCTCAGACACGAAGACCGGCTGAAAGCGACGGGCGAGCGCCGCATCTTTTTCCACGTGCTTCTTGTATTCATCGAGCGTCGTCGCGCCGATGCAGTGCAATTCGCCACGCGCAAGCGCGGGCTTGAGCAGGTTGGACGCATCCATGGCGCCGTCGGCCTTGCCCGCGCCAACCAGCGTGTGCATTTCGTCGATGAACAGGATGATGCCGCCGTCCGACGATGTGACTTCCTGCAACACCGCCTTCAGACGCTCTTCGAATTCGCCGCGATACTTTGCGCCCGCGATCATGGCGCCCAGATCGAGCGCGAGCAGCCGCTTGTCCTGGAGACTCTCCGGCACGTCGCCATTGACGATGCGCAGCGCGAGGCCTTCAACAATTGCGGTTTTGCCGACGCCGGGCTCGCCGATCAGCACCGGATTGTTCTTGGTTCGCCGCGACAACACCTGGATGGTGCGGCGTATCTCTTCGTCGCGGCCGATCACCGGATCGAGCTTGCCATCCCGCGCGGCCTGCGTGAGATCGCGAGCGTACTTCTTCAACGCATCATAGGCATTCTCGGCAGAGGCGGAATCCGCCGTGCGGCCTTTACGCAGCGCGTTGATGGCGGCATTCAGACCTTGAGGCGTAACGCCGGCCTTGGAGAGAATTTTCCCAGCCTCGCTGTCTTTTTCCAGCGCGAGCGCAAGCAAGAGACGCTCGACGGTCACAAAGCTATCGCCAGCCTTTTCACCGGCCTTTTCGGCCGCGTCGAATACCCGCGCCAGCGCAGGTCGAGATAGACCTGCCCGGCACCCCCGCCGCTGACCTTCGGCCGCTTGGCGAGCGAGGCTTCGACGGCCTGCAGCGCTTGCCGGGATTGACCGCCAGACCGATCGATGAGGCCCGCCGCCAACCCCTCCGGATCGTCGAGCAGAACTTTGAGGAGATGTTCAGGGGCGAATTGCTGGTGGCCCTCGCGCAGGGCCATGGATTGCGCCGATTGGACGAAGCCCTTGGCGCGGTCGGTGTATTTCTCGAAATTCATGCCTCAACTCCCTCGGCCCATGACGGCGCCGGTCTCGTCCGGGCCCCGCAAAGGCGACCCGGTTGGTCCATTATGTGGGTGCATTTATTGCAGTTTGAAGAGGGAGTTTACTTGATATAGGTCAGCATTAATCCTCTCAGCGGTGGTTGTTAAAGTGGCTAAAAATCAATGACATCCGAACCCGCTTCCCTCCGCGCGATCTATCGATACCCGGTCAAAGGACTGTCGCCGCAGTTGTTGGAGCACAGCCGCCTCGCGGTCGGTCAGACGCTCCCGGCAGACAGACTTTATGCCATTGAGAATGGCCCTTGTGGGTTTGATCCCGCCGCCCCCGCCTATTTTCCCAAGCAGCGCTTCCTGATGCTGATGCGCAATGAGCGCCTGGCCATGCTGCGTACGGACTACGACGAAGCCGACCACACCCTGACAATCCACTGGGAGGGCCGCCGAGCGGTCCACGGTGACCTGCGCAGCAAGGATGGAAGGCTTGCGATCGAGGCTTTCTTCCGCCGTTTCATGCCGAAAGAATTGCGCGGACCGCCCAAGGTGTTGCATGGCGAAGGTCACAGCTTCTCGGATGTGGCGAAAAAGGTGGTGTCGATAATCAACCTTGCCTCTGTCGCGGCGGTGGAAGATGCCGCCGGCGCACCGGTCAATCCATTACGCTTTCGCGCCAATCTCTACGTTGCGGGCTGGCCGGCATGGCGTGAATTCGATCTGCTCGGCCTGGAACTTGCGGTTGGCCAAACTGCGCGGCTGAAAGTGGTCAAACGAATTCAGCGCTGTGCGGCCACGGATGTTGATCCCGAAACCGGAATCCGCGACCTGACCATTCCTCGCACGTTGCTCGAGAATTTCGACCACACCGATTGCGGCGTCTATGCCGAAGTCATTGCTCCGGGAGACATCAGCATTGGTGACTTGCTCAATACTGTAGAAACCTGACGTCGGCCTTATCACAATAAAAAACGCGCCCTGCATACGACAGGGCGCGTTTTTATTGTCTGACGGAACTCAGTTAGCCGCCGGGCAATACGTACGCGCTGATGCGTCCGGCCGGATAAACGGACTCGGCAACCGTGTGATTGTGGTTGCCGGAGACAATGATCGGATTGCCGTTCGGATCAACGCCGCTGACCACACCAACATGGCCGCCGCCGCGGCGGCCCATCACGGCGATAGCGCCAACCCGCGGTCCGCTCACGCGCTGGCCGTAATGCGTATAAGCACTGGCAAGATTGCCACCGCCGGAATGGCCGGTGCGCTTGAGCACCATATCCATGAACGCGCCACACCACAGGCTGCCGCGTCCTGTCGGGTTGGTGCCGATGTATTTACGTGCCTCGCTGACCAGCGAATCGCTGGTCGCACCGCCATAGGCCGAGTTCGAATGCGACTGTGCCTGGGCACGCGCCTCGGCGATGGCAAGGGATCGGCGGCCATGACGGCGGCCTTGGGTGATGCTCTCGCCACCCGTCGTTTCAGCCGATTGCGTTGCATTGAATGAATAACGCACGTCTCGATCGGCACCGGACGATTGCGACTGAACCGCAATCTGCACGCCCGCCACACGAGAATGCTTATGGTGGTGGACGGGTCTTGCGAGGGCCGTCGTTGCAAGAGCCGCAACCGCCACCGAACACAACAGAACTGTCGCCCGTCTTGATTTAAGTGTCATCAGATTAGTCCCCTTAGCTATACAAGCAAAGCACCTGGAACTGATAGAATCAGCGCCAGGCACGGTGTCCAAACGCCGTTCCGGTATGGCATTTTCGTGATCATTGGAAGGTCATTTCGTGGAACGCATAGCAGATATTCCATCGGAATACCGCTGACACAAAAATTATACCTCTTATGAAAATTGATTTACTCATTGCAATACTCGAATACTGTTTTCGCTCCCACCTATACTTGGAAGCGAAGTTATGCAGGCGCTGCAGCACAGTTAAAGTTGCTGCGCTGCACTTTCAGACCGGGATTTATGCGTGAAGCGATGCCGCCTCAGCCCTTCCGGCTGAGGAGAAAAACGGCTTGTTCCCCAAAAAGGTTCCAGAACCACCAGGGAGCATTGAGGCGGAGCGGTTTGCCCCAGGCATTCAGCGCCACCGCCTTTTCCATCTGAACCCCGATTTCCGTGCAGAGCTGACGGAAATCCTTGATCGTGCAGTGGTGGATATTCGGCGTGTCGTACCAGCTGTAGGGCAGGATATCGGTCTGCGGCATGTGGCCGGCGAAGAGCAACTGAAGCCGGACCTGCCAATGGCCGAAGTTCGGAAATGACACAACCGCGTGGCTGCCGATTCGCAGCATGTGCTCGAGCACCACGCGCGGATGGCGGGTCGCCTGCAGGGTCTGCGACAGGATCACGTAGTCGAAAGCGTCATCCGGATAGTCGCCGAGATCGGTATCGGCGTCGCCCTGAATCACGGCGAGGCCCTTCGCCACACATTCGTTCACGCCTTCGCGGGAGAGCTCGATGCCGCGGCCATCGACGCCGCGGCTTTCGCTCAGAATCCGCAAAAGCTCGCCATCGCCACATCCGACGTCCAGCACCTTGGCACCACGCTCGACCATCTCGGCGACCAGCACCAGGTCTACGCGCGCGCCACCCGGCGTGCGGGGAATGCTGGCAACGGTCAGTTCGGGGTTATCGCGCTTGAGCATGCTCATCGCTCGGCTTTCGGCCCAAGTCCGCGCGCCTTGCCGGCTCCATCGAGAAAGCCGCGTACAATCGCGAACAGTTCCGGCTCGTCGAGCAGGAAGGCATCGTGGCCTTTGTCGGTGACGATTTCCGCAAACGAGACACGCGCACCGGCGGCGTTCAGCGCATGCACGACCGCGCGCGATTCCGATGTCGGGAATAACCAATCGCTCGTGAACGAAATCAGGCAGAAGCGGGTCGGCGTGCGTTTGAAGGCATTCGCCAAAACTCCATTGTGATCGGCAGCGAGGTCGAAATAGTCCATCGCGCGCGTCAGATACAGATAGGAATTCGCGTCAAAACGCTCAACGAACGAAATGCCCTGGTGGCGCAAATAGGATTCGACCTCGAAGTCCGCGTCAAACGAGAAGGTCGGATTCTCGCGATCCTGAAACTTGCGTCCGAATTTCCGGTGGAGCGCGGCGTCCGAGAGATAAGTGATATGCGCGCCCATGCGTG
The DNA here is from genome assembly GCA_963735285.1 of uncultured Alphaproteobacteria bacterium. Taxonomy (GTDB): domain Bacteria; phylum Pseudomonadota; class Alphaproteobacteria; order Rhizobiales; family Xanthobacteraceae; genus Pseudolabrys. The sequence continues at coordinate 304,450 of CAVTKN010000010.1, read as the reverse complement.
CGACCGCGAGCCCTCGCCGCGGATTGGTGCCCTCCAGATGATAGCGGCCACCGCGCCATTCCGGATCGGCCATGATTGCCTGCCGGCCCACTTCGTGGAACGCGATGTTCTGCGCCGAATGGCGCGTCGCGCACGCGATCGGCAGCGCGGAAAACACGCGCTGCGGGTAGCTCGCTGCCCATTGCAGAACCTGCATGCCGCCCATTGAGCCGCCGGCCACCGCAAACAAAGAGTCGATGCCGAGATGATCGAGCAACATGGCCTGCGCTCGCACCATGTCGCGGATGGTAATGACTGGAAAGTCGAGCCCCCATGGCTTTCCGGTTTTCGGATCGGTTGACGATGGTCCAGTCGTCCCCATGCAAGCGCCGACCACGTTGGGGCAGATGACGAAATAGCGTTCCGTGTCGATCGGCTTGCCGGGGCCGACCATAGTCTCCCACCAGCCGGACTTTTTGGTAACAGGATGCGCGCTTGCGACATGCTGGTCGCCGGTCAGCGCGTGGCAGATCAGAACCGCATTGCTGCGCGCGGCATTGAGGACGCCGTAGGTCTTGTAGGCAATCTGGAATGGGGTGAGTTCGACGCCGGCGTCGAGCTTGAGCGGCTTGTCCGCCCCAAAATGGGCGACAAGGGAATCGTGCGGCTGGTCCGCCTCCCGCGGCGCATCCCCGGCCTCACGTGCGCTCGTCAAATTGGCCTCGGCCATGTTGCCTGTGCGCTCCCGGCGCTACCCGCATCGCGGGCCGATTTATAGCGGTTTACTGTCAACCTAGCAGGCTTCAGTCAACGTTTTCTTTGATTTCAACGCTCAGCCCACCTATCAATGCCGCCATGGTGAAAGCACCCCAAACACCCGCGTTGGCAGACTTACGCAAGGAGATCGACCGGATCGACGAGGCGATGCATCAGCTCTTGATGGAGCGCGGCGAGATCATCGATCGCCTGATCGCGGTCAAACGTAGCCAGGATACGGGCACGTCGGCTTTTCGGCCCGCGCGCGAAGTCGAGATGATGCGGCGGTTGGTCAAGCGGCACAAAGGCATTCTGCCGCTCGATACCGCCGAAAGCATTTGGCGGATCATCATCTCGACTTTTACTTATGTGCAGGCGCCTTTCTCGGTCCATGCGGATCTGTCGGCGGGCGATGCGCTGATGCGAGATTCCGCGCGATTCCATTTTGGCTTCACAGTCCCATTTGTCCCACATATGGGCGCAGCCGGAGTGGTCGCCGCCGTGTCGGATTCCAAAGGCGACCTTGGCCTGGTATCCGCTTCAGATGTGGGGTCGGCAGGCGCCTGGTGGAGTGCGCTCGAATTCGATGCCGCCCCGAAGATCATTGCGCGCCTGCCTTTCGTTGAACGCCCGGATCACCCGGCTGCATTGCCGGTATTCGTCCTTTCCAGGGTGGCGCCCGACGCCATGGCGACCGAAGCCGCCGTTTGGAGCATGCGAGTGTCTAGCTGGAGCGCCAGGGCCGCCGAAGCACTATCGGCACTGGCCGAATTCATCGCTGTGCCCGACCGCGCCTTCGACGGGGCTGCACTGCTGGTGACGTTTCCAAAGGATGCAGACCTTGAATCGGTGAGCGCGGCCTTGGTTAAGGCTGGCGCGACTGTACGCTCGGCAGCCCTCGTCGGAAGCCACGCAACCCGCTATACGATTGCCGCCGACAAGGCCTGATCGTTCGGAAAAGCGTCCATGACTGCGAATCGCCCGCAAACACGCCCCGGCGTGCTCGATATTGCTCCTTACGTTCCGGGCAAGAGTTCCGCGCCCGGAGTCGCGAAGGTTTTCAAGCTCTCCTCCAACGAAACGCCGTTGGGGCCGAGCGCGAATGCGCTCGCGGCCTATCGCGCGGCTGGTGAGCACCTTGAGGACTACCCGGACGGATCTGCTTCGACCTTGCGTGAAGCGATCGGCGCCGCCTTCGGGCTCGATCCAGATCGTATTGTGTGTGGCGCCGGTTCGGACGATTTGCTGAATTTGATCGCGCGCGCTTATCTCAGAGACGGCGACGAAGCGATCTACACGACGCACGGCTTTCTGGTTTACCCGATCGCGATAACAGGCACCGGCGCAAAAGCAATTGCCGCGTCCGAAAAAGATCTGACAGCGAATGTCGATGCGATCCTCAAGGCGGTGACGGCAAAGACAAAAGTCGTGTTTTTGGCCAATCCAAATAACCCGACTGGAACCTATGTTCCTTTCGACGAGGTCAAGCGCCTGCACAAGGGTCTTCCCGCGCATGTTCTACTCGTGCTCGACGCCGCCTATGCGGAGTACGTGCAGCGAAACGATTATGAGTCCGGCATTGAGCTGGTCGCCACCACCGACAACGTGGTGATGACGCGCACCTTCTCGAAGATTTATGGACTGGCGGCGCTTCGCCTCGGCTGGCTTTATGGGCCAGCGCATATCGTCGATGCGATCAACCGCATCCGTGGTCCATTCAACGTCAACGCCCCGGCGATTGCCGCAGGAATTGCGGCGATTCGCGATACGGCGCATGTTGATCGCGCCCGCGCACACAATACGCAGTGGCTAGCCTGGCTGACCGACGAGATCGGCAAGCTTGGTCTCGCCGTGACCCCGAGCGCCGCAAATTTTGTCCTCATCCACTTCCCGGAGGTCAAGGGTCGCACCGCCAGGGATGCTGATGCGTTCCTGACGAAACGTGGGCTCATTCTGCGCCAGGTCGGCGCCTACAAGCTGCCGAATGCCTTGAGAATGAGCGTCGGTACCGAGGAAGCCAACCGTTTGGTCGTACAGGCGCTCAAGGAATTCTTGGGGAAAGCAGCGTGAGCAAACCGGCCACTATGTTTAATCGCCTGGCGCTGATCGGCTTCGGGCTGATCGGCTCTTCAATTGCGCGCGCGGCCCGCGCGCAAGGCGCAGCGCGTTCGATTGTCGCGACGGCGCGTTCTCCGGAAACGCGCCGGCGCATTGCCGAGCTCGGCCTCGCCGACCAGGTGGTGGAAAGCAATGCGGCCGCCGTCGAGGGCGCGGATCTCGTCATCGTATGCATTCCCGTTGGCGCCTGCGGTCCGGTCGCAAAAGAGATAGGCCCACATCTTTCCGCCGGCGCAATTGTCTCTGATGTCGGCTCGGTCAAGGGTTCTGTTGTTCGCGACATGACCCCGCACCTGCCCAAGAACGTGAGTTTCGTACCGGCGCATCCGGTCGCAGGAACGGAATATTCCGGCCCAGACGCCGGCTTCGCGGAATTGTTCGTCAATCGCTGGTGCATTCTGACGCCGCCAGAAGGCACCGAACCGCAGGCTGTCGAAAAACTGGCCGCGTTCTGGCGCCTTCTCGGTGCCAATGTGGAAGTCATGGCACCCGATCACCACGACCTTGTGCTCGCGATCACCAGCCATCTGCCACACCTCATTGCCTACACAATCGTCGGCACCGCAGACGAACTGCAAACAGTGACACGCTCGGAAGTGCTGAAGTTCTCCGCGGGTGGATTTCGCGACTTCACGCGCATTGCCGCGTCTGACCCGACCATGTGGCGCGACGTGTTCCTCGCAAACAAGGATGCCGTCCTGGAAATGCTCGGCCGCTTCAACGAAGACGTTTCGGCTTTAACAAAGGCAATTCGTAAAGGTGACGGCGACGCATTGTTCGAGCATTTTGCGCGCACGCGCGCGATCCGGAAAGGTATTGTCGAGATCGGCCAGGATTCGCCAGCTCCGGATTTCGGCCGGCCGCATCCGGACCTGCCGCACGAACCGCTGCCTAAGCCCTACGCGTCGGATAAAAGCTAAAACAGCGCCGGCGCGTTGCCGATCGGGATTGGGCCCAGGAAAATTGCACCATCGGTGAAGCGCAATGGCAGCGTTACCGCGCGTTTGCCCTCGAGCGTGGTCTGTTCACCAAGCATATTGATGCCGAGCGATATATTGGCACCAGCCTGCTGGCGGGCCACATCCCCCAGTCCGGGTGCCAAGCGGTCGAGCGCGCCGACGAGCTTGTCCATGTTGGGCGACGTTTGCACCCGTTGCTGCGCGCCAATTGCCGTCAAGAACTGTTCGAGGCCAGCCATCGTTACGCGCAGTTGGCCCTCCAGGCGGCCATTGCCGTTGATTGACAACGTGCCGCCACCTACCGCGAGTATTTCCCCTTGCTGGATGCGCGCCTGCGTAATGTCGATGCGGCCACCCTCCGCCTGTATCTCGCGAAACCGAACAGACCATGGCTTCGGCGAAAAATCGTTCAGGCCACGAAGCACCGCAGTGGCATTTGCATCGACCGGTTGAGCTGCCGCAGGATGCAATGTGGGAGCCGAGGCCTGATCGAGCTGCAACGCAATTTCGATCACTGGCTTGTTTGCGGCGGATCCTTCGGCAATTCGGCCATGAAGCTCGATATGTTTGGCCCGCAAGATATTCTGCCGCGCTGTCCCGGCCATGCGATCGACGGTCGGTCCATCGAACACGAGAGACGCACGCTGCGGCGCTGCCGGCGTACCGCGCACACTCGTTTGCGCCAATGTCCAATTGGCGATGATTTCCGGAGATTTTCCGGATTCACCGACGGTTAGCGGACCATGGATCTCGCTGATGAGCAGCCCCGGCTGATAAACCTGAGCAACGACCGTGAGACTTTCTGCCCTGAGTTCAACCGGCGGCTGGTTGCTGCGGAACAGTGCAGAGGCGCCGTCGCAACTGACTTCGATTCGAAATGGATATCCGCCGACATCCTGAGAGCCGCAGTTGTAGATCCGCCCTGACTTTGCCTCACGCGAGCGCCAGCCTTCGATTGCCTCCTGCGCCTTGGTCGCTGCAAATTTCCAGAAACCGGTCCACCCCGCGACCAGTGCCAGCACGATGAAAAGCAGAATCGTATACCGGCGGCCGGTCCGGCGGCGTGATTGCAGGCTCGTTGAACGACTCATCATTGGAATTCAAAAACCTGCCGAATGCGGCGTTTCTGCGCCCGTGCCAGGCGAGCGGGTTGCATGGAGGGCGCCAGCCTGTTAGGCGAACGCAATTCGCCGGTCCCGTCAACGCCGTGGTCCAATTTCCTCACCACGATGAACGCACACCCCAATCAAAGCAACGAAGACCTGTGGGTCTTCGGCTACGGCTCGCTGATGTGGCGGCCCGGATTCGATTTTGCGGAACGTCGCAACGCACGGCTGGTGGGCGCCCATCGCGCTCTTTGCGTGTATTCGTTTGTGCACCGCGGAACTCCGGAAAAGCCCGGCCTCGTCTTCGGGCTCGATCGCGGCGGCAATTGTCGCGGCATCGCCTACCGGGTGGCGGCGGCGCGGAGATCCGAAACGATCGAATACCTGCGCGCACGCGAACAGGTCACTCGGGTATATCGGGAAGCGTGGCGAAGGGTCTGGCTCGACGACGACCCGCAAGAAAGCGTCCATGCCCTTTGCTATGTGGTTGACCGGGGCCATCGCCAATATGCCGGCCGCCTAAGTGTCACCGAGCAATTGCATTATGCCCGCCAGGGCCACGGCCGCTCGGGCGCTTGCCGAGACTACGTCCTGGCGGCAGTAAAGGAACTGCAATCACTGGGCATTCGCGATGCCGAACTGCACATCTTGGCCGAACAACTTAAGGGCATCCATCAGTCGTCCGGTAGTTAGTCCTCGTAACACCCGGCGACTTCAGTCAAGTACTGGCCCCTCCGTTCCCATCTTTTCCCGACCCTCGGCAATCAAACGCGCCGTGGCAGTTTCAATGTCATTTTGAAGTCGCGCAAAGAATGTCTCTTTGTCGAGACCCGGTGGAATCGGATCGAGGATTTCCGCCACCACCGTGCCGGGGAAGCGCCGAAGCGAACGGCGCGGCCAGAACAGACCGGAGTTGAGTGCAATGGGCACGCAAGGCACGCCGCCAGCGGCATAAAGGTGCGCGACGCCAAACTTATAGCGAGGCTCGGCGCCAGCGGGCCGCCGCGTACCCTCTGGGAAAATAATGAGCTGGCGATCGTCGGCCAGCTCGATGCGCGCGCGCTCAATCATGGCCGCCAGTGCCTGCGACCCGCCGCCTCGATCGACCGGCACCATGCGCCCCTTGATGGTGAGCCAGCCGAAGATTGGAATCCACTGCAATTCCCGCTTGAGAATGAACACGGGATTGTCGATCAGTGGCAAGAGCGCGAACGTTTCCCACGCCGATTGGTGCTTGGAGGCAACGATGATCGGGCCTTTGGGTATATTCTCCCGGCCGCGGACTTCACAGTCGATGCCGGCGACGACGCGCAGAAGCACAAGATTGACGCGGCCCCATGATTTCGCCACGGCAACAATTGCGCGATAGGGCATGAAGAAAGTCGGCAGCGCCGCAATCAAATACACAAGCGTGTTTAAATAGAACAGCACGTTGAAAGCAGTCGATCGTAGAAATATGACCACCACAACGCTCCCTTAAACAGCGCTATCGGAATCGATACGCATGCGCGTGCATGCGAGCAGGTACTTCATGTACTCCAGGAACAGCAGGCGGGCCGAATCCCAGTTCGACCACCAGGGTTCGGCTTTCGCCTTTTCTGAAATGACCGGATAGGCGATCAACGTGACGTCAGGAAGTTGGTGACCAAGCTCGGCCATGGCCCGCGGCATGTGCCAATTCGAAGTCACAACGATCAACGAATTGAAATTGTGTGCGCGCGCCCAGCGCCTGGTTTCAAGCGCATTGCCGAACGTATTGAGCGCCGAACGGTCGAGATCGATGCAGCAATTGAAATACTTGGAATACAGTGGTGTGAGGCGGGCAATTTCCCGCGCGCTCGTGTCGCGGTGCACACCGGTGATCAACAATCGCTTCCCGCGTTCAGTCGCCAATAGTTCGATTGCGTCGGGGATGCGCGCGGCAGCTCCCGTGAGCGCCACGATGCCGTCCGCTTTATTGTCGAGTGACACCTCCTCTCCAGCAATGTGTGAGACGAAGAGTCCGAACCCGGCTGCGAGCAGGAGGACCGCCGTGGCGCCGACAGCCATGGTCAGAAATCCGATCCAGCGGGCAACCCCGGCAAGCATGTCAGTCGATCGCTTCCAATGTGCTGTTGACCGTATGCCGTGACGTTAATGCGGTCACCACGGCAATCAGCGCGACCTGGCACAGCACCGCGATATAACCGGCCAAACCAATTGAAAATGACCCGAATAATGCCGATGTCTGGTCACCGCCCGCGGTACCGGCAAACCACCGGCTGACGAGCCCGGCGAGCGCAAACAATATAATCGCCGCACCTCCACCGATGGCACCGCCTTGCAAGCCAAGCAGCAGGAAATGGTGCTGGAAGTTCCGGGCGATAAATCCATTTTTGGCACCGACAAAATGCAACACTTCGATGACTGGTTTGTTCGTCGCCATTGCCCCGCGCGTCGCGAAAGTGACCGACAATATTGTCGCCGCAAACATCAAAATCAACGCACCAAGTCCGGCGGCGACCGCCGTGCCGGCCATCGCTCGCATGCGATCAATCCATCCGCGATGGTCGTCGAGCATGGCGCCGGGTACCTGTTCGGCCAGCAGGCGCCTCAGTTGCGCAAGATCCGGTGTTGCATCCGACGCAAGCTTAACGATGATCAATCGCGGGACCGGCAATTCATTCAGCGAGAGCCCGGTGCCGAGCCATGGCTCAAGGAGTTTGGCAAATTCATCTTTCGAGTAGGGCCGAACCTCGGCGATGCCCGGGAATGCCCGTGCGACCGATACAGCCTTGTCCACGAGGCTGTCCACATCGCGACCAGGCGCCGGAACAACTTGAATGGTCACCTCACGGGAGATTTCCGACTGCCATTCGCCCGCCGCTCGACTGACAAGTATTGCCGCGCCGATCGTGAGAGATGCAAGGAAGGTCATAATGGCGACGACTGCGATAAGTGCGCGCCCGGATATGGAATTGCGCGGCACGAGCGGCGTCTCGAAATGCGGCAAGAGTTCTTCCGGCTCGCGCATCGTCAGGTTCAATTTGCTCGGCATGTAGTCAGTCATCTGCTTCCTCAGTCGTAAATATGGAGACGGCCGTCGTGCAGAACGAGGCGGCGCGCGTCGTATTGATCCATCAATGCGATGTCGTGGGTGGCAATCACAACCGACGTCCCGGACTTGTTGAGTTCGACGAACAGACGCAGAAGCCGTTGCGCCAGGCTGGGATCGACGTTCCCCGTCGGCTCGTCGGCGAGCAGCAATTGTGGTCGCGCGATCACCGCGCGAGCGATAGCGGCGCGTTGCTTTTCGCCGCCCGAGAGCACAGGCGGCAACGCCCACATTCTCTCACCGAGCCCTACCCAATTCAGCAATTCGACTACTTCGTCGCGGTAACTGTCCTCGGGGCGGCCCATCACGCGTAACGGCAATGCGACGTTCTCATAAGTCGTCATGTGGTCGAGAAGACGAAAATCCTGAAAAACGATGCCAATGCGCCGCCGCAGGGTCGCAACCGCATCGCGTGAAAGAGTCGCGACGTCGTGACCGAACTGGGTGATCAATCCGCGGGTTGGCCGCATAGACAGGAATAACAGGCGCAGGAGAGACGTCTTCCCCGCACCGGAGGGACCGGTGAGAAATTGGAAAGAATGCGGATCGATCCGGAACGTGAGGTCGCGCAGAACCTCTGGCCCCAAGCCATAGCGTAGTCCCACGTTCTCGAATCGGACCACCCACCCCACTCCAACTTATTGCCGCTAAAGGCCCGTCGAATCGCCTCCCGGCCGCCCCCGGGGCCCAAGGCCGAAATGCGGTCCCGCGACCCTCGATGAGCGCCCGGACCTGCGCTTTTACAAGATTATCACTGGGCCGCCATAGCAGCGCGGGGGAAAAGCCCCAAATCCCCGCGTTTGCGGGCCTTGTCATGGTTTCCGATCCATTAACGGACGGCTGGTAGGTTTGAGCACCCAAATACCGACCGATGCCATGCTGATCGCCTGTCCAAACTGTGCCACCTCCTACAACATCGAACCGGCCTCGCTGGGTGAGGCCGGCCGTACTGTTCGTTGCGCCCGCTGCAAGACCGCCTGGTTCGCGAGCAGCCTGGAGGCGACCCCGGAATTGACGGCGTCTGCGAATGACGCTCTTGCGGATGGTCAAGCGCGCGGTCCTGTCGGCGTCATACGTCCCGATGGACCGGTCACCGGCACTGCGATGGATGCGATGCCGGCTCATGATGACGGCGAAGCTGCGGGTGCGACCACGCCCGCAACCGTGGATGCTCCGCATCCGGAACCTGTGGCCATCGCTGATGCCCCCTCTGTCGTCCCGTCAATGGAACCACCGACCGCGCCACTTTCGACCGCTAAGCCGGACTCCGACGAAGCCGACAACTTCGTCGCGCGACGCAAGCGCTTGCAGGCGCGCCGCGTTAAGGCTCGTCGATCTTCACACTGGACGGCACTTATCCTCGTGCTCTTTGCCTTTAACGTCGCGCTGATCGGCGCACGCAGCGAAGTTGTGCGCTTTTTTCCGCAAACTGCTTCTCTGTTTTCTGCGATCGGGCTGCCGGTCAACCTGCGAAACCTGAAATTCGAAAACATGCGAATTTCGAAGGAAACTCAGGAAGGCTTAGCCGCACTTGTCATCGAAGGCAGCATTGTCAGCATTGCGAGTAAAGCGACTGAAGTTCCGCGTCTAAGGTTTGCTGCACGCGATGCTGCGGGCCAAGAGGTCTACACGTGGAGCTCGATGCCAAGCCGCAGCACGATCGGCCCCGGCGAAAAGCTCGAATTCCGCAGCCGTCTTGTTTCGCCACCAGAAAGCGCGACAGATGTTGTTGTCCGTTTCTTTGGCCCGCAGGACGCGGTTGCGGGAGCCAAATAAGGCAATGGCACGCATCCTCATTGCGGAAGATGACGACACCGTACGTAAGTTTTTGCTACGCGCTCTCGGCAACGACGGGCATGATCTCACAGAGGCAGCCGACGGTGCGAGCGCCCTCGAAGCGCTCAATCAGGCCAAGGGCAACTTCGATCTGCTCTTGTCCGACGTAAAGATGCCGGTCATGGACGGCATCGCGCTCGCCCTCGAAACCGGCCGTCGTCATCCCGATGTCGCGATCATGCTGATGACGGGATACGCGGATCAGCATGAGCGAGCACACGGGCTGGATGCGCTCGTACACGACGTGCTCGCAAAGCCGTTTTCGGTCGATCAGATTACCGGCGCCGTGCGCGAAGCACTGGTCTGGCGGCACTAGCTTCTGCCCACCAGGCGGAAATTTTTCCGTCAGAAATCCTTGAGCAGGCGCTCGATATAATCCAGCTCGAGCTGCGGGCGGAACCCTTCGCCAAAGCGCTTGCGTAGTTCCTCCAGGATACGGCGCGCACGCTGGGCATCGATCTCGCCCGGTACTTTCACCGTGACATCGTCACCATAGTCGCGGCCGCGCATCGGCCGTCCCAGCGGATCGGTTTCCCCTTGGGCTCTGGCCTGGCCGCGGCCGGGGCGGCCGTTGGGCCCTGGGCCCATGCCCTGCTGTTGCATCGACTGGGCTAGCCCTTGGGCGCCCTTTCGCATGGCATCCAGCGCGCGGCCTTGGCTGTCGACGGCATTGTCGGCATCACCCTCCCCCAACTGGCCTTCGGCCTGGCCCATGGCCTCGCCAGCATCGCCGAGCTGGCCCATTTCATTGCCCTCGCCTTGCTGCCCGGGTTGGCCGAGTCCGTGCTGCTTGAGTTGGTCCAACAGCTTATTGAGACGATCGCGAAGACCTTGCTGGTCCTGACGTAGATCGCCCATCTGGCCCTGGCCTTGCTGCCCGCGCTGACGATCGCGCCGCGAATCCTGACCCTGCCGGAATGTCTTGTCGCGCAATTGCTGTTGCTTGCGGATTACGTCGCCAAGCTCGTCAAGTGCCGACATCATGTCGTCATCGCCGTCGTCGCCACCCGAGGCGCCAGGCCGCGCCATTTGCAGGTTCTCGAGCATTGACTGCAACTGATCGAGCAACTGGCGGGCAGCGTCCTTGTTGCCGGAACGCGCCATTTGCTCGAGCCGGTCGAGCATGCTCTTGAGGTCTTGCTGGCTGAGCGTGCGTGTATTGCGGTCGAGCGGCCGCGCAAGCTGCTGAGGATTTTTGCGTAATTCCTCGGCGAGGGCCTGGAGAAATTTATCCATGGCCGCTCGCAATTGCTCCATCAGCTTTTTGATTTCCTCCTCGCTGGCGCCGCGATCAAGCGCCTGACGCAAGGCCTCCTGTGCCTGACGCAACGCTTGCTCCGCCTGCGATACGTTGCCGTCCTCCAGCTGGACAGCCATATCCCAGAGCCGCGCCACAACCTCACGGAGGGCATCGTCACTCTTGGCGTTTTCGAGGTCATGATAGATCGAGCGCAAACCGAGATAGACGCCAGATTCTGGCGTGAAACGTTCTGGCGCGATGCTCAATGCGTCAAGAGCCGTAAGTACCAACGGCTTGGTCTCAGCATCAAGCGCCAGATTGCGCCGCTGCTCAATCAAGGCACGCGCCAATGGCTTGACGAATATCCGTTGCGGTAACGTCAACTCGCGTGGCCGGCTGCGTCCCTCATTGCCCGCCTCGTCGCGCGCCGTCAGGGTCATGACAACGTCTGCACCGGCCCATGCATGCTCGGTCAAATCATGGGTGGTTTGGGCCGCACCGGAGCGCGTGCGCGCTTGCGGTAAAGTGAGCGCATAGTCCGGCGCCGCGAACAATGGGTGGCGTGGCTTGTCGGAAGGTTCTTCATCCTTGAGCGCAAAAGTAGCTTTCGCTTCAATGACGCCGTAGTCGTCATCCATCTTGTAATCGAGCCGCAACGCGCCGCGCGCTTGCCGTTCCGGGTCCTTGGTGAGTTCGATCGTCGGCGCACGGTCGGGGATCGCCGTGAAATTCCAAACCAGATCACTACCGAGCACGCCGTGAACTGCGGCAGAACCGTCGCCTTTAATGACCAACCGGCGCTCCTCGGTACCGGCCGGTAGCGGCGCACGCGTTTCCGCTGGCGCGTCTTCAAGGCCACCATGGCGCACGATATCGAAGTTCACTTTGCCGGTCGCGCGGATCACCAGCTGACTGCCCGCCGGTACGGCCACGGGCGCGCTAGCCTGCGCGGTATCGCCTGGCCGCAGCCCCTGAAGCATCACAGGTGGCCGACCGGTATAAACCGGCGGCGTGACCCACGCGTCGATGCGGAAGTTTGCCGGCGCAACGACACCGTGCCAATCGAAGGCTGCTGCAATTCGCTTGTACCGCTCGCCACCCGCCGCAAAGAAACTCGCCACCACCAGGATGAGCACGAGTGCGCGGAATGCCATCGGATCGCGCAGCGACAGGTTCGGCGTCGGCCAGCCGGCCTTGAACTTGCGCGCCGAAAGCAGCGCATGCTCGACATGCGCGCGCCATAATGCCTGCGCCACCGGATCCTGACTATTCGCGGCAATATGGTCAGCTACCGCGGTCGCCGGTCGGTGCGTTTCACCGCTGCTGCGATCAAGCCGGCGCAGCCCGTCATAGATGCTCGGCAGCCGCAAGATAACGAGCGGCAATGCTGCGGCAAAGGCGGCAACAACGAATACAAACAGGCCAATCGCGCGCGCCAACGGTGGCAACGCCAGCCATAGACCTGCCCAGGAAAAGGCGAGGAACAATCCGGCGACGGTCGCGAGCGCCGCGAGAGCAGGCCAAAGCCGTTCCCACAAGATGCTACCGCGTGCGCGCGTAAGAGCCCGTGCGAGCAGAAATCTCGCCGGCTGTGCCCGATCGTGAGGATCGTCAAAATCGTCCAAACGCCGCTCCGTCGCTCAGGCTCAGGAGAATCTCATAGCCATCATGCTAACATGCAGCCGACGACCGGGCCACGCGCCCGTTTATGCGCTCAAAGCCAATCCGGCATGCGATCGAGCGCAATCAATTGGTCAACTTCAAGGCGCGGGCGCACCAGTGCCCATTCTGAGCCATTGACCATCACTTCCGGCACTAAAGGCCGCGTATTGTAGGTACCGGCCTGGACCGCGCCGTAGGCGCCGGCTGTCATAACGGCAAGTAAGGCACCGTTTACCGGCTCCGCCATTTCGCGGTTAACAGCAAGGAAATCGCCACTTTCACAGACCGGCCCGACCACATCGGCGCGGATGCGGCGCGCCGAGGATTTCTGTTCCACGACAGACCAAATTTCATGGTGTGCGTCATATAGCGTCGGCCGGATGAGATCGTTCATGGCGGCATCGACCACAACGAAATTCCTGGCTTCTCCGTGCTTCACGAACAGCACACGCGTCACGAGAATGCCCGCATTGCCGACGATCAGCCGACCGGGCTCGAAGATCAGCTGGCAATCGAGATCGCGCGTCGCCTGCTTCACGACTTTGGCATAGGCCTCGGGGTGTGGCGGCGGTTCGTTGTCGTCATGATAGGGAATTCCCAAACCGCCACCGAGGTCGACGTGCGAAATGACATGGCCATCGGCACGCAGCGTCCGCACAAAATCCGCGAGTAATGCGAATGCATTACCGAACGGATCGAGCTCGGTGATTTGGCTACCGATATGCATATCGACGCCAGCGACTTTCAGACCCTTGAGCTTGGCGGCGCGGGCGTAAATTTCGCGTGCCCGGCTGATTGGGATGCCGAACTTGTTCTCGGCTTTACCCGTAGCAATCTTGTGATGCGTCTTGGCGTCAATATCCGGGTTGACCCGTATAGAAACATTCGCGGTTCGGCCCTTTGCTGCCGCAATTGACGACAGCAGTTCGAGCTCCGGTTCGGATTCGACGTTAACGCACAGAATTCCTTCATCGACTGCGAGTGCAAGCTCGGTCGCAGTCTTGCCAATACCTGAGAACATGATCTTGTCGGCCGGGACGCCGGCGAGACGCGCGCGCTTGAGTTCGCCGCCCGATACCACGTCAGCGCCCGCTCCAAGCTTTGCAAGTGTGCTAAGCACAGCTTGATTGGAGTTCGCCTTCATCGCGTAGCAGATGAGCGCACGCACATCGGCAAACGCTCCCGCAAACACTTGATAGTGGCGGGTGAGCGTTGCCGTCGAATAACAATAAAACGGTGTTCCAACCGCGGCGGCGAGCGCGTCTAGATTCACCGCCTCGGCGTGGAGAACGCCGTCGCGATAAGCAAAGTGGTGCATCACACGCTCAGTTGAGCAAGACGTCGAGAGGAATACGTTTATTCGGGCCCGCCGGAGCGAGTGGCTTGCCGTCGGGACCGAGAACTGGAGGGCCATATTTGGCGTCGCCGGCAACCGACGCGCCCGGTGGCGGATCGAGCGGACCCTTTCGGCCGCAGGCAGCCAGCCCGAGTGACGCGACAAGCACGCCGATCAGGGCAAGTCTCAGCGGCGGACAGTGGCAAAACGGGTTCACGATACGCGCTCCTGGCCTCGGATGTAGCATAGCAAAACAAGCAAAGAAGGCGAAGTCAGGGTTTCTCTTTTTGCAGCTTGCGCAGCCATTTCTTTGCTTGCGCCCGTACGTTTTTCGGTGCGGTGCCACCGAAGCTCGATCTGCTTTTTACCGAACGGTCGACAGACAGAACGCTGAAGACGTCCTCGCCAATTCGTGGCTCGATTTCACGCATGGTTGCGAGCGGCAGCCGATGCAGCGCAACGCCCGCCTCCGCGGCTTTGGCGACGATCCGGCCGGTGCGGTGATGGGCGTCCCTGAACGGAATTTTCAAATTCCGCACCATCCAGTCGGCAAGATCGGTCGCGGTCGCATAGCCCTCGCCTGCCGCCTTCTTCATTCGTGCGGTCTCGGGTTCAAGATCGCCGATCATGCCGGTCATTGCCGCAATGGACAGTGAAAGTGCGGAGAGGGCATCCATGGCGCCTTCTTTGTCTTCCTGCATGTCCTTGGCATAGGCGAGCGGCAAGCCCTTCATCACGATCATCAGTGCGTTAAGCGCGCCAATGACGCGGCCGGTCTTCGCGCGAACCAGCTCGGCAGCATCCGGATTGCGCTTTTGCGGCATGATCGAGGAACCGGTGGTGAATTTGTCCGATAGCTTCACCAGGCCGGTCAGCGGCGACGTCCAGATGACGATTTCCTCTGCTAACCGAGACAAATGAACGGCGGTGATTGAAGCAGCCGCCAGCGTCTCCATGACAAAGTCGCGGTCGGACACTGCGTCGAGCGAATTCGCCATTGGCCGGTCAAAGCCGAGCGCCTTAGCCGTCATGTCCCGGTCAAGCGGAAACGAAGTGCCGGCGAGCGCAGCGGCACCAAGCGGGGATTCGTTGAGACGTTTGCGTGCGTCGGCGAAACGGCCGCGATCGCGCGCGGCCATTTCGACATAGGCGAGCAGATGATGGCCGAACGTCACCGGCTGCGCGGTTTGCATATGCGTGAGGCCGGGCATCACCGTGGCGGCATGCGTCAGCGCCTTGTCGACGAGTGCACGCTGGAAACCGGCGAGTGCGGCGTCGATCGCGTCATTCGAATCGCGCACCCAAAGCCTGAAGTCAGTAGCGACCTGGTCATTGCGTGAGCGCGCGGTATGCAATCGGCCCGCTGCCTCGCCAATGAGCTCGGAGAGCCGGCCCTCCACGTTCATGTGGATGTCTTCCAGAGCTCGCTTGAAGGAGAATTTGCCCGCTTCAATTTCTGACAGGATCGTGTCTAGACCGTGAGCTATCTTTTTCGCATCTTCGGCCGCAATAATGCCTTGCTTGGCCAGCATTTCGGCATGCGCCTTGGACGCCGCGATGTCGTGGCGGAAGAGATGCCGGTCGAAGTCGATGGAGGCGTTGATCTCCTCCATGATGTCATCAGGGCCAGACGTAAACCGCCCGCCCCACATTTTGTTGCTCATGGCATATCCATCAAGCCGCTCATGACCAGCCCCCAATCCACCTTCGCTAAAAGACGCCTTGCCATGATTTTGGCTGGCGGTGTCGCCGGAGTCATCGTTGGGCTGGCGGGGGTATACGGGATTGCGACCCTGACGCGCAATGCGGGCGGCGACCCGGCCTGCCGTTCAGCGGTCGATTTGGCCAAGAAACTGGCGCCATTTGCGCGGGGCGAGGTGGCTGCCGTTAACGTTGCCAAGAACCCGTTGCGACTGCCTGGCCTCACGTTCCAGGACGCGGCCGGCAAACCGCTGACTTTGGAGCATTGGCGGGGGCGTACCATCTTGCTCAACCTGTGGGCCACCTGGTGTGTCCCCTGCCGCAAGGAAATGCCGGCGCTCGATGCATTGGAGCAGCGCCTTGGCGGCCCCCGATTT
This sequence comes from uncultured Alphaproteobacteria bacterium, assembly GCA_963735285.1. Taxonomy (GTDB): domain Bacteria; phylum Pseudomonadota; class Alphaproteobacteria; order Rhizobiales; family Xanthobacteraceae; genus Pseudolabrys. Next base: position 288,286 of record CAVTKN010000010.1, on the reverse strand, counting down.
GAGGTGGTGGCGGTCAATATCGACACGCGTGATCCGGACAAGCCGAAGACCTGGCTGAAAGAGGTCGGGGTCCAGAAACTCGCCTACTACGCCGACCCAACGGCAAGCACCTTCCAGGACCTAAAGGCCGTCGGCCGCGCCTTCGGAATGCCGACAACATTGTTGGTGGACCCGCAGGGCTGTGAAATCGCCACCATCGCGGGACCTGCCGAGTGGGCGAGTGACGACGCGATCAAGTTGATCAAGGCAGCACTCGGTTCGTAGCGAGCGAGCCGCTCAATTTGAATTCAAGCGGTGATATTCAGATTCTGTCCGACACCGGCGGCTACATTCGCCAGGCTGGCGAGATTTTGCTGGGCGGCGTCGAGCACCTGCACGATGGCGGAGGCCGCATCCGCGTTCATGCGCAGCATCTTGGCCGCAATAGCCATCTGCACATCGCTCATCTGAGCGCCGGCCATAGCCGCGGCAATTGAGGTCGGATCCATCCCGGTACAGTTCTACAGGCTGTTTCTCAACGAAACATAAATGCGGCACGCAGCGCTTGACATCGCCGCCTGCGCTCCTATACTTAACCATATGGTTTACTATCACAGACCAAACCTGGATCGCACTTTCGCCGCGCTGGCCGACCCGACGCGGCGGGCGCTCCTCGCACGGCTGAGCGAAAAGGAAGACCTCTCGGTCAGCGAACTCGCAAAACCGTTTTCGATGTCCCTGCCGGCAGTCATGAAGCATCTCGACGTGCTCTCGGATGCCGGGTTGGTCACGCGCGCCAAAAGCGGACGTATTGTTGCGTGCCGCTTGCGTGCCGCGCCGATGCAGGAGGCAACCGACTGGCTCAATCGCTACCAGCGATTTTGGACCGAAAAACTCGATCAACTCGCCGCATTTCTGGAGGAAGACAAATGGCCACCATCACCGCCAAACCAAGTCTCACCATCAAGCGTCGGTTCAAAGCCGCGCCGTCGAAAGTCTTCTCGGCCTGGACCGATCCGGAAAAAGTAAAGCACTGGATGGGACCCGGCGAGGTCAAGGTGCTGCGCGTCGAAAGCGACCCGCGCACCGGCGGCCGCTTCCGCTGGGTCATGCAGGCGCCGTCGGGCGAGGAGCATGATGTCAGCGGCGTCTATCGCGAGGTGATCCCGAACGAGAAGCTGGTGTTTACCTGGGCCTGGAAATCGACGCCGGAACGCGAGTCCCTCGTGACACTGACGTTCAAGCCAGACGGCGACGGCACCTTGTTCACGATGATTCACGAGCAATTCTTCGATGAAACCGCGCGCGACAACCACAATAAAGGCTGGACCAGCGCGATGGACAAGCTGGGCGAATATCTCGCGACCTGATCACGGGAGTTTCACATGCCGCATGCATGGTCACATGGCAGTTTCTATTGGAATGAGCTGATGACCCGCGACGCCGAGAAGGCGAAGAAATTCTACGCCAACACGATCGGCTGGACCTTCGAAGCCATGAAGATGCCGGACGGCACCTATTGGGTGGCAAAGAGTGGCGACGTCCCTGTCGGGGGCTTATTTCCACTGAGCAGCCCGCAATTCGACGGGGTGCCGGAAAGCTGGATGTCGTACCTCGCCGTTGATGACGTCGATGCGCGGGTGAAAAAGGCACAAGCCGCCGGCGCGACATTAATGCGGCCGATCTTCGACGTGCCGGGCGTCGGCCGCATCGCCATCCTGAAGGAACCTGGCGGCGCAGGCATCGGCTGGATGACGCCCGAGAAATCGTGATCGCTAAAAAAACGGAGGACTTTCCAATGCACAAAATCGTATCGCAAGACGAATGGCTGGCCGCACGCAAAGCGCTGCTCGCCAAGGAAAAAGAGTTCACCAGAGAGCGCGACCAAATCAGCGCCGCGCGTCGCGACTTGCCCTGGGTGAAAGTGGAAAAGCCCTACATGTTTGACACCGCGAGCGGCAAGCAATCGCTGGCCGATTTGTTCGAGGGCCGCAGCCAGCTCATCGTCTATCACTTCATGCTGGGACCGGGCTGGAAAGCCGGTTGCCCGAGTTGTTCCTACCTGGCCGACCATTTCGACGGCGCTGCCATTCACCTCGCACAGCGCGACGTGACTTTGGTGGTGGTGTCACGCGCGCCACTTGCTGAGATCCAGGCCTATCAGAAACGCATGGGCTGGAAATTCAAATGGGTGTCGTCGTTCGCTAATGACTTTAATCACGACTTCCACGTCTCTTTCACGAAGGAAGAGGTCGCCAAGGGCGCGGAGTACAACTATGCGGTCGGAAAAATCCCCAGCGAAGAACTGCCCGGCCTGAGCGTATTCAGCCGGACGGACCAAGGCGTCTTTCACACGTATTCATCGTACGCACGCGGCCTCGATATCCTGGTCGGCGCCTACAATTTCCTCGACTTTGCGCCGAAGGGCCGAAACGAAGACGGCCTGCCCCACACCATGGCTTGGGTTCGCCGGCACGACGAATATGAGGATGCGCCGACGCGCGCAGCTTCATGCCACGCCTGAAAATCCAACGTCCTCTCAAACCGTAGGAGTGAACCATGAAGCTCTACGCATTTCCGCCGTCACCGAACACATGGAAGGTGCGCGCGGTCGCCTCTTATGTCGGCGTCCCGCTCGAACTGGAATTTGTCGATCTCACCAAGCCCCGCTCGGCCGCCTATCTCGCAATCAACCCCAGCGGCAGAACCCCAACGTTGGTCGATGGCAATTTCACGCTCACTGAATCCAACGCGATTATGCAATACATTGCTAGTCAGAAGCCGAACTCGCTGTGGCCGGGCGACGCTCGCGCGCGCGCCGACATCATGCGCTGGCAATGCTGGCAGCTCGCCCACTGGGGCGGTGATGCATGCGTGCCTCTGGTCTTCAACCGGCTGGTGAAGAAAATTCTCAATCTCGGTCCGCCCGACGTGGCCGCTGTTGCCAAGGCAACCGAGGCATTCAACAAAGAGGCCGCACTGCTCGAGGCTCACCTGTCCAAACAGCCGTACCTGGTCGGCAAGGAAGTGACGCTTGCCGATTTTTCGGTCGCTGCCAACCTGCTCTATGCCAAGGAGGCTGAGTTGCCGCTCGGACCCTACTCGCACGTACAGGAGTGGTTAGGCCGCGTCTCGGCGCTGCCGTGCTGGCGTGAGACGGCGCCGCAGCGCCCTGCTGCGGCAGCGTAAACGAGCACTCCTGCACATATCATGCCCGGCGCAAGGCCGGGCATGACGATGCCGGAAATTCAGCGCGTCGGCACCGGCTTTTCGCCGCGATAGTCGTAGAAGCCACGCTGCGTCTTGCGGCCAAGCCAGCCGGCCTCGACGTATTTCACCAGCAACGGGCACGGACGATACTTGGAATCGGCGAGCCCCTCGTGCAGCACCTGCATCACCGACAGACAGGTATCGAGACCGATGAAGTCCGCAAGCTCAAGCGGCCCCATCGGGTGGTGGGCGCCAAGCCGCATCGCGGTGTCGATCGCTTCGACGTTCCCCACGCCCTCGTAGAGCGTGTAAATTGCTTCATTGATCATCGGCAGCAAAATGCGGTTGACGATGAAGGCCGGAAAATCCTCGGAGACCGCGATGGTCTTGTGAAGCTTGGTCACGAAACTCTTGCTGGTTTCAAATGTCGCATCGTCGGTGGCGATGCCACGGATCAATTCGACCAGCTCCATAAGCGGTACCGGATTCATGAAGTGAATGCCGATGAAACGCTCGGGGCGATCAGTCGATGATGCCAGCCGTGTAATCGAAATCGAGGATGTATTGGTGGCGAGGATTGCGTCCGATCTGAGCGAAGCGCACAGATCGGAAAAGATCTTCCGCTTGACCTCTTCTTTTTCGGTCGCCGTCTCGATCACCAGGTCGCAAGTTGACAGCGCATCGTATTTTTCAGCCGGCTTGATGCGTGCGAGGGCGGCTTTGCGGTCGTCTTCGGAGATTGCTTTCTTGCCGACCTGCTTGGCCATATTGCCATTGATGGTCGCCATCCCGGCCTTGATGCGGTCGGCCGACAGGTCATTGAGGAAAACGGAATATCCTGCCAGCGCGCATACATGGGCGATGCCGTTGCCCATCTGACCGGCACCGATCACCCCGACACTTTGAATATTGACCGCCATGTTCCTCGTCCGATCGATGCGAAGTACCGGCTACCGGCTTCGAATTCGGTTAAGTTTCGTTCTTTCGTGCACTTTTACGCCGTACCGCCGCACGATGCCATCGGCGGAACAACAAAATTGAGACGTGGTCAACGCTTGACCTTGTCGAGTTCCGCCGCCAATTCCGGCAGCGCCTGGTAAAGATCGGCCACCAAGCCGTAGTCGGCGACCTGAAAGATGGGCGCCTCCTCATCCTTGTTAATAGCAACAATCACCTTGGAGTCCTTCATCCCGGCCAAATGCTGAATTGCGCCGGAAATTCCAACAGCGATGTAGAGATCGGGTGCGACGACCTTGCCCGTCTGGCCGACCTGCCAGTCGTTCGGTGCATAGCCCGCATCAACTGCGGCGCGCGAAGCGCCAACCGCCGCACCGAGCTTGTCAGCAACCGGCTCGATAAATTTGGTGAAGTTGTCGCGGCTTTGCATGGCGCGGCCGCCGGAGATGATGATTTTTGCCGACGTCAATTCGGGCCGGTCCGATTTCGAAAGCTGTTCGCCGACAAATGTTGAAAGGCCCGGGTCAGCTGCCGCAGTGGCGGCTTCAACACTTGCAGATCCGCCGGCACCCGACGCCTGGAAAGTCGATGTGCGCACCGTGATAACTTTTTTTGCGTCAGATGACTTCACGGTTTGGATTGCGTTGCCGGCATAGATCGGTCGCTCGAAGGTATCGGCTGATAACACTTTGGTGACGTCGGAAACCTGCATCACGTCGAGCAGCGCAGCGACACGCGGCATGACATTTTTCCCCGTCGTCGTCGCGGGCGAGACGATGGCATCGTAGGTGCCGGCAAGCGACACGATGAGCGCCGCCAGCGGCTCGGCAAGCTGATGCTCGTATGCTTCCGCGTCAGCCACGAGAACTTTCTTCACGCCGTCGAACTTGGCGGCCGCATCCGCCGCCGCCTTGCAATCCTTGCCTGCGATAAGTACGTGCACATCCGCGCCCAGCGCCTTCGCAGCCGTAAGCGCCTTGCCGGTCGAATCCTTGACCGTCTTGTTGTCGTGCTCGGCAACGAGAAGCGTGGTCATCTAAAGCACCCCCGCTTCATCTTTGAGCTTGCCGACCAGTTCGGCCACAGAACCAACTTTCACACCCGACTTGCGCCCTGGTGGCTCCGTGGTCTTCACGACTTGCAGGCGCGGTTTGATGTCGACGCCATAAGCGTCCGGCGCCTTTTCCTCGATCGGTTTTTTCTTGGCCTTCATGATGTTCGGCAGTGACGCATATCGCGGTTCGTTCAGTCGCAGGTCGGTCGTGATGATCGCGGGCATCTTCAACTTTACTGTTTGCAACCCGCCGTCGACTTCGCGCGTGACACTGATGGCATCACCTTCGATCGCAAGCTTGGATGCGAATGTCCCCTGCGCCCAATTCAGCAACGCCGCCAGCATTTGACCGGTTTGATTGCAGTCGTCATCGATCGCCTGCTTGCCCATGATAACGAGACCGGGTTTTTCCGCGTCGACGATGGCCTTGAGGATCTTTGCAACCGCCAGCGGCTCGATAACGCCCTCTGCTTTCACCAGGATGCCGCGATCGGCGCCCATGGCGAGTGCAGTTCGTATCGTTTCGGAGGCCTGTGCCGGGCCGATCGATACCGCCACGATCTCGGTCGCCTTGCCCGCCTCTTTCAGGCGAATGGCCTCTTCGACTGCGATCTCGTCGAAGGGATTCATCGACATTTTGATGTTGGCAAGCTCGACGCCGGAACCATCCGGCTTGACCCGAATCTTCACGTTGAAGTCGACCACCCGTTTTACGGGCACCAGAATTTTCATGATCCCCCATCCGGATGGGCGCATATAGAGAGCGGGCGGAAGCTAATGGCGGGGCCGTCAGCCTGTCAACGTTTATGCTGCGCCGCACAGGACTTTATCGGTTCTGGCCGGGGGCCCAGAGAACGTCGCGGGTGCCTTTATCGTTCGCAAAGCGGCCAGCCACGAACAGATAGTCCGATAACCGATTGACATATTTCAGCGAGGGCTCCGAAACGTCCTCGTCCGGCTTGTCCTTGAGTTCAACCATAATCCGCTCGGCACGCCGGCAAACGGTGCGGGCAAGATGTAGATAGGCCGACGCGGCGCTGCCCCCAGGCAAGATGAACGACTTCAGTGGCGCAAGGTCGGCGTTGAGCCGGTCAATCTCATTCTCCAGCCACTGGACCTGAGCATCCGTCACCGTCAGGCGAGCGCCCCCGGGGCCTTTTTCGGCCAGGCACAGATCGGCCTCAACATCGAACAGGTCATTCTGGATTCGGCCAAGCGCAGCATCGAGCTCTTGATCGCCAGCCGTGTGAAGACGAGCCAGCCCGATCACGGCATTGACCTCATCCACCGTGCCGTACGCCTCGACGCGCAGATCAAATTTCTTGCGTCGGGCGCCGGTGCCGAGTGAGGTCGTACCGTCGTCGCCCGTTCGCGTATAAATGCGGTTGAGTACGACCATCGATTGACCTCGCGCTCAGCCTTCCTCTCCACCGAAGATTTGGGGTAAGCTATACCTTATCTGGTTTCTGTCTCAATAAATGGGGTGACGCGCATGCGGTTTCTAACGGTTGCCATTGCTCTTTCATTCCTTGCAGTGCCGGTCGCTGGACCTGCGCAGGCTTGCGGGACCGGCGCTCATGCGGCCAAAGCCGCGACCGCCGACTATTCCGCTGCCACAAAGAAAAAGAAGCCCAAACAGCCAAAAGAGAAAGTGGAGTATATGCGCGCCGCGCCCATGAAGTGAGCGCGCACCTTTACCGAACTAGCGACCCATGACCCAGATCGTCGCCATAATGACAATTATGGCGACGAATTGCAGCAGCACGCGCAGCCGCATGAGTTTTTGCGAGCGATTGGGCGAACCGCCGCGCATCATGTTGACCAGCCCCAGCACCAACACGATTGCCACCGCGATGACCGCGGCGGGTACCAGGTAATGTGACATGAAATCTGACATCGATTGCGCCTTCTAGCACTGGGACATACACGCGGCCATTCCTGTTTGTAGCGCTCACGTATTTCAAAATTTGGACTCGCTCAAAAGTTGTATTTGAATTAGCGTCTCCCAAAAAGTGCGTTGGCTGGGTGGCGTATGGGAAGTGGCGTCTCGAGCGTGGCTGTTGCCCGCTCACTGGAAATTTGCAGTAACGGTGCTGGTTCCCCATCGCGCGTTGGGAAACGGAAACTTGAATCACGCAGCATCGCACTCAGCGCCAGCATCGAGAGCGTCCTTATCACCGCCGGACTAAGAGCCGCGAATCAGCTCAAGCGCAGGTGGCCAAAATATTCTGCCGCGACCTACAATCGTTTCGCCAATATTATTCCATCCCTGTTCGGAGCGTTCGCTTCAGCAGCGATTTTCACAACATACGGCAGCATTTTGCTGTCGGTGATTGCCGTATTGCCTGCAGCCTTTCGACTCTTTGTTGCCGCACAGTCGCGACCAATATCGACGGCCATGCCTCGTCGGCCGATTATCCACGACGCGGCCGATGCAGAATTGCCAATCTACAGCATCATTGTTCCGCTTCGCCGCGAAGCAAAGATGGTCGACCAACTATTGTCAGCAATCGAGGCCATCGACTACCCGGCCGGAAAACTTGACGTGATCATTGCGGTCGAGGCCGATTGCCACAACACTCGGGCCGCCATTACCGCGCGCAAGCATCGCATCCCTGTCATGGTGATTCCGGTTCCGCCGGGCGAGCCCCGTACGAAACCGAAGGCGCTAAGCGTCGCGCTACCGCTCGCGCGCGGCACCTACACGGTGATCTATGACGCGGAAGACCGCCCGGAATCAAACCAGCTTCGCACCGCCGTCCGCGCCTTTCGGTCGGCGGGCAATGATCTTGCCTGTGTCCAGGCGCGCTTGCACATGGACACCAATACGAGTTGGCATGCTCGTTATTTTACTGCCGAATATGCAGGTCATTTCGACTTTTTCCTTCCGAGGCTTGCGGCGTTTGGTCTGCCTCTACCGCTCGGCGGATCGTCCAATCATTTCCGCACCAAGACGCTGCGCGATGTTGGCGGCTGGGACCCATATAATGTCACCGAGGACGCCGATCTTGGCATCCGGCTGGCCCGGTTTGGCTATCGATGCGGTGTGATCGATTCCACAACCTATGAAGAAGCGCCGGCAAACATTCGCCGCTGGTTGGCGCAGCGCTCACGCTGGTTCAAAGGCTGGATGCAGACATGGCTCGTGCATATGCGGCATCCGTGGCAACTGTTTCAGGACCTCGGCTTCTGCGGCTTTGTAACGTTTCAAGCAATTGTCGGCGGCAATGCGTTGGTGGCGCTGGCGCATCCGGCGTTTCTCGTTGGGGCGTCCTGGGAACTGGGTGCGCTGATTTTTAGCGACAAGTCCACAGCGGCAATCCCGTTTTTGGCTTACTACTGTACAACCGCCGCATTCGGCTATTTTGTATCGGCGGCATTTTGCTGGTGCGGACTGCGATACCGCAATGTACCGAGCAAGATTCAAACTCTAGCCTGGACACCAATCCATTGGGGGCTGCTCTCAGTGGCCGCATATTGGGCAGCCGCGGAGCTTATTCTATCGCCCTTTCGGTGGAGAAAGACGGAGCATGGACGCAGCAAGCCAACATGGCTGGAAAATACAATTCGTCCGCTGCTCATTCTTGAGCGCTATCTCACCGACCTAAAAAGAAATGGCGAACTACCCCAGATCTGGAACGACCTCACAGATAGCGCCGTAAATCGGCAGCAGCGTCCTCGGGCCGCCGCTTGAGGCTGAAGGGCGCAACGAAGTGCCCCTGCTTGTCCATCAGATAAACCAGCGCCGTATGATCCATACTGTAGTCGCCATTGGTCGTTGGCACCTTCTTTGCGTAAACGCGATAGGCTTTTTCGGCCGCATCGATGGCGGCACGGTCTCCGGTTCCACCGCGCAAATGCGAATCGAAGCTCGACAGATAGTCCTTCATCGCTGCCGGCGTATCGCGTTCCGGATCGACTGTAATGAACAATGCGCCGGTCCGGTCGGCATCCTTTCCCAGCGCGCGCATGACTTCGGACACTTCGAAAAGCGTCGCCGGGCAAATGTCGGGGCAATGCGTGTAACCGAAGAACACGAGGAAGGGCCGGCCTTTAATATCCGCATCAGTGACCGATACTCCATTCTGATCGACCAGCTTGAACGGACCGCCGATCGCCGACGCCCCCGGATTGCTACCGCCCATATTTCCGGTGGCGTAGAGAAAAACGCCGGTGAAAACCACCAGCCCCGTCAGAAACGCCGAAATGATCAAAAGAATTTGCGATGTTCGCGCGGTCATGGCGCCTCAACTTGCGTCAAAAACATGCCGCCCATCCGGCGCGCAACATTTCAAAGAAAATCGCGGTGCCGTAGTAGCCCCATAGTCCGACCGTGGCCGCCAGCAGGAGCACGACGACTATCGCGGCCAGCGCAATCGGCCGTGACAGCGTTGCTGGAAACAAGATTGCCGCCATCGTCGTCCTCCGGAACTCGCGTCTGTTAACTCCAGATAAGCCTGAAGATGAGCCGAGGCAACGTGGTATTCTTCAGCCGGGCTGCGACATTTACCATCCCAGACCAATAAATATTGGCATTTCGGTGGTATCCGAGCCTGACGTTGACTTGGAAGTTCAAAGCCGCGATGAATATGAACAGATGGACTTTTTAATATGGAGAACGTAATGCGCAGCGCTTTGGCGATCGCTCTGGCAATCTCGGTATCTGCGGCCACCAGTGCCTGGGCGCAGAACGCGCAGGCCCCAACGGCCGCACCGATGGCGGCCCCTTCGGCCGCGCCTGCCTCAGCCGCCCCGACAACCAAGTGCGACAACCCGAATGCGCTCGGCGTTTCCCGTGTGGTCGAGATTGATACCACCGGCGGCCCCGGCTTCGGCTTCGAGCATTTCAAGGCATATGATTTCCTGAAGGACCACGAAATCGTCCTCACCTTCGATGACGGCCCGTGGCCCGGCCATACTCCGGCAGTCCTCAAGGCGCTGGCTGATCAGTGCACCAAGGCTGTGTTCTTTCCGATCGGCAAGCACGCCGGCTGGCACCCTGAAATCATGAAGCAGGTTGCGGCGGCCGGCCATACTGTCGGGTCGCACACATGGTCGCACAAGGATTTGTCGAAGCTCAACGAACAGGACGGCAAGGACGAAATCGAAAAGGGCATTGCTGCGGTGAGCATCGCGCTCGGCAACAAGCCGGTTGGTCCGTTCTTCCGGTTCCCGGCGCTACGGCATCCACCTGAGCTGGTGAAATATCTCGGCGAGCGCAACGTCGGTATCTTTTCGACCGATATGGACTCGTTCGACTTCAAGATGCGCAAACCCGAGCAGGTCATCGCTTCGGTGATGAAGAAGCTCGAGAAGCGCGGCAAGGGCATCATCCTGATGCACGACTTCCAGCAGGCGACCGCCCACGCCGCGCCTGAACTACTCAAGAAGCTCAAGGAAGGCGGCTATAAGGTCGTCCAGGTGGTTGGCAAGACACCGACCGAGCCGAAAAAAGAATACACCGATATGGTACTCAAGGAGATGGGCGGCGGGCTCGAGGAAGCTCGGCCAATGTCGAGCGTCATCAAGACCATCGGCGGCAACTAACAATCAACGTCTGATTCCAGGCCGGCCGCGCAGTATTGCGCGGCCGGTTTTTTTACGCGGCCACGCGCCGCCGCGTTGTGCTAAGGTCTAGCGAGGGAAAAAACGCCGATTAGGGGGTCGCAAATGAGCGTATTGCTTATTGCCTTTGGCGCGCTGGCGGCAATTTGGATCGTGGTGTTGGTGGGATCGCCGTTTTTCGGTCCGAAATAAACGCCGAAGCGGTATCGAAACGCTACGGCATTGCTCGCCGCGAGAAGGCGGTGAAGATCTCCGTTGCGCTGGTTGCGTGATCATAGGCGATGCGGCTCGCCACAGCGAAGAGCGTTGTCGCCAGCACGAGCCTGAGAGCGCGCTCGGGTATTCGTATCGCGAAATAACTGCCAACAAAAATCCCGGGCAGCGAGCCAACCAGCAATGAACCTACAATGTGCCAGTCGACCGAGCCCATCATCCAGTGTCCGGTGCCGGCAATCAGCGTCAGCGGCACGGCGTGCGCGATGTCAGACCCGACAATCCTCGCCATCGGCAATTGCGGATAGAGCATAATTAAAGCGACCACACCGATCGCACCGGCACCAACCGACGAAATGGAAACGAGCACGCCGAGTAACGCACCGATCAGGACCGTATTGATCGCGGTACGCTCCGGATCACGCTCGGTTACGCGGGCGCGATAGGCGGCTACGATTGTGCCGCCAAAAACCAGAACAAAAGCGGTCGCGAACAATGCAACGCTCAGAACCAGCGTGATCAAATTGCGCGCTGCGTCGCCGCTGAGATTGAAGTGGGATAGCGCGCCAAGCGTGACGACTGTCGCAGGGACACTTCCGGTTGCCAGTCGCCCGACCACGCGCCATTCGATGCTGCGCGCAAAGCCGTGCACCAGGCTGCCGCCGGTCTTCGTTGCTGCGGCATAGAGTAAGTCCGTGCCCACGGCTGTCGCCGGGTGGATACCAAACAGCATGATCAAGATCGGCGTCATCAAGGCGCCGCCGCCGACGCCCGTCATGCCGACCAGCATGCCGACGGCAAAACCCGACAGCGAAAAGAGCGGGTCAATCATGCAATGCGCCTGTCGCAGCCTGCAGACCCCTATTTATCTAAGCATGCCTGCGAGCGGCCGTCATGAGACGAGAAGATGAAACGCCATATGTCAGGGCCGGTTCCGGGCAATTTTCCAAAAATGCGCCCTTCACTTCGCAACTAAAAATACACATGTTCATTCGCTAAGGTACGCAAACTGAAGAAAACGCAGCTTTTCAGCGAAGTGGATGTTCCCGTGCCGGATATCGTCACACTCACGATCAATCCCGCCATCGATATTTTCGTGAACGTCGCGCGCGTGGAGCCGATCCGGAAAATGCGCTGCTCGGCGCCAAAGCGCGACCCGGGCGGCGGCGGTATCAATGTAGCGCGCGTTGCACATCGACTCGGCAGCACCGTCGCGGCAATTTATCCCACCGGCGGCGCAATCGGAAAATTGCTGCATCGGTTGGTCGAGCGGGAAGGCATCGAAAGCCTGGTAACGCCATCGCACGTCGAAACGCGGGAAAATTTTACCGCGTATGAGGAAACGACGGGCGAACAGTATCGTTTCGTGCTGCCAGGTTCGGCGCTGCATCGCGCGGAATGGGAAGCGGTACTCGACAAACTAATAACCCTGCCGGAAAAGCCGAAATTCGTGGTCGCCAGCGGAAGCGTCCCTCCAGGTGTCCCTGTCGATTTTTTTGCACGCGTGGCTCGAACATCAAAACACCTTGGCGCTCAAAGCCTGATTGATACGTCGGGACCGGCACTCAAGGCAGCGCTGGAAGAAGGCGTCACCTTGATCAAGCCGAATCTGGTCGAGCTATCCGACCTCGTCGGCGCGACGCTCTCTAGCGACGAGGCCTGCATTAAAGCGTGCCGTAACCTTATCAACGCCGGGCGGGTGGAAATCGTCGCGCTGACGCTCGGCGAACAAGGCGCACTTCTGGTGACCGCGGACCACGCTTACCGCACCCAACCGCTCGCGATAGAGCCTGTCAGCACTGTTGGCGCCGGCGACAGTTTTCTTGGTGGCCTGGTAGCCGCGCGTGCGTCCGGGCAATCGCTTCAAGAAGCGTTTCGTGTCGCGGTAGCTGCCGGCTCGGCGGCCGTTCTTTCGCCGGGCACCGAGCTCTGCCGCGAAGAGGACGTGAAGCGGCTGCTGGCCGATGTTAAAGTCAGAGAAATTGCGCTCGCGCCCGCATGAAAGCTCGCGCCACGTCATCTTTGCGGTGACTGCGCCTTTACCTTGACGGGAACGTGCATTTCCTGCTGCACGATCTCCACCATGCTCATCCAGACGATGAGTGGAAAATACAATAGCAACGGCATTGTGATACGCCTCGCGTTTCGGTTCGCTGAGGAAACGCGGGCGGTTCAGCTGCAGTTCCAATGATCACGCGGGCGTGTAGCGCGCTAGCGCGCTACAGCGACTGCGGCCTTGGCGATCTGTCCGCCGGGCGCGGCCTGAGCACAGAAACGGCTGGCGAATTTTTCTGCCAGGCGGTGCATCTCGGCTCCATACTGATTCTTGTCTGTGCCGGTCCATTGGCGCGCGAGGTCTGCGAAAGTTACCGGCCGGTGCAACTTGCGCATGATCTGTTGCACATCATCTTGCACCTGACGCGTGCGTTTCGCCACGGGTTCGGGAACGCGCGTGGCCGAATACATCAGAACGTGTTGAAGATGAGCGAGCACGCCGGTCGCGGCATCCTTGAAACGTTCACCCGGTCTCCCGGAAATCACGGCGCCGACACCGGCAAAATTGTTGTCAGCCGGTACCACACTGGCGGGAACACCGTCGGGCCTGCGGAACGTGAGGTAGTTGGTCTCAATCAACATCTGGAAGAAAGCGTAGTCCCACCGTACGCCGACACATTGCTGCGGTGGCCGCGCGACGCATTGACCGACCTTTTGATAAAGCGATGCTATATCGGAAAAGCGCCGCTCAACTTCAGCCGGTGGCTGGTGATGGGCATTACGATCGGCGACGAATTGCATGAGTGCGGCTGGCGTGACGCATTGGGGTACCACATTGTCCGCACCTGCAATGATAGGCGGGAGCCCGGTCGCGTAAGCGTCCCCCCACGCCAGCGAAAGCGCAAATAAAGCCCACACGCGCGCGCGCATTACACCCCATCCCAACCCGTGTCGCGATGGGGTGTTAGCTAAATCAGGTTAATTTTAGGCAACGCTGGAGCGGGCGAAGGGAATCGAACCCTCGTATGCAGCTTGGGAAGCTGCCGTTCTACCATTGAACTACGCCCGCATAGTTTCAGGATAGCGAATGGCCGGCGCACGCGGCAAGCGCGATGTCTTCCGCATCAGGCCTTGAAATGTTTCGAAAGCTTCAGGCTCTGCGCCTGATAATTCGAGCCGATGCCCTGGCCGTATAATTTTTCGGGCTTTGCAAGCATCTTCTCGTAAACGAGACGACCGACGATCTGACCATGCTCAAGAATAAAGGGCACCTCGCGCGAGCGCACTTCCAGCACGGCACGCGCGCCCTTCCCGCCGGCACCCGCGTAACCGAAACCGGGATCGAAAAATCCGGCATAGTGGACACGGAACTCACCGACGAGCGGATCGAATGGCACCATTTCGGCCGCAAAATCTGGCGGCACCTGCACCGCTTCTTTTGACGCCAGGATATAAAATTCGTTGGGATCGAGGATGAGACTCTTGTCGGGGCGCGCCTGCATCGGCTCCCAGAAGTCGAGCACGGTATAACCGGCGCGACGTTCAACATCGATGAGGCCCGTATGGCGTTTGGCGCGGTAACCGACCAGACCGCCGGGCCCAAGGCCGGAAAGATCGACACCGACGGCAACGCCGTCGCTCACATCGGCATCGTCGGCATCGACGAGCCTTTCCTTTGCGTGCAACTTGCGCAACGCGTCAGCATCGAGCAGCGCGTGACCGCGGCGGAAGCGGATCTGCGACAAACGCGAGCCTTCGCGCACCAGCACGGGAAACGTGCGCGGGCTGATCTCGGCGTAAAGCGGGCCGTGGTAGCCGGGTTCGATACGGTCGAAACCGCGGGTCTCGTCGGCAATCACGCGGGTAAACACATCGAGCCGGCCGGTCGAGCTTTTCGGATTGGCGGCGGCTGAAATCTCGTCAGGCAGTGCCAGGCTTTCCAGCAGCGGGACAATGTAAACGCAGCCCGTTTCGAGCACCGCGCCGTCGGTCAGGGCGACCTCGTGCAATTTCAGCTCGTCGATGCGCTGGGCAACGGTGGTGCGGCCCGGCAGGAAACTGGCACGCACGCGGTAGGCCACCTCGCCCAGCCGCAGATCGAGACTCGCCGGCTGAATCTGGTCCGGCGCAAACTGGCTTTCGGACAAAATGCCGCCGTCGGCGTTGAGCGCCGCAATCATGCGGTCCGGCAGAATGCCCTTGTCTTCAACGGCAAAAGAAAGTGTCACGGCGGCCCTGTCTCGCAATTGCGCCGATCTAACCCGAGGACCGCCTTGACGGGAAGCGGTGCACCCCGCTACAAACATCTTATCCCGTGGTCATTTGAGCCGGCCGGCTTGCAGCCACGTAAAAAAAATCGCTAAAAGGCCGGGGACACGTGTGCCCGGCCGAGATATTTCTCCGGCCGGTTTTTTATTGGCTGCGCGTATGGTCCCGAAAAGTGGATACCGGTTTTCGGAAATGACCATGCGCCAAGCCTAAGGAGGCCACTATGCCCGCGTCGACCAAGACCTACCGCCCCGAAACCCGCCTGGTGCATGCCGGGACCCTGCGTTCGCAGTTCGGCGAAACCTCTGAGGCGTTGTTCCTCACCCAGGGCTACGTCTATCCGACCGCAGAAGAGTGCGAAGCACGGTTTTCCGGAAAAATTCCTGGCTACGTCTATTCGCGATACTCCAACCCGACCATGAGCATGTTCGAGCAGCGCATGGCTGCGTTTGAAGGGGCGGAAGCGGCGCGCTCGACTGCGACCGGCATGGCGGCTGTGACAACCGCCCTCATGGGCCTCGTGAAGGCCGGAGATCACGTCGTTGCGGCCAAGGCGCTGTTCGGCTCCTGCCGCTGGGTCATCGAGGAATGGCTGCCACGCTTCGGCGTCACTTCGACCCTGGTCGATGGCAAGGACCTCAATGCCTGGAAAAAAGCGGCGCAGAAAAGCACCAAGGTGTTTTTCATGGAAACGCCGACCAACCCGACCCTCGAGGTCTACGACATCACGGCAGTCGCCGATATTGCCCACAATGCCGGCGCCAAATTGGTTGTCGACAACGTCTTTGCGACGCCGCTCTATCAGAGCCCGCTCGCGCTCGGGGCAGACTGCGTCGTCTATTCGGCAACAAAGCACATCGATGGTCAGGGGCGCGTTCTTGGCGGCATCATCTTGGGCTCCGAGAAGCTGATCCTCGATCACTACCACCAGGTCTTGCGGCAGACCGGACCTTCACTGTCGCCATTCAATGCCTGGATCATGCTGAAAGGTCTCGAGACCCTGCCGGTGCGCGTGCAGCGACAGACTGAAAACGCGACAGCGGTCGCCAGCGCGCTTGCCGGCCACAAGAAAATCATGCGGCTGATCTATCCAGGGCGTTCCGATCATCCACAGGCCGACATCATCAAAAAGCAAATGAAAGCCGGCTCAACGCTATGCTCGTTCGAGGTCAAAGGCGGCAAGGAAGGTGCGTTCCGCTTCCTCAATGGTCTCCAGCTGATTGGCATCACCAACAATCTCGGCGACGCCAAGAGCCTGGTCACACATCCGACAACGACGACGCACCAGCGGCTGACGCCCGATCAACGCGCCGAGCTCGGCATCGGCGACGGGCTGATAAGATTTTCAGCCGGCCTCGAGCATGCTGACGACTTGAGCGAAGATCTGCTGGCTGCGCTGGAGAAAGTCTGACGTTGGGTCAGGGAACCAGGTGTGACGTAGCGGTCGCCGACATCACCGGCCGCTGCGCCGCCTCGGCGATAGCATTGCCGAGACCCTTGGCCATGCAGGCGTAGCTCCAGTCGTTCATGTGCAGGCCGTCGGGCGACACGAACAGTTCGAACTCAAGATGATCGACATCGTGCCAATGCCGCATCACATCGAAGCGGTGGAACAAGTCCACGTCTTCACGTTTCGCGGTCGCGGAGATCAATGCAACCATTGATTCAGCATCGGGTTTCGCAATCACCTTCGGCGCGAACTGTGGATCGATCAGAACGATGTCGGCGCCCACAGCACGAATTTTTGCGAGGCCGGCGCGGATCATCGCGCCGTGGTCGGCGAGCTTATGACCGCGAATGACCGAATTAGTGCCGAGTTGCCACAGCACCAGATCGGGTTTGGCCGCTATCACGGCCGAATCGAACCGCTGCAGCATGTCGGGCACTTCCTCACCATTGACGCCGCGGTTCAGGACCGTGATCGACAGTTTTGGAAAGTGCTGGTGCAGCTCGATTTCAAGCCGGCTTGGATAGGTCGATGCGACTGAACTCGCGCCCGCACCTGCGGTTGACGATGAGCCGATGGCAACGATCGTGATCGGCTCGCCCAATGTTATTTTCTTAGCAACGTGCGGCAGCGGATTGACGAGACGGATCAGATCGAGCGGAACGTCACAAGCTGGAGCGGCCGTTTCGGCGCGCGCAGGCAATGTCAGAGCGAGCCCCGCGAACAGCGCGGCGGCCGCAATCGATGTCTTGACCCGTTGCCCGGGATTGTCGTTAGACAAGTGCGCGTTCCCACATCTCAGTTAACGGCTGCCATTGGTTGGCAGTTCTTCGGGTTTGGCAGCTGCGACCACGAGATCAGCTAGCAGAATACCTATGCAATCATGAACTCGCTCGGCTATGTCAAGTTTTTTCGTTGCGGAATACAAATCGAATGTCCCGAGGCCTGACCATAATTTCATGATGCTTAATCGGTCGAACAGCGGAATCTCATGCTGCAATGCAACCCAGCGCATGTCTTCCGCATATGTCCCAAGGGCAATCATCGATTCCGTGCGTGGACTGTATTGCGCGTTGATTAAAACCACGTCAGCGCCTGCTGAATGAGCAATGTTTATACCAGCATCCAAGGCCTGGCTGAATTGATCTGGGTCAATCGCGAGCATCGCGTCGACTGTTCCCGTTTGCCAGACCAGAAGCTCCGGTTTGTTGGCGCTCAATAAACCCGGAAGCGCCTTAACCATCTCGGCTGCGGTACGCTTTGCTTTGACATCGGTTGTAAGCTTGATCTCGACGCCGGGAAGTTGCTGCGTCAGTGCGCGCTCGAGCCGCGCCGGATAGGCGTTCGCAACACCATTCGTTCCCGGCAATTGCGAAGATCCCGCGCCAACGACCAAAACGTTGAGACGTTTCTTGGCCAGGGCGCTGGAAACCTGTGGCAACCGGAAACTTGATTCGAGCAGATTCTCGGCAACGCGACATTCGGCCGGATGGTCGGCCCTTGCCGGCCCCCAACCCAACATCAACAAGACAATCAGCAGCAAGCGTCCCTTCATACGTCGCCCCCCGCGTACCCCGGCCTGGCGGCAGGCGGGCGCGGTCCCCCGCCCCGTCTTTCGGCTTGTCTATACCATGAAATCAGCGCTGCAACGGCCACCATGATGGCGATGCCGAAAATACTGACGACCACTTGGGCAATGACCTGATTGGAAACCTCCGTAAACATGAAGTGGGCGGCGAACGACAGAAACACTCCGAGACAAAATGTCTCAAGCGAATGCTGACCGCACACGATCGCCGGCCAAAAAAATCGCGACTTCAGTGCCGGCCAATCCTGCGGCACGAAAGCAACGGTGATCACCGCGAGCGAGAGGAAATGCATGATGCGGAGCACATCGAGATTGGTCTTGTCGATCGGATAGATCGCATCGCCAACGAATTTCGGCACGAAGACCGCAAGACGGGGGAAATACCAGGTCATTGCGATCGCAAACGCAAACAGGAGATAGGCGATCGCCATTCCGATGACGGCGCGGGAACTAGTCCAGCGCGAAAGATTTTTCGCTCCACCCAATGCGCACCAGGCGCCGAACACAAACAACAATTGCCACGCGAACGGATTGAAGACCCACGTTCCCTTTGGATAGGCCGGAATGTTCCACTCGAACAACCACATCAATGCGTATAGCGTCGCTGAGGACAGCAGGGCGATCGACGGTGCTCGCAGCAGCAGCCAGAGCATTGGCGGGAACCACGCCAACAACAAGATGTAGAGTGGCAGCACGTCCATATTCACCGGCTTGAACTTCAGCAGCAGCGCCTGAAGGATGGTGACATCCGGATTCCTGAGGAAATCGAGGACGCCCATCTCCTCGCTGTACAAAGGATTGTCGAAGCTATTCGAGACGTAGGCGATTTCGGCGAGATAGATCGCGAGCAGAAACACGTGCGCGATGTAGATCTGCCAGGCTCGCTTGAGCACCCGCGCCGATGCAATGATAAAGCCGTGCTGCTGCATGGCACGGCCATAGACAAAGGCTGCGGTATAGCCCGAAATAAAGACAAATATTTCGGTCGCGTCACTGAAGCCATAATTGCGGATCGTAATCCAGCTGACCGCGTTGGATGGTATGTGGTCGAGGAAGATCAGCCAGAGCGCCAGGCCGCGGAACAGATCGAGCCGGAGATCACGTTCGGTCGAAACCGGGGCCATGTGCGGCTTTTCTTTCATGCGCTCTTTCGGTCATAATCCCGGACGTAGAGTGAATGGCAAGCCCCGACGAAGTAAACTGTGCGGCATATAGATGTATCGCGCCATAACCCGCAAGATTGAAGTCACGGTGACTCCCCGCTTTGTTTCCGAGCGGTCGTCGCCCAGCAACGGTTATTTTTTCTGGGCCTACACCATCAACATCACAAACCTTGGCGGCGATACTGTTCAGCTCAAAACGCGGCATTGGCGCATTACTGACGCACTGGGTCGCCTGCAGGAAGTCAAGGGTCCGGGCGTCGTCGGCGAAGAGCCGACGCTCAAGCCGGGCGAATTGTTCGAATACACCAGCGGCGTTCCATTGCCGACGCCATCAGGCTTCATGACTGGCAGCTACGGCATGGTCAGCGACATGGGGCAGCAATTCGACATCGAGATCCCCGCCTTTTCACTCGACTCGTCCTACGCCGAGCGCACCATCAATTAGGATTGGCCTCGACCTCGCCCGGCGAAAACTGATAATTCGCGCTGCAGAACTCGCAGGTCACGGAAATCTTTCCGTCTTCGACCATGTGGTCGCGATCGTCCTGCGAAAAGCTTCTGAGCATGGCTTCGACGTTATCGCGCGAGCACGTGCACTCCGCCCGCAGCGGGCTCGTTCGGAAAACCCGCACGCCCGGCTCGTGAAAAAGCCGGTAGACGAGACGTTCGCTCGACAGCGCGGGGTCGATCAGTTCTACATCTTCCACAGTCGAGACCAGCGCCTGGCCTTCCAGCCAGGCATCATCTTCCGCGACGACATGTGGCTCGACCCCTTCCGGGGCGTCGCCCGGATGGAGATCGGCCACGCGCGCACGTTCGGGCGCCTTCGGCAAGAACTGCAACATGATGCCGCCGGCTCGCCAACGATGGCTGGCGCCACCCGCGCCCGCGCGCAATTCCTCGGCGACCGCAAGCCGGACCCGCGTCGGGATCTGCTCGGACCGCAGGAAATATTCGTGCGCTGCATCTTCCAGCGAGCCGCCATCAAGCGCTACCAGGCCCTGGTAGCGGTTCATGTCGGGTCCCTGATCGATGGTCATCGCGAGATGGCCTTTACCGAGCAGCGCGCCGCCGCTCGTCTCGCCGGACGCGATCGCCGCGGCGAGGCGATCCTTGTCGAAGCGCGCGCAGGCGCGCATCTTGTCGGGGGCAATAAAATCCACCACCAGCATGCGCACCGGCCCGTCCCCTTGCGTCTGCAGGATGAACCGGCCGTCGATTTTCAAGGCTGAGCCGAGCATAACCGTCAACACCAGTGCTTCGCCCAGCAATTTAGCGACAGGCTGCGGGTAGGCGTGGCGGGAGAGAATTTCGTCGACCGCCGGGCCAAGCCGCACCACGCGACCGCGCAGATCAAGCTTGGCCACTTCAAACGGCATGACAATGTCGTCGGAGGTGGTGGCCGACGGGGCGCGCGACGGAATTGCGGATTGTGGATCGGTCATAGGTTCCATGCGCTCTATGTAGAGTTCAAAGACCGGAATGCGAGACCCGCGGTTCCCGCTGGCAACATGACCGGCATTCGATTCCGGACATTGTCAGGCGTCGGCGTGCAGACACCAGGCCAGCAGGCCCTTTTGCGCGTGCAGGCGATTCTCCGCCTCGTCGAACACGACAGACTGCGGACCGTCGATCACTTCGTCCGTCACTTCCTCGCCGCGATGCGCCGGCAGGCAGTGCATGAACAGTGCGTCGGGCTTGGCCTTTGACATCAGCCGGCCATTGACCTGGTACCGCTTGAGCACGTTATGCCGGTGCTTGCCGTCGCGGTCGCCCATCGACACCCAGGTATCGGTCACGACGCAATCGGCATCCTTGACCGCCGTTTCCGGGTCATCGCCGATCACGATTGCGGCGCCCGACGATTTTACCCAGTCCATCAGCCATTTTTTTGGCCGCAGTTCGGCCGGAGTCGCCACCCGCAGCTGGAAATCGAAGCGCTCGGCCGCATGCATCCAGCTTGCGAGCACATTGTTGGAATCGCCGGTCCATGCGACCGTCCGGCCGCGGATCGAACCGCGCTTTTCCTCATAGGTCATGACGTCGGCCAGAACCTGACATGGGTGTGAGCGCCGCGTGAGCCCGTTAATGACGGGAATGGTCGCATGGCGCGCCAGTTCAGCAACCGCCTCGTGGTCCAGAATACGGATCATGATCGCGTCGACATAGCGCGAGAGGACACGCGCGGTGTCAGCCAGCGTTTCCCCCCGGCCGAGTTGCATTTCCTGCGCAGTCAGCAAGATCGCCTCGCCGCCGAGCTGGCGCATCGCGACGTCAAAGGAGACCCGTGTACGGGTCGACGGCTTGTCAAACACCATGGCCAGCGTCTTGCCCGCCAGCGGCGACACAATGAGCCCGCGCGCGCGCTCGGCTTTGAGTGCGCGGCTCTTGTCGATCAGCTCGGCAAGTACCGGCTTCGGGATGTCGATAAGATCGAGGAAGTGTCGCACGCCGGCCGCGGTCATGACGCCACCTTGGCCGGCCGCGCATGCGCTTGCGCGAGCCGCTTGCATGCGCGGTCAATGCAGCCGATCGCCTCGGCGATTTCTTTCTCACCGATGATCAGCGGCGGCAGCAACCGCACGACGTTGTCGCCGGCCGCAACGGTCAGCATTTTCTCGGCACGCAGCTCATCGACCATTTCGGAGACCTGCGGAATCATGCGCAATCCGATCAGCAGACCCTCGCCGCGCACCTCCGCGATCACCGAGGCATGGCGATCCTTGAGTTCGGCCAGCCGCTGCTTGAGCAGCAGCGCGTTCTGCTTCATCTGGTCGAGGAATCCATCCGCCATGATGATATCGAGCACGGTATTGCCGACCGCCATCGCCAGCGGATTGCCGCCGAAGGTCGAACCATGCGTGCCGGCGGTCATGCCTTTGCCCGCCTCCGCGGTCGCCAGGCAGGCGCCGACGGGAAATCCACCGCCGAGCGCCTTGGCGATCGTCATGATGTCGGGCGTCACGCCGGTGTGCTGATAGGCGAACATATCGCCCGTGCGGCCGATACCGGTCTGGATTTCGTCGAAAATCAGCAGCAAGCCGTTGTCGTCGCACAGTTTGCGCAGGGCGCGCAGGAACGTGTGCGGCACCACGCGTACGCCACCCTCGCCCATAACCGGCTCGATCATGATGGCCGCTGTGTGCGGGCCAATCGCCTTCTTGGTCGCTTCAAGGTCGGCATATGCCACCTGGTCGAAGCCCTCAACCGGCGGGCCGAAGCCTTCAAGATATTTCTTGTTTCCGGTGGCGGCGATCGCCGCAAGCGTGCGTCCGTGGAACGCACCTTCGAACGTGATGATGCGGTATCGTTCGGGCTTGCCCGATGCCGATTGATATTTGCGCGCCATCTTGATCGCGCACTCAATCGCCTCGGCGCCCGAGTTCTGAAAAAACACGGTGTCGGCAAAGCTTGCCGCACACAGGCGGTCGGCGAGCCTTTCGCCTTCCGGGATGCGATAGAGATTCGAGACGTGCCAAAGTTTTTGCGCCTGTTCGTTCAGCGCCTGCACCAGTTGCGGGTGTGCGTGTCCCAACGCGTTGACAGCAACTCCGGACGTAAAATCGAGGTAGCGCTCACCCTCGGCCGTGAACAGCCAAGCGCCCTCGCCCCGCTCGAAAGCGAGATCGATGCGCGCATAAGTTGGCAATACATGCGAGCTCACGGCCGGCTTCTTCCATCGAACATTGTCGTCTGCGCATCGTTTCCGAAAACCGAGACCCACGGTCCCGGGTCATGCGCTTTCGTCTGCGCATGACCACTTTCGGGCATCGGCGACTGCTTTTCGGGATCATGCGCGGCCCGAAAAGAAATATGCCGCCTCGCCGGGCGGCACTTTTTTCATCTTATTGCCGCGCCCCGCCCTGTCAACACGACTCAATTATGCCGCAACGCCGGATTCTAAAGGAAAACTGTTGGTAGCTAGGCGCCGGGGCTTGCAAGAGCTTGCACGGGAGTCACTGCCTATTGTAGCCTTTGGGCCAGATAGTACGACATCTCGTGCTACCGAGCGATTTCTAGTCCATCCCTGACGCGTAATGCGTCTGGCGCCTGAAAAGGCGTCCGACGAGAGGGTTGGATTCCATCCAAGGCCTTGAAGCCTGAGGAGAAAAACCCAATGGGCTGGACGGACGAGCGGGTCGAGCTCCTGAAGAAGCTGTGGGCGGACGGGCTGTCCGCCAGCCAGATTGCCGCAGAGCTGGGCGGCATCACCCGTAACGCGGTTATCGGCAAGGTTCATCGCCTGGGCCTCTCCGGGCGCGCCAAGAGCCCTTCCTCCTCGGCCCCTCGGCCGCGCAAGGCGCGCTCATCGGGTCACATGATGCGCGTTCCCCGGGCATCGATGCGCGGCAATACCGCGCTCGCTTACGAATACGAGGCGGAGCCAGAGCCGGAATTGATCGAGATCCCACTCGAGCAACGCAAGACTTTGCTTCAGCTCACCGAGAAGACCTGCCACTGGCCGGTCGGCGATCCCGGCAGCACGGATTTCTTCTTTTGCGGCGGCGATACAGCGAACGACATGCCCTATTGCTCATTCCACGGCCGCGTTGCCTACCAGCCGATGACCGATCGCCGGCGCGACAAGCGGCCGTTCCGGAACTGAAGTTGTCAGACATGGCGCGTTATGGCCGGGCCCGAGCCCGGCCATTTTGTTGTGGACGCCCAGCCACTCGGCCGTCAATTCATGCGGCCGAAGCGGTCGTCCAGCGCGTAACCGGCGCCGCGAACCGTGCGGATCGGGTCGGCCACCTGGCCGCGATTGATTGCCTTACGCAGGCGCCCGACGTGAACGTCAACGGTGCGCTCATCGATGTAGATGTCGGAACCCCAGACCCCGTCCAGCAATTGCTCGCGCGAAAATACCCGGCCCGGACGTTCCATGAGGAACTCCAGCAATCGGTACTCGGTTGGTCCGAGCTCGATCGCGCGGCCGTTGCGCGACACGCGTTTCTTTTCACGGTCGAGTTCGATATCGCCGATGTTAAGTACAGTCGCGACACGCTCAGGATTCGCGCGGCGCAGCAGCGCCCGGACGCGCGCCAGCAGTTCGGGAACCGAGAATGGCTTGACGATATAGTCATCGGCGCCGGTCGCGAGCCCGCGCACCTTTTCGCTTTCCTCACCGCGCGCGGTCAGCATGATGATCGGCAGCTGACGCGTTTCCGGGCGTGCGCGCAACCGGCGACACAGTTCGATGCCCGACAGGCCAGGCAGCATCCAGTCAAGCACAATCAGATCGGGCGTGCTCTCCTTCAGCCGCGTGTCGGCCTCATCGCCGCGGGCGGACGTTTCCACCTCGTAGCCTTCCGCCTCAAGGTTGTAGCGGAGCAGCATCGTGAGCGGCTCCTCGTCTTCTACAATCAGGATGCGTGCGTTCATGGCTTTCTTTCCGTCGTTTCTTATCGATCCGCCGCCGTTCGCAGCGCGGCGATGGTTGTGGTGTCACCCTTTGGCCGCTGGTCGGCGATCGGGCGGCCTTCGATGATGTAGTGCACCGTCTCGGCAATGTTGGTGGCATGATCACCCATGCGCTCGATGTTCTTGGCGCAGAACATCAGGTGAATGCAGAAGGTGATGTTGCGCGGGTCTTCCATCATGTAGGTCAGCAACTCACGGAACACCGACGTGCAAACTGCATCAATCTCCTCATCGCCCCGCCACACCGCCATGGCCTTGCTGACGTCACGGCGGGCATAGGCATCAAGCACGAGTTTCATCTGCCCAAGCACGAGGTCGCTCATGTGCTCGACGCCGCGGATCAGCTTCGGCGGCGGAAATTCAGCATTGAGCGCAATGACTCGCTTGGCGATGTTCTTGGCGAGATCACCAATGCGTTCAAGGTCGTTCGCAAGCCGCAGCGCGCCGACGACTTCACGCAGGTCAACCGCCATCGGCTGCCGCCGGGCAATGGTCAGGACGGCTTTTTCCTCGATTTCGCTTTGCAAGGCATCGATATTGGCGTCTGCCGTCGTGACCCGCTGCGCCAGCGTCGTGTCGCGCTTTACCAGCGCATCGACCGAATCAGCGACCTGCTTTTCGGCGAGGCCGCCCATTTCGGCAACCATGCGCGCGAGGTCCTGGAGATCACCGTCGAATGCCTTCATCGTATGGTCGGTCATTGGCGTCATCTTTCGATCAGATCCTGATCATGTGTTAGCCGAAGCGCCCGGTAATGTAGTCCTGAGTGCGACGATCCTTCGGATTGGTGAAAATGCGGGTCGTTTCGCCGAACTCGACAAGCTCGCCGAGGTACATAAAGGCCGTGAAGTCTGATACGCGTGCGGCCTGCTGCATGTTATGCGTCACGATAGCGATCGTGTAGTCGTCCTTGAGTTCATCCATCAGCTCTTCGATCTTGGCAGTGGAGATCGGATCGAGCGCCGAACATGGCTCGTCGAACAGGATCACCTCTGGCTGCACTGCGACCGTCCGCGCAATACACAGGCGCTGCTGCTGGCCGCCGGAAAGCGACAGGCCGTTGGCGCCGAGCTTATCCTTGACCTCTCCCCACAGCGCAGCGCGTTCAAGCGCGCGGCGGACCCGATCGTCGAGTTCCGCCTTCGGCAGCCGCTCATAGAGCCGGATGCCGAAGGCAATGTTTTCATAGATCGTCATCGGGAACGGTGTCGGCTTCTGGAACACCATCCCGACTTTAGCGCGCAGCAAATTGAGATCCTGCGAGGGAGATAGAATGTCGTCATTGTCGAGCCTGACATGACCGGCGGCGCGCTGGTTCGGGTAAAGGTCATACATCCGGTTCAGGATGCGCAGCAGCGTCGACTTTCCGCAGCCGGATGGGCCGATGAACGCGGTCACCTTGCCCTGGTATAGCGGCACGTTGATGTTCTTCAACGCGCGGTTATCACCGTAAAAGAAATCGAGATCGCGGATCGAGATCTTCTCGGTGAGATCCCCGGCGCTCGCCGGCGTATGGGTGACGGTCGGAACGGTGATAGCTGCTACGCTCATGATGATTTTCCCTGTGCCGCGAGGGCCCGCGCGACGATACTCAGTGCAAGAACTGCCAGCGTGATGATGAGAGCGCCGGTCCAGGCCAGATCCTGCCAGTCTTTGTAAGGGCTCAATGCAAACTGAAAGATGACAACAGGAAGGCTGGCAACCGGGGCGTTGAGATCGAGGCTCCAGAATTGATTGTTGAGAGCGGTAAAGAGCAAGGGTGCGGTTTCCCCGGATATCCGCGCTATCGCAAGCAGCACGCCGGTGACCATGCCAGCCTGGGCGGCGCGATAGGCAACCTTCCGGATCATGAGTGAGCGCGGCAGCCCAATGGACGCAGCGGCTTCACGCAGCGTATCGGGGACTAGCGTGAGCATGTCCTCGGTGGTGCGCACGACCACCGGCACCACAATCACCGCCAGCGACACAGCGCCTGCCCAACCGGAGAAATGGCCCATACGGGCGACCATGATCTCATAGACGAAAAGACCGACGACAATCGACGGCGCGCTCAGCAGAATGTCGTTGATGAACCGCACCACGGTGGTCAGCCGGTCGTACCGGCCATATTCCGCCATGTAGGTTCCGGCCAGTATGCCAAGCGGCGTACCAATCGCAACCGCGATGAATGTGAGCACAAGGCTGCCAACGATCGGATTGAGCAATCCGCCGGCGGCACCGGGCGGTGGCGTCATCTGGGTAAAAACATCGAGCGAAAGGCCGCTGAAGCCTTTCCACAAAAGCACGCCCAGAATCACGACAAGCCAAGTCAGCCCGAAAAGAGTGGCACCAACCGACATCGTGACGGCGACGACATTGCGGCGGCGGCGGGTTTCATAGAGCGCCATCGTCAAACTCCGATCCGCGCGTTGAGACGCATCAGCATGTAGCGCGCCGCCGCGAGTACGATGAAGGTAATGACGAACAGGATCAGACCGAGAGCGATGAGCGCCGACGTATATAGGTCGCCAACCGCTTCGGTGAATTCGTTGGCGATGGTTGCAGAGATCGTCGTGCCGGGCGCCAGCAGCGAACCGGATATGCGGTGCGCATTACCGATCACGAACGTGACCGCCATGGTTTCGCCGAGCGCACGCCCAAGTCCCAGCATGACGCCACCGATGACGCCGACACGCGCATAAGGGAGCACGACGTAACGCACGACTTCCCAGGTCGTGCAGCCCAGACCGTAGGCAGCTTCCTTGAGTACGGGCGGCACCGCGGTGAACACATCGCGCGAGATCGAGGTGATAAATGGCAGCACCATGATAGCGAGGATCAAGCCTGCGGTCAGAATACCGATGCCGTAAGGCGGACCGGCGAACAACGTCGAGAGCACGGGAATTTCGCCGAACACATTGATCAGGAATGGCTGCACATATTGCTGGAGGAACGGCGCGAACACGAACAGACCCCAGATCCCGTAGATGATGCTGGGGATGCCGGCGAGCAGCTCGATGGCAATGCCGATCGGGCGACGCAGCCACATCGGGCACAGTTCGGTGAGGAAGAGCGCAATGAACAGGCCTACCGGCACTGCGATCAACATCGCGACAAACGATGTGACCAGCGTGCCGTAAATCGGCGCGATCGCGCCGAATTTTTCGGTGACCGGGTTCCATGTGTCAACGAGCAGGAAATTCAGACCAAAGGTCCGCAGCGCCAGCCAAGACCCATCGACCAGGGAAATGATGATGCCACCGAGTATGACAAGAACAGTGATGGCGGCCGTGCGGGTGAGATGGCGATAGATCGCGTCGCCCAGTTGCAGACGCCGCAGCACTTTTGCGCGATCGACCTGGGGGGTCGTCATGGCGGCTCCGCCTTGGAACGCTACATCAACCACGGATCGCCTCCCCGAAGGCTGCATCCGGCTCTCCCTCTGACTAAACGCACATCGGGGGAGCCACTCAAGCGGCCTGTCGGCCGCAATACAAGCCATGTATTCATCAGCGGTGGACAAGGAAAAGGCGCCGGCGGGCGCCTTTTCCCGACCACACCGGTCTTAGTAGACCGGCTTACCACTATCGTCCTTGATGTCGCTCTTCCATTTGGTGGCAATCAGGTCGACGACATTGTCCGGCATCGGGATGTAGTCCAGCGCGGAAGCCATATCGTCGCCGTTCTTGTAGGCCCATTCGAAGAACTTGAGCGCTTCCTTGGTCCCGGCCGGATCCTTCGGCTGCTTCGGCACCAGGATGAAGGTTGCACCGGCGATCGGCCAGGACTTGGCACCCGGCGAGTCGGTCAGGAGCATGTAGAAGCCAGGCGCATGCGCCCAGTCGGCGCCACTGGCGGCCGCCATGATCGCATCGGGCGTGGCCTCGACCGTCTGGCCGTCTTTGTTGACCATCTTCGTCGTCGTCAGATGGTTCTGCTTGGCATAGGCGGTTTCGACATAGCCGATCGAACCTTTGGTCTGACCGACGTTGTTGGCGACGCCTTCGTTGCCCTTGGCACCGATGCCAGCCGGCCATTCGACCGAAGTGTTGCTGCCGACTTTCGACTTCCAGCCTTCGCTGACCTTCGACAGGTAGTTGGTGAAGATGAAGGTGGTGCCGGAACCATCCGAACGGTGGACAAGCGCGATCGCCTGCGACGGCAGCTTGGCGTTCGGATTCAGCTTCTTGAGTGCCGGATCATCCCATTTGGTGATCTCGCCGAGAAAAATCCTGGCGAGCGTCGGGCCATCGATCGTGAGTTCGCCGCTCTTGATGCCATCAAGATTCACGACGGGGACGATGCCGCCCATCACGGTTGGAAACTGAATGACGCCGATCTTGTCGAGTTCGGCTGGCTGCAGCGGCATGTCCGACGCGCCGAATGTCACGGTGCGAGCAGTGATCTGCTTGATGCCGCCACCTGAACCGATCGACTGATAGTTCAATCCGTTGCCGGTGACTTTTTTGTAGGCATCCGCCCATTTGGCGTAAATTGGATAGGGGAAGGTAGCGCCGGCACCAGAGATGTCGGCAGCGTTGGCCGGAACGAACGCGGCGGCGGCGATGAAGCCGGCAGCTGCCAATGCGGTCCAGTGTTTCACAGGTTCTCTCCATGTTTGCGGTCAAGGACGAACGCGGGCCGCAGCGGGCCCCCGGTCCTGATGTCCTCACGCCCAATCACTTGGACGTCCGCTGTTGCTCTAAAAACGCTCTCCACGACGGCTTCGGACGTTTTTTGGTTTGTTCTTGGCTCGCGAAAATCCGAAGTCGGGGTCAGCCATAAGCGTCGCATGTCACCGTTCTATAAAGCTTTGGTGACAGTCACATGACAACTCAACCCTTTGAAAATAATCAGATTTCGTCGGAAGCAGCGGAATCGTCGGTGCGTAAGGGCAGATGCATTGTGAAGGTCGCGCCCTGGCCCAAAGTGCTCTCGATTGTCAGGCGCCCGCCATGGCGGTTGAGAACGTGCTTCACAAGGGCCAAGCCGAGCCCGGTGCCGCCTTGCGCCCGGCTGTCGGCGACATCGACACGGTAGAATCGTTCCGTCAGCCGCGGCAGATGTTCAGGCGAAATGCCAGGACCGAAATCGCGCACCGCCACGCGCGCCTCGGGCGTGCCGCCACGGGTCTGACCGCGTGCAAGCGTAACGTCGAGGCGCCTGCCGGCTGCGCCATATTTGAGCGCGTTTTCGACCAGGTTCTCGAGCGCGCGGATCAGTTCGTCCCGGTCGCCCAGCACCATCAATGTGTCAGGCGGTGAGGTGACCTTGATCTCAACGCCGCGGTCGCGCGCGAGGGTCTGCAACCCGTCGACCACCTGCCGCACAATCGGGGCCAGATCGGCCGGCGTATTCGGCTGCAAATGGGCATTGAGTTCGATGCGCGACAGCGACAGCAGATCATCGATGAGACGAGCCATGCGAGTCGCTTGCCCTTGCATGATCGCGAGGAATTTCTCGCGCGCAGCGGGGTCGTCCTTTGCGGTGCCCTGAAGGGTTTCGATAAACCCGAGTAGCGCCGCAAGCGGAGTGCGCAACTCGTGACTCGCGTTGGCAATGAAGTCGGCGCGCATTTCCTCGACCCGGCGCAAGGGCGTGAGATCGTTGAACGTCATCAGTAAAATGTCGACCGCCGTGCCGACGCCGGTTGAGAGGCTGAGCGGGGTTACGAAAGCCTCGAACCACCGATCGAGCGGGATTCGCTCGAAAAATTCCACGCGCTGCGGTTCCCCGCGCTTGGCCGCACGACGGATCGCATCAACCAGATCGGGCATGCGCAAGGCAATCAGGGCAGACTCGCCGCGCCGCAAGGCCGGCGCAATACCGGTTGCCGCTTCATTGAACGCGATCACCCGGCTCTCGCGGTCGAGCACGATTGCCGCACTCGGAAAACCGGCGATCAGCTGCTCAACCAGCAAAATCTGGGGGTGAGCGAGCGCGCGTCCGGGCGCGCGTGCGATTTCCGCGCTGGAGACCGCATCGGTCCGGCCGCGCAAAACTCGCCATGCGCCGCGCAATCGGCCTGCCAATCCGGCGGCGGATGGGAAGTCGCGGCGGTCTTCATCTATCGCCATGTCACCCGGCGTCGGTTTTTTCGGCTTCAATCTCGCTGCGAATCGGAGCGGTCGCGGACGTTATAGCCTTTGGCTCCATCGCCCGCCGCTTGCCGTGTATGTTGAGCCACAACTCCCGCGAACCGAGAATGAGCAACGCAATCGCGAATGGCGCAATATAGTAGAGCATTCGGAACAGGAGCAGTCCGGCGAGCACTGACTCCTTGTCGAACTGCCACAACGCCACCAGCATCGCGGCGTCAAAAACGCCGAGGCCACCGGGAGCGTGGCTCGCAAAACCAAGCAGCGTCGCCGAAACGAACACCACCGCCATTGTCACGAACCCGACGTTCGGCTCGTCCGGCAACAGCATATACATCGCCAGCGCACAGAAACCGAGATCAAGGATGCCAATGCAAATTTGCAGCAATGTGGAAGGCCCACTCGGCAAATGCACTTTCCATTCGCCCTGCCCGATCTCGCGCGGCGCGCTCCACACCCAGCTGACATAAGAAGTAAGCACCACCAGCATGGCGATGCCGATCCCCCGGTTGATCCAGGGCGGCAGTTGGTCGATCGGTCCGGCCGCCTGCGGATGATAGGTAACGCCGAGCCCGAGCACTGTGGCGTTGCCCAACCAGAAAGTCAGGCCGGCGATGAAGCAGATCTTTGCCACTTCAACGGCGTCAAGCCCGTAGGACGAATAGATACGGTAGCGTACGGCGCCCCCGGTAAAGACGGTCGCGCCGATATTGTGCCCGATCGAATAACTGGTGAAGCCGGTGAGCGCGGCGATGCGGTACGGAACTTCATTGCGCCCGATCGTGCGCAGGGCAAACCAGTCATAGAAGGTCAATGTGAAATAGCCGCAGGCAACAAAGAACGCAGCAGCGGCAATATGGCGCGGTTCGGTGGCTTTGAGTGCCGCATACACCTCATCCACGTTGATGTCGCGCAGCATATGGATAAGAACCACCACTGCGATCGTAATGATGGCGATGCTCAGGAGCACCCCGATCCGATTCCAGCCGATCGTATGCTGAAAAAATCGCGCCACGGCGCGCAGCGACTTAACCATCATTCCTCCGGTTCGCGCCGGCCTTATAACCTTGGGCGCCACGCGCCCAAGCGCGTCTTGACCGACCCCTAGCAGAACTAACCCCGCTGGGCGAGTGGACTGCCCGCCGTTTCGTCAATCTGCTAGTCTGTCCGAAATAAGGCCGCCGAGCGGACAAATGGCGGTCCATCGGGAGACGACCATGAGCAAATCCGAGCCTACTTTGCCCCGCCGTACCGTTCTCAAAGGCGCCGGCGTGGCTGCCGGTGCGGGACTTCTGTCCGGTCTCGCCGGACCAACACGGGCGGCAACGACCGGCGAAATATGGAGCGCGGAATACTGGGCCAGGAAAGGCGATGTGAAGCTCAACCTGTGGCGCAAGCGCGCTCGGGCGCCAAATTCCGGCGAGCCGCCTCTTCCGGTCTTGTTCCTGGTCCATGGCTCCTCGAATTCTTCACGCTCATCATATGACCTCACCGTGCCAGGTAAGGGCGAATATTCTTTGATGAATGTGTTCGCCGAATACGGCTATGACGTGTGGACCATGGACCATGACGGCTATGGCTACTCGGGCTCATCGGGCAACAATTCCGACATTGCGAGTGGTGTGGAAGATCTCAAGGCTGCGATTCCGGTCGTGATGAAAGAAACCGGCCAGAAGAAAGCACACTTTTACGGAACCTCGTCCGGCGGCATCCGCGCCGCAGCCTACGCGCAGGCGCAACCAGAGCCCGTGAATCGGCTGGTGCTTTGCGCGTTCACCTACAAGGGAAGCGGGGCGGAAGAAATCGCGCGCCGGAGAGCCAAGATCGATGCATTGCGCGCGAGCCCGCGACGAAAACGTGATGCAAACATGATTCGTTCGATCTTCACGCGCGATGGCCATCCTGCGTTCTACGACCCCGCGGTACCAGAGGCCATTATCGCGGACGAGATGAAATTTGGCGATCAGGTACCGAGCGGCACCTATATCGACATGGCCGCAAACCTGCCGATCGTCGATCCAACAAAAGTACGTTCGCCGGTGCTCATGCTTCGCGGCGAGTTCGACGGCAATTCGACGAATGACGATCTGCTCGATTTTTACCGCCAGCTCCCGAATGGCGACCGCCAATTTGTGATCCTGCCGCAGACTGCGCACAGCGCCGGCTACGGCAGTAACCGGCATCTGCTCTGGTATGCGGTCAGGAATTTCCTGGCCGAGCCGGCACCGACGGCCTGACTACCCGGCTGCGAAAAAGTCGCGCAGCGCGGTCGTCGTTTCTTCCGGCGCTTCCTCGGACAAATAGTGGCCGCAGGGCAGCGCCTTCGCGCCGGTGATGTTGGATGCATAACGTTGCCAGATTTCCGCCGGACCCGGTTTGCTGTTGCGGCCGACACCGCCGGTCGCACCCCACAGCAGGAGTACGGGGCATTCGATCTTGCGGCCGGCGTCGAAATCCTTGGTATCCATGGCGAGATCAACGCCGGCGCAGGCGCGATAATCTTCGCAGATGGCATGAATTGTTTCCGGATTGCGGAAACAGCGTTTGTATTCGGCCAGCGCATCCTTGTCGAAGAAGCTCAGGCCTTGCTTGGTTTTCGCCAGCTTCTTTTCGATAAACCAGTCGGGATCGGCGCCCATCATGCGTTCGGGCATGTCGAAGGGCTGGATATTGAAGAACCAGTGCCAGGAAAACGTCGCCCATTGCTTGTTGATGTTGTTGAACAGGTGATGCTGCGGAATGATGTCGAGGATCGCCGCGCGCGTCACTGTGGCCGGATGATCGAGACACATGCGATGCAGCACACGGCCGCCGCGGTCGTGGCCGGCGGCCATAAAGCGATCAAACCCGAGCGTCGCCATTACCTCGAGCTGGTCCTGCGCCATGGCGCGGAATGAATAGCCGGAGTGATCTTCGCCGCCCGGTGGTTTTTCGGAATCGCCGTAGCCGCGCAGATCGGTGGCGACCACGGTGAATTCGCGCGCCAGCGTCGGCGCAATTTTGAGCCACGACAGATGATTAAATGGATTGCCGTGCATCAGCAGAACCGGCGGTCCGTTGCCGCCGACAAGCGTGACAATGCGTGCGCCGCTGGTCTTGATTTCAGAACGCTTGAAGCCGTCGAGCATAAGGGAGCCTCTATTGTCGTCCTGCGTCTGGCTAAGGCCAGATGCAAGGAGACGATATCGGCTTTACCAGAAAACAAAACCCCGGCTTCGCTTTGGCGAAGCCGAGGTCATTTCATTCGCATCGTCTGCTCGATTAATTGCAGACCTGGACGCGGCGCACGCGCACGCCAACCGGCGTATCGACGAGCTGTTTGACGAAGTAGCAATCGGACGCGATGTAGGTCGTCGGCGCGTAGATGCCGATGCCGTAGCCCCAGCCATGGCCCCAGCCGTGGCCACCGTGGCCACCGTGCATATGGGCGGAAGCAGAGGTCGGGATGAGCGCGGCCGAAGCGATCACAACGGTGGCGCCGAGGGCGAGAGCGAGCTTG
The DNA here is from genome assembly GCA_963735285.1 of uncultured Alphaproteobacteria bacterium. Classification (GTDB taxonomy): domain Bacteria; phylum Pseudomonadota; class Alphaproteobacteria; order Rhizobiales; family Xanthobacteraceae; genus Pseudolabrys. Next base: position 253,850 of record CAVTKN010000010.1, on the reverse strand, counting down.
CGGAACATGACGTTTCTCCTGTTTCAGGGGCCTGGGTGGCAAGGGATGTGATTGCCACATCCTGCACATGGGTCGGCGCGAGCCCCGGAAAGGTTCAAAGCCCCGGCCCCGCTATTTGCCATTGGGGAGCCGCGTCACGCTTTTTTCACGCCATTAGCGGGTAAATGCCGGTATTTGGCGGCTTTCCCTTGCCCAGGCGCGCCCGAAAAGGGAAAACTACCCGGCGATCACCCCGGGGGCGGCCGGTGCACGCAAGTTTCTTCGAATTGCATTGAACCTGGGCGCCCCGCCACGCGACCCATTCACGAGCCGATCAAACCTGCGATGCAAACGACTTCGGATGAAGTTCTGATATCGCGGATCGCAGGCGGCGACCGGCTCGCCATGCAGGTGCTGTACGCGAGGCACCATGTTCGTGTGTACCGGTTCGTACTGCGTCTGGTGCGCAACGAAGCGACGGCGGAAGACTTGATCAGTGAGGTCTTTCTCGACATCTGGCGGCAAGCCGGGAAGTTCGAGGGCCGTTCCGCCGCATCGACATGGATGTTGAGCATCGCGCGGTTCAAAGCCCTGTCGGCGCTACGGCGCCGGCCGGAGGAAGAACTCGATGACGAGACGGCAGAGCAGATCGAGGATCACGCTGACGATCCCGAGACGGCCCTGGCGAAGAAAGACAAGAGCTCGGCCTTGCGGCAATGCTTGACCAGGCTCTCGGCGGACCATCGGGAGATCATCGACCTCGTGTACTACCACGAGAAGTCGGTGGAAGAAGTGGCCGAGATTGTCGGCATCCCGGAGGCGACCGTGAAGACGCGTATGTTCTACGCGCGCAAGAAACTCTCCGAGCTCCTGAAGGAGCAAGGAATAGATCGAGGTTGGCCATGAACGCGACGAACCAAGACGCGCCGGAGCGCAGCGAGATCGAGACCCTGCTGCCCTGGCATGCTGCGGGAACGCTGAGCCGTCGCGACACGCAACGGGTTGAAGACGCGCTTGCGCGCGATCCCGAGCTGGCTCGCCGTTACGCACTGGTGCGCGACGAGCTGGGAGAGACCATTCATCTTAATGAAACGCTGGGTGCGCCGTCGCCGCGCGCAATGGAAAAGCTGTTCGCCGGGATCGACGCCGAGCCGGCGCGGCGGCAGGCACAATCATTCAATCTCGGTGGCCGTGTTTCCGAATTCTTTGCAAGCCTGTCACCGCGGACGTTGGCTTGGTCGGCCAGCGCCGCCGCGATCGCAATCCTGTTACAGGCTGGACTGCTGGCGGACATCGCGCTCAAGGAAACAAAGACGGCGGGTTACCAAACCGCTTCGGCGCCCACCACTGATCCAGGTGCAGGTGCCTTCACCCTCATTCGCTTCGCGCCGCAGGCATCGTCCGACGACATCACCAAGTTCCTCGAATTCAACAAGCTGTCGATCGCAGCCGGACCGATGGCCGGCGGGCTGTACAAGGTCCGCGTCGCGGTGACCGGCATTCCGAAGGGCGAACTCGCCACCATCGTGAAGAAGCTGCAGGCGGACAAGGTCGTCGGCTTCATCGCCACGGCCGAGTGAAACTGAACGACGCCCGCCGCGACCGGAGGTCACGTCATGCGCAGCCAACCATCCGCCCTGCTCTGCCTGATCGCAGCTTTGCTGGCGATGACAGCCGAGAATGCCTCAGCGCAAAAGATGATGGGGCGCGGCCCCTCATCCGACATTGGCTCCAAAGGACCGATGGGACCGGGCGGCGGCGGCAATGGCCCCCATGGCGGCGGCTTTCACGGGCCGGGCTGGGGCGGCGTTGTGTCGGGAATCATCATGGGGCTGCCGCAAGGGTATCCGTCAAACGGCGTTGTCGTTGACGACGGACCCGTCAACAACGGACCTCGCCGCTCGCAGCAATCGAACCGCCGCGGCCCGAGCGGCGTGCCGCCGGTCAATGAACGTCGCCTGGTCCCCGACGAGGTCGTCATCGAAATTTCCAGTTCGGTCAGCGCGCAACAGATCGATGGTCTGCAACGGCGACACCAGCTGGCGCGGATTGAAAGCCAGACATTTCAGCTGTCCGGCACAACGCTTTACCGCTGGCGGATTCCGGACCGCCGCTCGGTGACCACCGTCGTGCGCGCGCTTGAAGGCGATCGCGTGGTGGCATCGGTGCAACCGAACTACCTGTTCACGCTGCAACAAGGCCCGACCGACAACCAGATCGCTAACGCAGCCAATAGTGAAGGCGATCCTGCCCAATATGAACTCGCCCGGCTGCATTTACCGCAGGCTCATGCACTCGCCAAAGGCGACGATGTGCTGGTCGCGGTGATCGATTCCGGCGTCGATATCACGCATCCCGAATTGGCCGGATCGGTAGCGGGAGTATTCGATACGGCCAGGGAGCCCGCGGCAGCGCACAAGCATGGCACGGCCATCGCGGGCCTGGTCGCGGCGCACGCCAAACTGATGGGCGCGGCGCCTGCTGCAAAAATTCTAGCCGTACACGCCTTCGATCCGAACAATGCCGGTGCCGAGGGCACCACCTTTAATATCCTCAAAGGCATCGATTGGGCCGCTGCGCACGGCGCGCGTGTCATCAATATGAGCTTTGCCGGGCCAGCCGATCCCGCCATTCACCGCAGCCTCGAGGCCGCGCGCAAGAAAGGCATCGTGCTGGTGGCTGCCGCCGGCAATGCCGGCGCAAAGTCGCCGCCGCTTTATCCGGCTGCCGATCCCAATGTGATTGCCGTCAGCGCCACAGACGCCGAGGACAAATTGTTCGAGCAATCAAATCGCGGCGCGTATATCGCGGTCGCGGCGCCCGGCGCGCAAATCCTCGTCGCGGCCCCTGACAGCAGCTACGAAGTGTCCTCCGGCACATCCTATTCCGCGGCGGAAGTGAGCGGCATCGTGGCGCTGATGCTTCAACGCAAGCCCGATCTCACGCCGGACAAGGTCCGAAATATATTGCAGGCGACCGCGAAGGATCTCGGGCCCAAAGGACCCGATGCCATGTTCGGCGCTGGCCTTGCAGACGCCTACGGCGCTGTCACGGCGGTAGCGGCGCCCGTCGCCTCGGCCAATCCACGACCGGTCGAACGCGTGAGCACCGGCGCGCGCTGATACTGCGCGACCCCTTGCCTCGCAGCAGCAAAATCGCCACTTGTTGTGTCCGAACGGGGTTGCGGAGACACAATGACGACTGCTGATCCACCGATCGCCATGCCATTGCGCGTAACGCGTAACGACGAGATCGCGCGCGGAATTCATCTGCTTGAATTCAGAGATCCGGACGGAAACTCCTTGCCGGAATTTTCGGCCGGCGCGCATGTCGCCGTCCGGGTCCCCAACGGCATGTTGCGGAAATATTCATTGTGCAACGACCCGGCCGAACGCCAGCGCTATCAGATCGCCGTCAAACGCGAGAGTAATGGCCGTGGCGGGTCATGTAGCCTGATCGATGGCGTGAAGGCCGGTGACGAGATCGTGGTGACCGCGCCGGTCAATGACTTTGCATTGCCGCAGCGCGCGCAGGATTTTCTGTTCATCGCCGGCGGCATCGGCGTGACGCCAATGATGGCGATGATCCGGCGGGTGATGGCGGAGGGCAAACGATTTCGGCTGTTCTACTGTTCGCGTTCGCCGGAAACGACGGCATTCCGCGACGAGCTGAGCGGGCCTGAGTTCAAGGACAAGGTTGTCATCCACTATGATGAAGGTGATGCGTCACGCTCGCTCGACTTGCGTCCCATTCTGGCGGAGCGGAAAAACCGTGAACATCTTTATTGCTGCGGGCCGCGGCCGTTGATGGAGGCGGTGCGCGCGATGACCGACCACTGGTCGCCCACGGCTGTGCATTTCGAGGCGTTCAGCGAGGCCGAAACACATAAAGCCGACGACAAGCCGTTCAAGGTAAAGCTCGCGCGCTCAGGCGAAGTCCTCGACGTGCCGACCGACAAGACCATTCTCGAAGTTTTGCGCGCACACGGCCTCGACGTCCCGAGCTCATGCGAAACCGGCACCTGCGGAACATGCCGCACCAAGATGCTGGCGGGAGAAGGCGATCACCGCGACCTGGTGCTGGCCGAGCACGAGCGCAAAGACACGATCATGATCTGTGTGTCGCGCGCACGAAGCGAGGAAATAACGCTCGACCGTTGAGCGGAAACCACGCGCCCTTTTGCTGGATCGTTCGCAGGTCGGCACTCACAGACGTTCCCAGACCGCCGGTAAATGTCTTTCGGGCGGAAGCGGACATCGTTCTGGCAAGCTGAAATGCATGCTTGTAACCCAAAGCGGGCATGGCGTTCTTAGGCAGTAGATCGGCAGGCGAGTTATATGCCCCTAAGGGAAATAGTGCCTTTCGGTACCGGTCCTTAGAATTTGTGATGCCCGGCTGCATCGCAATAGGTTGAAAATGTAATCCGACCGTCCGTCATCCAGCATCGACCGTCACCAAACAGAGGTGCTCCAATGAAAATGCTGTCTTGCGTCGTTGGTATGTTGGTTGCGCTGTTCGTGACCGAAGCATCGGCCCAGATGGTCAAAGCTCAGGCTGGATGGGAAACATCTTGGTCGGCGAAGTCGCAGAATGCCTGCTACAAGTGCTGTAGACGCTGGCAAACCAGGATGGGTTGGTCACCGAGTCGCGTCGAGGTATGCACACAAAAGTGCATAATCGGGACGGGCCGCAATTGCTGATATCATTTTATCGACTGTTGGCGCTCAGCAGCGCGAGCTTGGCAGCAAAGAATGAGAAATAAAATGAACACGAGCAATCGGGGCACGATCACTGCATTTCTGGTGGCTCTGCTGTCGCTCGTAGCCGTTCGCCTCGCCACTGCGGCGGATACTGAGGTCCTCAAGGCGGTCAAAAACCGCGGCGCAATCAACTGCGGCGTTAGCGAAGGCCTCTATGGCTTCTCCGCGCGCGACAAAGACGGCAACTGGAGCGGGTTTGACGTCGACCTGTGTCGCGCGATCGCGGCGGCGATCTTCAACGACGCAAGCAAGGTCAACTACACACCGCTCGAAAGCAGTCGTCGATTTGAGGGGCTTCAATCCGGAAGCATCGATGTCCTCTCGCGCAATACCACATGGACGATGTCGCGCGAAATTGAGCTTGGGCTGAGCTTCACCGCAACAAATTATTACGACGGCCAGGGATTTCTCGTTCGCAGGGCCATGAACAAGGAAACCGCACTCGATCTCGACGGCGCGAAAGTATGCGTGCAGACCGGAACGACGACGGAACTCAATCTCGTCGATTATTTCCGCGCCAACAAAATGAAATACGAAGTGATTGCAGCGCCTTCTGCCGAGGCAGCAATCAAGGATTACGATTCCGGAACCTGCAATGTTTTCAGCGCGGATGTCTCGCAACTCTTTGCGATCAGGCTTTTGCTGTCGAAGCCAGACGATCATGTCATTCTGCCGGATGTTATCTCAAAAGAACCGCTTGGCCCGGTGGTGCGGCAGGACGATTTGCAATGGTTTAACATTGTAAAATGGGTGCAATTCGCAATGGTGAATGCTGAAGAGCTCGGCGTGACGTCGCAAAATATCGGCGAGGCGTTAAACTCGGCAAAACCCGACGTCAAACGTCTGCTCGGTGTCGAAGGCAACTACGGCGAGAGGATGGGACTTACAACGGATTGGGCGGCCCGCGTCATCAGGCTTGTCGGCAATTACGGCGAAGTTTACGAGCGGACTGTCGGTGTCGGGTCCGCGCTGGGTATCCCGCGCGGAATCAATCAGCTGTGGAGCAAAGGCGGCATTCTCTACGCGCCGCCAATTCGCTGACCAAAGGTAACGCAATCTGATGGTCGATTATTATTCGCTATTAGTTCGTGCGGTCTCGACGCTTCGTCCAAATACCAAGGACCAGCGCCAAGCTCTCTATGATCGCGCCCGCACGACCTTGGTCGAAAAGCTTCGCACAACCGACCCAACATTGGCGCATACAGATCTGAAAGCGGAAAGGGCAGCACTGGAAGCCGCGATTCAGCGCGTCGAATCAGAGGCACCACACCGCGTCGCGCCACCTCGACCAAATCCGGCGCGTCAGATCTATGAGGCGCCTGGCACAGGATATCGCGACAGGCCGCCATTGAAGGATACGAGACGGTTGCCAGTTATTGCCGGCGCGTCCAGCGTCATCCTTATTCTTGTCGCCAGTGCGGCAATCTACGCTTACTGGCCAAGCATCATGTCCGGTGCGCGCCACATGCAGAGCCAACGAAAGGTCGCGACCGTCGCTGACGAAACTCCGGATGCGAAGACAAATTATGTCCGTCTGCGGCAGCTGGTTTACTACCGGACGAACCAGCCGGCAGGAACGATCATCGTCGATAAAACGCAGACTTTCCTCTACGTCGTCCGGCCGAATGTGTCCGCATTGCGCTACAGTATTGGGGTTGGCACACAATGTACGGCACTGGCCGGCCTTTATCACGTTGTGCGAAAGGAAGAACTGCAGGACAGATTGAGCGATAGCACTGCCGATCGGATAAAAAATCTATTCGGTGCACGCGTGCTCTATCTTGATAACGATTATCGTATTCACGGGTTCAGCGCGACTACCGCGACCGGCCAACGTCTCCCCGAAGGCTGTATTCAGCTCGTCGATGACGATGTGATCTACCTTTACGACCATACTCCCCTGGCGAGTCGTGTCGTCATTGCGAATTAACCCGATGTGACGGCGCGTGGATTTGCCAACTTCTCAGCGTGCGCTGGCGCAAAATTCTGCTCGCGAGCAACCGTGAGCATTGCTCTAACGCTCGGACGACTATCGTTTCCTGTACGCAGGGTTCGGGCTGCAAAAACCACGATTGCCGGCGATCACCCAGCGGCGACAAGCCTCGATCGAGCTGAACCCGCAATTCTCCTGAACACGGTTTGCGCCGGTATTCGTGCGGGCGCACCACGCGCCGTGGCCGCGGGCGTTTGCCGGTTCTGAACCAGTGTAAAGGGTGGCCGCGATCAAACCCCCAATCAGAAATGAGGCGCGCATCGGTACCTCCGGTATGGCAAATCCAAAAGAACTCATTTTTGGCAATTTTGCCTCGCAGCCAAATAACCTTTGCTCGTAGCGTGAACGATTTTTTCTGATCATGGCCCGGAGAAGTGGCGCGCCGGAAGGGATTCGAACCCCTGACCCCCAGATTCGAAGTCTGGTGCTCTATCCAGCTGAGCTACCGGCGCCGAGGCGGAAAGGGTGGCGCGCCCGAAGAGATTTCGAACTCCTGACCCCCAGATTCGTAGTCTGGTGCTCTATCCAGCTGAGCTACGGGCGCTTGATTCCGCCGCCGAACACCGGCCTGCGGGACCGGGGGCATAGCTATCGTCTTGACCCCTTATTGGCAAGGGTTGCGGCCAAGCGCGCTCATGCCGGCCTTGCGGCCCAGGCCAGCGCCTCGTTTTCGACGCGGATCCGGTAGGCGACCAGCGCGGCGTTGGCGATCGAAAAGATCAGCGCGAAGCCAGGCAAGCCCAGTGCAAGCGGGACCACTGCAATCTCCAGCGCAACAATCAGATAGTTCGGATGCCGGATCCAGCGATACGGCCCGCGGGCAACCGGCGCCGCGCCGCGTAGGACAATGACGCGCGTGGTCCAGCGCCGGCCAAGGCTCGCGATGACCCACACCCGGCCGATCTGCAGGAACACGAACACCGTCAGCCAGAACACGTTGATGGGTTGATCGTGACCGAACGCCCACAGCCCGAGCAACCACAAACCATGCAGGACAATCATCAATGGATAATGCGCGGCGCCGAATTCAACGCCGCCTTCCGCACGCAGACGCCCGGTGTTGAATTGCGCAAGCCCGAGTTCGACCAGCCGTTGCGCGCCGAGGAATGCGACCAGCCAGGCGCCCTCACCCATGCGCGGCCTCGAGCGCCAGAAAGTTCGCCGAAAACCCGGGACCGAGTGCCGACAGCATTGCCGAGCCGCGCAGGCCGCGCCGCAGCGCACGCTCGAGAACGAACAGCACGGTCGGCGCCGACATATTGCCGTAGCTGCGCAGAATTTCCCGCTCGTCCCGCAGCGTGCCTTTCTGCAATTCGAGCGCGACCTCGATCGCGTCGAGCACCTTTGCGCCACCGGGATGGCAAACCAGTTGGGGCGCTTGCAGCCCGGCCGATTTGATAAAGCGCCGCATCGGAGCGGCCATGCGCTGCTCGACGAAGCGCGGCAACGAGCGTGAGAGCATCACCCGGAAGCCGATCGGATCGATCACCCATCCCATGATGTCGAGCGTGCGCGGCCAGGTATGCTCGGCCGCAGCGCCGACGCGCAACGGGGCGGCATCGGGCCCGGCGCGCAGCACCGCCGCAGCGGCACCGTCGCCGAACAATGCCGACGAGATCACGTCAGATTTAGTGCCGCGATCGGTGCGCGAGGTCAGCGTGCACAGTTCGACCACGACCACAAGAACGACCTCGCCGGGTTCGGCGCGCGCAAGCCGTGCGCCAAGCGTGAGGCCGGAAACGCCTCCTGCACATCCGCGACCAAAAACCGGGACCCGCATGATCGACGGCCGAAACCCCATTTCGGGGCCGACGCGCGCCTCGAGGCTGGGCGTTGCTATTCCGGTTGACGATACTGTCACCACTACGTCGACGTCGCGCGGCGATATTCCCGCACGCGCGAGCGCCGCGCGCGCCGTCGTTATAAATAGCTCGCTCGCGCTCTCAACATAGGCATCGGTGCGCTCGGCCAGGTCATGCGGGGCGCAAAGCCATTCGAGCGGCCGCGCCGAATAGCGGCTCTCGATACCGGCATTGATGAACACATCGGCCAGTTTCGGAAATCGCGCGAACGTCCGTCCATAGACCTGGCGCGCGGCATCGGCGATCGCGCGCTGTTCAAGCCTGTGCGGCGGCACGGCAGTCGCGACCGCGAGCAAATTCACCGGCGGCACCATGGCAATGTCCTTTACAAAAATACCTGTAACGCGCCCTTATGCGACGAACACCGCGCATTGCGGTCTCTTCCCGCCTTCAGGCGCGGGCGCGTTCACCACGTCGTGTACTCAGATCGACAGCGCGATCCGGGATCGTAATGCTGAAAGTGGCGCCGATTGTTCCCGGCACCAGCCGGATTTCACCGCCATGCGCGCGGACCAGTTCCGCAGCGATCGCGAGGCCCAACCCGGTACCGCCGGCGCGCGCGGCGCCCTGGAAGGCCTGAAACATATGGGCGCGGGCTTTTTCCGGGACACCCGGCCCGGTATCGGAAACTTCAATCACGACAACACTGCCTTCGCGCCGTCCGGTAATTCGAATTTGATCGCGCGCGGGATCGCGCGCACCACGCGCCTCCAGCGCCTGCACCGCATTACGCGCGATGTTGACGAGAACGCGAAACAATTGATCGTGATCGGCCTCCATCGTGAGTCCGCGTTCCACCGCCACGATCCACCGGATCGGCACATCGAGGGTCAGCCCAAGCGCCTCGTGCACCTCCTCGACCAGCGGCTCGACTTCAATCGTCTTGCGATCCGGAGGCGGCTCCTGCGCGGCACCATATGAGAGTGTGCTTTGGCAGAACGCGATCGCCCGTTCGAGCGCCCGCATCAGCTTGGGCGCAAACCGCTGAACCTTCGGATCAGGCAAGGTCGAGAGCTGGTCGGAGAAAATCTGTGCCGATGCAAGCAGATTGCGCAAGTCATGGTTGATCTTCGAAACCGCCAGGCCCAGCGCGGCAAGGCGGCTCTGCTGATGCAACATCGAGGCGAGCTCGCGCTGCATGGCGGCGAGTTCTTCCTCGGCGGTACCGACTTCATCGCGCCGCCCACTCTCCGCAATGATGCGTGATGGATTTTCCGGGTCGGCGCGAAACGCAACCATGTTGCGGGTAATGCGCCACATGGGGCGTATGAGCAGATAGTGTAGTGCAAAGAACACAAGCATCGCGGTAATGCCGGAGATCGCCAGCGACAACAGCAGGATGTTGACGGAGAACGTCCACATCGCCTTGTACAGCGGCGCTTCGTTGAGGATGATTTCGAGGAAATCGCCGCCCATCGGCGCCGCACCCACGACACGGATCACGTCGCCAGGCTTGCTGGTCAGCAACGTATCGAAGGCATCAATAATCGAACGCCACCACGATATCTCGCGCATATCGATGTCTTGCGCGAGCTCGGTGGGCATGTCGGACGCCGCGAGCAGGCGGCGCTGGTTGCCCATCTTCAGCGCGACGGCGCGCGCGCCGATGCTCTTGAGAATCTGGTTGGTAAGACTTTCCGGCACCATGCCGCTTGGCGCGGCATCGAGGACGAGCGCGGCGGTGTGAGCGGCGGCCAGCCGGTCGTTCAGCCAGTTCAGGCGAAAATTGGCGACCGAAGGCACGTAAATCAGAATTTCCGCCACCATCACGAACAGGACGGTGAGAAACAATAGCTTGCCGGAAAGGCCGACGCGGGGAGTTCGCGCCGGCCTCGGCTCGGAATCACTTGTGCCTGGTTCGATTCCTGCTTCCAAAATCGCCTCAACCAAAGATTCGCACCCAACCAATGATGCGCCGCACCCAAGGGCTCGTCAAACCTGGCGCGAAGAAATCGATCGCTACACGTTTTCCGAGTTCCCCCAAAGTGGGATAGGGCAGGACGAAGCCGGTCAATGCACGGATATTCAGCCGTTGCGCGATCGCGAGCGCCCACAGCCCTATCAACTCACCGGCCTGCGCCCCCACAATGCTGGCGCCTACTATCCTACCTTTCCGCGTGGTGATGACTTTTATGTGACCGTGCGTTTCGCGCTCGATCTGTGCACGGTCATTGTCATGATAGGGCCAGCGCGCAATGCGAATCTTGATCCGGCGTTCGCGCGCCTGCGCTTCGGTCAGGCCGACCTGCGCGAGCTCGGGCTCTGTAAAGGTCACCCACGGTACAGCGTCGTTGTTAACGCGCGCGGGAAATCGGAACAGCGCGTTCCGGATGACCAGACCGGCATGGTAGTTCGCCGCGTGCGTAAACTTTAACTGCCCGGCCGCGCAATCTCCGATCGCATAGACGCGTCGGTTGCTGGTCTTGAGCGTTTTGTTGACGGCAATGCCGGCGCGATCGTGACGAATGCGCGCAGCGTTCAGGTCGAGCTCATCAATCGCCGGCTTCCGTCCGGCGGCGATCAGCAGATGGCTGCCGGTGATGGTCTGTTCGGCGCCCGCGGTTTCGACGATCACGGTCACCGTCGCGCCGGCATGCGTGACCGCAACGACTTTTACACCGCGATGGATGACCACACCCTCGCGCTCGAGGCAGTCGAGCACTATGGCGGCACATTCAGGATCGTCCTGAGCAAGCGGCTGTGCCGCCTCCAGAACGGTCACAGAGCTGCCCAGGCGGCGAAACGCTTGCGCCAACTCCAGACCGGTCGACCCGCCGCCGATGATGATGAGGTGCTCCGGCCGTTCCTTGAGATCGAATATGCTGTCGGTCGTGAGATAGGACCCATCGTTGATGCCGGGAATTGCGGGAATAGCCGGCGCCGAACCCGTAGCGATGACAAAGCGCCGTGCGCGGATTTCAAGATCGCCGGCAACGACAGTCTTGCGGTCCTTAAATTTCGCGGATGCCTGAATGACGCGAACACCTAATCCGGTGAACCGCTCGATGGAGTCAGTCGGTGCGATCGCTGCGATGACACTTTGAACGTGATCGCGGACTTTGCCAAAATTAACACCGACGCCTTGAACAGCGACGCCGAAGTTTCCTGCATTGCGTATCAACTCGGCGCGTCTGGCCGCCGCCAGCAAGGCCTTGGACGGCACGCATCCGGTGTTGAGACAATCACCGCCCATCTTGCCGCGCTCGACCAGAACCGTTGGCACGCCAAACGCCGCAGCCGCCGCGGCCGCCGACAAGCCCCCCGGCCCTCCACCGATCACGCAAATGTCCGGCGCGATTACTTCCGTCATGGCCCTGAAACTCTGACCCGCAACAATAGTGTTCGCATCACATGATGGCGCGCGAACGGGCGCGCCAGTGACGAAGCACGACCAGCACCAGCACCAGCAGCCCAAGCGCGATCAACGCCACGATCAGTTGGGGCGTGAACAGGTCCGAAGTGTCGAACACCATTCGACAATCCGGCCTGCCCGACGCCGCGCACTGATCATACGCGGCCTTCTGCGCCATGATTACGCTATCGAGGCCGGTGCCTGCCAACGCAAAAACAACGGCAGCAGGGATAACGCCGAGCGCGGTCGCAGCAATAAATGGGCCGAGGCGCACACCCGCGAGAGCCGGCACCAGATTGACCACGAAGAACGGAAATACCGGTACGAGCCGCAAGAAGAGCAGGTAGCTGAAAGCGTCGTCGCGAAAGCTCTTCGCAAGCTGGTTGGCGCGCGGGCCAGCCAGCCGGAGCAAGGGTTCGCCAAGGGCCGTGCGCGCCACCAGAAAGATGAGCGTCGCGCCAACGGTTGCGCCAACCACTGCGGCCGTAGCACCTCCCACCGGTCCAAACAGGAAGCCGCCGGCAACCGTCAGAAAGGCCGCACCCGGCACCGAGACCGCTACTGTAATGATGTAGATGCCGATGTAAGTGATCAGGGCCAGCACGCGGTGACTTGAAACAAAGCCGAAGATCGCCATGCGATGCCGGACCAGGCCGTGGAGCGAGATGGTCTCGTCACCGACCGCAAAATAGGCCACGCCGGAAAGGACGATGATCGCCACCAACGGCAGTAGCCGCCAGGCAAAGCTGCGCGGCCGGTCGGCGGGAGGCAGGCAAGCAGACATTCACACTATATACACGAGGCGTCGGCCCCACCGGGGGCGTCTCACCGCCTTGTGAGGCGTTTTGACCCCACAACACCGGCGAAATGGGCCTCGCATTGACGGGCCAAGGCCCCTCCCTTATAAGCCGCGCAAATCGTGTGCCGGCTCGAAAGACTTCGGGTTTACTTGGCGTTTTGAGGACATCGTCCTCCTTGCCCACGGCGCGCCCAGCGGAGATCCTGAACGTGAAGCGGACCTATCAACCGAGCAAGCTCGTACGCAAGCGCCGACACGGTTTCCGCGCGCGCATGGCAACAAAAGGCGGACGCAAGGTCTTGTCGGCGCGCCGGGGGCGCAGTCGCAAGCGGCTGTCCGCCTGACAGCGGCTGCAAGGCCGCGCATTGCTTTCATGGAACGATTGAGGCAACGGGCGGATTTTCTGGCCACGGCGACCGGGACCAAGGCACCCGCCGCCGCATTCGTGCTGCAAGCGCGCAATCGCCGCGACCAGGGACCTGCCCGGTTCGGCTTCACCGTATCGAAGAAAGTCGGCAATGCCGTCGAGCGTAACCGGGTTCGCCGCCGCCTGCGGGAAATTGTGCGGCTTTCAGCCGCCACCCGGCTGCGCGCCGGACATGATTATGTGCTGGTCGGACGGCGTGCGGCGCTCGAACTGCCGTTTGCCCGGATGACGCAGGAATTCGAAGGGGCGTTGCGGCGGGTACATGCGGGGCGCGGCGGCAATATGGAATCCAGATGACCGACAATAAAAATACCATTCTCGCTATCGCGCTGTCGGCACTGGTCCTGCTGGGCTGGCAATATTTCTTTGCTGTCCCGCAGGAAAAAGCACGCCAGGAACAACTCCAGGCGCAGCAGCAAGCGCAGAAACCGAACGCGCCAGCGGCCACTCAGCCCGGTCAGGCACCACCGACGCAGGCAGCGCCGGCACAGATACCCGGCCAGGCCAATGCGCCGGCGGCGGCCGCACCGATTGACCGGGCGGCCGCGCTTGCCGCGAGCCCGCGCGTCCCGATCGAAACCGGCAGCGTGCAAGGTTCGATCGCACTCAAGGGCGCACGCATTGACGATCTGGCGCTGGTCAAGTTTCGCGAGACCGTTGATCCGAAGTCCCCGCCCATCGTGTTGCTCGCGCCATCCGGCACCGCCGATCCGTTCTACGCAGAGTTCGGCTGGACCGGGACGGCCGGCACCAATGTAAAGCTACCGACCGCCGATACAGTCTGGAAACAATCGGGATCCGGCGCGCTCAGCGTCTCGCATCCGGTGACGCTGACCTACGACAATGGTGAAGGCCTCGAATTCCGCCGCACCATCACGGTCGACGACAAATACATGTTCTCGCTCAAGGACGAAGTCATCAACAAGGGCTCAAGCCCGGTTGCGCTCTACCCTTATGCGTTGATCTCGCGTCACGGCACGCCACAAACTGCAGGCTATTACATTTTGCATGAAGGCTTGGTCGGCGTTCTCGGCGAATCCGGTCTGCAGGAATACACCTACAAGAACATCGCCGAGAAAAAGTCCGTCAGTTTCGACGTCACCAACGGCTGGCTTGGCATCACTGACAAATATTGGGCGGCCGTGCTGGTGCCCGACACAACAGCGCGCCTGAAGGCACGCTTCTCCACCGGCACGCTCGGCAGCGTACCGACCTATCAGACCGACTACCTGCTCGATGCGCAGACCATAGCTCCGGGCGCGACCGGCTCCGCCAATGCGCGCCTGTTCGCCGGCGCCAAGGAAGTGACCGTGGTCAACGAGTATGGAAAACAGCTCGACCTCAACCGCTTCGATTTGCTGATCGACTGGGGCTGGTTCTACTTCATCACCAAACCGCTCTTCTTCGCGATCGACTATCTCTACCGCCTCGTCGGCAATTTCGGTCTCGCGATCCTGATCGTCACCGTGCTGATCAAGGCGGCGTTCTTCCCGCTGGCGAACAAGTCCTATGCGTCGATGGCGAAGATGAAGGCGGTGCAGCCGCAGATGACCGCGCTGCGCGAGCGCTATGCGGACGACAAGGCCAAGCAGCAACAAGAGCTGATGGAGCTGTACAAGCGGGAGAAGATCAACCCGCTGGCGGGCTGCCTGCCAATCGCCATCCAGATCCCGGTGTTCTTCTCGCTCTACAAGGTGCTGTTCGTCACCATCGAAATGCGCCATGCGCCATTCTTCGGATGGATTCACGATCTCTCGGCGCAGGACCCGACCAATGTGTTCAACCTTTTCGGCCTCATTCCGGTCGACCCGACGATGCTGCCGGTGGTCGGCCATTTCCTGCATCTGGGCGCCTGGCCGCTGATCATGGGCGTGACCATGTGGGTGCAGATGAAACTAAACCCTGCGCCGCCGGATCCGACGCAGCAGATGATCTTCAACTGGATGCCGCTGATCTTCACTTTCATGCTCGCGAACTTCCCGGCCGGGCTTGTGATTTACTGGGCGTGGAACAATTCGCTGTCAGTCGCGCAGCAAAGCATCATCATGCGCAAGCACGGCGCCAAGATCGAACTGTTCGACAATCTGAAGGGTACATGGGAAAGCATCAAACGGCTTTTCCAAAAAAAAAAGTAACCCAGAAATAACCGATCGGCCGACCTGAGCAAGACCGCGGGCTGCGGGCGCGACGGCAGTCAACAAGCCGCAACAAGGTCGGCATGAAGACCGAGGAATTCACACGGGCTGAAATCGAGGCTGGCCGGCGCCTGTTCGCCGTGGACTGGCAGTTTGTCGCCGCTGCCAGCACGCCCGCGTCGCTGCCGCCGATGCGCGGCGTGGAGATTGCGTTCGCCGGCCGCTCCAATGTCGGCAAATCAAGCCTGGTCAATGCGCTGACCGGCCGTAAAAGTCTCGCACGCACGTCACGGACACCCGGCCGTACCCAGGAACTGATTTTCTTCACCGGCGGCTCCGAACTCAACATCGTGGATATGCCCGGCTACGGCTATGCCGCCGCCGCAAAATCCAAGGTCGCGGCCTGGACGGCGCTGATTGGCGCCTATTTGCGCGGACGCGCCAATCTCGCCCGTGTCTATGTTCTGGTGGACGCCCGCCACGGTCTTAAAGACACCGACGACCTCATCTTCGAGGAACTGCGCCAGGCCGCCGTCAGCTTTCAGATCGTCCTCACCAAAGCCGACGCCATAAAAACCTCCGAGCTTGAGGCTCGCATAGCCGGCGTCGAGGCGTCGCTGGCCAAGCGCCCGGGCGCCTTCCCCGGCGTGCGGACGACCTCGTCCCACGACGGCACAGGCATGCCTGAATTGCGCGCCGCCATTGCCCGCCTGCTGGACGAGAGAAAGCGATAACTCATTGTCGGGGGCCCGTCGTATCGGCTAGAACCCCTTCGCCACACGAGGCCGAGACGATGAGCAAAGCGCCCAAGATCGACCCGCAAGAACAGGCCAGGATCCTGTCCGAGGCGCTGCCGCACATGCAGCGCTACGACGAGGAAACCGTCGTGGTGAAATATGGCGGGCATGCCATGGGCCAGGAACAGATGGCGCGCGATTTTGCCCGCGACATCGTCCTGCTCGAGCAAACCGCGATCAATCCGGTGGTGGTGCACGGCGGCGGCCCGCAGATCGAGGCGATGCTCAAGAAGCTCGGCATCAAATCAGAATTCGCGGCCGGCCTGCGCATCACCGATGCCAAGACGGTCGAGATCGTCGAGATGGTGCTGGCTGGATCGATCAACAAGCAGCTTGTCGGCTACATCAACGCAGCTGGCGGCAAGGCGATCGGGCTATGCGGCAAGGACGGCAACATGGTGCAGGCGCGCAAGGTCAGCCGCACGGTGGTCGATCCGGATTCCAACATCGAAAAGGTGATCGATCTCGGTTTCGTGGGCGAGCCGGAAAAAGTCGACGTCAACGTCCTCAACCAGGTCATGGGGCGCGAAATGATACCGGTGCTGGCGCCGGTCGCAACGTCAGCCAATGGCGGCACGTTCAATGTCAACGCCGATACGTTTGCAGGCGCCATCGCGGGCGCGCTCAAAGCCAAGCGTTTGCTCTTGCTGACAGACGTGCCCGGTGTGCTCGACAAATCGAAAAGTCTCATCACGGAGCTTTCGGTCGCCGATGCGCGCAAGCTGATCGCCGACGGTACAATTTCCGGCGGCATGATCCCCAAGGTCGAGACCTGCATCTACGCGCTCGACCAGGGCGTAGAAGGCGTCGTCATCATGGACGGCAAGGTCCCGCATGCCGTGCTGCTGGAACTGCTGACCGATCACGGTGTCGGCACGCTGATGCACCGGTAAATCACTCAAATCCGCTCATTCCCGCGTAAGCGGGAATCCATGGACGAATGCTTTGAGTTAAGAAATTGTGCTCTGGGTCCCCGCTTTCGCGGGGACGAGCGGAAGAAATATCGGCAATTCCCCGCCCTGCGGATGCCGACTAGCATGGCCGCATGATTCGCGGTCTCATCGTCACGGCTGCCGCGTCAATCGTCCTGCAGGCTGCGGCGCCGGCACGCGCCGAGCTTACGCTGTGCAACCGCACCAGTTACCGTATGGAAACGGCGATCGGCCTCGAAAAGCGGGCCAATGTCGCAACGCGCGGCTGGTATCGTCTCGACCCCGGACAATGCCGCCAGATTATCGACGGGCCGCTCGACGTTGACATGGTCTACCTGCACTCACGTACACCGCCGGTCTATGGCAGCGCGCCACTGCCGCAAGATGGACAGGCCGAATTCTGTATCCGCAATGGCGACTTCGACATTGCAAGCGCACGCGGCTGCCCGGCAAGCCAGCAGGCACATTTCAGCGCGGCGAAACCGTCGGATTCTCCGAAGGGACCGATCGTCAATCTGGCGGAACAAGCTGACTATGACGATGCCCAGGCGCGGCTCGCCGGTATCCAGCGGCTGCTGGTGATCGCCGGCTACGATGCTTATCCAATTGATGGTGTTCAGGGCGCAAAGACACAGGCGGCGATTGCGAAATTCCTGACGGACCGCAAGCTGGCCGCGGACGCCGCATCGGCGCCAACTTTTTTCGATACGTTGATCGAGGCCGCCGCCAAGCCGGAAGGCGCCGGTTTCTCCTGGTGCAACGACACCAAATACGCCGTGATGGCATCGATTGGCGTCGTTGAGATGGGAGCCATCGTCACGCGCGGCTGGTATCGTATCGAGGCCGGACAATGTGTGCGGCCGGACCTGCGCGGCGATCCGCGTCGGCTCTACAGCTATGCGGAGGCGGTTGACAGCAATGGCCGCACCGTCAAACGCGGCGACGCGCCGCTGGCCTGGGGCGGAACGGTTGCGCTCTGTACGCGCGACGGCCGCTTCGAAGTGTCCGACCATAAGGACTGCGCGACACGCGGCTTGAATTCCGCTGGCTTTGCCGTCATCGATCTGGGCGCCCAGCCGTCGATGACCGTACGCTTCAAGGAACAGTAACCTCGTGCCAGCAAATCCCCGGTCGGCGCCGCGCGGTTTCGGTCACGTCGAAACCTGGGTATTCGATCTCGACAACACGCTCTACCCGCATCACCTCAATCTCTGGCAGCAGGTCGACGACCGCATCCGCGCCTATGTGTCGGACTTCCTGAAGGTGTCAAAGGACGAAGCCTTCCGGGTGCAAAAAGACTATTACAAACGCTACGGCACCACGATGCGCGGCATGATGGCCGAGCACGGCATGAAGCCGGACGACTACCTCGATTTCGTCCATAAAATCGACCATTCGCCGCTCGAGCCCAATCCTGCGCTCGGCGCCGCGATTGAAAAGCTTCCGGGCCGCAAGCTCATTCTCACCAACGGCACGCGCAAGCACGCGGAAACGGTGATGAAGAGACTTGAGATTCATCAGCATTTCGAGGACGTGTTCGATATTGCCGCTGCCGACCTAGATCCCAAGCCGTTGCCGCAGGTCTACAAGCGGTTCCTCGCCCGACACGGCGTCGATGCCGCGAAGGCCGCGATGTTCGAGGACCTGGCGCGCAACCTCGAGACGCCGCACGCGCTCGGCATGACGACCGTGCTGGTGGTGCCGGAAGGTCAACGCGAGGTGTTCCGCGAAGCCTGGGAGCTCGAAGGACGCGACGCGCCCTACGTCGATCATCTGACCGACGATCTCACCGGATTTCTCGAGCGCATCGTGGCGCGCTGATCAGGCGCCCGGCACGATCTGCTGCATCAGAATGGCCAATCCGATACCGGCAATGCCGGCGCCGACCAGACGCAGCGGCGACATGGCCGCGGAGCGCTGACTCACCACGCGCGTTACTTGCACAGCAGTCAGCGCGATCGCACTTTGGATGACGGCGAGGCCGAGCAGATAAGCGTAGAGCGGCGTCGGCTCCGCGCCGTAGATCGATTCACCGAGCGCATAGCCGTGGATGAGACCCACAACGGCAAACATCGCAAATGCGACGCCAGTTGGGACCTCACGGCCCCGCAGCATGAACACGCCAAGAAAAATAACTGACAGCGCCACCAGGATTTCAGCGCCCGGCACCGTTGTGCCCTGCAAATGCAACGCGACACCCGCCATCATCGCCACCACGAAGCCGATCGCGAGTGCGGATGCCACACGATGTGCGGCGGCCAGACAACCGACCGCCACAACGGCCGCAAAATGATCGAGGCCGATCACCGGATGGCCGAGCCCCGACAAGAGACCTTCGGTAAAGGTCGCCGGTGTGCGGCCGCCCATCAGGTGATGCGCAAACGCCGGCGCGTTGCCAAGCGCCAGCAGGATCAGGCTCGAAGCCAAGCGTGTAAATGAACGGTTCATGCGTTTTTCTCCCGGTCCGCGAGCTTAACCCGGCCGCCGCCGCTTGACATCCCTCCCCCGGCCCCCGACAAACCGCAGCCGAACGACCGGAGCTCCTATGTCCAGCGACAAGCTTGCCAGCATTATCGACGAGGCCTTCGAGGGACGCGACAAAATCGGCCCGAAGACGAAAGGCGCCGTGCGCAAGGCGGTGAATTCCGCGCTCGACCTGCTCGATGCCGGCAAGGCACGCGTGGCGGAGCGAACCGCCGATGGCCGTTGGCACGTCAATCAGTGGCTGAAGAAAGCCGTGCTGCTGTCATTTCGTCTCAACGACATGAGCGTGATCCCGGGCGGACCGGGCAAAGCCGTCTGGTGGGACAAGGTCGATTCCAAATTCAAGGGCTGGAATGCCGCAAAATTCAAGAAAGCCGGTTTCCGCGCGGTGCCGGGCGCTGTGGTGCGCCGCTCCGCCTTCATCGCGCCGGGCGTTGTCTTGATGCCGTCATTCGTTAATCTCGGCGCTTATGTCGATAGCGGCACCATGATCGACACCTGGGCGACTGTCGGCTCCTGCGCGCAGATCGGTAAGAACTGTCATATCTCCGGCGGTGCCGGTATCGGTGGCGTGCTTGAACCATTGCAGGCAGGTCCGGTCATCATCGAGGACAATTGTTTCGTAGGCGCGCGCTCGGAAGTGGCCGAAGGCGTGATCGTGCGCACCGGCGCGGTGCTGTCGATGGGCGTCTATCTCGGCGCATCCACGCGAATCGTCGATCGCGAGAGCGGTTCAATTACGCAGGGCGAGGTGCCACCCTACTCTGTCGTAGTGCCCGGCACTTTGCCGGGTAAAAGTGGCGGGCCTGGGCTTTATTGCGCTGTCATCGTCAAGCGCGTGGACGAGCGCACGCGATCGAAGACCAGCATCAATGAATTGCTGCGCGACTGATGCAATGATGGGACACGCGCTTTTTATTCTTGTCATGGCCGGGCATAGCCGTCCGAAGGACGGCGTGCTTTCGCACGCCTATGTCCCGGCCATCCCGCTTAGGGTTTCTCCGTGCCATCCTAAGCGGGATCACCGGGACAAGCCCGGTGATGACAACGGGAGGTAAACGCCTGATGTCCGCCGATCCCGTCACCATTGCCCGCGATCTGTTGCGCTGCCCGTCCGTCACGCCGGCCGAAGGCGGAGCGCTGGCGTTTGTCGAAAAAACACTGAAGGCTGCCGGATTTACCGTGCATCGCATGACGTTCCGCGAACCCGGCACCGACGACGTCGAGAATCTTTACGCCCGCATCGGGACCGCCGCGCCACATCTCATGTTCGCCGGCCACACCGACGTCGTGCCGCCGGGCGACGAGAAAGCCTGGAAGCATCCGCCGTTTTCAGGCGAAGTCGCGGACGGCGAGCTTTTCGGCCGTGGCGCCGTCGACATGAAAGGCGGAATTGCCTGCGCGCTCGCCGCGGTGCTTGACCATCTCAGCCATCACGGGGGGAAGCCCAAAGGCTCGATTTCCTTCCTGATCACCGGCGACGAAGAAAGCATCGCGGTCAACGGCACGCCCAAGCTCCTGAAATGGGTGGCGGAGCGCGGCGAGAAATTCGACCACTGCATCCTGGGCGAACCAAGCAACCAGGAGGAGCTTGGCGACACCATCAAGATCGGCCGGCGCGGTTCGCTCAACGGTCATCTGATCGTGACCGGCAAGCAGGCCCATGTCGCCTATCCGCAGCGCGGCGAAAATCCCATCCGCGGCCTGGTGACTTTGATCGCGGCGCTGCAAAGCGAGCCACTCGATCAAGGCAGCGCGCAGTTCGCACCCTCGCATCTCGAGTTCACCACGGTCGATGTCGGCAACAAGACCGTCAATCTCATTCCCGGTGAAGCACGGGCGCGTTTCAATATTCGCTTCAATGACAAGCACACGCTCAACTCGCTGAAAAAACTGATCGAGCAGCGCGCGGCCAAGGCGGCGGCCGGAAAGATCGCGTTTAAATTCCAGTGGGAGCCGTCGAATGCCGGCGTGTTCGTGACCAAGCCGGGCCCGTTCACCGAAATGGTCGCGAATGCCGTGACCGAGGTTACCGGCCGCAAGCCGGAATTATCCACCACCGGCGGCACGTCGGATGCACGCTTCATCACGGCCTTCTGTCCTGTGGTCGAATTCGGGCTGGTCGGGCAGACCATGCATGCGATTGACGAGCGCGTGCCGGTTGCCGACCTGCGCGCGCTCACAACGATTTATCGCAAAATTATCGACCGGTATTTCGGCTGACTCTTTCTATCATGCCCGCGTAAGCGGGCATCCAGTAAACACAGATGGCTCAGTGATTACTGGGTCCCCGCCTGCGCGGGGACGACAACAGCAAATCAATAATCCACCTTCATCAGATACAGCCCGTCCGGTGGTGCGACGGGGCCGCAGGCTGCGCGGTCGCGCGCAGCGAGCGCACGCGCGAGATCGTCCGCACTCCATTTGCCTTCGCCCACCACGACGAGCGAACCGACCATGGAGCGCACCTGATTGTGCAGGAATGACCGCGCTACGGCGGTTATATTGATGTCATTGCCGTCGCGCGTGACGTTCAGCGCATCGAGTGTTTTGACCGGTGAGTTCGCCTGGCATTCGGTCGACCGGAAGGTCGTAAAATCGTGCTTGCCAACAAGGCGTTGCGCGGCGCCATGCATCGCTCCGGCATCGAGCGGGCGCGGGACACGCCAGGCGCGCCCGGCCGTAAGCGTGAGATCCGGGCGCCGGTTGATGATCCGGTAGAGATAGTGACGTTTGACGGCGGAGGTCCGCGCGTTGAAATCATCCGGCGCTTTTTCGGCGGAAAGAACGGCGACGGGATGAGGACGCAGATGCGCGTTGAGGGCGTCGCGCACCGTGTCCGTATCCCATACTTTCGTCAGGTCAACGTGTGCCACCTGCGCGCGCGCGTGCACGCCGGCATCCGTACGCCCGGCCCCCTGCACCAGCACCCTGTCGCCCGAAAGAGCTTCAATCGCCGCGGTCAGGACACCCTGCACCGTGAGCTGATCAGCCTGTATCTGCCAGCCGCAGAACGGCGCGCCGTCATATTCGATGGTCAGTTTATAGCGGGGCATGCGTTCGCCTGTGATCGCCCGGCGGTGCCGGTCGATCCACTAAACAGGATTTCGGCAGAAGTCACGCGCCGGCGGATGAAGCCCGGGCCTCGCGGAATGACACCAGGCGCTGCTGCACTTCGTCCCACAGAACCAGGCGGACGCAGCGGAAACTCTCCAGCAGCGTCAGCCGCCCGATCGTACGCAGCTCGGGATGGTCACGCAGCACGCGCGGCAGCCGGTAGTAGGGAATACGGCTGTGCAGATGATGCACGTGATGGATGCCGATGTTGGCGGTGAACCAGCGCAGCAGCAACGGCAAATCGTAATGCGATGAACCATGCAACGCGGCTTCGTGCAGGTCCCAGCCACGATTCTCGTTCCAGAACGTATCTTCGAACTGGTGCTGCACGTAAAACAGCCACACGCCGAAGATCGCGGCGAGCAGAATGATCGGCAAATGCACGAGGAAGAACGCTTTGACGCCGATCAGCCAGATCAGCACCAAGGCAATCAGCGCGATCGCGGCGTTCGTCGCCTGCGTACTGACCCACGGCTGCCAGCCACCCCGCATGAGACCGATCGGCAGGCGATGTTGCAGCAAGAAAAGATAAGCAGGACCAAAGCCGAACATCACCAGCGGATGGCGATAGAGCCGGTACTTCAGGCGGCCCCAGCGCGAGCGCGCATAATATTCACGCACCGTGAGCGTATCGACGTCACCAATCCCGCGACGATCGAGATTGCCGGAGGTGGCGTGATGGATGGCGTGCGTGCGGCGCCAGAAATCATAGGGCGTCATAGTAAGGACGCCGATGACGCGGCCGACCCAATCGTTTGCCCATTTGTTCGGGAAGAATGCGCCGTGACCGCAATCGTGTTGAATCATGAACAGTCGCACCAGGAAGCCGGCTGACGGCACCGCCATCAACAGTGACACCCACCAATAGCCGAGCGAATAGATGAACCAGGCGGCGGTCCAGAGCGCGACCAACGGCAAGGCGGTGATCGCCAATTCGAACACGCTGCGGATGCGGCTCGGCTCGCGATAGCGCATGAGAATCTGCGTCCAAAGTCGGGCGTCAGGCGCAGAGACGTCGGTGTTGTGTCCAATGCTCAAGGCGTTGTTCCAGGTTAGCCGCAGCCGCGCGCCGGATTCGACGCGCACAGCTCACGGTGACGACAAGGGGAAGTGGACGCTTGCCCGGTAAACAGGGCTTTTTGGTGTTTCGCGATTCGACCGGCACGTTAACCCTTTAAGCGACCGGTGTCCCGGCCTTGACTGGCGTGCCGCGCAGAAACTCATCGGCGCTCATTGGTTGCTTGCCGGCCTTTTGCACCAGCGTGAGGCAGACTGCCCCACTGCCACAGGCGATTGTCAGCCGATCGTCGAGTGCCGTGCCTGGCTTCCCTGATCTTTCCGCCTTGGTCGATCGGAGCGCTTTCACGCGCACGCCATCAATCTCGAACCAGGCCCCTGGAAACGGCGACAGGCCGCGGATGTGGTCGTGTACGTGTTTCCACGGATTCGTCCAGTCGATGCGCGTTTCGTTCTTGGAAATTTTCTCAGCGTATGTGGCCCCGGCTTGTGGTTGCGGTGTCAGCGTGAGTGACCCCCTCCCGGCGGCAGTGACCGCACGCAGCATGAGGTCCGCACCCAGTCGGGACAAGACATCGTGCAATTCGCCTGCCGTCATGTCAGGCCCGATCGGCGCGCGCTCGGCCATCGCCATCGCGCCGGTATCAAGCCCCTCGTCCATCTGCATGATTGTAACGCCGCTCTCCGCATCACCCGCCATGATCGCGCGATTGATCGGCGCAGCACCGCGCCAGCGCGGCAACAACGAAGCATGCACGTTGAAGCAGCCGAGGCGTGGCGCATCGAGAATTGATTTCGGAAGGATCAGTCCGTAGGCAACCACCACCGCCGCATCGGCGTTGTGCGCGCGAAAAATATCGACGGCGGATACGTCTTTCAATGTCTTGGGTGTGTGAACGATCAGCGCAAGACGTTGCGCTTCGCGCTCGACCGGCGTTCGCTGCAAGTCCATGCCACGGCCAGCCGGTCTCGGTGCGCGCGTATAAACCGCCACGATCTCGTGGCCGCGTGCTGCAAGCTCGATCAGTGTCGGCACGGAAAAATCGGGCGTGCCCATAAAGATCAGGCGCATTCAGCCACCGCCTGCGATATCAACCGATGTGATGCGAAGGCTCCTGGTCCTCTGAGAGGGGCTTTGCGCCGTCTGTCTTCTTCGCGACCTTCTTGAACTTCTTCATCACCATGTCGCGCTTGAGCTTGGAAATATGATCGATGAACAACACACCATTGATATGATCGATCTCGTGCTGCAGGCAGGTCGATAGCAGCCCTTCTGCGTCGATCTCCTGCGGCTTAAGGTTCTCGTCGAGATATTTCACTTTCACGGCCTTCGGACGTTCGACTTCTTCATAATATTCCGGAATCGACAGACAGCCTTCTTCATACGTAGCCTTCTCGTCCGAAGCCCAGATGACTTCCGGATTGATGAAGACCTGCGGGGCCTTCGGCTCATCCTTCTTCGCGAGGTCCATCGTGACGATCCGCTGCGGAACTCCGATCTGGATTGCAGCAAGGCCGATCCCAGGCGCCGCATACATGGTCTCGAACATGTCGTCGATCAGCGCGCGCAACGCCTTGTCGACGCCCTTCACCGGCTCAGATTTGAGCCGCAACCGTTTGTCGGGAATGATGAGGATCTCGCGCACCGCCATGGCCGCGATTTAAGGGCAAGGGCTCACGCGGTCAATGTGCCTTCGGCGCCTTTACCCTTGAGCCACCGGCACAATCGCCCTACCGTTCGCCGTTCGTTCGCATGACGCGACGAATCACGCTAGAAGCACCCGAATGCTGGAAATCGCACTCATTGGTCTTGGCGCAATCATTGCGGTCGGGGTGATCGCCATCATTGCGCTGCTGCTGCGCCCGCGCGGGGCCGATCCGCGCCTGGCGGAACTCAACGCACGGCTCGATGCCATGGGCAGCTGGCTGCAAAATTCGCATACCCAATTGCAGCAGACCGTGAACACGCGGCTCGACGCGGTGTCGCAGAACATCGGCGAATCGATGAAGACGACGACCAAGCACACCACCGAACATTTGCAGCAGTTGCATGCGCGGCTTGCGGTGATCAACTCGGCGCAGAAGAACATCACAGACCTCGCCTCAACCGTGACGTCGCTGCAAAAGGTGTTCGACAACAAGCAGCGCCGCGGCGCCTTCGGCCAGGGCCGCATGGAAGCCATCGTTGCCGATGGGCTGCCGCAAGGCGCTTATGAATTCCAGTTCACGCTTTCGAACAATTCGCGTCCGGACTGCTGCATCCACATGCCGGACAACCGCCATCTCATCATTGATGCCAAGTTCCCACTGGAAGCGACGACGGCACTGGAAAACGCCAAGACCGACGACGAGCGCGTGCAAGCCATGCGCCAGCTGCGGCAGAATCTCGGCAAGCACATCGATGACATCTCGGGGAAATATCTGATCAAAGGCGAGACGCAGGACGTCGCGTTCATGTTCATCCCGTCCGAATCCATGTTTGCTGAACTCTATGATGCCTTCGACGACGTCCTACAGAAAGGCTACAGGGCCGGCGTCATCATCGTGTCGCCGTCACTGTTGATGCTGGCGATCCAGGTTGTCCAGCAGATCCAGAAAGACGCCCGCATGCGCGAGGCGGCCGACAAGATTCTGCGGGAAGTCGCGCTGATGATCGACGATGTGCAGCGGCTCAAGGAGCGCGTCGAGAATCTCGACAAGCACTTCGGCAACGTCAACAAGGACATCGAGCAGATCGTCACCTCGGCCGAAAAGATTCTCAGCCGCGGCGAGAAAATCCAGGCTGTCGAGTTCAGCGACGATCCGCCAAGCGCGCAGATCATCCCCGCCCCGATCCAGCGCAAGCTCGGCACCAACGACTAGCGCATGACCGCCGCCCCCGACAGCCAGACGCGGCCGTCGTGGTTCGACGCAATGGCGGTTTACTTCAAGCCGCGCGTCCTGATCGTGATGTTTCTCGGGTTTTCGTCCGGCCTGCCGCTGGCGCTGTCGGGCGCTACGCTGCTGGTGTGGATGCGCGAATCCGGCGTCGATCTCGGCACCATCGGCCTGTTCGCCCTGGTCGGCACACCCTACACCGTGAAATTCTTATGGGCGCCGCTGACCGATGCGCTCGACGTGCCGCTGTTGTCGCATTGGCTCGGCCGCCGCCGCGGCTGGCTGGTGTTCACCCAGATCCTGCTGATGGCAGCAATCGTTTTCCTCGGGTTCTGCAACCCGGCAACTGCACCGGGGCTGGTCGCGCTGGGGGCGCTCCTTGTCGCCACCGCGTCCGCCACCCAGGACATCGTGGTCGATGCCTTCCGCGTCGAGAGCCTGCCGGAAAACGAGCAGGCCGCCGGAATGGCGTCATACGTGGCCGCCTATCGCATCGGCATGCTGATTTCCACCGCCGGCGCCCTATTCCTCGTGAGCGGTTTCCAGGCCTACGGCTTCGACAAACAGGCCGCCTGGAGCTGGGGCTATGTAGCGATGGCCGCGCTGGTGTTGATCGGCACGGCGACCGCACTGGTCGCAACCGAGCCCGAGCGCTCCGCGCAGGCTGAAGCCAAACATGCAAGTCAAAAGCCGGTCGCGCGAGTCGCCGAAGCCGCCGTCGGCGCCTTCAAGGATTTTCTCGGTTACGAATTCGCCTTCGTAATGCTGGCCTTCGTTGTGCTGTTCAAGTTCACCGATGCGCTGTCGGGCGCGATGACGGCCCCGTTCGTGATCGACCTCGGATTTACCCGCAACGAATATGCAGCGATCGTCAAAGGCGTCGGTCTCGCGGCGCTGCTCGCCGGCGGGTTTGCCGGCGGCTTCATCGCACGCGCTTTTCCGCTCGCGACCAGCCTTTGGATTGGCGGGATTTTGCAGGCAGCCGCCAATCTTGCTTTCAGCGCGCTGGCACTGACCGGCACGAACACAGCAATGCTTGCCGTCGCGATCACCGTGGAGAACTTCACCAGCGCCATCGGCACGGTCATGTTCGTCGCTTACTTGTCGGCGCTTTGCCAGAACCCGCTGCACACGGCGACACAATACGCGCTCCTCACCGCACTCGCTGCGGTGGGCCGCACTTATCTGTCTTCGGGTGCGGGCTTTATCGCCGAGTCGGCGGGCTGGGCCTGGTTCTTCGTGATCTGCGCGCTCGCCGGGCTTCCGAGCCTGCTGCTGCTCGCCTACCTGCAACGGCGCGGGCATTTCAGGCGGCTGGAACCGAAGCCAACATAAGATCGCCGCAGTTCCGCAACGCGGCAATCGGAACGATTGAACACGCATGGCGTTGGGCCCACAGAATTCGATGGAGGCTCTCATGCGCAAGTCTTTCAAACTCGCGATAGGGATAGGTGCGCTAGCCGGTGTGGTTTCATTTTCTGCAGCGGCGAGCGCGGATCCTTATTTCAACCGTTACACCGACGGCAGCTGGACCAACGCCGAATACAGCGATGGCATTTGCCACTACTATTATTCGCATAATTCATACGACGGTGAAACGCACGTCAATCGCTACGGCGATTGCTCGGGCATTGCTATCGGTCCGAATGGCGAGGCGGTTGTGATGCCGCCGCCCGTCGCGCTTGTCCCGTATTGATCGGCGACGCGGCTTTAAAATAGCGTCCGCTGCTTGATCGCCGCCGAAAGCGTGCCTTCGTCGAGGTAATCGAGCTCGCCGCCGACCGGGACGCCATGCGCGAGGCGCGTCACTTTTACATTCGCGTCCTGCAATAGTTCGGTGATGTAATGCGCGGTGGTCTGGCCGTCGACCGTCGCATTGAGCGCCAGGATTATTTCTTTCACCTGCTCGTCGTGCGCGCGCGAGATGAGCGCGTCGATGGCGAGGTCCTTGGGCCCGACACCGTCAAGCGGCGACAGCGTGCCGCCCAGCACGTGATAGCGGCTATTGATGGCGTGCGCGCGCTCCAGGGCCCAGAGATCGGCGACGTCGGCAACGACAACGATGATGGATTGATCGCGCCTGGCGTCGGTACAGACGGTGCAAGGGTTTTGCGTATCGATATTGCCGCAGACCTTGCAGATCACGATCTTCTCCATCGCAGTTTGCAGCGCCGCCCCGAGCGGCGCCATCAGCAATTCGCGCTTCTTGATGAGGTGCAATGCCGCCCGCCGCGCCGAACGGGGCCCCAGCCCCGGCAGCCGCGCCAGCAGCTGGATCAGACGTTCGATTTCGGGCCCGGCAACGGCGGTAGGCATTAAGTCAAATTCAATCCCGGCGGCAGCGGCAGCCCCCCGGTGACAGCCTTCATCTTGTCCTGCAATACGACTTCGGCCTTGCGCCGCGCTTCGGCGTGCGCCGCCACCATCAGGTCCTCGAGTATTTCCTTTTCCGCGGGCTTCAACAGTGAATCGTCGATCTTGACGGCCTTGAGGTCGCCTTTCGCGGTGATCGTTATCGTAACCATGCCGCCGCCGGCGGTGCCCTCGACCTCTATCTGATCGAGTTCGGCCTGCATTGCTTGCATCTTGGATTGCAGTTGCGCGGCCTGCTTCATCAGGCCGAGAAAATCGGCCATCTCACTCGTCCTCGCTGTCCGGCGGAACGTCCGGCACCGGCTCGCCGGACTCCGAATTTTGCGTCACGCCCACGATCCTGGCGCCCGGGAAACGGCTCAGCACCGCCTGCACCAGCGGATCGCTTTGTACACCGCGCTCGATTTCGGCCTGCTGCGCGTCGGCCTGCGCGCGCATCGTCGGCGCGCCCTCCTCCTTGGAGACCACCACGATCCAGCGTTTGCCGGTCCACCCGGTCAATTTGCGCTGAAGATCATGGACCAGTGTCTTCGGGGCGCTTTGTTCAAGCGCGATCTCCAGCTGGCCATCCTCACAACGGACCAGCCGGACATCGCGTTCCAGCGCCATCTTGGCGGCGATATCCCGTTTTTCGACGGCAAGCGCAATCAATTCCTCGAATGAACCAACCGAACGTGTCGGCGCAACCACGGCAGGCTCATCGAGCCGCGCCACTGGATCGTCTGCCGGCCTCGGGGAAACCGCAGCGGACGAACGCGGCGAACCGCGCGGCGCTTCAAAACGGGGTGCATAGCTTTGCGCCTGCGTCGAACCACCATTACCCTGCGGACGCGCTGGCGCTGTACCGCCATCACTGAGCGAGCGCACAACCTCGTCGGGTGTGGGCAAATCGGCGGCATATGCGATGCGAACCAGCACCATCTCGGCGGCAGCCACCGGGCGGCCGGACGACTGTACCTCGGCAACGCCCTTCAGCAGCATTTGCCAGGCGCGCGACAACACGCGCATCGAAAGTTGCGTGGCAAAGGCACGGCCTCGCGTACGCTCGGCTTCCGACAGCGAGACATCGTCGGCCACGGCGGGCACGATTTTGACGCGGGTAATGAAATGCGTGAACTCGGCGAGATCGCTCAGCACAACGGCGGGATCTGCGCCGATATCATATTGCTCGCGCAATTCCTTCAATGCGGCGGCAACATCGCCCTTCATCAGCGCTTCGAACAGATCGACCACGCGCACGCGATCGGCGAGCCCCAACATCTGCCGCACATCTTCCGCACGCACCGCCCCGGCGGCGTGCGCAATGGCTTGATCGAGCAGCGACAACGAGTCGCGAACCGAGCCTTCCGCCGCGCGCGCAATCAATGCCAGCGCCGCCGGCTCGATCTCGACGTTCTCTTTGGTGGCGATACTTTCGAGATGCTTGACGAGGATGGCTGCATCCACGCGACGCAGATCGAACCGCTGGCAGCGTGACAGCACCGTGACCGGCACTTTGCGGATTTCCGTCGTTGCAAAGATGAACTTGGCGTGCGGGGGCGGCTCCTCCAATGTCTTCAGGAGCGCGTTGAACGCGGCTCCGGAAAGCATATGTACTTCATCGAGAATGTAGACTTTGTAGCGCGCCGACATCGGCGCGTAGCGGATGGCGTCGTTGATCTGCCGCACATCCTCGACCGAATTGTGCGAGGCGGCATCCATTTCCAGGACGTCCGGATGACGGCTTTCGATGATTGCCTGGCAGTGCACCCCCATGACCGGCATCTTGATGGTCGGCTCCTTCACGGAACCGTCCGGAAGCTCGTAATTGAGGGCGCGGGCAAGAATGCGCGCGGTCGTGGTTTTTCCGACCCCGCGGACGCCGGTCAGGATCCAGGCCTGTGGAATGCGGCCGCTCTCGAACGCGTTCGAGACCGTGCGCACCATGGCGTCCTGGCCGATCAGGTCGTCAAAACTTGCTGGCCGGTATTTGCGCGCGAGCACCCGGTAACCGCTGGCCGATGTATCGGTCGCGGCGGGACTGGAAGCAGCGGATTTTTTCGGCTCGCTCATCGTGTTATCCGCTTCGCCGCCATGCCAGGCGTTGGCTCATTGCGAACAAGTCAAGGAATTGGTGGGAGGCTGACGAGCGACCCGAACCGCGCTCGTTAGGGCTGCTTCCTTCCGGATCTGACCCGGTTGGCGAGTGGCTCGTCCACCGCCAACCTCCCGTCTCTATATCGGACCTACCGGCGGGGAAAGCAAGCAGCCCAGCCAGGGCCGTCACCACCGGGCTTGACCGGGCCGTCCGTGAGGCGATTCTGCTTGTGGAAATGTCACGGGGACGCCGGGCGGCGGCTGGAGAGGAACATGGAATTAGTCTGGTCGCTCCATCCGCAGTTGGCCCAAGACACGATTTCGGTCGGCGACCTGCCACTCGCGCGCGTGCTGTTGGCAAATGACGCCAACTATCCATGGCTGATCCTGGTGCCGCGCCTGCCCGGACTCGTTGAGCTCATCGACCTCGAAGAAAACGCACAGGTCCAGTTACTGGGTGAGATCTCCGCGGCCGCGCGGGCCCTGAAAAAGGTTACGGCGTGCGACAAGCTCAATATTGCCGCGCTCGGCAACCAGGTGGCGCAGCTGCACGTACATGTCATTGCGCGCCGGCGCAGCGATGTCGCATGGCCAAAACCTGTATGGGGCGTGGAACCGGCACTTGCGTATGCCGAAGGGCGGCAAAATGAGCTGCTTAAATTGTTGCGGGACGCACTCGCGCTAAACCGCAGTCAGTGATGACGCGTAGGATGTATATTGCTTCTCTTCGACCAGCTCTGATTTCAGAAGCTTGTTGATCTCTCGTTTCAACTTTGCCCGACCGTCATTGTTGACGTAGACGGAGCGCGCAAGCTCGATGAACTGTTGGTCGAACGCACTTGCGGCTTCTTTTGCGCGAATCTGGTTTTCAATGTCCCAGAGCTTTTCGTTGACGACTTTCAGCGCCTGTTTTAATGCAGCCAGCGCCTCGGGAACCGCGATGCCCGCGACAACCTTGTTCAGCGCGGCAAGCTCTCGCCGGACATTGTCGATTGCCGACGACGACGACAGCCGCTGCTGCTTGATTTCAAGAATCGTTATCTTGTCGATGACTTCGCCCCATGACAGCGCCACCATCGGCACACTTCGCTGCGTGGATTCAGGCACTGACATTCTGAACGCTCCCGTTCCTCGCGCAAATGATGGACTGCGGCGGCCGATACTGATAGCAAATGCCTGCGTGGATCACTAGCTTTGGTTCTGCCGATAACCATCATGCGCGCCGCGCACCCCCGTATCCTCGTTATTTCGTTGCGCCGTATCGGCGATCTCCTGCTGACGACGCCGCTGATCCGCAGCCTGCGGCGCGCGTGGCCGGATTCGGAAATCGATGTCCTGGTATTCGACAACACCAAAGGCATTGTTGCCGGCAATCCAGACATCAACCAAGCCATCACCATGCCGCAGCGGCCGACTTTGGCGGAAAGCGCGCGCCTCTTCGCGAAGCTTTGGCGGCGCTACGACGTCGCCATATCAACCCAAAGCGGAGACCGGCCGATTGCTTTTGCGTTCGTTGCCGCGACGCATGCGTGTCGGCGTCACCACCGACGATGACCCGTGGCTCGCGCGCACGCTAAAACGGATCGCGCTTCACCGACGTGTAGCCGCCGCGGAAAGCCTTCATCGCGTCGAGCAGATGCTGCGCCTTGTCGACGCGCTCGACATTGCGCGTGTCCCGGACCTGGTGTGTCCTGCGGCGGCGCCAAGCTCGCAGGCCGCTCCGACCGGCAACTATGCCGTGATCCATGCCTCGCCGATGTTCGCCTACAAGGAGTGGACTAAAGATGGCTGGCGCGCCGTCACCGGCGCGCTGGCGCAGCGCGGCATTTCCGTCGTCGCCATTGGCGGCCCCGGTGACGCCGAACGGCGCTATCTCGAAGATGTCTGGCGCGACATCGCCCCCTTTCACCAGGTTGGCTGGGCGGAGACGATGACGTTGCTGTCAAAAGCAAAAATCTACATTGGCCCGGACACGTCGGTGACCCATCTCGCAGCGGCCGCCGGCTGCCCGACGATTGCGTTGTTCGGGCCTATGGACCCGCGCGTCTGGGGGCCTTGGCCGGTCGGCGGCCTCGCGACACCGTGGGCCGCAAGCGGCACGATCCAGAATCACGGCAATGTGTGGATTGTGCAGAACCCGTTGCCATGCCTGCCCTGCACTTTCGAAGGCTGTGAACGTCATATTGGCAGCCGCAGCACGTGCCTCGACGAACTCAAACCGGAACAGGTCATGGCCGCAGTCGATCGCGCGCTTGCTTGACCGCCGTCAGTGCAGCGACATCACCTTGATGGCCGCCGGACCAAGGATGACAACGAACAGCACCGGCAGGAAGAACAGGATCATCGGCACGGTGAGTTTCGGCGGGAGGCCGGCGGCCTTCTTCTCCGCCTCCGACATACGCATGTCGCGATTTTCCTGCGCCATCACGCGCAACATCGTGGCGAGCGGCGTGCCGTAACGCTCCGCCTGCTGCAACGCCATACAGACGGATTTGACGCCTTCGAGATCCGTGCGCTTGGCAAGGTTTTCGTAAGCCTGCCGGCGATCCGGCAGATAGGACAATTCCGCCGTCGTGAGCGTGAGCTCTTCTGCCAATGCAACGGATTGCGACCCGACCTCGTCGCTGACCTTCCTGAACGCGGCCTCGATCGACATGCCGGACTCAACGCAGATCAGCAACAGATCGAGCGTGTCGGGAAAAGCGCGTTTGATCGACAGCTGGCGGCGCTGAATCTTGCTTTTCAGCAGCATCAGCGGCAATTGCATGCCGACATAGGCGGCGGCGATACAGACGCCGACCTTAATCATCGTCGGTTGATCAAGCTTGAGAATGACAAACAGATATACGACCGCAAACAGAAACAATGCGATCGGCGTCACCATGCGGAAAAACAGATAGGTTATGTAAGGCGCCTGGCCGCGATAGCCGGCCTGTATCAGCTTCAGGCGGGCCTCTTCCTGGCCGACCCATTTGCTGAGGTTGAAGCGATCGACAATGGTCTGGACATATTGTTTCGGCGATTGCCTCAGTTTTCCTTTGCCCTCTTGATTCATTCGGTCGCGTTCGCGCTGACGGATTTTTTCGCGTTCAAGCGCCACCGCGCGCATGCGCTTGTCGAGCGGATTGACAAACACGAATGGCATCGCAAGCGTCAGCACGGTCGCCGCTGCCGCTATGGCGGCAAACACCATCGTCAGCGTCTTGACGTTTATGATCTGAAGAAGTGTGTCTATCATTGGCGGCCTAGAAGTCGAAATTGATCATTTTTTTCATCACCATGACGCCGGTCGCCATCCAGACTGCGGAGGCTGCGAGCATCATGTTGCCAATTGAAGTCGTGAACAGCAGCGAGATGTATTGCGGGCTTGTAAGGTAGACCAGCGTCATCACGGCGATCGGCAGCGCACCGATGATACCGGCAGACGCCTTGGCCTCTTGCGACATCGCCTGGATCTTGGCCTTCATTTTCTTGCGGTCGCGGAGCACACGCGAAAGATTCCCGAGCGCTTCAGAAAGATTGCCGCCGGCTTTTTGCTGGATCGCGACCACAATCCCGAAGAAATTTGCCTCCGGAAGCGGCGTACGCTCATACAGCTTGCCGCAGGCTTCGCCCAGCGGCATGCCGATCGCCTGCGTTTCCAGGATCACGCGGAATTCTGATTTCAGCGGTTCCGGTGCCTCCAGCGCGATCATCTTGATGCAGTCGAGCAGTGGCAGACCGGCCTTTACGCCACGCACGATGACGTCGACCGCGTCCGGGAATCCATTGAGAAATTTTTTCTCACGCCGCTTTTTTAAATAGGACAAGAGCCAGCGCGGGACGCCGAAGGCGCCGGCAAAGCCAATAGCGGCAGCAATGATCAGGCCGGTACCAAAGAACAGGCTGAGCAAGAATGTCGCCAGCCCCATGCCTGCGGATATGAAGGCAAATTGCCGTTTCGTCCAGGATAGCCCGGCCTGCGCGATCCGAACCGAAAGTGGCGCGCTTTTGCTTTTCTTGTGACGTTCGTCCAGCTCCTTGAGCGTGGCTTCGACGGTGTCGCGGCGGGATTTCTGCGGTCCGCGCGTTGCGCGTGCCAACGGTTCGGTCTTGGCAACGCTCTGCAGGCGCGCCTCGGCTTTGCGCTCGCCGGACAGCATCGGATACAGAAACACGTAGACCACGCCGCCAAACGCGACGGAAACCAGAAAAAAGACGGCAATAACTTGCACAGCTCGCTCCGGTCAGGTCCGTATAGCTTCGTTGGCGGCATCCGCCGCATCGAGCGCGGCGGCCAGGCGTTTTTCTTCGCCGTAATAGCGGGCGCGGTCCCAGAAACGCGGATGGCCAATGCCGGTTGAGCGGTGCCGGCCGATAATGTTGCCTTTGGCGTCCTCGCCGACCATGTCGTAGACGAACAGGTCCTGTGTAACGATGACGTCGCCTTCCATCCCCATGACTTCGGAGACATGGGTGATCCTGCGCGAACCATCGCGCAGGCGCGCGGCCTGGACGACAACGTCAACCGAAGCGCAAATCATTTCGCGAATGGTGCGAGATGGCAGCGAAAAGCCGCCCATCGTGATCATGGATTCCAGTCGCGACAGTGCTTCGCGCGGATTGTTGGCGTGCAGCGTGCCCATTGAGCCGTCGTGGCCCGTGTTCATGGCCTGCAGTAGATCGAAGGCTTCCGGTCCGCGCACCTCGCCGACGATGATGCGTTCGGGGCGCATACGCAGGCAGTTTCGTACCAGGTCGCGCATGGTGACCTGCCCTTCGCCCTCAAGGTTGGGCGGTCGTGTTTCCAGGCGCACCACGTGGGGCTGTTGGAGCTGCAATTCGGCGGCGTCTTCGCATGTGATGATGCGTTCGTCGTCGTCGATAAATTGCGTAAGGCAGTTGAGCAGCGTGGTCTTGCCCGAGCCGGTACCGCCGGAGATCAGGGTATTGACGCGGCTGCGGCCGATAATGCGGAGAATTTCGGCACCTTGCGGCGAAATACTGCCGAACCTGACAAGTTGATCGAGGGTCAACTTGTCCTTTTTGAATTTTCGGATGGTGAGCGCGGGGCCATCGATTGCAAGCGGGGGCACGATCGCGTTGACGCGTGAACCGTCCGGCAAGCGCGCGTCGCAGATTGGAGAGGATTCGTCGACGCGGCGGCCGATCTGGCTGACGATGCGTTGGCAGATATTCAGCAGCTGCTGGTTGTCGCGGAATCGAATGCCGGTCTTCTGAATCTTGCCCTGGACTTCGATGTAGACCGTCCCGGAACCGTTCACCATGATGTCGGCGATATCATCGCGCGCAAGCAGCGGCTCGAGCGGACCAAAGCCGAGGACGTCGTTGCAGATATCATCGAGCAGGTCCTCCTGCTCCGAGATCGACATCACGATGTTCTTGATCGCGATGATCTCGTTGACGATGTCACGGATTTCTTCGCGTGCTGAATCGGTGTCGAGCCGCGCCAGCTGCGCGAGATCAATTGCTTCGATCAGCGCGCCGAAAATCGTGCCTTTGGTTTCGTAGTAGGTTTCCGATCGCCGGTTATCGACCGCAGCAGGCACGGCGGCTGGCGGCGACGAAGGACGAGAGGTTGGCGGCGCCGACACCAGCGGTGCGCCGAGTCCGTCGGAGGGGAACGGGGTGCGGCCGGTCTCCACGGGAACAGCCGCAGCTGGCCCCGGCGACACTGCCGCGGATGCAGCAGGCGCAGCAGGAACCGTCGCCGGGGATGGCCCGGGTTCGAGCACGCGGGCTTCTGAGGTTGCGCTACGCTTACCGAACAAGGCGACACACTCCCAACTGTTTTTAGCCCTTACGCTTCATCAGCTTCGTGAAAATCGGCGACAGCAGGCCACCGCGGGCCCGCTTGGCTTCCGCGCGTCCTGTAAGGGCCTGTGCCATCTGGCGGAACATTTCCGCGGTCTTGTGGTTCGCCGACACCTCGGCAATCATCTGGCCGTTGTTGGCGGCGGAGCCGAAAAGTTGCGGCTCGAACGGGATGACCGCCAGCGGGTCGCTCTCCAATGCCTTTGCGAAGTCTGCCGGCGTGATCTCCGGTCGTTTCGGCACACCGACCTGGTTGAGGCAGTAGTGCGGCCGATGATCGTTGGGTCGCGACGCGCGCAGCAGATCGACCATGTTTTTTGCGTTGCGCAGATTTGCGAGATCGGGCCCGGCCACTACCAGAATATCGTCGGCGCTGATCAGCAATCGCCGCGTCCATCCGAGCCATTGGTGTGGGACGTCGAGTACGACGCAAGGAATAGAGGCGCGCAATGAGTTCAGGATCGAATCAAAGGCTTCTGCGCCGAAGTCGTAGACGCGCTCAAGCGTTGCTGGCGCGGCCAGTAGACTGAGGTGATCGGTGCATTTTGACAGCAGTCGATCAACGAAAGCCGTATCGACGCGATCGGGTGAAAAGGCGGCGTCGGCTATGCCCTGAGGAGGATCCTGATTGTAATCGAGGCCGGCCGTTCCGAATGCCAGATCAAGATCGGCGACCACGGAATCAAGAGCGAGGTCGCGTCCAATTGCCCAGGCAATGTTATGCGCAACCGTCGATGCGCCTACGCCGCCCTTAGCACCGACCACGGCGACAATTCGACCGACCGGCTTGGCATCCGGCGCCGAAAACAGGGTGCTGATGGCCCGTACGACATCGAGAGGCCCGACCGGCGTAATAAGATATTCGCTCACGCCGCGGCGCGTCAGCTCGCGATAGAGCGTGACGTCATTGACGCGTCCCATGACAATA
Organism: uncultured Alphaproteobacteria bacterium; assembly: GCA_963735285.1. GTDB lineage: Bacteria > Pseudomonadota > Alphaproteobacteria > Rhizobiales > Xanthobacteraceae > Pseudolabrys. Next base: position 216,128 of record CAVTKN010000010.1, on the reverse strand, counting down.
ACGCGTGTGCCGGCGTCACAGACTTCCGACAGCTTGTCGAGCCCGCCGAGAATATCGGCGGCGCGCGCATCGGTTTCGATCAGGATAACGTTCGGTGTGGGTGAGTTGTTGTAGGCTTCGGTGGCGGCAGCAATGCCGCCCATCTGGATTTTCACATGCGCTTTCGCCAGACGACGGTCATCTCCGGCCGCCTGGACGGCTGCGGCGCTTTCAACCGTCTCGCAAAAGGCCTGTACCGAAATCCGCGGCGCCGGCGCGATGTGCGTGTCGGCTGCGGCATCGGTCGCCGCGGCCGGCATCGGCCCGGTAGCGGCGACTGCAACTTGCTGAGCGTTCTTGATCATCTGCCTATATCGGTGATTTTGCCGACGTCAAAGCCGACGTAATTGCCGGACGGGTTTTCGCCTTTGCGCCAATGATCGATCGCAGCGTTGCGACGCGGCGCCCAGGGCGGGATTTCGCCCCGCGGCTGAACGAGGTCGGCCGGGTTGTCGACCATGGACGCCAGATTGCGTTGCGAGGCACAACCGAGATTCCAGTAAGGTTGGTTTTCCGCAAAGCCGGATTCGTAGGATGGTCCGATGTCGCGCGGCCACTGCCCGCACGGACCCGCCTCCGCAACGAGTTTTGAGTAATTAAGCTTGATGGTGGCGAGCGCGGATCGAGCGGGCTTGTAGCGCCGCACGTAGATTGCGCCGTTTGGGACGCCGATAGCACCAAAAATTGAGCGGATTTCGCGTATCGCATCAGTTGCCGCGTGGTCGGTCGGCCCGCCGTTCGGCTCGTCGATAATGATGCCGCTGCCTGCTTCGTGCCGCCAGGCTTGCGCAAAGGCCAGGACATCGGCCCGCTGGCTTGGCGTAAGTCCACCACGATTGCGGCCGATCAAAACCTCGACGCTTTTCACGCCCTCGTGCACCGTGATCGGGTGACGTACGCGGTAGTCGGTCGGATACGCGTTTTGCTGGGCCTCGGTCTGGTAGTAACAGCCAGCCACCATCGTCGCGAGGCTGCCTGCTGCCACCAGGCGCAAAGCCGATCGAGTGCGGCGTTGCGCCACTGCCCTATGCATCGCCTTCATTCATTCTCTCCGCCGCTCAATCGAGGATAAATCCGTACTTACCGTGATAATCGCCGGCCGGCTGCGCTTCGGGTTTGCCGGCACTGCCGTAAATGCGATTCAATTGTCCAAGCAGGGCGGATTGCGGATCGCTGGGGTCAGCGAAGCCATCATCCGGGCGCGACAGTTGCTTCTGCGCCACTGCGCGCACCACGTATGGGGTAACCAGAACCACCAGTTCGGACTGGTGGTTCACGTAGTCGCGGCTTCTGAACAGCGTGCCGAGGATCGGGATCGACATGAGACCGGGAAGGCCGTTGATTGCCTGTTTCGTCTGCTCCTGGATCATTCCGGCCAAAGCCAGTGCGCCACCTGACGGAATTTCGACGGTCGTTTCCGCGCGGCGTGTCTGGATCGACGGCACAGTCAGCGAGTCAGATGAGCCAGTAACAGCCAGTGTCATCGAATTTTCCGTCGAAAGATCCGACACCTCGGTCATGACCCTCAGGCTGATGCGCCCTTCCGACAAAACGACCGGCGTGAAGACAAGGCTGACGCCGAATTTCTTAAACGATATCTGAGGTTGGCAAATCGGTGGCGAACGGGTCGTGTCGCAGGACAGTCCGTTCGGTATCGGGAATTCGCCACCGGCGATAAATGTTGCGGTCTCGCCCGAGATTGCGGTCAGATTCGGTTCAGCCAGCGTACGGATGACGCCGGCGCGGTCCATGGCGCGCAAAGTTGCGGAGACGCTGTTGAACCTTCCATTCAAAAGCGTGTTGCTTATTGGCTGGCCAGTTGCCGAGAACGGGTTGCTGGTGTTGAAGTTGACCACGGCGGTGCCGTAGTTGAAGCTGCCGGACAGATCGATACCAAGCTGCTTGATGATGTCGCGCCGCACCTCGGCGACTGTTACTTTGAGCATGACTTGGTCGCGGCCACGCACGGCAATGCTGTTGACGACCTTGTTGTTGTCGCCGACCAGCCGGGTCGCAAGATCGTAGGCCTGCTGGGACTCCGCAGCGCTCGCGGCGCTTCCGGAAAGCACGACGCCCTCGCCGACACCTTCAATGTGAATATCGGCGTCGGGCATCGTCTGCTTGAGCGCGGCGCGCACGCCGTTGAGATCGCGGGTGACCGCGATATCGAACCCCGCAATCTGCTTGCCGTCGGCGTCAAAGAAGAAAATATTGGTCTGACCCACCGTAACGCCGATCATGTAGACGCGCCGCGAGGATCGAATGACCGCATTCGCGACTTTGGGGTCTGCGACCAGTACGTCTTTGATGTCTGTCGGCAGGTCGATGGCGACCGATTTGCCAATTCCGAGCGGAATCGACCGGGAGGTTGCTTCGCTGGCCGCGACTTGAATCACCGGCACACGCGATGAAGCCTCGGCCGCAATCGCCTGAGAGGCCGGCGCCAACCCGCCAAAGACGAGGAGTGCCCCGAGCGCAGCGGTGTGGGTCAATGTCCTGGTCGCCATGTCCCCTTCATCCCCCAATCGGTCAACGTGGTGTGGTCGCAGTGCTCACGCCAAATCGCACAACATTGATGTTGCGGCGCGTATCGGATTCGTCGGTGTTCGTATCTTCGCGTGAGCCATCGGCGATGCTGCGCAGTGCAAGCGATAGCGTGCCGAGCTGCTGTGAAAGCGCCAGCGTTTCCGCCTGGTTTGAAGAAAGTTCAAGAGTTCGCAGTTTTGCCGACAACGACCTTCTGGCCGTTCTTTTCCTCGACGGTCTGATCGATCGCCAGCACGCGCACATTGCGAAGAATGGTTTCCGTGGTGCCGCCGCCCTTTTCGGAATCGCGGTTGCGCGGAGTCATGATCACGTCGACCCGGTCATTCGGCAGGATGAAGCCGCCCGCGCCGGTTTCTGGCGAGATCTGCGTGGAAATTGCGCGCTGGCCCTGCGGCAGGATCGCCGCCATGAACCCCGAGCCCTTGGCATTGACCAGTTTGGGCTCACGGATCGGTTCGCCCGCCACGAAGGGCGCGCGCACGATCATACCCGAAAGCTGTTCGACGGCCTTTGGTTGATCGTTCTTGCGAATGAAATTGCCGCTCGCGGTGCTCGCGGGCCAAGCCTGCCAAAATACATCAGCTGGCGAGATTGTCTGTCCCCTGGGAAGGTCGGCTTTGGCGACCAGAATGTCGACAGTGTCGGCCTTCGGCGCCTCGACTCGCGGGGCCGGAGGTTTATCCGATCGGCCAGCAAGCAGCGCGGCAACGCCACCCGCTGCAACGGCGACCGTTAGCACTACAACTCGTGCGGCTTTCATACGCTCACTCTCACCATGACAATGCGACCGGCTCGGCCGCGTAAAACCACATGGCCGCGCATGCGGCCGCTTACACGGGATTTCAACAGCTAAAGGTCAAGGTATGGTTAAGGAGCGGTATCTAAATCGAGTTAATATTGTCTTGCGGCGGTAACGGCGGAGGTTGTCCGACGCTTCAAGCCGGCATCCAGCCTGTCTTTGGGTAGACAGCGAGTGCCGCCGCGGCGAGTGCGATACCGTAAGGCACGCCAGCGCCCGTCTCATGCAGACGGACAATCCAGCCTTGGCGCGCAAGGGGAGCCGGCAATGGTAATTTCCGGAACTGAAGCAGCGTCAACGTCAATGCGCCACCGAACAGCGACGCATAAATCAAATAATCCATCAGATAATCGAAGCCGAACCATAACGCTGTCGCGGCCACGAGCTTGGCATCGCCGCCACCGATCCAGCCTTGCGCAAAGAATATAAAGGCAATTACCAGCACGACCGCCGCTGCCGCGAGGTGGAGGGCAAAAGCGTGCAGGGTCATGCCGGTGATCAGCGTCAGCAGGAAAAAACCGCCGGCCAGCGCAAGCGATAACCGGTTCGAGATGGTCATCGTCAGGAGATCGCTTGAGGCTGCGAAAGCCATCAGGGCCGGAAAAAGCAGGAGCCTGATTACATCGGTCACGGTCATTGACTACTCAACCTTACGCACGCGTCCCTTACGCAGTCTCCAACCTACGCCGCGCAAGCTTGCCGTTCGGTTAGCGCCGAATTCTCAGCGCCAGGCAAAGATCGAGGCGAACGCCGATAGCTACTTAAGCTGGGTCGAAATTGTGCTGAACTTGGCGTTGAGATTGCTACCAAGGCCGTTTACGACCGCGATGATTGCGACCGAAATCCCCGCGGCGATCAGGCCATATTCAATAGCGGTTGCAGCCGATTCATCATTCACGAAACGAACGAACAGGTTCTTCATCGGGCAGTTCCACGCCGTCTTTGTTGGTGTGCTGGTCTCCGGGCTAGCTGCGCGCGCGACCCCGCGTGACCCCTTGTTGAAAACGTTAGCGGCGAGGTCTTGCCTCTGGGTTAATAGTGCCGAAAAGCAGCTGGCATTTTAAAGTCGAAATAGACGGACCGCGTGTAGTTAATTAATTATTACTGAAACTTTATCAGCGTTAGTAAATCCTGAACTTAAGTTATACTTATAAATACTTATGGTTCGCCAAAATAATCTTTGATCGCGCGAGATAAGCGAATGGAAAATCGCCGTCTCGAATCCCCTACACCTCATCTTAACCGGGCACCCCGATACCGGATGCGGTCCTTTTGACGGGTTGCAGATCATGCTCGCTGAAATGTTTTCCTTCGTTAAGGTGGCCGGCGAGACGCTCCTCAAGCTTATTCCGATTTCGATCGCGCTTGGCATCGTATTCGGGATGTTGACGCACTGGTCGGCCTGCAATCGGGGTCGTCCGTGGTGGCGCAAGCAGGAGATCGCAACCGACATCTGCTACTGGTTTTTGATTCCGCTGGTCGCGCGCTTCGTGCGCATCGGACTGATGGTCGCGGGGGCCGCCTACCTCTACAACATTCACGGCACTGAAGCCCTGGTCAACTTCTATGACGACGGCTTCGGCCCGCTGGCCGTGATGCCGCTATGGGCGCAGGCGATATTCTTTGTGGTCGTATCGGACTTCCTGACCTACTGGATCCATCGTGCCTTCCACGGTCCGCATGGCTGGAAATACCACGCCGTGCATCACTCTTCGAAAGAGCTGGACTGGATTTCCGCGGCGCGATTTCACCCGCTCAACATCTTTCTCGGCACTGTGCTTGTCGATGTAGGTTTGCTGCTGGCCGGTATCTCGCCCAACGCCATGCTGATCGTTGGCCCCTTCACCACCGCGAGTTCGGCGTTCGTACATGCGAACCTGAACTGGACGCTCGGACCTTTCAAATACGTCATAGCCGGGCCGGTTTTTCATCGATGGCACCACACCACGGCGGATCGTGGCGGCTCCAAGAATTTCGCGGGCACATTCCCGGTATGGGATCTACTTTTCGGAACCTGGTACATGCCGGAAAATGTGCTGCCTGACGCCTATGGCGTCGATGACACAAGTTTTCCGGAGAGCATCGGGGCCCAAATGCTGTATCCGTTCCGGCAATGAGGCCTTTGACTTCACGACGTTCGGTGGTTTCTTTGCACTTCGTTCACCAATTTACAGTCAACTTGAGCATTAGGGTTCCGCCGACCCGTGGCGGCGCGCGATCACGCGTAGCGTGGTGGAGAGCAGGATGGCAGCCTTGATGGGGCGTTGCAGGCGACTGTTCGGCTTTAGGCCGCTGGTTTTGCTCGCCGTCGCCGTCGCCGCCGTCGTCGGCGCAGCGCCAGTTCACGCAGACACGCTCTCAATCAACGTCGATCAGGCACAGATCATGCGTTTGCCTGAAAAAATAGCGACCATCGTCATCGGAAATCCGTTGATCGCCGATGCCACGCTGCAAAGCGGTGGCGTCCTGGTCGTCACCGGCAAGGGATATGGTGCCACCAATTTATTGGCGCTCGACCGCTCCGGCCGCGTTGTGATGGAGAAGACCATTCAAGTATTGGGGGCGGGAACCGGAGATATCGTGACTGTCTTCAAGGGTGTCGAGCGCGAATCATACAGTTGCGCGCCCAATTGCGAGCGCCGGATTACGCTTGGCGACTCCCCCGGCTTCTTCAACGCTACGCTCACGGAGAGCGGCGCCCGTAACGGGCAGGCGAGCACGGCCCCGGCGCACTAAGCGTTTCCGTCCAACCCAACAGGGTTATCAAAAGCTTAACGCCGCTAGTGCGGTTCCGAGACGTATTGGCAAGAAATCGACAACGCGCCTTTGCTATGGAATGCGGTGTTTCGGCACCATTCAGCAATCGAGACGCCTGTCATGACTACATCCACGCAAGGCAAGATTGCCGCTTTTGTCCTCAGGGTTCTGCCGACCCGGCTGGCGCGCCGTTTCGTGCGTCAGCAGGATGGCGCAGTTGCCGTCGAGTTTGCTTTCGTCGCCATTCCGTTCCTGGCTTTGATTTTTGCCATCATGGAAACGGCGCTGGTGTTTTTTGCCGGGCAGACGCTGGAAACCGCGGTGCAGGATTCCGCGCGTTTGATCATGACCGGTCAGGCCCAAACCCAAGCGTGGAGCAAGGACGACTTCAAGACCCATGTGTGCGAGCACATCTATGGGCTCTTTGATTGCGCCAACGGCGTCTACGTCGACGTCAAGACTTTTGCTGATTTTGCTTCGGTCACCAACACACCGCCCGTCAATAGCGGCGTATTCGACGATACAAAATTGAACTACAACCCCGGCGATGTTGGCACCATTGAAGTCGTTACACTTTACTACCAATGGCCCGTCTATACGTTCGTGCTTGGCAATGCTCTGGCCAATCTGAACGGGGGCAAGCGTTTGCTGGTGGCGACGGCAGTCTTCCGCAACGAGCCGTACAAATGAGGCAATTCGCCATGAACGCGATGAAATTCTGTATCCCGCGCGGCCTAAATCGCCTTGCCCGCGATCGACGCGGATCTTCGGCGGTGGAATTCGCCATTATCGCGCCACTGATGCTGGGTCTTTATATCGGCTGCGTCGAGATTTCCGATGGCGTGGCCGCGGACCGTAAGGTGACCCTGACGGCCGGCGCGCTCGCCAACCTGACCTCGCAGGTTCAAACGATCGACACGAACGGCATGTCCAACATCATGAATGCCGCGACCGCGATCATTTCCCCCTATTCAGCCGGCAACCTCACGACCACCGTGACCTGCATCAAGATCGACGCCGCAAAAAATGCGACAGTCGCCTGGAGTTCGACGGTGGGTGGTACGGCCAAAGCAAAAGGATCGGGGATCACCGTTCCAACGGAGATTTCGCTCCCGAGCTCATCCCTGGTGCTCGCTGAGGTGACCTATCTGTACAGGCCCGTCACCGGTTACATTCCCGCGTGGAGCCACATCGCGGCGACCGGAATTACGTTGGCGGACAAGATGTACATGAGCCCGCGCATCACGGCGCCGGTTTTTAACGGCGACGCCTGTAGTTGATCGCCTGCGCCGTCTAGCGTCCCTCTGCGATCGGCAGAGCCGTCGTCGATTTGATCCGCTCCATGGCAAATCTCGACGTCACATTTTTCAGTGGCACAGTCGCGATCAGCTTTTTGTAAAACGCGTCATAGCCCGCGATATCGGTCACGACGACCCGCAGCATGTAGTCGACGTCGCCTGCCATCCGATAGAACTCCATCACTTCCGGCATGGCGCCGACAACATCGGCGAAGGTCTTGAGCCAGTCTTGCGAATGGTCGCCGGTTTCAATCGAAACGAAAACGGTAATGCCAAGGCCGACCTTTTCGGGATCAATGATCGCCACCCTGCGCGTGATGACGCCGTCGGCTTCCAGCCGCTGCAATCGCTTCCAGCAGGGTGTCGATGACAACCCTACGCGGTGGCCAATTTCGGCCACCGAGAGCGACGCATCCTGCTGAACAACAGCAAGGATCTTCCGGTCGATAGCGTCCATTCTTTGGTTCCTAAAATTTTGGTACAAACGATCTATGTGAGGCCACTATTTAGAATATTTATTCTTATTTGGGCGACGCATCTGTCTTTATAGAGAAAAATATTCTATTTCAAGGGCAATGTTTTGTGCCGCTGCGGCGGCTTCCAACATCGAAGTCCGTGCCATGAAAAAGTCATTCCACCTCAATCCCCTCCAGGCCGTGCGGCGTCTTGGTGCCGTGATGCTGTTCAGTGCAGCAATGGCGGTTTCTGTGGCAGGTGCGCATGCCGAACCGCTGGTCACCCCACAGTGGCTCAACGCCCATCGCTCCGATTCCAACCTGGTCGTCCTCGACATCCGCTCCGCGATCGACGGCGGTGGTGCGGCGGCTTATGCAGCCGCGCATATCCCGGGCAGCGTTCACAGCGACTACGACAAGGCCGGCTGGCGCGTGACGCGCAACAATGTGCCATTCATGGTGCCGACCGCACCGGAACTCGAAAAGCTGATTGGTGATCTTGGCATCGACGAGGACAGCCATGTCGTCGTGGTGCCTGCTGGCGTGAACGTACTCGATTTCGGCTCGGCCGCGCGGACCTACTGGACGCTGAAATATATCGGCGTAAAGGACGTCTCAATCCTTGATGGCGGCATCGCCGCCTGGCGGCAGGCTGGGCTGCCGACGGAAAGCGGAGTGAAGGCGCCTTCACCGAAGATATTCACGGCGGCTGCGGACAAAAGCATTTTGGCCAGTGCCGGGGAGGTTGAAGCGGCAGAAGGCAAGGGCGGCACCACGCTGGTCGACGCGCGACCGGCATCATTTTTTCTCGGCAAGGAAAAAGCGCCAGCCGCTCTGGCTTACGGCCACATTCCCGGCGCGGTGAATATCGACAGCGCGGAGTTTTATGATCCCAAGACCAACCGGCTGAAACCCAAAGACCAGCTCACAACCATTGCAAACGCTATACCCGCCGGTCCGGTGGTGAATTACTGCAACACCGGCCATTGGGCCGCGACCGATTGGTTCGTCATGCACGAACTGCTTGGCCGAAAAGAAGCCAGGCTCTATGCCGGCTCGATGGTCGAGTGGACCAGCAATGCAAGCCGGCCTGTTAAATCCTCGCGCACGAAATGGGACGATCTGAAAAAGGCCCTTGGCCTCGGGTCCTGACTGCGCGCGGGAGTGTCCAGGAGTTTCCATGTCTAGCGTGAGTTTGGCCGCGTCCGGTCCGGGCGCGGCTGCTCGTATCGACCGCCTTTTCGTCGGGCTTGCGCTCGGCGCGACCGCCATCCTGATCGTTCTTGTGATGCTCGATCAGCAACCGGCGTCGGCCGCGCTGATCCTCGGCGGCTTCGGACTTGGTGTCGCTTTTCTCAAGGCTGAATTCAGTTTCACTGCGGCCTGGCGGCGATTTCTGACGCGCGGTGAGGCCGGTGGCCTGCTCGGCGGCTTGATCGTGATCGCAATATGCGCACTGGCCGTCGTACCGGTTGCTGCATTGACCTCAAAGTATGGCGGAGCCATCGCCCCGCTTGGGCCCTCGCTGGTGATCGGCGCTTTTGTATTCGGCATCGGCATGCAACTCGCAAATGGTTGCGGTTCCGGCACGCTCTATACGGTCGGTGGCGGCTCGGGACGCATGCTGATCGCGTTGCTGTTTTTTGTGATCGGCAGCGTATTCGGCAGTCTCTCGCTGCCGGCTTTCCTGGCACTCGGCGGCGTGGACCCCGTGCTGGCGTCCGACTACTTCGGCGCCTGGGGCGGCTTGGCGGTTACGCTCGCCAGCCTCGCCGCGGCGGCGGCGATCATTATTGCGGTCGCGCGTGCGCGCGGCGCGAACTACCTACCGTCGCGAAATTACATCATCGGCGGATTCACCATTGGCTTGTTGTGCATTGCCGTTTTTGTCGCCGGCGGCCATCCTTGGAGCGTCACATTCGGGTACACGGTCTGGGGCGCGAAAGCCGCAACTGCGCTTGGTTTTGACCTGTCGCAAGCGGCGTTCTGGCAATGGCCCGGCCCCAAGCGTGCTCTCTCGGATTCCATCCTGTCCGATACGTCGAGCCTTACTGATTTTGGCATGCTGTTCGGCGCCATGGCCGCGGCCGCAGCCAGCAAGCCCTTCGCGGCAACTGCATGGCCGCCGGTCAAATCGCTTCTGGCTGCGGGCATCGGCGGTCTGCTGATGGGCTGGGGCGCACGCATCGGCTTCGGCTGCAACATCGGCGCCTTTGTCGGCGGTGTCGCTTCCGGTTCGCTGCATGGCTGGATCTGGTTTCTCGCGGCGCTGCCTGGCTGCCTGATCGGCATTCGTCTTCGGCCGCTGTTTGGTCTGTCGAGAGATTAGCGCGATGCGTCGGGTCTATATCGTGGTTGTGTTGATCGGCGTGGCGGCCATTCTGGTCGACCACCTGTCGAGTCCCTCGAGCGGTCGCGCGGTGTCGCCGGAGGATTTCGCCGGCGCTTGCGCGCCCTGCGGCGCGCCTTGTCCGTCGAAAAAATAAACGGCCTAATTATTTTTCTTGAGGAATTCCTCGACTTCGGCGCGCGTGGGTGCAGCGGAACCGCCACCAAATTTCGTGCATTTCAGTGCTGCAGTCGCGCTCGCAAAGCGCAGCATATCGGGAAGGGCCCGCCCTTCGGCCAGCGCCAACGTAAAACCGCCGTGGAAAGCATCGCCGGCACCGAGCGAATCGATCACCTTGATCCTGAATGCCGGAAGGTGTTGCAGCTCACCACGCTCGAGCCAGTAAACCCCTTTTGGGCCGTCCGTGATGGCGAGGAAGCCTGAAATGTGTTCGGCGAGCTCCTTGAGGGCGTCACCATAGTCCTTTCGGCCCGTGGTGGCGAAGAGTGCTTCCGTCGAGGACACCACGTGCGTTCCGAGCGCGAGCAGGGGATCGTCCACTTTGGTCTCCTGATCGAGATCGATCACGATCGGGATTTTGCGCGCCTGCGCGGCGCGGCATACTTCCATGACGAATTGCGGGAATTTGTTGTCCACCAGCACCGCATCGGCATCGGCCACCAATTTGGCCGCATCATTCGGCAGCGTGTCGCCGAGTTTGACGCCGCGTCGCGTCGCGATAGTTTTCTCGCCGGTTGCATCAAGCAGGATCAGCGATACTGATGCCGTACCGCCGGAAACGCGTTCAACGCCGCTGCAATCAATCCCTTCTTTGGCGAGATCGGACAGAATACGGACACTGACAGCATCATCCGGGCCGCCCAGCGGCCCTGCAAAAGCGACTCGTCCGCCGAGCCGCGCGGTCGTGACCGCCGCGTTGGCCGCGCAGCCGCCGCCGGTGATAATGAACTCGCTCGCGGGGACTTTCGTGCCTGCAGCCGGAAAGTGCTGCACGCGCATGACGATGTCTTGAACCGCGATGCCGGCACACAGGATTTTTGGCGATTTGGGCACGTGCTCAGTCAAAATTGATTTCGTCCTCGACCCAGGCGCGGATGATATGATGTGCAATAGCAACCGGAGGCGGTGTCGTCAGACCCTCCGGGTGTTTGCGCATCAGCATAGCCTCGACCTCTCCCTTGCTAAACCAGCGGGCGTCTTCAAGTTCCTCGCGATCGACCACAATCTCATGGGTTAACGCCTCGGCGTGGCAGCCGATCATCAATGACGCCGGGAACGGCCAGGGCTGGGAGGCAAAATAGCGAACGCGCCCGCAGGTAATGCCCGCTTCCTCGCGGGTTTCTCGATGGACCGCATCCTCGATCAATTCACCAGGTTCAATAAAGCCGGCGAGACACGACCACATTGTCGGCACGAACCGCGGGCTGCGACCCAGCAGGCAGCGCTCGCCATCGCTCGCCAGCATGATCACAACCGGATCGGTGCGCGGAAAGTGTTCCGCCTTGCATTGCGGGCAGTCGCGCTTCCAGCCGCCCTGCATCGGTCGAGTGGCGGCGCCGCAGTTCGGACAGAAGCGGTGGCGCGCATGCCAGTGCAGCACGGCCTTTGCTTCCGCGATAGGTGGCAGATGCTCATGCGCAACGAGACCTTGCACCGCGATGGAACGAAGGTCTGTCACATGCAAGTCGTCGCGCAATTTCAGCGCTTCCGCTGTTTGCGGTGCAAGTCCGTGGCCGAAACGCGGCGCACCGTCGAGCAGGCCGAGAAAGATCGTTTCGCTTGCGGCGGCCAGCGCTTGGGCTTCCGCCATCGTGAAGAGGGGCTCATGAAGCGGGGAGCCTTTCTTCATGACGATCCAGTCGCCGGCGATCACGTACGCTCCCGCGCGGGGGTCCTTCGACAAGGTCGCAATCGCCGTGGCGTCCGGGCGCAACTCGGCCGCCCGCGCGATGCGGCTATCGGTATATCCAAGACGGGGTTTGGGACCGAGTTCTGAACGAAATGGCATGCGTCGCGCAAATTCGCATGGCGACCCCGATCGCGCAATGCTTGCTCGGCCACCTGACAGTGCGACCGTTAGCCAATCATTGTTCGAAGAGAGCGCTCAGGACCCGGCGTTGGAGCCCGATACGTACGACCGCCCCATTTTTTTCCAGTCGCCCTTCTGCGCCAGCATCTGCCTCAGATATGCGACGTTGGCGGTGGCCTCGCTTTCGGGCAGGTCGGCGGTAGCGATTTTTTCCGCTTCCGCAAAGTTGCCACGCAAGCCGACGACGAGCGCGAGGTTCTGCCGGACTTTCGGTCCGGCGTTCGGCTGCGCCACCGCACGCCGCAACGTGACTTCGGCGTTTTTCAGATCCTTGGTCAGCAGGTAGGACAGGCCGAGGTTCGACAGCACCGAAGGCTCGTCGGGTACGATCTTGAGCGCTGAGGCGTAGTGCCGCTGCGCGTCGGCGTGGCGTCCCATCTGGTCGAGCACGGCGCCCTGCACGTTGAGAATACGCCAGTCCGGAGCGTCCGGCGTATGCGCGTGATCGAGCGTGACCAACGCCTGCTGGTACTGGCCCGTATCGGCGAGCGCACGGCCATAGGCGCCGAGCAATGGCATGCTGTTGGGATTTCGGATGGAAGCCTGTTCGAGCACGGCAACGGCCTGGGCGCGCTGGTCGCTCGCGCGCAACGCGCTCGCATAGGCAATGGCGGCATTCGCGTCGCCCGGATTTTCTCGGTAGCGGGCTGCCAGGGCATCCAGGGATTTGCGTGAATCCGTCTCGGCGCCTGCGACTGCGCCAGCCTGGCCAATGGAGCCGGTGGCGTCGCGGCCTCCGATATTGGAGCACCCGCCCGCGGACAGGCCCAAAACGGTTGCGACGGCGGCTGAAGCGAAAAGACGGACGGCAGATATTTTCAGCGGCATGCCCGAGCAATAAAACGTTAACCCTAATGAGTGGTTAACTTGTAAACTGCGCGCCTGAAGAGGTTTTATGGTCGCAGCCATGGATCTGCAGCTTTCCCAGAGCGAAATCGCCCTCCAGACGCGTGCGCGCGCCTTTGCGCATGACATTGCCGGCCCGCGCGCGGCTGCCATCGACCGCGACGAGCAGTATCCCTGGGACATCGCCAAAGCTCTGGCGGCGGCCGGCTTCTGCGGCATGACAGTTTCGCCGGAACTGGGCGGTCAGGGCCGCTCGTTCCTCGACGCGGTCCTGGTGATCGAGGAAATGGCCAAAGTCTGCTCCGTAACGGCGCGCATCGTGGTCGAGACCAACATGGGCGCGATCTCCACCGTGATGGCCTACGGCACGGATGCGCAGAAGAAGCTGGCCGCGCAGCTAGTGTTGGAAGGTGACAAGCCAGCCATCTGCATCACCGAACCAGACGCGGGCTCGGACGCCCTGGCAATGACAACCCGCGCCGACAGACGCGGTGACAACTACGTTATCAACGGAAAGAAGCACTGGATCACAGGTGCAGGCGTATCGCGGCTGCATCTGATCTTCGCGCGGGTCTTCGATGAGCGCGGCGACGATCTGGGAATCGGCGGGTTTCTCGCCGTACGCGACCAGGCGAAAGGGCTGCGCATCGGCAAACGCGAGCAGACCTTGGGCCTGCGTGGCATGCCGGAAGGCGAACTCATCTTCGAGAATCTCGAAATACCGGCCAGCATGGCCGTGCTGCCGCCGTCCGGCTTCCGCCGCGGCTTCGCTGATCTGATGAATGCCTACAACAGCCAGCGCGTCGGCGCCGGCACGGTGGCGATGGGAATCGCCGCCGGCGCGCTCGAACACGCGCTCGCCTGGGCCAAAACACGCGAACAGTTCGGCCGTCCCATCGGCGAATTTCAGGGCCTACAATGGATGCTCGCCGACATGCAGACGCAACTCACCGCCGCGCGCCTGATGCTCTACGCGGCGGCGCGTTCGCGCGGGCCGGACAACAGCGCATTTCCCGAGCCGATGCTGGCCGCGCAGGCGAAGATTTTTGCCTCCGAGACCGCGATCAAGATCGTCAATGACGCATTGCAGTTTTTCGGCGCGCGCGGCTATTCGCGCGAATTACCGCTCGAACGCATGCTGCGCGACGTGCGCATGTTCACCATCGGCGGCGGTACCGCCCAGGTGCTGCGTACATTGGTCGCCTCCAGGATGCTCGATTGGAAGCTGCCGCAGACACGCGATGGCTACGCCCCCAGGCCGTCGATGCGGGACGCCGCGGAGTGACAATGCATCCAATATTCGTGAACGCCGGAAAATCACAGGCGGTGCCGATCCTGTTCGTCACGGCCAAAACATTTACCGCCGTGACCACAATCCTGGACGAACGTGCGCATGTGTTCGTGCGTGCGGCCGGGTTTGAGCCCAAGGCCGGCCGCCACCTGATCGTTCCCGGTCCGGACGGCAAGCTTGCCGGCATCCTGTTCGGCCTCGAAAACGCCGACGACCCCGTGAAGGACCTGTTCCGCCCCGGCCAGCTCGCCGGCGTGCTGCCGCCCGGGACCTATCGTTTTGCCAATGCACCGCATAGTGCACGGCTGGCGGCGCTGGCCATAGCGCTGGGGACCTATCAATTCGCCCGCTACCGCAAGGCGGAAGCGCGCGCCATCAAGCTGGTCGTGCCGGACGGCGTCGACGGCGAAGACCTCAGCCGCATCATCGAGGCGGTCACGCTGTGCCGCGACCTCACCAACACGCCATCGAACGACATGGGCCCGGCAGAGTTGGAGGGCGCCGCCCGCGCGCTTGCTAAACGACACGGCGCGAAGATTCAGGTGACAAGCGGCAAGGCTCTCGCCAGGAATTTTCCGCTTGTGCATGCGGTTGGCGCTGGCTCTGCGCGTCCACCGCGCCTGATCGACATGACCTGGGGCAAGCCTAACAATCCGAAAATAACACTGGTCGGCAAGGGCGTGTGTTTCGACACCGGCGGACTCGACATCAAGCCTGATACCGGCATGCTCAATATGAAGAAGGATATGGGCGGAGCGGCAACCGCGCTGGCGCTCGCGCATATGATCATGGCGCGCGGTCTGAAAATCCGGCTGCGCGTCATTATTCCGGCCGTGGAGAACTCCATCTCCGGCACCAGCTTCCGTCCGCGCGACATCTATACCTCGCGCAAGGGCGTCTCCGTCGAAATCGGCAATACCGACGCGGAAGGCCGCCTGATCCTCGCCGACGCCCTCACGCTGGCTGACGAAGACAAGCCGGCGCTGATCGCCGATTTCGCGACGTTAACCGGTGCCGCGCGCGTTGCGCTTGGGCCCGACATGCCGCCCTTCTTCACCGATGACGATGCGCTCGCCAACGAACTTGCGCGCGCAAGCGCCACCGAAAATGACCCGCTATGGCGCATGCCGTTGTGGCGCCCTTACGAGGCCATGCTCGATTCAAAGGTTGCCGACCTCAACAACGTTGCGACCGGCGGCTACGCGGGCTCCATCACGGCGGCGCTGTTCCTGCGCCGTTTCGTGACCGCAAAATCCTGGGCGCATTTCGACATCTTCGCGTGGACGCCCTCCACCAAGCCCGGGCGTCCGGAAGGCGCCGAGTGCCAGGCGGCGCGCGCGATCTACGCCATGCTCTGCGCGCGCTATACGTAGCCATGGTCGCGCTCGATCCCCGCATCAATCCGTTTCGGCCCGAAATCGCGGCGAAATATCTGCAAGGCCAGGTCGAGGCCGCGCGTTTCGTGGAGGGCACTCGCCACCAGGTGATTGAGCCAGTCACAGCCCTGCGCCGCGCCCCGTCCCATCAGGCAAGGCTCCACACCGAAGCGCTGCTGGGCGAGCACGTGATGATTTACGAAACCACCGTTGAAGGCTGGGCCTGGGGCCAGCTCGAAACCGACGGCTATGTCGGCTGGCTGTCGGCCAATGCCCTTGGCCCGCTTGGCGCCGCGCCGAGCCACAAGGTCGCGGTGCCGCGCGCGCTCGTGTTCCCCGTGGCCGATATCAAGACGCCGCCCTTGGCCGCCTTGCCGATGGGCGCGCAGCTCGCGGTCGAGCGCCAGGATGAGCGCTTTGGCGTGACCGCATCCGGATGGCACATTCCCGAAGCCTATCTGGCGCCGATCAAGGCGCGACAGCCGGATTTTGTCGCCGTCGCCGAGCAATTTCTCGGCACACCCTATCTGTGGGGCGGCAAAACTTCGCTCGGGCTGGATTGCTCGGGCCTCGTCCAGGTGTCGCTCCACGCTGCCGGTATCCCCTGCCCGCGCGACAGCGACATGCAGGAAATGGCGCTCGGAAAATTGTCGTCACTGGCGAGCCTGCGCCGTGGCGACCTGATTTTCTGGAAGGGCCACGTTGCGATCGCGCGCGATCCCGAGACCATCATTCACGCCAACGCGCACCACATGATGGTCGCCATCGAGCCGGCTACCGACGCCGTCGCACGCATCAAGGCCGCGGGCAGCGAAATCACCGCCGTCAAGCGCGTACCTTAGCCGACCAATTCGGCCAGGCGATTGCGATTGAGCGCCAGCCACTGCAATCCGATCACCAGGTGTCCGGCACGCATTGCGTTGCGATCAAGCGCCGCAATGACCTCGCCGATCGATACCAGATGGACGAAAAGCTGTTCGCCGTCCGGCGACACCAGCGGACCTTCGCGCACTTGCGCCGTGTCGACGGCGGCGAGAAAGAGCGTGACTTCCTCATCGGTCACCCCGGGCGTGCTCAGGTACGTAAGCAGTTCGACGAGCTTTGCGGGCGCAACACCGATCTCCTCTTTGCACTCGCGGCTTGCTGCTTCGGCCAGGGTCTCGCCGGCTTCGACCCGCCCGGCCACGAACTCGACCAGATCGCCGCGTCCGTTGGCGAGATGCGCCGGCAGGCGGAATTGACGGATCATCACAATTTTCTGGCGCGCGATGTCGACCGGAATCACCAGCACGACCTTGCCGGCCATCAGCACGTCACGCTCTTGCGTGATCGGGCGCTGATCGCCGCTCGCCACCGTCATGCCGTAGCGGTAATAGTCGCGATAGGCTCGGGCGAGGATTTTTGGCCGCGAGACGGAGACATCCGCCGCCAGATCGCTCAGGTCGCGGCGGCCCGGCATGACGATCTACTGCGAAACCACGCCCTCGGGCGCGGTTTCCAGCTTGAAGGCGGCGGCGAACAAAGCGCGCGTGTAATCCGTCTTCGGTGCCTTGAACAGATCAGCGGCGGCGCCCTCCTCCACCATCTTGCCGTTGCGCAGGACCAGCAGTCGGCTCGCCAGCGCCGCCACCACGCGAAGGTCGTGCGAAATGAACATATATGTTAGATCACGCCGCCTTTGCAGATCGCGCAGCAGATCGACCATCTGCGACTGGATCAGCATATCGAGCGCGCTGGTCGGCTCGTCGAGCACGATGAATGTCGGCTCCAGCACCAGCGCGCGTGCGAGCGCGATACGCTGGCGCTGGCCGCCCGAGAATTCGTGCGGATAGCGGTGACGCGTCTGCGTGTCGAGGCCGACATCAGTCAGCGCGGCAACAACACGCGCCTCGCGCTCGGCTGCCGACAGGCGCGGATGGTGCACCCACAAACCTTCCTCGATGATATCCGACACCGACATGCGCGGCGACAATGAACCGTACGGATCCTGGAACACGATCTGCATGTCGTGGCGGTATGGCCGCATTTCCTTGAACTTGAGGCCCTGGATCGAGTGACCCATGAAGACCACCGGGCCGGTGGACGAGATCAATCGCAGGATGGCGAGGCCGAGAGTCGTCTTACCGGAACCGGATTCGCCGACGACGCCGAGCGTCTCGCCCTTGCGCAGCTCGATGCTGATGCCGTCCACCGCCTTGATGTGCCCGACGACCTTGCGCAACACGCCGCGCTTGATCGGGAACCAGACTTTCAAATCCTTGGTTTCGACAATGACGGGCGCGTCCGGCCGCGGCGGTGCCGGATCAGGCTTCGGCTCGGCCGCGAGCAGCGCGCGGGTATACGGGTGCTCGGGTGACGTGAACACACGCTCTACCGCCCCTTGCTCGACGATTTTGCCGCGCTGCATCACGCAGACCCGGTCGGCGAGCTTGCGCACGATCCCGAGATCGTGGGTGATGAACAGCATCGACATGCCAAGACGGGTCTGGATGTCTTTCAATAATTTCAAAATCTGCGCCTGCACCGTGACGTCGAGCGCGGTGGTCGGCTCGTCGGCAATCAGAAGATCGGGCTCATTGGCGAGCGCCATGGCGATCATGACGCGTTGGCGCTGGCCGCCGGACAGCTGGTGCGGGTAGCTGCCGAGCCGCCCCGCCGGGTCGGGAATGCCGACCTGGTCGAGCAATTCAAGGATGCGGGCGCGCGCCGCCTCGCCAGTAATTCCTTGATGCAACAACAGAATTTCACCTATCTGCTTTTCGATCGTGTGCAAGGGATTCAGCGACGTCATCGGCTCCTGGAAAATGATGGTGATGTCGTTGCCCCGTACCTTGCGGATCTGGCGCTCTTCCATCGTGAGAAGTTCGCGGCCGTTGAACATCACTGAGCCCGACGGATGGTGCGCCGACGGATACGGCAGCAGCTTCATGACCGAAAGCGCTGTGACCGACTTGCCGGATCCTGACTCGCCGACTAGCGCCACCGTCTCGCCCTTCGCAATGTCGAACGACACGCGGTCGACGGCCAGCACTTCGCGCGCGCCATGACCGAAGGCGACGGAGAGGTCGCGAATCGACAGAAGTTTTTCCGGCGCGCTCATCGGAATGTCTTTCTTGGATCGAAGGCATCGCGCACCGCTTCGCCGATGAAGATCAGCAGCGACAACATCAGCGCGATGCTGAAGAACCCTGTAAAGCCGAGCCACGGCGCCTGCACGTTCGCCTTGCCCTGCGACAACAACTCGCCGAGCGACGGCGAGCCGGGCGGAAGACCGAAGCCGAGGAAATCCAGCGCCGTGAGGGTCATCACCGATGATGACAAAATGAACGGCAGAAATGTCATGGTCGCGACCATAGCGTTCGGCAACAGGTGACGGAAGATAATCACGGCGTTCGAGACGCCAAGCGCACGCGCGGCCTGGATGTATTCGAAGTTGCGGCCGCGCAGAAATTCCGCGCGCACCAGCCCGACAAGCGACACCCATGAGAACAGCAAAAGGATGCCGAGCAAAACAAAAAAGCCCGGCACGAGCACCGATGAAATGATCAGCAGCAAATAGAGAGATGGAATCGAGGTCCAGATCTCGATGAAGCGCTGGAACAGAAGATCAGTCCAGCCGCCGAAATAGCCCTGCACCGCGCCAGCCGCGACACCGATCACCGAGGAGACGATGGTCAGCGCCAGGCCGAACAGCACCGAAATGCGGAAGCCGTAGATCAGCCGCGCCACCACGTCGCGTCCGCCATCATCGGTGCCCAGCCAGTTGGTCTCGACCTCGCTGCATTTGGCGAAACCGTGCGTGGCGGCGTATTCGCAATCTTTCTGGCTGAGCAGCCAGGTCGGCTTCGACGGGAACGGCGACGGCGGCTTGCTGACCTGCGTGTTGTAGGAGAAGCGCACCGGCGGCCAGATGACGGTGCCGCCCTCCTTCTGGATGAGGCCCATCAGGTAGTCGTCGCGATAGTCGGCGGCGGTGCCAAAGAGGTTGGGGTCCGGCGTTTTCGAAAACGCTGTGTCGGGATAAGTCACGACCGCGGGGAAAAACGAGCGGCCGTTGACGTGGATGTAGATCGGCTTGTCGTTGGCGATGAATTCGGCAAACAGCGAAATCACAAACATGAACAGAAACAGCCACAAGGCCCAATAGCCGCGCCGGTTCGCCTTGAAGTTCTCCCAGCGCCGCCTGTTGATCGGCGATAGTCCGATCGATTGCCCGGTCGGCGGGGCCGCAAGGCCCATCGGTGAAACGGCCGCGGACTCCGGTGGCTTGATCCCGGCGCGCACGTCCACCTCAGACCTCCCTCGTCTCGAAGTCGATGCGCGGATCGATCCAGGTGTAGGTGAGATCGGAGATCAGGTTCACCACCACGCCGATCAGCGAGAAAATGTAAAGCGTGGCAAAGACGACGGGGTAATCGCGGTTGAGAACACTTTCAAAGCCGAGCAGGCCGAGCCCGTCGAGCGAGAAAATGGTCTCGATCAGCAGCGATCCCGTGAAGAACGCGTGTACGAAGGCGGACGGAAACCCCGCGATGACGATCAGCATGGCATTGCGGAACACGTGCCCGTAAAGCACCTGGTAGCTGGTGCAGCCCTTGGCGCGGGCCGTCAGCACGTATTGTTTGCGGATTTCCTCGAGAAATGAGTTCTTGGTCAGCAGCGTCATCGTGGCAAAGGCCGACAGCGCCATGGAAATAATGGGCAGCGTCAGATGCCAGAAATAGTCGGCAATTTGCTGCCACCATGGCAGCTGTGACCAGTTTTCGGAGACAAGTCCGCGCAGCGGAAACCAGTCGAAGAACGAGCCGCCTGCAAAAAGAATGATCAACAGGATCGCAAACAGGAAGCCGGGGATGGCATAACCCACGATGATCACCGTCGAGGTCCAGACATCGAAGCGCGATCCGTCGTCCATCGCCTTGCGAATACCGAGCGGAATCGAAATCAGGTAAGTGAGCAGCGTCATCCAGATGCCGAGCGACATCGACACCGGCAATTTTTCCTTGATCAACTGCAGGACACTGACATCGCGAAAATAGCTTTTGCCAAAATCAAACCGCGCATAATTCCACAGCATCAGCGCGAACCGTTCCGGCGCCGGCTTATCGAAGCCGAACTGAACCTCAAGTTTCTTGATGAATTCGGGGTCGAGCCCTTGCGCACCGCGATATTTGGAGGTGGAGGCATCAACCTGCGAAGCGCCTTGCGCCAGCCCGCGGCTGCCGAAGTCGCCTCCCGGCGAGCCTGAGATGCGCGACGTGGCGCCGGTGTCCGCACCGGTCAGCTTGGCAATCACCTGCTCGACCGGGCCGCCGGGCGCGAACTGCACCACGACAAAGGCCACCAACATGATGCCGAACATGGTCGGCACGATGAACAGCAGGCGGCGGATGATGTAGGCGGTCATTCGTCTGGGTTTTCCGGTATTCTCGACGTCATGCCCGCGCTTGTCGCGGGCATCCACGTCTTACAGCATATCGGCAACATAAAGACGTGGATGGCACACGCAACTCGGGCATGCCCGAGTTGCGCAAATTTAACGAAGTGCTGCAAGTCGGGTGAACCCGACTTGCAGTGACAAGCCCGGCCATGACGGTATGCTAACCCTTTCGCTCCAATTTGCCCGCCTTGTCGCGGTCGTACCACCAGGTGTCCGGAATGCCGCGGAAATAGCGCGGCTGGGCGGCGGGACGGTCGAAGACGTCCCAATAGGCAATCCAGTGCGACGCTTTGTACCAATGTGGAATCCAGTAGCGGCCGGCGCGAATGACGCGATCGAGGGCCCGGCAGGCCATGACCATTTCTTCACGCGTATTGGCGGCAATGATGACGTCGATCAGTTTATCGATGGCCGGATCGGCGATGCCGGCGAGATTTTGCGACCCCTTGGTTGCCGCCGCCTGCGAGGAGAGATATGTGCGCAGCGAGTCGCCCGGCGTCGATGAAAAGCTAAAACGCTCCACGGTGATGTCGAAATCAAATCCGTCGACGCGCGCCCGGTATTGCACCGGATCGACGATACGAAGAGTGGCATCGATCCCGAGCGTCGACAAATTCTTGATGTAGGGAAGATGATGCGGCTGAAAAGTCGGCTCATCGATCAGAAATTCGATCGTGACCGGCGTGCCGTTCGGCATCACGCGCTTCCCGTTCTTGAGTGCAAAGCCTGCCTCGTTGAGCAGTTGCGCGCCCTGGCGCAACCAGCGGCGATCCTGGCCTGAGCCATCGGTGACCGGCGGCACATAAGGTTCGCCGAATACTTCTTCCGGCAGCTCCTTGCGGAAGGGCTCGAGCAGCGCCACCTCGGCGACACTCGGCTTGCCGGTCGCCTTCATGGGCGAATTCTCGAAGATCGACTGCGTGCGGTCGTAAGAGCCGTACATGATATTCCGGTTCGTCCATTCGAAGTCGAACGCGTCGATCAACGCTTCGCGCAGGCGGCGATCCTTGAATTTTTCGCGCCGCATGTTCATGAACCAGCCTTGCGCGCCGGACGGCGTAGCATCCGGTATGATTGTTCGTTTGACGCGGCCATCCTTGAAGGCCGGAAAGTCGTAGCGCGTTGCCCAGGTGCGCGACGTGAATTCTTCGCGAAACAAGTAGTTTTTGGCGGTGAAGCCCTCGAACCCGACTTCGCGATCGCGGTAGTATTCGTAGCGGATGGTGTCGAAATTATTCAGACCGCGCGCCGCCGGCAGCTCGGCGCCCCACCAGTTCTTCACCCGTTCAAATTCGATAAAATGGCCTACTTCAAAACGACCAACTTTGTAGGGGCCGCTGCCGAGCGGCACGTCGAGTGTTGATTCATCAAATGTCTTCTTCGAATAGTAAGCGCGCGAGAGGATCGGCAGACCGGCGACGAATAGCGGTACGTCTCGCGCGCGCTTCTCGGCAAAGCGCATCACGACG
The DNA here is from genome assembly GCA_963735285.1 of uncultured Alphaproteobacteria bacterium. GTDB lineage: Bacteria > Pseudomonadota > Alphaproteobacteria > Rhizobiales > Xanthobacteraceae > Pseudolabrys. Next base: position 193,372 of record CAVTKN010000010.1, on the reverse strand, counting down.
GTCCGCTCGTCAAGCGCTTCGGCGCCCTGGCAGTCGCGCAGCAACTGCGTGATGATCGGATGGCCTTTGTCCTTCAATGTCGTCACCGACCAGGCCACATCATGCGCGGTCAGCGGCGTACCGTCGTGAAATTTCGCCTCCGGCCGCAGCGTGAAACGGTAGGTCAGCCCATTATCGGAGATGCGGACACTGCGCGCGGCCAGCCCATACATGGCATCGGGCTCGTCGCCGGCGCGCACCATCAGCGGCGCAAACGTGTAGTCCATTCCCAACGCGCCCTCACCCTTCAGGATGTAGGCATTGAGCGAATTGAAAGTGAGGAACGAGCCGTTGTAGCCGCGGCTGCTGACAATTTCGGAGTACGCCCCGCCTTTTGGTGCGTTGACCTCGACATATTTGAAATTGGCAAAATCGGCCGGATAACCAAGATCGCCGAAGGCCGACATTCCGTGCCGTTCGGCTTCTTGCGCCGAAGCCGGTACGATCAGCCGACGGCTGGCACCAGCCGCTGCCACACCGGCAATTAGATTCAATGCGCGGCGGCGGCTGAGCTTCATTGAATTACGACCGTTGCGGCACCTTGGCCGCTCTATCCTTGTCCCACCACCATACGGTAGGAAACGCGGCGGCACCGTATTTCGGCATGTTCTCCGGATGGCCGAAGCGGTCCCAGCGCGCCGTGCGCTGCTTGCCATACGTCCACTGCGGCACAACGTAAAAATTCCACAGCAGCACGCGGTCGAGCGCCTTGGTGGCGGCGACCAGGTCGTCACGATCCTTGCTGAAGATGACGCGCTCGATCATCGCATCGACCGCTGGATTCCTGATGCCGACAAGATTGCGCGAACCGGGCCGGTCAGCTGCTGGCGTGCCCCAGAAGTCACGCTGTTCATTGCCGGGCGACAGCGATTGTCCCCAGGACGCGACGATGATGTCGAAGTCCCACTGCCGCAGCCGGTTCTCGTACTGCGCGGAATCAACCACACGCACATTCACCGTCATGCCAAGGCGCTCGAGCGAAGGCTTGTAGAACAACACGAAACGCTCGGTCTGCGGATCGTCGACCAGAAATTCAACGGTGAACTGCACGCCGGTCTTTGCGTCGATCAGCTTGGTGTCCTTGATCTCGTAACCGGCGTCACGCAACAGTGCGAGCGCATCGCGCAAATTATTGCGATTGGCCTGCTGATTGCCACCGACCGGGTTGGTGTAGGGCTTGGTGAACAAATCAGCCGGCACCTTGTTACGCACCGTCTCCAGTATCTCCAGCTCCTTGCCTTCCGGAAGTCCGGAGGATGCGAGTTCGGTTCCTTCGAAATAGCTGGCGATGCGTTTGTACTGGCCGAAAAAGACCTGCTTGTTCATTTCCTCGAAATCAAAGGCAAAGTTGAAAGCGCGACGAACGCGCGCGTCTCCGAACTTGTCACGCCGGGTATTGAAGGCGAATGCCTGCATACTGCCGACATTGCGGACCGGGAACTCCTCCAGCACCACGCGCTTGTCGCGCACGGCCGGAAAATCATAGGACGTCGCCCAGTTCTTGGCGCTGTTCTCGGTACGCCAATCCACCTGATCGCCCTTGAATGCCTCCAGGGTCACCGTGGAATCGCGGAAATATTCATAGCGGATTGTCTGGAAATTTCGCGTACCCACGACGACGTTGAGATCCTTGCCCCAGTAGTCGTCCACTTTTTCGTAGACCAGCGAGCGGCCGGGCGCGAACTCCTTCAGGCGGTACGGGCCGCTGCCAAGCGGCAGCTCCAGCGTTGTCTGGGTGACGTCGCGCTTCTTCCCGCTCTGGTCGGTGCCTTCCCACCAGTGCTTCGGCAGCACCGGCAGCTGGCCGACGATCTGCGGCAGCTCGCGGTTGCCGGGCCCGTCGAACGTGAAGGTGATCTCTCGCGCTCCAGTGGTCTCAACCTTTGTCACATGACGATAGTAGGCGCCGTAAAACGGGCTGTTCTTTTTATACACGTCGAAAGAGTAAATGACGTCGTCCGCCGTCACCGGCTTGCCGTCGTGCCAACGTGCTTTCGCATTCAAACGATAGGTGACCGACGAATGATCGTCGGGATGGCTGACGGCTTCCGCCAGCAGCCCGTATTCGGTCGAGACTTCGTCGAGCGCGGGCGTCATCAATGTTTCTCGGAACAGCTCGGTGCCGGCAGCGATGTTGCCCTTCACGCCCGCAACGACGGTGTTGAAATTGTCGAAGGTGCCAAAGGCGACCTGACGAACCGTTCCACCCTGCGGGGCCGTTGGATTGACGTAGTCGAAATTCTTGAATCCCTCGGAATATTTCAACTGGCCGAACAGCGACAGCCCGTGTTTCCAGACGCGTGCCTGGGCCGACGCCTGCCCGGCGAGCGATGCTGCGCTTATGGCGCCCAGTGCGGGCGCAGCGAACGTAGCGGCCGTGGCGCGCAGAATTGACCGGCGGCTGAATTTCATTCGGTGGCTCCAGCGCACAAAATATCGCCCAACGATGCAATCGCGGGTGATTATGTCGGTTTTTCGATACCTCGCCAGCCGGTTCGCTCACGAACACGCCTGCCGCCCGTCAAATTTACGTGGCCAAACGCCGCAATGACCCCTCAAACAAACGGCCGGGCGATGGGCCCGGCCGTCTCATGAAGCATTAATTCTGATTCATCTATTTCTTGGCAGGCTCCCCGCCGGCGGGCGCACCTTCCGCGGCCTTCGGCAGCGCCACAGGATTGTCTGCCAGCGTATGCAGGAAGTCGATTACGTCGGCGCGCTGCTCGGCGCGCGATAGCCCGGCGAAGGTCATGTTGGTGCCGGGGATATAGCTGCGCGGATTGGCGAGGAACTTGTTGAGTTCGTCGAAGCTCCAGTTGCCGCCCTTGCCCTTCATTGCCGCGGAATAGTTGAAGCCCGCTTCGGATGCCCGCGCGCGATTCACGACATTCCACAGATTGGGTCCGACGCGATTGGGGCCGCCTTTTTCAAAGGTATGACAGGCCTGGCATTGCTTGGCGGTAGCTTGCCCCTTTTCGACCGAAGCCTTGGCCAGTAGCGTTTCGATCGGTTGCTCCGGCTCCTTGGTGGCACCGGCTTTCTCGCCCTCACCCTGCTCCTTGACCGCAATGTTGAAGCCCGGCTTGCTCGGCTTCTCCGGCGCGAATATGGCGCCGGCTCCGATATTGAGCGCCAACATGATGAGGCAGGTGGCCAGAATGGCGCCAAGGATCTTGTTGAGTTCGAAGGAATTCATCGAATTTCAACTCCCGGAGCGGGACTTGATCGTGCGGGGCGGGTCACCGCCAGGGCCCTGGCGGCGGCGATCAGATACCGGTTTGCCTCGCCTCTGGCAACCCGTATAAGCGCCTGCGGCATTATCGACAGCCAACATGTGCAGCCGGAATTCCGGCAATCTCAATGCCCAACGCAATTATCCTCATCCCGGCCCGCCTCGCATCGACCCGCTTGCCCGGCAAGCCACTGGCCGATCTGCATGGCGTCCCGATGATTGTCCAGGTGCTGCGGCGCGCCGAGGCGGCGCGAATCGGCGAAGCGGTGGTCGCCACCGATTCGGAAGCCGTTGCGGCAGCGGTCGAAAAAGCCGGCGGCCGCGCCGTCATGACGCGCAGCGATCACGTCTCCGGCTCGGACCGCATCTACGAGGCTTTGGAGGCGCTCGACCCCGAACGCCGCATCGACATCGTGGTCAACGTGCAGGGCGATCTGCCGACCATCGACCCCGCCGACATCGGCGCCGCACTCATACCGCTTGATGACCCGGCCGTCGATATCGCCACGCTCGCCGCCATCATCACCGACCCCGCCGAACTCATCAATCCGAACGTCGTCAAGGTATCCGGGCCCCAGATCGCGCGCGGCCGTCTGCACGCGCTCACGTTCACCCGCAAGCCCGCGACCGGCCCCGGCCCGCACCACCACCATATCGGGCTCTACGCCTATCGCCGCGCGGCGTTGGAGCGCTTCGTGAAATTGCCGCCTTCGGCCAACGAGCAACGCGAGAAACTCGAGCAGCTGCGCGCACTCGATGCCGGGATGCGCATCGACGCGATGGTGGTGAACAGTGTCCCGCTTGGCGTCGACACGCCGGAAGATCTGGAAAAAGCCCGCACGCTGCTGGCCGGTTGACTCACGCGTAAAGGTCTGCGTACGGATCGCGTCAAAGGAAATGGGTCATGGCCAAGAAGAAGATCATCTTTCAGGGAGAACCGGGCGCAAATTCACATATTGCGTGCCGCGACGCCTATCCTGACCACGAACCGATACCCTGTCCGACATTCGAAGACTGCTTCGCGGCACTTGTCGCCGGCGATGTCGATCTGGGCATGATCCCGATTGAAAATTCGGTCGCCGGCCGCGTTGCCGACATCCATCATTTAATGCCGACAGCCGGCCTGCACATCATTGCGGAATGGTTTCTGCCGATCCGAAATCAGCTGATGGCGCCGAAAGGCGCAAGCCTGAAGACGATCAAGACGGTGCAGAGCCATGTGATGGCGCTCGGACAGTGCCGCAATGTCATCCGTGAATTGAAGCTTAAGCCGGTAGTGGCCGCCGATACTGCCGGATCGGCGCGTGAAGTTGCCGAAGCAAAGGACATCACGCGCGCGGCCATCGCTTCCCGACTGGCATCCGAAATTTATGGCCTCGATATTCTGAAGGAGAATGTCGAGGACGAATCCCATTCGACAACCCGCTTCGTCGTGCTCTCGCGCGAGAAGAAATGGGCGCAGCCCGGCAAGGGCAAGATCGTCACGACATTCGTCTTCAGAGTGCGCAACGTGCCGGCCGCGCTCTACAAGGCGCTCGGTGGCTTTGCGACCAACGGCGTGAACATGACCAAGCTCGAAAGCTACATGGTTGGCGGCAACTTCTTCGCTACGCAATTCTACGCCGACGTCGAAGGCCATCCCGACGACCGCGCGCTGGTCTTTGCCCTTGAGGAACTTGCCTTCTTCTCGAAAGAACTCACGGTGCTTGGCGTCTATCCCGCCCATCCGTTCCGTGACACGTTCAAGGAAGAGAAAGACTAAGCGGGGTCAGACCGCGACGCGTCCGAGGAAGCCTTCAATGCGGCGCTGAAGGCCGCCGGCGGCTGTTTCGACGGTTTCGGACGCTTCGAGCACCTTGTTGGCGGCGGCACGAGTGTCGCCGACGCCCCGCGTAACCTCATCAAGCACATTGACCATGCCCAAGGCGCCTTGTGCCGCGCTCGCCACGTTGTGCGAAATTTCGTCGGTGGCGCTGTCTTGCTGCTGCAGCGACAAAGCAACCGCCGACGTATAGCCGTCGATCTCGCGCATCCGCTCGGTGTTGCGCCGGATCGCGTCAACTGCGACGCGCGTCGAACTTTGCACGGCCTCGATCTGCCCGGCGATTTGTTCGGTTGCCTTGGCGGTTTGCACCGCGAGAGACTTCACCTCCGACGCGACGACCGCAAAGCCGCGGCCCGCCTCCCCCGCGCGCGCCGCCTCGATCGTTGCGTTGAGCGCAAGCAGGTTGGTTTGCCCGGCAATATTGCGGATCAGATTGACGACTTCGCCGATTTCCTGAACGGTGTCGGTCAGCCGTGTCATTTGCTCGTTTGTCGTTTGCGCCTCAACGACCGAATGTGACGCGACCTCGGCCGCCTGGCCGATCTGGCGGCCAATTTCGCCAATGGAAGCTATCAGTTCTTCAGCGGCACCCGCCGCTGCAGTCATATTGGCGGACGCTTCGTTCGATGTCTGGACCGCACCAGCGGTGCGCTCGGACGTGCAGTTCGATGAGTCCGATAGCGTCACAGCGATAGATTTCAGTGCCGCGGTGCTTTCATTTACGGTTTGCAGGACTGCCGCGACGCTTTCGCGAAAAGCGCGAATTTCGGTTTCGATCTCCACGCGTCGCCGTTCCTGCTCCGATAGCGCGGCGCCTTTTCTTTCGGCATTGATGCGCTCGGTAATGTCGTCATGTGTGCCGATCCAGTAATCGCCGCCTTTAACCGGCCGGTTGACCACCGATATGGCGCGCCCATCCGGCGTTTCAACAATTGTGCCTGACGATCGGCCGTCCTTGATAAATTCAAGTATCTCCTGGCGATATCTTTCGACATCTATATCGAGGCTGCCGGATGCGAAGCGGTTCCGGATGACGTCGACGAGGGTAGCGCCGGGCTTGATAATGTTCGGATCGAGCCCGTACATCTCGATGTAACGGTCATTGCAAACGACAAGGCGATCGGCTGAATCAAACATCACGAACCCTTGCGTCATATTGTTGAGCGCCAGGGCGAGATACGCGCTTTTGTCGTGCAATCTGCGGCCGGCGAAGGCACTCGTGAGCGCAATACCAAGGACCGCCATTGCTCCGCTCGCGATCCCCGCAGCCAGCACCGCCGGCGAAATGGCGAGCCCACCGATCGAACGCGTTGGATCAAGGACGATCTCGACTGCGCCCATGGCGGTGAAATGGTGCGATACAATCGCCAGCGTCAGCAGCACGGCTGCAATCGCCGCGTCGCGCTTCTTGAATGAGCGGATCGCGACAGCCATGGCAAACGCGCCGAAGATCATGCCCAAAATGATCGAGACAGCGACCAAATCCAATTGCCACACAATGCGGCCGGGAATTTCGACCGCAAACATTCCGCTGTAGTGCATCGCGGCAATGCCACCGCCGATCAGCGCGCCGGACAGGGGCGCCGCCCAACGCGCCTGCACGTAGACCGCAATGCTCAATGCAAAGCTCATGGTGGCGGCTGCGGCGGCAAGCGAAAAAACTGTCAGGGTCACGCCGTAGGCAACCGTGATACCGGGCTCGTAAGCCAGCATGGCCACGAAGTGCGTGGCCCAGATGCCAAAGCCACCGGCTACGCCGGCGGCAATGATCCAGATGGCACGGGTCCGGCCGCCGGTTGCGCGCGCGCGATTGAAAATATTGACCGCGGTGAGGCTCGCGAACAGGCAAATGACAGCGGCGACTCCGACGAGTCGCCAGTCATGCTGGGCGGTGAGGCAGTTATAGACCTGGAACATGGGCGCAATGGCAACGGTAAAGCTGCGACGACCCTACGCAGGAGGTATTTATGTCCCGTTAACCGTCATGGGCCTTGCGGAATACTAGTTTTTCGAGTGGGTGCACTCGTAACGCGCAACAAAACCGGGAGACAACTTGCGCAAGCGTTCAAGATCAATCCGGCCCGACCGCGTTACGTAGCTCATGGCAAGATCGAGCGGCGTCAGCTGCATGTGTTCCGCAAAATGCTCGTACCAGGTGGCGCTGCCGTTGGCGCCAGCAACCAGCTTTTCAAGGATCGGCCTGCGCGTGGTCTCATAGGCGGCAAGCGCCGCATCGATATCATTGCGGTGCGCGGCGAGCGCTTTGTCGAGAAAGATCGCGTCCTCCATAGCGAGGCGCGTGCCCGACCCGATGGAGAAATGTGCGGTGTGCAGCGCATCTCCGATGAGCACGCTTCTGCGCGCGGACCACCGCTCGTTATGGACGATCGGGAATTGCCGCCAGATCGAGTTGTTCGAGATCAGCGCGTGTCCGTCCAGCGTGCCCGCAAATACGCGCTCGCACGTCGTGCGCGTTTCATCCTCGCTCATACGGTCAAAACCGGCACGCAGGTAATTCGCCTCATCGACCTCGACGATAAATGTGCTCAGACCGGGGCTGTAGCGATAGTGATGGGCGTTAAAACAGCCGAGCCCATCCTGAACAAATGTCTGGGTCAAGGTTTCGAAGCGTTTTGTGGTGCCGTACCAGGCAAACCGATTGGTCAGGAGGCGAACGCTTGCGCCAAACTCCGTCTCGGAACTGCGGCGCACCAGCGAATTGACGCCGTCGGCGCCGACAATGAGATCGGCGCCCGCGAGCTCATCAAGGCTTTTCACGGCACGACAGTAAACCGGCGCAACACCGACCGAACGCGCCCGCGCTTGCAGTAGCTCCAGAAGCTTGAGCCGGCCGATCGCAGCGAACCCGACGCCGTCGATAACAACGCGCTCGCCACGATGGACGATGGCGATATCGTTCCACGATTCCATATGCGGAACGATTGCGCCGTAAGTCTCCGGGTCGTCTCCACGCAGAAATTCCAACGCGCGATCGGAAAAAACCACGCCGAAGCCGAATGTGGCGTCGGCCGGATTCTGTTCGATGACGGTAACTTCGGCGCCAGGTTGGCGCCGCTTGATCAGGTACGAGAGGTAGAGGCCCGCTGGTCCGGCGCCGAGGATGGCGATATGCATGCGGGAGACCTTACAGGCTGACGCATCGCGAGAAAATGCGGTCAGATGGTCTGGTTATAGGCGCCGACTTCCGGATGCGTCCGCAGCACGCCGTCAACGGCCGCAAACATCTCGCGCATGCGCGCCTCGGAAACAGGGCTCTCGACCACGACCGCGAGCTCCGGCTTATTTGACGAAGCGCGAACCAGGCCCCACGTACCGTCCTCGACCGTGATGCGAACGCCATTCACAGTGACAAGGTCACGGATCGCCTGGCCGGCCACCTTCGTTCCGCTCGCATGCGCCGATTGAAATTGTTTCATCACTGCATCCACGACTTCGTACTTTTTCTCGTCGTCACAGTGCGGCGACATCGTCGGCGAACCCCAGGTCTTCGGCAACGCCTTGCGAAGATCGGCCATGCTCTTCCCCGGATTGCGATCCAGCATGTCGCAAACCGCAAGCCCGAAGATCATGCCATCGTCGTAGCCACGGCCGAACGGCTTGTTGAAGAAGAAGTGCCCGGATTTCTCGAAGCCCGCGACGGCCCCGAGTTCGTTCACCCGCCGCTTGATATAGGAATGACCGGTTTTCCAGTAGTCGACCTTGACGCCATTGGCTTTCAATACCGGGTCAGTCAGGAAAAGGCCGGTTGATTTCACGTCGACCACAAATGTCGCATTCCGGTGCAACGCCGACATATCGCGCGCCAGCATCACGCCGACTTTGTCGGCGAATATCTCCTCACCTTCGTTATCCACGACGCCGCAACGGTCGCCGTCGCCGTCAAAACCAAGCGCGACATCGGCGCGATTGACGAGCACGGCATCGCGCATGGCGTGCAGCATTTTCATGTCTTCGGTATTGGGATTGTAGCGCGGGAAGGTGTGGTCGAGATTGCAGTCGAGCGGCACCACCTCGCAGCCGATCGCTTGCAGGATCCGCGGTGCAAAGGCGCCGGCTGTGCCGTTGCCGCAGGCGGCCACCACCTTCAGCTTGCGTTTGAGCTTCGGACGCTTGGTCAGATCGGCAATGTAGCGATCCGGGAAATTCTCCACGAACACGTAGCTGCCGCCGTCCTTGAAGTCGAACTTCGCCCCCAGCACGATTTCCTTGAGGCGCTTCATTTCGACCGGACCAAAGGTCAGCGGCCGATTGGCGCCCATCTTTACGCCGGTCCAGCCATTGTCGTTATGCGAAGCGGTCACCATCGCAACGCAGGGCACGTTAAGTTCAAACTGGGCGAAATAGGCCATCGGCGTAATGACGAGACCGATGTCGTGCACCTTGCAGCCCGACGCCATCAAGCCGGAGATCAGCGCCATCTTCACGGACGCCGAGTAACTCCGGAAATCGTGGCCGGTAACAATTTCCGGTTTCACGTTCAGTTCGCGAATAAGCGTGCCAAGGCCGAGGCCAAGAGCCTGCACGCCCATCAGGTTGATTTCTTTTTCGAGCAGCCAACGCGCGTCGTATTCGCGGAAACCGGTCGGTTTAACCAGCGGCGTAGACTCATAGGCGTAGGTATTCGGTGACAGTGCGGGCTTCGGCGTGGGAAACATCAGGTCCTCGAAATAGTCTGGCGCGAATCCAATACCCTAACGCCGAAGATGCGCAAAGCGCTCCGTCAAACTTTGGGATAGCGGAAAACGGTGCCTACTGTTCGAGCACCAGCCGGCCATTGGCAAATTCGTAGCGCTTGAGCCGTGACAGGAACGACACGCCAAGCAGATTTCTGGCCAAGGCCTCGTCCGGCAGCACCATCGCAGGTACATCATAGACAGTGATGCCGCCGACCTCGATGCGCTCGATTGTGGCACGTGCTGCCTTGATTTTGCCGTTGGCGGTGACAACGATGGCAGTGTAATCGCGCGGCTGCGGGCGAATACCGGCCTGCGCCGCGGACGACTCCCGAAGCACGACGAGCGATGCACCGGTATCGACCATGAAATCGATAAACCGCCCCTCAACGCGTGCCTCGACCTGATAGTGACCCTGCCGGTCGCTTTCCAGCATCAGGCTGCGACCCGAGCTCGTTGGCTCGCGCGGCTCATATGACGGTTGCACGGCCGCCGCTTGCGGGTCCGAATGCCCTTCGACAGCGCTATCCGCAAAGCGTGCGGCAAACGCACCAACCGCAAGCAAGGCTGCCGCAAGGAAAAATATCTGACGCATGGCGAAACCTGTGGATTGCCGACAAATCTGACACATCAGGTTCAAGGTGGGCTTAACGCGCCCAGGCAATCTGCCGCGCTTGAGCCCATGGTCAGCCATCCGTTACGCGAACCGTGACAATTGAGTTTATTGGCCGCGCGGCTTTGCCCGCCGGGTCGCGGGCGCCTTCATCGGATCGTCCGGCCAGGGATGCCGCGGATAACGACCCCGCATTTCGGTTTTGACGTCCCTGTAGCTGCCACGCCAGAAGCCTGGCAGATCGCGCGTCACCTGGACCGGCCGGTGCGCGGGCGACAACAGCTCGATCAGCAAAGGCACGCGCCCGCCGGCGATCGTGGGGTGCGCTGCAAGGCCGAACAACTCCTGCACGCGGATCGCAAGTTTCGGCCCCTCCTCCCCTTCGTAGTCGATCGGAACGTGTGAACCCGACGGCGCTGTGAAATGGGTGGGCGCCTCGGCATCGAACCGCTTGCGAATATTCCACGGGATCAACGCATCCAGGGCCGCCGTCAGATCGTCGGCGCCGATTTGCGACAGCGCGGTCCGGCCGATGAGAAATGGTGCGAGCCATTCGGCGGATTTGGCGGCCAATGCCGTATCGGACAAATCAGGCCACACCTCGCCTTCAGCACGGCGGAGGAACATCACACGATTGCGTAACTGAAGTTGCGCCTTGCTCCACGGCAGTTTGCCAATGCCGAGCGTGGCGATTCCTTCCGCCAGCAGCCTTGCGCTTTCGGAATCGGGCGCAACGGACCGCGTCTGCTCGGTCAGCACAAGCGCACCCAACCGTTGCCGTCGACGCGCGCGCAGTGATGCGGAAGCTGTGTCGAAGCTGACCTCGCTGCGGTCCTCGATCTGGCCGGCGAAGCGCGCTGCGATCTCGGCAACCTCAATAGGCGCAGCCAGCACAATTCGGCTTGCCGCTGCCGCACCCGTGAGTTCGGCGACTACAAGGAAGGGCTCGCGCGCAAGCGATGATGCCAGATCGACCGAACCACCACGGCCATTGGCGAGCAGAAATGCGCCGCCGGCGCCCCGATTTTTGGCGATGCGATCCGGATAGGCCAATGCGAGAAGCGCCCCCGCACTATGCTCGCCATTCCCGTTGCCGGCACCGGCGGTCTGGGTCCACCGCTTCGTCATTGCGCGCGCATCTTCCGCGCGGGTAGAGCGGTCGCGACGAAAATTGTCGATCCGATGCCGCAAATCGACGTCATCGCCGCCGAGCCCATGCTCCGTTAACACCGCGGCAATGGTCGCAGCCAACGCACCACTTCCCTCTGCCGCGGCGTCGACCACCATGCGCGCCAGACGCGGCGGCAGCGGCAAGGATCGCAGCTTGCGGCCCTCGTCCGTGATGCGCCCGGCCACATCGACTGCACCGATCTCCTTCAGCAAAACGCGCGCTTCCGCGAGCGCGGCCTGTGGAGGTGCATCGAGAAATGCCAGTTTTGCCGGCTCGACCACACCCCAATGCGCCAAATCGAGCACGAACGACGAAAGATCCGCCGATAGAATCTCGGGCCGCGTGTAGGGCTCAAGGGAACTGGTTTGCGGTTCGTCCCACAGCCGATAACTGACTCCCGGCTCGGTGCGGCCGGCGCGGCCGCGGCGCTGGTCGGCGGCGGCGCGGGACACCCGCACGGTTTCGAGGCGCGTGAGGCCAACATCGGGCTCGTAACGGGGGACCCGCGACAATCCACTATCGATGACGATGCGCACGCCCTCGATCGTGAGCGAGGTCTCCGCGATTGATGTCGCGAGAACGATTTTGCGGCGGCCCGGCGGCGATGGCGAAATGGCGCGATCCTGCTCGCGGGCATCGAGCGCGCCATAAAGCGCAACGACATCGACATTCGTCTCTCGCATGCGATCCCTGAGCAGCATTTCAGTGCGGCGGATTTCCCCGGCCCCCGGCAGGAAGACCAGCACCGACCCGGTCTCCGCACGCAGCGCGCGCTCGATCGCATCCGAGACCTGGCGCTCGATCGGCGCGCGCGGATCGCGGCCGAGGTACCGGGTCTCGACGGGATAGGCACGGCCCTCGCTTTCGATCACGGGGGCATTGCCCAACAGTGCCGCAACGCGGGCGCCGTCCAGCGTCGCGGACATGACCAGCAGCTTGAGATCCGGGCGCAGCCCTTGCTGCGCGTCGCGCGCCAACGCCAAGCCGAGGTCGGCATCGAGTGACCGCTCGTGAAATTCGTCGAACAATACCGCGGCAATGCCATCGAGCGACGGATCGTCAAGCACGAGCCGCGTGAATACGCCTTCCGTCACCACTTCGATACGCGTGCGTTTCGAGATTCGTGAACCGAAGCGCACGCGCAGGCCGACGGTCTCGCCAACCTGCTCACCGAGCGTTGCAGCCATTCGCGAGGCCGCGGCGCGCGCGGCCAGCCGGCGCGGCTCGAGGACCAGTATCTTCTTGTCATTCGCCCACGCTTCATCAAGCAGCACCAACGGCACGCGCGTGGTCTTGCCGGCGCCGGGCGGCGCAACCAGCACGGCGCAGTTGGCGGCGGCGAGAGCTGCCCTCAATCGTGGCAGCGCCTCGTCGATCGGTAGAGGTGTCTCGAAACTTCGCATGACTTTCCGCATCATCATCCGCGCAAACGGATGATTCGGTAACCGCGGGATTCAATGAATGGCGATGTCGGTGTCGACCCGGTCCCCCGCGCTACCGCGGGGGACGACAACTTCTATTGGCTGCGGATTGGAAAATCACTTCCGGGCCCGCCCGATGCTTTCATAGACAAAGCCGTGGCGGGCGATTTCGTCGGGCCGGTAAACATTGCGCAGGTCGACGAGGACCGGTTGCGCCATTACTTCCTTCAGCCGCTTGAAATCGAGAGCGCGAAATTGCTCCCATTCGGTAACGATAACCAGCGCGGAGGCGCCCTCGGCACATGAGTACGTATCGTTGCAGAAAGTCACGCTGCCGAGCACGCCTTTGGCCTGCTCCATACCGACCGGATCATAGGCGCGCACCTTGGCGCCCATATCCTGCAATGCAGTGATCAAAGGAATTGACGGCGCTTCCCGCATATCGTCGGTATTCGGCTTGAAGGTGAGGCCCAGAACAGCAACGGTTTTTCCCCGCAGTTCGCCACCAAGCGCGTTGGCAACCTTGCGCGCCATGGCGCGCTTGCGTGCATCGTTGACCGCGGCGACCGCCTCGACGATGCGAAGCGGCGCGGCGTGGTCCTGCGCCGTCTTGATCAGCGCGACCGTATCCTTCGGAAAGCACGAACCGCCGTAACCGGGGCCGGCGTGCAAGAATTTCGAGCCAATACGATTGTCGAGCCCAATTCCGCGCGCAATTTCCTGCACGTCGGCGCCGACCTTCTCGGCCAGATCGGCGATCTCGTTGATGAACGTAATCTTGGTCGCGAGAAAAGCATTGGCGGCATACTTGATCAGCTCGGCGGTGCGCCGGTCGGTGAACAAAATCGGCGAGCGGTTGAGATAGAGCGGCCGGTACAGTTCGCTCATGACATCGCGCGCACGCGCGTCGGCGGTTCCGATCACGATCCGGTCGGGATGCTTGAAATCCTGAATGGCGGCGCCCTCGCGCAGGAACTCCGGATTGGAAACCACGGCGCAATCGGCGTCGGGCCGCGCTTCCCGGACAATGCGTTCGACCTCGTCGCCGGTTCCCACCGGAACCGTGGACTTGGTGATGACTACGGTAAATCCTTTGAGGGCGCGCGCGATTTCGCGGGCAGCATCATGGACAAAACTGAGGTCGGCGAAGCCATCGCCACGGCGCGAGGGTGTTCCAACCGCAATGAATACGGCGTCCGCATCGGCGACCGCGCCGGCAAGTTCTGTCGTGAATTTCAGCCGGCCGGCGCGGCTATTGGCGGCGACCATGTCGCCCAGGCCCGGCTCATAGATCGGCATTTCGCCGCGCGTCAGAGCGGCGATCTTCGCCTTGTCCTTGTCGACGCAAACCACTTCGTGGCCGAAGTCGGCAAATGAAGCACCTGAAACGAGGCCGACATAGCCGGTGCCGATCATGGCAACGCGCATGGGAAATCCATCATGAAGGTGACAAACCGTGTGCGGTCAGGGCCGAATGCGCCTGCATAGCAGACACCGCCAGCAGAGGCGAGAGGTGCAGGAGAATACGTATTTTCTGTGGCTGCATTTTCTGGCGGATTGATTAACGCAGCGTCCGGGCCCACATTCGGCGCCATGCCAACACCCGCCAAATCGAAAACTAAAGCCGCAACACCCGCATCCGTTCCACCGAACGCATCCCCGCGGCCGCTCAAGAAGGGCGACCACGTCTTCCTGGTTGACGGTTCCGGATACATCTTTCGCGCCTACCACGCGATCAGGTTCGAGCCGCGTGCGCCGGACGGCACACATGTGAATGCCGTCTACGGCTTTTGCAGCATGCTGTGGAAGCTCCTCAAGGAAATGAAGCCGGACGAGCGGCCGACGCATCTCGCAGTCATCTTCGACAAGTCGGAGAAAACCTTCCGTACCGAGATGTACAAGGAATACAAGGCGCATCGGCCGCCGCCGCCCGATGACCTCATTCCCCAGTTCCCGCTTATCCGCGATGCCGTGCGCGCCTTCGAGATTCCGTGCCTCGAGCAAGCGGGCTATGAGGCCGACGACCTGATCGCGACTTACGCACGCATCGCCTGTGAGGCCGGCGCGACCGCCACCCTCGTGTCGTCCGACAAGGACCTCATGCAGCTCGTGAATAAATGCGTGGTCATGTACGACACGATGAAGGATGTCCGCATCGGCATTCCCGAAGTGGTCGAGAAATTCGGCGTGCCGCCGGAAAAGGTCATCGAAGTCCAGGCGCTGATCGGTGACACATCGGATAACGTCCCCGGCGTCCCCGGTATCGGCGTGAAGACCGCGGCGCAGCTCATCGGCGAATACGGCAATCTCGAAACGCTGCTCAAGCGTGCCGGCGAGATCAAGCAGGAGAAACGCCGCCAGGCTCTCGTCGAGAACGCTGAATTGGCGCGGATCTCAAAAAAGCTTGTCACGCTTGACGACAAGGTGCCGCTTGAGGTGCCCGTTGAAGATCTCGGCGTGCGTGAGCCGGACTACAAAACGCTGATCGCTTTCCTCAAATCGATGGGATTCAAGACGCTGACGCAACGCGTCGCCGATAAAATCGGTATTGACGCGAGCCAGGTCGAGGCGGGCGCTCAACGCTCGCCCGACACGACCGCCGCAGCGAAAGCCGCCCCCGCTTTGCCCCTGTCCGGCGGCGGCAAGCCGGCCGAAGAGACAAAGAAGCCAAATGGGGCCCTCACACCGATCGCACTTGCCACCGCGCGCAGCGAGATCGCGCGCACGGCCAAGATAGATCGCAGCAAATATGAGACCGTTCGCACGCTCGCACGCCTCAAAGAGTGGGTCGCGCGCGCGCATGAAATGGGCGTCGTTGCGGTGGATACCGAGACTACAAGCCTCGACGCCATGCAGGCGCATTTGTGCGGATTTTCACTGGCGCTTGCGCCCAACGAAGCGTGCTACGTGCCGATCGGTCATCGCGATGGCGGGGGCGAGGGTAAAGGCGATTTGTTCTCCCCCGAAGCCAAGCTTTGCGAGGGACAGATTCCCGAGCGCGATGCACTTGCCGTGCTCAAACCGCTGCTCGAGGACAAGGCCGTCCTCAAGGTCGCGCAGAATATGAAGTATGACTGGCTGGTGTTCGCGCAGCGCGGCATCCAGGTCGCCGGCTATGACGACACCATGCTCATCTCCTATGTGCTCGACGCCGGAAAAGGCGGCCACGGCATGGACGACCTCGCCAAGCGCTGGCTCAACCACGACACCATCCATTTCCATCACGTCGCCGGCTCGGGCAAGGCGCAGGTCACGTTCGATTGCGTCTCAATCGAGAAAGCCAGCGAATATGCGGCCGAAGACGCCGACGTCACGCTGCGCCTGTGGTACGCGCTCAAACCGCGGCTTGCGGCCGAACGCGTCACCTCGGTCTACGAGTCCCTTGAGCGCGCGATGCCAACGGTGCTTGCGCGCATGGAACGGCGCGGCATTTCCATCGACCGCCAGGTGCTTTCGCGGCTCTCCGGTGAGTTTGCGCAGGAACAGGCCCGGCTCGAGGACGAAATCAAGACGCTCGCCGGCGAACCAGTCAATCCCGGATCGCCCAAGCAACTCGGCGACATCCTGTTCGGCAAGATGAAGCTGCCGGGCGGCTCCAAAACCAAGACTGGACAGTGGGCAACCGGCGCGCGCGAACTGGAGGACCTCGCCGAGCAAGGCCACGCGCTGCCGCGCAAGATCCTGGATTGGCGGCAGGTGGCCAAGCTGCGCTCGACCTATACCGAGGCGCTGCCCAACTACGTCAATCCCGATACCAAGCGTGTGCACACAAGCTACGCGCTGGCGGCGACCAGCACCGGGCGGCTCTCCTCATCCGAACCGAATTTGCAGAACATTCCGATCCGCACGGAAGACGGCCGCAAGATTCGCCGCGCCTTCATCGCGTCACCGGGGATGAAACTTGTCTCGGCCGACTATTCGCAGATCGAATTGCGGCTGCTGTCGGAAGTGGCGGACGTGCCGACATTGCGTAAGGCGTTCCAGGACGGCGTGGACATCCACGCCATGACGGCATCGGAGATGTTCGGCGTACCGGTAAAGGACATGCCGGCCGACGTGCGCCGCCGCGCCAAGGCGATCAATTTCGGCATAATCTACGGCATCTCGGCGTTCGGGCTTGCAGCGCAATTGAACATCGACAAGAGCGAAGCTGGTGCCTACATCAAGAAATATTTCGAGCGCTTTCCCGGCATCCGCGACTACATGGACGAAACGCGCGAGTTCTGCCGCGATCATGGCTTCGTGCTCACGCTGTTTGGCCGCAAATGTCACTATCCTGACATCAAGAACAGCAATCCATCCATCCGCTCATTCAACGAGCGCGCGGCCATCAACGCACGGCTGCAAGGCACCGCTGCCGACATTATCCGCCGCGCCATGATCCGCATCGAGCCGGAACTCGAACAGGCGAAACTCAAGGCGCAGATGTTGCTCCAGGTGCATGACGAACTGATTTTCGAAGTGCCGGAGGCGGAGGTGAAAGACACCATCACGATCGTCAAGAGCGTGATGCAGGATGCGCCGCACCCGGCGGTCTCGCTGCACGTGCCGCTCCAGGTCGACGCGCGCGCTGCCGGCAACTGGGACGAAGCGCACTAATGAACGCGTCGAAACGTATCGACAAGTTGATCGCAAAACTCACCGACTGGCGCGGCAAGACTTTCGTCAGCGTCCGCAAGAGCATTCTTGCTGCCGATCCGAACATCATCGAGGAATGGAAGTGGATGGGCAGCCCGGTGTGGTCCCGCGACGGAATGATCGCGGTCGCCAACGCCCACAAGGAGAAGGTGAAGCTGACCTTCTCACACGGAGCGAAGCTCCGGGATCCCGACAAACTCTTCAACGCGGGCCTCGGAGGCAACCTGTGGCGCGCGATCGATTTTCTCGAAGGCGACAAGGTTGATGCCCGCGCTCTGAAAAATCTTGTCCGTGCCGCTATCGATTACAATCAGAGAAAATTGAAGAAGAATGCGTCGGCGCGGGCGAAACGACGCAAAAGTAAAAAGACCAGAGGCTAACTTTGCCCGGTCCGGTCAGGGCACGATCGAGAAAAACAAAAACGCCGCGAAAATCACCAGGTGGACGATGCCCTGCAGCACGGTCGTGCGCCCTGTCCCCAATGTGATCACACCGACGACAAGCGTCAGCGCCAGCAAGATTTGCTCCTTTCCGCTGAGTCCGAGTTCGAGTTGCCGACCGAGCGCAATCGAAAGAGCGGCGACAGCGGGAATTGTCAGGCCGATGCTCGCGAGTGCCGACCCCAAAGCCAGGTTCAGGCTGGTCTGTAGCCGGTTGGCCTGAGCCGCCCGCAACGCCGCCAGACCTTCAGGCAGCAGCACCAGGCCTGCGATAACGATCCCCACCACGGATTCCGGCACGCCAAGCCAGGCCACACCGGTTTCCAGCGTCGGGGTGAGCGCTTTTGCAAGGCCGACCACGGCGACCAGCGCGGCAAGCAATAGTCCGGCACTAACAAGCGCCGTCCGGTTGGATGGCGGCTGCGCGTGCGCGTCTTCATTCTTGCGGGCTTTCGCAAGAAAATAATCGCGATGCCGCACGGTCTGGACGAACACGAACGAGCCGTAGAGCAACAGCGAAACAACGGCCGCAAAAATAAGCTGCGATGGACTGAAGTAGGGACCTGGCGCGGTGGTCGCAACATTTGGCAACACCATCGTGAGGACCGTGAGGGCCGCCAAGACCGCCAGCGCCGCGCTTGCGCCCTGGATCTGAAACCCCTGCTCGTGATGGCGCGCGCCGCCCGCCAGCAGGCACAGACCGACGATCCCGTTGCACACGATCATGACGGCAGCAAAAACCGTGTCACGCGCCAGTTCCGGCTTTCCGTCAGGAGCCGAAATCATAATCGAGACGATCAGCGCCACCTCGATCACCGTCACAGCGACGGCGAGAACCAGCGTGCCAAATGGTTCGCCGGTGCGGTGCGCGACTACCTCGGCGTGATAGACGGCCGCAAACACCGTCGCCATCAATGCGGTTTCCGCGACCACGGCCATGAGACCGCTCACACCGAAGGCAAGCGCGATCAACAGGACGACCCAGGCCGCGATCGGGCATGCCCAGGTCCACCATGGCGTCTCGGCTTTTTTTGCCATCCCAATTATCCTGCGCCGCCGGCCTATCTTCGTTTCCGTCGCGCGGCCTTGACCTTGCTGCCGCGTCGCGCCGCAGGCTTTGCGGCCTTCGCGCCTTTTGCCGGCAGGACCGCGATCGCCTCGATTTCGAACAACGCGCCCGGCCGCGCCAGCTGCGAGATTGCCACGGTGGTGCTCGCCGGCGGCGCCGACATATTGAAATGGTGGTCGCGCACCTCGCGGAAGATCGCGATATGCGACATGTCGACCAGATAATTGTTGATCTTCACCACGTCCTTGATGGTGGCCCCGGCGTCCGCAAGCGCAAGCTTTAGGTTTTCAACGGCCTGGTTTGCCTGCGTGCGAAAATCGCCCGGCGCACCGACCAGTTTGTTGTCCATATCGAGCCCAAGTTGCCCGGCAATGAAAATCAACCGGTTGGGCCCGGTCGCCTCGACCACGTAACTGTACCCGGGTGGTTTCGCGAGCGTCTTCGGATTGGAAAAGCGGATATTGGCGGCCATCGAAATTTCTCCCTACGTTAGAATCAACTCTACACAGATCGCTTCGCCCGGCCTGTCCGGCTTATTTTCTTTCTTCCAGGAGGCCTAGGCCCTTTCCCAGCCACTTTGTCGTCGGCGCCTGAATCAGAATTGTCATCAGAATAGCAATGAAGGTGACCGACGCGATCATTTGAGCGCCCGGCGCCTTCATACCGAGCAACAAGCCGGCAAGTGCTCCCGGAATGACACCGGTCTCGCGGGTCCAGCACATGAACAGCATCTCTCTGACACTCCAGCGCGCACGCCGGTCCGGCAATGCGCACGCAAACACCGTCACCGGTCGGGCTACCAACATCAAGATGATGACCACTATGACGCCGCCTGACAGGTATTGCTCCATGAGACCAAAATCGACCTGCGCCCCAACGAGGATGAAAATGAACAATCGCATGATGAACGCGGTAGTCGAGACATATTCGTCGAGCTTTCTCGCCTCGCTCGCTTCCATATTGAAACCAAATGAATCCTTGTTTCCGATCATGATGCCGAAAACAAACACCGCCATGAACCCGCTGGCCTGCAAGCCATCGGCTGCAAAATAAGCACCGATAACGGCGACCAATGTCACGACGGGAGCGTAGTTCGCGAGAAATCCCAATCGTTCGTGCGCGATGAGAAGCGCGGCCAGGTATCCGAGCCCAACTCCGGCGACAATCCCGATGATCGACTGCTTGAGCAGATCGAGTATCGATGTCGTTAAAGAAAATTCGCCGGTCCCCATCGCCACGCCCAAAACACCGAATGTAACGATCGCGCCCATGGCGTCATTGAATGCCGACTCACTCATCACCGTCTGCGCCACGCGATCGCGAATATGAACCTGTCGAAAAATAGGAACCAGCGTGGCGGGGTCAGTGGAAGCAAGCGTCGCGCCCAGCAATAGCGCCACCGCCCACGGAACGCCGAGAACGTAATAAGCGGCGACACCGGTAATCGCAGCGGTAATCAGAACGCCGATCGTGGCGATCACGACAATCGTGATCCAAACCTGCTTCAATACATCGAAACGGAGCGACGCGCCGCCGTCGAACAAAATGTAGCTGGCACCGAAGAGAAGAATGATCTGATTGAGCGCCGAATCCGCCTTGATATCGATCAGCCCCAGCGCTTGCGGCCCTATCGCCATGCCCACCACCAGGAAGACCGCAACGTCGGGAATCTTTATCTTCTGCGCTACCAGCCCGGTGACTGTGCCGATCGCCAGGATGAGGCCGCCGGAAAGCAAAATTTGTTTTGCAATTTCAATGGCGGCTGTTTCTTGCACTTAAAGTCCCCCGATCCCCGGAAAACGAATACCGGAGCAGCCAGGTTTTTATTTTTGGCCTGCGAGATGCTGCCCGACACGATTCGAAATGACAAGGCGCACAGCGTTACGTGCCGCTGCGCGACTCGAAAATTAGCCTCTTTTCTGTCATAACCCACGCCTTCGATCGTGGCAGTTCGGGGCTTTGATCCTCGCAACAGATGGACCGGACGATGCGGCAGAAGGCATTGGCAGCGGCAGTATTGATAGTCAGCGCATTCCTAACAGCTCCGGCCGTGGCGGCCAGCTGCCAGAACAACGGCAGCTACGAGCGCTGGCTCGAGGACTTCAAGAAGGATGCGGCCACGCAGGGCATCTCGCCGCGTGTCATCTCGGCCGCCGCGCCCAGCATGACGTTCGATCAGGCGATCATTCGCCGCGATCACGGCCAGTCCGTTTTCAACCAGACTTTTCTCCAATTTTCCGATCGGATGGTGGGTGGCCCGCGCATTCCGAACGGCCTCGCCAAGATCAAGCAGCACGCGGCGCTGTTCGCGCAGGTCGAGAAAAAGTACGGCGTCCCGGCGCCGGTGCTCACCGCCTTCTGGGGCCTTGAAAGCGACTTCGGCGCCAATTTCGGCAACTACAATATTCTCAGCGCGCTCGCGACTCTCGCCTATGACTGCCGGCGGCCCGATTTCTTCCGCCAGCAATTGCTCGATGCGCTCCGCATCATCGAACGCGGCGACCAGCGCGTCGAGGACATGATCGGCGACTGGGCCGGTGAATTCGGCGGCATGCAATTCACCGCGTCCGACTATCTCAAGAACGCGATCGACTTCGACGGCGACGGCCGGCGCGACCTCATCCACAGTGTCCCGGACACACTCGCCTCCGCCGCCAACTTCCTCGTTACCCTCGGCTGGCAACGCGATCAACCCTGGTTGCAGGAGGTGCGTGTGCCCGCGAACATGCCGTGGCAGGAGGCCGACGTTAATATCCAGCACCCGCAGTCGAAGTGGGTCGCATGGGGTGTGAAGGCAGCACACGGGTCCCTGCCTCCGGGCGATTTACCGGCGGCGCTGATCCTGCCGATGGGCCGGCAAGGTCCGGCGTTCCTCGCCTACCCGAACTTCAAGGCCTTCCTCGGCTGGAATTCGGCAATGGTCTACTCGACCACGGTCGCCTATTTCGCGACCCGGCTTGCCGGCGCGCCAAATGTCGACCACTCCGGCGCCGCTAATGTCGCGCCACTGTCCACACAACAGGTCATGGAATTGCAGCGCCTGCTCGTCAAGCAGGGCTACGAAGGCGTCGGCGAGGCCGATGGAAAGGTCGGCAACGGCACGCGCAACGCAACGAAGAAAGCGCAGTTGAAAGTGGGACTGCCGGCCGATTCCTATCCGACCGCCGAACTGATCGAGAAGCTGCGCGGAAGCACCAGCAGTTCAAATCGGTAGTTCGCTGTCGAGGTGCTTCATGGCCAAAGGGCTGTAACGCTCACCGGCGGCAGCCCCCACCGGCGCGGCCTGTTCAATCGCCGCGAGTTCGTCCTGCGTCAGTGTGATCTGTAATCCTGCGAGCGCCTCAGCGAGCTGATCGCGGCGGCGCGCACCGATGAGCGGCACAACATCCTCGCCCCGCGAGCGCAGCCACGCAAAAGCAAGCTGCGCAACGGTGACCCCGCGCACCTTCGCGGTCTTCGACAGCGCCGCAATCAGTTCGCGGTTGCGCGGCATGTTCCGCGTCGAGAAACGCGGCATGCGGCTGCGAATTTCGCCACCATTGCCGCCACCGTTTACCAGCGTTGCATCGCTGATCAGCCCGCGCGAGAGCACGCCATAGGCGACCAGCGGGATTTTGAGCTCGCGCACCGCTGGCAAAATCTCCTGCTCGATGCCGCGGGACAGCAGCGAATATTCAATCTGTAAGGCTGAAACGGGATAGACAGCGGCCGCACGTTTCAGCGTGTGTGCCGAAACCTCCGAAAGGCCGATGTGGCGCACATATCCCGCCGTCTGGAGATCGAAAATCGCGCCGAGCGTGTCTTCCAACGCCACCGAGCGGTCGTAGCGCGAAGGTGTGTAGAGGTCGATGTAGTCCGTCTTGAGCCGGCGCAGGCTGTAGGCGAGAAAGTTCTTCACCGCCGCCGGCCGCAGGTCATAGCCGTATTGCCCCCCATCCGGCCCGCGCATATTGCCGAATTTTACGGACAGGAAGGCGCGTCGGCGCCGGCTGCCCTTGAGCGCTTCGCCCAGCAACATCTCGTTGTGGCCCATCCCGTAGAAATCGCCGGTATCGAAATATGTAATTCCGGCATCCAGCGCCGCGTGGATGGTGGCAATGCTCTCGCCATCGTCGGTGGGGCCATAGCCGCCCGACATGCCCATGCAACCGAGGCCGGCGGCCGAGATTTCATCATTTGAGTGCCCGACTCGGACCCTGCGCATTGCGGCATCTCAATGCGCGTATGTGAAGATTAAAAGACAGCCATCTTCGATCACTTCCGCACGATTGACCGCCGGGAATATGAACCACCGGCCGTTTAATCAGTTGAAGCATGGAACTTTACCCCGGGCCTGGTGGGAGGACCGATATGACGACCCAAACACGACTTTTAGGTGCATTACTTGCCGCAGGACTGGCGGTTTCCCTGCCGGGGACGGCCGGAGCCCAGCTGGGCACGCCGGTCAACCCGGCGCCCGCGAAAGCGGCACCGGCAGCACGCGCTGCGCCTGCAGCCCGGCCGGCGCCAGCGCCACGAATGGCGCCCGCGCCGCGCGCGGCTGCCCCTGCTGCCCCGCGCGTTGCGCCGGCAGCCCGCATGGCGCCACCGCACTCCGCGCCCCCGGCGCGGGTCGCAACGCCGCACTTCGCGCCGCAACAGCATGCAGCCCCGCAGATTCGATCGGCGCCAACGATCAATCGAAGCGCCCAGCAACAGCAATTCCGCCAGGAACGCGCCTTACGCCGGCAGAACGTGCAGCCGGCTGTTCAGGCACAGTCCAAGTTGCAGGCCCAGCCAAACGTGCAGTCGCAGCGGCAAGTTCAGCTCAATACGCGCCAGCAACTGCGCGCCGAACGCACATTGCGCCGGACCGAAGACCGGCAATTGCGTCGCCTGCCTGCATCGCAGCGCGCGCAACAACGGGAGCAAATTCAGCAGGCGCGCCAGCAGCGTGCGCTGTCACGCCAACAGCTGACGCAGCCCAATGCCTTGCAGGCCCAATCAAACGCGCGGACTTTGCGCGCGAACCGCCGCAATGGCGACCCGCGCCTCACAGCAGATGCCGCGCGGCAGGGGCGTTTTGCGTCGCGCTTTGCGCAACGCAATGGCGGCGCCAACTGGCATAACCAGTTTGAGCGTACGGCGGCACACAATGCGTGGCGGCATGGCCGGCGCGCCGCGTTTGTTGGGTGGTATGGGCCGGTGTTCTGGCCCTACGCCTATTCGGACGTCTTCGACTACGCATTCTGGCCCTACGGCTATGACGATGGTTTCTGGGCCTACGCCTATGACGACTTTTTCGATGGCGTGTTTTGGGGCGAGGCCGGCCCGCCGGATGATTACGTCTACGGCGAGGCATCCCCGCAAGGCCGAGCCTATGCGGGCGCGCAGAGCCAACGTCCGAGCTATGCCAGCGTGCAGGCACTGTGCCGGCAACCGGGCAGCGGCATCACCGCCTGGCCGTTCGCCGATATCGAGCAGAAGGTCGGCCTGAATGCTGATCAGCGACAGTTGCTCGGCGACGTGCGCAAAGCGAGCCAGGACGCAGCCGCCGACTTCAAGGTCACGTGTCCGCAGGAAAATTCATTCCCGCTGACGCCCCCGGGTCGTCTTGCCGCCATGACCGCGCGTGTCGGTGCCACACTGCAGGCTGTGCAGACGGTGCGTGCGCCGCTGGAAAAGTTCTACGACTCCCTCAGCGACGAGCAGAAGGAACGCTTCAACGAGATCGGACCCAAAAAGACTGCGGCCAACGCCGAGGCCAGCGAGGCGTCGAAGGCGGCCGAGAGCTGCAAGCAACCGAAGCAAGGTCTTGCCAACCTGCCGATCGAGAAGATCGAGGATGCGATCAATCCGACCGACGCGCAGGCAACCGAGCTCAACCGACTGCAGGACGCGACCACCCAGGCGGTCTCGATCATGCAGGCTGCGTGCCCGGACGAGACACCGATCACCCCGCCGGGTCGTCTCGACGTGATGGAAAAGCGCCTGCAGGCGATGATCGATGCGGCCAAGACGGTGAAGCCCTCGCTTGAGAGCTTCTATGCCTCGCTGACCAGCGAGCAGAAGGCGCGCTTCAACCGCATCGGGCAGCAACTGGAGACAACAGGCCAGTCAAGCAACTGATCGCTCTCATGCGAAACGAAAAGGGCGGCCGCAGTGGCCGCCCTTTTTCCGTGCCGGCTACTCCGCTGGAATTTTCACCGGCTCGCCGGACTCAAGCTCGATACCGAACGTCTCCCATAACCCTGCGCGGCCGGCTGCCGTGACGGTGACGGCGCGGTGGTCGCGCGATCGGCTCAGCCATTCGAGCTCCAGGCAACGCCGCAATATTTCGCGGCCGATGTGACCGGCAATGTGATACCGGCGCTCGCTCCAATCCAAGCAAGGCCGGCAATAAACGCGCCGCGATCGCGGGTCCGCATCGAGATCAACCCCGAAGCTTTTGAGAAATCGGCGTCCGGCGTCCGTCACCTCGCCACCATCGTCGCTGAGCGTCAGATAATTCGCCTTGACCATGGCATCCGCAATCGCAACGCCAAGTCCTCCCGCCAGGTGGTCGTAGCAGGTTCGCGCGAAGCGCAATGCGTCGTCCTTTGCGGACCGCGGCTGATAGCGCGGCGGTACTTCAATTGCCGCAACTGCATGAATGCCCTCCAGCATTCCGGCGACCAGCGGCGACGCGATCCTGTAATACCGATTACGACGCTTCTGAGTGACGGCAAGCAGCCGCGCGTTAACGAGCTTGCCAAGATGCTCGCTCGCAGTCGAACGCGAAACCCGGGCAAGGAATGCCAGTTCGCTCGCGGTCAGTGACTGGCCGCCCATGAGCGCGGCCAACATGGTGGCACGCGCGGTATCACCGACGAGCGCGGCGACTTCAACCATGTTGGCAGCAGCAACCATGATCGATTTTACCGCTTTGCCGCCGGCGGCAGCAAGCAATGACAGTTCGGCCGGCGCCGAACCAATTGCCGGCGACAGGTGCGAAATGTGCTGGCACAACGGCGTGGGCAAATCTGAAGGACCACACCATGAAACGCACGCCGATCCGGGTTGAACCCTTTGCGAGTTACCTCGAGCGCCGCCGCAAAGGCCCGGTTTATCCGGTGATCGTCGCCGGTGAGACCGTCTACGTGTCGGGTTTGCCGCCGTTCGACCCCGCGACCGGTGAGATCAGACAGATGCCGTTCGAACAACAGGCCGACATCGTGCTCGCCCAGATGCAGCGCTGCCTGGAAGTTGCCGGCTCCTCGCTCGCGCACGTGGTCAAGTGCAACGTCTATTGCACGCCTGTCGACACACATTTCGCGACCTTCAACGAAGTTTACGGGCGATATTTTCCCGTCGAGTTGCCAGCGCGAATTTTCGTGCAGGTGCCGTCCTGGCCGGGGCCCTTCGATGTCGAGGTCGACTGCATCGCCGTGCTGTCATGAAAGGCGGCCGCGTCCGACGTCGTCACAAATGTTCGCGCTCTTTGTTGAACGGGTGCTCAAGATTGTAGCCGTGAGCCGCGCGGTACCCGTCGTAGCGAAATCCTTTGTACTCCAGCACAATGCACGCCACCGCAACGACAAACATGATCGACAGAATCACGCCTGCCAGCGCTGGCATGGGGTATTGCATCAGGCCAGTAGCCAGCGCGCCGGACACGAAGATGAATACGAAATAACCCGCGGTCTTGTGGTACGCCTCGAACTTCCTCCGCCGCGGCGTCATGTCGTAATGATCGCCGCGCCAGGTCGAGGGGTCGTCCGGCACGGCTTTGAAGTAATTTCTGCCGCCGTGCTTGCCTCTGAACCAGCCCGAGACGACCTGCAGGCACCCCAACGCAATGGTCGTAATTCCGAAGAACGAATGCAGGGAGCCGCTGAAGCCGCCGCTGGCGTATAGCGCGACAGCCATGCCCACCAGCGACAAGCCAACCGCGAACATCAAACCGAACTTGTGGACGCTGAACCACCACCAGACCGCATTGGTGAGCCTGACCTCCTCGCGGATGCCATTGAGTGTCGGCTTCGGCTTGCCGAACCTGATCGTGACGATGCAAAGCGGCACCATGACGAACCAGATCGAAATCATGAAGATGGCGTGGTAATTCCAGTGAATGGGAATCGTCGTTCCCAGAAATCCGACATAAACTTCCGTCGGGATGTGTGGATGAACCCAATCCATCATCGTTTCTACCCAGCTGCCCGAAAAAATTATTGGCAGTCTGACCCAATCCTGCCCATGGTCAATGGGCTGCGGCAGGCTTCAGGGAGGCAACGTGTCCGCCTTGCGTATTTATGGGATCGCCCGAACCCGCGCGTTCCGCGCGCTGTGGATCGCAGAGGAGGTCGGGCTCGACTACGAGCATTTGCCGATCGAGATCGGCGATGCCGGCGCCCGCGCGCCGGAATTTCTGAGGCTCAACCCGAATGGGCGCCTGCCATTCATCGACGACAACGGCTTCGTGCTGTTCGAGTCGCTGGCGATCACGCTGTACCTCGCCAAGAAGCACTCAAACGGCAAACTCTATCCCGGAACGCTGGAAGGCGAAGCCCGCGCCTGGCAATGGAGCCTGTGGGCGGTCACCGAAGTCGACCGCGGCGTCAACATCTGGTCACTGCATGCCGTCCGTCTGCCGCCGGCCGAGCGCGACGCCGACAAACGCAACGAGGCGCTGAAGGTCCTGGCGCCGCCATTCAAGGTGCTCGACGCAGCGGTGGCCAAGCAGGACTACCTGCTGGGCAGCGAATTCACGGTGGCCGACCTCAATGTCGCCGCCGTCATCAGCCGCGCCGTCGACATGGACCTTGCCGCGGTGCCGAACCTCAAGGCCTGGCTGATGCGCTGTCTCGACCGGCCGGCCGCGCGCAAGACGCTGGCGCTCAAGACCAAGGCCGACAACGAAACACCGGCCGAGGTCACCCGGCGCATCGCCAAGCTCAACCGCCTGTGATTGGGGCGCATGCGTGCTGAAACGAAAAGGGCGGCCGCAGGGGCCGCCCTTTTTGTATTTCGTTTTGGAGACGGCCTTACTCCGCCGCGATGCGCACTTCCGGCGCGGCCGCCTTGATGTCCGGGGTGACGTGTTTCTCGAACTTGGCGAAGTTCTTCTGGAACATCTCGACGAGATCACGCGCGGTCTTGTCGAATTCGGCCTTGTCCTTCCAGGTCTTGAACGGGTTGAGCAAATGCGGCTCGACGCCCGGCACCGAGGTCGGCACCGCAAAGCCGAAGTACGGATCGGTGCGGAAGTCGGCATTCTTGAGCGAGCCGTCGAGCGCCGCAGTCAGCAGCGCGCGTGTCGCCTTGATCGGCATGCGACGGCCGACGCCGTATTTGCCGCCGGTCCAGCCAGAGTTGACCAGCCAGACATCGACCTTGTGCTTGTTGATGTAGTCGCGCAGCAGATCGGCATAGACCGACGGATGGCGCGGCAGGAACGGCGCGCCGAAACAGGTGGAGAATTCCGGCTGCACGCCGACGAGGCCCTTCTCGGTGCCGGCAACCTTCGCGGTATAGCCCGAGAGGAAGTGATACATCGCCTGGGTCGCGGTGAGTTTCGCGATCGGCGGCATGACGCCATAAGCGTCGGCGGTCAGCAGGATGATGTTCTTGGGGTGGCCCGCACGTCCGGACCGTGACGCGTTCGGAATAAAGTCGAGCGGATAGGCCGAACGGGTATTTTCGGTCTTCGACCCGTCGTCATAATCGGGCACGCGCGTGACCGGATCGAACGCCACGTTCTCCAACACCGTGCCGAAGCGGTTGGTGGCATCCCAGATCATCGGCTCGGCTTCCTGCGAGAGCTTGATGGTCTTGGCGTAGCAACCGCCTTCGAAATTGAAGATGCCGTCCGGCCCCCAGCCGGTTTCATCGTCGCCGATCAGGATGCGCTTCGGGTCAGCCGACAGCGTGGTCTTGCCAGTACCGGACAGGCCAAAGAACAGCGCGCTCTCGCCCTCATGGCTGACATTGGCCGAGCAGTGCATCGGCACGACGTTCTGCGCGGGCAGGTAAAAATTGAGTGTCGTGAACACCGACTTCTTCATTTCGCCCGCGTACGACGATCCGCAGATCAGGACGATCTTGCGCGTGAAGTCGATGGCAACCATCGTGTCCGAACCTTCGCGGCCACCGTGACGCTTCGCGTCCGGACGGAACGAGGGCAGATCGACAATCGTGAGTTCAGGAACAAAGCCGGCGAGTTCGGCCTGCTCGGGGCGGATCAGCAGCTGGCGAATGAAAAGCGAGTGCCAGGCGAGCTCGGTGAAAATGCGGGTCTTGATCCGGTATTTCGGGTCGGCGCCGCCATAGAGGTCCTGCGCGAAGAGTTTCTTGCCTTCGACATGCTTGATGAAGTCGCCGAGAAGATTGTCGAAGTTCTCCTTCGACATTTTGCGGTTGCCGTCCCACCAGACCGAGTTTTCGGTAAGCGCGTCGACAACGGTATGCTTATCCTTCGGGCTACGGCCGGTGTGATGGCCGGTCTCCGCGCAGAGCGCGCCGCCTGCAACCAGGGACGCCTCGCCCGCGGAAATCGCGTGCTCGTACAGCAACGGCTCGGTGAGGTTCCAGCGTACCTCGGCCAGATTTTTGAAGCCGAATTTGTCGGCACCATAGGCGCCGTTCCGCACACCCTGCTCTTGCACGCGTATTCCTCCCACACTCGGCCGCTTCGTTGGAAACCCCTCGCGGGCCCATTAGGTCCGCGCCGCGGCTCATAGACCGTAAGTATAGCTCGTTGCCCGAAAGTGCGCGAGCATATGCACCAACCGCCCTGAAATGCCAAGGCAAAATGCCATGCATTGGCGGCAGGTCGCATTGCGCTGCATCAATGAGGGCGAGAAACCCGGCGTGATGTTTCAGCAATCACCCGGCCGGTAACTCAGTCGGACAATCCCTTATCGGTCAGCCATTTGTTGATTAAGTCGGCAACCTGGCCGTTGTTTTTGTCCATCATCAGCATGTGGGAGTTACCTTTGATCCCGACCTCGGGCAAATTAACCACATCCACTTTTCCGCCCGCCGCCCGCACCGCCTCTACATAGTCGAGGCCGATTTGGCGCATTTTTGGCCAGCGGCTGTCGAGCGGGATGTAGTCGCCATAGACGACCAGAGTCGGAATGTCCTTGAGATTGCCAGCTTGCGCCTTGTCGCCCGCGACCGCCGGTTCGACTGCCACGATGGCCTTGATCTTGTCGGGCCGCGCCTGCGCCACGGCAAAACCAAAGCCGCCGGCCTGGCTGTGAAACAAAAGAACGCAGGGACAGATCTTGTCGACCAATGCGGTGTAGGCCGCAACGATCGCCGCGTCGGTATTTGTCCAGCGCGGGACGATCTGCTTGGTGAAATTGTCGTAGGCCTCGACCGGGAACTGGCTGCCGGCATTCACTTTCATTTTGGTGGGGTCTGCATTCCACGAGCCCGCGCCTTGCCCGATCCGGAAGCGTTCGAACGGATTGGCCGTGGTCAGGAAATTCGGATCGCTGTTCCAGACATCGGGCGGCGCGAAACCGGAGCGGCCGCGCTCGACAGCATCGGAATTGTAGACGTCCCAGCCTTTGCGGATGAACATGTTCATCCAGCCTTCACGGCCGTCGGGCGTGGTTTCGTAAGTGACACCGGTCAGCCCGCCGCCGTGCCACATCAGCAGCGGATATTTTCCTTTGCGGTTCTGCGGCAGGAAATATTGCACGTACATCTGCTCGACCTGGTAAAGGCCGTTCGGATCGATCTTGGCGGGAACGCCACCGGCGCCGAGCACGAGTTCTTTGATCGGCTTGCCGGAAATCTCGACGACGCGGCCTCCGACGTGGAAAGAACCCATGTCGCGCAACGCAATCGGTTCACCAGCCGAGGTCGGATGCATCGCAAGAACCGTAGCGGTGCCGAACGTAATTAAAAACAGAATTTTGCGCATGGTGTCGCTCCCCGCGTTTTATGACGCGTGAGTGTGACTCATTCGGCCGGGCGTTGCGATCACGGATGCGTGCGTGCTTTCGGTAAAACGTGGGCTGCTGCCCCGTCCGTTCAGGTTGCGCGGGCTTGCTCAGCCAGTTGCTTGAGCACTGCGCGCAGCGGGCCCGGCGCGGTGACGCGCTGCGGGAACGGCAGCCGCAGCGCGGTGCGGCCCTTCTGCAATTCGATGCCTTCGGGGTCGATCCCCACGCAGCGCCATTCACCATCCGCGGCTCCGAGCAACTTGGTTGCATAGAGCCGGCAGGCATCAGCGTGATCAGAATTCATATGTTCAATCGCCTCGGCCTCGGAGTTGATCAGCGCCTGCGCGTCGGAGATGTCGGTCAGAATATCCTGCGGTCGAAGATCCACGATCCTGCCGAAGCCGGCGACCAGGTGCGCGCGCGCGATCTCCATCCGGTAAAATGAAAAATCGGCGAAATTTACAAACAGCTCGGCGTCCGGATGGCGCCGAAGGTAAGTGTTCATCACTGTCGGTCCGGTCGTGGATGAGCACGTTCCCATCAACATCACGCGCGCGCCTTCGAGCGGGTCACCCTCCTTGCGCTCATCGAGCATCAGGGAAACGCGCTTGTCGGCCAGGATGTTCTTGGTGTGCAGCGCCAGTTTCGACAGCAGGAAGAGCGGCGCGCCATCAACACATGTCCCCACGTTCACCAGCGAGCAATACGGATCCCCCGACCCGGGCACCAATGTCGCAAGTGCGCCCGAACGCCCTTCGCGCAGCAGCTTCTTGGCTGCCAGACGGGCATCAAAGGCATTGTCGGGCTTCATCGCGGGCACTCACGAATTAACGATTTAGCTCTGGCACACGCAAAGAATCAGGCCTTGGGCTTGAAATCGCTACCGAATCACATAGTTGTTGCAAAGAGGCCACATTTCAGACCCTGTTTGTGAGGTTCAAAACACGCGGGACGTCTTGCCAAGAGTTGCCAAGAGGGGCTCATGCCGACAATCGCTCTCGTCGACGACGACCGCAATATCCTGACCTCTGTTTCGATGGCTCTGGAAGCGGAAGGCTATCGCATCATGACGTATACCGACGGCGCCTCCGCGCTGGACGGTTTTAAAACGTCGCCTCCTGACCTCGCCATCCTCGATATCAAGATGCCGCGCATGGACGGTATGGAGACGCTCCGGCGTCTACGCCAGAAATCCGACATCCCGGTAATCTTCCTCACCTCAAAGGACGAGGAGATCGATGAGATGTTCGGCCTCAAGATGGGGGCCGACGACTTCATCCGCAAACCATTCTCGCAACGGCTTCTGGTCGAACGCGTCAAGGCTGTGTTGCGCCGCGCCTCCCCCAAGGATGGCGTGCCAGTGAAGGAAATCGACTCCGCCAAGGTGCTGGAGCGCGGTCTGCTGCGCATGGACCCGGAACGCCACACCTGCACGTGGAAGGGCGAGCCCGTCACCCTGACGGTCACCGAGTTTCTCATCCTGCAAGCGCTCGCCACCCGGCCCGGTGTGGTTAAAAGCCGCAACGCCCTCATGGACGCCGCCTACGACGACCAGGTCTATGTGGATGACCGTACCATCGACAGCCACATCAAGCGGTTACGCAAGAAGTTCAAGGTGGTCGACGACGATTTCGAGATGATCGAGACGCTCTACGGCGTCGGCTATCGCTTTAAGGAATGACCAATTCTTAATGTTGCGGGCCGCCTGGGCGGCCTGACGGAGCGTCGCGGCTTGCGGTAAAATGTCGGGGTCAATCAAGACCCTCGGTAAACCCGGCTGGATTGGACGACGTGCTCGATCGGACCACTGAACTCGCCGCACAGACCACCGAGGCCGAACGCCCCGGCGCGGAACCGGCGCGTCCCGAGCCCAGGCAGGCTAGCGCGTTGCGCCGGATGCTGCGCTCGGTATGGCATTTCTTCGTCGCGCAAAGTTTCTCGAGCCTCACGCGACGCATTGTCTTCCTCAATCTCGCCGGCCTCGTCGCGCTGGTGACCGGCGTTCTTTATCTGTCGCAATTTCGCGCCGGATTGATCGACGCACGCGTGCAAAGTTTGCTGACGCAGAGCGAAATCATCGCCGGCGCGATTGCGGCGTCGGCAACGGTGGAAACGGATTCCATCACGATCGATCCGGAGCGGCTGCTTGAGCTGCAGGCGGGTGAAAGCTACGGACCATCCGATGACTCGCTCTCCGGAATTGAATTCCCGATCAACCCGGAACGCGTTGCGCCGGTACTGCGCCGCCTCGTCTCGCCGACCAAAACGCGCGCGCGCATCTACGACCGCGACGGCGTGCTCATTCTCGACAGCCGTAATCTCTATGGCCGCGGTGACGTACTCCGGTTCGATCTGCCGCCGCCGAGCGCGGAGAAGCCCGGCCTGATGGAGCGCGCTTTCATCGCCCTGCGCCGCTGGTTCGGGCGTGGTGACTTGCCGCTCTACAACGAACTCGGGCCCGAGAACGGCAAGGGCTATTCGGAGGTGACGCAGGCGCTCAACGGCCTTCACGCCAGCATGGTGCGGGTCAACGACCGCGGCGAGGTCATCGTGTCGGTCGCCGTGCCGGTCCAGCGTTTCCGTGCCGTGCGTGGCGCCCTGATGCTGTCGACGCAGGGCGCCGACATTGACGACATGGTCGAGGCCGAGCGGCTTGCCATTGTGAAAGTGTTCTTCGTCGCGGCCGGGGTCATGGTCGTGCTGTCGATGTTGCTCGCCGGCACCATCGCCGGCCCCGTGCGCCGCCTCGCCGACGGCGCCGAGCGCGTCCGGCGCCGCATACGCACGCGCGTCGAGATTCCCGACTTCACGCGGCGGCGCGATGAAATCGGCGATCTGTCGGGTGCGCTGCGCGACATGACCAACGCGCTCTATACGCGCATCGAGGCGATCGAAAGCTTTGCCGCCGACGTCGCGCACGAGCTGCGCAATCCCCTCACCTCGCTGCGCTCGGCGGTCGAAACACTGCCATTGGCCAAGACCGACCAGAGCCGGCAGCGCTTGCTCGCGGTCATCGAACATGATGTGCGCCGGCTCGATCGCCTCATCTCCGACATCTCCGACGCCAGCCGGCTCGATGCCGAATTGCAGCGGCAGGAAGCGGCGCCGGTCGACTTCGCGAAACTCCTCGATGCCCTTGTGAAAGCCGCCAACGAGATACGCACGGACGACGTCAATGTGACGCTCGCGTTCGAAGGCGGGCCGCTATCCAATTTCAAGGCGCCGGGTCACGATTCCCGGCTCGGACAGGTCGTGAGCAACCTGATCGACAATGCGCGGTCATTCTCGCCTCCAGGCGGCAGCGTGCGCATTACCTGCCGCCGGTTGAAAGACGAGATTGAAATCCTGGTCGATGACGACGGTCCCGGAATTCGTCCGGATGCGCTCGATAAGATCTTCGAGCGTTTCTACACCGACCGCCCCGAGCAGGGCTTCGGGCAGAATTCCGGCCTGGGCCTGTCGATCTCCAAGCAGATCGTCGAGGCGCATGGTGGCACCATCCGCGTGGAAAACCGCACAACGGTCGCGGGCCGCACCGAGGAGCCGCGCGTCCTCGGCGCGCGCTTCGTTGTGCGCCTGCCCGCAACATGATGGCTGCGCCGGCTCCGACAATTCACGCTTCAGCGGTTCTCGTCGGTGCAGAAGCTGCGCTGATCCGCGGGCCGGCCGGGTCGGGCAAGTCGCGTCTCGTATGGGACCTCGTCACCGCGGCCTCACAAGGCATCCTTCCCTTCGCGAGGCTCGTCGCGGACGATCGCGCCCACGTGGAAAGTCATTCAGGCCGGCTGCTGGTCCGCCCCGCGCCGGCCCTGGCGGGCATGATCGAAGTCCATGGGCTCGGCATTAGACGGATTGAATTTGAATCAGTGGCAGCGGTCGGACTGATCATCGATCTGGCGGCTGAGGACGCCGGACGGAATCCCGAGCCAGCGGCCGCCAAGGCCGATATTGCCGGGATCACTGTTCCGCGGCTTGCGGTCGCAGCCGGGATGGCAGCGCTGCCTCTGGTGTTAGCCCGTTTACGAACCCATCCGACGGGTGATTGACCGGCGGCCGGTATTTGAGCTACCCCGCGCCCTCGGTCCCATCGAGAAAAATTAACCATACCGGGCCTAGGATCGTTTCCGCCGAAAACGCACGTTCCGAGCCCCCCTTTGGCCCCATCTTTCCGCAGTGCAACAGAGCGCTTATATAGCGAGGCAAGCCCTTGCAACCGGGCTTCAGATGGGCGTGAATACGCCCCCTATCGTGCGGCGCAGCGTAGCGCCCGCGAGGAGTTAGGGATGATCGGCCTCGTACTCGTAACCCACGGGCGGCTCGCCATCGAGTTCCGCTCAGCGTTGGAGCATGTCGTAGGGCCCCAGCGTCAGATCGAGGCGATTACGATCGGCCCCGATGATGACGTGGAGCAGTGCCGCAAGAACATCCTCGAAGCGGTCAAGCGCGTGGATAGCGGTGAAGGCGTTGCGATCCTCACCGACATGTTCGGTGGCACGCCTTCCAATCTCGCAATTTCGGTCATGAGCCAGCCCAAGGTCGAAGTCCTGGCCGGTATCAACCTACCGATGTTGATCAAGCTCGCGAAGATCCGCGAGATCTGCCCGCTGCAGGATGCGGTTGCGGCGGCCCAGGAGGCCGGACGCAAGTACTGCACCATCGCCAGCCGGGTGCTCAACGGGAAATGAGCCCACGCGCTTCAGCGGACGACACCCCCGTCGTGCGCGAGGTGGAGATCGTCAACAAGAAGGGCTTGCACGCCCGCGCTTCCGCCAAATTCGTGCAGACCGCCGAGCAATTTGACGCTGCCGTCACCGTGACGCGCGGCCATGAAACCGTCGGGGGCACCTCGATCATGGGGCTGATGATGCTGGCCGCCGGGCCAGGCATCACCATCATCATCAAGGCCACGGGCAAGGACGCCGCGGCCGCGGTGGAGACGCTCTACAAGCTCGTTGCCGACGGGTTCGGCGAAGAGGACTAGACCGCCGGATAGCCGCTAACCAACCCGATCTTTACATAAAGAAATCTTTATATATGCATTGCGGGCCTGCGACCGGCCTGTTATAGGCACGGCCAACCCATCATCAAATTCGCCTTTGTAAAAGGACCGCCATGACCGCTGCTGCCGCAAAGAAAGCCTCCGCCGGCGACTACATCGTCAAGGACATCTCGCTCGCCGAATTCGGCCGCAAGGAAATCTCGCTCGCCGAAACCGAAATGCCCGGCCTGATGGCGACCCGCGAGGAATACGGCCCGAAGCAGCCCTTGAAGGGCGCGCGGATCGCCGGCTCGCTGCACATGACCATTCAGACGGCGGTGCTGATCGAAACGCTCACCGCGCTCGGCGCCGACGTTCGCTGGGTGTCGTGCAACATTTATTCGACGCAAGACCACGCCGCCGCGGCGATCGCCGCTGCCGGCATTCCGGTCTTCGCAATCAAGGGCGAAAGCCTGAAAGATTACTGGGACTACACCGCCAAGCTCTTCGAATGGCACGGCGGCGGCACCCCGAACATGATTCTCGACGACGGCGGCGACGCCACGATGTTCGTGCATCAAGGCTTCCGCGCCGAACACCACGACCCCGTGTTCCTCGACCAGCACAATTCGGAAGAAGAGGAAATCTTCTTCGCGCTGATCAAGAAGACTCTGAAGGAAAAGCCGAAGGGCTATTTCGCCGAACTTGCCAGGAACATCCAAGGCGTGTCGGAAGAGACCACCACCGGTGTGCACCGCCTCTATGACATGGAGAAGGCCGGCACGCTGCTGTGGCCCGCCATCAACGTCAACGACTCGGTCACCAAGTCGAAGTTCGACAATCTCTACGGCTGCCGCGAGTCGCTGGTGGATGGAATCCGCCGCGGCACCGACGTCATGATGTCGGGCAAGATCGCGATGGTCGCTGGTTTCGGCGATGTCGGCAAAGGGTCGGCTGCCAGCTTACGTCAGGCTGGTTGCCGCGTGATGGTGTCGGAGGTCGATCCGATCTGCGCGCTGCAGGCGGCGATGGAAGGCTATCAGGTCGTGACCATGGAAGATGCCGCGCCACAGGCCGACATCTTCGTCACAGCGACCGGTAACAAGGACATCATCACCATCGAGCACATGCGCAAGATGAAGGACCGCGCCATCGTCTGCAACATCGGCCACTTCGACAACGAGATTCAGATCTCGCATCTGAAGAATCTGAAGTGGACCAACATCAAGCCGCAGGTCGATGAGATCGAATTTCCGGACAAACACCGCATCATCTTGTTGTCGGAAGGCCGGCTGGTGAATTTGGGCAACGCCATGGGCCATCCGAGCTTCGTGATGTCGGCGTCGTTCACCAACCAGACGCTCGCCCAGATCGAACTGTTCGCCAATAACAGGAACAATAAATACGAGAGAAAGGTCTACGTGCTGCCGAAGTCGCTCGACGAAAAGGTCGCACGCCTGCATCTCGCCAAGATCGGCGTGAAGCTGACCGAACTGCGCAAGGACCAGGCCGACTATATCGGCGTGTCGCAGCAGGGGCCGTTCAAGAGCGATCACTACCGCTACTGATCTTTCTCCGATCAGCTACACCCACGCCCGGCCTTGTGCCGGGCGTTTTTCTTTTCGGCTGCAGGTGCTTACAACTTCGGCGGCACGATATAGATCCTGTAACGCTGCGGCTTACCGGCAAATCTCAAGAAATTGCGTACAATCTCGATCTCGACCAGTTTGGCGGCCGCACCACAGAACGCCTCCGCTTCGATCCGGCAAACTCCGTCTTCCGCAAGGCACAGCCACACGAAGCCGGACTGCGCGAGCTCGCTTGGTGGAGCCTCCGGCGTAACTGTCAGTGCGCGCGGACGATCAGCAGCATAAGCGGCAACGCCGAAAGCAAGATCCGAATCACCATCGATAAACCGCAGCGGTTGTGGCGTCGACTGATACCAAAGCCGCTCGACCTCGCCTGCGAGCAGTGACGCCTGGGCAGCCGCCGGCGCCGGCCCCGCGCGGTGCGCTGCGATCGTAATGAACGGCGACATAGCCAGCATGATGATTGGCAGCGCCGCAGCGCCAAGCAAAATGCGCCGCGTGTCCAGTTCGCGAATCGCGGCCGCAGGTGACGACAACAACAGCACCGGCAACAGCGAGAAAGCCGGCATCGACCACAATGAGGTAATTTCGGCGTCAGCCGCGACCGCCGCAATCGTCGGCAGCAGCAGCGGTCCCCAGAAAGCGGCCGCAGCGAGCCGCCGTTCTGAATCCTGCGGCCACAGAATATCTGACAGGGTCTTCACGCCAGGACGCGTGATCGCGCCCGCGATGATCAGGGGGAGAGCTATGTAACCGAATACGCCCGCGACATAGACGATCGCGGCTATAACGGTGGCGACAAACGGTTTGTCGCCGTGAACAAGCATTGCATATGAAAACGATTCAAAGTCGCTCCGAAACAGCCAAAGCAGATGCGGCCCAAGCACGATCAACCCGGCTACGATAGTGATCCACGGCGCCGCCGAGCGGAGATACGCGACCCGGCGTTTGTCGAACAGTACCGCCAGCCCGAGTCCTGCCAGCAGAAAAATCGACCAGTATTTCCCAAGCATGGCGCACGCAGCGGCGACCCCGGCAAGAATGGCCCAATAAGGGCCACGCGTGCGTACAGACATCAGGAAAAACCACGTGGTGGCCGCCCAGAGTGGCAGCAGCACCGTATTCACATTGAATTTGAGCGCATGAAAGTTGAAGAACGGCACGAACGTCAGTAGTGCAATCCCGACGATCCGTTTATCTGCATCGAGATAATCCGCCGACATACGCCAGACGATCCACAGCGTAACGGCCGGCATCAGCATGGCCAGCAAGTAATAAGACCAGCCGGAAATCGGGAACACAGTAAACCAGAGCCGAACCAGCCAGGCCGCAAACGGCGGATGCTTGAGTTGACCGAGCGAAAGGTCGCGCGACCACGCAATGACCTCGGTCATGTCGGGATGAAAGCCTTGGCTGCTTTTCGCGATCGTGCCGTAAACGGTCCACAGCAGCACGTAGATCGCCAGGGACACGAGGATAGTGCGGTCGCGCCGCGTCGGATCCACCAGCGCGTCGCGCCAACGGCCAGCGACGTGCAGAAGTGCACGAAAGTCCATGTTGCAGTTCGTCTCCCAACGCGTCCCCACGAGCGCGTGGCCCCCCAGCTAGAGCACCCGGGGGCGAACAGCAAGTTTAGGCGTAATTCGAGGTGTCGCAGGCATGAGCGGCAAGAAAACGCCTAATGGAAGCGAGAACGCTTGAAGCGCTGGATTCTGAGTGTTATCTCGCGGCCATGACGTCTGTTCCCATTCAAAATATCCGCAATTTCTCCATTGTCGCGCACATCGATCACGGCAAGTCCACGCTTGCCGACCGGTTGATTCAGCTCACTGGCGGACTCGAGGCGCGCGAGATGAAGGAGCAGGTGCTCGATTCGATGGATATCGAGCGCGAGCGGGGCATCACCATCAAGGCGCAAACCGTGCGCCTCAAATACAAGGCGCGCGATGGCAAGGACTACATCCTCAACCTGATCGACACCCCCGGTCATGTCGACTTCGCCTACGAGGTCAACCGGTCGCTCGCGGCCTGCGAAGGCTCACTGCTGGTGGTCGACGCGAGTCAGGGTGTCGAGGCGCAAACGCTGGCCAACGTCTATCACGCACTCGATGCCGGCCATGAAATCGTGCCGGTACTCAACAAGGTCGATCTGCCGGCGGCGGAACCCGAAAAGATCAAGAAACAGATCGAGGACGTGATCGGCCTCGATGCCTCGAACGCAATCGAAATTTCAGCCAAGACCGGCCAGGGCGTGCCCGACGTGCTGGAAGCCATCGTCACGCGCCTGCCGCCGCCGAAAGGCGATCGCACGGCGCCGCTCAAGGCGCTGCTGGTCGATAGCTGGTACGACGCCTATCTCGGCGTCGTCGTGCTGGTGCGCATCGTCGACGGTGTGCTCAGCAAGGGCCAGCGCATCCGAATGATCGGCATCGACGCGGCCTATGAAGTCGACCGCACCGGCGTGTTCACGCCCAAGCTCACGCTCGTCGACGAGCTCGGCCCCGGTGAAATCGGCATGCTCACGGCGTCGATCAAGGAAGTTGCGGACGCGCGCGTCGGCGACACCATCACTGATGAGCGCAATCCGGTCGACGAGCCCCTGCCCGGCTTCCAGCCTGCCATTCCCGTCGTGTTCTGCGGCCTGTTTCCGGTCGACGCCGCGCAGTTCGAGGATTTGCGCGCCGCCATGGGGAAACTGCGGCTCAACGACGCCAGCTTCTCCTACGAGATGGAAACCTCGGCCGCGCTCGGCTTCGGCTTCCGCTGCGGCTTCCTCGGCCTGCTGCATCTCGAAATCATCCAGGAGCGGCTGGAGCGCGAATTCAATCTCGACCTGATCGCGACCGCACCATCGGTGATCTACAAGATGAATCTGCGCGACGGCTCGCAGATCGAGATCCACAATCCGGTCGACATGCCGGACGTCATGAAGATTTTGTCGATCGAGGAGCCGTGGATCGAGGCGACGATTCTGACGCCCGACGAATATCTCGGCTCGGTGCTCAAGCTGTGCCAGGACCGCCGTGGTAATCAAAAAGAACTAACCTATGTGGGCTCACGCGCCATGGTGAAATACGATCTGCCGCTCAACGAAGTCGTGTTCGACTTCTACGACCGGCTCAAATCGGTGTCGAAAGGCTACGCCTCGTTCGACTATCACCTCACCGATTACCGCGAGGCTGACCTCGTCAAGATGTCGATCCTGGTCAACGAGGAGCCGGTCGACGCGCTGTCGATGCTGGTGCACCGCACCCGCGCCGAGACGCGTGGCCGCGGCATGGTGGAGAAGCTCAAAGAGCTGATCCCGCCGCACATGTTCCAGGTGCCGATCCAGGCCGCCATCGGCGGCAAGATCATCGCGCGCGAGACCGTACGCGCGCTGCGCAAGGACGTCACCGCCAAATGCTACGGCGGCGACGCCACCCGCAAACGCAAGCTGCTCGACAAGCAGAAGAAGGGCAAAAAGCGCATGCGGCAGTTCGGCAAGGTCGACATTCCGCAGGAAGCGTTCATCGCGGCCCTGAAAGTCGACGTCTGACGGCGGCTTCTGCGGGAATACCAGCGCCTGCGAAGTCGTTGGAACCCGGTCACGCCCCGGCGCTATTTTCTCCGAGCTGTGCTAGACTTTCGGTGCGATATCGCGAGATCGGAAACGCCATGTTCGCCCGAAAACGTGTGCACATCGTCGCCTTGTCTGCTCTCGTCGCTGCCGGTGTTGTCTGCATGGCGGGATGCCCTGCAATAGCGCAGGCCCAGGCGGCCACCGCCTCTGCCCCCCTGCCCCCCGCGAAGCCGGCGACGACCGAGCAAGCGCGCGAAAAAACCGTTCCAGCCAAAATCCTGTTCGGCGAAAAGAAGCTACCATCGGTCGGAAAGTCGATGGCCATCGGCTACTACCCGCGCGGCTGTCTGCAGGGTGGCGTTGAATTGCCGATCAACGGTCCGACCTGGCAAGTGATGCGGCTGTCACGCAATCGCAACTGGGGCCATCCAAGCCTGGTGCACTTCCTCGAAAAATTTGCGCCGCAGGCCGCCAAGGCCACCGGATGGAAGGGTGTATTAGTCGGCGATATGACGCAGCCGCGCGGCGGACCCACCATATCGGATCATGCAAGTCACCAAATCGGTCTCGACGTCGACATCTGGTTCATGCCGATGCCCGACCACATTCTCAGCAAGGATGAGCGCGAGAAGGTCCAAGCCATCAACCTCGTGTCGGCAGATTGGAAACACCTCAATCCGCAAACCTGGACGCCTCAACACGTCGCCTTCATCAAGACGGCAGCCCAGCAGCCGGAGGTCGAGCGTGTGCTGGTGAACGCCGCTATCAAAAAGGAACTGTGCCGCGTCGAAGACAAGGCACACGACAGCTGGATGGCCAAGATCCGCCCGTGGTACGGCCATCATGATCACATCCATGTGCGGCTGAAATGTCCGGCAAACTCACCGAGTTGCCGCGCGCAGCCGCCGGTCCCTGGCGGCGACGGGTGCGGCGCCAAGGAACTCGACTACTGGTTCTCTGACAAGGTGCTACACCCACAGATCAAGCCGAGCCCTCCGGTGAGGCAAACGATGCTCGCGGAGTTGCCTCCGGCTTGCAAAACCGTGCTCGAAGCGCCGGACAATAAGACCAGCGTGGCGACGGACAACAAGTAGTCAGGCGACCGGCAACACGTTGGTGTATTTGACCTGCTCCAGCGCAAAACTCGATTCGATCGATGCGATGCCTTCGAGCCGCGTCAGTTTCTGCTTGAGAAAGCGCTCATAGGCCGCAAGGTCCGGCACGACCACTCGCAGCCAGTAGTCGCGCGGTCCGGTCATCAGATAACATTCAAGGACTTCCGGCCAGCGCGCGATCGTCTTGGCAAAACGATCGAGCAACTCCTCGCGCTGTTTCTCCAGCTTCACGGAAATGAAAACACTGACTGGCAGGCCCACCGCGCGCTGGTCGAGCACGGCGACGTAACGCGCGATCACGCCGGCTTTTTCCAGCAACCGCACCCGGCGCAGGCAGGGCGACGGCGACAGTCCGACTTTGCCGGCCAGGTCCGCCAAACTCATGCGTCCATCGTCTTGCAGCAACCGCAGGATTTTCAGGTCCACCGCATCGAGCGTCGGTATTGGCATAATCGACCTTTTTTGTGGTTATAATTGATAGAATAAGCCAGTCTGGACGATAATAATAGTGTGAATTGGCAGGCACCGCCCCGGCCGAATACCCATAATCAGCGGGTGAAATTGCCGAACGCGGGCCGCCTCGCTGATGTCCAAGCAAGCCATCCAAGATAATTTGCCGGTGCTTGCCGCACTGGAGCGCAAGGTGCTTTGGCTGGCGAGCTGGATGATCCATAACGCCAACCATCTGCGCGAAAACTCGGACGGCTTGAAAGTCGGCGGCCATCAGGCATCCAGCGCCTCGCTGGCAACAATCATGACCGCGCTCTATTTTGATGTCCTGCGCCCTCAGGATCGTGTCGCGGTGAAGCCGCATGCGAGCCCGATCTTCCACGCCATCCAGTATCTGCTCGGCAAGCAGTCGCGCGAGCGGCTGGAGACATTCCGCGGCTACAAAGGCGCGCAAAGCTATCCTTCGCGCACCAAGGACACCGACGATGTCGACTTCTCCACCGGCTCGGTGGGACTGGGCGTGGCGCAGACGCTGTTCTCGTCGCTGACACAAGATTACGTGCGCGCACACGGCTGGGGTCTTGATCGGCCGGAAGGCCGCATGGTGGCACTGGTCGGCGACGCCGAGCTTGATGAGGGCAACATCTTTGAAGCGTTGCTCGAGGGATGGAAACAGGGCCTGCGAAATTGCTGGTGGATCATCGACTATAACCGGCAGAGCCTCGACGCCGTCGTCCGCGAAGGGCTGTGGGCGCGCTACGAACAGCTGTTCAAGAATTTTGGCTGGAACGTTGTCATTTTGAAATACGGCTCGCTTCAGCAAGCCGCCTTCAAGGAGCCGGGCGGCGAAACGTTGCGCCGCTGGATCGATAGCTGCCCGAA
The DNA here is from genome assembly GCA_963735285.1 of uncultured Alphaproteobacteria bacterium. Lineage (GTDB taxonomy): Bacteria > Pseudomonadota > Alphaproteobacteria > Rhizobiales > Xanthobacteraceae > Pseudolabrys. The sequence goes on along the minus strand of CAVTKN010000010.1, from coordinate 149,739 downwards.
CCAGCTCTACTCCGCGTTGGTGTTCGCGGGCGGCGCTGCGTGGCGCAAGCGGCTCAACGACGAAATCGGCGATCAGGGTGACGTCAGCAGACTGATCGATAAGCGCAGCGACGACGAACTGGCCGCCTTGATGAACAATCTCGGCGGCCATGACATGCCCTCTGTTCTCGAGGCATTCCACAACGCCGATCCCGAAAAGCCCACCTGTTTCATCTGCTACACCGTGAAAGGCTTTGGATTGCCTTTCGCGGGCCACAAGGACAATCACGCCGGCCTCATGACGCCGCAGCAGATGGAAGCATTTCGCCAGGCGAACAACGTGCGGCCGGATCGTGAATGGGACAAGTTCGAAGGGCTCACGCTGCCGGCGGAACAGTTGCAATCGTTTCTCGATCGCGTGCCGTTCGCGGCCGGTGGCGCACGGCGCCTGACCGCGCCTGTGCACGATGTGCCAGATAGCTTGTCGGTCACCATCCAGCCGGTGATGTCCACGCAAACCGGCTTCGGAGCTATTCTCAACGAGATTGGCCGCGGCAAAGACGAATTCGCGCGTCACATCGTAACCACGTCACCGGACGTCACGGTGTCCACCAATCTCGGACCATGGGTGAACCGGCGCGGGCTGTTCGCGCGCCAGGCCATGGCCGACACATTCAAGAGCGAGCACATTCCCTCGACTTTCAATTGGGAGTTCTCGCCCAAAGGCCAACATATTGAGCTCGGGATCGCCGAGATGAATTTGTTCATCTTGCTGTCGGCGCTTGGGTTGTCGCACAGCATCAATGGCGAGCGTCTGCTGCCGATCGGCACGCTCTACGACCCCTTCATCGCGCGCGGTCTCGATGCACTCAATTACGCCTGCTATCAGGATGCGCGCTTCATGCTGGTGGCCACGCCGTCCGGAATTACGCTCGCCGGCGAAGGCGGCGCCCATCAGTCGATTGCCGAGCCCTTGATCGGCATGGCGCAGGATGGCCTCGCCAGTTTTGAGCCCGCTTATGTCGACGAATTGTCGGTCATTATGGCCTGGGCCTTTTCCTACTTGCAGAAAGATGCAGATGCGGCTCCATCCGAGCGCACCTGGCTCCGCGACGAGACCGGCGGCTCGGTCTATCTGCGGCTCTCGACGCGCCCGATTGAACAAATTCAACGCGAGATGACGCCAGAGTTGCGCCAGCAGATTGTCGATGGCGCCTATTGGCAGCGCAAGCCGGGGCCCAATTGCCAGGTTGTGGTTGCTTACACCGGCGCGATGGCACCGGAAGCCATTGAAGCCATTGGTCTGATGGCGGAAGACCGGCGCGACGTCGGCTTGCTCGCGATCACCTCCGCGGACCGGCTCAATGCAGGCTGGACCGCCGCGCAGCGGGCGCGCGAGCGCGGCCTGGTGCACGCGCGTTCACATGTCGAGCGCCTGCTTGCTGACGTGCCGATGCATTGCGGCATCGTGACCGTCCTCGACGGACATCCGGCGACATTGGCATGGCTCGGCGCCGTTGCCGGCCATCGCACGCGTGCGCTCGGCGTCGAGCATTTCGGCCAGACCGGCTCGCTCGCCGAGCTCTATCGGCACTACGGGATCGACACCAACGCGATCGTTGCGGCCGCGCAGGCGATTGCGCCCGGCCGCCCGATCCGCCATCTCAAGGCGTTGCCTTGAGCCGCCTCTACATCATGCCGATGCCGAACAGCGCGGCGGGGATGGCAAAGACAATCGTCCAAACCACGATCACGCAAAGGATAACGACAACGGTGTAGATCAGCGCCTTGTCGGCCGCCGGCTTCATCAGGACTGCGATGCCGGTGTACAACAGGTAGAGACTGTACAGTCCGAGAATTCCCAGGAACGCCAGCGCCGGAATGATCTTGAACACCCCTGCAACCCAGGCGGCGGTCGGCGCATAGGCCGAAACCTTCATGGCATTGTCGAGATTTTTTCGGGCGCCGAATGTTCCGGCGAGGAAATCGATGACATAGGCCAAGACAAAGACGCTGATCAGGGACAGCGCATAGACGACGACTGCGTGCAGAAGTCCGCTGACGATCCCGAGGCGAAATGGCCCGTACCCGATGATCGACAGGCCAATAAATGCGCATACCGGCGGTATGGCAGCAACGATCGCCACGTAGTTAGGAAACAGATAGCCGGCGTTGCCCGGTTCGCGCTCGATGGTCTGCCACTCCGAATTGGGTTGCAGCAGGATACCCTTAATGCGCTCCACGAGATTCATGACAGCCCCCTCCAGTGATCCGCGAACTATAGCCTATTTCGGGTCTTCCAAAATCATTGCCGCGCCCTTTTCCGCAATCATCATGGTCGGCGAATTGGTGTTGCCCGAGGTGATCGTGGGCATGACCGAGGCGTCCACCACGCGCAGGGCGTCAATACCGATCACCCGGAGGCGCGCATCAACGACCGCCCGCGTATCGTCATCGCGGCCCATGCGCGCTGTACCAACGGGGTGGAATATGGTCGTGCCTATGTCGCCGGCGGCTTTGACCAGTCCGGCCTCGTCATCACGCACGGTGGGTCCCGGCAGGTACTCGACGGGTGAATATTTTTGCAGCGCCGGCTGTGAGACGATCTTGCGGGTCACACGGATGGCGTCGGCGGCGACTCGCTGGTCTTCCGGCGTCGACAGGTAATTGGGCCGGATCGCCGGCGGCTGCGCCGGATTGGTGGACTTCAGTGTGAGCGAGCCGCGGCTGGTGGGGCGGATATCGGCGACGCTGGCGGTGAAGGCCGGGAACGGATGCAACGGCTCGCCGAACTTCTCCAGTGACAGCGGCTGCACGTGATACTGGATATTGGCGGTGGCCCGCGATGGATCGGACTTGGTGAAGGCGCCGAGCTGCGACGGCGCCATGGTCATCGGCCCACGCCGGCGCAAGAGATAATCAAGCCCCATGCCGAGCCGGCTGAGCAGCTTCGGATAACTCTCGTTCAGCGTATTCACGCCTGACACCTTGAAGATCAGGCGCAGCTGCAAATGATCCTGCAGGTTGCCGCCGACGCCGGGCTTGTCGAGGACGAGTGGAATGCCGAACTGCGACAAATGCGCTGCCGGCCCGATACCCGACAGCATCAGCAGGTGCGGAGAGTTGATCGCGCCGGCCGAGAGGATCACTTCGCCGCGGCAGCGCGCGCTGCGCAGCACGCCATTCTGCCGCCAGCGGATGCCGGTCGCTCGCTTGCCGGTGAAGTCTATGCCTTCGACCAGGCAGCCGGTTTCGAGACGGAGATTTTGCCGGTGCAATACCGGTTTCAAGAAACCGCGCGCGGCCGACCAACGCCGGCCGCGCTTCTGGTTGACGTGAAAGTAGCAGATGCCCTCGTTGTCGCCGGTGTTGGGATCGGGGACGTTCGGAATGCCGTACTCGTTGGCGGCGTGACGGAATGCCTCGAGGATTTCCCACTTAATACGCGGATATTCGACGCGCCATTCGCCGCCGACGGCGTGGTGCTCGCTGTCCTTGAGGAAGTGATCGACGTGCTTGCGGAAGATCGGCCGCACGTCGTCCCACGACCAGCCCGGCAAGCCGAGCTGACGCCAGTGGTCGTAATCGCCGGCCTGGCCCAGCATGTAGATCATGCCGTTGATCGCCGAAGAGCCGCCGATCACCTTGCCGCGCGGATAATTCAGGCTGCGGCCGTTGAGCCCCGGCTCCGGCTCGGTCTTCATCAGCCAGTCGGCGCGCGGATTGCCGATGGCGAACAGGTAGCCGACCGGGATGTGAAACCAGATCCAGTTGTCGTTGCCGCCCGCCTCCAGAACCAGCACGCGATTGGCGGGATCCGCCGAAAGCCGGTTGGCCAGCACGCAACCGGCCGAGCCGGCGCCCACTACGATGTAGTCGAATTCGCCCTCGATGGGCGTCGCGTCCGCCATATTCTTTTCCCAACGTCAAGCATAGAGACCACATTTAATTACACTGTCATGGCCGGGCTTGTCCCGGCCATCCCGCTTAGGGTTGCGCTGTCCTTGCCTAAGCGAGATCGCCGGGACAAGCCCGGCGATGACAATCTCTGGAAGACTTGCTAGGCTTACAGAAGTTGCAGCGCCCTGTGCGTGCGCCGCATAAAGCCGGAACGGCGGTTCCGACAATCGATTGAGATCCCGAACCCTAAGTCCATGCTGGCGTCGTTTCGACGTCTTCAGGAGAACCGCCATGTTTGCACGCGTTTTCGCCTTTCTCGGCTTCGTCTTCGCCCTTTCGGGCGCGCCACAACCGCTGATCGCGCAAGAGCAGATCACGGTGTTCGCCGCTGCATCTCTTAAGAATGCACTCGATGATGCCAATGCGGCCTTCAGCAAGACCACAGGCGTCAAGGTGGTCGCAAGCTACGAGGCCAGTTCCGCGCTCGCCAAACAGATCGAACAAGGCGCGCCGGCGGACATTTTTATCTCCGCCGACCTGCGCTGGATGGACTACGCAGCCGAGCACAAGCTGATCAAGCCGGACACCCGCGTGAACCTGCTCGGCAACAAGCTGGTGTTGATCGCGCCTAAGGATTCCAAGCTCGATCATGTCGCGATCGGAGATGGCTTCGATATCGCCAAACTCGCCGGCGATGGCCGCGTTGCAGTCGCCGACGTCAAAGCCGTGCCGGCCGGGCTCTACGCCAAGGTTGCGCTGGAAAAGCTGGGTGCCTGGACGGCCGCTGAGCCAAAGCTCGCACAGGCGGAAAATGTCCGGGCGACACTCGCTTTCGTCGCGCGCGGTGAAACACCCCTCGGCATCGTCTACGAGACCGATGCCAAGATTGAACCGAAGGTGAGGATTATCGGCGCGTTTCCCGACAGCTCCTATCCACCGGTGACATACCCGGTGGCTGCAACAGCGAATAGCAAGGCCGCGGCCGTGCGCTATCTCAGCTTCCTGGCGACACCGGCCGCAAAGGCGATCTTCGAGCGCTATGGATTCAGTTTTCTGATCAAGCCGGTCTCGTGACACAATAGACGCGTGCTCGAACTTTCCCCCCAGGACTGGACGGCCGTTCAACTCTCGCTGCGCGTTGCGGCGGTCTCGACGCTGGTGGCGCTGCCGTTCGGCATCGCGATTGCGACGCTGCTGGCGCGAAAACATTTCTGGGGCAAGGCTCTGCTGGACGCTATCGTCCATCTGCCACTGGTGCTGCCGCCGGTGGTGACTGGCTATCTGTTGCTGATCAGCTTCGGCCGCCGGGCGCCGATCGGCGCTTTTCTGGAAGATCATTTCGGGATCGTGTTTTCATTCCGCTGGACCGGCGCCGCACTCGCCTGCGGCGTGATGGCATTTCCGCTGATGGTGCGGGCAATCCGATTGTCGATCGAAGCGATCGACCGGCGGCTGGAAGATGCAGCCGAAACGCTCGGCGCCAATCCGGCCTGGACCTTTGTCACAGTCACGCTGCCGCTGGCGCTGCCCGGCGTCATCGCGGGCATGATGCTGGCTTTCGCGCGCGCGCTCGGCGAATTCGGCGCCACGATTACGTTCGTGTCCAATATCCCGGGCGAGACCCAGACAATCTCGGCGGCGATCTATACGCTCACGCAAGTACCGGGCGGTGATGCTGACGCCCTCAAGCTTGTGATCGTATCCATCATCATTTCGTTTGCCGCGTTGCTCGCATCGGAATGGTTCGCCCGCCGCGCCGCCGCACGCCTGCACGGGGCTTGAACATGCTCGTCGTTCACGCGGAAAAACAGCTCGGCGAATTCTCGATAAACGTATCCCTCACCAGTGACAGCGGCGCGACCGCATTGTTCGGCCCGTCCGGCGCCGGCAAGACCAGCATCATCAATATGATTGCCGGGCTGCTCAAACCGGACCGCGGCCGCATCGTACTCGACGGCGAGACATTGTTCGACGAAGCCGCGCGTATTGAGGTGCCGGCCTGGCGGCGCCGTATCGGCTACGTGTTCCAGGAGGGGCGGCTATTTCCTCATTTTACCGTTCGGCACAATCTCGACTACGGACGCTGGATGGGCGGACACCCCGCCGATCCGCCTGCATTCAATCGCGTGGTCGAGCTCCTGAATATCGGCCACCTGCTCGAAAGGCGTCCCGGCAAATTGTCGGGCGGCGAGCGCCAGCGCGTCGCAGTTGGGCGCGCGCTATTGATGCGCCCGCGCCTGCTGCTGCTCGACGAGCCGCTCGCCTCGCTCGATACGGCGCGCAAGCGCGATATCCTGCCGTATCTGGAAAGACTGCGTGACGAAGCGCGGGTCCCGATCATCTATGTCAGCCACAATGCCGCCGAGGTAAAACGTATTGCCAGCCACGTGGTGCGGATCGACGGCGGCAGGGTAACTGCAACGGGTACCGCCGAGCTGCTCGACGCCGGCCAAGTCGATATGCTTGCCTGAGGCATGTTTCCCCCGGAACGAATCGTCTGCCTGACCGAGGAAACCGTCGAGACGCTGTATCTCCTCGGCGAGGACCGCCGCATTGTCGGCGTGTCCGGCTATGCCGTACGTCCGCCGCAGGTGCGCAAGGAGAAACCGCGTGTTTCCGCCTTCATATCGGCGGACGTGCCGAAGATTGTCGCACTCAAACCTGATCTGGTGCTGACATTTTCCGATCTGCAGGCCGACATCGTCGCCGAACTCATCCGCAACAATATTGCCGTGCATGCGTTTAACCAGCGCGATGTCGCCGGCATCCTCGACATGGTGCGCACCCTCGGCGCGCTCGTTGGCGTGCAAGAAAAAGCCGAGACGCTGGCAAAATCGCTGGCGGCGCGCGTGAACGCCGTTCACGAGCGCGCGCTCCAGCTGACGCGCCGGCCGCGCGTTTATTTCGAGGAATGGGACGAACCGATGATCTCCGGCATTGCCTGGGTGTCGGAACTGATCGAGGCCGCCGGCGGTGTCGAAGTGTTTCCGCAACTTGCGGCGCGTAAGAACGCCAAGGACCGCATCGTTTTGCCCAATGACGTGGTTGCCGCGCGGCCGGATATCATCGTCGGTTCATGGTGCGGAAAAAAGTTCGTGCCTGCCAAGGTCGCCGCCCGCCCGGGTTTTGCCGAAGTTCCCGCCGTCGCCAACGGCTGGCTGCGCGAAATCAAGTCGACAGTGATTCTCCAGCCGGGCCCTGCCGCCCTCACGGATGGCCTGGATCAGCTTGCGGGAATCGTGGCCGATTGGGCCGAAGCGATCCGGTAAAGCCTGGCATGCAAGCCCCGCCAGCCCGGTAGGAAATCCGAGCCCAGTCGTGCTAAGAACACCGCGAAATAAGGAAACAGGACCTACCGCAATGACCGTGAACAAGACCCGTGCCGACCTCTGGATGGATCTGCTGCTCGTTGCATTCCTGATCGGTTTCGACGTAGCTGCCCGCCTGCTGCCGCATGCGCCGGGCGTGTGGCCATTCGCGGCGAGTGCGCTGTTCGCTGGCCGGATGCTTCGTATCCCGGCGCTGGCCGTGGTCGTCCCGCTCGCCGCCGTGCTGCTGAGCAATGTCGCGCTCGCAGGCGATGACTGGCGCATCACACTGGTGGTCTGCGCCGCGATCACCTTGCCTGCTTTCGCCGGCATGCTGGTGCGGCGCTGGCAGGGTGCGCTCCCGGTTATTGCAGCGATGCTGTCCTGCTCGCTGATCTTCTTCGTAACGACAAACTTTGCCGTTTGGGCTTTCGGCAGCCTGTACCCGCACACGTGGCAGGGCCTGGTGCAATGCTACGTCGCGGCGCTGCCGTTCCTGGACAAGACGGTGCTCGGTGACTTGTTCTGGAGCGCGGTGCTTTTCGGCGGCGCCTGGCTGGTGCAGCGTACGCCGATGCTGTCGCGGCGCGCGCTCTAGCCCAACACTCTCTGAAGCCTGGACCACAAGGACTTGAGGCGGCGAGAAAGATCGCCCGCGCCTTCGGGTTCGGCCAGACGTAACCCGACCGTGGTGACGCTGCCGCCGCTCACCTTGTGAGCGAGCAAAGCGATGGGTCCCAGCTCGACGACGTCGCCAGTTTTTATCCTGCGCCGGAGCTGCTCGCCGAAATAGTCCGCAAGGCTGACCTCGGTATGATCGGCTGCAACCTGCAATCCATAGATCTCGGCGAGCGCGCCAAGCGTCGCTGTCGCCGGGACGAAAAAATCGCCAAGAAGCCGCGGATCGGGCGACGCCGGCGGCGGCATTTTCACGAAGAAGCGGTCGAGCGCCTGCGCCTTTTCCGGAGGCGCCAACAGATAGACGTAGTCTCCTTCGCGCACGGGGTGGGCTTCCGCGGGCGTGAGGATTTCCTCGTTGCGAACGACCAGCGTTGGCCGCGCCCAGTTCGGGATCAAGCCGCGCCGGAGAAAGGGACTATTGGCCGAAACCGGGTAGCCGACGATCTCGCGCGCAAGCTGGCCCGGCAGATCGAGCTCAACGCGCCGCGGCAACGGATCGGCGCGCGCGAACGAAATGTCGAGCTTGCGGGCGGCAAGCGCCACCGTCCAGCCCTGCACAAGCAGCGATGACAGCACAACGACGAAAGCGACGTCGAAAAACAGATAGGCCGCCGGCACGCCCACAAGCAACGGAATGGATGCGAGAAAAATTCCCACCGCGCCGCGCAGGCCGACCCAGGAAATGAACGCCATCTCGCGCCATTGGAACTTGAACGGAGCGAGACAAAGGAAAACGGCCACAGGCCGCGCGACCAGCATCAGAACCAAGGCCACCGTCACCGACCCGACCAGGCTGTCAGCCAGCCGGTGCGGCCATGCCAGCAGGCCAAGCAGTACGAACATCACGATCTGGGCAAGCCAGGTGATGGCATCGAGAAAGACGACGACTGAGTTATGCGCCCGCGTCTGCGCGTTGCCGACAACCAGGCCCGCAAGATAGACCGCCAGAAATCCCGACGCATGAAGTGCGTTCGCGAAAGCGAATACCACCAGCGCGCTCACCGCGACAAAGGGCGCGTGCAAACCCTGAGCGAGCGTCAGCCGGTTGAGCACAAAGGTAATGATTTGTCCGCCGACAAAACCAATGACGCAGCCAAGAATGGCATCGCGCAGAAAGGTGACCAGGGCATGCGACCAGCTCTGGTCGCCGAGCAGCAGGATTTCGACCAGCAGCAACGCAAGAAAGATGGCGAAGGGGTCGTTGGTGCCGGACTCCACCTCGAGGACACCGCGCACACGCGGGCGCAACCGCAAGCCTCGCGCGTTGATCAGGAAGAACACCGCGGCTGCGTCGGTCGAGGCCACCACCGCACCGACCAGCAGAGCCTGAATCCAGCCCAAGCCGAGAACGAATTTGGCGACCGGCGCGGTCAGCAGCGTCGTGATCAGCACGCCGACGGTCGCAAGCACCAATGACGGCGCCAGGACATTGCGAAAACTGGCAAAGCGCGTGCGCAGCCCACCATCAAACAGGATCAACGCCAGCGCGATCGAGCCAACCAGGTAGGCGGCGCCAACATTGTCGAACTTGATGCCACCGGGGCCGCCCTCACCCGCCAGCATGCCGACCAGCAAGAACACCAGCAGCAACGGCGCCCCGAAGCGCAACGCGACCAGGCTCGACAGGATGCCGGCGAGCACCAGCAGGCTGCCAAGCAGGATCGCAATGCTGACGGTATCGAGCGCATCCATCGCGCGAATCTCCTCCCTTCTATTGGAAGGTTTCGCGCGCGCAAGAGCAACGGGAAACGTTGCCGCCGGCTAGCGAAGCGTCAAAACGCCACCTTGTCGCCACCCTTGAGCGAAAGGATCTCGCGCGCCTCGTCTGACGACGCAACCTCAAGGCCGAGACCTTCAAGGATCTTTCGCACTTGCGTGACCTGCTGGGCGTTGGATTCCGCCAGCTTGCCGGCGCCGATCCACAGCGAATCCTCCATGCCGACCCGCACGTTGCCGCCCATTGATGCCGCCATCGCGGCGACACGCATTTGGTTGGCACCGGCGCCCAGCACCGACCAGTGATAGTTGTCGCCCAGCAGGCGGTCGGCGGTCCGTTTCATCATGATGACGTCTTCGGGGTGCGCCCCGATGCCGCCGAGGATGCCGAAGACCGACTGAACGAATACCGGCGCTTTGATCAGCCCGCGGTCAAGGAAATGGCGCAACGTGTAGAGATGGCCGATATCGTAGCACTCGACCTCGAAGCGGGTGTTGTTGCCGGCGCAGGTCGTCAGGATGTACTCGATGTCGGCGAACGTGTTCTTGAACATGCCCGCCTTTGAACGCTCGAGATACGGTTCCTCCCAGTCGTGCTTGAACTTGCCCTTGTAGCGCGGGATCATCGGATACAGCCCGAAATTCATCGTTCCCATGTTGAGCGAGGCGACCTCCGGCTTGAAGGTCGCGGCCGGACGCACGCGTTCCTCGGCGGTCATGGTCGGTGCACCGCCGGTGGTGATGTTCACCACCACGTTGGAGCGCTGCTTGATGACCTTGAGGAATGGCGCGAAGGCCTCGGGCGTCTGGTCCGGACGGCCGTCCTGCGGATTGCGGGCATGCAAATGGACGATGGCCGCGCCGGCTTCGGCTGCCCCGATGGCGGCATCTGCGATCTCCGAGGCCGTGATGGGGATGTGCGGCGACATCGACGGCGTATGGATCGAGCCGGTAACAGCACAGGTAATGATGACTTTTCGCGACTTCGCCATGAGCTTTCCATCCCGATGAAGTGAGTGTTGTTGATTGGCAAATGGACTTCGTGGGCAATCCTAGAGTATCAGCCGTACCCAAGTCACCCCGCGCGCGCCAAAAGGATTCCATTTGGACGCCAAGCCTCAACCAGCGGCAGCAACGTCCAACGTCCTGATCGGCGCGTTGTGCGGTGCCGGCGCGTCGATCTGCTGGGCCGCCGGCTTTGTTGTCGCCAAGCATGGCATTGCCGTCGGCTTTTCCCCGGCTGATCTGGCCCTACACCGGTTTTTCTGGTCGGGGCTCCTGCTGATACCGCTCGTCCTGCGGGAAGGCCTGCGCGACCTCGGTGGCATCGGCTGGCGCCGCGGCCTGGTGATGAGCATCCTCGCCGGACCGCCGCAATCGATGATTGCCTATACCGGCTTCATCCTGGTGCCGCTCGGTCATGGCACCACCATCCAACCGGCGTGCGCGGCCCTTTCGGGGCTCATCCTCGCCTCACTTGTGCTGCACGAAAAACCGACATTCCAGCGCGTGATCGGCGGCGCGACAATCATCGCCGGCCTTTTGGTGTTCGGCGCGGAATTGCTCGCCACGATCGGCGGGCAAGGTGTCGGCGGCGACCTGTTGTTCGCCACCGCCGGATTATTCTGGGCAACCTTCGGCATCCTGCTGCGCTATTGGCACGTGTCCGGCACACGCGCGATCGCGGTGGTCGGCGCGCTCTCAATTCTGGTGTTTGCACCGCTGCATGCAATATTCGTCGGCTACGGCGGCATTCTGCGGATGGGTCTGACGGAAAATCTGATTCAGATCGCGGTGCAGGGCGTGCTCGCCGGCATCCTGCCGATTTATCTGTTTGCGCGCGCGGTGATCCTGCTCGGCGCCGGGCGTACCGCAACATTTCCTGCGCTGGTGCCGGTGTTCTCGCTGGTGATCGGCTATTTTGCGCTCGGCGTGATTCCGAGCCTCGCGCAACTGGCCGGCATGCTGATTGTGTTGATAGGATTTCGTTTCGCGCTGCGTTGAGGCTCACTCAGGCCCGGCATATTTCCCGGCCGTTTCCGGGAACATGTTCTTGATGATCTTGAACTTGGATATGTCGACGGTGGCATCCATGTGCATGAAGATCACCGCATCGCGCAGGACTTTTTCAATACCGAAATCAAGCATGATGCCGTTTCCGCCGTGCAATTCGACCGCGTGCTGGGCGACTTTCATGATTTCTTCCGAAGCAAACATCTTGGCCATGTTGACCAAAGTCTCTGCTTCCGGCGCATTGTCATCGACGGCACGCGCCGCGCGGTCGAGCAAGGCCCGCACCGCTTCGATCTTGGTCGCCATTTCGGCAAGCCGCAGCGCCACGGCCTGATGCTTGATCAGGATGCGGCCACCCTGCACGTAGTTCTGCACGTATTCAGCCGTAGCCTCGAAGGCGCGTACGCCGACGCCGAGATTCTTCGCCGCCTGGATGATCTTGCCCGGCCGGAAATAGACGCCGGCCGAGCCCATGGCGCTGTCCTGCACCAGGAGGTGGTCGTCGGGGATGAACATATCCTCGAACACCATCTCGCCGTTGTTCATGAAGCGGCAGCCGAGCGTCTCGTTACAGCGCGCGACCGTGAACCCCTTCGTCTCGCGCGGCACCAGGAACGATGAGGTCCCCTGCATCATGCCGACTTTCGGATTGGAATTGGCGTAGACGACGTACAGGGTCGCGTCATAGCCGTTGGAAATAAACTGCTTGCGGCCATTGATCACCCAGCCGCCATTCGTTTTGACCGCCTTGGTCTGCATGGCCGCTTCCGGCACGTTGTAGGGCAGCCAACGGTCCGAGGCGCCGCGCGGCTCGGTCAGGCAGTGCGCCATCAGGAACTGCGGCTCCGCGACCAGGCGCTTGAACCACTTTTCCTGCAGGTGCTTCGGCGCGAACTGGCGCAGCAGCACCGACACTTTCCAGTTCTGCACCATCTTGTCGGCAAGGCCGGAATCACCGCGGGCGATTTCTTCCGACACCACGGCGAATGTCTTGACCTCGGTGCCCTTCTCGAGCTCGACCCCGCCGTATTCTTCCGGCACGCCGAGCGTGCGAATGCCGATCTTTTCGGCCTCTTCCAGGATGCGCAGCGGCAGGCGTTCTTCCGGCACCATCGACCATTCAAGCTTCCAGTTCTGCTTGATGTACGGAAGCACCACTTTGTCGACGAAGTCTCGGCAACTCTGCCGCATCATGCGCAGTTCTTCCGAAAGACCCCTGTCCGCGGCGGTACGATCAAGCATGGCGAAGTCCTTCCTCTGCACGCACGACAAAACGAAAACTTACGCGGCCTTCCTGTTCGACAGGAACTCGCCCATACGATTGAGCGCCTTCAGGATGTTTTCTGTCGAGTTGGCATAAGACAATCGCACATATCCTTCGCCAAGTATGCCGAAATCCGGCCCGCCGATGATGGCGACACCGGCATCTTCCAGCAGCGACGATGCGAGCGCTTTCGCTTTCCATCCCGTGCGTTTCACATTGGGAAAAGCATAGAACGCGCCTTTGGGAGTCGCGCAGGAGACGCCAGGCAATTTATTGAGGCCTTCGACTACGACTTTCCGTCGCTTGTCGAACTCGGCAATCATCTTGGTCACTTCGTCCTGCGGGCCTTTGAGCGCCGCGAGCCCTGCATATTGTGCCGAGGCGTTGACGCAGGAGTGCAGATTGACCGCAAGCTTGCGCGCATAGTCATAGAGCTTGCCTGGCCATATTGCGTAACCCAGCCGCCAGCCGGTCATCGCATAAGTTTTTGACCAGCCGTTGAGCAGGATCAATCTGTCGCGGATCGACGGATATGACAGCAGGCAGACATGAGTCTCGCCGTCATAGACCATGTGGTCGTAGATCTCGTCCGACATGATCGCAACGTCCGGCCACTTCTCCAGCCCGGCGACAAGTTTGTCGACTTCGGATTTTGGCGTGACGCCACCGGTCGGATTGGCCGGCGAATTGAGAATCAGGAGACGCGTGCGCGGCGTGATCAGCTTGAGTGTCTCTTCCGCCGAAAAGGCAAAGCCGTTCTCTTCGCGGATCGGCACGGGCACTGGTTTTGCGCCGGTGAATTCGATCATCGACCTGTAAATTGGAAAACCAGGATCCGGGTACAGAATTTCCGATCCCGGTTCACCAAACATCAAAATTGACATGAACATCGTCGGCTTGCCGCCCGGCATGATCATCACGCTGTCCGGCGACACATCAACCTTGAAACGCTTGGCAAGATCGGCCGCCACCGCCTCGCGCAGCGGCGGAATGCCGTTCGCCGGCGTGTAGCCATGATGCCCATCGCGCAGCGCCTTCACCGCCGCTTCGACGATGAAATCAGGCGTGCGGAAGTCTGGTTGGCCAATGCCGAGATTGATGATGTCACGGCCCTGCGCAACCAGCGCGTTGGCGCGGGCGAGGACCGCGAAGGCGTTTTCCTCGCCAATTCGATCGAAGGCCGCGATTGTACGAAGCATGACTGCACCCCTCCCGCGCGACCGCTATTCGCGGCATGGCCGCGAAGGCACGTCGTCTGTAAGGAGCGCACTTCAGCCGATCAGGCGGGAAAAATCAAACGCAGACAGGACCTTCGCCTGACCAAGGAAGATCAGTCGTCGCCGCCCATGCGGCCGCTGATATCCCGCCAGAGCTGGAAGCGAATATTCGGGTCCGGATCATCGCCGAGATAAACGCCGCTGAAATAAAGCGGACCCGCGGGGAACACGTTCGTTCCCCAATATTTGCCCTGCGTCGTCGCAGATGTGGTGGCGACTTTCTTGTGCTTGCGCGACTTTGCCGCTTCAGCTGGCGACGCAAGCGCGAAAGCGGCGATCAATGCGACCGCGAGCGCTTTGAATGGAAATGATGACATGACAAACCTCGATGACATGTGTGGATGCCACCCCCATAGCGAACCGCCGGAACCGCGCAAGTAAATGCATCGCCAAAGCGATCACTTCTAGGTGTCGGAATATCGAGCGGTTGCAGGTGTTTCACGCCATCAAACAGCCGGCTGCCCAATTCGCACAGGCGGGAAAATCGGGTAAACAGCTGTCCCGCCACCGGTAGGTCAATATGGGCATCTCAGAAAAACGTCGCGCGTTCCGTGCGTTACACCAAAGCGGCTGTTTCGTCATTCCCAATCCATGGAATGTCGGAAGCACGCGCTATCTGCAAGGCCTCGGCTTCAAGGCGCTGGCCACAACCAGCGCCGGCTTCGCGCACGCGCAAGGCTATTCGGATGGCGACGTCACACGCGACATGATGCTCGCGCATTTCCAAGAGATCGCGCAGGCAGCGGACGTACCCGTCAATGCCGATTTCGAGGGTGGCTATGCCGACGACCCGGATGAGGTCGCGGAAAACGTAAAATTGTGCGTCGCGACCGGCGTGGCCGGCATATCGATCGAGGATTACACCGAAGACGATGCCAATCCTCTTTATGATTTCGATCTCGCGGTCAAGCGCGTACGGGCGGCGCGCGATGCAATCGACAAAACGGGCGGCGAGATTGTCTTCACCGCGCGGACCGAAGGCTTCATCAGGAACCGGCCCGATCTGGATGAAACAATCCGCCGGCTGAAAGCCTTCGCTGATGCCGGTGCCGATTGCCTCTATTCGCCCGGCATCAAGACCCGTGAACACATCGCGGCAACCGTCAAGGCCGTCGCGCCGAAGCCGATCAACTTTCTCAACAGCGGCGCGTTCGGCTTCACGGTCGATGATCTTGCGGCACTTGGCGTGCGCCGCATCAGCGTCGGCGGTACGCTTTCGCGTGTCGCGATGCACGCTTTTATCCAGGCGGCGCGCCAGATCGCGCAGGATGGCAAGTTCGACAGTTTTGCCGGCGTCGTACCGAACGCCGAACTCAACAAGTTCTTTCACGACGACCTGCCGCGCCGGCCCAAGCCGTGAACGACAGTACGCGCCAGCAATCAGCGCTGCCCATTGGCGCGCCCGCCGACAACACGCCGTCCGATCGTCCCGGGCCGGTGACACTCAAGGGCCGTTACGGCCGCGTTGAAAAATTGGGTGCCGAACATGCCGCATCGCTGTGGGACGCAGTCCGCGGCCACGACGCAATCTGGACCTATATGTCGCAATACGGGCCGTTTGCGGGGGCGGAAGAATTTTCCGACTGGGTGCGCCAGCGCACAGGACTCGACGACCCCTATTCGTATGCGATCGTAAACAATGACGATCTATGCCTCGGCATTGGGACCCTGATGGAAATAAAGCCGGCCATGCGCGTCATCGAGGTCGGTCACATCGTCTATTCGCCCGCACTGCAACGCACGCCGCTCGGTACCGAAGCTCAATACCTTTTGGCGTGCTACGCCTTCGAGACGCTCCGATACCGCCGCTACGAGTGGAAATGCAATGCACTCAATGCCGCCTCGCGGCGCGCCGCGCTACGCTACGGCTTCGCCTTCGAGGGAATCCTGCGCCAACACATGATTGCCAAGGGACGCAACCGTGATACTGCATATTTCGCGATTCTCGACGGCGATTGGCCGACGCGCAAGGTGAACTTCGAACGCTGGCTTTCACCGAATAATTTCGCCGCCGATGGCCGGCAGATTCTAAGCCTGAGTACGCTGAACAACACCACGAAATGAATATTTCGACTCAGCCATCATCGGGCCTGCTCCAGCAAAAATCATTTGTGCTGTTTTGGCTGGCACGGCTTGCGTCGACCATGGGCTACCAGATGCTGGCCCTTACGATCGGCTGGCAAATCTACGAGTTGACCAACAGCGCCTTCGATCTCGGCCTGGTCGGACTGATCCAGTTCGTGCCTGCGGTCGTGCTCACGTTGTTGATCGGGCATGCGGCTGACCGCTACGACCGGCGTTTGATCGTCCGTACCGCGCAGGGCACCTATGCCCTTGCGGCCGTGATGATCACCGCCGCGACCTTCATGGGCATTCTTGGACGCGAGCTTCTGTTCGCGGCCGTATTCCTGATCGGCTGCGCACGCGCATTTGAAATGCCGACAGCGCATGCGCTGGCGCCGTCACTTGTTCCGCCCGGCATGATCTCGCGCGCGGTCGCAGCCTGGACCTCCGCCAACCAGACTGCCGTCATCTGTGGCCCCGCGCTGGGCGGCCTGATCTACGTACTCAGTCCGGTGGCCGTCGGAATTGTCTGTCTCGCTTTTTTTGCCTGCTCGATCACATTGATCAGTTTCGTCCGCGTGCAGGGACCCGCACCCGTGCGCGAGCCGCCCACATTTGCTTCTGTTTTCGCCGGATTCGAATACATTCGTACCCGGCGGCGGCTGCTCGGCGTGATTACCCTCGATCTTTTTGTCGTTATCCTTGGCGGCGCCACTGCGCTGCTGCCGATCTTCGCCCGGGACATTCTGGCGGTCGGCCCGATTGGGCTCGGTTTACTGCGCTCGGCGCCGGCGGTCGGCGCGCTGATCACCTCGATCGTGCTGTCCCGGCATCCCATCGAGCGGCGCCTTGGTAACAAGATGTTTGCCGTGGTCGGCATTTTCGGCGTGACCACGATCTTGTTCGGCCTTTCCAGCTGGTTTCCGCTGTCGCTGCTGTCGTTGGCAGTGCTTGGCGCCTCGGATGCGGTCAGTGTCGTGATCCGATTCTCGCTGGTGCAGATCGAGACGCCCGACGAAAAACGCGGCCGGGTGAGCGCGATCAACTACCTGTTCGTCGGTTCATCGAATACGCTTGGCGAATTCGAATCCGGTCTTGTCGCCGCCTGGCTTGGCGCCGTGCCTTCGGTGATCATCGGCGGGCTCGGCTCGCTGATGGTTGCGGGCATCTGGATGTTATTGTTTCCTGATCTCCGCCGTATCGATCGATATGATCCGGCGGATCGCGAGCAAACGAGGACGTAAATGCATATACTGGTCACGGGCGCCGCAGGCATGATTGGCCGCAAGCTGACCGCCAAGCTGGTCAAGGACGGCGGCCTGAACGGCAAACCCGTCGATCGTCTGACATTGGTCGACGTGGTTGCGCCGGAAAAGCCCGCAGGCTTTTCAGGAGCGGCAGAACTTTCGGCGAGCGACCTGTCCGCGCCGGGTGTGGCGGCGAAAACCGTTGCCGGCAAGCCAGACGTGATCTTTCACCTCGCCGGCGTGGTTTCGGGCGAGGCGGAAACGGATTTCGAGAAGGGATATCGTGTCAATCTCGATGGCACCCGCGCGCTGCTCGAGGCCATCCGCGCGGCGGCGTACAAGCCAAAGGTCGTTTTCACGTCGTCGATTGCGGTGTACGGCGCGCCCTTTCCGCGTTCCATTCCCGACGACTTTCATCTCACCCCCCTCACCTCATACGGCACACAGAAAGCGATCTGCGAATTGCTGCTCGCCGATTATTCGCGACGCGGTATCCTTGATGGCGTCGGCATCAGACTGCCGACGATCTGCGTGCGGCCCGGTAAACCCAACAAGGCGGCGTCCGGTTTCTTTTCGGGAATTATCCGTGAGCCGCTCGCCGGCCAGGAGGCGCTCCTGCCGGTTGCCGAAACCGTACGGCATACGCATGCGAGCCCGCGCGCCGCGGTTGGCTTTCTCATTCACGCCGCGGGCCTGACGCCGGAAAAACTCGGAACGCGCATCAATCTCGCCATGCCCGGCATATCCTGCACGGTGGGGGAACAAATCGAGGCGCTTCGCCGCGTCGCCGGCGACAAAGTGGCTGCGCGGATCCGCCGTTCGCCTGACGAGCTTGTGCAACGGATCGTCGCGGGCTGGGCCGAACGCCTCGATGCGACGCGGGCAAGCGAGTTGGGATTCAAGGCCGAAGCTACATTCGACGACATCATTCGCGCCCATATCGACGACGAACTGAGCGGGAAGATCGCCTAACACATTATCAGCACACAAGATTATGCGCTTGCACGGCGCGCTGCAAACCTTACATTCAAGCTCATGACCTACGTCGACGCCGCCGTCGCTCCTCTACGCAAAACCGGCCAGATCAAGATCCACGGACCCGCCGCCTTCGAGGCGATGCGCAAGGCCGGGCAACTGGTCGCGCGCTGTCTCGACATGCTGACCGAACATGTCGGCCCAGGCGTCGCGACCGAAAAAATCGACCGGCTGGTGTTCGAGTACGCCATGGATCACGGCGCCCTGCCCGCCACGCTGATGTACCGCGGCTACAAGAAGTCGACCTGCACCTCGCTCAATCACGTGGTCTGTCACGGCATCCCGGGTGACAAACCGCTGAAGGATGGCGACATCGTCAATATAGACGTGACGCTGATCCTCAACGGCTGGCACGGCGATTCAAGCCGCATGTTCACGATCGGCGAAATTCCGCGCCGCGCCGAACGGCTGATCGAAGTGACGCATGAGGCGATGATGCGCGGCATTGCGGCCATCCGCCCCGGCGCCACCAGCGGCGACGTCGGCCACGCGATCCAGACTTATGTCGAGGCGCAGCACATGAGCGTTGTGCGCGACTTCTGTGGCCACGGCCTCGGGCGCTTGTTCCACGACGAGCCGAACATCGTGCACGTAGGACGTCCAGGCGAAGGTATCGTCCTCAAGCCCGGGATGTTCTTCACGGTCGAGCCGATGATCAATCTCGGCCGTCCGCACGTGAAGGTTCTGTCGGACGGCTGGACCGCCGTGACGCGTGACCGTTCGCTGTCGGCCCAGTTCGAGCACACCGTTGGCGTCACCAATGACGGCGTGGAGGTCTTCACCTTCTCGCCCGCCGGCCTGCACAAGCCGCCCTATCGCGGTTGAGGCGCCGCCTCGGCCGAAAAAGCTGCCTCTCTCAAAGATTGTCTTTTTCAAATAATACAATTATTGCGTGTACTCACCTATGGGTACACTTTCATGACCGGCAAGCACAGCAGGGGCGGACGGAAGGCTGGCTCGTCAGAGCCGCCTCTGCATTATCACGGCCACCGCGAGCGGTTGCGCGGTCGGTTTCGCGAGGCCGGCGCCGACGCCGTCAGCGACTACGAATTGCTCGAACTGGTGCTGTTCCGCGCCATCCCGCAGCGCGACGTCAAACCGCTGGCCAAGGACCTGATCGCGAAATTCGGTTCTTTCCCGGAAACAATCTCGGCGTCGCCCGCGCGACTGGCAGAGGTCAAGGGCCTTGGCGACGCCGCCATCACCGAGCTCAGGATCGTGCACGCCGCGGCACATCGGCTCGCGCGCGGGCAAGTACGGAAGCGGCCGGTGCTGTCGTCATGGTCGAGCGTGATCGACTACTGCCGTACGACCATGGCCTTTGCCGAAAAGGAACAGTTTCGCGTGCTGTTCCTCGACAAGCGCAACCAGCTGATCGTCGACGAATTGCAGCAGGTCGGCACCGTCGATCACACCCCCGTTTATCCGCGCGAGGTGGTCAAGCGCGCGCTCGAACTCTCCGCCACCGCTCTGATCCTGGTTCACAACCACCCGTCAGGCGACCCGACGCCGTCGCACGCCGATATCGAAATGACGCAGACGATCATCAACGTCGCCGGCCCGCTTGGCATCGCCGTGCACGACCACATCATTGTCGGCAAAGATGGCCACGCGAGTTTCAGAAGCTTGCGGTTGATCTAGAAAGTTATTGCCGCACCAGCGTGATCTGGTCGGCACTTTCCGGCACCCGGCGCCAGGTCGCGTTGTCGACTTCCTCAAAACGCCAGGGATTGCCGCGCGCAGGCACCAGCATCAGTTCGTCGCGGTCGATTCGCCATTGCGCGAAGTTGAGCCGCGCCAGGGCCGGATCGCAGCCGGGCTTCACCGTGACGGCAAAGCCGTCGCCCGCCGCGGTCAATGCGAGGGTCAGCAAGCACGCCGGCGGGCCAGCCTTGCGCACGATCGCCCAGTTTCCAGCGACCTGGTCTGGCGGCTTCGGCGGCGGGGCGGCCGTCGCCGCATTCTGGAGAAACAGCACGCCAACGCCGGGAGTTGGCGCCTCGAAGATGCCGTCCTCGACTTCGCTGAATTCCGCGACCGACTTTCCCTGCGCATCGAGGAGATAGAGCAAGTCGTTGTCGGGGAATTTCCAGGTGGCGATTTCGCGGACAAGCGGAAACAGGTTCGCGCAATTCGCGTCGAACTCGACCTTGAAACCGTTCCTGGCGGGATCGCTCTTGAAGGTCGCGGTACAGATCTTGTCATGATCGGCATTGGAGAATTCCCAGTTGCCGATCATCCGCTGCGCGGATTCGCCGAGCGCCGGCGGCGTTTGCGCGCGCGCACCACCGGCAACAAAACTTGTCGCACCAACCGCAAATCCAACTGCAAGTGCAATGACAAGACGCATCATATTCGAACCATCATACGCCGAGCGGCAGCGAACGACTAACGCTTCGGTGGGAACGGCGTTTCGGAAACGGGTGTGAGCGGCGGCTTGCCGGCCGCCCAGGCCAGGACGTTATCGACCACAAGCTGATCCATCGCCGCGCGCGTCACCTCGGTCGACGAGCCGAGATGCGGGAACAGCACGATGTGGTCCATCGCAATCAGTTCTTTCGGAACCTCGGGCTCCTTGGCGAAGACATCGAGACCGGCGGAATAGATCGTGCGGTTTTTGAGCGCCTCGATGAGGGCCGGCTCGTCCACCACCGAACCCCGCGCCATGTTGATAAGAATGCCTTTTGGCCCCAGCGCTTTAAGCACGTCGGCATTGATCATGTTCTGGGTTGAGGCGCCGCCCGGCACGATCACCATCAAGGTATCGACCTCACGCGCCATATCGATGAGATTGGGATAGTACTTGTAGCTGACGCCCGCTTGCGGTTTGCGGCTGTGATAAACGACCGGCACGCCGAAAGCTTCCAAGCGTTTCGCGATCGCCTTGCCGATGCGGCCCATGCCGACCATGCCGACAGTCCGGTCGCGCAGCGTTGCCTTCGTCAGCGGATAATGTCCCTGAGGCCATTTTCCGGCACGCAGAAAGCGCTCCGACTGCGGAAATTCGCGAACCGTGCACAGCAAAAGGCCGAGCGCGGTATCGGCAACCTCTTCGTTCAACACCTCGGGCGTATTGGTGACGACGATGCCGTGCGCGCCGGCCCACTTGGCGTCGATGTGATCGTAACCGACACCAAAGCTCGATACCTGTTCGAGGTGGGGAAACTGCCTGAGAAATTTCTCGTCGACCTTGTTGGCGGTATAGGCAATCGCAATCGCCTTGATCTTGTTACCAACCTCTTTGACAAAGGCATCCTTATCCTTGGCGTCAAGCCAGTGATGGAGCGTGACCTTGCCTTCGAGCCCCTTCATCAACACGGGCTTTTTGGCCCCAACCAGCAATACGTCCGGCTTTTCGCCAGCCATGTCTCGACTCCCGTTACACTAAAGCGGTGACCGGCTTTTCAATAAAATCCTTGAAAGCCGCGAGCAGTTCAGCGCCAAGCGCGCCATCCACGACGCGATGATCGCACGACAATGTGACGGTCATCTGGCTGATGAATTTTACGTTGCCATCGTCCGCCTCGATTGGCGCGCGCCGCGTTGCCCCAACCGCCAGGATGGTCGCGTGCGGCGGATTGATGATGGCGGAGAACTCGCGCACACCGTACATGCCGAGATTGGAAATCGCGCTTGCGCCGCCCTGATATTCGTTCGGCCGAAGTTTCTTGTGGCGCGCGCGTTCGGCAAGGTCGCGCATTTCCGCCGAGATCGCGGTCAGCGACTTCATCTCGACGTTTCGTAGTACCGGCGTGATCAGGCCGCCTTCAAGCGCAACGGCAATGCCGATATCGGAAGAGCGGAAGCGCAGGATGCGGTCTCCGGCCCACACCGCGTTGGCCGATGGAATGCGCTGCAAGGCTGCCGCCCAGGCCTTGATAATGAAATCGTTGAGCGAGAGCTTGAACGCGGGCTGGCCGTCCTTGCTTTTTGGCGCAGCGGCATTGGCCTCCTCACGCATGGCGATCAGGCGGCCAGCATCGAGGTCGGCCGTGAGATAGAAGTGCGGAATCGTTTGCTTTGCTTCCACCAGCCGCGTGGCGATGGTGCGGCGCATGGAATCGAGCGGAACTTCCTCGTAGGCGATGCCCTCGTAGAGCGCCTTGACCTGCGCGGAGCTCGCTCCGGTTGCTTGCGCCGGAGCCGCATGCGGCGCGGCCGATTCCACGTCGTGCGCAACGATGCGGCCATGCGGGCCGGATCCTGAAATACGCGAAAGGTCGATGCCGCGCTCGGACGCCAGACGCCGCGCGAGCGGGGTCACCACCGCGCCGCCGGCAAGCTTCGCCGGACCATAATTGCGCTCGGGCGTGCGAACTGCGTGGAATGGATCCATGGGCGGAGCCGGACGCGGCATCGGCGTGGAGTGCATCGGTGCCGCAGCGACAGCCGGCGCCGAGCGTGGTGGTGGTCCCGGAGCCTTCGGAGGCGCATTCGGTGCGGGCGTCGAACTTGCCGCAACACCCGCCCCGCCGATCACCGCCACAACTGCGCCGACCTTCGCCACCTCACCCACGCCAAAACGAATTTCCGTGAGCGTCCCGCTTGTCGTCGACGGTACTTCCATCGAGGTCTTGTCGGTTTCGATCTCAAACAGGTTATCGCCCGGCTTTACCGCGTCGCCGGCAGCCTTGAACCATTTCGTGATCTTGCCTTCGGCGACGGTTTCGCCGAGCTGCGGCATCAGAACGTCCATGCAGCCACCCTGTTGTCGTCCCCGCGAAGGCGGGGACCCATACGCCGTGCCCTCTCGATAGACTGCGGGCTATGGGTCCCGGCTCTCGCGGAGTTTATCATCGGGCCGCGCTTCGCGCGGACCCGTTGGCTCGGCCGGGACGACGAAAGAAATATCACCACGTCACCGACACGTATTGCGTCTCTTGAAATTCCTTCATGCCTTCCTGGGCGCCTTCGCGCCCAAGGCCGGACTGCTTGACGCCACCGAACGGCGCCGCCGGATCGGACACGAGACCACGGTTGAGACCGATCATACCGAATTCGAGTTTTTCCGAAACGCGCATGCCGCGGCTGAGATCCCTGGTGAAGAGGTAAGCCACCAGGCCATATTCGGTGTCATTGGCGCGCTTGATCGCCTCGGCCTCGGTCTTGAAGGTCTGGATCGACGCAACCGGCCCGAAGATTTCCTCGTTCAGCATCTTGGCGTCGTCGGACACATTGGTGATGACCGTCGCCGGGTAAAAATAGCCCGGGCCGTCGGGCGTCTTGCCGCCGGTCAATACTTTGGCGCCCTTTGCGACCGCATCGTCGACCAACTCGATCACCTTGTCGCGGCCTTCTTTGTTGACCAGCGGCCCGACATTAATGCCGTCGTCGAGACCATTGCCCATCTTCAGCGACTTCATCTTGTCGGTGAGCTTCTTGGCGAACTCGTCGTGCACCTTTTCATGCACGTAGAACCGGTTCGCCGCCGTGCATGCCTCGCCCATATTGCGCATCTTGGCGATCATGGCGCCGTCGATTGCCGCATCGATGTCGGCGTCATCGAACACCAGGAACGGCGCATTGCCGCCAAGCTCCATCGAGGGCTTGAGCACTTGATCGGCGGCCTCATGCAGCAGCTTGCGGCCGACTTCGGTCGAACCGGTGAAAGACAGCACGCGGACGCGCGGATCGTGCAGCATTGCGCTTACGACCGGGCCGGAACGGCGCGACGGTACGACATTGACCACGCCGGCGGGAACTCCCGCCTCCTCCAGCGCCGGCATCAACGCCAGCATGGTGAGCGGCGTATCGGATGCCGGCTTGAGCACCACCGGGCAGCCGGCGGCGAGCGCCGGACCGATCTTGCGCGTCGCCATCGCCGCCGGAAAATTCCACGGCGTGACCAGCACAGCAATGCCCGCCGGCTTGTGTTGCGCGACAATGCGCGCGCCGGAGGCCGGCGCGGTTGAAATCTGGCCGATGTTGCGCACAGCTTCCTCCGCGTACCATCGGAAGAATTCGGCCGCATAGGCCACTTCGCCGCGCGAGTCCGACAACGCCTTGCCGTTCTCCAACGTGATCAGTTTGGCGAAGCGTTCGGCATCGCGCATGATCAGTTCAAAGGCTTTCCGCAGGATCTCGGCGCGCTCGCGCGGCTTGCGGCCGGCCCAGCCTTCAAACGCCGCTTCGGCGGCATCAATTGCAGCTTTCGCGTCCTCGACCGAGGCGCTCGCAACCGATGCGATTTTCGTCTCGGTCGCCGGATCGATCACGTCGAAACGGCTGCCGTCGGATGCTTTGCGCCATTTGCCGCCGATCCAGAGGTCGGTCGGAACATTGGCCAGGAGATTTTCGTACATAACAACTGTCCCTTTACTCTCGCCTGTCATGGCCGGGCTTGTCCCGGCCATCTCGCTTAGGAACGCACTGCTCACCTAAGCGAGGTCACCGGGACAAGCCCGGTGACGACAGAAGTTAGCTTCCCAAACTCCGACGCACCGTCTCGGCAATGCGATCCGGCGTCGGCAATACGATGTCTTCCAGAATATCGGCCGCCGGCAGCGGTATATGCGGCGTCGTGATGCGGACCGGCGGGCCATCGAGGTCATAGAAAGATTCATCCGCGACGATCGACACGATCTCGGCACCCCAGCCGCACAGCCGCGGATTTTCCTCGACCGTGAACAGCCGGTGCGTCTTCGCGACCGAGCCAAGAATGGTTTGCGTGTCGAGCGGCACCAGCGACCGAACATCGACAACTTCGCAATCGATGCCGTGTTCCGCCTTGAGCTTTTCCGCCGCCTGAAGCGCGCGCGGCACCATCAATGCCAAGGCGCAGATCGTTGCGTCCTTGCCCGGGCGCAGGATTTTTGCCGTGCCGAGCGTGTCGACGATCTCGCCGTCCGGTACCTCTCCTTTTGTCGCGTAGAGAGACTTGTGCTCGAGAAAGATCACCGGGTCAGGATCGCGCACCGAGGCCGCAAGGAGACCGATGACATCGACCGGTGATGAGGGGGCCACGACCTTGAGGCCGGGGATCATCATGCACCAGTTCTCGACGCTCTGAGAGTGCTGCGCGCCGAAACGCGATCCTGCGCCATTGCCGGTGCGCACCACCAGCGGGCACTTTGTTTGCCCGTTCGACATGTAGCGACTCTTGGGAAATTCGTTCGCGATGTAGTCGAAGCAGACCGCGAAGAAATCCGAGAACATGATTTCCGCGATCGGCTTGAGACCCGTCATCGCTGCGCCCATGGCAGCGCCCAGAATTGCTTGCTCGGAGATCGGCGTATCACGAACGCGCAACGGGCCGAATTGTTCGTACAAACCCACCGTCGCCTTGAACACACCGCCGGCTTTCGCGACGTCCTCGCCGAGGAATACCACGTCGGGGTCGCGCGTCATTTCCTGCGCGATGCCTCGGACGACCGCGTCGCGATAACTCAGTTCCGCCATGCCCAGCCTCCATCGGCATAGACGTCGGTGAACAGAATATCGAGCGGCGGGTTCGGCGCAGCTTTGCAGACCTCGGTCGCGTCATCGACTTCCTTGCGCACGCTGGCGTCGATCTTCTCAATCGTGGCATCACTGACGCCGAACTGCTTCAGCCGTTCGCGATAGATCTTGATCGGATCGCGTAGCTTCCATTTTTCCAGTTCGCCCTCGGGACGATACTTGGCCGGATCGGCGCGCGAGTGGCCGCTGTGACGATAGGTCATGCACTCGACCAGTGAAGGCCCCTCGCCGGCCCGCGCTTTTCTGAACGCCTCTTGCGCTGTGCGATAACATTCGTCGGCGTCGTTGCCGTCAATCACGATGCGCTCAAGACCGTAGGCCGAAGCGCGGTCAGCAGCGGGATGCGGCACCGCCGTGACGTCGGCGATCGGGGTGTATTCCATATAAAGATTATTTTCGCAGACGAAGATCACCGGCAGTTTCCAGACCGCCGCGAAATTCAGCGCTTCGTGAAATGCGCCTATGTTCGTAGTGCCGTCGCCGAAGAAGCAGACCGAAACGTCCTTGTCGCCCTTGTATTGCGCGCGCCAGGCAGCACCGCAGGCGATCGGCAGGTGCGCGCCGATGATGGCGTAGGAGCCCATCACGCCATGCTCTTCCGAGGTGAGATGCATGGAGCCGCCTTTGCCACGCATCAGGCCGTTGTCGCGCTGCATCAGCTCGCCAAGCACCTTCTCGACCGGCACGCCGCGCGCCAATGTGTGGGCATGACCGCGATAGGTGCAGAAGCTGAGATCGCCTTTCTGCATGGCCTCGGCAAACCCGGCAGCGATCGCCTCCTGCCCGAGTGACAGATGGCTGGTTCCCTTGACGAGATTCTGCAGGAACAGGTCGTAAGCGCGCTGTTCCGCCTCGCGCAGGCGGACCTGCGAGCGGTAAAGGGCCAGGCGCTTTTGCTCGCCGATATCGTCGTTTAGCCCGGAGCCGGCCTTGGCCTGCGCGCGGTCCTTTGCTGTCGCCATAAATGATCCTCGGAAGCTCAAAATCCCAGTTTGCGCCAGAACTTAGCCTTGCCGCCGACGCTTAGGCAACCGGCGTGGAGGGCGCCGCCTTGCCTACCTTGCGCTCACGATTGAGCAAATAAAGGCCGGACGACACAACGATCAGGCCACCCACGATTGTCCACCGCTGCGGCACGTCGCCGAAAACCAAAAAGCCGAGCGTCGTGGTCCACACCAGCTGGGTGTAGATAAACGGCGCCAACACCGAGGCTGGCGCAAGGCGGTGGCCCACGATCAGCAGGTAATGCCCCGCGCTGCCGAGTGCGCCGATCAATACCATCAGCCCAACAATGAGAGCATTCTCCGGGGTGCTCCACACGAAAGGAATGACGGGCAGCATGGCCACCGCGCCCACCAGATTGGAATAAAACAAGGTTGTCTCATTTGAATCGGTACGCGCCAACACGCGCGTCGATATCACGTAGACCGCATAACAAACGGCACTGCCGAGCGAGAGCAAGGCGGCCGGGTGAATGCCGCCAAAACCCGGCCGCGTGACCAACAGCACGCCGAAGAATCCGACCGCAATCGCCGTCCATCGCCGCCAGCCGACCCACTCGCCGAGCAGCGGCCCGCACAATACCGCCACGATGAATGGTGTGGAAAACAGGATTGAGAGTGCCTCATCAAGCTGCAGATAGCGCAGCGCGAAGAAATTCAGCGCGGTCGAAAAAAGAAGCAGAGCGGAGCGTCCGATCTGCAGAAATGGCCGGCGCGTTACCAGCATTCCCGGGCGGTTTATCGGGTTCGAGACAATCAGAGCCAGCAGGAATGCGCCGGTGTAGCGCGACCACACCACCTGCATCGTGTCCATGTGATGATTGAGATATTTTCCGGTCGCATCGAGGCAAGCAAAACACGCCACCGCCCCGCACATCAGGGCAATACCGGTTAGCCGCTGGCGGCGAAGGAGAGCAGGATCGCTCAATAGGTCGCCCGTCCGCCGGAAATATCAAACACCGCGCCGGTCGTAAACGAACAGTCGGCCGATGCGCAAAACGCGGCAAGCGCGGCTATTTCATCGACGGTGACGAAACGGCCCCGCGGAATTTTCGACAGCATGAAGTCGATATGCTCCTGCGTCATCTGGTCGAAGATCGCCGTCTTTGCAGCCGCAGGCGTGATGCAGTTGACCGCTATGTCATAGGACGCGAGTTCCTTGCCGAGCGATTTGGTGAGCGCAATGACCCCGGCCTTGGACGCGGAATAAGCCGGCGCGTTCGGATTGCCTTCCTTGCCGGCAATCGAGGCGATGTTGACGATGCGGCCGTAATTCTGCGCGATCATCACCGGCGCCAAAGCGCGACAACAATGAAACGGGCCATCAAGATTGATCGACAGCACGTTACGCCAGGCGTCGAGCGGATACTCCCAGGTTTTTACGTTCGGCCCCGCGATGCCGGCATTGTTGACGAGAATGTCGATGCGCCCGAGCGCGTTGACCGTTTCGTCGCGGGCGCGCTCGACGTCGGCGTAGTTGCAGACGTCGACGGTGACGGCTACGACGCGGCCGCGTTTTTGCAAATCGCCCGCAGTCTTTTTCGCCAGGGCAAGATCGCGATCCCAGATCGCCACCGACGCGCCGGAATCGAGAAATCGTTCGACGATCGCACGGCCAATGCCTTGCGCACCTCCGGTAACAACCGCGTTGCGGCCGCCAAGGTCTATTTTGTTGGGCATGGTTGCCTCCTGGAGAAAAGCTAGCGAAGGCAACGTCCCATGGCGAGCAATGAAAACGCGGGCGTGCAATGCGGATAGTCTTGTACGGCCCCGCGATGTGCTGTAAATACTGTGTTGTGGGGCCTGCGACGGTCGCCCTGCATTTCCAAGGCTTGCGAGCCCAAGCACCGTCTCCTTCGTTCACGAAGGGGACCTATGCTTATTGGACGCTAACGAACTCACCGGAGAATCTTACACTTCGATTTCGGCGCCGTGCGCGCCGCAGGTCGCCAATATGCGAATTCGGGGTTTTCACAGCCGCCCCGTCAGATGTGACTCCGTCCATCCAAACGCTGAAGGCTTTCGCTTGGGAGTAAGTCATGGATGGACTCGTTCTGACGATTTTTCTTTTGGCATCATTTTTGGGTGGTTTGACCTCGGGCCTTGCCGGCTTCGCCATGGGTCTCGTGGTATCCGGCGTTTACCTGCACTTTCTTACGCCGCTCCAGACTGCCGCCCTGATCGTTGGCTACGGCTTTGTGACGCAGGGCTATGGCGTCTGGTCGTTGCGGCACGCGGTGCGATGGCGAAGTGCGGCACCGTTCATCATCGGCGGATTACTGGGAGTCCCTGCCGGCACGATGCTGCTCACGTATATCGACCCGGCCAATATGCGCATTGGCGTCGGCGTGCTGCTCGTCGTCTACAGCGTCTACAGCTTGGTTCGTCCGGCGATCAAATTGACGCATGAAAGCGTTGCCACGGAGGTGGGAGTCGGATTTCTCAATGGCCTGCTTGCCGGGTTGACCGGTCTGGTCGGAATTGTCGTCGTGGTCTGGTGCCAACTGCGCAATTGGCCGAAAGATGTGCAGCGCGCGATATTCCAGCCGGTACTGCTCGCGACCATCTTGACCAGCACTGTGTCACTGAGCGTCGCCGGCGCTGTCACCCCCGAAACCGTAAAACTGTATCTGCTCGGCCTGCCGTGCCATGTTGGCTCGGAACATGGGCCGGGCTCAAATTGTACGGCAAGCTCGATGATGCCCTCTTTCGAAAGATCATTCTTGATACTATTGCTCGTGTCGGGTGTGTCACTTGTCGTGCCGTTCTCGATGTTTCGATAGGTGAACCTTGCGGCCCGTATGACAGCGGGTTAAAAGATTCACGCGGGGCCCGCGACGGTCGCCCCGCACTTGCAAGGCTTGCGAGCCCAAGCACCGTCTCCTTCTCTTAAGGAGGGGACTTATGCTGTCTCCGAGCTACTCGATCACGCCGAAAGATTTCTGGAACACAATTGCGACGCGTGGAGCGCCGCAACTCGTCGATGTGCGGCGACGTGACGCTTACGAACAATCGCCGCACTTGCTGCCCGGCGCGGTCTGGCGCGACCCCGCTAAAGCCTCGCAATGGGCGGCTGAGTTCGACGCGTCGCGGCCGCTGGTGGCGGCCTGCAAAGCCGGCCATGAGATGAGCCAGATGATCGTTGCCCAACTGCGCGTCGACGGCATCGACGCACGCGTCATGGAAGGCGGCTACGAGGGCTGGACCACGGCAGGCCTGCCGCTCGTTGCCAAAACCGAGCTCGACCGCCTGGTGCCAAAGCGGCCGAGCATCTGGGTGACGCGGCGGCGGCCGAAAATAGACCGCATCGCCTGCCCGTGGCTGGTTCGGCGGTTTCTCGACCCGCAGGCGCGCATCCTGTTCGTCGATCCGGATCAGGTGGTCGCGGTTGCACGAGAAAGCGGTGGCGTTCCGTTCGACATCAAGGACGTCGAACTCAGCCACGTCGGCGAACGATGCTCTTTCGACACCATGCTCGAACTGTTCGGGCTGGAGGGCGAGCCTTCGCTGGCGCGGCTAGCTCTCATCGTCCGTGGCGCCGATACCGCACGGCCCGATATCGCGGCCGAAGCAGCCGGGCTGCATGCCATATCGCTCGGGCTGTCGGCACTTGCCGGTGACGACGATCATGGTCTGCTCGAACGCGGATTCATGGTCTACGATGCCCTGTTCGCCTGGCTGCGCTTTGCCGCCGAGGAGAGACACAACTGGCCGGCCAAGGCGGCCTGAAAAAGCATGGCAACCACTGACATGCCGAACCGGCCGAGCTTCAGTGAAGCTTTCATGGTGTGGCTCAAGATCGGCTGCATCAATTTTGGCGGCCCGGCCGGGCAAATCGCGCTGATGCATCGGGTCGTCGTCGACGAGAAAAAATGGGTCGACGAGGCGCGCTTTCTGCATGCGCTCAATTTCTGCATGCTGCTGCCGGGTCCGGAGGCGCAAAAACTTGCGACCTATCTGGGCTGGTTGCTTCACGGTGTGCGCGGCGGGCTGAGCGCCGGAATCCTGTTCATTATCCCGGGCGCGCTGGTGATGTTGGGCTTGAGCCTGCTCTACGCTTTAGGGCGGGGCGTCTCGGTCGTGGACGGCGCACTGTTCGGCATTAAAGCCGCGGTGCTCGTCATTGTCGTTGAAGCCTTGATCCGCATCGGGAAGCGTGCGCTTAAAACCAAATTGCTTCTCTCGCTGGCGGCCGCCGCGTTCGTCGGCATCTTTTTTCTGGCGCTGCCTTTCCCGTTGATTGTCGCGGGTGCAGCCTTGATCGGGTATTTCGTTGCGCGCCGGTCACCGGAGCAGCTTGGTCTCACAGGAAAAGTTGAGAGCGCGCCGCCGCCGGCGGAAAACCGCTGGCGGCATTTCGCGATTGCATCCGTCGTCGGCCTGATCGCCTGGTGGGCGCCGGTCGCATTGGCGGCGTTGCTGCTCGGCCCGCATCACGTGCTGGTCAACATCGGAATGTTTTTCTCGAAGCTGGCGGTGGTGAGCTTCGGCGGTGCCTACGCGCTGCTCGCGTATATGGCGCAGCAGGCGGTGGAGACCTACGGTTGGATGACGGCGCCCGAGATGGTCGATGGCCTCGGCCTTGCCGAAACCACGCCGGGGCCGTTGATCCTGGTCACGCAATTTGTAGGGTTCCTCGCCGCCTTCCGCGACGCTGCACCCTTTTCATCCGTAACCGCTGGCGTGATCGGCGCCGCAATGACGACGTGGGTCACGTTCGTGCCATCCATGCTCTGGATTTTCGCCGGTGCGCCCTTTGTCGAGCGGCTGCGGGCCAATCGCCAACTGTCTGGCGCGCTCGCCGCCATTACTGCCGCCGTCGTTGGCGTCATCCTCAATCTGTCGGTGTGGTTTGCATTGAACGTGCTGTTCGGAAAATTAACTGAAATGCACGCTGGCCCGATGCGCTGGTATGCTTTTGATCCGTTGGCACTCGATCTCCGCGCCTCGGCGCTTGCCGCGATTGCCGCCGTGCTCGCATTCGGGCTGCACCGCAGCCTGATCGAGGTGGTCGTCGTGATGGCAGGCCTTGGCGTGATCGTGCAGTACGTTTTGCACTAGCGTTCGCGCTTAACTGCGCTTTCGTGCCAGCGGCGCAGCGCCAGATACGAGATCCCCGACAGCGCATAGAAGATCGCCACGCCTGCAAGCGACAGCAGCAATAACGCTGCGAACATGCGGGGGATATTGAGCCGGTAACCGGATTCGGCAATGCGATAGGCCAGCCCCGAGCCGGCGCCGGCCGAGCCGGCAGCAATTTCGGCGACCACTGCGCCGATCAGCGACAAGCCACCCGCAATCCGCAGGCCCGCGAGAATTTGCGGCAGCGCCGAAGGCAGCTTCAGATTCCACAGGACCTGCCAGCGCGAGGCCTTGTACAGGTCAAACAGCGCAAGAAGATTGTGGTCGATCGAATTCAGGCCGAGCGTTGTATTGGCGAGCACCGGAAAGAACGCGACGATCCAGGCGCAGGCGAGCACTGCCAGCGGCTGCGGCAAATAGATCAGCAGCAGCGGCGCGATGGCGACGATCGGTGTCACCTGGAGGATCACGGCAAAGGGATAGAACGAGTATTCGACCAGCCGCGACTGATTGAACAGTATTGCGAGGCCGACACCCCCGACTGCCGCGAGCAGAAAGCCCTGGAGGGTCGTGAGCAGCGTCACCAGCAGGGAATTCCACAACAGCCCGGCATCGGCGACCAGCGTCGCCAGCACCAGCCCTGGCGCGGGCAGCACGTATGGCGGAATCGCGAATACACGCACAATCAAGTCCCAAAGCAACACGCCTGCCACGAGCACCAGGACCGGCAAGGCGATGCGCAAGGCACGCTCGGTCATGCCGCGCCTCCCATTGCCCGGCTCAGGGCGTCGGCGACCTGCCGGCAGAAGGCCGCATATTCCGCGGAAGTCCGAAAGCGCTCGTCGCGTGGGTACGGCGCATCGATATTGATTTCAGTAAAGACCCGGCCTGGACGCGGCGTCATCACCACGATGCGTTGCGACAGGTAGACCGACTCGAAAACCGAATGGGTGACGAAGATCACCGTGCGCCGCAGCTCTTGCCACACTGAGAGCAGGTCGTTGTTGAGCTTGAAGCGCGTGATTTCATCGAGCGCCGCGAACGGCTCGTCCATCAGCAGCAATTGCGGCTCCGTGACAAGCGCACGCGCAATCGAGGCGCGCATTTTCATGCCGCCCGACAATTCGCGCGGGAAGGCATCGGCAAAATCCGCAAGCCCGACGCGGTCGAGCGCCTGCGTTACGGCGGTGCTTGAGGTCGCTTCTTCCGCACGCGCAAGCGTCAACGGCAGCCGCACATTGGCGTCGACAC
The DNA here is from genome assembly GCA_963735285.1 of uncultured Alphaproteobacteria bacterium. Taxonomy (GTDB): domain Bacteria; phylum Pseudomonadota; class Alphaproteobacteria; order Rhizobiales; family Xanthobacteraceae; genus Pseudolabrys. The sequence continues at coordinate 116,463 of CAVTKN010000010.1, read as the reverse complement.
TGGCCCAGGGCATCAGCGTCGGCTCCTGAAACACAAACCCGGTCTGGCCGGTACCGCCGGGCCACACGGCGCTGCCAGCTGAAGCTTCGCTCAGTCCCGCGATGATGCGCAGCGCCGTCGACTTGCCGCAGCCGGACGGCCCCAGCAGCGACACGAATTCGCCCGCGCGCACGCTAAGATCAAAGCCGCGAAGCGCAACGGTGCCACTCTCGAACGTCTTGCTGACGCCACTCAAGGCGACGACAGGAAGCCGCGCTGACGGATGTTCAACGGGTGACGAAGGGGGCAATGGAATGCCTGGTTGAAAGGCCGCTCATGCTCTGTTGGACCGCTTTGGCTTATTGAGCACGCAGTTTATCGCACGCAGCACGAAGTCGACAGCCGCCTCATTGCTCAGGCGACCCTCTTTCACGAGCGAGCGCCAGGTGTGGAAACTGATTGCCAGCCCAAGCGCGGCATTCAGCTCGCGCCCCGGCCGCAACCCTTGCGCCAACGCCGCCCGAAAAGCATCCATGCGCGAGCCAAGCTGCAGCTGCACGATATCGCGGATAAGTGGATCGACCTCGGCGTCACGCATGACATTGCCCGCGATGTCGGCGTTCCGGTCATACCAGGCATAAAGTTCAGTGAGACCGCAGCGCAAGCGCTCGCTCTGATTGGCGATTGCGCGCCAGGAGCGTTCGTCGGGCAATGGATCCCGTTCGAGCGCGAGACCGGAACAGGCGAGAAAGAGCCCGCGTTCGGTGGGGAAATGGGCGTAGACGGTGTGCCGCTGCACACCGGCCCGCTCCGCTATCGCGCTGATGCTGGTGCGGGCGGGCCCCAATTCGGCATGCAGATCGACCGTTGCCTCAACGATGCGGCGGCGGGTATCCGCCTGATTTTCCGCTCGCCGCGTCAGCGTATAGCGCCGTTTCCGACTCATTGCACAACACTGTACTCCGATATTGACAGCCGGCAAGGTTTTAATTACACAGCTCTGTGCATTCAATATAGGGCGGCATAGCCAGGCCCTCTCATGTCCGGAGGTAAAAATGAAAGCGTCGTCGTTGAGTTTCCCGGCCGCCGTTGTGATGGTGATCGCGGGTATGGTGTGGGGAATTGTCATGGCCATATCGCAGGATCATTCGGCGATGCCGGCGCATGCGCACCTCAACCTGCTGGGCTGGGTTTCGTTGTTCCTGTTCGGGATTTTCTATCACCTTCATCCGGCGATTGATCGCAGCCGCGCGGCCCTTGTTCAGGTCGGACTGTGGATCGTCGGCACGGTGATTTTGACGATCGGAGTTGGCCTTATCCATACGGGTCACGGCGGCGAACCCATCGCGGCGGCAGGATCGTTTATCGTATTGGCGGGAATGCTGCTGTTCGGCTGGCTGGTGGTACGGCGCGAGCAGACTGCGAAGCCATACCATGCATCCGCCGTTCCCGCGGAGTAGCGTGACGCCGTCAGTTCTTCGGCCGCAACTCGGCGCCCACGCCTTTGTTGACGAACTGCAGCGTGTAGCCGCGCTTGTAGTCGATACCCGGCTTCACCACGCCGGCGCGCACCATCTTGTCGAAGAAACTTTTCCAGTGCGCGTCGGTCATAGCGCCGATGCCGAGCTTCACGGAGTCACCTGAATCGACGATGCCGTACTCTCTCATCTTCGCGATTGAATAAGACAACAAGGCATCGGTCATTTCCGGGTTCTGCTTCTTGATCAGGTCATTGCCCGGCCGGCTGTCGCCATAGATGTAATGATACCAGCCGATCGCAGACGCATCGACAAAGCGCTGCACCAGGTCGGGTTGCTTCTCGACCAGGTCGCGGCGCGTTTCGATCAGCGTCGAATACGCATCAAAGCCACGGTCGGCAAGCAAAAATACAATGGGCTTGAAGCCGCCGATGCGTTCGACCGCAAACGGTTCGGACGTGACGTAGCCTTGCATCGCCGAATTCTTGTCGGCGAGGAACGGCTGCGCATTGAAGGTGTACGGCTTCACCTTCGATTCGTTGAATCCGAAATCGGACTTCAGCCACTGGAAGTAGCTGGTCATCCCCTCCTTGGACACAAACAGCGTGCGTGTCTTCAGATCCTCGAATTTGCTCACATCCGGATGCGCGACGAACACCTGCGGATCCTTCTGGAAACTTGCCGCCACCGCGACGGTCGGGATGTTGTGTTCGACGGCATCGAAGGATTGCAGCGAATTGGCGCTCATGAAGAAGTCGAGCTTGCCGACCGGCAGCAGGATCCGGTTGTTCACGTTCGGCCCGCCCGGCACGATGGTGACCTCGAGGCCGTACTTTTTGTAGGTGCCGTCGGCGAGCGCCTGATAGAAGCCGCCGTGCTCGGCCTCCGCCACCCAATTGGTGCCGAACCGGACCTTGTCCAGCGCCTGGGCCTGCCCCACCGCAAAGACCGCGAAAAAACTCAATAAAATCAAGGCGAGTCTCGACATTTCGTCAGTCTGTCACTGGCCGACCCTGCCCGGCAACCGCCTGTAATTGGCTTTGAACCTTTTCCGGAATGGCCACGACCAATGGATATCGCGGCCGATGCAGGCCGCCCCAAATTAACCGGATGGAGCCCGCCATGACCAAGTCCAGGATCACCGCAGTTGCACTGACCGCCCTCACGCTAGTCGCCGCTACGGTTGCCACCAGCGGCACCGCGCAAGCTCACTCGCATCTCGGCTGGGGCATCGGCGCCGGCTTTGCCGCGGGCGCGCTGATCGGTGCGGCCGCCGCTTCTTCAGGTCCGGTCTACGTGACCCCCGGCTATCGCGATTGCCGCCTGGTCGAGCGCTATGACCGCTGGGGCAACGTCCGCCTGATCCGCGTGTGCGACTACTGAGTTCACCCCGCTAAGATCGGCGCCTGCCCCTCGTCCATCCTCGCGCCGATCTTTTGAAGACCCGCCCGGCATGTCCCCGTCCGGGCGGGTCACTTCTTTAATATCTGACCACTGACCGCACACCCACGACCTGGGCGTCGGGATAGCGGATGCCCGTGCCGCTCGGATGCCAGATTGATGTATAGACCGGCTGCACCGTCCACCCCGGCACAATTTGCGCAACATACGTAAGCTCGAGATTGATCTCGTAGTCGCGCGGCGGAGTTACCAACGTACCAAAATTGATCTGGTCCTGATCAAAGGCACGCACGCTGTTGGAGAAACGCGAGTAGATCACGCTCGCGCCGAAATTATCATTCGGTCGCTGCGGAATCATGCCTGCAAAAACAATTCCGCTGTCGATCTCGACGTTAACCAGATTTTGGTCTGACGGACTGACCGAAGAGCGACTGAAGACCGAAATACCGCTGTCGCCACTGCCGCCTTTCGGACGATAGAGCTGCTGGTCGATAACACCGTAAACGCCATAATCACCGCGATGCATCAGTGGCATCCCGCTGCTCGCTGGGCTCGCGAGCAACATGCCATTGTTGGAAAAACGCTGGTCGGCGAACTGACCGAGATGACTCCAGCCGCCGAACTTGAGTGTTGTCGCCAGCCCTGTGTCGTCCTTGCCGCGATTCCACCGAAACTGCAGTTCGCCGATCATGAAGGCCGGATCGCGCAAACGGAAGCTGAGGCCGTAGCGATTGCAGGTGTCGGGATCGGCACCCGGACAAGGCCCGGCCGGATCGCCGTTGAAAATGGCAAAGAGCAGCGAAGCGTCCTTGGGAAACTCGTACTTGATCCGCGCGCCCAATGCGGACAACGGATAGGCTGGGCCACCGCCTGGCAAGTTGACAGCACCGATGGTCGGCCAATCGCTTTGCAGGAACAGGCTTGCGCTAAGATCGCTGTAGAAAAATTCGGCGTCGGCGGCGAGTTGGCCGATTCTGAAATTTAAAGGGCCAGCCCAGCGTTCGACCCACAATTCAGACAGGCGCACAGTTGGCGTCGCTTCAATCGCGGCAATCGTGTTCATGCCGCCGACGTAGTCGCGCCGTATACGGCCGGTGTTATAAATTCCGAACGCGTTGGCGTAGAACGTCCAGTCTTTCCAGCCGGCAAATTTTTCGAGATCGATATAGAGCTGTGCTTCCAGCTTGCCCTGGTCGATGGTGCCGCGCCGGATGCCGCCCGACATATTGCCCAGGACATCGTTGGTGTAGATCAGGTTGTATGAAACCCCGCGGTCGTAAAGCCGCTTGCGACCCCCGGACGCATCGCCATTCTGCGGCAAACTCGTGGCAATCGAAGGCTCGGTGATGCCGTGCGCGGCTGGCGTGTCCTCGGCCAGTGCCGGAGCGATTGTGACGCCGGTCACCGCAAGAACGGCGCAATGAATAGGAGTGAGACGTAATCTCATACCGACCGCGACCGCTTATATTGCACTGCACCAAAGCGTCATTCAGCATAGCTAACGATAGGCCGTTTGCAATTTTGCCTGCCGGGAAGAGGGACTGAAATCCCCATCTCTGCGACCTTTTGTCGGTAGTGAGCTTCTGTTGCCCGCGTGTGACCGCCTCATTCAGCGCCATGCCCTACGGCGCGGCAGTTTAACGACGTTGAATTCTTTATTTCGCGGTAATGCCGCAACGCCGCGCCAATTCACTATAACGCTCGCAATTAGGGAAAATTTGGGGACGCGTAATTCCTTGGTGCAGTTCATTACCACGACGATGGCGCGGTTCGCGCAGCCGCTCACAATTACACGCAACGGGGCGATTGCCGTAGTTGCGCTGATCTTTTGCACCTGGCTGGCGGTGAACGCGACCACGCGGGCGCCCGGCGCCGACAAGGTTGCAGAGCAGGAAAAGGCGACGCAGGGTCATCGTGAAGGTGCCGCATATTATCCGACACCGAAACAATGGGCGTCGCTCGCCATCGCTCCGATTACCGACGTCGTGTTCCGCACCGAGCATCTGACCGAAGGCAAGATCGCCGTCGATGAAGACCGCGCAACGCTGGTGTTCTCGCCGTACTCCGGCCGCGTGATCAAGCTGCTCGCCAAACCAGGCGACTCGGTGAAAGCGGGCCAACCGCTTTTCGTCGTGGAAGCGCCGGACATGGTGCAGACACAAAATGATTTTGTCACTGCAATCTCCAACCTGAACAAAACCCGTTCGGCTCTGGAACTCGCCAGGATCGTCGAGCAGCAAAACAAGACCCTCTATGATTCACGGGCCGGCGCGTTGCGCGACCTGCAAACTTCGCAGGCGTCCACCCGCGCGGCCGAAAACGACGTTCGCTCTGCGCAAACCTCGCTGGAGGTGACGCGCAATCGGCTGCGGATTCTAGGAATGACCGACGACGAAATCGCCAAGTTTGGAGATACCGGCGCCGTCAGCCCGCACATGACGATCTATTCGCCGATTACTGGAACGGTCATCCAGCGCAAGGTCGGCCCCGGGCAGTACATCAACACCTCATCGCAGAATACCAGCGCAAGCGACCCGACTTTCGTTATCGGCGATCTGTCCACCGTCTGGCTGGTTGCCTATGTGCGCGAAACCGAAGCACCAAATGTGCACGTCGGCCAGGCGCTGAATTTTTCCGTCGTCGCATTCCCCGATCGTGTCTTCACGGCAAACATTACTTATGTCGCGACGTCGCTCGATGCATCCACACGACGATTGCTGGTGCGCGCGACCCTCGACAACAGGGAAGGTGTGCTGCGACCCGAAATGTTCGCCAGCGTGACCATCCTCACCGGCGAAGGAGACAAGTCACCGGCCGTGCCGCGCGATGCCGTTGTCTATGACGGGAAATCCGCTCATGTCTGGGTCGCGCGCAATGACCAGTCGCTCGAGCGGCGCGACATCAAGACCGGGATCTCCAACGGGTCGATGATTCAAGTTGTCGACGGTCTGCACCAAGGCGAAAATGTCGTGAGCAAGGGCAGCTTGTTCGTCGACCGCGCCGCCGCCGGAAGCTGACAGATCCATGTTGCGTAGCCTGATGTCGTTCTGCCTGTCGCGGCGGCCGCTCGCGCTGGTCGCCTACGCGGCTTTTATTGGTGTCGGTTACGCCGCTTTCTTAACGATGAACGTCGAGGCTTATCCCGATCCGGCGCCGCCGATCATCGAGATCATCGCGCAATATCCCGGGCAGTCGCCCGAAGAAGTCGAGCGCTACGTCACGATCCCGCTTGAAATTGCGGTCGCGAGCACGCCGGGTCTCACTTACATCCGCTCGAACACGGTGTTCGCGCTCGGCTTTATCCGCCTGCAATTCGAATATGGCCGCGACTATAACTTTGTGCGTCAGCAGGTCACCAACCGGCTGAAGGATGCCACGCTGCCCGCCGTCGTTACGCCGGTCATTTCGCCGGCCGGCGGCATCAGCGAGATCCTGCGCTACCAGCTCAAGGGTCCGCCGGGCATGGACCTGACCCAGCTCAAGACGCTGCAGGACTGGGTGGTCGAGCGCAAACTGCGCATTGTGCCGGGGGTCGCCGACGTCTCGCCGCTGGGCGGCAAAACCAAGGAATACCAGGCCGAAATCGACCTCGATCGCATGCGGGCCTACGGCCTGACTTTGCCGCAGATCATCAACGCGATTTCCACCAGCAACGCCAATGTCGGCGGCCGCACGATCGCGGTGGGCGAACAGTCGGTCAATGTGCGCGGCGTCGGCGTGCTCGGCTCGGTCAGCGACATCAACAACATCGTGGTGAGCCAGCAAGGCGGCCTGCCGGTCATTCTATCGGATATTGCCCATAACCAGGTCGGCTTCACGCCGCGCCTGGGAATTGCGGCCCGCGATGATCAGGACGACATTCTGTTCGGAATCGTGCTGATGCAAAAGCTCGAGCGCACGATGGATGTCGTGACGCGCGTGCGGGCGGCCATCGAGCGCATCAACACCGACGGCAGCCTGCCACCCGGCGTCAGGATCGAGCCATACTACGATCGCGGCGATCTCGTTGCGATCACGGTGCGCACCGTGATGCATAACATGCTGTTCGGCATCGCCTTGATCTTCCTCATTCAGTGGATCTTCCTCGGCAATCTGCGCTGCGCGTTGATCGTGGCGGCCACCATTCCGGTCGCGCTGTTCCTTGCGGTCATCATTACGGTGCTGCGCGGCGATTCCGCCAATCTGCTGTCGGTCGGCGCCATCGATCTCGGCATTATCGTCGACGGCACCGTTATCATGGTGGAAAACATCTACCGCCATCTCGCGCATCACGCGGCGCGTCATCCATCCGACGTGAGCCGCGGCGACCGGCTGCACCGGATTCTGGCGGCGGCAGTAGAAGTCGACAAGCCGATCTTCTTCTCGGTCATCATCACCATTGCCGCCTTCCTGCCGCTGTTCACGATGCAGGGCGTGGAAGGCCAGATCTTCGGACCGATGGCCCGCACGTATGCCTATGCCTTGCTCGGCGCAGTCATCGCGACGTTCACAGTCACACCGGTGATGTCATCGATCCTGTTGCCGGAGAAGGTGAGCGAAGTCGAAACATTCCTGGTGCGCAAGCTGCGCGACGTATACCAGCGCGTTCTCGGGCTTGCCGTGCGCAATGCCCGCATGGCCGCGATGATCGCTCTGGCATTTCTCGTCGTATGCGGCGGCCTGGGCATGCGGCTCGGCACGGAATTCCTGCCCAAGCTGGAAGAAGGCAATCTCTGGATTCGCGCCCTGCTCCCGCCGACGATCACACTCGATGCCGGCCGGGATACCGTCAACAAGATCCGCAAGATCATCGCCAGTTATCCGCCCGTGCGCACGGTCGTTTCTGAGCAAGGCCGCGGCGAGGACGCCACCGATCCGGACGGATCTTTCGTCGCAGAATTCTTCGTGCCGCTGAAGCCGTTTGATGAATGGCCGGACGGACTGACCAAGCCGAAACTTGTGAGGGAGATGGCAGCACGCCTTGAGAGCGAGTTCATCGGCGTAGATTTCAACTTCTCGCAGTACATCCAGGACAACATCGAGGAAGCCGTCTCCGGCGTGAAGGGCGAGAACTCAGTGAAGATCTTCGGCCGCGATCTGGCCGAGCTCGAACGGTTGTCGAAAGCGGTCCAGGATGAACTTGCCAAGGTCCCCGGCGTTGCCGATGCCGGCGCATTCAATCTGCTGGGCCAGCCAAATCTTGTGATCCAGGTCGACCGCGCCAAGGCAGCGCGCTACGGCATCACCGTCAGCGACATGAACACCGTCGTTCAGGCCGCGATTGGCGGCCAGGAAGTCACCCGTATCTACGAAGGCGAGATGAACTTCCCGCTGACCGTGCGGCTGGCGGCGCAATACCGCGACAATATCGACGCCATCCGCTCGGTCCCGGTGGCCTTGCCGAATTCCGATCCGAAGGCGCCGACCGCCTACATCGCTCTTGGCGATGTCGCGGTGGTGCGGCTGGAAACCGGAGCGGCCTATATCTATCGCCAGAACACCGAGCGTTTCGTGCCGATCAAATACAGCGTGCGCGGCCGCGACCTGGGGTCGACCGTCGCCGACGCGCAGGCGCGTATCGCCAAAAACGTTCAGTTGAGGGAAGGCTACCGGCTGGAATGGTCCGGTGAGTTTGGCGCGCTGGTGGAAGCCAAGAAGCGCCTTGCGATCATCGTGCCGCTCAGCCTGCTGCTGATCATGATGCTGCTCTACAGCCTGTTCAATTCCGTGCGCGACAGCCTGATCGCGTTGTGCGGGATTCCGTTCGCGGCCTGTGGCGGCATTCTCGGTCTCTATCTGTTCGGGCTGAACGCCAGCGTATCGGCGGCCGTCGGATTCATTTCCCTGTTCGGCGTCTCGGCCATGGACGGTATCTTGCTTGTTTCCTATATGCGCCGGCGCCTGGACGAGGGCTTTGGCAAGGAAGAAGCCATCATCGACGCTGCCCAGGCACGCATGCGCCAGATCTTCATGACCGGCTTGTCTGCCTGCATCGGTCTGGTACCGGCCGCGATTTCCACCGGCATCGGCTCGCAGGTGCAGCAGCCACTTGCCTGCGTGATCGTCGGCGGCATGTTGTTGTCGCCGATTTGCAGCCTGCTCGTGATCCCAATCGTTGCGCGACTGGCCATGCCGACGGTGCGACGATCGGCACCCACCCGCCGCAGCAGCGCGGCCCAGCCGGGCCCCGCGGAATAAAGCCGCGAAATCAGCCTGTGCGTTTGGCGGGTTGCATGAGCCCGCCGATATGCCCAATGGCCTTGCCGATGACCGGCCAGAACAGCAGCACGATGGCCAAAGTGGTGATGGATCCGACCAGCGCGTTCGACCAGAACACCCGAAGGTCGCCGGCCGACCCTATCATCGACAAACGGAATGCGTCTTCGGCGCGGCTGCCGAGCACCAGCGCCAGCGTGAACGGCGCCAGCGGGATGCCGACTTTCTTGAACACGTAGCCGACGACGCCAAAGACCAGCATCAACCAGATATCGAACATCGCATTCTGGATGGCGTAGGCGCCGATCGCACACGAAACCACGATCATCGGCGCTATGGCCGCAAACGGCACGCGGAGAACGGCGGCAAAAACCGGCACGGTGGTGAGCACAATCACCAGACCCACGATATTGCCGAGATACATGGAGGCGATCAGCCCCCAGACGAAGTCCTTGTGCTCCACGAACAGCAATGGACCGGGATTAAGCCCCCACACCATCAATCCGCCGAGCAGGATGGCCGCGGTGCCGGAGCCTGGAATGCCCAGCGCCAGCATTGGCAGCAGCGCCGCCGTGCCGGACGCATGCGCCGCCGTTTCCGGCGCGAATACACCTTCGATGCGTCCCTTGCCGAAGCTTTCCGGATCCTTGGAAAAGCGCTTGGCGAGATTGTAGCCCATGAACGAGGCGGCAATCGCCCCGCCAGGCGTGATACCGAGCCATGCCCCGATGACCGAGGATCGCAGCAGCGTGACCCAGTAGCGCGGCAGGTCTTTCCAGACGTTCAGCAGCACGCGCAGGCTGATGCGCGCAGCATGCCCGCGCAGCGCAAGCCGCTCTTCCATGGTGAGCAGGATTTCACTGATGCCGAACAGGCCGATCACCGCGACGAGGAAATTGATGCCGCGCAGCAGTTCGCTCAGGCCGAACGTCATCCGCAACTGACCGGACACGGTGTCCATGCCGACGCCGGCCAAAAGCAGGCCGAGCGCCATCGAGATGATGGTCTTGTGTTTTGCTTCCCGGCCCAGGCCGACGAAGGAACAAAAAGTCAGCAGATAGACTGCAAAGAATTCCGGTGGACCGAACCTCAATGCAAAGGACGCAATTCCCGGTGCCAGAAACGTGATGAGCAACACTGCAAACAGCGAACCGATGAACGACGACGTAAAGGCTGCCGTCAGGGCCTCCGCCGCCTTGCCCTGCTGGGCCATCGGGTAACCGTCGAAGGTCGTGGCCACCGACCAGGCTTCGCCGGGAATATTGAACAGAATCGAGGTGATGGCGCCGCCAAACAGCGCACCCCAGTAAATGCAGGATAACATCACGATGGCGGATGTGGGATCCATCGTGAATGTGAGGGGAAGCAAAATAGCGACGCCGTTCGGTCCACCCAGCCCCGGCAGCACGCCGACGAATATGCCGAGCACCAGCCCGACCATCATCAAGGCGAGCGTCTTCCACGTCAGCAGCACCGCGAACCCGTGGGCAAGAAGGCCGAAAGCTTCCATCGCGCGTATCCTGCTTTTTCAGCCCTAGAAGCCGAACAGGGCTTCGAGCGGCCCTTTCGGCATGATGACGTCGAAGGCGATTTCAAAGGTGGCAAACATCACGAGCGAAAACACGAAACTCGTCACCACCGACTTCCACAGTGCGATGCGGCCGACCATCCACATGAAACCAGCAATCAGGATGAAGCTCGCGACATAAAGCCCGAGCCATTGCGTAAACAGGCAAAACAACAACGTGGGCACGAAAACCTGCATCACGCGGCGAAGTTGGTCGCGCGTAACGAATGTTTCGCTTGATGTTGTTCGGCTAAGGAAAATACCGGCAAGCCCGAAAAGACTGGCCGCGGCCAAAATGACCGACAGATAGAACGGGAAATATCCGGCCTGCGGGCCTTCGGCTTCCCAGCCCATTCCCGTGCGCCAATTGTCGAACGCCAACAATAGCGCGATGGCGACCAAGACGATGTAGACAATCGTTTCGACGGTGCGCGTGCTGGTGACCGCCGGCGAATCTGCGGCTGGCGCTGTCGGATCGTCTACTGCAATTTCCGGCTCAGAGGAGGACATGCACTTGTTCATCGGTGAGCGCCTTGTGGCCCACCTCTCCATTGTCTGGACGAGAAAGCTTGCCGGTAGCAAGGCTCCCGATCTTCTGCTCCGAAGATCGGGAACGATGCCGCTAGGTGAGACTACTTCGCGACGAATCCGGCCTCGTTCATCAGGCTTGAATTCAGCTTGTCGTCTTCTTCAAGGAAATTGAGCATGTCCTTGCCGGTGAGGAAAATCGGCTTGAGCGCCTGCTTTTCCATGTAGTCCTTGTACTCCGGCGTAGCCGCAACCTTCTTGAGCAGGTCGACGTAGAAAGCCGACTGTTCGGGCGTCACCTTTCCAGGCAGGAAGAAAGCGCGCAGCATCAGATACTGCACATCGAGCCCTTCTTCCTTGCAGGTCGGGATGTCATTCCACGACTGCTTGTCGGTCACTTTGGTTTTGTAGGAGATGCGCTCCTTATCAAAGACGCATAGTGCGCGCACCTGTCCGGCACGCCACACTTCGAGGTTTTCCGACGGATTGTTGACGTTCGACGCCGTGTGATTGCCGACCAATTGCGTAGCCGCCTCTCCGCCCGATTTGTAAGGCAGATAGGCGAACTTGGCGCCGGTCTTCTTCTCCATGAACACAGTCAGGATGTGATCTTCGCGCTTGGAGCCGGTGCCGCCCATCTTGAATGGCTGTGGCGAAGCCTTGGCGGCGTCGACGAATTCTTTCACATTCTTGTAGGGCAGTTCGGTGTTGTCCCACAGCACGAACTCGTCCATCGCAGTCACGGCGATCGGAGAGAGATCGCGCCAATTAAACGGGATCTTCGCGGACAGCGGCAACATGTAAATCAGTGAATAAGCGAGCAGCAACCGATTGGGATCGCCGTCGCTCGATTTCATGTACATCAATGCTTCCGCGCCGGAGGCACCGCCCTTGAGCGAGACCACCATCGGTTGCTTCATCAGGTTGTTCTTCTGAATGGCGGCTTGAATCATCCGCGCCATCTGATCGGAAGCGCCGCCCGCACCGGCCGCAACGACGATTTCGACCGGCTTGGTCGGCTCCCAGGCAAAGGCCGGCGCGTTCGCCAGTGCAATGGTGGCCACGGCTGTGCCGGCCAGAACGAAGTTTTTCATCTTATCCTCCCTATGTTGGCTTGCATCGGTTCCGTGGAATTGGACCGTGCTGTCCTTGTTATTTGGCACCATTCTGCGGGTATTGGGCCCGAGCGCAAGCCGCCGTCCGTCTAATTGTCACGCTGTTCCTGGCGCACAATATCGGCCCCCTGCACCATCGCCTGCATTTTCCCGAATGCCACCTCGCGCGGCAGGTATTTCATGCCGCAATCGGGCGCTATCACGATGCGGCTGGCGGTCGCATGCGGCAACGCCTTACGGATACGCGCGGCGACGATCTCCGGGGTTTCGACCGTCATGTCGGACAGATCAATGACGCCAAGGATGATAGTCTTCGACGGCAACCGCTCCAGAACGTTGAGATCGAGCTTGGGCTGGGCCGCCTCGATCGAGACTTGCGCCGCTTTCGAGCCCTCCAGCTCAGGCAGAAACGAATAACCCGTCGGCTTCTCGTGGACGACGGCCGCATAGCCGAAACATAAATGCACCGCCACAACGCCGGTGACGCCGTCGAGCGCGCGGTCGAGAGCTTTCAATCCGTATGCCCGCGCCTTGTCGGGATGTTGCTGCATCCACGGCTCGTCGATCTGCACGATGTCAGCGCCGGCAGCAAACAAGTCCTTGATTTCCTCGTTCACAGCGACCGCGTAATCGAGGGCCATGGCTTCTTCGGAATTATAGAATTCGTTTTGTGCCTGCTTCGACATGGTAAAGGGGCCAGGCACTGTCATCTTCACCGTCTTTTTTGTGTTGGCGCGCAGAAACTGTAGATCGCGTAATTCGACCGGATACTTGCGGCGAATTTTGCCCGTGACGCGAGGAACCGGAATCGGTTTTCCACTCCGATTCAAGGTCGAGCCGGGATTTTCCGTATCGACACCTTCAAGCGCGGTGGCGAAACGGTTGGAATAGCTTTCGCGCCGTTGTTCGCCATCCGTAATGATGTCGAGCCCGGCGCGTTCCTGATCGCGGATAGCAAGAAGAGTCGCTTCGTCCTGTTTCGCTTCCAGCTCTTTCGGATCTATTAGCCAGAGATCGTCCATTCGCACCCGCGGCACCATCTTCGAGAGGCGCGCGCGATCGATCAGCCAATCCGGCTGCGGGTAGGAGCCTACGAGGGAGGTGGGAAAGAGTTTGGGCGGCATTTTTGCCTTCCTCTGTCATGGCCGGCCTCGTGCCGGCCATCTCGCTTAGGATGGCACATTGCTGTCCTAAGCGGGATGCGCGGGTCAAGCCCGCGCATGACAAATGAGAGTCAGCGCTCAGTGACCGGCTCAGCCGCCGCAATGCTCATCGCCAGCACACGGGCGACGTGGGCGGCCTCGCGCTCGCTGCCATCCTGGATCTGATGGCGGCAGGAGGTGCCATCGGCAACGATTAATGCATCGGCCGGAGCCCGACGCACCGCGGGCAGCAAAGAAAGCTCGCCCATCTTGAGCGAGACATCGATGGTGGCAGCGTCGTAGCCAAAGTTGCCCGCCATGCCACAGCAGCTGGATTCGATCGTTTCGACGGAAAGTTCCGGGACCAGACGGAGCGTGCTCTCGACCGCGCCCATGGTATCGAACGCCTTCTGATGGCAGTGACCGTGGAGAAGCGCCTTTTTCTTAAGGGGCCCGAGCGGCAAGTTCAGATGGCCTTGCTTGTGCTCGCGCGCAATGAATTCCTCGAACAGAAGCGCGTTCGTGGCCAGCGCGTCGACCGCCTCGCCCTTCAACAAAGCCGGCAACTCATCGCGAAACGTGAAGAGACAGCTCGGCTCAAGACCAACAATAGGCACACCGCGCGCGACATACGGCGTCAATGCATCCAATGTGCGCTGCATTTCGCGGCGCGCCTCATCAACCAGACCAACCGAAAGAAAGGTGCGGCCGCAACACAGGGGCCGCTCGTCGGGGTCCGCCGGAAACGGCGCATAGACGCGATAGCCGCCGGCCACCAGCACGCTGAGGGCATCGTCGAGGTTTTCCCGCTCGAAATAGCGGTTGAAAGTGTCGGCGAACAACACCACTTCCCGCGCGCGCGAATTTTCTTCCCGTGTGGTGTAGCGCCAATCGGAGCGATCCCGGTACGTATCCTTGCGCCACTTCGGCAGGCTGCGGCGGGACGAAAAGCCGGCGACCAATTGCGAGGCTTTGCGCAAGATTGTGCTGCGGTCCCGCAAATTGAAGGCGTGATGCCAGCGTGCCGCGTAAGGCGCATAGTGCGGCAGAAAACCAACCAGCTTGTCGTGCAGACTGGGCTCGAACTTGGCGGCGCGCGCGGCCAGCACTTCAATCTTCATGCGCGCCATATCGACACCGGTCGGACATTCGCGGCGGCAGGCTTTGCAGGACACGCAAAGCTTCATTGTGTCGGCCATTTCGTCGGAGATGAGCGCCGCCGATCCAAGTTGCCCGCTGATCGCCAGCCGCAACGTGTTGGCGCGTCCACGTGTGACGTCCCGCTCGTCGCGCGTCACGCGATAGCTCGGGCACATCACGCCACCCGTCAGTTTGCGGCAGGCGCCGTTGTTGTTGCACATCTCGACGGCGCCCTGAAATCCGCCGCCGGCACCCGGATAAGCCGACCAGTCGAGATGCATCTTGACCGGCTCGCCATGATAGCCCGGCGCGTAGCGGAACAGGTCGCGATCGTCGAACTTGGGTGGCCGCACCACTTTGCCGGGATTGTAAAATCCTTTCGGATCGAAACGGTCCTTCACCTCCTCAAAGGCGCGGGCCAGCCGCGAACCGAACATCGGCTCATTGAATTCGGAACGCACCAGGCCGTCGCCATGCTCGCCCGAATGCGAGCCCTTATATTCACGCACCATCGCGAAAGCCTCTTCGGCAATCTCGCGCATGGCATGCACGTCTTTCTCCTGCCGCAAGTTCAGGATCGGCCGCACGTGCAGGCATCCGGAGCCCGCATGCGCGTACCAGGTGCCGCGCGTGCCGTGTTTTTCAAATATCGCGCCAAGACGCGTCGTGTAATCGGCGAGATGCTCAAGCGGCACCGCGCAGTCTTCGACAAAGGAAACCGGCTTACCCTCTTCCTTCATCGACATCATGATGTTGAGGCCGGAGGTTCTCACATCGCTGATCGCCGCCTGTAGCTCGGGATTGAGCACCTCGACGACACCGCCCCATTTCGCGCCGCTCTTGTCCCAGCCAAAGCCGAGATCACCCATCAGGTCCTTGAGCTGCTGCAACATGCGCAGATTGACTTCGTGGTCGTCTTCACCGAATTCGACCAGCAGGATTGCCTCCGGCGCGCCGCGCACGAATTTGTCGAGCGTCGGCTGAAAAATCGGGATCTGGCGCGCCAAGCCGATCATCGTGCGGTCTATCAACTCGACGGCAATCGGTTTGAGCCGCACGATGTGCTGAGCCGAATTCATCGCCTCGTAAAAACTGCCGAAGTGGCAGGCCCCGACCGCGCGGCGGCCGAGCAGCGGAGAAAGCTTCAGTTCGATGCGCGTGGAAAATGCGAGCGTGCCTTCGCCGCCGATCAGCACATGCGCGAGGTTGACGTCGTTCTTGCCTGGTACAAGAGCATCGAGATTGTATCCGCCGACACGGCGTTGCACTTTTGGAAAACGCGCGGCAATCTCGTCGGCCTCGCGCGTGCCGATGGCAAGCAGATCCGTGGCGAGTGGCCGCAACGGCGCCGGAACATCCCTGAGATTGCCGCCGATACGGCCGAAATGCGCAAGCGTTCCGTCAGCAAGCAGCGCCTCGATCGCGATAACGTTGTCACGCATCGTGCCGTACCGCATTGAACGGCCGCCGCAGGAGTTGTTGCCGGCCATGCCGCCGATGGTTGCGCGCGACGATGTCGAGATATCGACCGGAAACCACAGGCCGTGCGGTTTGAGTTGACGGTTGAGATCGTCGAGCACGATGCCGGGCTCGACCGTACAGCGGGCACGCTTGATGTCGAGATCGAGAATGCGCGTGAGATACTTCGAGCAGTCGACGACAAGCGACTGGCCGACCGTCTGGCCGGCCTGCGACGTTCCGCCACCGCGCGCCAATACGGTTGCGCCCTCGGACCGCGCTATCGCTATCGCGCGATCAGCTTCTTCGATGGTGCGTGGGGCAACCACGCCAATTGGCATGATCTGATAGTGGGACGCATCCGTGGCGTAGCGTCCGCGCGTAAAGCGGTCGAATTGCACCTCGCCGGTCAATTCGGCCTTTAGCCGCCGTTCCAGACCGGGCATGACTACCGGCACTTTTCTTATCCTTTTTGGGCTGCGCTAAGCCTATGCATAAGGACTAGATAGCCTTGCGGAAAACCGCTTGACCGCAATGTTACATTCATAGTTCAACGCCACAAGCGCCGCCCCCAGGCCGGGACGCGCCCGTGGCCAGGCCACGCAAATCCCCGCAAAGCTGCCGTTCAGGAGCGGACTTTCTATGGCTAAGAATTCTTCGCGTACCGTCGGTCGCCATTTTCTCCATATCCCGGGGCCCTCGCCGCTCCCGGATCGCGTCCTGCGCGCGATGGACACGCCGATCATCGATCACCGCGGCCCGGAGTTCGCCAGGCTCGCCAAACGTTGCCTCGAAGGCATCAAGACCATTTTCAAGACCACGAACCCGGTCATCATCTACACCGCGACCGGAACCGGCGCCTGGGAAGCCGCGCTCGTCAACACGCTGTCGCCGGGCGACAAGGTGCTGATGGTCGAGACCGGCCAGTTCGCGGCGCTGTGGAAGAAAATGGCTGATCGCATCGGCCTCAAGACCGAATTCATCACCAGCGACTGGCGCAACGGAGCAGACCCAAAAGCGATCGAAGCCCGGCTGCGCGACGACAAGGCCAAGGAGATCAAGGCGGTCTGCATCCTGCATAACGAGACCTCGACCGGAGCGCTGACCCCGATCGCCGAAATCCGCAAGGCAATCGATGCCGCCGGTCATCCTGCGCTGTTCATGGTCGACACGATCTCGTCGCTCGCGTCCACCGATTATCGCCACGACGAATGGGGCGTCGACGTCTCTGTCGGCGGCGCGCAGAAAGGCCTGATGTTGCCGCCCGGCATGTCGTTCAACGCCGTGAGCGACAAGGCGCTGACCGCCAACAAGACCGCCAAGATGCCGAAGTCGTTCTACGCGTGGGACGAGATGATCACGATGAACAAGGTCGGCTTCTTCCCCTACACACCGGCAACGCAAATGTTGCACGGCCTTAGCGTCGGCATCGAGATGCTGCACGAAGAAGGCCTCGACAACGTCTTCGCCCGTCACGACCGGCTGGCCGAAGCAACCCGCCGCGCCGTCAAGGCCTGGGGCTTGGAAAACCTGAACAAGAATGCCAGCCAGGTTTCGCCGACCATCACCGCGGTGCTGCTGCCGGAAGGCCACGACGCCGACAAGTTCCGCGCGCTCGCGCTGGAGACCTTCAATATCTCCTATGGCGCGAGCTTCGGTGCTTATGCTGGCAAGTATTTCCGCATCGGCCACCTCGGCGACCTCAACGACGGCATGTTGCTTGGCGCACTCGGCATCACCGAGATGGCGCTCTCCCTTGCCGGCGTGCCGTTCAAGAAAGGTGGCGTGCAGGCGGCAATGGACTATCTCGTCTCTGCACACGGCGCCACGACGAAGCAGGCGGCGGAGTAATTAGCCACTCCGAATAACCTGAATCCGTCAGCGATTTAGCAGTGACTCGTCATGGCCGGCCTTGTGCCGGCCATCTCGCTTAGGAAGGCACTGTGCCCGTCTAAGCGAGATCGCCGGGACATAGGCGTGTGAAAACACGCCGTCCTTCGGACGGCTATGCCCGGCGATGACAAATTGTGAGGCTACACCGCGCGTGTCTCGCCCGCGACAACACGCCCAACAAAATCCGAAATCGCCTTGAGTGTCGCTTCCGCCGCCTCGCGCTGCGGCGAGTGGCGCGCGCCCGGTAGCAATGCGACTTCAACCGGGCAATAGCATTCCTGCTGCACGATCTCGATCTGCTTCACCGTGCCGTATTGATCATCCGCGCCTTGCACGACGAGCACGGGCACGCGGATATAGGCGAGGAATTCGGTGATGTCCCATTTGCGGAAATCCGGATCGAGCCAGGCGTCATTCCAGCCCCTGAACGCGTTGTCGACGTCGGCGTGCCAGCGCGACAGCCGTGCGCGCAGATCGCCGGTCTCATAGGCTTTCTTCGCTTCAACAATCGATGCGATGCCGGAATCTTCGGTGAAGAAATGCGGCGCGATCAGCACTAGGCCGCCGACCCGGTGATCCTGGTGGCTGCCCGCGTAAATCGCCGCAATCGAAGCGCCGTCACTGTGGCCGACCAGAAGTCCGCGCTGGAAGCCGATCGCATCCAGCAAACGGGGCAACGTCTCGCGCGCCTCGTCATGCATATAAGAGAGAGGTCGCGGCAATGTCACCGGCGATGATTTGCCGTAACCCGCGCGCGAATAGACGAAAACGCCAAGCCCCGTTGTGGCCGAGAGCTTTTCCGGGAACTCGCCCCACAGACCGACGCAGCCCAGGCCTTCGTGCAGCAAGACCAGTGTCGGAGCGGCATCGGGCTGCGGACCGACAAAGCGGTACTCAAGCCGTTGCGTACCGAGGTCGAGGAAGCCGGAGGTGAGGACAGCCATTGCGAAGTTTTGTCTCTCAATTGTCATGGCCGGCTTTATGCCGGCCATCTCGCTTAGGAGAGCACGGTGCCCACCTTATCGGGATCACCGGGACTCGGCGCTTCGCGCCGGCCCGGTGATGACGGTTAGTGGCCCGGACCTTCCGCTCTCAGCATGAAGCGCTGGATCTTGCCGGTCGCAGTCTTCGGCAGGTCTTTGCGGAATTCAATCCAGCGCGGGTATTTGTAGGGCGCTAGCTTCTGCTTGCAATGCTCCTGCAATGCCCGGATCAGCGCATCATTGGCCTTGTCAGGCGATTTCAGCACCACGAAGGCTTTCGGCTTGATCAGCTTCTGCTCGTCGTTCCAGCCAACCACCGCGGCCTCCAGCACATCCGGATGCGACGAAAGCGCAGCCTCGACCTCGAACGGCGACACATACATGCCGGATACTTTCAACATGTCGTCCTGCCGGCCGCAGCAGATGAAATAGCCGTCGGCATCCTCAATGTATTTGTCGCCCGAGCGCGTCCATTCACCCTGGAAGGTCGAGCGCGATTTCTCGCGGTTGTTCCAGTACATGATCGCGCTGGTCGGGCCGCGCACATAGAGCTCGCCCATATCGCCTTTTTTCACCGCGTTACCGTCTTCACCGATCAACTTGATCTCGTAGCCGGGCACTGCCTTGCCGGTCGTCCCATATTTGGTCGCCCCCGGCGCATTGGTGAGATAGATGTGCAGCATCTCGGTCGTTCCGAGCCCGTCGGAGATCTCGATGTCGTAGCGGTCCTTCCACCGCTTCGCGATTTCTTCCGGCAGCGCTTCGCCAGCTGAAATACAGCGGCGGATCTTCACCTCGGATTTTTGCGGCGCATTCGGGCTTGCCAGGAATGCGGCATAGAATGTCGGCACCGCAAAAAACACGGTGATGGGATGCTTGCGCAGCAACGCCGCAACACCATCGGGCGTTGGCCGGTCCGCGTTGAGCACCGTGGTCGCGCCGACTGTCAGCGGAAAGGTCATGGCATTGCCCAGGCCATAGGCAAAAAACAATTTCGCCACTGAATAACAGATGTCGTTTTCCTTCAGGCCGACGACGGGCGTGCCGTAAAGGTCGGCGGTGAGCTTGAGGCTGGCATGGACATGCACGGCGCCCTTTGGCTTGCCGGTCGAGCCCGACGTATAGAGCCAGAACGCAATATCATCGCTGGTGGTCGGCGCGGTGTAAGGCTCCGGCTCGTCCGCGCCGATGAGATCCTCGAACAGACGATAGCCTTTGGCGTCAAGATTTTGTGGATTCTCGCCCGAGACAATCACGTGCTCGAGGTCCGGGCTCTCGCCAATGAGCTTTTCGAATTTCGGAAACAGCGCTTCCGAAACCACCAGGCATTTCGCCCGGCTGTCGGCCAGCATGAAGCGGTAGTCGTCTTCGGTCAGCAGTGTATTCACCGGCACCGCGACGATGCCGGCCTTCAGGCAGCCGAGAAACGCCGTCGGCCAGTCGATCGTGTCGAGCAACGCCAGCAGCACGCGCTCCTCGCGTTTGATGCCGAGACCGCGCAAGGCCGCGCTGAAACGCGCCACGCGGTCGGCGAGCTGGCCATAAGTGTGCGTGCCGCGCGGGTCGATATAGGCCGGCTTTTTGGCACGGCCGGCCGCCAGATTGCTTTGCAGGACATCGGCGGCAAAATTGTAATCGCGCGGGATTGCACCCACCGCCCCGGCCGCGACGCGTCATAGCTTCCTCCCAGGCGGCAAACGCCGCTCATTTTGGGGAATTATGCGAGGCGTGGGCGGCCACCGCAATGTGATTATATTTCCGGGCCTGCGGCCCCGGTTATAGCGGCCATTCCGCGCGGAACGCTGTACGGATCGCCAATTGCCGCTAAGGTGCGCGCCGCGCCTCACGCTGTCATGCCCGGGCTTGTCGCGGGCATCCCGATTAGGAAAGCACTGCGCCGCTAAGCGAGATCGCCGGGACGAGCCCGGCGATGACAACAAAAAATTCGGAGTTTGTTCATGATCTTCAGCCGGGACCGCATCCTGACCACCCATGTCGGCAGCCTGCCGCGCAATGAGAAACTGTCCGACCTCCTCGTGGCACAGGAGGAAGGCAAGGACTTCGACCCGAAGGTCATGGCCGCGGAAATGGATGCGGCGGTGCGCCATGTCGTCAAAAAGCAGATGGAAGCCGGCATCGACGTCGGCAATGACGGCGAGCAGCGCCGCATTGGATTCCAGACTTACGTCCCGCAGCGCATGACAGGTTTTGGCGGTGTGTCGAAGCGCCGACGCGGACGCGAGTTCGAGGAATTTCCCGACCTTGTCGCCTATCTGATGCGGCGCTTTCCGAGTCCGCCGAAAAGCCAGCAGGGCGCGCCGGAAGCGCAGGCCGACATCAAGTACAAGGACATGAAGCCGATCAACGAGGAGATTGCGGGCTTCGACAAGATCGCCGGCGAGCTCGGCGCCTTTTCCGAGCGGTTCATGACCGCGCCCTCGCCCGGCATCATCTCGACCACCATGCTCAATGCCTATTACAAGACGCATGACGACTATCTCGATGCGATCGCGCGCGAGATGAAGAATGAATATCAGGCCATCCATAAAGCCGGGCTGATCCTGCAGATCGACGCGCCCGATCTCGCGATGGACCGCACCATGATGTACCGCGATCTCGACGACGCCGGTTTCGTCAAGCGCGTCGAGCGTCATGTACAGGCGATCAACGATGGCATCGCCGGCATTCCGCGCGACCGCGTGCGTTTGCACATCTGCTACGGCAACTGGGAAGGCCCGCACATCCACGACGTGCCGCTCGCAACGATTTTGCCGGCGCTCTACCAGGCCAAGGTCGGCGCGCTGTCGATCGAGTTCTCCAATCCGCGCCACGCCCATGAATATGACGCGCTCAAGAAGCATCCACTGCCGAAAGACATGTTGCTGATTCCCGGCGTGGTGGAAACCACCAGCAATTTCGTCGAGCACCCGGAAGTCGTGGCACGCCGCATCGAAGAGGCGGTGCGCGCGGTCGGCGAACGCGAACGCGTGGTGGCGTCGACCGATTGCGGCTTCGGCACATTCACCAAGCGCGAATGGGTGATTGAGCCGGTGGTGTGGCTCAAGCTCGCCGCCATCCGCAAAGGCGCGGACATTGCCTCGGCGCGGCTGTGGGGGAAGAAAGTGGCGTGAACCTCTGTGGTGAGTGAAATAACGGTGAACCCCAGCTTGTCATCGCCGGGCTTGTCCCGGCGATCCCGTTCAGGAAGCCGAAGCCTTGCCACCTAAATCGGGATGGCCGGGACAAGCCCGGCCATGACGGGGGCAAGCTGCCACCCTTCACTCCAGCTCCGATCCATCCCACTAACCAGTTGCACATAAAACGAAATTTTCCCCGAAATTCATAAGATAGTATCTTTACTATTCGATCCAGACATACATACTACTGCCTCTGACCTGAGGACGCGGACATGCCACGCACGGCCAAGGCCGGACCTTTGCGGCAACCGGTGACGATGAGCGGTGAACTCACCGCCCGCATCATGTTTGCCGGCCGTTCGTCCTCGATGTCGGCGCAGATCGTCACCTGGGTGCGCGACGCGCTCTTTGCCAAAAAGCTCAAGCCCGGCGATTTCCTCGGCACCGAAAAGGACCTCGCCGCCCGTTTCAAGGCGAGCCGCATCGTCGCGCGTGATGCGCTGCGCACGCTGGAGGCGCTCGGCATTGTCGAAATCCGCATGGGCAAAGGCGGCGGCGCGCGCATCGCGCAGGGCAATCCGCGTCTGTTCGCCGAAGCGCTCGCCGTGCAGCTCGACCTCACCGGCGTCTCCGCCGCCGAGATCATGGACGCGCAACGTGCGATCGAAACGCTGGGCGCCGAGCTCGCCGCCGAGAATGCGACCGTCGACGATATCGCCAAATTGCGCCAGCTGCTCGCCGACGCGAAAGCGGTCATGGGCGATCTCGACGTCTTCACGCGCCTGTCGCGCGATTTCCACCTCGCGGTCGCCGAAGCATCGCACAACCGCGTGCTGGTCGTGCAACTGATCTCGCTTGAGCACGTGTCGTGGCCGCGCCGCAACGTCACCGCGACCCCGAAGCTGGCGCAGCACATCCTCGACATTCACACCAAGCTCACCGACCTGATCGAGCTGCGCGACGCCAGCGCCGCGCGCGCTCTGATGGACGACCACGTCAAGATGATCCGCGCCCGGCGCGTTGCCGAGCGCGGTGACAATCACGCTGCACGAACTTCGTGTTGCTAGTATAGGGAGACGAAACAATGGCTAAATTCCTGATCGAACCGCATTTCCGCCTGCAGGAATGGGTGGCGGAGGAGAAGGACTACTTCCGCAAGGAAGGCCTCGAATACGAGTTCCGCGAGCTGATGCGCGCGACCGACGGCAAGATCCACGACAAGGGCGACAAGGTCGGCGCCTACCAGTCGTTCGAGGAAGGCCGCAAATCCAACGTGAGCTGCGCCTGCCACTGGACGGTCAACGTCGCGGCCTCCAACGGCCACGGCAAGATGTACACCGATGTCTATTCGGTGGCGCCGGCCGGCGTCTTTGTCGCCGCCGATTCAAAGATCAAGGATCCGTCCGGTCTGGCCGGCGTGCCGGTTTCGGTCGGCTACCAGTCCGGCAGCCACTATTCCACCGTGCAGGCGCTCGAGCAGTATCTCAAGCCCGAGCAGATCAATCTCGTCTATGCCGATGGCATGCTGTTCGCGCGCATGGAAAAGCTGTTTGAGGGCACGGCGCCGGCCGTTCACCTATTCGGCGGTCCCTACTATTTCGCCGAGCAGCTCGGCTTCCGGAAGGTGATCGACTGCACCTTCATGATCGGCACCATGATCCACGGCGATCCCGACCCCGAAGACCTGCGCAAGTTCTTCCGGGCCCTGCGCAAGGCCCAGCGCGATATCGACCTGCGGCCCGAGCTCTACACTCATTATTACAAGAAGGAATTCCCCGACCGCTTCCACGCCAAAATGGACACGCGGCGCTGGGGCCCCGGCGAAAGACTGGTGTTCGAGCCCTACACCAAGGAAGTCTATGAGGAATCCTTCGAGTGGATCGCTGCCCACGGCATCTTCCCGGAAGGCAAGATGGGCAGCGCCACCTACGAGCGGGCGACTGTTTCGCTGGTGCTGACCGCCAACGTTTGCACGCCAATAGTCAGGCATCCAACCAAATGCGCCGCGGGGCCCTGTTCCGCGGCGCTTTTCTTTGCGCGCAAGGTCAGGCATTCTAACGGCAACAAGACAAGCAATGAAGTTCAGGGGAGGACCACAATGAAACGCGTGTTATTTGCCAGCGCCGCCTTGTTGACGGCGGCCTTGCTGCCTGCCGGCGTCAGTGCCCAGGAAACCATCAAGATCGGCGTCATCGCGGCCTTTTCCGGCCAGTTCGCCGACACCGCGGCGCAGATCGAAAACGGCATCAAGCTCTATATGAAGCAGCATGGCGACACCGTCGCCGGCAAGAAGATCGAGATCATCCGCAAGGACACCGGCGGCCCGAACCCGGACGTCGCCAAACGCCTGGCGCAGGAACTGGTCGTGCGTGACAAGGCCGACATTCTCGCCGGCTTTACGCTCACCCCTGAAGCACTCGGCGCCGCCGGCATTGCGACCGAAGCCAAGAAGCTGATGGTCGACATGAACGCGGCGACCTCGATCGTCACCGAGAAATCGCCTTACATCGTGCGCGTATCGCTCACGCTGCCGCAGATCGGCGAAACGCTCGGCACCTGGGCCGGCACCAAGGGCAAGATCAAGAAGGCCTATACGATGGTGACCGACTTTGGCCCCGGCATTGACGCCGAGACCGCCTTCCAGAAAGCGTTCAAGGCGGCGGGCGGCGAAATCGTCGGCTCGGTTCGCATGCCGATCGCCAATCCGGACTTCTCGGCGTTCGTGCAACGCGCGAAAGACCTCAATCCGGAATCGATCTTCATTTTCGTGCCGGGCGGCGCGCAACCGGCGGCTCTCGGCAAGGCCTTTGCCGAGCGCGGCATGGATCCCAAGAAGATCAAGATCATGAGCACGGGCGAGGCGGTGGACGAAACCGCGGTGAAGAGCCTGGGCGATCTTGCCCTCGGCCGCATCAGCGCCTGGCACTACGACTACAATCACAAGTCCAAGATGAACGCGGACTTCGTGAAGGCCTTCAATGCCGAGTTCAAGCGCAACCCCGACTTCTTTGCGGTCGGCGGCTATGACGGCATGCACCTCATCTACGAGGCGCTCAAGAAGACCGGCGGCAAGACCGATGGCGATGCGCTGGTCGGCGCGGCCAAGGGCATGAAATGGGAAAGCCCGCGCGGCCCGATCTCCATCGACCCGGCAACCCGCGACATCGTGCAGAATGTCTATATCCGCCGCGTTGAAAAGGTCGGCAATAACATCGTCAACGTCGAATTCGACACGGTCCCGAACGTGAAGGACCCGACGCACAAGTAATCCGCGCCCTGAGATGCGAGGATTTTCGGATGGGGCGGCCGCAAGGTCGTCCCATTTGGCGTATGCGAAGCTTTGTAAAGCGACAACTTCAAATATCGTATGAGGGCTTGCTTCACCTCTCCCATAGGGAGAGGTCGCCCGCCGAAGCATCTGCGAAGGCGGGCGGGTGAGGGGTTACGGCCTATCGAGCGTTCTAGACCCCTCACCCCAACCCTCTCCCCACAGGGGAGAGGGAGCCTGCCCTCGCCTGTGTCGCATCTTAGCTTTACAACTGGCTCTCTTTGGCAGTCGCAGGCTTTTACGATGCTTCCTCCCGTTTTCGGTGTGCTGTTCGACGGCCTCGCCTACGGCATGTTGCTATTCGTGCTGTCGGTCGGGCTGTCGGTGACGCTCGGGCTGATGAATTTCGTCAACCTCGCGCACTGCGCCTTCGCGATGCTCGGCGGCTATGTCTCCATTACGCTGGCCAATGATTTCCATTGGCCCTTTCTGGCGACGCTGCCGATGGCTTTCGCGGCAGCGGCCATCGTGAGCGTCGCGCTCGAGCGCGCACTCTACCGCCGGCTTTACCGTGCCAGCGATCTCGACCAGGTGCTGCTCACCATCGGGCTCGCTTTCATTTCCGTTGCGGTCGCCGCTTATATCTTTGGCACGGCAAACCAGCCGTCGAAACGCCGGAGTTGCTGCGCGGCTCGATCGACGTCCTCGGTATCGGCCTCGGCAAGTACCGGCTGTTCCTGGTCGGCATCGCGCTCGCGGTGACGATGCTGCTGGTCGCCGGCCTCGAATATACCCGCTTCGGCGCGCAGGTGCGCGCGGCGGTCGACAACCAGCGCATGGCGCGCGGGCTCGGCATCGACGTTGACCGCACCTTCGCCTCCACGTTCGCGCTCGGCTCCGGGCTGGCCGGTCTCGGCGGCGCACTGGCGATCGAGATCGTCGGCCTCGACCCGAATTTCGCCTTCACTTATCTCGTCTATGTGCTGATCATTGTTTCGGTCGGCGGGCTCGGCTCCATCGCCGGCTCGTTCATCGCCGCGATCCTGATCGGCGTCAGTGATGTCGCCGGCAAATATTACGCGCCCGAGCTCGGCGCCTTCCTGATCTATCTGGTGATGGTGGCGGTGCTGATGTGGCGCCCCGCCGGCCTGTTCGGGAGGCGGTGAGATGCGGATCCATTCCGTGCCGCACAATCGGCGTCATGCCGGGCTTGTCCCGCGCATCCAGCTGAGATGCCAATGTGCAAGCAGTACGAATTTTTCGTTGCACCTCATCATGGATTGCCGGGTCAAGCCCGGCATGACAGTGGAGAGGCTGACGGACCCAGGGCGGCGAGTGCGCGGGGACGAACGGAGTGTGTGGATAGCGCCATGAACACAAAGGTGACCACCCTCACCCCGCAACAATACCTGCTGGCGCAGAGCCGCTGGCACCCGCTGGAGATCGCGTTCTGGCTGGCGACGCTGCTGCCGTTCGTGCTGTTTCCGGACTACCTGTCGCTGGCAAGCCAGATCGCCATCACGGCGCTGTTCGCGCTCTCGCTCGATCTCATCCTCGGCTATGCCGGCATTGTATCGCTCGGCCACGCCGCCTTCTTCGGCATCGGCGCCTATACGGCGGGATTGATCTCGAAATTCGTCTGGGGCGAGCCGCTGACCGGGCTCATCCTGGCGGCCGCGGTCGCCGGGATCGTCGGCTTTGCCGTGAGCTTCATCGTCTCGCGCTTCCGCCATTTCACGCTGATCATGATCACGCTCGGCCTCGGCCTGCTGGCCTTCGAGACGGCGAACCGCGCGCATTGGCTCACCGGCGGCAGCGACGGTTTACAAGGCGTCTCGATCTGGCCGGTGCTCGGTATCTTCAAGTTCGATCTCTATGGCTACACCGCTTACGCCTATTCGCTGGCAACGCTGTTTGTCGTGTTCCTCGGCGTGCGCCGCCTGGTGAATTCGCCATTCGGTCTCGCGCTGCGCGGCATCCGCGAAAACTGGGTGCGCATGCCGGCGATCGGCGCCGACAGCCGCGCGCATATCCGCAAGGCTTTCACGCTTGCTGCGGCGATCGCCGGGCTTGCCGGCGCGGTGCTGGCGCAAACCACGGAAAACGTCTCGCTCGAATCGATCAGTTTCCAGCGCTCCGCCGATGTGCTGGTGATGCTGGTGCTGGGCGGCGCCGGACGGCTCTACGGCGGATTGATCGGCGCCACGATTTTCATGGTGGCGCGCGACCAGTTCTCCGGGATCGCGCCGCAATTCTGGTACTTCTGGATCGGCGTGCTGCTGGTGACCGTCGTCATGGTGCTGCCGAACGGC
Source organism: uncultured Alphaproteobacteria bacterium (assembly GCA_963735285.1). Classification (GTDB taxonomy): domain Bacteria; phylum Pseudomonadota; class Alphaproteobacteria; order Rhizobiales; family Xanthobacteraceae; genus Pseudolabrys. The sequence goes on along the minus strand of CAVTKN010000010.1, from coordinate 88,867 downwards.
ATCCTCGGCGGGCTGAGTGCGCTCTACACGCGGTGGAGAGCGAAATGAGCACAATCGCTTTAGCCACCCGCGGTCTGTCGAAAGCCTTCGGATCGCTGCCGGTCGCGCGCGACATCGCGATCAGCCTGCCGGTCGGTGCGCGCTATGCGCTGATCGGCCCGAACGGCGCCGGCAAGACCACGCTCATCAATCTGATGACCGGCATGCTCACCCCCAATGCCGGGCAAATTTTTCTCGAGGGCGAGGACGTCACCGCGCTTGGACCGCAGCAGCGCGTGCGGCGCGGGCTCGCGCGCACGTTCCAGATCAACACGCTGTTTGCCGGCCTCAACGCGCTGGAAGCGGTGACGCTGGCCGTCGCCGAACGCCGCAACCTCGCCGGCCAGTTCTGGCGCAGCGTCGGTTCCTACAGCGAGGCGATCGACGAGGCATACGAAATCCTGCGCAAGTTGAAGCTCGGCGATGACTGCTACCAGATCACCCGCGAGCTACCCTACGGGCGGCAACGCCTGCTGGAAATTGCGCTGGCGCTGGCCACCAAGCCGAAGGTGTTGCTGCTCGACGAGCCGGCGGCCGGCGTGCCGCAGGAAGAAAGTGGGGAAGTTTTCGAGGCGGTGGCTGGCTTGTCCGACGACCTGACGCTGCTGTTCATCGAGCACGACATGCACGTGGTGTTTCGCTTCGCCACGCACATCATCGTGCTGGTCGGCGGCGCTATTTTCACCGAAGGTGCGCCGGCCGAGATCGCCGCCGATCCCGGCGTGCGCGAAGTCTATCTGGGCAAGCGCAAACATGGATGACGGTCTTGGCTGACACGCTGCTCAAGCTCGAGAATGTGACCGCCGGCTATGGCGATGCCGTCGTGCTGCATGGCATTTCGCTTGAACTGCCGGAGCACGGCAGTCTTGCCGTGCTCGGCCGCAACGGCGTCGGCAAGTCGACGCTGCTGCTGACCATCATGGGCTACACCCAGATGCGCAGGGGCGCTGTCGCCTGGCGCGGACAGGATATTTCGCGGCTGGCGCCGCATCGGCGCGCGCTCAACGGCATCGGCTGGGTGGCGCAGGAGCGCGAAATTTTTCCATCGCTGTCGGTTGACGAAAATCTCACCGTCGCGTCGCGACCGGGCGCCTGGACCCTCGACACGGTGTTCAAGCTGTTTCCGCGGCTCAAGGAGCGGCGCGGCAACATGGGCAACCAGCTCTCCGGCGGCGAGCAGCAGATGCTGGCGGTCGCGCGCGCTCTGATGACCAATCCCGCGCTTGATGCTGCTGGATGAGCCGTTCGAGGGCCTGGCGCCGGTCATCGTCGATGAGCTGGCCGCCGCAATAAAACTGATGCTGTCGGACCGCAGCATCGCCATCGTCCTGGTGGAGCAGCACACCGACATCGCGCTGGAGTTGACCGCCGAAGCCATCGTGCTGGAGCGCGGCGCGGTGGCGCACCGTGCGCCCTCCGCGCAATTGCTCAAGGACACCGCCACGCTCGAGCGGCTGGTCGGGTTGCGCGTGGCCGCGACGGCGTGACAAGCTGGCGGCTTATTTGGAGCATTGCCGCAGGCACGGCGCGCTCCCTCTCCCCGTTGGGGAGAGGGTTGGGGTGAGAGGGTCCAGGACTATCGATAGGCCGTAACCCCTCACCCGGCGCTACGCGCCGACCTCTCCCTATGGGAGAGGTGAAGCGAGCGTGCGACAAAGCTCGACTAATACATATCGAACTAGAGGTACCCATGCCCAATCCGATGATTCCGCGCGAACGTTCCGACTATTCCGCGATCGTTGATCGCCCGCCGCTCAAGCTGCCCGGCAACGCGCGCATCGTGTTCTGGACCATCGTCAATTACGAGGTCTGGGACATCGGCAAGCCGATGGCGCGGCAGCTACTGCCCGCCCCGACCGGCGTGCCGCTGATGCCGGACGTCGTGCACTGGGGCTTCCACGAATACGGCATGCGCGTCGGCTGCTGGCGCTTTCACGAGCTGTTCAAGAAACTCGGCATCAAGCCGACGCTCGCGGCCAATGCGCGCATCTGCGAGGACTATCCGCGCGTCGCCAAGCAGGCGCGCGACGACGGCTGGGAATTCATGGGCCACGCCTATGAGCAAGGCCCGATCCACAAGGAGCCCGACCAGGCCGGCATGATCAACCGCACCATGGACATCATGGAGAAGTTCTGCGGCAAGCGGCCGGTCGGCTGGCTCGGGCCCGGCCTGACTCAGACGCTGGAGACGCCGGATTTGCTCGCCGCAGCGGGCGTGAAATATATCGGCGACTGGGTCTATGACGATGAGCCGACGGTGATCAGAACCACGAAGGGGCCGCTGGTCACCCTGCCCTACACGATTGAATGCAACGACATCCCCGTGATGATCGTCCAGCATCACAACAGCGACTATCTGCTCAAGCTGGTGACGGACCAGTTCGACCGGCTTTATGCCGAGAGCGCGAACCGCGCGAAAATCTGCGCGCTGGCGATCCATCCCTACATCAGCGGACAGCCGCACCGGATCAAATATCTCGAGCAGATCTACGACTACGTGAACAAGCACGAAGGCGTGCTGCACTGGAACGGCGAGCAGATCCTCGACTGGTACCGCAGCATTGCCAAGATTGGAGCCGCCGCTTAGCGTGTGTGTTCAGATACCGGCCTCTCAGTCGTCATGCGCGGGCTTGACCCGCGCATCCATGATGAGGCGCCGCAAATATAAATAGTACCGATTCGTGCCGATGCATTTCATCATGGATTGCCGGGTCAAGCCCGGCAATGACAGCGCAGGGGACGTTGATCGGCCGACCTGGGAGGATTTATATGTACACCAAGGCATACTTGAGCCTCATCGCCGGCGCGTGCGCGCTCGTAGGGGCGACTGCGGCATCGGCTGTGGAAATCCGCCTCGCGCGGCAATATTCCATGGGCTACCTGCAGCTCAACGTGATGGAGCACCAGCAGCTCATCGAGAAGCATGCCAGGGCGCTGGGCCTCAATGACGTGAAGGCTTCGTGGTTCACCTTCAACGGACCGACCGCTGTCAATGAGGCGCTGATTTCCGGCAACCTCGATGTCGGCTCGGGAGGGGTGCCTGGCCTGCTGGTCTTGTGGTCGCGCACCAAGGGCACGCCGCAGGAAGTGCGCGGTATTTCGGCGCTGACCTCGCAGCCGGTTTTGCTCAACAGCCGCGACCCAGCGATCAAGACCATCAAGGATTTCAAGGACAGCGACCGCATTGCGGTGCCGGCCGTACGTTCCTCGGTGCAGGCGATCACGCTGCAAATGGCGGCGGCGAAGGCCTATGGCGCCAAGGGCTTCAACACCCTCGATCCGCTCACGGTATCGATGACGCCGCCGGATGCTACGGTCGCGCTGCTCAAGGGCGGCGCGCAGATTTCCGCGGCCTTCAGCGTGCCGCCGTTCCAGTATCAGCAGTTGGAGGATCCGGCCGTCCATACCGTGCTCAATTCCTTCGACGTAATGGGCGGCTCGCACACCTTCACCGCGGTGTGGACGCCGGCGAAATTCCGCACCGACAATCCCGTGCTCTACAAGGCGCTGGTCGAGGCGCTGAAGGAGGCAACCGAGATCGTCAACAAGGACAAGAAAGCGGCGGCGGCGCTCTGGATCGAGGATTCAAAATCGAAGCTGCCGCTCGACATGGTCGCCAAGCTCGTCGCCGGGCCGCAGGTGCGCTGGACGCTGACGCCGGAAAACACCATCAAATATGCCGACTTCATGTCGGAGGTCGGCACGCTGAAAAACAAGGCGGCCTCGTGGAAGGATTATTTCTTCCCGGAGATTTATGGCGAGAAGGGGAGTTGATTCTCTCCGCCTCCAGGTCGGAGTGCACGTAGCCCCCTCCGCTTATCCCCGCGCAAGCGGGGACCCAGAGCCACAAGCAAAGAACTGGATCCCGCTTTCCGCCTTCGCGCTCCGCGCTTCGGCGGACTCGAGCCCGCCGAAGCTCGCGAAGCGAGCGTAGGCTGGGTCGCGGGGATGAGCGGATTGGGACTGTTGGTTCACGCCACATATTCAGCGTCATGGCCGGGCTTGTCCCGGCCATCTCGATAAGGAAGGCAAAGCCGTGCCCCACTAAGCGAGATGCCCGGGACAAGCCCGGGCATGACAGTCGAGAGGTGGAGACGCCTTCGCGGGGACGACAACAGAGAGTATTCCCCCCCAAAATAAAACTCCCGGTGCTGGAGGAGCCACCGGGAGTTGGGCCCGGATCCGGAAGGTGAAGGTGGGGATTCACCTGTGCCGGACGCCGGAGCCTTTTCGAATTACTGAGCCTTGAGCTTGGGCATGCCGGGTCGGGAAAGCAGACCACTGCCGCCACCGGCGACTCCACTGTGAGCGGAGATCACGCCACTATTGGTAACAGCGCTCCCGTTGTTGCGCTGTCGAGATGATGTCGCTGTTGGTGCCAGCGCCGCCAATCGTGCTGGAGATTGCAGCGTGCGGCGTGGCGGTTGCTGCGCCCGGCGTTGGGCTCATGCCGGTCGAGCTGAAACCCAGACCTGCTGCATGATGGCGTTTCGAATTGCGCACGCAATCAAGATACGTTGACGCAAGATTGCGGCGCCGTGTGTACGCTCGTTGCAGGCGATATTTCCGCCGCGACGATAATCGGCGAACGCCGGCTGCATGCCGGCGAGAGCACCGAGGCTAGCGAGGCCGAGAGCGATGATGAAACCTTTGCGCATTTCACATTTCTCGTTCGCTTGTTTACCGCGTTTTCTGCGCGCGAGGCGCTGAACGCCATAACTTTCCTGGATTTCCCGCGCTTGACCGCTTCGGTCAGTTCGCGTGCAGCTTCGGCCGGTCGGTGCCGAGGATGCCGGTGCCACCCAGCACATTGCCGACGGCGTTTTGCCGCTTCGGCGCAGCGGCTTTTTGCGCACTGGCGCCCGCGCTCGCATCGGTAACCGTCCCCGACTGCAACCCGTTGGGCGGCGATACGCCGCCGCCTTCGTGAATGAACCCGCCGTGCCCGGCGCCGCTCTCGGGCCGCCCTTGAGATTACCACCGCCGCCTTCTTAGCGCCGGCCTTCGCTTGCTTCGGTTTATTACCCGCGATATCTAAGCGTATGCATGACGAGCTTTGCACGTTCGTATTCCGTTTTCCTGAGCGACGTCCTCGCCGTACCGTGATGTAACAGTTCGACCGGCTCTGAGCACGCGTGGTCTTCCGTTCCGCAACTTCTTTGTCTTCTGCCATGGCCGCCTGGACAAGTGCGCCGAGGCTCGCGAGGCCGAGGGCGATGATGAGAGCTTTGCGCATTTCAAACTCCTGATTCGCTTGCGTTGCCGATGTCGTGGCGGTCAGCGCCAGCGCGCGATCTCGCGCGCCGGCGCTGCGCTGTTGCTGAATTAATTGGGTTTGTAGTGAGTGTTGGGGTTCGCTCCGGCGGTGTCGCTCACCGAGCCAGGCTGGACTTCGACCCAGTAGCACTTCGTATTGGCAGACAACCCGGCGACCGGATAGTTGGTGGTGCAGCCACCAATTGTCTTGCATTTTGCCATCTGGCGCGTGGTCTGACCCGCAAACCAAGTCGTGTTGCAGACCTGTTTCTTTTCGGCGAAGGCCGGCCGCATGCTGGCGAGAGTGCCGAAGCTGGCGAAACATAGAGCGATCATGAGAACTTTGCGCATTTCATATTTCCTGTTGGGTTGAGTGGTGTTCGTGGAAGTGATTGTGGATTGGCCGCGTGTCGCGCGGCCTCTCCGATGGTCGAAGAGGCCGCGCATTCACTGCTCAATCAGTTCGGCCTGATGTTCCGCCGCTGCGACACGTCCGGTGAGGGTCCGGGGCCTGAGGCGCCGCCCCCATTCTGCACAGTCGGGTGCAGACAGTTGATGTACGTATTGAAGCAAACCTTGGACTTGGAGCCAGGATTGCCCGCATTGCAGATGATATTTTGAGTGCGGCAAGCGGCAGCTCCCGGCTGCATGCTTGCCAGGGAGAAGGCCGGCTGTGCACTGGCGATTGCACCGAGGCTGGCGAGGCCGAGAGCGATGATGAGAGCTTTGCGCATTTCAGTTTTCCTTCCGCGTTGAGTGTCGTTTGTTGAAGTCTTGCGATGGGCTGAGTGCAGCGCGGCCACAACCGTTGCCCGCTAGAGGGCTCTCTGCTTCGGATCACTTATGGACGGCGCCGGGCCGCCCGGGCCCTGCGATCCCGAACATGTCGTCACGCACTTGTTGGGGTGAGAGTTGGAGCAAACGATAAATCGGGAGCCATGGACATACTGGGTTCTGCACGTTCTAACTGGCGGACTGCTATTGTCTGGCCCGCACGCCGTGTCGCATTTGTTATTACTGGCCGCCGCCGGCTGCACGCCGGCGATTGCACCGAGGCTGGCGAGGCCGAGAGCGATGATGAGAACTTTGCGCATTTTCAAATTTTCCCAAGTTTGTTTTCGTGAATTCGGTTCGAGGCATCAATTCGCGAGCGCGCTGTTCGTCGGTTGTCTCTTTGCTCAATGCGTTCGCGTATCGATCGACACGGAAAATAAATGCGCGCACATGAACCGCGCCTAAATAGCGCGTGCAGATTTTTGTGTGCGGGAGAGATTCAGAAAATAATTTTAGGACGGTGACGACACGCGTGTGTCGTGCGAATGGATGAGAGGTGTGTGTGCGTCGTTCGAATGGTGGAGACGCTGCATTAATTTCCGTTCGTCCCCGCGCAAGCGGGGACCCAGTGCACGCTGTTGGTCTGTGAACTATTTCACTGGATCCCCGCTTGCGCGGGGACGAGCGGAGGATGTGGCTGGCGCGCCTGCGCCCCATCCTTCGAGACACCACGCTTCGCGTGGCTCCTCAGGATGAGGCGGTGAAGCACTGCGGAGTATGGGTCCGGGCTCGCGCGCGCTAAGCGGGATGCCCGCGACAAGCGCGGGCATGACAAAGGAGAGGCAGGGCGCTCCCCGCTCAATCCGCTCGTTCCCGCGACCCGGCCTACGCTCGCTTCGCGAGCTTCGGCGGGTTCGAGTCCGCCGAAGCGCGGAGCGCGAAGGCGGAAAGCGGGAATCCAGGACGACAGCCGCAGCGCCGAAATTGTTGCTCTGGGTCCCCGCTTTCGCGGGGATGAGCGGAAGATGGTGCGGGTGCCCTACCCCGCGCCACGACCTAGTGGGTCAGGTTGCCCCCACCACCTTATGCATCTGCTCGCCGAGGCCGGTGATGGAGGCGGTCACCACATCGCCGGCTTGCAGATAGACCGGCGGTTTCTGGCCTAAACCCACGCCCGCCGGCGTGCCGGTGAGGATCACGTCACCCGGCTGCAGGCTCATGAAGCGGCTGATGTAGGACACGAGCTCGACCACCGAAAAAATCATGTCGCGGGTCGAGCCGCTCTGCTTCGCCTTGCCGTTGACGCCCAGCCGCAACGCCAGATCCTGCGGGTCGGCGATCTCGTCGCGCGTTGCGAGGAACGGCCCGAGCGGCGCGAACGTATCGGCACTTTTGCCCTTGAACCCCTGCCCGCCGCGATTGAACTGGAAATCGCGCTCGGAAAAATCGATGCCGATGCAGTAACCCAGCACATGATCGAGCGCATCACGCTCGGCGATATAGACGCCGGGCCTGCCGATCACCACGCCGAGTTCGACCTCCCAATCAACGCTTTTTCCCTCGCGCGGCATCACCAGATCATCCGCTGGCCCGCACAGCGCGCTGGTGGCTTTGAGAAACAGCGTCGGCTCCTTCGGCAGAGGCAGCCCGGTTTCCTCGGCGTGGTCGCGGTAGTTCAATCCCACGCCGATGATCTTGCCGATGCCGCGCAACGGAGGGCCAAGCGGCAGCCCCTTGCCCACTTTCTGCAATGTCTTCACCGGCACTGCGGCGATCGCCTCAACGTGCTCGAACGTGGGCGCGCGATGGCTAAGCGCAGCAAAGCCCGCCGACAGATCGTAGATCTCGCCGTCGAGCAGCAGGCCGGGCTTCTCGCCGGTTGTAGAGCGGTATCGGACAAGTTTCATGGCCTGTACAATAACCGGACCACCTGCAAAACTGCCAGCCAATCGACAAAAAACGAGGAACGCCCGCGTCATGAATGTCCCGAAGCCATCCGTCGGCATGCTGCCGAATGACCGCCTCGATTATTCCGCCATCCCCACGCGCAAGCCGCTGAAGCTGCCGAAAGGCGCGCGCATGGTGGTGTGGACCGTCACCAATGTCGAGGAATGGGACCCGACGCAGACCATGCCGCGCCAGGTCATCACGCCGCCGGCCGGCGGCTCGCCGATGCCCGACATCCCGAACTGGTGCTGGCACGAATACGGCAACCGCGTCGGCTTCTGGCGGCTGCTGCAGGTGTACGATGAGTTCAAGATTCCCGGCGTGATGAACATCAACGGGGTGGCCGTCGAGGCATTCCCTGACATCGTGAAGGCCTGCGTCGAGCGCAACTGGGAATTCGTCGGCCACGGCTACACCCAGCGCAACATGCAGAAGGTCGAGAACGAGCGCGCCGATATCAAGAAGAGCGCCGAGATTCTGGAAAAGGCGACGGGAAAACGCCCGCGCGGCTGGCTCGGGCCCGGCCTCACCGAAACCTGGGAGACACCGGATATCCTGGCCGAGGAAGGCTACGACTACGTCGCCGACTGGGTGCTCGACGACCAGCCGGTGTGGATGAAGACGCGCGGCAAGCCGATCCTCAACATTCCCTACACGCAGGAATGCAACGACGTCGCCATGATGCTGATCCAGCATCACAAGGCCTCGGAATTCTACGAGCGGGCGATGGACCAGTTCGAGCAGATCTACAAGGACGCCAAGGGCTCGGCGCGCGTGATGGCGATCTCGGTGCATCCCTACATCATGGGCGCGCCGCACCGGGCGAAATATTTCCGGCAGATCTTCCAGAAGATCAGGAAGAAGAAGGACGTGCTGTTCTGGACCGGCGCCCAGATCGCCGACTGGTACAAGAAAGTCGGGCCGGCCGCGCCTTAGTCCACATACCTTGTCATGGCCGGGCTTGTCCCGGCCATCCCGCTTAGTTAAGCACTGTGCTCACCCAAGCGGGATGCCCGGGACAAGCCCGGGCATGACAACAGAGAGGCTTGAGCGCACTCATATGCCCACAGCCACCCCGTTCCTCGACAAGAAGACCATCGCCGAGCTGACCGCGCGGATGTACCTCGACACCGGCGCCGTCCGCTTCATGACGGACAAGCCCTTCACCTTCACCAGCGGCTGGGCGAGCCCGGTCTATAACGATTCGCGCTGGCTGATCTCGTTTCCCGACGTGCGCTCGGCGATGATGGATTTCGCAGTTCACACCATCGAGCGCGATATCGGCCGTGACAAGATCGACTCGGTGGCGGGCGGCGAAACCGCCGGCATCCCGTTTGCCGCCTGGGTGGCCGACCGCATGCATCTGCCGATGCAATATGTGCGCAAGAAAGCCAAAGGCTTCGGCCGCGGCGCGCAGATCGAAGGCCTGCTGATCCCGGGCCAGCGCGTGCTGCTGGTGGAAGATCTCGCCACCGACGGCAAGAGCAAGGCCAACTTCATCAACGCGATCCGCGAGGCCGAAGGCAAGTGCGAGCACTGCTTCGTCATCTTCTTTTACGACATCTATCCGCAGAGCAAGAAGATCATGGGCGATCTCGGCGTGACACTGCACGCGCTCACCACCTGGAAAGATGTGCTGGCTGTTGCCAAGACCAGCGGGAAGTTCGAGCCGAAGATGCTGGCCGAGGTGGAGAAGTTCATCCAGGATCCGGCCGGCTGGTCGAAGGCGCATGGCGGGGTGGCTGAAGCGGCGGAGTGACCTTCTTGTCATGCCCGCGCTTGTCATCACAAGTCGGGTTTACCCGACTTGTGACGATACTGTTGCGGAAGTCGGGCAAGCCCGACTTCCGATGGCATCCCGCTTGGGGGCGCACGGCATTGCCAGCCTAAGCGAGATGGCCGGGACGAGCCCGGCCATGACGGCAAAATGTCTACCCCGCCAACTTCCGCTTCAACCTCGTCACCGCCAGGTCGAGCGCGGATAAAAACCGCGAGATGTCCTGACGGCTCATGGGCGCAGGCCCGCGCGTTGCAGCACCCGCCGAGCGCAAATCGGTCAGCAGGTCGCGCGTTGCCAGCGCCATGCCGATCGAATCCTCGGTGAACGGCTTGCCGGTCGACCCGATCACGCTCGCCCCTTTCTTCACGCAGCGCCCGGCCAGCGGAATATCGGCGGTGATGACGACGTCCATCTCGCCGGCGCGCTCGGCGATCCAGTTGTCAGCGATGTCGGGGCCTTCGGGCACGATCACCCGCTCGATCAAATCGCTGCGCGGCACCGCCATGAAGGCGTTGGCGACCACATAGACCTTGAGGCCGTAGCGCTCCGCCACCCGGTAGATCTCGGGCTTCACCGGGCAGGCATCGGCATCGACGAAGATGCGAATGGCAGGCTGTTTCGGCTCTTCCATGAGCTGTGCCGGCGTGGTCCAATTCTGGAAATTGCGCCCATGGAGGTATCAATGGCCAAGGCTCGAAAGAAGGCAAGAAAGAAGGCCCAGTCACGACGCAGACCCGTCAGATTAAAGGCCAACGCGCGGCGCGCCGTGAAGGCCAAGACGCGCGCTAAGGCGCGTGCGACGGCAGATACAAAGGCGCGCAAGCCACAGCGCTTCACGGTCAGCCACCATCGCGAGGAAGATTTCGACCAGGGCCTGCGCGCCTATTCGGCCTATCGCGATCTTGGACTGGCGCCGGCCACCGAAGGCATGGTGCAGGCGCACGTCATCCGCATGACCAAGCCGTTCACCGCCGAGGACGTCGCGATCCCCCATTATCACGACGTCGATTTCCAGATGGTCTACGTGCTCAAGGGCTGGTTCCAGAGCGAGTTCGAGGGCGAAGGCGTGCACACTTTCTATGCCGGCTCGTGCTGGATCCAGCCGCCCGGGATCAAGCACACCGTGCGCGGCTATTCCGACGATTGCGAATTGCTGGAAATCGTGTTGCCGGCGGAGTTCGAGACAGTGACGCTGGCGAAGTGAGCAGCGCGCGCCCTAAGCTCGCTTCACCTCTCCCATAGGGAGAGGTCGGCGCGCAGCGCCGGGTGAGGGGTTACGGCCTATCGAGCGTCCCAGACCCCCTCACCCCACCCCTCTCCCCTCCGGGGAGAGGGGGCGCGCCATTCGTCGCAACGTCTGCCTCAGCCTACGCCGGCACCTTGGCGCCGAGCTTGGCCGCGATCGCACCGGCGATCTGCGACGGCGTATCGACAACGACAACTCCGGCCGCTTCCAGCGCCTTGCGCTTGCCCGCGTAGCTGCCGGCATCGCCGGTGACGATTGCGCCGGCATGGCCCATCTTCTTGCCGGCGGGCGCGGCGGCGCCGGCGATGAAGGCGACCATCGGCTTGCGCATTTTTTTTGCGTATTCGGCCGCATCCTCTTCCATTCCGCCGCCGATCTCGCCGACGATGACGATGGCATCGGTGCCGGTATCCTTGTCGAGCGCTTCGAGTGCATCGCGCGTGGTGGTGCCAAGCATCGGGTCGCCGCCGATTCCGATGAAGGCGCTCTGGCCGATGCCGGCGCGCGTGAGGTTGAGGCAGACCAGCGTACCGAGGCTGCCGCTGCGCGAGATCACGCCGACGCGACCTGGCCTGAACACACTCGGCACAAAGGCGGGCATAATACCGACGAAACATTCGCCGGGCGTAACGAGGCCCGCAGTGTTGGGGCCAACGATGCGCGTGCCGTATTTGGCGGCCGCCGCGTGCATCGCCATCACATCCTGCGCCGGGATGTGCTCGGTCAAGACCACCAGTGTCTTGATTCCGGCCTCCGCCGCCGACACGGCGGCATCCTTCGCCATCGGCGGCGGGATGAACATGACGCCGACATCGCCGCCAACCGCCTTCACGGCCTCGGCCGTGGTGGCGAATATCGGCACGCCGACATGGGTTTCGCCCGCGCGCTTGGGATTGATGCCGGCCACCACATTGGTGCCATAGGCGATCATCTTCTCGGTCCAGAAGGTGCCCTGCTTGCCGGTGATACCGAGCACAATGACGCGGTCTGTCTTGCGGACGATCATTGCGCTGCCTTCACCGCCGCTTGAATCGCGTCTTCCATGAAATCATAAGGCTCGATGCCAAGCTCGCCGCGCACGAGCTTGACGGCCTCTTCCTCGCCGGTGCCGTGGATGGAGAAAAATACCGGCACCTTGGGCTTGAGTTTGGCCCAAGCCTTCACGACGCCATCCGCCATTACGTCGGTGCGCGCAAAGGCGCCACAGAAATTGATCACCAGGCTTTTCACGCCCGGGTTCGACAGCACCAGGTCGAGCGCGATCTCCGACTTGGTATAGGCTTCGCCACCAATCTCGAGGAAATTCGCCGGCCGGCCGCCGTAGTGACGGATCACGTCCATGGTGGTCATGGTCAGCCCGGCGCCGTTCGCCAGCACGCCGACATTGCCGTCGAGTTGGATCAGCTTGAGGCCCGCCTCGGCGCCGCGCTTCTCCAGCGCCGTCATCGCGCCGGCGGCACCACCTTTGGCAATTTCGGCCTGGCGGTACACCGCCGCATCGTCGAGCACGAATTTACAGTCGAGCGCGACGACGTTGCCATCCGCGAGCAGCGCCAGCGGGTTGATTTCGAGCAGTTCGGCGTCATACGTCCGGAAGGCAGCATAGAGTTGCCCGAGAATGCGTGCGACCTGCGCTTCGGCACCGCCAAGATTGAGACCCTTGAGCATGTCGGCAATGGCTGCCGGCGACGGGTGGACGTCGATGTCGACCAGCAGGCGGCGGATTGCCGCCGGCTTTGCCGCGGCGATTTCCTCGATATCCATGCCGCCTTCGGTGGAGAAGAGGATGAGCGGCTTGCGTGCTGTCACGTCGTGCAGAACGGCGGCGTAAAACTCGCGTTCGATTTTGCCCTGCTCCTCGACCAGCAGACGCTCGACCGTGTAGTCGCCGATGCGCATGCCGAGGATCTGCCGGGCCACTTTCTTGGCTTCGTCCGGCGAGCCGGCAAGCTTGATGCCGCCGGCCTTGCCGCGCTTGCCGGCCGGCACCTGCGCCTTCACCACGCAGGGCCCTATTTTTGCTGCCGCCATCGCGGCTTCCGCGTCGCTGATGCAGAGAATGCCGCGCGGCACCGGAATGCCGCCGGGGTTGAGAACCAGCGATTTCGCGGCGTGTTCCTCGAAGTTCATGCAGCGGCGTCCATTGTCCGTACCTTACATTTGTCGTCCCCGCGAAAGCGGGGAACCATACGCCGTGACCGAGCGATAGCCTGCGGCGTGTGGGTCCCGGGCCTCGCGCTACGCGCTCGCCCGGGACGACAGTGGTGGGGCTACTTCCCGTACTTCTTCCAATAAACGCCGAACAATTCATCCTCGCTCGGCCGGTCTTCCGGAATGGTGGTGACGAGATGGGTGATGTTGATGAAGTTCTTGTAATTCAGGTTGTCCGTGATGCTGTTGCCGCCCCAGGTGCCGCAACCCATGCTGAGCGTGAAATTGAGGCCGTTGTCGAAGCCGCCGCCGTTGCCGAAAGTATGCGCCTGGTTGATCAGCACGCGCACTACGTCGGTGTCTTCAGCGAGCTTGCGGCCGCGCGCCATATCCTTGGTGTGGAGACCAACCGAGTGCCCGCGCCCCTGGTGATCGAGAATTTCGCGCGCGCGTTTGGCTGCGTCGTCGAAATCCTTCGCGCGGTAGACGGTGAGCACCAGCGCCAGTTTTTCGCCTGAGAACGGAAAAGCCCGGCCGACGCCGGTTTCCGCCACCATGAAGAATTTCTTCGACTCGGCCGCCGCCGGCAACCCGCAACCGCGCGCCAACACATCGGCGTCGCGCGCAATCAACGTCCGGCTCAGTTTTCCATCCGGCCACAGCGCGGCCTGGATTTTCTCTTTTTCGGCGGCGGAGGCCATGTAACCGCCCGCGCGTTCGAGCGCGGCAATCGCCTTGTCGTAAATGGCGTCAACGAGGATCACGGAATTTTCCGACGAACATGACGTCGAATTATCGAAGATCTTCGAAGCGCAGATTTTCTGCGCCGCGTCGTCAAGGTCGGCGGTTTCATCCACAATCACCGGCACATTGCCGGTACCGACGCCGACCGCCGGCGTGCCGCTGGAATAAGCCCGCCGCACATTGTCCTGCGAGCCGGTGGCGACCACCAGATCGGCGGCCTGCATCAACGCCTGCGTCATGTCCTTGGAGGCGGGCGGCGGCAGGATCTGCACCAGATCTTCCGGCAGTCCTATTTTTTTCAGCTCCGCGCGCATGTAGTCGACGGTCTTGCCGGTCGTCTTCATGCCCGCAGGCGACGACGCAATGATAACGGCATTGCGGCCCTTGATCGCCATCATCGCCTTGTTGACCGGCGTCGCACCGGGGTTGGTCGACGGCGTGATCGCGCAAACGAGGCCAACCGGCTTGGCATATTTGACGATGCCAAGCTTCTTGTCTTCCTCGATGATGCCGACCGTCTTGACCCGCAACAGGTCGCGCAAGGTGCCGAAAGTCTTGCGCTGCTTCTTGATGATCTTGTCGGGCACGTTGCCGAGCTGGGTGTCCTTCACCGCCAGTTCGGCAAGCTCTTTTGCATGCGCGGGATTGTAGAGCGACCAGGCCAATGCGGTGACGGCTTCGTCGACGCGCGCCTGGTCGGCGTTTGCAAAAATTGCCATCGCCGCGCGGCCACGCCGCACCAGTTCGTCAACCACCGCCATTGCCTTGGGATCGGCGGACGGTTTCACTGCGACGGTCATTGTATCACCTCAAAGCAGAAAGCGATTGATCGCCGCGTGCACAGCGCGCTCCTTCTCCCCGTTGGGGAGAGGGTTGAGGTGAGCGGGTAAGTGACTCTCGATAGGCTATAACCCCTCACCCGGCGCACTTCGTGCGCCGACCTCTCCCTATGGGAGAGGTGAAGCGGAGCCTGTTGCACGCTCAAAATCATTCGCACACCGTCACTCACACCACCACCTGCGGACGCATGTCCTCACGCTTGATGCCGGCCACCACCACGGGCTTCTTCATGGCGTCGCGGCGGAACGGCTCGCCCAGCTCCTGATTGAGGACGACCTCGATGAAGGTCGTGATGCGCTTCTTCTGATCCTCACAGGACTTGCGCAGGGCCTCGGTCAATTCGGACTGCGTTTTGACTACAGCACCCTTGAGGCCGCAAGCTTCAGCCACTTTTGCATAGCTCAGATGCGGATCAAGCTCGGTGCCGACGAAGTTGTCGTCGTACCAGAGGATGGAGTTGCGCTTTTCGGCGCCCCACTGGTAGTTGCGGAAAACGACCATCGTGATGCCCGGCCACTCCTCACGCGCGATTGAGCTCATCTCGTTCATGGAAATCCCGAACGCGCCGTCGCCGGCAAAACCGATGCAGGGCGTATCAGGGTTGCCGATCTTGGCGCCGATGATCGACGGAAAGCCGTAGCCGCACGGCCCGAACAGGCCGGGTGCCAGATATTTCCGGCCTTTATCGAAGGTCGGGTAGGCGTTGCCGATGGCGCAGTTGTTGCCAATGTCACTCGAGATAATCGCATCTTTCGGCAGGCCGGCCTGGATCGCGCGCCAGGCCTGACGCGGCGACATCCGGTCGGCGTCGCGTTTGCGCGCGTCTGCATTCCATGTTGTGCCGGGATCGTCGTCCTCGTGGTCCATGCTCGACAAGGTCTGCAGCCAGCGCGACTTGGTCGTGTGGATCAGCGCCTTGCGATCCTCGCGCCCCGCATTGCCCGCCGATGGCGCCAGCTGCGCCAGAAGGCTTTGCGCGACGAGCTTGGAGTCACCACAGATGCCGATGGTGACCGGCTTGGTGAGCCCTATGCGATCCGCATTGATATCGACCTGGATGATCTTGGCGGTCTTCGGCCAGTAGTCGATGCCGTAGCCCGGCAGTGTCGAGAACGGATTGAGCCTTGTGCCGAGCGCCAGCACCACGTCGGCCTTGGCGACAAGCTCCATCGCAGCCTTCGAGCCGTTGTAGCCGAGCGGCCCGACCGAGAGCGGATGGCTGCCCGGGAAGCTGTCATTGTGCTGGTAATTGTTGCAAACCGGCGCATCGAGCTTTTCCGCGAGCGCGACACATTCGGAAATCGCGTTGCCGAGCACGACGCCCGCGCCTGACAGGATGACCGGAAATTTTGCCCCCGACAGAAGCTTTGCCGCTTCTGCAACCGCATTGGCGCCACCGGCCGGGCGCTCGAATTCAACGATGGCCGGCAGGTTGACGTCGATGACCTGCGTCCAGTAATCGCGCGGAATATTGATCTGCGCCGGCGCCGACAACCGCTTGGCTTTGAGGATGACACGGTTGAGAACTTCCGCCGTGCGCGAAGGATCGCGCACCTCTTCCTGGTAGCAGACCATGTCGCGGAACAGCGCCATCTGCTCGACTTCCTGGAAACCGCCCTGCCCGATCGTCTTGTTCGCCGCCTGCGGCGTCACCAGCAGCATTGGCGTGTGATTCCAGTAGGCGGTCTTGATGGCGGTGACGAAATTGGTGATGCCGGGGCCATTCTGCGCAATCGCCATCCCCATTTTGCCGGTCGAGCGCGTGTAGCCGTCGCAGATGAGGCCGCCATTGGTCTCATGCGCAACGTCCCAGAATGTAATGCCGGCCGTGGGAAACAAATCCGAGATCGGCATGAACGCCGAACCGATAATGCCGAAGGCGTGCTCGATGCCGTGCATCTGCAGGACCTTCACGAAGGCTTCTTCCGTCGTCATCTTCATCGTTCAATCCTTTACCAATCTCTGTCGTTATCGAAAGCAAACACCGCGGAATGCGCGGTTCAGGTCTTGTCCTGAAAGATTTCCGCGAGCTCGGACGCGGCATTGCGCAGCGCAGGCAGGTGCCGGCGCGCGGTTTGCACGTTCATGCGCGCTTCCGGCGCCTGGATCGCAAGCGCGGCGAGCATTTCGCCGTTCTTCCCGATGACCGGCACCGCCATGCAGACCACGCCTACAAGATATTCCTCACGGTCGAACGAGACCTGCTCCTTGCGGATCTGGCGAAGCTCAGCATCGAGCCGCGCACCATCGGTGATGGTGGTGTCGGTGAAGCGTCGCAGATCGAGGCTTTGCAGCAGGCGCCGGCGGCGTGGAGAAGCGGCGAGCGCCAGAAATAGCTTGCCGATGGCACTGCAATGCAGCGGGACCCGTGACCCGATGGTGTAGTGCAACCGCAGCGGCCAGTGCTCGGCTTCCACGCGATCAAGATAGACAACTTCGCCGTTGAGCAACGTGCCGATATTGCAGGTCTCGTTAAGCGTGTGGACCAGCCGTTGCAACACGACGTGAGGCGTGTCGTGACGCATCGAGGATGACAACGCGCCGAATGCAAGCTTCGTGAGCTTGGGACCAACGATCAACCGCCGCCGCCCCGGTTCACGGGAGAGATATCCCTGCGTGACAAACCAGTCGACCAGGCGATAGGCCGTCGCCTTGGGCAATTTCAGCGAAGCGATGATGTCGAGCACATCGACGGGCGTACGCGCGCTTGCCACATGCTCAAGGATGGCGAAAGAGCGCGCTGTGGCGCCGAGCTTCTGTTCGCGCGCATGTGTTGTCTTTTGCGCGCGTGGGCCTGGCTTGAGATCCGCAACGGTTCGCCGTGAATTCGCCGGCGGCGTACTGGTGGTCCTATCATCAAGGTCAAAATTGGTACGCATGGTTCACCTGGCCTCGTTCAAGCCGTCACCAGACGGCTTTTGAGCACACGCTGAATAAAGGGCAGCAGCAGGACGATGGCGGTTAACGCGACGATCGTTCCGGAAATGGGCCGCGTGAAAAACACGGTCCAGTCGTTGGAGAAGCTGATCATCGTATTCATGAACGATTCCTCGGCGATCGGACCGAGGATCACGCCCAGCACCAGCGGCGCGACCGGAAATTTCAGGCGCTCGAAGCCGTAGCCCAGAACACCGAAACCGATGATCAACCAGAGGTCGGTGATGTTGTTGCGGATCGACAGCGCGCCGATGAAACAGAGGATCAGCACGTAAGCCGAGACGACCGCTTCGGGGAAATCGAGGATCTTTACCAGCGGGCGGATGGCGAAATAGCCGATGGCGCACATCAGCACGAGGCCGAGAAACAGCGACGCGAATACGGTGTAGACCAGCGGCGCCGAACTCACGAGCACCTGCGGCCCAGGCTGGATGCCGTGCAGCATGAAGGCGCCGAGAATGACCGCGGTCGCACCGCTGCCGGGAATGCCGAGCGCGAGCAGATGAACCATCGCGCCGCCGACCGAGGCCGTCGCCGCCGCTTGTGGCGCGATGATCCCTTCGGCGATGCCGGTGCCCATCTGGTTCCTGCGTTTGCCGAAGCGCGCCTCGATGCCGTAGCTCACGAACGACGCGATGGTCGCGCCGGCGCCCGGCAACAGGCCGATGAGGTCGCCGACGATCGACGAACGCAGGAACATCCCCTTGATATCATTGAGTTCCTTGAGGGTCGGCAATTCGGTGCGGGCGTTCGAGATCTTGTCGATCGGCTTGGTGGCGAAGCCTGTTTCAAGGCGGGTGAGCACCTCACCGACGCCATAGGCGCCGACCATGACCACCAGGAATTCAATGCCGTCGGCGAGGATCGGCGAGCCGAAGGTGAAACGGTAAGCGCCGTAGATCGGGTCGGTGCCGACGGTCGAAATCAGGATGCCGACGCTCATGCTGATGAAGGCGTTGGCGAGCGAACCTTTGCCGATGGCGACCACGCTCAACAGACCGAACAGCACGATCACGAAATATTCCGGCGAGGAAAACCGCAGCGCGAATTTCGCGAGCGGCTCGGTCAGCGCGACCATGACCACAGCGGACAGGAGGCCGCCACCGAGCGCGGCGACCAGCGTCCAGCCGAGCGCCTTCGCCGGCTTGCCCTTGCGCCCCATGGTGTAGCCGTCCCACAGCATCGGGACGTCGATTGGCTCGCCGGGGATGCGGAACAGAATTGCAGTGAAGGCGCCGCCATAGGTGCCCGACACATACATCGCGGTCAGCAGCACGATCGAGGCGGTGACGTCCATCTTGTATGTGAACGGCAGCGCGAGGGCGACGCCCATCACCAGTGTCAAACCCGGCAGCACGCCGATCAGCAAACCGATGACAATGCCGACCACCAGCATCGCCATATTAAGTGGCGTCAGACAGTGAACAAAACCGGCGGCGAGCTGGGTGATGATATCGATCATGCCATCACCACAGGCTCGGGATCGTGAAGAAGACGTCAGTCGCGCGATCGAACGGCGCGATGCCGCGCGGCAGCGAAACATAGGCGATGCGCAGGAACAGGATGCCGCAGAAGATCGTCACCGCAGCGCTCGTGCCCCAGATCGCCTTGTGGTCGCGATAGCCACCGACATACATGAAAGCGGCAAGAAACAGGAACGTGCCAAGAATGAAGCCGAGGATCGGCACGGCCACGGTGTAGATCGCCATCAGCACGATGCCGCCGATGAGAAGACGCGGATAGACCGGCTGCTTGTCGTCCTCCTCCGGCTCGCGGTCGAACGCTTCCAGAAAGCCGGTCGCATCCTGATTGCCGGCAATGAGCCGCCGGGAAATCTCGAACAAACAGGAGCCGCCCATCAGGAGAATGGCAAGGCGCGGCCACACCTCGGGCCCGAGCTGGCCGGGCCGCGCGGCATAGTCGATCGTGCCGGTATAGATGTAGAGCGCGAGAGCGAACGCGAGGCCAATCACGTAGGGCACGATCGAGCGGAACAGCGCCTTATCCATTTGTTCACTCCCCCGTTCGTCCCCGCGAAAGCGGGGACCCAGTGCGGCAAATTTCTGCCGAGCTCGTGGCCCTGGATCCCCGCCATAGGCGTGCGAAGCACGCCGTCCTTCGGACGGCTATGCGCGGGGATGAACGGAGTGTGGGGCAACGCATGGGACACACAGCTAATTCGTTGCCATTGTCTTCTTCATGTCGTCGAGTTGCTCGTTCACGAAGGCCGGCGCTTTCGACGCATCCTCGAAGCTGTTCGGGTCGCCGTATTGCTCCTCGAGGAATTTCTTGTATTCGGGCGAGGCGTAGACTTTGGCGAGCGCGTCCGACAGCTTCTTCACGACATCCGGCGGCGTGCCCGCGCGCACGACGATCGAGCGGAACTGCGGCAGCGCGACCTTGTAGCCAAGCTCATAGGAGGCCGGGACGTCCTTGAACGCGGCGAGGCGCTTTTCGCCGAACAGCAGGATCGGCCGCATCTGCTTGCTGTTGAGGAACTGCGCGACGTCCCCCGCCTGTTCATAGAGCGCGTCGGCATGACCGCCGAGAATTGAAACGTAACGTTCGCTCGGCTTGGCGAACGGCACCTGGATGACCTTGATGCCGCCGCGATCGAGCACGGTCAGCGAGAAATCATCGACACTGCCGAAGCCGAGCGTGGCCACTTTCAGCTTGCCGGGATTGGCCTTCGCTTCCTTGGCGAAGTCGGCCCAGGTCTTGATGGGGCTGTCCTCCTTCACGAAGAGGAACGACGGGCCCTTGATCATCACCGCCACCGGCGTGATGTCGTTCATGGTCCAGCGCGGCGTTTTGCCGGCGAGCAAGGCATGGCTGTCGGCGATATAGATCGCCATCGAGTAGCCGTCGGCCGGCGCGGACATCAGCTTGGCCATGCCGGTTGCGCCGGTGCCGCCCGGCACGTTCACAACCGGAATGCCCTGGCCGAGCATCGGCTCCATGAGCTTGCTGACCAGGCGCGCGAGCTGGTCGGCGCCGCCGCCGGGACCCCATGGCACGATCAATTCAATTGGACGTTCCGGATAGCCGGCCGCAACGGCGTGGCCGCCGGACAACGCGGCGCTGAGCGCCAGCGCCACAAGCATTGCGAAACTTCGCGTGGTCGAACGCATGGACCTGATCCTCCCTGCCGTCGGCCGCTTGCTTGTTGCGCCCTGCCCGCGGCCGTGCCCGGCAGAACGCTGATCCGGCTTATGCGGCCGGTTTGTCAGCGCGGCAGGCCCACCTGCCCGACATAGTCTCGTTATTTGAGACTGCTGTTCTCAATACGCTAACAGAAGACATCACACCCGCAAGGGTGATTTCGAGCCGTTGTGTCCCGCAATGTGGGAATTCGATTCCAAGGATCGCGGGCGTGGGGTGATTTTCTTGGCGCCCGGGAAGCGCAAGTTCGACGTGCAGCCAAACGCGCCGCAGCTCTTTCACCTCTCCCATAGGGAGAGGTCGACGCGCGAAGCGCGTCGGGTGAGGGGTTACTGTCAATTGAAAGTTCTGGACCCCCTCACCCCAACCCTCTCCCCGACGGGGAGAGGGAGTCTGGCCGTGCTCGCGGCAAGCCCTGCAAACGCCGTCAGATGCCCTACCGCTTCTCCAGCGGCACA
Source organism: uncultured Alphaproteobacteria bacterium (assembly GCA_963735285.1). Classification (GTDB taxonomy): domain Bacteria; phylum Pseudomonadota; class Alphaproteobacteria; order Rhizobiales; family Xanthobacteraceae; genus Pseudolabrys. The sequence goes on along the minus strand of CAVTKN010000010.1, from coordinate 67,533 downwards.
TAAGTGCGCGCATCGGGTCCGTTATAGAGCGTGAGCGGACGCAGCAGGATATTGTTCTCCAGCTGCTCGAGCACCTGCACCACCCAGCCCGGCACGCGCCCGATGGCGAAGATCGGCACGAACAGATCGCGCTTGATGCCGAGCAGGTGGTAGACGACGCCGGAATAAAAATCGACGTTCACGTTCACGCCGTGGCGCGCATAAGGCGCCATGGCCGCGACCACCGCTTGCAGGATTTCGAACCATTTCGGCTCGCCCATTTCCTTCGACAGGCGCTCCACGCCGGCGCGCATGTGGCGCGCGCGCGGATCTTCCGCGCGATAGACGCGATGACCGAATCCGGTGACCGCAATGCCGGCCTTGCGTTTTTCCTTCACGTAATCGGCGGCGCGCGCGGGATCGCCGATCTCCTCGGCCATTTTCATGACGTCCTCGGCTGCACCGCCATGCGCCGGCCCCGACAGTGCAGCGATCGCCGCAACAATCGCGGCATGCAAGTTCGCCTCGGTGCCAATCACCACGCGCGCGGCAAAAGAAGAGGCGTTGGAGCCATGCTCGGCATGCAGAATGAGATCGCGATCGATCAGTTGCGCGGCGTCGGTGCTCGGCTTTTTCCCGGTCAGCATCCAGAGCAGATTGGCGGCGTGGCCGAGCGTTGCATCGGCAGCAACCGGCTCCTGGCCGGTGCGGATCCGCGAATGCGCGGCGACGATCATCGGCACCTGCGAGGTCAGCCGCACCGCCTTGCGCAAGGTTGCTTCGCGCGAATTGTCGGCCGTTTCCGGGTCGAAGGCTGCAAGTGCGGACACCGCCGTGCGCAGCACGTCCATCGGGTGCGCATCCTTGATGGCGCGGATGATGTCGAGGACCGGCGCCTGCAATTTGCGCGCGGCCTTGAGCTCGCTGTCGAATGCCGCGAGCTGCTGCTTGTCCGGCAATTCGCCGTTCAAAAGCAGCCAGGCCGTTTCCTCAAAGCTCGATTGCTCGGCAAGATCGTGGATCGAATAGCCGCGGTAGCGCAGTTCGCCGGCCTTGCCGTCAATAAAGGTGCAGGGCGAGCGATCAAAGTAGACCCCCTTGAGGCCGCGCTAAATCTTGATCGCCTCGGCTGTTTCGGTCATTGATGCCTACTCCTGATACGCATGACTTGCCGCTTTTCGCGTCTTTCTCACCCGGTGAGAAGCATGGATTTGCTTGATCGATTGTTTGATATCGCACGGCAGCGCAATCGCAAAATCGTTTTGCCGGAAGGCGACGATGCGCGCATTGTCGCTGCCGCGGCACGGCTCAAACAACAGAAACTCGCGCGGCCGATCCTGCTTGGCGCCCCGGACGCGGTCAAAACGATCGCGGGCGACGCGAAGGTTTCGCTGGACGGCATCGAAATCCGCGATCCGCGCAGCGATGCGCGGCTGCAAGATTACGGCGCGGCGCTGGCAAAGGCGCGCGAGTCGATGACGCCGGCAATGGCGACGCGGCTTGTATCCAAACCGCTTTATTTCGGTGGCATGATGGTGCGGGAAGGCGACGCCGACGCCATGGTTGCCGGCTGCGCCAATCCGACGCGGCGCGTGATCGAAGCCGGTTTGATGACGGCCGGCCTCGCCGCCGGGATTGCGCTGCCGTCGAGCTATTTTCTCATGGTCGTGCCGGATTTCCTTGGCAAAGGCCCGCGGCCCTTCGTTTTCGCCGATTGCGCGGTCAACGCAGATCCAAGCGCGGCTGAACTCGCCGACATCGCGATCGCTTCAGCCCGCAGCGCGCAGGCGCTGCTGGGCGAGACGCCACGCGTGGCCATGCTCTCATTTTCGACCAAAGGCAGCGCCCAGCATGCGCGTGTCGACAAGGTGCGCGAGGCGCTTGCGATCGCGCGCCAGCGCGAACCGGCTCTGGCCATCGATGGCGAGTTTCAGGGCGACGCGGCGCTTGTGCCGGACGTAGCGTTAAAGAAAGTGAAAGAGCCAAGCGCGGTTGCCGGCCAGGCCAATGTGCTCATTTTCCCTGATCTCGATTCCGGCAATATCGCCTACAAGCTCACGCAATGGCTGGGTGGCGCGCAGGCGATCGGGCCGTTCCTGCAAGGTTTCGCCAAGCCGATCAGCGACCTCTCGCGCGGCGCCAGCGTGGATGACATCGTCACCACCTGCGCCGTGGTGGCGGCGGCGGTAGCTTCATCCTGTCATGAGCCGGGCAAGCGCGGCGATCTCGCGAGGATGAGGCACAGCGCTCACAGTCTCGAAGCACGGCGTCACTGGGTCGACGCTCCGGTGACGACAACATGAAGTTACTTTTCCAAATCGTCATCCGACAGCACGCGCATGGCAGCGCCGTCGACATCGTTGTATTGGCCGCTCTTGAGCGCCCACAAAAAGGCGAACAGGCCAGCAAGACCGAGCCCGAGTGCCATCGGCACGAGATAGATCAGGACGTTCATGACTTTCTCCTGCCCACCCGCAGCGCATTGAGCGTGACCAGCAGCGATGATCCTGACATTGCCAATGCCGCGATCAAGGGCGTCACCGCGCCGGCGATCGCGATTGGAACTGCAATCGCGTTGTAGATCGCGGCCAGCCAAAGGTTTTCCATCATCAAACCGCGCGCCCGGCGCGAGATCGCAACCGCATCCAGCACCGGCTTGAGCCGCTCGCCCAGAAAGACCGCATCGGCCTGCGCCTGCGTCACGTCGGCGGCGCTGATCGGCGACAGGGACACATGCGCGGCGGCGAGCGACGGCGCGTCATTGAGGCCGTCGCCGACCATCAGCACCCGGCGGCCATTGGCTTTAAGGGCTTCGATGAGCGCAATCTTGTCAGCCGGCTTCAGGCCACCTTGCCAATACGCGATGCCGAGAGCGTGGGCGACCGGCCCAACCGCGTCGTCGCGGTCCCCGGAAAGAATACGCAGATCCAGGCCGCGCTCGCTCAGCGCTTTCACTACCGCAATGGCATCCGGCCGCAGCTGCTGGCTGATATTGATCGTAATCGCGCGCGAACGGTGTGTGAAATGGATATTCGAAAAGCCCGCCTCGCCCGAGATCGGCTGCGGGGCACCACAGAACTCCGCACTTCCAAGCCGTGCCTCGACGCCGTCAATAAGGGCCCGCACACCCTGCCCTGGCTCCTCCACGGCGCCTTCGAATGGTGCGCGCATGTGCGCTTCGCGCGCCACAGCGACCGCAAGCGGATGGCGGCTCGACAGCGCCAGCCGTGCGGCCATCTGCAACAATTCAGGATCGATCGCCGCAGCGTTGATCGCACGCGGTTCCGGCAATGTCAGCGTGCCGGTCTTGTCGAAGATAACCGTATCAACCTCGGCCAGCCGCTCGATGGCATCGCCGGTATTGAGAATGACATTGGCGCGAAACAATGCGCCCGAGGCGACCACCTGGACGGCGGGAATCGCCAGCGCCAGCGCGCACGGACAGGTGATAATGAGGACGGCAATCGCCGTCACCAGAGCATCGTGCAGGCTAGCGCCCGCAATCAGCCAGCCGGCCAAAGTCAGCGCGGCGGTGGCATGCACCAGCGGTGCGTAGATACGGGACGCGCGGTCCGCAAGCCGCATTGCACGCGATTTTGCGCTCGCGGCCTTGTCCAGCAGCTTCTCGATTTCGTCGATCAGCGCCGCGCCGCCCGCGGCCGTCACCTTCAGGGTCAGCGCGCCGGAATAATTCATGCTGCCGGCGTAGATGGTCGCGCCGGATGCAACCTTGCGGCGCGCGGTCTCGCCGGTGATGAGGCTCTCGTCGATCCGGGAATTGCCGCCCAGCACTGTACCGTCCGCCGGCACGCGCTCGCCGGGCTTGACCAGCAGACGATCGCCCGCTTTCAGCGCCGCGACCGGCACGCTCACCAGTTCATCGCCGGCAAAACGATGCGCCGTTTCGGCCTTCAAGGCCGCCAGATTGCCGGCAATCGCACGCGTCTTGCGGCGCATGGCGTGATCGAGCGTGCGCCCGATCAGCAGGAAGAACAGCAACATGATGGCCGAGTCGAAATAGGCGTGTTCGGCGTGGTTGGCGGTTTCTACCACCGACATGCCGAGCGCCAGAATAACGCCGAGCGAGATCGGCACGTCCATATTCAGGGCACGCGCTTTGAGCGCGCGCCAGGCGCTGGCAAAGAACGGCCGCCCCGCATAAGCCGCGGCCGGCAAGGCGATCAACGCCGAGGCCCAGTGGAAGAAGTCTCGTGTTTCCGGCGTGATATCGGTGACGTTGCCGGACCATACCGCCACCGACAGCAGCATGATGTTCATGGCGGCAAAACCCGCAACCGCCAGGCAGCGCGTCAGCCGGCGCGCCTCGGCAGCCTCTGCCTGCTCGGCGCGCTGCGGCACGAACGGATGTCCGTGGTAGCCGCTGTCTTCCAGCGCTTGCAGGATCTTTGCGGGCTCCGTCGCACCATCGGTCCAGGACACGTGCAGCCGGCGATTGGTGTAGTTCAGCCGGGCCTCGGTGACACCGGGCAGGCGCTTCACCGCGCCTTCAATGCGCGCAATACAGGCCCCGCAGGCGATCCCGTCGACCGCAAGCTCCATATCGAGCATGCCGTTTCCGGCGGGCTTTGCGTAGAGCGAGAGGTCCAGAACCTCCGGCATGGATTCACCTCAACGTCACACGGCTGCGCGAACGAAATACGCGCGCCTCGTCGCGATAGAGATCGACAATCAGCTCCCACTGGCCAGGCTGCGCCTGCGCTTCGCCGTGAAAGAGGCCGGCATTTGTACGGTCCAGTGCAATCACATGGTCGAGCCGCTCGTCGGCCGGGTGCGCAAGCCGCGCCCGCGCGGTTATTCCTGTGAGCGGCACCCCTTTGGCGTCGCGCGCCGAGATATCGAGCACGGCTTCACCGGTTTTATCGCGCGCGATCTTGCCGACAATCTGCCAGTGCAATTCGTCCTGCTGCCCGGCCCTCGCAACTTCCTGCTCGAACATCAGGCCGGCCTTGTAGGAGCTCGATGTCTCCACGCCGCCGAAGGTGGAGGTTGCCGCTTTCACCAGCACGCCATTGACCGCAAAAACCACACCGAAAAATCCGAGCAGGCAGAACAGGACATGCTTGCCGGTCAATTCACGCGTTCTGCGATAAGTGCTCATCACAAACCTCCCGTCACGGCCCGAAGAAATGGTCGCGCATTTCAGCGGTCTCGTTCGAATCGATGTCGATCAGTTTGAACAGAACTGAGGTCGACGGTGCCGGCGGCGTGGCGCTGTAATCCGTCACCACCACGCGCACTTCCTTGGTCTGGTCAGGGCCGACCGAGACCAGCTGGCGTCCGTCGGCGCGCGGCGGCAGGCCGACAAAGTCGACCAGCGTCGAAGGCAAGCCCTCAACATCGACAATGAAGTCGCGGTACTTGAGGCGCTTGTTGACGATGCGGATAGTGTAGCCGTTGCGCAGCGCACCGTCGGACAACCGCACGTACATCGGGTTGCGGTCGTGAATGATACTGATGCCCTCGCTGTCGCGGGTGGCGAGCGTGTAGATCATGATGCCGCCGACCACGGCAATGATGGCGGCGTAGAGAGCCGTGCGCATGCGCACCAGTTTGTAGAATACCTTCTTGCCCTCGATCCGTTGCTTGATGTTGAGATCGGTGTCGTAGGCAATCAGCCCCGTCGCACGGCCAAGCTTGGTCATGATGACGTCGCAGGCATCGATGCACAGTCCGCACTGGATGCATCCCAGATTGGCGCCGCCGCGGATGTCGACGCCGGTCGGGCAGACATGGACACATTGCAGGCAATCCACGCAATCACCGACCGGCTGCCTTTGCGCGCGCAGCTGCTCGGCCTTCTTGACCGAACAGCGCGGCTCTCCGCGATCGTAACGATAGGTGACATTGAGGGCGTATTCATCGGTCAGCGCGGCCTGGATCCGCGGCCACGGGCACATGTAAAGACAAACCTGCTCGCGCATGTGGCCGGCAAGCGAATAGGTCGTCACCGTGAGAATTCCGATCCACGCGTAAGCGATCAGCGGCGCTTCGCCGGTAGCGAGTTCCTTCACCAGCGTCGGTGCGTCGGCAAAATAGAGAACCCAGGCGCCACCGGTCCACCACGCCACCATCAACCAGAGAAAATGCTTCACGCCCTTGCGGGCCCACGTATTGGCCGTCCACTTGCGACCATCGCGTTGCATGTGCTCGCGCCGGTCGCCTTCCACAAAGCGCTCGATCGCGAAGAACAGATCGGTCCACACGGTTTGCGGACACAGGTAGCCGCACCAGATGCGGCCCGCGACCGCGTTCATCAGGAACAACACGATCGCTGCCAGAATGAGCAGGCCGGTGAGGTAATAAATCTCTTGCGGCCAGATCTCGATGAAGAAGAAGTAGAAACGCCGGTTGGGGAAGTCGATCAACACCGCCTGCGAAGGCGCGTTGGGGCCGCGATCCCAGCGCACAAACGGCAGCAGATAGTAGATCCCAAGCGTGATGACGAGCAGCGCCCATTTGATGGTGCGGAATTTGCCATGCACGCTCTGCGGATAGATTTTTCGGCGCGGCGCGTAGAGCGGAATGTCATCGTCCGGCTCAAGGCCCGGCACGCCGTGCGCGGGTAGCACTTCGGCGTCTTTCACCAATGTTTGCAGGGCGCTCATGGTCAATTGGATAGCCCGCGGTGCCCGGCTGCACCTTGACTTGGCTCAATCCGGAACGTGTCAAAAGCCCCAATTCACGGGGCTTTTTCGTGTTTCACCGGCTATTTCTCGCCGCCGCCCAAAGTGTGGACGTAGACCGTCAGCGCCTTGATGGTCGGCTCGCTCAGGCGGCCGCCCCAAGCCGGCATCACGTTGCCGCGGCCATTGCGCAGGCCTTCTATGATGGTTTCCTTGTCGGAACCATAGAGCCAGATCTTGTCGGTCAGGTTGGGCGAGCCCAGTTCGCGATTGCCCTTCCCGTCAGCACCGTGACAGAGCTCGCAGTTGTCCGCGAAGATTTTCTTTCCGGCAGCAAGATCCGCACCGGCTTCGGGCGGCAGACCGGACAACGAGCGCGCATAGTCGGCCACCGCGGAAATCTGTTCGGGCTTGAGGATACCGTCGCGGCCAAAGGCCGGCATGACGCCTGTGCGCCCTTTGTCGTCGCTGCCGCGCGCGCCGTGCCGGATGGTCTGCTCGATCTCGGCGAGCTTGCCGCCCCACAGCCAGTCATCGTCGTTGAGATTGGGATAGCCTTTGCCGCCGCCGCCACCGGCGCCATGGCAAGGGGCGCAATTGTCGGCGAAGGCCACGCGTCCTTGCGCGCGCGCGAAGTCCAGCAACTGCGGATCGGCGATAATTTCGGCGACCGACGCCGTGGTGAGCTTGTCCATCATCGGACCGCGCGTCGCTTTCAGCTCCGCGAGGTCGTCGATGATGGCGGTCCGTGTGTGATAGCCGAGCACGCCTTGCGTGGAATTGGTCAGCAACGGCCAGGCCGGATAAGCGATCCAATAGCCGACGGCCCAGATGATGGTGAGGTAAAACAGCCACAGCCACCAGCGCGGCAGCGGGGTGTTCAATTCGCGCAGGCCATCCCATTCATGTCCGGTGGTCGCAGTGCCGGTCAGCGTGTCAATTTCTTTATGGTCTTCGGCCACGGCTCAATCCTCCCGCAGCGGAATACGCGCCGCTTCATCGAATTGCTTCTTGCGCGAAGGCCAAAGCGCATAAAGCAGCACCAGCATGAAAATGACGACGAAGTATGCGAGGCCCCAGGTCTGCGCGAATTCGGCGACGGTTTGATAGGTCGGGTCCATTGCACTCACCGGATGTTGGCTTTGTCGTCGTAAAGCTTGAAGTCGACTTGGGTGCCCAACAGCTGCAGATAGGCGATCAGCGCGTCGGCTTCGGAGATGCGCTGCGAATTGCCGTCGAAGTCACGCGCGTTCACCTTCGGATAGCGCTTGGCAAGAGCGGCGGCGTCAGCACCATCGGTGGTCGCCTGCGTCACCACGTCGGCCGTGGCGTTGGCAATCATGTCCGCCGTATAGGGCACGCCGAGCAGCGCCTGGACTTTCAGGTCCTCCGCCATGTGCTGGAAGTCGAGGTCGGTCCGCGCCAGCCACGAATAGTCCGGCATGACCGAACCCGGCACCACTGAGCGCGGATTCTGCAGATGGTCGCGGTGCCATTCATCGGAATACTTGCCGCCCACGCGCGCGAGATCGGGTCCCGTGCGCTTGCTGCCCCACTGAAAGGGCTTGTCGTACATGCTCTCGGCCGCAAGCGAGTAGTGACCATAGCGTTCGACTTCGTCGCGCAGCGGACGGATCATCTGCGAGTGGCACAGGTAACAGCCTTCACGCACGTAGATGTTGCGGCCGGCAAGCTCGAGCGGTGTGTAGGGCCGCACACCGTCGACCTTCTCAATCGTGTTCTTCAGGTAGAACAGCGGCACGATCTCGACCAATCCGCCGATCGCGATCACGATCAGGATGCCGATGACGAGAACGATCGAGTTCTTCTCGAAAATCGCGTGTTTTTGCCAGAGCGACATGTTCGTTCCTGCCTATTCCGCTGGCGCCAGCGCCAGGCCGGCCGGCGCGACGACTTGCGCCGAATTCACGGTTTTCCAGAGATTCCAGGCCATCAGCAGCGCGCCGAGAAGGAACAAAGAGCCGCCGAGCGCGCGGATGACGTAGAAGGGATGCATCGCTTCCACGGTCTCGACGAACGAATATTCGAGGAAGCCGAGGCCGGTATAGGCGCGCCACATCAGGCCTTGCAGGATGCCCGATACCCACATCGCGCTGATGTAGAGCACGATGCCGATGGTTGAGATCCAGAAGTGCCAGTTGACGAGCTTGAGCGAATAAAGCGGCCAATTCCACAGCCACGGCACGAGACAATAGAGTGCGCCGAACGAAATGTAGCCGACCCAGCCGAGCGCGCCCGAATGCACGTGCCCGATGGTCCAATCGGTGTAGTGCGACAGCGAGTTGACGATCTTCACGGACATCATCGGACCTTCGAAGGTCGACATGCCGTAGAACGCAACCGACACCACCATCATGCGCAGCACCGGATCGGTGCGCAGTTTATCCCACGCGCCCGACAGCGTCATGATTCCGTTGATCATGCCGCCCCAGGACGGCATCCACAGAATGATCGAGAAGGTCATGCCGAGCGTCTGCGCCCAGTCAGGCAGCGCCGTGTAATGCAGATGATGCGGTCCGGCCCAGATGTAGAGGAAGATCAGCGACCAGAAATGGATGATCGACAGGCGATAGGAATACACCGGCCGGTCGCAACGCTTGGGAATGAAGTAGTACATGATCGCGAGGAAGCCGGCGGTCAGGAAGAAGCCGACCGCGTTGTGGCCGTACCACCACTGCACCATGGCGTCCTGGACGCCTGACCACACGATGTAGGATTTCGGCGAGAACATTGAAATCGGCACGGCAGCATTGTTGCCGAGGTGAAGCACCGCGATGGTGAGGATGAAAGCGAGATAGAACCAGTTGGCGACGTAGATGTGTGGCTCGGCGCGCCGCATGATGGTGGCAAGAAAGACCAGGAAATAGACCACCCACACGGCCGTCAGGAACAGGTCGGAATACCATTCCGGCTCGGCGTATTCCTTGGACTGCGTAATGCCGAGTAAATAGCCCGTGCCCGCTATGACGATGAAGAAATTGTAGCCAAGGACGACAAACCACGGCGCGATCTCGCCGGCCAGCCGCGCGCGGCAGGTGCGTTGCACGACATAAAATGACGTTGCGATAAGCACGTTGCCGCCAAACGCGAAGATCACCGCCGATGTGTGCAGCGGCCGCAGGCGCCCGAAGGTGATCCAGGGCAAATCGAAATTGAGAACCGGAAACGCCAGTTCAAGCGCGATGTAGAGTCCGACGGTGAAGCCGGCAATGCCCCAGAACACGGCGGCGACGGTCGAGAATTTGACCGGCCCCATGTTGTAATTGGGCTTGCCATCGATCGTCAGCGGCGCCGGCGCTGCGGGGCGCTCGTAGTAGCGATTGATGATGGCAAACACCGCCGCGATGCTGGCGGCCGTGAAGAGATAGGCGTGGAAAGCGTATTCCGGCGTGTAAGCCTTGGCGGCAATCACGATGGAGAGAAGCGCCAGACCGGCGAAGGCAAGCGCCGAGGCCCCTTCACCGATGTTCATTGTCTTCTGAAAAGCGCGCGCGGTCGCCATGCTGGTTAGGTCCGTTTCTGGGTAGGCGGAAGAATTCCGGGGCCTTCCGGAGATTTATCGCCGGAGGCCCGCCGGATTTCCTTGATGCAAGTCAAATGATTAGCGTCATCCGCCGCGCCACCAGCCGTGCCAGCCCCACCGGCGCGGGCCATTGGTGTTGACGCGAGCCTTCTGCTCGTCGTTAAGCGTGGCGTAGAAGGCATCGAATGCGGGGCGAACGGTCTTGATCGCCTGCTGCATGGCGTCGAGGCGCTTTTCCATCAGTTCCAGGCGCGCCGTGGCGCTCTCGGGGAACTCGCGCGGGCACGCTGCCGCGACAATGTCCGCGGCTTTGGCCGAGGCGGTGCGCAGATCATTTAAGGCGGCACGTTGCGCGTCGTTGGGCGTGATCAAGCGCTCGATGCGCTCCATTCGCCACTCGGCGAGGCCGGCGCCACGCGGATCACAAACGGCGCCCATACCGGCGCCATTGCCGCCTCCGCTCCAACCCATCATGCCCGGTCCCATCATCATGCCGGGGCCCCAACCGCCGCGCGGGCCGTAACCGGACCCCGGACCGGGGCCGTTTCCGGATCCCGGACCACCAGCGGCTGGCGGGTTGCCGGGACCAGGGCCAGCGGGTTGGGCGATTGCGGGCGCCGCCAGAAGTGATCCGGCGATGGCAATGGCCGCGGCGGACATCAAGAATGGTTTCATGGCTCGTCTCCGCGATAGAGGAATTTTCGCCGATAGCATGCAGTACTCGTGACGCAGGTGCTTTGACGCAGGTCAACGCACGATCGAAGTGCGGTCGGATACGGCGCCTTTAAACGTAACCGAGCCAGTGCCAGTAGGTGGCGCCGAGCAACATCACCAGCGCGAGCGCGATGATCGTCATCACAAAGCCGGTGCGAACGAAGTCGCGCGCGTTGAAGGTTTCGGTTCCGTAGGCGACCATGTTTTGCGGCGCATTCACGACCAGGATGAAGCCGAAGCTGACCACGAATTGCAGCACCATGGTCATGCCGATGATGTTGATTCCCGGCGTCGCCACGCTCTTGAGCACCGCGATGACAATCGGGATCATCGCGGAGGCCAGCGCGGTCGCACTGGCAAATCCAAGATGGATGACGACCAGGAACAGGCTCATCACGCCCAGGATGAACAGCACGGTGGCGTCCTTGAGCCCAAACTGGGCGACCACAATATTGGCGAGCCATGTTGCGGCGTTGGTCTGCAACAGCGCCGTGCCAAGGCTGATGCCGATGCCGAACAGGATGATGGTGCCCCACGGAATTCTGTTCTGCGCATCTTTCCAGGTCAGAATGCCGAAGCCTGGCATGAACATCAGCGCGACGGCGGTGATCGTCGTCGTGCTGGTGTCGAATTTGTGCAGGATCCCCTCGGTCGCCCAGAAGGCGATCAATGTCAGCGACAGCAGCAAAAGCTTGATCTCGGAGGCCTTCATCGGCCCGAGCGCGGCGAGAGATTTACGGACACCTTCACGGCCGCCCGGGACTTCCGCCACTTCCGGCGGCATCATTCGCGTCATCACGAAATAGAGCGCGATGCACATCAGGATGGCGAACGGCCCGGCGGCAATCAGCCAATCGAGCCAGGTGATCGTCTTGTTGAACGCCTTTTCGATAAATCCGATGGCGACCATGTTCTGCGCAGCGGCGGTCTTGATGCCGACATTCCAGATGCTGGCCGTCTGCACCGTGACGATCATCAGCATGCTGGCGAAGGCGCCGCGCTTGTTGACGCCATAGGCCGCGATGATGCCGAGAGTGATCGGTACCAGGCAAGCAACGCGCGCGGTGGTAGACGGCACCATGAGCGCAATCACGAACCCGACCAGGATCGTGCCGATGACGACGTGGCTGGTTTGCGTGCCGACGCGCGACAGGATGCTGAGCGCGATGCGTTTATCGAGGCCGGTCGCCGTCATGGCGGCGGCCAGAAACAGTGCAGCGGCGACGAGGACCAGCGCGGTGTTCGCGAAGCCGCCAAAGGCGAGCGTGAGCGCGCCGCTGGTGCCGAGCAGCACCTTGGGATTTGCCACGCTCGGCGCCAGGCCAAGCAGGAAAGCCATCAAGACGGCGATCATGATCGCCGACACGGCGTAGTCGACCGCTTCCGTCATCCAGATAATGACGGCGAAGGCAAGAATGGCGAGCATGCGATGTCCCGCAACAGGCAAGCCGGCTGGTGTGGGCAACATCAAAATAGCGACCAACGCTGCGATTGCGGCCAGCAGACCCCAATTCGATGCGAACCAGCCTTTTTCGATTGTGGCCGGCTGAACAACCGGGCGAGCGGATGGTTGAGCGGCAATAGACATGGGATTCCTCCAGCAATAAAAATTCCGCAGTGGAGGTATCATCGGCGTCGCGCCACAAAGGACGTTGAGACAGATCAATTGTCCGCGCGGCGCGAGCTACGGAATTGTCCTTAGTGCCGCGCATTTCTGCAGCGCAGCACAAGCGCTTGATTAAAAATGACAAAGGCGCACCCCGCGCCCACATGGGCCGCGGCGGCGCGCCTTCTCTTCGCCCCTTAACCCAGGCGGCGTATTGATAGCTAGTGCGCGACGGCCTCGTCCCGCGGCTCGATGACCATGCCCGACGTCGGCTCGACCCACACAAGGTGGTCATTCACGGCCTTCACGCCGGGAATGTTTTCAGCCGCTACCTTCATCGCCTGGCGCTGACGTTCGTCGACGATCACGCCCCATAGTTCGACAACGCCATCATGCACGACGACATTTGTCATCGTCGCCGGCGCCCAGATCTCCTTCTGGAATTCCACCAGCAGTTTTTCACGAATGGTGCCGTCATCTTTCGCCGCAGGCTGCGTGACGCGCGCCATGCTCACCATTGCGTGCATCAGGTTAGAGCGGGTGACTATGCCGACCAGCTGGCCACCGCATAAGACGGGCACGCGCTTGATGCGCTTGCCTTCCATCAGATCAACGATGTCCTCGAGCGCGGTCAGCTCATCAACCGTCTGCACCTCGGTCGTCATGACTTCGGCGACCTTGCTGCCGTGCGAGTGGCTGTATTCGGCGGCGATACGGCCCGGGCCCATGAGGAATTCGAGCCAGCGCGAGCGCCTGTGCTCCGTGCGTGTTTCGCGGCGGCGCAGGAAGTCGCCTTCGGACAGCACGCCGACCAGTTTCCCGTCTTTGTCGACCACCGGCAGTCCGCTGATGTGGTGTTGAAGCATCAACCGGGCGGCCTGCAATACCGTCGCATCGGGTGCGATCGATATGACGTCGCGCGTCATGACATCTTCGGCTTTCATGGCGGTCCTCCAATGTATGGAAGCCATGAAACCATGAGACCAGGCGAATGGACTTGACGCAGGTCAAACGCCGCTAGTGTTTCCATTCCGGCGCGGGGACCGGCGTCCAGCTGCGCTTGAGGCGCAGGTCGTCCACGATCGCGTTGGCGGCAATATAGCCGGGCGCGCCGTTCACGCCGCCGCCATTGCCGGACGAAGACCCGCAGAGATAGAGCCCTTCCACCGGCGTGCGAGAACCCGGCATCAACGGATGAGGCCGGTTGATGCCCAGCTGGTTGGGCACATAGGCGCCAACGCGGACCGCCCCCTGCCGCATATTGGCATTGAGTTTTTCGACGTCGAGCGGCGTAAAAAGATGGGTCCCGAGCAGATTGTCGCCTTCAAGATTCGACGCATAGATCCGCCAGTAGTCGAGCACACGCTGGGTGTAGTCGGCGCGATTGCGCTCCCATTCCTGCGGCGAGCCATCGACCGAATAGGGCGCGAACGGCCACCAGAACGCGACATGCTTGCCGGCCGGCGCATAGCTCGGGTCGAACTGGCTGTTGCAGGCGCCATTGCCCATCAGGACCTTGGGAAATTTCTTCGCCGCGCAATCCTCAAAGCAGCTCGCCACCTCGTCGATGTGGTCCATGCCGAAGAAAATGTTGTAGGCGCGCGCGATATCGGGGTCGAAAGCCTCGGCGCGATAGGCCGGCGGATTCTTGAGCGCGAGATGCAGGGTCACCAGGCTGTGGTTGCCCCAATGCCATGATTTCGCTTTTTCGCGCACCGGCTCCGGGAACAGCTCCTCCCCGGCCATCTGCACCGTGGTCGGAAAATCGATGGCGCTCGCGACGAATTTTCCGCCAGTGATGGTACGCCCATCATCAAGCCTCACCCCGGTCGCGCGGCCATTGGTGACGGTGATTTCCCTGACATCCGCGCCGGTGATGATTTCGCCGCCGCCCGCCTCCACAACCCGCGCCAGCGCTAGCGGCAGCGACACCGCGCCGCCGACCGGCAATGTGAAGCTTGCGATATTTGCAAAGATTGCCGGAAACACGATGCCGGCGCCCGGCACATTCTCCGTGGTAATCACATGCATATAAGATGTGAACAACGTGCGGATCCGCTCATCGACGAAATGCTTGCGCACGACGCTGAAAAGATCGTGCTGGGCATGCGACAGAAGCTCTTTCGCCTTCGGGCCGCTCAGCCGGTCAATGAGCTGCTCGCGCGGCATTGGCGCGTTGTAGAGCAGCGACACCAATAACGGACGCATCTCCTCGCAATAGGTTTGCCAGAGACCGCGGAACGTCTCGGCGTCCTGCCTGGAAAACCGCGCCAGCGAAGCGCAGGTCTTGTCGATGTCCTTGTAGATCACGATCCCCGTGCCGTCGCGAAAGACCGCCGCCTGCTGCACGGGCGGCTCGATATAGGAAAAGCCATAGCGATGAAGCTCAAGATCCTGGAGCAAGGGACAAAGTCCAAGCCCCATGTAGAAATTCGCATGCAGATTGAGCTTGTAGCCGGGAAGAATGCGTTCTTCGGTGCTCGACCCGCCGCCGATGCGGCCGTTTCGTTCGAGGACGGCGATCCGCATGCCGGCACGCGAAAGATAAGCGGCGAGCGTGAGCCCATTGTGGCCCGCACCAATCACGACGCCATCGTAGTTCGCCATGATCCCCGCCCGTACTCCGCGACACCAGCGCGTACGCCGAGGCTAGCGCCTCCCGGCCAAAGGAACAACGACGCATAAATTGTCCTGGCTGCCTTTTGCCATCAGGCAAGGAAAAGCCCCGGCAAGGAGACCTGCCAGGGCCAGTTTGACCGAACAAAAGTCAGGGAGGACGACGTTCGGCTTTATGAGTTCAGGCGGCTCAATGCGCCACGGTTGCGCAATACAATACGACGCGAACTTGGCACTGCGATGGTTGCGGCGTTTTCGAGTTGTGTGAGCGTGCGTGATACAGTTTCAATCGTCAGGCCGAGATAGTCCGCAATGTCCTGGCGCGACATCGGCAACTCAACTTCATTCCCGGCCGACCCACGCGCCGACATTTCAAGCAAGAACCCGGCGACACGTTCCTGCGCGGTCTTGATGAGCAGCATGATGTGGCCCTGCGCACGCTGCAATTCACCTGCGGTCATGGTCCAGAGCTTGTGCGCAACGTCATGATCGTGTGCCGCAAGCGCGACCAGCGCATTGCGCTTGATCACCAGCACCTTGCAGTCTGTGATCGCTTCAGCAGAGAAGCTGTGCTCGTCGCCGATTTCCAGCCCGAAAAGATCGCCCGGCAGATAGAAGGCGCCGATCTGACGGCGGCCATCGTTCAGCACCTTGTAGGTCCGTACGCTGCCGCTGATCACCTTGTAGAGATAATCGGCCCGCTCGTTCTCGCCGTAAATCTCCGCATTGCGTGCGAACGGCATTGCCGCGCCCATCAGTTCAATCTGGCCGGCAAGCGGATGCGGTGCGACGGGCGACACCGGACGTACGGCGAATGCACGAACGGCACGAGCTGCGAGTTGAGGTGACGGTCCGCGGTTGATCATCGTCTGGGTGAGCATGTCGGTGGTCCTCGGTAAATCTGATGATCAGTGGATACCGGTGGAACCGCGTGTTCGAAATTCAGATAATCTCCATAGGGGATTCACCGGAGGCGCCCCACAGGACTTCGCCCCGGTGGACCGGACGTGCTATGGATCGAGCCGGTATGGCCGAAGCCTTTGAAAACACGCAGTATTCTTCCCCTTTCGACCGGGGATGGCCACTGCGCTACGGCGTAGCTCCCAGCACGGTTGCCCTGGCATTGGCGGCCCGTGCCCTGCTCACGCCGGTGCTGCATGACGATGCGATTTTTTTCTATTTCATCCCGCCGGTGCTGATCTCGGCCGGGATCGGCGGCCTGGGGCCTGGGTTGCTGGCGACGGCCCTGAGCCTTGCCGCGGCGCTTTTTCTCGTGGTGGACGCCGCCACGTTTTCCAATCTCATTTTAGTCAATGGCATTGCATTCACGATCATCGGGGTCGGCGTATCCTGGGGCGGCGAACTGCTGCATCGCGGTCGCGTCCGGGCGACGGAGATGACACGCGATGCGCTGGCACGTGAAGCGCATCTTCAATCAATTCTCGATACCGTGCCCGAGGCGATGATCGTGATCGACGAGCGCGGCATCATGCAATCCTTCAGCAGCGCGGCCGAGCGCCTGTTCGGGCTACGAGCGGCCGAGGCAATCGGTCAGAACGTAAAAATCCTGATGCCCGAACCCTATCGCGGAGGTCACGACGGCTACCTGGACCGCTATAAGACGACAGGCGAGCGCCGCATCATTGGCATAGGCCGCGTTGTGGTCGGCCAGCGCAAGGATGGGTCAACGTTTCCGATGGAGCTCGCCGTCGGCGAAATGCAATCCGGCGACCGGCGGTTCTTCACCGGCTTCATCCGCGATCTGACCGAGCGGCAGCAGACCGAAGCGCGCCTGCAGGAGCTGCAGTCCGAACTTGTCCATATTTCCCGGCTGACCGCGATGGGCGAGATGGCGTCAACGCTGGCGCACGAACTCAATCAGCCGCTGTCGGCAATCTCCAACTATCTCAAGGGCTCAAAGCGGCTGCTCGAAGGCAACCGCGATGAAAAATCCGCGATGACGCGTGATGCGCTGGAGAAAGCCGCCGACCAGGCCATGCGTGCCGGCCAGATTATCCGCCGGCTTCGCGATTTTGTGTCGCGCGGCGAAAGCGAGCGGCGGGTGGAAAGCATCACCAAGCTCGTCGAAGAGGCCAGCGCGCTGGCTCTGGTGGGCGTGAAGGACCGCGGAATCCGCGTTCAATTCCGGTTTGATCCGGACTGTCGACCTGGTGCTGGCGGACCGCGTTCAAATTCAGCAAGTGCTTCTCAACCTGATCCGCAACGCCATGGATGCGATGGAGACATCGCATGCACGCGATCTTCGTCATATCAATCACGCCGGTTGAGGATAAGTTCGTTCGCATCAGCGTCGCCGACACCGGCTCCGGTATTGCGCCGGAAATCGCCGAGCAATTGTTCCAGCCGTTTATCACGACCAAGCGCCAGGGCATGGGCGTCGGCCTGTCAATTTCGCGTACCATCGTGGAGGCTCACTCCGGACGGATCTGGGTCGAGCCAAATCCTCCCGGCGGTACGATTTTCCATTTCACGCTTGCGGTCGTAGATGAGGGAGATGTCGACGATGCAGCCTGAGCCAATCGTCTACGTGATCGATGACGATGACGCCGTACGGCAATCGCTTGAGTTCCTGCTCAAGACTGCCGGCATCAGCGCACGCGGATTTGACTCGGCCAGGGCATTTCTGGAGGTGCTGCCGGCAATCAAATCCGGATGCATCATAACCGATGTGCGGATGCCGGAAATCACCGGCATCGACCTCTTGCGCCGGCTCAAGGAGAGTGGAGTCGATATTCCGGTCATCGTCATTACCGGCCACGGCGACATATCGCTGGCAGTGGAAGCCATGAAAATCGGCGCGGTCGACTTTCTCGAAAAGCCGTTCGACGACGACCTGCTGCTCGCCGCGGTCCGCTCGGCCCTCAACACCGAGGCCGGTGCTGCCAGGCACAAGGCCGAACTCGCAGACATTCATGAAAAGCTTGCGGCGTTATCCAACCGCGAGCGCCAGGTTCTCGAAGGCCTGGTGGCCGGCAAGGCCAATAAGGTGATTGCATTCGACCTCGGCATCAGCCCGCGCACGGTCGAGATCTATCGCGCCAATCTGATGACCAAAATGTCGGCCAACAGCCTGTCCGACCTGGTGCGCATGGCCATGACGGCCGGCATTCTCGAAAGCGCGACCAAAGGCGGGGTTTAAACGAACTTCTCCCCGAAATTGCCTAGCCGCCGGCTCCGCCTTTGACGCCGAGCCCGCGCATGAAGCGTTCGCGGATCTGCACCGGGTCGCGATCGGTGGCGCCGACGGCGGGCTTACCATCGATCCGCACGGCGATGAGGCTGGGAGCCCCGCCTTTCAGCGCTGATGCCACCAGGCGGTCGAAGTCGGTTTCGTCGCCGGCCCAGGCGCTGTTGGCGATACCGGCGCCGCGTGCAATGGCGACAAGATCGGCAGCGGCCGCGCCCGGCGTCGGCTGCGAGCCGGTGATCTGGTAAATGCCGTTGTCCCACACGACCATCGTGAAGTTCTTCGGCGCCCGCTCGGCGACCGTGGCAAGGCAACCGAGCTGCATCAGCAGCGAACCATCGCCTTCGAGCGCGATGACGTGCCGGCGCGGTTGCGCGATCGCCACGCCGAGGGCAATCGGAATGGTGAGGCCCATGCTGCCAAGCATGTAGAAATTTTGCGGCCGCTGGCCGCTCGCCCACAGGTCGAAATTGGCGTTGCCGATGCCGCCGATCACCGCTTCATCGTTCTTGAGCTGGCTGACCAGCCGTTTGGTCAGCTCGAAGCGGTTCATCACTTTTGCGTTGTGGGCGCCGATGGCGCCCGTCTGTGTGGCGGTCATGACATCAGCCCTCGAACACTTTGCCGCCCGTGAGCAAGGGCGAAAGAATGAAAGTGACGGGCGCCTGGGTCGCGACGGCCTGCTTGATCGAGCGATCGATAATAAATGCGAGCTCGTCCTGGCGCGTGATCGTTATGTTTTCGACGGCAAGCGAATCGAGCACGGGCCGCATGGTTTTGCACACGAGCGCCTGGCCGAGATTGAATTCACCCAGCGTGCCGCGTTCCGATACGAAAATCAGCGCCGGAATTTGTGACGGGACAACGAGTGATGCCAGCGCGTTTGGAATCGTGGCGAAGCCGCTTGTCTGCATCAGGACTGCGCCCCGCATGCCGCCCATCCAGGCGCCGCTAATGATGCCAAGTGCCTCTTCCTCGCGGGTGGCGGCAAAGGTCGTGAAAAAACTGTCGGCGTGGATAGCCTTGATCAGAGGGGTGAATACCCGGTCGGGGACGTAGACCACCAGCCTGACGTCGTTGGCCTTGAGAGTTGCGAGCACGATTTCGTGCCAGGTCGTCGCTCGCGTTGCTGTATCTGTCATGGGCGGAATGACCGGACCGGTGCCGTTTGAATATCGTGAAATTCGCGGCCTGCCTGTTTTTTGAGGCCATTGCTCCAATAATCGCAAAAGCTTAGCCTAAGACATCATAAGGCGCTAATCAGAAAATAATGCCGAAACTCAGGGGAGGACAATGACAGCATCCAACGAGCACTCGGCGCCCACGCGTCGCAGCATCATCAAGGGCGCACTGGCGGCCGGCGTTGCGGGACCGGCAATCCTGCGCGCGAGCTCGGCCCTTGCCGCCTATCCCGACCGGCCGGTCAAAATCATCGTGGCCAACACGCCCGGCGGGCCGTCGGATATCGTCGGACGCATCACGGCTGCCGCGCTCCAGCAATCGACCGGCAAGACTTTCATTATCGAGAATATCGGCGGCGCCGGCGGCAATATCGGCTTCAGCAATGCCGCGCGATCCGAGCCGGACGGCTACACAATATTACTCGCGACCAACGCGCTTTCGGTCAATGTCAGCCTGTACAACAAGATTCCCTTTGACCCGCTCAAGGACTTTGTCGGCATCAGCGAACTGGCGACCTCGCCCAATACTTTTGTCGTCAAGTCCGACTTGCCGGCAAAGACGATGAAGGAATTCGTCGCGCTGGCGCGCGCCAATCCCGAAAAATTCAATTGCGCGACGCCACCGATCGGCACGACGCCGCAGATCCAGCTCGAGGTTCTCAAGCTTCAAGAGAAGCTTCCCAAGCTGGAGGACGTCGTGTTCAAGGGCGGCGGCGACGCCATCCAGGCTTTGCTGAGCGGAACCGCGCAATTGAGCTCGGGTTCGCTGCCGCCGGCTGCGCCGCACATCAAGGCCGGCACGCTGCGCTGCCTTGCGGTCACCGGCGAAACGCGCTGGCCCGATATGCCCGATGTGCCGACGATGCAGGAGGCGGGCTACAAGGACTTTGTGTTTGCGACCGACACCGTGCTGCTGGCGCCGGCCAAAACGCCGACCGAGATCGTCAAAGTGGCTGGAGAAGGAAACGCTCAAGGTCCTTGCCACCGACGAGATGAAGGAAAAGCTCTACAAGTCGGGCTTCCAGGTGCGGCCGAAGGGCGCCGATGCAGCCTGGGCGCGGGTGACCAAGGAAATCACCTTGTTCCGGGACATCATCGACCAGGCCGGCATCAAAAAACTGTAACCGACGAACAGTGATGGCCTCGTTCCGGCGCCGTGCGAGGCCGCGCGTTGCGCGCGTCCTCGACGCGCTATGGCCCAAACCCGGAATCCAGCGGCGAGCTCAGTTCATCCTTCGGGCTCCCTTGATCGCCTAACGGCTCCGGATTGACTGCGGAGGTGTTCCCGAATGCAAATCAAGACGATCGAGCCGATTGCGGTCAGCCTGCCGATGCTCAAGCCCGTCATCATGGCGGGTGAAGAAGTCCGGCGAGCCGACAACGTGCTCGTGCGCATCGAGACCGATAACGGCGCGGTCGGATGGGGTGAAGCCGCATCCGCGCCGGTGATGACCGGGGAGACTCTCGAGAGCATCGTCTCGGCAATTCACTATCTTAATTCTGCTCTGCGCGGCCGTGAGGCAACCGACATTGCGGGTGCATTGGTTGCAATGGACGGCCGCATGTATGGCAACCACGGCGCCAAGGCTGCCATCGAAATCGCGCTGCACGATCTCGCCGGCCGTGCCGCCGGAAAGCCGGTGCACGCGCTGCTGGGCGAAAAGAAACGCAGCCGCATGCCGCTGCTCGGCGTGATCGGCGGCGGCGATTATGAAGGCGACCTGCGCGACGCCGAAAAAAAGAGAGCCACCGGTTTCACGGCCTACAAGATCAAGGTCGGTATCGGCGCGCCTGAAGATGACGCCGCACGCACGCGCGATATCTGCAAGGTGCTTGGCAGCGGCATGCTCATTTCCGCCGATGCAAACCAGGGCTTCACCACTGAACAAGCCCTCACATATGTGGCTGCGGTGAAGGGATCAGGGCTGGATTTCTTCGAGCAGCCGGTCGAAGCATCCGATCTTGCCGGCATGGCATCGGTCGCGGCGGCAACCAACATCGCCATCGGCGCCGATGAAGGCATTCATTCTCTTGAAGACATCACGCGCCATCACGAGCATAAGGCCGCGCGCGGAGTCAGCCTCAAAGCCATCAAGCTCGGCGGCATCCGCGCCGTCACCGAGGCAGGCAAGCTCTGCGACCGGCTTGGCATGAGCGTGAATATTTCCTGCAAGACCGGCGAATCGAGCATCGCCTGCGCGGCGGCGCTGCACGTCGCGTCCGTCATCCCCAACATTGCCTGGGGTCTGACGCTCACGCACACGGGCCTCGCGGAAGACGTGACGGCCCAGCCGATTCCGACGGCCAAAGGCCATGTCGACGGCCTCGATCGTCCGGGCCTCGGCGTCGAGGTGGATGTGGACCGGATCCAGCGCCACCGCGTTGCGATCGCTGCCCGCAACGTGGCGTAACGCCGGCCACTTCTTTAGCTCACGGTAAAGCCACGTGCCTTGAACTGTTCCTTGGCTGCCGACGTGGTCAGCTCCTGGATCAGATCCTCGGCCGCCTGCTTGTTTTTCGACGCTGCGTGCACCGACGCAGAAAACGTCACGGCGCCCTGAATTTCCGTCGGCAGCGGGCCGACGAGCACTACATCCTTGTTCGCCAGGATTTCGCTGATCTGGCCGAGGCCAATCTCGATGCTTCCGGCGGCGACTTCCTTCAATCCATCCGGTCCGCGATCGGGCAGCTGCAGTTTCGGCTCGACCTGCTTGTCGATGCCGAGCTTGGCAAACATTTTGGCAACATGAATGCCGCTCTGGCCGCCTTTGGCCGGATTGGCATACATGATCGATTTTGCCGCCAGCATCGAAGCCTTGAACGAATCCACGTCGTGAATGTCCGGCTTGGGCGCGCCGGCTTTCACGGCGACGCCGACACCCATGCTGCCGAGATCGCGAATGCTGGCGCCGTCCACCTTGCCCTCTTTGGCCAAGTGCGGCAAGTCCCGAATTGGTCGCCAGCACCACGTCCCCTTCAGCGCCTTCCGCCACCCGTTTGGCGATGGCGCCGGCGGTGCCGAATTCAAATTTGACCGTGTTGCCGCTCTTCTGCTCGTAGGATTTCACCAGTTCGCGCACGACCGATTGCACCGCGCCCGGGCAGTAAACCACCACTTCGCCGGCCATTGCCGGCGTCACGGCAAAGGAAGCAAGCAACCCAGCAAGCAAGATTTTACGCATGGCATTTCCCCGTTTTGACACCACTGTGCTTTTCATCGCGCTGCATCAACGATCTCGCTCAAGGCGACGGAACGGCCGCCTTCTTTCGCCGACGTGATTGCGGCGTAAACCGCCGCCACCGCCTGGCAGCCGTTGGCAGCTGACAATTCGCAAGCCGCGTTTTGGATGACACTGTCGGCAAACATGTCCAGCTCATCCCGGTACATATTACCCGGCTGGACAGCGAGCGCCTGCCGCTCGGCCGGCCCTGTGCCGCGCGGCTGGAGATAGAGCGTCGCATTTTCATGCAGCCGCTCGGGCTTCGCCCAATGGGTCTGGTCAATATCGTAGAACATCAGCGCGTCAAGCCCGGTCGCCTTCACATTGAACGTGCCGGGGCTCGTCCAGCTGGAGATCACCGTGCCTAATTTTCCGTCGGCAAATTGCACCGTGACGATCCACTGATCTTCGACCTCGGCGCCGGCCGGCGAGTGACGACCCGCGCTGGCGCTGACCGCGGCGATGTCGCCGCCGAGATAGCGCAAGGTATCAAACTGGTGGACGCCGATCTGGCTCAGAGAGCCGCCGGGCGCGCTTTTTGAGTACCATCGCCAATCGTCCCGTGTGAGGCGCAAGCCGCGATCGTTCGAGAAATTCGTTTCGACCTGGGTGATCTTGCCGAGCGTACCGGCGTCGATCGCCGCCCGCATCGCGCGCACGCCGCTCAGCAGGCGCGCGCAGTGGCCGACCACGATGCGCACGCCATGCGCCGGTTCCAGTGCAGCAACGGCGATTGAATCGGCCATCGTATTGGCGATCGGCTTTTCAATATAGATGTGCTTGCCGGCGCGCGCCGCGCGTTCCGCAAACTCGAAATGCAGTTCATTCGGCAGGGCCAACACCACCGCGGCGATTGCCTTGTCGGCCAGCACATCATCAAAGCGGCGGACTGGAATGCCGGTATCGCGCGAAAACGCCGCGAGCTTGTCCGGATTTCGGCCGACGCAGCAGGTGAACGCGATTTTGCTGGACTGGCCGGCGGCATTCGCCAGCACGCGGCCCCAGGCGCCGACGCCGATCAATGCGGCCTTGAGCGGGGCCTGCGCCATCGTCCCTCCCCTGCACGCGGTGTCGTTTTCTCACCTGGCGGGTTTGCCGCGATGAGCCGGCGCGAGCCTAGGAAATGGCGTGAGGCGAGATCAAGTCTGGGCCGGGTTGTTACCCCCGTTTGCGCAGAAATACGAAGTCCGCGGAATACGGCACGCTGCGATAGGATCCCGCCTTTTCGCACGAACCTTGCATCGCGCCGCCCTTCGTATTGATGCGCTGGATCGTCGCAACACGCGACATCACTCCCTCTCCATGGTGATCCGTGACCTCGAGCTTGAGCCACGGAATGTCACCGAATGTCGCGCCCGGTGCCGCGCTCACCATCCTGGCCAGTACCGAGCTTCCGTCAATGTGCTGCCAGATTGGCCCGGCCGCGTGAAATCCGACGGTCTTGCCATCGAGCAGCAAAGTGGCGATGGGCTCGCGCATCGTCCAGAACAGCTTATCCTTCTGGTCCTGCTTGCACTCATAGATCTGCAAGTACTTGGACGAGAACGCAAATCAGTTGGCCTAGAGCGCAAGCCACCGATCACAGGATCGTAGTGTTGGCGGGTAAGCGCGGCGGCAATGACGAAGACAGATGGCTTCGCTGTAGCGATTGAAGCTTACAGAGCCCTTTTTCTCGCGCTTAATTCATTTGCGTACATTTGATTCGGGCCGCAATGCGGTTGCGCATTCGAAATGGACGTCGATTCAAAATTAACGCCAATAAACATGCGGGACGTTGCCGCAACTCTTCGTCAATTTGGTTTTGAACCTTAGGGATTTCTAGTCGCGCTGTACCAGCGCGGATAGCTTTTGCTGTTCTTCGCGGCTGAGGGGCGCGGCTTCAACGGCGAGCTTGCTTCGACGCCGCATCGTCACAAACAGCCCGACCGCTCCCGCGATCAGCGCCGCCGGCGGCAGACCCCAAAGAAGAAACGTTTCAAATTCAAGGCGCGGCCTCAGCAGCACAAATTGACCGTACCGCGAGACCAGGAAATCGAGCACCTGTTTATCGCTGTCGCCTTCGGTCAGGCGCTCACGCACCAGCAGTCGAAGGTCGCGCGCAAGTGGCGCCTCGGAATCATCGATCGACTGGTTTTGACAGACCAGACAACGCAGCTCGCTCGATAGCGTCCGCGCGCGGGCTTCAAGCGCCGGATCTTTTAATATTTCGTCCGGCTGCACAGCAAGCGAAGACCCGGTCGAAGCAAGCGCAAACAACAGAATGCCTATCGCGAGCCGGCGCATTGATTCTACTCCGCCGCCTGCATCGCTGATTTCGCGGCCGGCTTCGGAGCCCCGACGCGCAGCCTTCGATCCGACAACGACAGCGCGCCACCGAGCATCATCACGATGGCTCCCAGCCAGATCAGCATGACCATGGGCTTGTAATAAAGACGGATCGCAAGCGCGCCGTCGTCATTGGGATCGCCCAACGACAGATAAAGCTGGCCAGCGCCAATTGTCATCAAGGCCGCTTCATTGGTCGTCATGCTGCGCGAAGAGAATGTCCGTTTCGAAGGCTCCATGACACCGACGACCGCACCGTCACGGCGAACCGTGAATTTTGCGATCAGTGAATCATAATTCGGGCCCGGCTTTTGCGAGACGCCGTCGAAGGAAATATCGTAGGCGGAAATCGAGACAGTCTGTGTGGGCTTTAACGCGATGATGCGTTCGCTTCCCCACGTTGCGGCGCAAATGATCCCGAGCATGGACACGGCAACGCCGAAATGCGCGACCGCCGTGCCCCAGGTCGAGCGCGGCAAACCGGCCGCCCGCATGCGCACCGTTGCCAGCGGCAGGCGGAAAAGACCGGTGCGCTCCACGAGATCGATCAGCGACCCAGCCATTACGTAAAATGCAAGGCCGACGCCAAACGGCGCGAGCACCGACTGGCCATTTTCCACCGCAAATGTTGCGGCAACCGCAACAATTCCAATGGCAAAGGCCGCCATCAACCGCTGCGCAACACCCAGGATGTCGCCGCGCTTCCACGCCAGCAGGGGCCCGAACGGCACGACGAACAGCAGTGCCACGAACAGCGGCCCGAAGGTCAAATTGAAAAACGGCGCACCGACCGAAATCTTGTCGCCGGTCAGCGCTTCCAGGGCCAGGGGATAGAGAGTCCCGACAAACACCGTGAGACAGGCAGTCGTCAGGAACAAATTGTTGAACACCAGGGCGCCTTCGCGCGAAATCGGCGCAAAAATTCCGCCCTGCTTCAACATCGGCGCGCGCCAGGCAAAAAGTGTCAGGCCGCCACCGATAAACAGGATCAGGATCGCAAGGATGAAAACACCGCGGGTCGGATCGGTCGCAAAGGCATGTACCGACGTGAGCACGCCCGACCGCACCAGGAATGTACCGATCAGCGACAGCGAAAACGTTAGAATGGCCAGCAGGATCGTCCAGATTTTCAACGCATTGCGCTTTTCCATCACGACGGCGGAATGCAAGAGCGCCGTTCCGGCGAGCCACGGCATGAACGAAGCATTCTCCACCGGGTCCCAGAACCAGAAGCCGCCCCACCCGAGCGTGTAGTAGGCCCAGTACGATCCCATCGCGATTCCGATGGTCAGGAACATCCAGGCTGCAAGCGTCCAGGGCCGCACCCAGCGCGCCCAGGCCGCATCGATGCGGCCCTCAATCAGGGCGGCGATTGCAAAGGAGAACGCAATCGAGAAGCCGACGTAGCCGATGTAGAGCAGCGGCGGATGAATCGCGAGACCGGGATCTTGCAGGATCGGATTAAGGTCGCGGCCCTCGGCCGGGACCTGGTCCAGACGAACAAATGGATTCGAAGTCAGGAGAATGAAGAGATAAAAGGCGCTCGCGATCCAGGATTGTACTGCAAGTACATAGGCTTTCAGGGTCGCGGGCAGATTGCTGCCGAAGGCCGCCACCAGGGCGCCGAAGAGAGCCAGAATGAGGACCCACAGGAGCATCGAGCCCTCGTGGTTGCCCCACACGCTGGTGATTTTGTAGATCAGCGGCATCCTCGAGTGGGAATTCTCGAACACGTTTGCCACTGAGAAATCCGAGTTGACATAGCAGATCGTCAGCGCCGCGAACGAGAACGCGACAAAGGCAAACTGCATCAGCGCGGTGGAGTTGGCGAGACGCATCAGCGCCGGATCGTAGATGCGCGCGCCGATGATCGGCGCGATCGCCTGGATCAAGCCGAGCCCCAACGCCAGCACCAGCGCATAATGGCCGAGCTCAGCGATCATCGCGACGTACTCCCGGGGCGCTTGGATTCGCTTTCTTCCCAGCGACCGCTTTTTTTCAAGGCGTCGACCACTTCGCGCGGCATATATCGCTCATCGTGCTTGGCGAGCACGGAATCGGCAGCCAACGTGCCGCCAGCCTCAAGTTTGCCTTCCGCCACCACGCCTTGTCCTTCGCGAAACAGGTCCGGCACGATGCCCTGGTAATGGACCGGGAGGTCGGTGTTGCCATCCGTAATCGCAAAGCGAACCTGCAGATTATCCCCGCGCACCACGCTGCCGGGCTTGACCAGCCCGCCGATGCGCAGCCGGGCACCCGGAGGATTGCGCTTTTCGACAACGTCCGTCGGCGAGTTGAAAAAAACGATCGATTCCCGCATCGCACTGAGGATTAACCCGGCGGCGACTGCGAGGACGCTCAAACTCGTGCCGATCAGAACCAGGCGTCGTTGCTTACGCGTCATTCCGCCTTACTCAACTTTCAAAGTTCGAATTGTTGATCATTGGCTTCGGCGCGAGGCCGGTCATGGCCGGCGCAACCGCATCGCCGAACACCATATAGACCCGCACCAGCCGCCGCCAGCCTTCACGAAAACTGCGTCTATTCAACGCATATTGCGGACTTCAGCGACGCAGGCGGCCAGAAAATATCCGAGATAAATGCATACCGCCAACGAGAGAGATATTTGCGCCGCGTCCATCGTCCAGTCGGCCAAATGGGTCACGCCGAGAAACGCGGAAGCAGCCAGAAGCACGAAACCCACAAGTGCCAACGCCGCGGCAAGTATGGTCGCGAGCATGAGATTTCCTCCGTCCGTTCGGTACTGCGGGGGCCGGCGGACAACGGCGCTGTCAGTCGCTGTGCGGATAGATCCTGAAGAAGACGCCGTTCGAATAACCCAGTTCCGGCGTATAACCGAAGCGCGGGTTGACGATCGATGAATAGTAGCCGCCGCCGCCAGTAGCGACTGGAGCTGCCGGCGCCGGAGAGGCCGTCACCCCTGACGAGGGCGCTGCGCCCGGCCCCGGTCTTGGCTGGCTTGGCGGGCACTTTGTGACCGTTCGCCGCGAAGGCGTTTCCGAATGCGGTGCGCGGACCGCCACCCGCCGGGCTCACATGGCAGCGGCCACAAGCCAGACCTGTTTGCTGGGCGTAGGACGGCAGCGCGCCGGCAGGCCGGGGGATAGCGACGGCCGCAAAGCCCACGATCAGCGCGACAGCGCCGGTCGCCGCCAAAGCGCACACAGATCCTGCCGATGGCTTTAAATCATGCGCGTGCTCGCGATCCGTCATGACCTTGGTCTCCCCTCGCCTGATTCAAACTGAAAAAGCGCAGCCTATTTCTTCTTGGTCTCTTCCTCATCTTCATCGGGAAATTTCGGCAGATGATGAGCGATGCCTTTATGACAATCGATACAAGTCAGGCCGGCCTTGAACCCTTCCGCCATAACCTTCTGGGCGGCCTCTGATTGCTTGTGCGGATCCATGGACGCCGCCGAATGGCAATTGCGGCATTCGTGCGAATTGTTCTCTTTCATGGTTGCCCAGACATGCTGAGCGAGCTCGAGCCGGTGCTGTTCGAATTTTTCCGGGGTGCCGATGGTCCCGAGGATTTTGTGCAGGACCTCGTTGCTGGCCTGGATCTTGCGCCGGATCTTGTAAAACCATTCGTGAGGAACATGACAGTCCGGACACGTCGCCCGGACACCCGACCGATTCTTGTAGTGGATGGTTTCCTGCAGCTCCTTGTATACGTTATCCCGCATCTCATGACAGGAGATGCAGAAAGCCTCGGTATTTGTCATCTCCAGGGCCCAGTTGAAGCTCCCCCAGAACAGCACGCCGCCGATGCCGCCGACGATCAGCAATGTCGCGAGCGAAAAGCGCGAACTGGGACGCGTGAGAAACAACCAGATGCGCGTGATCAGGTTTTTCGAGGGTTCAGGGCTGCTTGGAGCACTCATTGCGATTCCTGACGACAGTTCAGATCAGCAGGCTCAACCAATCGGCGATCTCAAGTGCTTGCATCCGATACCCGGTCAGCCGGCGAAGTGCGTTGATTGAGATCAATACGGCGCTGCCGGCTTTATCAGTTCAGCTCGCGCAGCAATCGGTCCCTACCACTTGACGCCAAGCGAAGCGCCGATCAGGTGAACGTTGTAGTTCGGGTTATTGTAGGACATCCAGGTCATGAAGCCGGTGTTGTTGATCAGCGGGTCCATGTAGGCCTGCATGATGTCCTGGTCATAATTGTTGACGCTGTTGCGCTCCCAGACATAGCGGAGCTTGGCATAGGCCTGCCCGTTAATGCCAAGCATGCGAACCGAGTCCTTATCGAAGGTATACTTGGCCAAGGCTTCCAGGCGAGACCATTGGCCCCTGACGTCGGGGAAATTGCCACCCGTTCCAGCCGGCGTTGTTGCACCCGACCCCGGCGCCGGCTGCGCGCCGTTGTCCGCTTTAATGGGCTGATCGTTGTTGGACAGCGAGATCGTATAAGAGAGACGGAAGTCGAGCCGGTCGGGGATAGCGCCCCAGTTTGCAGCGGCCATAAATGTGTTCACAGTGTCCGAAATGTCCGCATGCCAGACGTTGGCGGGGGTCATTGGATTCAATGTGGCTGCGCAGCACGCGGTCGTGTATTTGAGATTCTGGCGATACTGCTCGTTCATGTAGGCAAGCAGGACAGTCGTCCAGGGATTGTACGCATAGGCGACTTCGACCCCGGTCTTGATCGACTGCGAGCGGGTCAGGCCAGCTTCAGTCGCGCTGATCGAGTAGTTATCGTCCTGATAGCCGAACGTAGGCGTCACAGTCAGACCGCGGAGCACATCAACGGCAAACGAGAACTTGCCGACCTGACGCTGTCGATTGTCGAGATAGAACTGACGCACCGCGGTCGAATACTGCACGTTACATTGTTGGGCGGGTGCGGGCTGGGGATTAACGCATAACGGATCCGACCACTGAAAGTTGCCGACGAGATTCCGGTAGTCGTAATTGTCATAACGCCGGTCTGCCACGACCCAACTGGCGCGGGCAGTGAACCAAGACGCTGGCTTCCAGTCGGCAAAAACCTTACCCGAATTTTCATTCGTTACGTCGACATCCGCACGCGTCCACTTGTAACGCTCATAACCGTAAGCGGCACCGACGTTCCACTGGCGGATCGGCGACCATACCAATTCGGCACCGGCATTCTGCTTGTTATAGGAAACCGAGAGGCTGCTGACCGGCGCATAGGTGGACGTGGTGATATTGGCGCCCTTGACGTCGGTCAGCGTCCAGTCTGCGAACCTCAGTTCAGGTGTGTTGTTGTCGTAATCGTAAAAACGGTAGCTCAGCTTCGACTTCAGCTCGGGCGTGATTTGAGTCG
Source organism: uncultured Alphaproteobacteria bacterium (assembly GCA_963735285.1). Taxonomy (GTDB): domain Bacteria; phylum Pseudomonadota; class Alphaproteobacteria; order Rhizobiales; family Xanthobacteraceae; genus Pseudolabrys. The sequence continues at coordinate 37,178 of CAVTKN010000010.1, read as the reverse complement.
TGATGACGTTGTTGGAGAGGAACGTGTTGATTGACCCGTTGAGGCTCGACGCTGGCAATGCGGTGGGCGCGCCGAGTACCGTGTTGCCGGCGTTCGTGAAAATGACCGGGCTGATCGACGGGATGAATGAATCGTTCTGCCGCATCCAGGTGTAGGCCACCGTGCCCATGTAGCGGCTCTTCATCGGCAGATCCGCGCCGATCGTCGAATTGAATCCATGTGCCGAGTTGTTCGGCCATAGTGTCATGAGTGCGAGCGGGCTCGAGGGTGAACCGTTGCGTGCGCATTCGCCTGGGCCGGAACCGGTGCCGCAGAACGGGTTCTGCACGGTGTAGGAATCCTGGGCCTCTTCGTAGATCGAGCCGCTATAGCCAAGCTTGAAAGTGTAGGCCTTACCCCACGGTGATGTTCCCTTGTATTCGCCGTTCACACCGAAGTTCTGGGTCGTGTCATTGACCGGCTTTGGCACCTGCGCGGCGACGCCGGATGTACCCGGCGAAAAGACGACGCCTTCCACCTGCGAGCCCCAGCGGTGCATGTTCGAATAGTTGAAGTTGACGTCCCAGGCATCGGTCGGCGTCCATCGAAACGCGACCGCGGCCGTGTCGCGCCGGATGCCGATGTCCGTCGTGTACAGGTTGTTCGTGATGTCGCGCTGGATGGCCGCCCGCTGCGCAGCCGTGGGGTTGCCGCTGGCGCAGCCCGCCGGCTGCTGGCCCGCGACCCTCACGCAGCCGGCATCACCGAATAACCTGTTCGACAGTCCGGGAGGCAGAACAAGAGCGCCACCACCCAGGCCGCTATAGAGCGTCTGCGCATTGGTGCTGTAGATGTGTGGAGTCTGATCCCAACCGACATCGAAGTAATATTCGCCTGCCTTCGACACGCCGGCTTCGTAGCGCTGGTCGTTGTAGCCGACGTTGTCGGCCCAGATGTCAAAGTTATAGAGACCATCCTTGGTCTGGCCGTTGAGCCAGCCGTCCCCAAACACGCCGGGTTTTATATCGCTGTATTCGTAGTACTTGCCGAGGCTTTTCTGGCCCTGGCTGGCGATGCCGTTCTTGTTCGGATCGTTCACGAAGAAGCGGCCGCCGACCTCAACGTCACCGTGATAGACCCACCACGTATCGGCGACGGACGCCGCGGGAGCTTTGGTGACCATATCCGCCGCCGCAGCCGGCACATTGTCCCTGCGAGGAGCAATGATGCCGCCACCGTTGAGAGAACGAATAGCCTTTTCATCTCACTCGCCCCCCGGGCAATTCGGTCTTCACCAAAGACACGCTCAACAACCATCAGCGATGCAGCAGCGGTCCTGATGGGCTGTTGGTACCGTGAACCTCTGTATGGCAGTTCTGGCATTGACGGCTGATCGACTGCACCGCCAAGGGACCGCTGGTCGTGCCGTGACCGAAGGCATGGCACTCGGTGCACAACCGCGGGCGTGAAATCTTCAGCATGTATTCGTTCGTCGAGCCGTGCGGATCGTGACAGTTCAGACAGTTCTCGCGCACGGGGGTGTGCTCGAACAGGAACGGTCCGCGCTTCTCGGCATGGCACTTGTAGCAAGTGTCGTTGATCGAATTCTCGCGCAGCATCGCTTCGGTCGCGCTGCCGTGCGGATTGTGGCAGTCCGAACACACCATCTTGCCTTCGCGCAGCGGCATATGCGACGTGCGGAAGAGCTGCGCGCGCCGGTCCTTGTGGCACTGGAAGCATGTGTCTGGTTCAAACGCTGTCTTTATCTGGAATTTTCGCGACACTTGTTTCATCACGGTGTGGCAATTCGTGCACATCAGACCGCGCGTTTCGTGAGTGCTGCCGCTCCAGTAGGTCCGGTCGCCGCGCTGATGGCAGGTCAGGCAGATCGCGTTGTTTTCGTCGGCAGTGCGCGACTGATCTTCCGGCCGGAACGAGATGATGCCGCCGACTCCGCGTCCACCGCCGGCCTTCACGTGCGCCGACCCCGGACCATGGCAGTTCTCGCAATCAAATTTTCCCTTTTGCGTTTTCCCAATCCGGCCCATCAGCGTGTGGCTGAACGACTCAGCCTGCGTTGCATGACAAGTCACGCAAACTTTCGCACCCACGAAGCTGGCTTCGACGGGCGCGGTTGGTTTCGTCCCGCCGGCGATTGGCCCGCTGTCTTTTGATGATCCTTTTGGTGCCGCAGAAGGCTGCGTGGGAGATCCTCGCTGACGCAAAAAGTCGAGCAGATTGTCTGCGTCGACCAATTTCGGCAGGTCCGCAGCCGGCTTTGTCGGGCTGAATTCAATCTGCCGCGAAAATTCACGCAACGCTGCGATCGTTGCGTCCATCAATTCGTTCGGCGCGGTGTTGCTCGGAATTTTGATCGATCGCGCCAGTCGGCTTGCGCGCCACGTCAATAGATCGAGCGAAGTTACTTAGCGCTGAAAAGCTATCGTTGCTGACACTCGCCTCGATGGCGCTCGCCGTCGCAACGAAAGATGTCATCGTGAGCCAGGAAATCAAAAATACCGCTGCGAGAATCGACAGGAGCCGATGAGTCATCACGCGAGCAGCGCGCTCACTGACAAGCAGCCACCGATGCAATTGCGAAACCGCACGGTCGATACTGACCGGACGAACCATCCCCAACCCCCGCCCCAGCACAACTTGAATGATTGTCTGCTTATATGCTTGGCAAGCAAGCACTAAAGAAAATTACGTCACGAATAAATTGCTGCGTGCTTTTGATGTACCGCAAAGCGCGGAGTTGATTTTCCGTTCTACGTCTCCTCCGCTCCGTGACGCATGAAACAACGTGCTGATTGTACTGTCCTATTCGCGATTCGATATCGGAGGCACCACGCAATAAGTTGCATGCGGTAACTAAGTATTCCGTACGCTTTGCTTTCTTGTGCTTGTGCGACGGCGATACGGCGCTACACTTTTTATCGAGACGAACCGAAACATTCTCCAGAAAAGCGGAAAAGGGGTTTCCCATGATGCCTTCAGGACGACGCGGCACTTCCAATTCGATTCGTACCGCTGCCCTTTCCGCCGCGGCCGGGATCGCGACTGCAATGCTCGTGGGCATGACCGCCGCATTCACGATCGCGACGCCAGCAAGCGCGAAGCCGGAATTCGCGGCCCAGACCGGGATGCCGTGCGGGCAATGCCATTCGAACCCCGCCGGCGGCGGCAAGCTCAAGCCGTTCGGTGAGAAGTTCAAGGAAAACGGCTTCAAAGTGAAGAAATAGGCTGGCAATTCAGCCTGCGACAACCCGATGAATTCGGGCTAATAACGCCCCGCCAGGACGCTGCGGGCGTCTGGCGCGGGTAGCACAAGCGCCCGGCATTGCCGACCGTTTGGTAGATTAGTGTAATGACCCTGTGGCTGATCCTGGCCTTGATGACGGCAGCTGCGATTTTCGCCGTCGTCTGGCCGCTCGTACAAAGTGGCAAGGTTGTCCGCTCGGGCAGCGATGTCCTGGTCTATCGCGACCAATTGGATGAGGTGGAGCGCGACCTGGCGGCCGGCTCGATTGGCAAAACCGAGGCGGAAGCGGCACGCGTCGAGATCTCAAGACGCCTGCTTACCGCGGCGGACGTTGCAAAAGCAGAGCCCGCGCATTTACCAGCTGCAACCGCGTGGTACCGGCGGACCGGCATTATCGTTGCGGTACTGTTGCTGACTATTGGGGCTGGCTCTCTTTATCTTCGCATAGGCTCGCCAGGCCTGGCGTCAGAGGCGCTCGTAGCCCAGCGCGACGGACAACCCAATCGGCAAGCTGGACTCGAAAACCTGGTCGCCAAGGTCGAAGAGCATCTCCAAAACAACCCCAGAGACGGCCGTGGTTGGGAAGTGCTTGCACCCGTCTATATGCAGCTCGGCCGGTATTCGGACGCGGTCGATGCCTGGCGCAGCGCCCTGAAGTTTCTTGGCGAGAGTGCGGATCGCCAAGCCAATCTCGGTGAGGCCCTGATGGCGCAAGCGAACGGGGTTATAACCGCGGACGCCCACGCTGCCTTCACGCGCGCGGTCGCTCTCGATGGCACCACTGTGAGCGCCCGCTACTATCTCGGCGTCGCCGCTGAGCAGGATGGCAAGCGCGAAGATGCCGCAAAGATCTGGCACGATCTCATCGCCGATGCTCCTGCCGGCGCGCGTTGGGTGAGCGATGTGCGCACCGCACTCGCCCGAGTTGAAGGCAAAGCGGCAGCGCCTTTACCTGGTCCGACCCCGGCCCAGATGGCGGCCGCGGCGAATGAGGCCCCCGATCAGCAAGCGGCGATGATCCAGGGAATGGTCGACGGGCTGGCGGCACGCTTGAAAAAGGACGGCTCCGATCTCGATGGCTGGGTGCGGCTGGTGCGCTCCTACAAAGTTCTCGGCCAGCCGGACAAGGCACAATCGGCGATCGCCGACGCGCAGCGTGCGCTGGCGGGTGACCCGGACAAACGGCAGCGGCTCGACATCGCCCTGAAAGAGCTCGAGACCGGCACTGCTGCGGCTCCGGCAAGTCCACCGGTTCAGCCACCCAATCCGGCCGCCGCATCGGCGCAACACGACAGCGACACAACCCCGGCCATGGTGGACCGATTGGCGGAACGCCTGAAAAAATCCGGGTCCGATCCAGACGGGTGGACCATGCTCATCCGGTCCTATCTCACGCTCGGCGATAAGGACAAAGCGGCCACCGCCATCAAGGATGCGCGCGCGGCACTCGCAGGCGATCCCGCCAAATTGCAATTCTTCAATGAAGCACTCCAACGCTTCAAGATTAACGACGCCGCAAATGCCGCACCGTCTATAGGGGCTGATGCCGCTGCCAAACCACCCGTCAGCGACCAGGCCAGCAACCAGACGGACGAAATGGTCCGCAGCATGGTGTTGAAGCTCGCCGAACGCCTGAAGCGTGATGGATCGGACATCGACGGCTGGATGCGGCTGGTGCGCTCATACGTCGTTCTGGGCGAGCGCGAGAAGGCCCAAAGTGCGGCGGCGGCCGCGCGCGCATCGATCGGCAGCGATGCCGACAAACGCCGGCGCTTTGACGAGTTTGTGAAAACGCTGGACGTCGGCGGCTAAACGTCGCCCGGAGAGCGGGCGCACCAAATGAAGTTGATTTGCTTGATGCAAATCAAACCCTTCATCGGGAATCTGAACTTGAATGGCTTGGTGGCTTCGGTGGCCTGCAAGCCGCCAAACCGCTGGAATGGCAATAGGAGATACACATGAAAAGGCGGCCTCTGCTGTTCGTAAGCGCTATCGCGCTAGGTGCGGGAATTGTCACAAGCGCCGGCATCATGAATGCTCAAAACGCGTGCGCAGCCGGCGAGGCTGTCAGCTTCAAGGAAGACATCCTACCGCTTTTGAAATGGCGTTGCGCCGGGTGCCATGAACCGGGTGGCGCAGGCCTTGAAAAAAGCGGGCTGGATTTAACGAGCTATGCAGGCGTGATGAAGGGCACCAAGTTTGGTGCGATGATTGTTCCGCGCGAGCCGGAAAGCAGCAACCTGATGCTATTGCTGGACTGGCGCGCCTCGCCGGCCCTGCGAATGCCGCATGGCCAAAAACAATTGTCGAGTTGCGACCGCAACAGCATCCGCACCTGGATTCGGCAGGGCGCCAAGGATAATTGAGACCCGAGACTGACGGATTCCAGACGGCCGCACACTGACCTGACTATCGTCACTGTGGCGACGCCGCCACAGTTGTCAGCGCGGCCACATCGCCGGATAAAGATACTCTGATCGGGGCGGCCGTTTTTCGCCGTCACGGGCGATCTGCAGCAATCTCTCTGTGCAATCCTCGTGAGGCGGAAGACCACACTGCTCGTTCCGCTCGCAATCCCCGCAACTGAATTGCGGTGTTTTTTGCGGCGCCAAGTAGCTTACGAGCGCCTTGGATAGTTCCCGGAATGACTCGATTTTGCTCATTGTCCGCACCTGCGGTCTGATTTGCGCCGATGGCGACCCCTATTTTTTATCTTTAGATGAACCGCGCATCGCCTGCATTGATGCAAGTCAATGTGGAAAAGCCCGGCTTCACCGGTCAGGGTCAGGTCCGCCTTAGGGCAAGCCCGCAACGGCACGGTCGTAATATGAAAGATCGAGATACTTTTCGGGCTTCATATCCGGCAGTACCGCCAATCATCTCGGCCCGCAACTGAAGCAAATTGCGGAAGCCAGCCGTATTGAGCCGAGCATCCTTGTCGAGCCCGCCGTGCGGACCAAGCGCGCCCTCGACACTTTTTTCCGCCACATCCGGCGCAACCTTGAGATATTTCGCAACGATCGCCGCAGTCTCGGCCCGGTTTTCCGGACGCGACGACCACCGCAAGGCCTCGACGATCGACTGCAGATAGTTGACCAGCGCGTCACGATGCTGCTGCGCCCAGTCGCGCATGACGAAGGCGCCGTCGGCCTGATAGGCACCGAGTGCATCCGCCGCGGAGCCCCAGTTGGGAAAACCCTCGCGCTCGGCCAGCACCGTGCAGGGGAAATTCAACAGCACAGCGACATTTTTCGGATCGTTGCGGATTCCGTTCAGACGCCGCATGCAATCGCCGCCCTGGAAAATGTCATATTCACTGCGCTTGACGCCCTTCAGGGCCAGCATCTTGTAGAGCACGAGCGCATAGGCAGTGTCAGGAGCATCAACCACGACGGCCTTGCCGCGGATATCGTCATACGATTTCACTTCCGGCCGCACGAAAAAACTCAACATGCCGTTGCTGCCGCCCGACACAATGATCACGTCCTTTTTCGCGCCTTCGACCATCGCAACGGCATTGTCCACGGCCGCCTGCGCGATCTGAACGCGGCCGTCAGCCAGTGCGTCCCGCTGCGCCTTCGAGGTCGGCGTGAATTCGACATCCACCGACAGCCCGCGCTTGGCGAACAGGCCTTTGTCTTTTGCGACATACAGCGCGAGATGCTGCGGGCCGGGAAAAACATTGACCAGCAAATGCTCGTCGCTCCTCGCCTGGGACGACAAGGCGATAACGCCAGCGATTGCAAAGGCCAAAAGAGCGCCGATCCGTTGCATCAATTCCTCCCGCAGGATGTTATGTGTCGCTTTTCGACAGTGTAACATCTCGGAAATACTGCCGCACCAGGGCCCTTAGATGACGAGCCTCGATCCAAGTTCGATCTCACTTGAGCGGCGCGGCGCAGGCCCGCCACTTGTCCTTTTGCATTGCCTCGGCGTGGATCATCATTTCTGGGATTTTGCCGCCGAGCTCGCGCGCGACTTCACGCTGATCTCCTACGACCTGCCGGGTCACGGACGCTCACCGGTTCCTTCCGTTGCCTATACGATTGAGGACTTGTCGATTCAGCTTGGCGAATTGCTTGCGCGGCACAATATTGCGCGCGCGCATATCGCGGGAATTTCGCTGGGCGGCCTCATTGCGCAGCAGTTCGCGGCAACCAGGCCCACATCCGTCGACCATCTGATCCTCATCGACACGACGCCGCGCTACACCGATGAGTTACGTGCAATGTGGGCACAACGCGCCGCGGCCGCGCGTGGGGCCGGCGTGAAAGCACTCGTCGACGGGCTCCTCAAGATCTGGTTCACGCCACAATCCGTTGCAGACAACACGGAAGCGGTCCGTTACGTGCGCGCGGCACTGGAAAAATCATCCGGTGAAGGCTACGCGCTGGCCTGCGAGGCGCTGGCGGCCGCCGACCTTCGCGCGGTAGCCGCCAAGATCGCGGCCCCGACTTTGGTCATTTGCGGCGAAGACGATATTCCAAGTTTCCTGGATGCGGCGCGCTGGCTTGAAAGCAATATTAAAGGCGCTCAGCTTGCGTGGATTGCCCAGGCCAGGCACGCCTCCGTGATCGAATGTCCCTCCGAAGCGCTCGCGCTCATGCGCAAATTTCTGCAAGGGTAACGCAATCAGCGTTTCAGATGCTGGTTGAAGAAGTCCAGCGTCAGCTGCAGCGCGCGGTCTGCTTCCGGCTTGCTGTAGGTCCTGCCGCCAAAGCGCGCGAAGGCGTGATCGGCCCCGGGATATTTGTGAATCGTCACCAGCGGATTGGCCGACAGCCGTCTTTCCAACAGCTCATTTACCTCCGCCTGTACCCAGCGGTCCTTCATCGCCATATGCAACACGAAAGGCCGATGCAGGTTCGGCGCTTCGCGGATGCGATGTTCGATATAGGTGCCGTAATAGGCCACGGCACAGTCGATTTCGGTGCGGCAGCACATCAGATAGCAGAGCTTGCCGCCGAGACAGTAACCGACTGCGCCGACCTTGCCGTTGCATTCGGGGAGTTGCTTCAAGTAAGCGCGCGTGTCTTCCATATCGCGAACCGCGAGGTCGTAATCGAAGTCGTAGTAGAGATCGAAGGCCTTCTTGACGTCGTCCGGGTTCTTGTCGGAAAGCTCGACGCCCGGCTCCTGCCGCCAGAAGAGATCCGGCACGAGACAAACAAAGCCGGCCTCGGCAAACTCATGGGCATGGTGGCGCATCGTGTCATTGACGCCCCATATTTCCATGATCGCGATGATTGCACCGGCCGGCGTTTTGTCGGGGATGGCAACATAGGCGCCCATCTCACCGTCGCGCAGCTTCACCTTGACGTTTCGCGTTTGCATGAATGTCCCTACTGAAGCTTGAGAAGCGCGCGGGCATTGCCATTGAAAATGCGACTTCGCTCCTCACCACCGATGTCGAGCGCCTCGACGGCCGCGATCGTCTTGGCGATCAGACCCCGGCCCTGCTCCGCATCGAAAGGCGCGTCGGTCGCAAACAGACATCGCGGCGTGCCGAAATAGGCATGCCCGCATGCCGTGGCGCCAACATCTCCATTTAACGCCGTGTCCGCATAAAGCATCTTGAAGTAATCGCCAGGTGCTTTTTTCAACGTCTCGGCACCCGGGTTGCGGTCTGGCTCGCCGAAAAAGATCTGCCGAAACCCAAGCGCAATTCGACCCGCAAAATACGGGATCATTCCGCCCATATGGTGGGTGATGATTTTCAACTTCGGCAGCTCGTCGAAGAGCCCTGAATAGATCAGCCGCGTCATGCAGGCCGTTGTTTCGTAAGGCCATCCAAATGTGAACCAGATTTCGTTTTCCGATGCTTTCTCGCTTGCGTAGTCGGAAAACTGCGGGCCGCGCATGGGATGCACCCAGACCGGCAAATCATGCTTCACCATGCGCGCAAAGATCGGCCGAAATTCCGGCGCGCTCAGCGGTTTTCCCGCGACATTCGTGAACACCTGAATGCCTTTCGCGCCAAGATCGTTCACCGCTCGGTCGATCTCCTCAAGCGTGGCATCGACATTGTTCATCGGCAGCGAAGCGATGAAAGTCGGAAACCGGTCCGGGTGTCGCCGGCAAATTTCGGCCAATCCGTCGTTGGCCATGCGGGCGTAATCCGGCGTCTGCACTGGCGACGGCAACAGCTCGATGGGTGGGTTGGCAAGCGACAGTACTTGCTGATAGTCGCCAAACTGGTCGAGCAACCGGAGCCGCGCCTCGATATCCCACAACGTACGCAGTCGGGGGAATGCCGTGGCCGCCGGAAGGTCGGGCACAAGTTTTTTCAGCCGGTCGAAATACGGCGCCGGCATGAAATGATTGAAAATGTCGATGATCACAGGTGTGTCCCGGAGAGAGATGAGAACTTACGCGCTATCGCGACGTCGTTTCAAGCCGGACGCTGCCTGCTGGGCGGCCCGCTTGTCAGCAATTTATTTTCGCTATTAACTGCTGGCCGCGGCGCATGACCTCTGCGCTCGCTCGCCGCTTCGCGGCCTATAAACAATGAGGCGCGCCGGGGGGACGTCCATGCAAGCCAATGACAGCAAATCGGCCGAATTGGTCGGCCGTCTCGAGCGCCTGCCGTTTTCGCGCTGGCATCGAAACCTGTTCACGCTCTGCTTCATCGGCGTGATGTTTGATGCCTGCGACTTCGCGCTCTTCGGCATGGCACTCCCGCCGGTTGCACGTGAGTTCGGGCTAAATCAGGCACAGGCCGGCCTGCTTGCGACGGTTGGTCTTGTCGGCGCATTTCTCGGCGCGCTCTTCTGGGGCACGATTTCCGACTACATCGGCCGGCGCACGTCATTTGCCGCGACCATCGGAATCTTTTCGGTCTTCACTGGCCTGGTTGCGGTGTCCTGGAACGTGCTTTCGCTTTCGATCTTCCGTTTCATCTCGAATTTCGGGCTCGGCGGGGAAGTCCCTGTCGCGCTCACACTGACGGCGGAATACAGTCCAAGCCGGATCCGCGGGCGCATGACGGGCTCGATGATGGCGGCGTTTCCGCTCGGGCTCGCACTGGCGGCCTTGCTCGCATACTTTATTATCCCGACTTATGGTTGGCGCGCGGTGTTCATCATCGGCGTCGTTCCGGCCGTACTTCTTTTCTTTGTGCGGCTCATCATGCCTGAATCGGTGCGCTACCTGATAAGCCGCGGGCGCGTGGCCGAAGCCGAGCGTACGGTCGCGGATATCGAGGCAAAGGCTTCCGACGGAAAGCCGCTGCCGCCCGCCTCAGTCGTGCCGGCAGGCATTGAAGAGCGCGGCGTGACCGTTTTTGAGCTACTCACACCCGAGCGCCGGAGGCAGACGATCCTGTTGTGGATTGTTTCGTTCTGTTTCCTGTGGTCATCGAACGGCATCATTTTCATGTTGCCGCAGATTCTCGTGCAACGCGGCTTCGAGCTGAAACAGATTTTCATATTCCTGTTCGTGCAGGCTGTTGCGGCCTTCGTCGGCTACACCGCGTGCGGCTTCCTGATCGATCGTTATGGCCGCCGCCCGGTGCTGTTCCTGTATTACTTCGTCGGCGCGTTTTTCCACCTGTGGTTTGCGCAGGCGACCGGCGTCTGGATCTACTTTGCGATTGCGGCGGTCGGCTGGGTGAATCCGGGTGTCTATGGCTCGAACGGAATTTACGTGAGCGAACTCTATCCGACACATCTGCGCGCAACGGCCGTGGGATGGTTCTTCGGTATTGGCCGCATCGGGTCGTTCCTCGCGCCGGCGGTGGTGGGCTTCATGCTCCAGTACGGCCTCGGCGCCTACGTGTTGCACACATTTGCGCTGACCTTCCTCATCGCCTCCATCGCTCTCTGGATGGTCGGCATCGAGACCAAGGGCCGCGTGCTGGAGCAGATCACTGCGGCACCAAAGCCCGCCTGATCTTCGGCTGCCGGCGGCGCGGTCACGACACGAAAAAGCCCCCGGCCCGGCGCCGGAGGCTTTTGACTATCACGGATGTTGCTTTTACGCGTGAGCTGCAACAACCGTTAATCGCGCGACGCCTTTCTCAGCGGTCCAAACTTCCTTCCACGCATTGACCGCCAATGCGAGTGACGCGATGCCCCAGAAAGCGATGTATTCAACGCCGCCGAAATTCCACATCCAGTGGACCCCTTTGGTTGCAAAGGTCCCATAAGCGGCGAAGATCATCGTGCCGGCGGACATCAATCCGACGTACCGGGTGTAAAGATTGAACGTCAGGCCAACCGCACAAAGCGCCTCGGTGAAGATCGCGAGCGTTACCCAGGCCAACGGCGGGTCGAAGCCCATTTTTTGAAAGGCAATCAGCGAACCAGAAAATCCCGTCACCTTGAACAACACGTGCGGAATATAAAACAGCCCGGCCATCAGGCGGACGACGTTAATCGGGTTGCTGATGTCAAAATCTCTTGCGGTCGGCATGGTCAATCTCCCTCTTTGTGTATGCATGCTTACGTCGCGCCATTCAGGCGACGTCACATTGACAAGAGTCAAATCTGCCACGCCAAAAAATTACGTATATGTCCGTAATGACGGGCCAATCCAGTGAGAACGCCCGCGCGAACTCATTCTCGCGTCCATGATGGGGATCGGATTACATAGCCTTGATTTTGCGCTATTTTGGCGCGCGGGCGGCAATTGGCTTGTCCCGTGGTCGGCATATCCCGAGGAACGCACATGCACCGATTGATTTGGCTTTTGAGCGTGGCACTCACAACGGCATCAGTGACGGCACACGCCGAGCAATATCCCGACCACCCGGTGCGGGTCATCGTCGGCTACGCCGCGGGCAGCGGGCCCGACATTCAGGCGCGCACGGTCGCCGCACAACTCAGCCTCGATCTCGGGCAGCAGTTCTTCGTCGAGAACCGGACCGGCGCCAACGGAACGATCGGCACGCGGGCGGTCGTGCAATCGAAGCCGGACGGCTACACGTTGTTGTTTTCCTCGAACGGAATCGCGCCGACACCCTTTGTCTACAAAAACCTCGGCTACGACATCTTTACCGACCTGACGCCGATTTCAACCATCGGCATTCTCGATGGCCTGTTCATGCTGGTCGACGCCAAGTCACCTTATAAGACGCTGCAGGAGTTCATCGATCATGCGAAAAACGAGCGCGCTGTGTTCGGCTCGCCCGGCGTCGGCAACGGACTGCATCTCGCCGCCGAAATCTTCAGCAAGAAGGCCGGCATCACGATGCAGCACATTCCCTACAAGGGTGCTTCGGAAGTCATGACCGGCATGCTCAGCGGCAGCGTCGAGGTCATGTTTGTGACGCCACCGTCCGTCATGGGCTTGCTCAAGGACGGACGCGTGCGCGCGCTTGCGTTCACCGGCAGCAAGCCGTTCCCGGCGTTCCCGAATGTGCCGCTCATGAAGGATATGCTGCCGGGGTTCGAGCCGATCGGATCGTGGGGCATGTTTTTTGCCCCGGGCAAAACACCGCCCGAAATCGTCGAAAAGCTCAATATGGCCGTGCGCAAGGCCTTGCAGGCGCAAGCGGTCGCAGCCGCGATGCAGCGCGATGGCTATGTTCCGGACAACCGCAATGTCGCCGAGACCGCCACTTATTTCCGCCAGGAGGTCCAGGTGATGGGCGAGGCCGTGAAAGCCGCCGGGATCGAGCCTAACTAACCCACAGCGTGCAGCGGCTTGCCCGCCGCACTCACCGGCTTTGCGCTGATCAACACGAAGGCGATAACGCAGTCTTCGGTGCCATGGTTGACCCAATTGTGCATGGTGCCACGCTGCACCAACACGTCGCCGGCCTTGAGCCTCACGATCACGCCATCGTCCAGTTCCATATCGATCGCGCCGGAGATCACCACCGCATAGTCGATCGAATCGGTCCGGTGGTTACGCGGCGTAACACCCGGTTGATAGCGAACGATGCGGAATACCGAGCCCCCTTCGACCGTGGTCTTGAACGAGGCGGACGTCGGATCGCTGAAGCCGTCATTGTCGACCGGAAAGCCTTTGGTAGACCAGACCACGCAGGACGAAGCGCCTGGCCGGTTTGAAATCACGTTTTTGGCAATCTCATCGACCTCAACTTTGGCACGTCCGTCGGCGGTATGCCCGGTGACAACGCGTCGAATTTTCAGACTCATGGCTTCCATCCTGGTCCGTCACTGATTGGATTACTTGCTTTCAGCTTTTTTCAGAAAGGCCGCAAAGATAGCGGCGACGCGCGGTTCGGCGTTACGCCACTCCTTGCGATCCCATTCTTTCAGAAGATCGCCGTCGGCGCGCTTTTCCACGACATCATCGTGCAGTTCATTGTTGGGAATGAGCGTGGCAGCCTTGCGTGCGGTTGCCGGCGTGTGGATCACATCGTTGCCGGCAATGAGACAAGCGGGCGCCTTGATCGCGCGCAATTCCTGCTCGGTGGCGCCGACGATCGGCAGATTTGCCGATTGCAGGAAGCATTCGCGCCAATGCGTCATCACCGCGATGAACTGATCGACATCGGTCTTGAGCAGCCGGTCGCGATTCGACGGCCGGGCCTTGATGCATTCGCTGAAGTGTTCACTGTCGCACACCGCCTGCATGCCCCCGGCACGCGCAATCTTGATGAATTGCCCATAATAATTTTCGGCCAGGCGATCCACCGCCTCCTGGCCCCCTGTGACACGCCAGAGCAACAGGCCGCGCAAGCCGTCGGCGTGGCGCAGGGCGTACAGAATCGCCAAGCGCGCACCCGCGGAAGAGCCGCCGACATACATGGGCAATGTGCCGAGCTCTTTGCCGAGCGCATAGAGGTCGTCGGCCCAGACTTCGTGTTCCGACCCCGAACCGTCGAAGGCGACGTCGGAGGCGCCGCAATTGCGCCGGTCATGCAGCAGCACGCGATAGCCTGAGGCTGCAATGGCCCTCGAGAGGTCGATCAATTCGCCAAAAGACCGCCGGCTGCCGGGCGTCAGTGCAATCCACGGCCCGCGATCACCGATCACCTCGTAATTGATGCGGACGCCGCGCACGAGTGCTTCAGGCATTTTCATTCCCGCCGGTACAGTCCCGCAGGATTTCTGCAGCAGCGGGTGCGGTCTGGCAAGCGGCATTCGGCTGGCGAATGACCCTTCGGCCTTCGCGCGAATTGTCATATAATATACGAAATGGGGAGGACGCGATGACGGGCACAATAAAAATCGCCACTGCATTGATCGCTGCGCTGCCGATCGTATTTTCAGTAGACAACTCTGTTGCGCAAAGCGGGTACCCGGACCATGCGGTCAGGATGGTGGTTGGTTATCCGCCGGGAGGACCGGTGGACATCATTGCGCGCGTGATGGGTGACAGGCTTGCCGAAGTATGGAGCCAACCGGTGGTCATCGAAAACATTTCCGGGGCCGGCGGCAACATCGGAGGCGAACGGGCCGCCAAGTCCGCGCCCGATGGTTACACGCTTCTGGTCACGACGAATGCGCAGATCGCCATCAATCCAAGCCTCTACAACAAAATGGGCTATGACCCGGCCAAAGACCTGACGCCGATTACGCTGGCCGTCTACTCGCCCAATATTCTTGTCGTGCCCAATGACGTGCCTGCCAAGACCGTGCAGGAACTGGTCGCCTATGCACGCTCGCACACCGGCGAAAAACTGACCTTTGCTTCAGCGGGCGTCGGCACGACGCAGCATCTCGCCGGCGAACTGTTCAAGGCCATGGCGCACATCGATATCCAACATGTGCCTTATCGGGGCGCCACGCCGGTGATCACCGACTTGCTGGGCGGACGGCTGACAATGTACTTCGGTGCGATCTCGCCTTTGATTCCGCTCGTGCGCGACGGCAAGGTACGCGCGCTGGCGGTCACGTCGGCCAAGCGCTTCGGGGCGTCGCCTGACCTCCCCACCATGATCGAAGCAGGATTTCCCGATTTTGTGTCGATCCTCTCGATCGGGTTGATGGCCCCGGTCGGAACGCCACCCGCCATCGTCGACAAGATTTATCGCGACACGGCGAAAATCCTCGCTTTGCCTGATGTGCACAAGAAACTGAGTGACATCGGCATGGAAGTAATCGGCAGTTCGCCCGCTGAATTTTCGGCCACCATGAAGGCAGAAACCCCGCAATGGGCGAAGGTCATCAAGGACGCCGGGATCAAGGCGAGCAACTAGCGCAATAAATGCTTTCACCGTGTGCAATTTCAGCCCATTCATGGCACCAAGCTTTTGACAATTGAGCCCGTGCCAGAGACACTTTAATCCCGTTATGTTTCGTCGTATGCCGCGTACTCGGCCATGAAATCAGCACCATTTGAATATTGCCGCGCAGCGAATGTCGACGAAGCCTGCGCGATGCTGGCATCCGACGAGAGCGCGCGCGTCATTGCGGGCGGGCAAACCCTCGTCCCCATGATGGCGATGCGGCTCGCGCGTCCGACGCGGCTCATTGATATCAGCCGCATTGCCGAACTTTCCTATATCCGGGCCGATGGCGACACCCTTTCAATCGGTGCAACCACGCGGCAATGTCTGGTTGAACGCGATGCGCTGATCGCAGCCAAACTCCCGCTGCTCGCACACGCGATTCCGTTCATAGGGCATTCCGCGACACGCGCGCGCGGCACCATCGGCGGATCGCTCGCCAATGCCGACCCGGCGGCGGAGCTACCGCTGATCGCCATCACCTTGGACGCGGTCCTGGAATATCGCGCCGGCGGCCATACCGAAACAATAGCCGCGCGTGACTTTTACATTGGGCCGATGACCACCGCCCTTCCCGGCGATGCCGTGCTGACTTCAGTGCGGTTTCCGGTCTGGCCCGGCAAGGTCGGGACCGGCTTCCATGAGGTCAATGCGCGACGAAGCGATTTTGCCTTTGTTGCAGCCGCGGCGCAGGTTGAATTCGATGGCGGTGGCAAATGCAAACGTATCGCCATTGGCGTCGGTGCCGCGACCGACTTTCCGATTCGACTTACCGGTGCCGAGCAGAGGTTGACAGGCAGTGCACTCGACGCCACCGCCGTCAAAGACGCGGTCGTCGAAGCACTGGCCGATATTGTGCCGCTGTCGGACCTGCATGCTTCAGCCGAATATCGGCGCAGGGTCGCCGCAAAACTCGCCGCTCGCGCGGTTGACGATGCCCGCTCGCGTGCGTCGGGAAAGAAAATCCATGCGCATTAAACTCAATGTCAACGGTAGCGACCACGCGCTCGACGTTGAGCCGCGCACAACGCTGCTCGACTGCTTGCGCGACGAACTCGGGCTTAAAGGAGCCCATGCCGGCTGCGAGCATGGCGTGTGTGGCGCGTGCACCATCCTGTCCGACGGCGTCGCCATCCGTTCGTGCCTGATGTTCGCCGTTCAGGCGGAAGGCACGAATATTACCACCATCGAAGGCGTAACGCCCGGACCCGGCGAGCTCTCGCCGATCCAGGACGCATTTTGCGAAACGCATGGCATGCAATGTGGCTATTGCACACCTGCAATGGTGCTCGCGGCGCACGCCCTGCTCGCGGACAATCCGAGCCCGACGCGCGAGGACATTGTCGAGGCGATTTCCGGCAACCTCTGCCGTTGCACCGGCTACGCCCAGATCGTGGAGGCCATCGCGCTGGCAGCCGAACGTATGCGCGGCGCCAACCGGCCTTCGGAAAAACTCCGATGAGCCAGTCCCACCACCGTTACGTCTCCGCCGACCGGCGTGTGCGCGAGGATCGCCGTTTTGTGGTCGGCAAAGGCGCGTTTGTCGCCGATATCGATTTGCCGAATACGAAACACATTGCGCTCGTGACCTGTCCGCACGCAGCTGCCCGCATCAAGTCCATCGACAAGCGCGCCGCCCTGAAAATGCCGGGCGTGCACTACGTGGTCGACGGCCGCGAACTGGCGGAGGCCACGCTGCCGTTGATGACGGGGCTCGACACGCCAAACGTTCCGCGCCGCCCGCTCGCGCTCAACGTTGCGCGCTATTCCGGCGAGTGGGTTGCGGCCGTGGTCGCCGATACACGGGCGCAGGCCGAAGATGCCGCCGAAGCCGTCGAAGTCGACTACGAGCCTCTGCCTTTTATTCTCGATGCCGAGCAGGCGCTCGCCGGCGGGCCGCTGGTGCACGAGGCGCACGGCTCCAATGTCCTGCTCGACAAGACATTCGTCTGGGGCGAAGTCGACAAGGACTTCGCGGCTAGCCCGCGCAAGCTTTCACTGCGGGTGAAATGGGGCCGTTCGTCGACCGTGCCGATCGAGACGTTCGGTGTAGTCGTCAGCTGGGACCCGTGGCGCGAAATCCTCGATGTCTACGCGTCGATCCAGATGCCACGTTATTCCGACCAGATCGGCGCGGCGCTGAAAATCCCCAGTTCCTCCGTGCGCGTGCACTACGACGTGGATGTCGGCGGGAGCTATGGCGTCAAGCGTGGCATCAAGAACACGGTGCTTGCCGGCTATCTCGCGCGACGTCTTGGCGTTCCGATCCGGCTGATCGAGGACCGCCTGGAGAACATGCGCGGCGGCGACGCGCACGGGCCGGAACGGCTGTTCGACGTGGAGGTGGCCTTCGACGATGGCGGCATCATCCGCTCTATGAAGATGCGCGCGCTGGAGAACGTGGGCGCCTATGCCGGCCGCTCGCCGTTCCAGCTCGGCAAGCCGATCGGGTCCATTGTCGGCCCCTACAAGATCAAGAGTGTGCAATACCGCGCCATCGCGGTCGTCACTAACAAGACGACGCAAGATGCCGTGCGCGGCTTTGGCCAGGGACCGACCAATCTCGCGCTTGAGCGCGTCATGGACGAGGTCGCGAATGTGCTCGGCCTCGATCCGCTGGAGGTTCGCCGGCGCAACCTGATCCGGCACGAGGAATTTCCTTACTTAATTCCGAGCGGCACCACTTACGACAGCGGCGACTATCACACCGTCATCGACAAAGTGCTCGCAGATACCAGCTATGAAGCGCTCAAGCAGGAACGCGACCGCCTGCGGACCGAAGGCAAACTGGCCGGCATCGGCCTTGCGGCCTGCCTCGAGCCATCCGGCGGCAACGCCACATTCGAAGCGCTGCTCAACCCGAACATTACCACCTCGACCTTCATGGATTCGTGCCGCATCAATATCGATGGCATGGGCACCATCGCGGCCACGATGCACACGACGTCCTCCGGGCAGGGCCACGAGACACTGGTCGGCACCGTGATCGGCGAGGTGCTGCAAGTCGACCCGGACACGATTCGCGTCACGCGACCCAATTCGCTCAATTCATTGCCAAGCGGCACGCCGGTCGGCAGCCGCATGGCGATCATGCTGGGTGGCGCCGCATTTCATGCGGCGCAGAAGCTCAAGACCAAGTTGATCGCTATCGCCGCGCATGATCTCGGCATTCCGCCGGATCGCGCCGTCTATGAGAACGGCAATGTTTTCGATCGAAACGCGCCGCAGAAAAAGCGCAGCTGGGCCGATCTCGTGCAGATCGCGCACCGCAATATTCACCGGATGCCGAAGGATTTCGAGCCGGGGTTGGCGGTCAGCCACATCTATGAGGTTCCGACCGGCGGCACGCCACCGACCGCCGACGGCCGCGTGCAGATGTATCCGTGCTTCTCGTTCGAGTTTCATCTGATCCTGCTGAGCATCGATCCCGATCTCGGCACGCCTCAGATCCTTCGCTACCGGCTCGGGCACGATTGTGGAACCCAGATCAATCCGAAGATCGTGCGCGGCATGACCATGGGCGGCATCGCCCATGGCATCGGCGCTGCTCTTTTCGAGGAATTTGCCTACAACGATGACGGGCAACTCATCGCCCAGACATTTATGGATTACCCGCTGCCGTCGTCGCACGAAGTGCCGCCGGTCGAGATTTTCGACCACGAGACGCCCTCGCCGCACACCGTGCTCGGGCAAAAGGGTTCGGGTGAATCCGGCTATCTGGGCGCCCCGGCGGCGATCGCCAATGCGGTCAATGACGCGCTCAGGCCGCTCGGAGTTTCGATCAACACGCTGCCGCTGAAAATATCGAAGCTTGGCGACCTGATCGCCGCCGCGCGCGAAAAAGGAAAGTGAATGATTGTCGATTGCCACGGTCATCTGGTGCCATCCGATCTTCTGACGGCAATCCGCAAAGATGCCGCCAGGTTTCCCAACGTTCGGCAAATCGAGGATGGCGGTTCGCTGGCGCTCGCCTTTGCCGGCGGCAAGCCGACGCGGCCGGTATCCAAGCCGCTGTCGGATATTCCCGCGCGGCTCGCCTGGATGACCAAGCAGGGCATCGACAAACAAGTCGTCGGCGGCTGGGTCGACATGTTCGGCTATGAGTTACCGGGCGCCGAGGCCGAGGCCTGGGCACGGCTGACCAACGAATGCCTGTTGGCGGCTTCGAAATCCGACCCGCATTTCGTGCCGCTGGCGACCGTGCCATTGGGTGACGGCAAGCGCGCGGCCGCCGTGCTCAAGGACGCCATCGCGGCGGGCTTCCCGGGCGCGATGATCGGGACGCTGCCGCGCGGCGTTGGCTCGACCCTCGATGCCGCCGAGCTCGACCCGTTCTGGCAGGCTGCGGACGAAGCGGGTGCGCTCATTCACATCCATCCAAGCTTCGATGCAGGCGATATTCGCGTAAATGATTTTGGATTGGCCAATGGCCTCGGGCGCATCACGGATGCGGTTGTCGCGGTCGCGCGCTTGATTTCGGCGGGCCATATCGCGCGCTACAAAAACGTCAAGTTTTTCGCGCCCATGGGCGCGGCCGCCCTGCCCTTCGTGGTTGGCCGGCTCAAGCGCAACCATGCCATTACGCCCGGCATTGGCGACCCGGTGGAGGCGCTGGCGCAAATCTACACCGACACCATCCTGCACGATGCACGCGTGCTGAAATTCGTCGTCGAAATGATGGGGACCGAGCGCCTGATGATGGGCTCGGATATGCCGTTTCCGATCGGCGACACGGAGCCGATGAAAATCGTCGCCGCGGCAGGGCTCAATAGCGCGCAAATAACATCAATAAACGGAGGATTGGCAGCGCGCGTGTTCAAAATTCGATGATGGCGTGATCATATAATGTTCAACAAAATAAAAGCTCGAGGGAGGATTCACATGACGGCATTTTCTGCGTTGACGCGCTGGGGAATTGGCGCACTGGCCGCCGTATCGCTTGTCGCACTCAATTCAATACCGGTTGCCGCGCAAGCGCCGGCCAAGGTCACCATCGTGATTTTCGGCTTTCCGTCGCTGGGCGCCTTCATGCCGCCGGTCATCAAGGCCAAGAAGCTGGATGCCGCGCATGGGCTCGATATAGATTTCGTCGAGCGGCCACCGGATGCCTACACCACCCAGTTCAACTCCGGAGAGTTCAAGGTCGGCGGCAGCGCCGCTGTGCTCACCGTGGGCCTCGCGGACGCGCGCGGCGTTAAGGTGAAGTACCTGTTCAACTTGTTTGATTTTTGGGGCACCGTCGTCACCTCGCGGCCAGAAGTCAAAACGGTCAAGGACCTCGAGGGCAAGCAGCTCGCCGCCGCCGCCTCGACCACGAACTTCGTGATGTTCGAGTTCTTCGCCAAAAAGCTCGGCATGGATCCATCGAAGGTTCAGGTGGTCAACACCGCACCTCCCGGCCTGGTTGGTTATGCGCTGGCCGATCGTGCCGACGCCATCCAGCTCTGGGAGCCGGCCTATACCTTGTTGAAATCGAAAAAGCCGGACATCCGGGCGATCGATACCAACATCACAACAACCTGGAAGAGTTTCGCCGGCGGTGAGCGCATTCCATACCTCGGTGTTGCCGCCCATAGCGACTGGATCGAGCAGAACCAGGCGCTCATCCCCAAGCTCTACGCAACCTACAAGGAGGCGGGCGAGTTTATCGCCAAGAATCCGGAGGAAGCCGTAGCGCTGATCGCGCCGAAGTCGACGCCGGAGGACCGGGCCGCCCTGGTCTCGCTGATCAAGGCGAACGACCGCCTCGGCATGAGCGTGGTGCCGGCCGGTGACGTCGCCAAGCAGATCGACGCCGTCTACAAGGCCGGCGTCGATGTCGGCTATTTCAAGTCAATGCCGTCGAACGACACGATTTACAGCAAGCCGATGAAATGACGAACTCGCGCATCGATGCGCGTGCTGCAAGCCGCCGTCGGCCTTCTGGTGCTGGCGGCGGGCTGGCAAATTCTGTCGATGATCTTTCCGCACTATCTCTTCCCGCCGGTTCCGGAGATCGTTTCGCGCACAATTGAAGTGCTCGTGACCGGCTCGCTGCTGGTCGACGTGCTACTCACTGCCGGACGTATTTTCGGCGGGCTGTTCGGCGCGTTCATTCTCGGCGGCATCCTGGCGATGGTCATTGGCCAATCGAAAACGGCTGAAAATATCATCGGCCCGGTCCTGACCTTTTTTCAGGGGATTCCGGCGCTGTCCTGGGTGGTGTTCGCCATCATCTGGTTTCACGGCATCGAATTCCGCGTGCTGTTCATCATGGTGATGACAACGCTGCCGGCCTTTACCTTTCAGATTCTCGACGCATTTCGCTCCATGTCCAAGGACCTGTTCGAGATGACAATGTCATTCCGGCCGTCGCGCTGGACATTGTTCCGTTTCCTGATCGTGCCGACCATTGTGCCGGGTATCCTCACTGCATGGAAAGTAAATCTCGGCAATGCCGCGCGCGTCGTGGTGGTCGCGGAACTTGTAGGCGCGACCGGCGGCGTCGGATATCAGTTGCTGCGGCAGCAGCAATTATTCGACATGGCCGGCGCTATGGCCTGGACGCTACAGCTTGTGCTGTTTGTGCTGATCGTGCAGCAAACCATCAACGCTATTGAAAACTGGGTCTTGCGCTATCGCGCCGTCTCCGAGCGGGCGATCTAGCCGATGCAAAACGCCGGGCCGGTCATTCGATTCGAGAGCGTCAGCAAGACCTTTCAGCGCCCCGATGGACGCGGCGAATTTACAGCCGTTGACAAGTTATCGTTCGAGATCGGCAAGGGCGAGATCGTTGCCGTGCTTGGCAAGACCGGTTGCGGCAAGTCCACGATGTTCAATATCGTGGCCGGATTGATCGAACCGAGCGGAGGCAAGGCCACGATTGTGGGTCACGATCCGTTTCGCGAGTTCGATTTTTTTCGCGGCAAGATCGGAATTGTTTTCCAGGGCGACCGCCTGATGCCCTGGCGTACAGCGCTCGATAACGTCTTGCTGGGCCTGCAAATTCTCGACGCCGATGCAAAACAGGCGGAAGACACTGCGCGCCAATGGCTTACGCGGCTGGGCCTGTCGGGGCACGAAAATGACTATCCGCACGCACTGTCGGGGGGCATGCGCCAACGTGTGTCGATCGCGCGCGCCTTCGCGGTCGATCCGGAAATTTTGCTGTGCGACGAACCCTTTTCATCGCTGGATGAGATGACCGCACGCGACTTGCGGGCCGAATTCGTTCGTCTTGTCCGGCAGAGCAATAAAACCGCCGTCTTCATCACGCACCAGATCAACGAAGCGATGGAAATCGGCGACCGTGTGCTGGTATTTCATCGGCCCGCACGCATCGCTTACGAAGCGCGGCTCGAACCGGCACTCCCCGAGGACGCGCGGCGGAAAATAAGCGATGACATCATGCGTGTGCTGGCCGTGGAACAAACGCCGCAAAATCCATGAGCCAAACGCCCCGAAATCTGCAAAATCTGATTGTCGTCGGCCAAGGGGCTGCAGGGCTGTCGGCGGCGCTCGCTGCCGTTGAAACCGCATCCGCGCGCAGCATTCCCATTAAAATCACGCTGATCGACAAGGCCGCCGAGAGCGAAGCCGGCGGCAATACCCGCTGGTCGCCTTCGTATATGCGCATGGCTTCGCCGACGCAGATGGAAGCGTCCTTCGTGAGCGATATGAAAAATGCAACCAAGGGCCAATGTGATGAGGCTTATTTCACACGCCTGGCCGCGGATGCACCGGCAACAGTAAAGTGGATTGCCCAGCATAATATCGAATTCATTCAACCGACTTATTATCTGGCCAAAGGCCCGCCCCGCATCCAGCCGTCGGGCGGCGGTCCCGCCGTCATCAAGGAATTGACGCGGGCGTCACGGCAGGCCGGCGTCGAATTCCGCTATGCCTGCACAGCCGGTGAGCTCGTCACTGACAAAAACCGCATCTGCGGGCTCACGATCGAGCAGGACGGCACGCGTGAAATATTGCCGGCGGATGCGGTCGTGCTGGCCTGCGGTGGTTTCCAGGGCAACCACGAGATGATGCGCTCACATTTCGGCCCCCGGTCTTCGACCATGCGGCTGAT
Source organism: uncultured Alphaproteobacteria bacterium (assembly GCA_963735285.1). GTDB lineage: Bacteria > Pseudomonadota > Alphaproteobacteria > Rhizobiales > Xanthobacteraceae > Pseudolabrys. Next base: position 13,730 of record CAVTKN010000010.1, on the reverse strand, counting down.
TTCGCCCGGGTCTCATTTCAATTCAGGCGACGGGATACGCATCGCGGCGCAACTTGGTGCCGATCTATCCGGCGACTGGAACGGCATGCATGCCGAGCCGGTTGACGCGCGCAGCAAGAATTCGGCGCCGGTGGTCCTCGTATATCCGTATGGAATTGTCGTCGATAAGAACGGCAACCGCTTCTTCGACGAAGGCAGCGGCCTTGTGCACGAGACATGGGAATGGTTCGCGCGCGATATCCACTTCAATATGCCTGGGTCAGTTGCGTACGCGATACTCGATGCCCGACTGTTTGAGATTGCAGACTACCAGCGCGCCATTCGCTCGGAGGTGCCGCCGGTTCGCGCCGGCTCCCTTGCTGAGCTCGCAGAGCTGATCGGAATAAACGCCGGCAACCTCGCCAAAACTGTCGCCACCTATAATGCTGCCTGCACTGGCGATGCGCACGGTTTCGACGCAACGCGGCGCGATGGGCTCGCAGCTGCGCGGACACTTCAGCCGCCGAAGTCCAATTGGGCGCGCGCCATCGACGTGCCTCCCTTTCTGGCCTATCCGCTGGTCGGCGCCATCGCATACACATTCGGTGGCGTTGCGACCGACAGCCGCGCGCGCGTCATGCGCAACGGAACCCCTATCCCCGGCCTGTTCGCCGCGGGTGAAATGACCGGGCATTTCTACGCAACGGCCCCCAATGCGGTGTCGGTGCTGCGCGCTCTGGTCTTTGGAAGGATCGCGGGACACGAGGCAATTGACCACCTGGGATCCGCATGAGTTGGCGTGTCCTTCAGGCCCCCGTTGAGTACTCAACCATCAAGCAATAGTGTATCGCTCTCAAGGCTAGCAGCGAGATCGGCTCATGCTCGACGCTCCGGACAACGCGAAAAAGTCGCATCGGACAGCGATCGGCGCAGCGCCGCTCGATTTTCAAGAGCATCTGCGTTTGCTCGACGGGCAAGGCCTCCTCACCCGCATCGACCGGGCTATCGACAAAGACCGCGAATTGCACCCGCTGGTGCGCTGGCAGTTTCAAGGCGGCCTTGCCGAGGAACAGCGCCGGGCATTTTTGTTCACCAATGTCGTTGACGGCTCGGGAAGACGCTATGACATTCCAGTGGCCGTGGGCGCGCTCGGGGCTTCGCCGGCGATCTACGCCATCGGAATGGGCAAGCGGATCGAGGACATCGGGACGGCATGGACGCAAGGCATCGCGAATCCAATCCCGCCTGTGATCGTGCAATCGGCCGTGTGCCAGGAGGTCGTGACCAAAGGCACCGATCTGCTGCGCCCCGGTGAAGGTCTCGCCCGGTTGCCGGTACCGATCTCGACGCCCGGTTTTGACTCCGCCCCCTATCTCACAGCGACGTTGTGCATCACCCGCGATCCCGAAAGCGGCGTGCAGAACATGGGCACCTACCGCGGCGCGTTGAAAGCGCAGGACCGTCTTGGCGTGCGCATGTCGTCACGTCCGGGCGGCGCCGGCGGCTATCTCCATTGGCGAAAATACCAGAAGCGAAAAGAGCCGATGCCCTGCGCGATCGTGATCGGTTGCGCGCCTGTCGTCTTGTTTACCGGCCCGCAGAAACTTCCGATCGACCAGGACGAAATGGCCGTGGCGGGCGGGCTTGCCGGCGCCCCCATCCGGATCGTCAAAGCCGTCAGCGTTGACCTCTATGTTCCCGCCGATGCCGAAATCGTAATCGAAGGGCTCATCGACAGCGAGTTGCTCGAGCCGGAGGGGCCGTTTGGCGAAAGCCACGGCCACGTCGCGCTGGAAGATTTCAACATGTCGATGAAAGTCACTGCGATCACGCACAAGCGTGCACCGGTTTTTGTGTCAATCATCAGCCAGGTCACGCCCAGTGAATCGAGCGTCATGAAAAAAGTGGCGTTTGAGCCGATGTTTCTGGCACATCTGCGCGATCAGCTCGGGGTTCGCGGCATCAAGGGCGTAACGATGCACGAACCTTTGACAAACCTACGCAAAACCATCTTCCTGCAATTTGCGCGCGGCACCGCGCGAACAGAGGTGTGGCGCGGGCTCCACGGGGCAGCCTCGCTGCGCGCGGACTGCGGCAAGATCTGCATTGCCGTCAGCGAAGACATCGACCCCGCGAACACCGATGCGATATTCTGGTCGCTCGCCTATCGCTCCGATCCCGGGGCAGACGTTCATATTTCGCCATACCGTTCCGCCGGTCATGGTCCCAAATCGGGCGCCCGCGAAGACTCAACCATTCTCATCGACGCCACGCTGAAACACGACATGCCGCCGCTGGCGCTGCCCAAACGGGAATACATGGAACACGCGCGCGGAATCTGGGAAGAACTGGGCTTGCCGGCGATCTCGCCGCAGTCGCCGTGGCACGGATATTCGCTCGGGGACTGGGACGAGCGATTTGACGTTTACGCCAAGCGCGCCGTCGAAGGGCAATGGGCGGAAAGCGGCAACGAGACCATCAAGCGTCGTCGCGGAGGGCTAATACCCGAAACGCCCACACGCAACGTTGAAGGGGCTGCGAAGACAACGCGAGAGTCATAGCCGCATGCGTCGATTTATATCTGCCGTCACCCTGATCGCTGCTTTCGTTTTCATCTCTTGCCAGTCCGGCTGGGCGCAGGAAAATTATCCAACGCACCCGATACGCCTGGTCGTTGGATTTGCCGCAGGATCAAGCGGCGATGTTGCGGCGCGGATTGTCGGCCACAAACTGGGCGAACTGCTCGGCCAGACAGTGGTTGTGGAAAATCGTCCGGGTGCCAGCAGCATGATCGCGACGGACTTTGTCGCGCGCAGCGCCAAGGACGGTTACACGCTGCTGTTCGGCACAATTGCAATGACCATCAATCCGATATTGATGCCGAACAAAGCTCCCAACATCGAAAGGGATATGACGCCGATTGTGCTTGTCGGCTCGATCCCGAACGTCCTGGTCGTTAATCCGAGCCTGAATGTCAAAGACGTGAAAGAGCTGATTGCGCTTGCGAAACAGAAGCCCGATGAACTGCTCTACGGCGCAGCCGGCCTTGGCAGCGGACCGCACATCGCAACCGAATTGTTCAAGCAGATGGCGGACATAAAAATGACCGGCGTCCTGTACCCGGGCAGCGCGCAGACCGCGATGGATCTTATTTCTGGGCGTATCCAGGTCATGTTTGCCCCTGCCTCCACGGTGTTGGGCTTTATCAAGGACGGACGCGTCAAGGCGCTGGCGACGAGCGAAGCCAAACGCGCGAGCATTGCGCCCGATCTTCCGACGATCGGCGAAGCGGCCCTGCCCGGCTACGCCACCGGACTCTGGTTCGGCATCCTGGGGCCTGCCGGCACGCCAAAGCCGATCGTCGACAAAGTTTCCGAAGCAGCGAACAAAGCGTTGAAAGACCCGGACGTGCTCAAGCAGCTCGAGACACAAGGATTGAACGCGCTCGGCGGCAGCCCGGATGATTTCGCCGCCTTCATCAAGAGCGAAACGCAGCGCTGGGCTCGTGTCATGCACGACATCGACGCAAACAAGATGAAGAAAGGCGAAACGGAGAAACCGTGATCGGCCGCGCGAATTATTTTATCGAAAGTTGTGCAGCGCGAATCAGCAAAGGCGCGGCCGGTACGGACGCCGCCGCGCCGGATATCATCGAAAGATACGCGTTGACGTTTCCCGCGACGGCATCAACTCCATCAGGAGAAGTTTGGATACCTTGCGCATAGGCAAACAGCATTGCCTGCTCGATCTGTTCCGCCTGCAGTTCATCGTCTTTGATGCGCGATCTCAGGGGCTCGTACGCGTCGCCATACTGCGTCTTGATGTGCCGGCGTACGCCACGCAGGGGGCGGACGACGCTCGTGTGCCAGGAAGCGACGACGCGCGATGCGGCCTCAATATCGCTGCGGCTTAGAACGATTGCGCGGGTGCCGAGCCAGGCACAGAACAGCAGAAGATTGACGTCGAGGCCGAAGGCCTCCTGCAAGGCCAGACACTCGGCCGCGACATCGGCCGGCTTATAGACGGCGAGCGAAAAGCGCCAGAATTCGTTGTCGTACTGGAGTTCACTACGGTTGCCGTCGCGGGGGCTTTGTTCAACCAAGCGCGTGCCCGCCCGCTACGAACGATCCGCCGGTTCGCGGGTTTTCGGCCGTTCCCGCTCGCCCGTCCAGCGATGGACCTTGCCGACATCAATATCGAAAAGCTCGAGGACCCGCGCAAGCGTGTGGTCCACCATTTCATCGATCGAATTTGGCAATGCATAAAATGCGGGGACCGGCGGATAGACGATGGCGCCGGCCTCCGTCACCGCCGCCATGTTACGGATATGCCCGATATGCAGCGGCGTTTCCCGCAACAAGAGAACGAGGCGGCGGCGCTCTTTCAATACGACATCGCCTGCGCGCGATATCAGGTTAGCCGTATTTCCGGTGGCGATTTCCGCCATGGTCTTGATCGAGCACGGCGCGATCACCATGCCGCGCGTGCGAAAGGAACCGCTGGAACAGGCCGCACCCACGTCATTGTTGGAATGGACCACCGTGGCCAGCTGCGTGACATCGGCAAGCTTCAGCTTTGTCTCGTAGGCAAGCGTCATCTGCGCCGCGCGCGAGACAATCAGATGGGTTTCGATATTGCAGGCGCGCAGCAGCTCCAGCAGCCTCACGCCGTAAATCACCCCCGATGCGCCGGTAATTCCGACGAGCAGCGGCGCATTGGTGGACTTGATGGCTATATGTTTCATGGCTGCGCAGAAAAAGTGAACCGGCCGCGAGTATTTCCTAACGCTGGCATCGCAGCAAGGCTTTTCGCCGGCGCATGGCCGCCAATAGTTAAACAGCGGTTGGATTTTCGCAGGTTTTGCGGTCAACTGCGCGGCCGAACTCAACCGCGCACGCATGTCAGCGATGACCGAACAGCCCGTCAAATTCCGCTTTATCGGCCAGCCTTTGCCGCGCACCGAGGATGCGCGGCTGCTCACAGGGCGCGGCCAATTCAGCGACGACTTTTGTCTGCCGGGACAAACTTACGCAGCCATCGTGCGGTCCCCGCATGCACACGCCCGCATTGTCCGGATCGACACCGCATCGGCAAAAAAAATGCCTGGCGTTCTCGGCGTGTTTACCGGCACGGATTGCCAGGCCGACAATCTCGGCGCCATCCCGCACGATCCTCTGCCGAAGACACGATATGACATGAAATTGCATGGGCCTGGCGGCGGCGAAGTCTTCTTCGGCCCGCATGTCCTGCTCCCGACTGACAAGGTGCGCCATGTCGGTGAAGCAGTCGCAATGGTGGTTGCCGAAACGCAGAGCCAGGCAAACGACGCCTCTGAAGCAGTCGAAGTCACCTATGAGACGTTACCATGTGTTCTGCACGCCGAAGACGCCATGAAGCCGGACGCGCCGATAGTCTGGGACGAGGCCGCCAACAACATTCTGGTCGATACCAGCTTCGGGCATGCGGCCGAGACTGATCGAATCCTGGCGAATGCCGCCCATGTCGTTAGAAAGGAATTTCACGTCGGCCGGGTGACCGGAGTGCCGATGGAGCCTCGCGCAGCGGTGGCGCACTACGACAACGCCACGGAGCGCTACACGATTTATGCCGGCAGCGGCGGCGCGGTACGGCAAAAACGCGAGCTCGCCGCCGTGCTTGGAATCGACCCCGAAAGAATTCGCGTATTGTCCTACGATGTCGGCGGAAATTTTGGCACACGCAATCGCGTCTACGTCGAATTTGGCCTGGTGCTTTGGACTTCCCGCAAGATCGGCCGTCCCGTTAAATACACTGCCACGCGTTCGGAATGTTTCATCAGCGACTACCAGGGCCGCGACCTGGTGGCAAAATTTGAACTTGCCCTTGATGAGCGCGGACGGTTTCTGGCCCTGCGCGCGACCAATATCAGCAATGTCGGCGCGCGCTGCGTCTCCCTGTCTCCGCTGAGCAAGGGCGCTGGGTTGATCACCGGCAGCTACGATATTCCGGTGGCGTCGCTGCGGGCGATGGCGGTCTTCACCAATACGGCACCAACACAGGCCTATCGTAGTTCCGGCCGGCCGGAGATCACGTTTGCGCTTGAACGGCTCATCGACATCGCCGCGAAGCAGCTTGGCATTGATCGCATCACCTTGCGTCGACGCAATTTGGTGCGGCCGCGGGCGATGCCCTATCGCAATGCTGTCGGCATGCTCTACGACAGCGGGCGCTATGCGGAAAATATGGATCTCGCCATGCATCTCGCCGATTGGGACGGCTTCAAAGCACGTCAGCGCATCGCCAAGAAGCGCGGCAAACTGCTGGGGCGTGGCCTTGCCAATTACGTCGAATCCTCGATTGGCGCGCCGAAAGAGCAAGCCCGGGTTGCTGTGTCCGCGGAACGTGGCGTCGAGGTTGTCATCGGCACCCAACCGGCCGGGCAAGGACACGAAACCAGCTTTGCCCAGGTGGTTGCGGACCTGATCGCGGTCCCGGTCGAGAAGGTCCACATCATCCTGGGGGATACCGATGTGGTGAAAGCCGGCGGCGGCACACACTCCGGACGCTCGATGCGCCACGCCGCAACGGTATTTTCATTGGCGGCAGGCGAATTGATTACGAAAGGCAAGCGCGCCGCGGCCGTGATTTTCGGCACGCCGCCGGATCGCGTCGACTTCAGCGATGGCCGCTTTTCAGTGCGCGACAGCAACCGCAGCTTCGACTTTCTCGAGCTCGCCCTGGAAATGACCCGCCACCCTATGCCGGCCGACCTGGCATCAGGCCTCGCGGTGGTCACCGACAACGAGATGCATGAGCCGGTTTTTCCGAACGGGTGCGCCATCTGCGAAATCGAGATCGATCCGCCGAGCGGCGGCCTGGTGTTGACGCGCTACACATCGGTGGACGATGTCGGCCGTTGCATCAATCCGCTGATCGTCGACGGGCAGACGCACGGCGCGATCGTGCAGGGCATCGGTCAGGCGCTGTGGGAACAGTGCGTCGTCGAACCGGAATCAGGCCAGCCGCAATGCGGCTCGTTCATGGACTACGGAATGCCGCGCTCGGATCGCCTGCCCTCATTCACCACCAAAATTGTCGAGGTGCTTTCGCCGACAAATCCGCTCGGCATCAAGGCCGGCGGCGAAGGCGGCACGACGGCCGCGCCGGCCGCGATTATCAGCGGCGTCGTGGACGCACTCAGCGCTTACGGCGTCGACGACATCCAAATGCCGGCGACGCCCTATCGTATTTGGCAAGCGATCCAGCACCACAAATCAGGGATGAAATAGCGCGCAGCCGCGTCGCGTGGGTCGGCAAGCAACGCGGGCTTTAGCCTTTTAGTCCGGCCTTCTGAAGGCCCAGAAGAAAACGCGATCGATCCGGTGCATTGGCGTAAACGGTGTCATTAGCGACATGGTCGCTGGAGAGGTTGGGCTGGAGCGTAAGGGTACGCGTCAGCGATTCTCGTGCTTCGTCTTCTCGATCGAGCAACCCCAACGACACCGTCATGAGACGACGCGCGCCGACGTGGTTGGGATGGCGCGTCGTCATCGAACGGCACACAGCGACCGTTTCCTCATAATCATGCATGGCAAACGACGCCATATAGCGGACCACCGGCGCGTACATCGCCAGGAATGGGTCCAGCGGGCTGAGCCGCTGTGCCTCCCTCAGCGACTCCAGGCCACGTTGCGGCTGGCCCGCGCATGCAAATGCATACCCGAGTCCCGCGTGGCCGAGCGCAAAATTCGGATTTAAGGCGATGGATTTGGAAATATGCGCCACCGCCTCCTCCGGACGCCGCCGCCGCGCATAACCAATTCCAAGCACCAGGTGCCCCCAGTGCGCCTGCTCATCAAAAGTCACCGCCTTGGCGCCCGCATCGATGGCGCCGTCCGTCAATTCGCCGATTGGCACGCGAGAATTCAGGTTGAACATGCTGGCGTAAGTCCAACCCAACAGCGCATGGGCGTGCGCGCACTTCGGGTCAAGCCTGATGGCTTGCCTCAAAAGCTCCTGGGCCAGCAGGTGTTCATCCATGCTTGTGCGCCACATATGCGGCAACGCCTGGATCACGAGGTCGCGTGCGTGGCTGTTTTCCAATGGCTTTCGTCGCAGCTGCGCGGCTTCGGCCACGATAATCTGCGATGTCACCGCGTCGACGATCTGGTTGGAGATCTGGTCCTGGCGGCCGAAGGTGCTGATCGCTCCGCAATCGTACCGGTCGGCCCACACGTGGACGTTGCTACCGGCGTCAATCAACCGTCCTGATACCCGGACCCGGTCCGCAGCAGTGCGCACACTTCCCTCAAACGCGTAACGAACGCCCAGATCGCCCGCGACTTTGCGGAGATCGACGGTCCCGTCTCTGGTTGCCGACTGTGAGTTGAGGGTGACGACGGAAAACCAGGGCTGCCGTGTCAATCCCGTTACCACATCTTCAGTCAAACCGCTGGCGAAGCGCTCCTGCGCTGGATCGTCGCTGATGTTGCGAAATGGCAAAACGGCGACGTAAGGCCTGTCGCTGCGCACGATAGCCGGCGCCGTCGCATCCGCGCCGGGCGCGGACGGTTGCGGAGCAGGCTTCGCCGCAAGCAAATCAGCCGGCGTGGGCTGGTCTTCGAGCTTTCCGATGAATGAAAAACCGCGCTTGTAGTGCGTTCGAATAAAGACCTGCCTGGCGCCGTCGTCGCCAAGGGCGCGGCGGGCCGCGCTCAAGCGTGAACTGAACGCGGCTTCCGAGACAATTCGTCCCAGCCACACGGCATCGATGAGTTCGTCCTTGCTGACGATTCGATTGCCGTTCCGAACCAGATAAGCGAGCAGGTCGAAAACCTGGGGCTCTATCGGGACGATCTTGTCTGCTCGTCGCAATTCATAGCGTGCAACATCGATTTCAAAGTCGGAAAAGCGGAAATTCAAGATGTTCTTGCCTTTTTTTCGCAGTACCGAGTCGCCTTTTACCCGCCAGAGCTCATCGGGAGTGTGATCGGCGTCACACAAATGGCGGCAGCTGGATCAGTTCATCGTTATCATCCGCTCGGGAGAACGTGAGGCTAGCGAAAAGAGAGGCCGCCTTTGCAGGCGGCCTCTTGGCAGTCAGACACAAGCTGGGGAAGGGGACGCTTAACGCTGACTGCCGATGCCGAAATCAACGGCCTCATCAACCGACATGCCGGTCGGCGCGTAGGCCCGCGCCTCGGTGGCGCGGTGAGCACGAACGCGATTGACCGCGACGTGTTGCGCAGCCGATGCGGTGGCTGACATGTAGGTTTCGCGCTCGACCAGCGCATCTTCCTCAGCAGCGTAAGCCGAGGTGACGCGCCGACAGCGCCAGGATGGAAGCAAATAGAATCTTGTTACCGATCTTCACGGTTCATCTCCGTTGTGTTTGGGGCAAGGGAAATCTTGCGGGCGCGCTGTGTCGCCCAGCGCGGCCTCGTTTACAACTCACCGCGGTGTCACAATATCTGCCGCCCAGTTCACGGAAACGTTATGGATTAGGCAATTGCCGGAAAAGCATTTGATAATCAAAGAGTCACGCCGACCGCTTGTTCGCGGACAACTCCAAATTCGCGATTTCATTGCTGCAATTCAGATTTGCCGTAGCTGTGGAGTCAGCAGCGCAAATAATGGACGCCGGTGCTGACAGGCCTGCTCGATATCAGCACCAGACATCTTTTGGCCTGCTTCTTGCTGTCATCGGTGTGATCAAGATGAGGCCAAGGACCATGCGAGAGAGCATTACACCAATATTGTACGTGATTATCGTCGTGACGATGACGCTTTTGTACGTTGATTACGAAAATATCGAGCTTCTGAAGCACCCGCTCAACGCCCTGCATTCGTTCTCGACGGCGCATCCCGAGGCAGACGAAGACTGATTCTTGGGCACGTCGAGCGCGGCCTTTCTTTCCGGGGCGCTGGCGGCGGTCACGCTTTCACCCCCGCTTCACGAAGATAGGCGCGCGCTTTAAGCGCGATCATCACCGCGACCGTGGCCGTTGCAACAAGACCGAGGACCAGATAGGCGAATTGCGCTGTCCCTCCCGCAGTCGCGCCGACGATTCCGATATAGATATCGACGACGCTCCCCGGCAAAATTCCGATCACGGTCCAGAGCAAGTAAGTGGAGACGGGCGTGTTAGTCAGACCAAGCAGGTAGTTCAGCAATCCAAACGGGACCACCGGGCTTAGGCGCAAAAGCACCAGAACCCTCCAGCCTTCTTCGTCCACCGCATTCTTTGCCGCTTTAGACACGGGTCGCTGCATCAGCCAGTCTTCGAGCGTTTCCCCGAAGAAATATCGGCTTAAGAAAAATGAACAGGTGGCCCCCGCAGTTGCGGAAATGACCGCAAGCGGAAGCCCCCACCATCCGAAAGCAACCCCGGCCGCAATGCTCATAAGCGGGGATGGAGCGAGGACGACCGTGCCCAGAACATACAGCACGAAGTAAATGACCGGCCCAAGCGCGCCGAGTTGGGCCACACTGCCGCTTAAGGCTTTTATCCATTCAGAAGCTGGAGCCGCAATCCATGCGAAAGCGACGAGCAGCAAAACGAGCACAGTGATGCCAAGGGGCCAATAGCGTTTGACGACTCGTTTGGCTTTTTTCCGCCTAAGAGCCATTGGCTGAGCCGCATAAAAAGGCCCGCTTTGACGTTTGCAAATTGCTAGTTTCCTGTCGCAAGAGTCGAAGGGGCAATAAGCTGCGAGCTCGTTCGAACAGATTGCTTGGCGCCGCAACGGCTGCACTCATAGTCACGCTTGGATAACGTCCCCTTGTCGGAAAGCACCGTTTCCACGCGCACTACCCACATCTGCTGGCCACATATCTTGCATTCAGGCGCATCGCGCTCGACGGCTTCATCGGGTGGTACTTTATTGTCCTCATGCAGGAATGTTGATGTCATTCTCCTCTCCTCGTCGTGCGGCACGCTTGCACACATGCGAATCCTCTTCGTGCGGCCCGTGCTTGAAATGCGGTGCTGTCCCTTTCGTTCCCCACCGCTTCCGCGGTGGATTTTCCGCTCGCATTTTTGTGTGTTTCCGCTGGACACGACGAAGGAACTTACAGGACGAGTATCGGTTAGTTAGCAGGTCAAGAGAAATTGGGAGGCGATCATGGGTTTTGGACGAGGTGCCCTGCTGTGGCTCCTGGGCGTGCCACTGCCGATCATCATTTTGCTGGCGCTGTTCTGGCACAACTAGCCGCGCCAGTTCGTCCGGTCACGCGAGGACGGGATAAATGCAAATCATCGTCCGCAACGAACTCGATGATGACCAATCGCGCGTCTTCATGGCGGCCTATGACATGGCATGGCGCCGTATTGTGGAGGCAGACCTTCTCCCCCCGGATCAATACGCACACGCGCAAAATATATTGTGCAGTCATTTGCTGCGGCTGATTCGGCGCGGCGAACGCAAGCAAGCGCGTCTGGCCAGCCGCGGCGTATTTCTGATCTGCGGGCTATTGGCTTGCCCCGAGTGCGCTTACGTTCCTGGGCGACCGATGAAAACGGGCGGGGCCCAGATCTTGTTTTAGACGCAGCTGCCTCGAGTTTGATTGATCCGGCTCCCGTCGAGCCGGATATTTTTCGCGCGGATAAAACAACGGCAAGGACCCTATCTTCTCTGCTCGCCCTTTTTGGTCGGATTCGGGGATAGTGGAAATTCCCTTGATTGATCTGAAGCCCAATCAATGGCTTAGTCTCACAATTCGAAGGCTGTAATAACCGGCACGACCCATTCATGCCAGATCCCATGCGCGCCGAAACGGATGTCCTGGTGATCGGCTCCGGGGCCGCCGGCATGTATGCGGCGATCGAAGCAGCACGCGAGGGCGCCAGCGTGCTGCTTGCCGAGCGCAGCCTGATTGGGCGCGGCGGCGCCACCGTGATGGCACAGATGACGGTCGCGGTCGCGCTCGGCGCCGAGACGCCGGATCACTGGAGCCATCATTACCAGGATACACTCACCGCCGGGCGTGGCCTGTGCAACGAGCCGCTCGCGCAATTGCTGTGCGAAGATGGACCTGAATGCATTCAGGCCATGGACGACTGGGGCATCGGTTGGGCGCGAAAAGACGGCCACATTGCCCAGGCCATGGCGCCGGGCCATGACCGGCCGCGCTGCGTCTATGTGGATTTTCTCAACACCGGCCCCGCCGTGTCGAAAACCTTGCGGGCGGTGTTGAACAAGAACGCCGGCATCCGCAAGGCCGGCGATCTATGCATCGTCGAGCTTCTCCTCACCGACGGCGCAGTCACCGGAGCGGTTGCGCTTCATCTCGGCTCGGGCGCGCCGGTCATCCTGTCGGCCAAGTCGACAGTTCTGGCGACCGGCGGTCTCACGCGGCTTTACCGGCGAAACAGCGCGTCGGCCAATATGGGCGGCGACGGTTATGCGCTGGCATTGCGCGCCGGCGCGTCGCTCGTCGATATGGAGTTCGTCCAGTTTTTTCCGATCGGCCATCTGGCGCCCCGACTGATCGGCATGGACCCGATCATGTGGGATCCATTTCGCTACAAGCTCGGTGGCCGGCTCCTCAACAACCGCATGGAAGAATTTACGCAGCGCTACGGAGTTGCCGAGGACGGGAAATATGTCATCACGCGCGACGTCGGCAGTTATGCGATTCTCAAGGAGGTCGCGGCCGGCCGCGGCTCTCCGCATGGCGGCGCCTATCTGAGCTTCCAGCACTGCTCGGCAGCGGCTTTGCGCGACGCGTTCGGGCCGGTCATCGACCGTCTCGCCGCCAATGGCATCGATCTCACAAAAATGCCAATCGAAGTGGCGCCGATCGCGCATTATCACATGGGCGGCATTGCGGCAGATGCGCAGATGCGCACGGATCTGCCCGGCCTGTTCGCGGCCGGCGAAGCCGTCGGCGGCGCCAATGGCGCCAACCGGCTGTCCGGCAATGCCATCACCGAAGCGCTGGTGTTTGGCCGGCGCGCCGGGCGGAGCGCGGCTCACCATGCGAAACGCACGCGGGCGATGCCCGATCTCGTGGACAGCGCGCAGGCGGCGCTCGCGTTGGCCGTCGCGTCGTCCAATAGCGAAATCAATACCGCCGAAATCGTGCAGACGCTTCAGGCAACGATGCAAGACCATGTCGGTGCGTTGCGCAGCCAGGCGGGGCTTACCCGCGCACGCGACACCATCGTCCGCCTGACGCGCGAAATCGGCGATGCCCCACCCGGCGACGGCAAAAGCTTCGACATGCGGCGAATCGACTGGTTTGATCTGCGCAATATGCTTTTGGTCGCGCGCGCGGTCACCGAGGCTGCCCTCGCTCGCACCGAAACCCGCGGCGCCCATCAGCGCGAGGACTATCCGCAGCCATCGCCGGACTGGGCGCTCAATCGGTTTGTCAGGCTAAGGGACGGTCAAATTATGATGTCGGCAGCAACTCCCCAAGCCAGCGGGGTGGTGGCGTCATGACAGAGCAAGCGACGCTCAAAATCTGGCGCGGTCTCGACGTTAAGGCAGGACGCTGGGAAACTTATGATGTGCCGTTCGAGCCGGGCCAGTCGGTGCTCGACGGCTTGCGTTGGATACGGATCAATCGCGACCCTTCGCTGGCGATCCGTTTCTCCTGCATCAACGCCAACGCCTGCAAGGAGTGCATGATCGAGCTTGACGGCAAGACTGTCTATGCCTGCACCGCCCGCCTGCAACCAGGCGAGATGACGCTGGCACCGTTGGCGAACAAGAAGCTGTTGCGCGACCTGGTCACTGAAATAGCGCCGCCGGCAGAACGTTTTGCG
>CAVTKN010000009.1:0-319750 GCA_963735285.1 uncultured Alphaproteobacteria bacterium | reverse complement strand
AATGAAAGCGTTTGTCCGCGTGTTGAGAATGGTGACCGCGGACGCGGGTAAAGTGCACGCAACCAAGAAAAGAACCGCAGACGCGAGCGCGCCTGAGAATAAACTTCGCCGTGTCATGGTACGCCCCCAGAGGCAAACATCCTCTTCACACTGTCGCCACCTGCGCGTCGGGCCAACGGTTAAGAGCCTTGGAGCGACGCTGGGCAGCAACTGTCGCCACGAGCAAATTCTGCAAAACTGCCGCGCATCTCGTCAAGGTAGTAAACTGGTTTGTGACAGCCCCTTAACAGTGGCCTTCTAAGGGTCGCCTGCTGACCATTGTCCGCTTTGGGTCATTAGCGGACATGTGCAGCGCAAAATGGCATGTCCGCTTTGCTCCCAAAAGCGGACATTCATATTGTGATCGACTTCTTCCGAATAGGACTTTTCGGTTGCTGTGACTGGCAGGTCGGTCACTCAGTCGAAGATCGAACCAGTCTCCACTCACGATCTCCGCAAAACGGGAATTTTCGAAGTACTGACCAGAGACTTTTGGCAAAAATTCCGAATTTTGAGTCAAATTCGAGGACACCAGAGACTGGTCGACGCGCAAAAAGCCGCGCATGTGCGGGCCTTTCCGACGCTTGCCCAAGTCAAAATAGAGAGACCGGACTGGATGGCTGGGGCGCCAGGATTCGAACCTGGGAATGGCGGAATCAAAATCCGCTGCCTTACCACTTGGCTACGCCCCAAAAGGTACCGGAAAGCCGCCTCGAAGCGATTTCGCGTGCGGCGGCGGGACCATACCGGCGCGAGCCAGCGCGATCAATGTCCGCGCCACTCATATATACATATGTGGCAAAGCGTGCGTTGACCGGCCTTCGGCCACAGCTAGATTAGCGGACCATGAGCTATCGCGCTCCAATCGCCGACATTGCTTTTACGCTGAAAAACGCTGCTGGCCTGAAAACCGCATTGGCAGAAGGCCTTTACGGCGACCTCGATGAGGAAACGGTCGATTCGGTGCTGGCCGAAGCCGGCCGTTTCGCCAGCGACGTGATCGCGCCCCTCAACAGTGTCGGCGACAAATTCGGTACGCCGTTCAAGGACGGCAACGTCACCACCCCACCCGGCTGGAAAGAAGCCTACACCACCTGGGCGGCCGCGGGCTGGAACGGGCTCGCCGCACCCGCCGACTGGGGCGGGCAGGAGCTGCCGCATGCGTTGAATGCGGCCTGTGTCGAGATGTGGAACTCGGCCTCGATGGCGTTCGGGATCGGGCCTGTCCTGACTATGGCGGCGATCGACGCGTTGCATGCCTATGGCAGCGATGTGCTCAAGCAAAAATATCTCGGCAAGCTCATCAGCGGCGAATGGATGGGCACCATGCAGCTGACCGAGCCGCAAGCGGGATCCGACGTCGGCGCGCTGCGCACCAAAGCCGAGCGCGCGAACGACGGCGGCTACCGCATCACCGGCTCGAAGATTTTCATCACGTATGGCGAGCACGATCTCACCGACAACATCATTCACTTCGTTCTCGCACGGCTGCCCGATGCACCCCCAGGCACCAAAGGCATCTCCCTTTTTCTGGTGCCGAAGGTCATGCCCGACGGCAAACGCAACGATGCGCGCGCCCATTCGGTTGAGCACAAGCTCGGCATTCACGCCTCGCCCACCTGCACCATGGTCTATGGCGATAACGGCGGCGCTGTCGGCTACCTCATCGGCGAAGAACATAAAGGCATGGCCTGTATGTTCACGATGATGAACCGCGCGCGGCTCGCGGTCGGCTTGCAGGGCGTCGGCATCGCCGAGCGCGCGTTGCAGCAGGCAATGGCTTACGCGCGCGACCGCAAGCAAGGCAGCGCCGGCACCATCATCGCCTATCCCGACGTCAAACGCATGTTGCTCACCATGCGGGCGCTGACGGGTGCTGCGCGGGCGATTTGTTATGCGACCGGAGTCGCGCTCGACCGTTCTTTGCGCGCGAAGACGGACGCAGCGCGCAAGACCGCGCACGAGCGCGCCTCGCTGCTGACACCCGTGGCCAAGGCGTTTTCGACCGATATCGGCATGGAGGTCGCATCGCTCGGCGTCCAGGTGCACGGCGGCATGGGTTACATCGAGGAGACCGGCGCAGCGCAGCACTATCGCGACGCGCGGATCGCCCAGATCTACGAAGGTACCAACGGCATCCAGGCCATCGACCTGCTGGCGCGCAAGGTCCCGCTCGAGGGCGGCAAGACAGTTGCCCTTTATATTGACGAACTCCGGCATACGGTGAAATCGGTGCAAGCGAGTAATGCGCCGGCGTTCGGCGAAACTGCGGCGCGCCTCGGCGAAGCCGTCGACAGTCTCGAACGCGCAACGCGTTGGGTTCTCGCGCAGAAGTCGTCCGACTCCGCAATGGCCGGCGCGACCCCCTATTTGCGGTTGTTCGGCACGGCGGCCGGCGGCTGCATGCTGGCCGAAGAAGCTCTCGCGTCGCTGCGCGCAGGCGACGGCGCTGCCCGCACGGCGCTGGCGCGATTTTTTGCCGAAAACATCGCGGTCCTGGCGAACGGCCTCGAACGCAGTGTCACAGAAGGTGCCGACAGCATCACCGGTGCGCAAGCCGCGCTTGCGGAATAACGATTACGGGACGGGCCTGCCGATGTCGCTCAAGGGGAAGACCCTGTTTATCACCGGCGGATCGCGCGGCATCGGCCTCGCGATCGCCCTCAAGGCGGCGGCGGAAGGCGCCAATGTCGCTGTCGCCGCCAAAACCGTCGAGCCGCATCCCAAGCTCGAAGGCACCATCCACACCGCAGCGGAGGCAATCGCGAAAGCCGGCGGCCGCGCGCTGCCATTGGCAGTCGACGTGCGCGACGAGGTCGCCGTGCAGGCCGCGCTCGACGAAGCCGCGATGAAATTCGGCGGCATCGACATCATCGTCAACAATGCCAGCGCGATCCAGCTCACTCCCGTCACAGCGACCGAAATGCGCCGCTATGACCTGATGCAGCAGATCAATGCCCGCGGCACCTTCATGGTGTCGAAATTCGCCATTCCCTATCTCACGCGCGCCGAAAATCCCCACATCCTGATGATGTCGCCGCCACTGGACATGTCGGAAAAGTGGTTCGCCCCACATACGGCGTACTCGATGGCGAAATTCGGCATGAGCCTCGTGGTATTGGGCCTCGCCGGCGAGTTGCGCGGGAAGGTCGGCGTCAACGCGCTGTGGCCGCGGACCACGATTGCAACCGCGGCGATCAAGAACCTGCTTGGCGGCGACGCGATCATGCGCATGTCGCGCAAGCCGGAAATTTTGGCTGAGGCTGCCTGCCGCATCTTCCGGAAGTCGAAGACTTTCACCGGGAACTTTCTGATCGACGACACATTTTTGGCCAGCGAGGGTGTCAGTGATTTCGATCAGTACCGGGTCGACCCCAGCCAGCCGCTGCAGGAAGATTTTTTCGTCCCCGCCAGCAGCCCGCCACCGGCCGGCGTCAGCCTGAAACCAAAATCGGCATAGACCCTTCCACCAGGGCTTGCGAGCGTTTAAGTGTAGGGTAATGTCCACGCTTCTTCTCAGCCATCCCGCCTGCCTCAACCACCTGACGCCTGCCGGCCACCCCGAGCGGCCGGACCGCCTGCGCGCGATCGAGCAGGCGCTCGAGGACGAAAAATTTCAGACGCTGGCGCGTGTTGAGGCGCCGCTTGCACCGCTCAACATTGTCGCGCTCGCCCACCCCATGGATTATGTCGAAGCCATCCGCGAAGCATCGCCGAGCGAAGGCCTGGTGCGGCTCGACGCGGACACGGCCATGTCGCCCGGCAGCTTCGAGGCGGCGCTGCGCGCGGCCGGCGGCGCCAAGCTCGCCGTTGATGAGGTCATGACGGGCAAGGCGACGAACGCATTCGTCGCCACACGTCCACCGGGCCACCACACCGAAACGGCGCGGCCAATGGGCTTCTGCCTGTTCAACAATGCGGCGATCGCGGCACGCTACGCGCAGAAAACATATGATGTCGAGCGCGCCGCAATTGTCGATTTCGACGTCCACCATGGCAACGGCACGCAGGATATTTTCTGGGCGGACAAGACCGTGATGTATTGCTCGACCCACGAGATGCCGCTTTATCCCGGCACCGGGGCGATCGGCGAGCGCGGCGACTTCAACACCATCGTCAATGCGCCGCTGTCCGCCGGCGACGGCGGCGACGTTTTCCGCGAGGCATTTGAAACCGTGATCTTGCCGCGGCTGCGCGAATTCAAGCCGGACATCATGATCATTTCAGCGGGATTCGACGCGCACACGCGCGACCCGCTTGCCAATCTCAACCTCGTGGAAGCGGATTTTTCCTGGGCAACCAAGAAACTGATGGAGATTGCCGACGCGAGCGCCAAGGGGCGCGTCGTGTCATTGCTGGAGGGCGGCTATGATTTGCAGGGCCTGTCGCGCTCGGTTGCCGCCCACGTCACCGCGCTGATGCGCGGCTAGAAAATCCGCGCTATCCTCGCCGCCTTGTGACGGCATAGGATGCGCCCACCCGAATCGCCGGACCGTGAACAATGGCCGACAACAACGCCGACGTGAAAAAAATGCCCTTCGAGCGCGCGATCGAAGAGCTCGAGTCAATCGTCAAGCGGCTCGAAGAGGGCAAGGTGCCGCTTGAGGAGTTGGTCGCCATTTACGAGCGCGGTGAAGCACTCAAGAAGCGCTGCGAGGAGTTGCTGCGCCAGGCGGAGGCGCGGGTCGAAAAGATCACGCTCGACGCCAGCGGCAAACCGACCGGAAGCGAGCCTCTCGACGTCGATTGACGTCGGAAGACCCTCGGAATCACGCAAAAACCGCAAAATGGGGGCCTATGGAAGGGTCGCACGTTGAATTGCTTGCCGCGGTAAAATTGGTGTAAGTCACCCTGTCTGGCGGTTTGGAGCGACATCGCCAGCCCCGTTTTTATCCATGTCCGTCTGGAGTTGTGCTTGTCAGAACCGTCCAAGACACCCCTGCTCGACCGCGTCCACCTGCCGAGCGATCTCAAGAACCTGTCGGCCGAGCAACTCAAGCAGCTCGCTGACGAGTTGCGGACCGAAACTGTTGACGCCGTCGCCAAGACAGGCGGGCACCTCGGTGCAGGCCTCGGCGTTGTCGAACTGACGGTCGCGCTGCATTACGTCTTCGATACCCCGGCTGACAAATTGATCTGGGATGTCGGCCACCAGGCTTATCCGCACAAAATACTCACCGGACGCCGCGACCGTATTCGCACCTTGCGGCAGGGCGGCGGCCTGTCCGGTTTTACCAAGCGCGCGGAGAGCGAATACGACCCGTTCGGCGCTGCGCATTCCTCCACCTCGATTTCCGCCAGCCTTGGCATGGCGGTCGCACGCGATCTCGACGGCAGGAAGAACAACGTCATTGCCGTCATCGGCGATGGGGCCATGTCCGCGGGCATGGCCTACGAAGCAATGAACAATGCCGGCGCGCGCAATGAACGGCTGATCGTCATCCTCAACGACAACGAAATGTCGATCGCGCCACCCGTCGGAGCCATGTCGGCCTATCTGTCGCGGCTGCTGTCGGGCCGCACCTATCTCAAGCTGCGCGACGTCGGCAAACAGCTCACCGCCCATCTGCCAAAGCGACTCGACGAATTCATCACGCGCGGTGTCGAGCATGCGCGCGGCTTCTGGACCGGCGGAACGCTGTTCGAAGAGCTTGGATTTTATTACGTCGGCCCGATCGACGGACACAATCTCGATCACCTGCTGCCGGTCCTGCGCAATGTGCGCGATGCTGAAGCAGGCCCGATCCTGGTTCACGTCATCACGCAAAAAGGCAAAGGCTATGCGCCGGCCGAAACGTCCGCCGACAAATACCACGGCGTCGTCAAGTTCGACGTCGCGACCGGCGCCCAGGCGAAATCAAAATCGCACGCGCCGCAATACACCAAGGTGTTCGGCGAAAGCCTCATCAAGGAAGCCCGCAAGGACGACAAGGTCATCGCCATCACGGCTGCGATGCCCTCCGGCACCGGCCTCGATATGTTTGCCAAGGAGTTCCCGGACCGTTGCTTCGACGTCGGGATCGCCGAGCAGCACGGCGTGACCTTCGCAGCCGGGCTTGCGGCCGAGGGTTTCAAACCGTTCGCCACGATCTACTCAACGTTCCTGCAACGCGCCTATGATCAGGTGGTGCACGACGTTGCCATTCAGCAGTTGCCGGTCCGCTTCGCGATCGATCGCGCCGGCCTGGTCGGTGCCGACGGTCCGACGCATGCCGGCGCCTTTGACGTGACGTATCTCGGCTGCCTCCCCGGCTTCGTATTGATGGCCGCGGCCGATGAGGCCGATCTCGTGCACATGGTTGCCACCGCGGTTGCAATCGACGATCGTCCGAGCGCACTGCGCTATCCGCGCGGCGAAGGTCTCGGCGTTCCGATGCCGGAGGAAGGCAAGCCGCTCGAAATCGGCAAAGGCCGCATAATCCAGGAAGGGCATAAAGTGGCGCTGCTGTCCTATGGCGCGCGCCTCGGCGAGTGCCTGACGGCGGCCAAGGAACTCAAGGCCCTGGGACTCTCGACGACAGTTGCCGATGCGCGCTTTGCCAAGCCGCTCGACACCGAATTGCTCAGCCGGCTTGTGCGCGAGCACGAGGTGCTGGTGACGATTGAGGAAGGCGCGATCGGTGGTTTCGGCGCCTACGTCCTGCAGGCCTTGGCGGAACAAGGTGCGCTTGACCGCGGCCTGCGCGTGCGCTGCATGGTGTTGCCGGATGTGTTTATCGATCAGGATACGCCCGCCGCCATGTACGAGACGGCAGGATTGAGCGCGCGAGCGATCGTTGCCAAGGTGTTCGAGGCGCTTGGTAAAGACGCCGCCGCGGAGACGATCAAACTCGCCTGACGAGCCGTTACAGTCT
This sequence comes from uncultured Alphaproteobacteria bacterium, assembly GCA_963735285.1. Classification (GTDB taxonomy): domain Bacteria; phylum Pseudomonadota; class Alphaproteobacteria; order Rhizobiales; family Xanthobacteraceae; genus Pseudolabrys. The sequence goes on along the minus strand of CAVTKN010000009.1, from coordinate 312,857 downwards.
CTTTTTCCGCGGGACCTTCTTTCCTTTCTTGCGCGCTTCCGAGAGACCAATGGCGATCGCCTGCTTGCGGCTCTTGACCTTCTTGCCACTGCGCCCGCTTTTGAGCGTGCCTTTGTTGCGCTTCTTCATCGCGCGCTCCACGTACTTGGAAGCGCCCTTCGAATATTTACGTGCCATCCTGCTCCTCCTCGGTCAGACAATATTGCCGGCCGTTGCAGACTTTGTCGGCCTAACGTTGCTAACCGCCATGCGTGAAACTTTGTTCCGCGCGCTACGTCCCGCTTCGATGCGAGGGGCGCGCCCATGACCGAGTCGCGCCAACGCATTGATCGGCTTTTGGTCGAACGCGGCCTGTTTGAGAGCCGCAGCAAGGCGCAGGCCGCGATCGAGGCCGGCCTGGTGACAGCCGATGGGCGGACGGTGACCAAGACCTCCGACGGAAATTCCGACTGATGCGCAATTGCATGCAAGTGCCGTGCATCCCTATGTGTCACGTGGAGGCCTGAAGCTCGCGGCCGCGCTCGACCACTTTCACGTCGACCCGAAAGGTCGTGTCTGCCTTGATGTCGGCGCCTCGACCGGCGGATTTACGCAAGTGCTGCTGGAGCGAGGCGCTAGCCGTGTCTATGCGATCGACGTCGGACATGGGCAACTCCATGAATCATTGCGGGCTCGGCCCGAAATTGTGTCGCTGGAAAACACCGATATCCGCGCGCTTTCGGTGTCCAGTTTCAATGAATTGCCGGGCCTCGTCACAATTGACGTAAGCTTCATCTCGCTCAAGCTCGTGCTGGCCCCGGCCCTCGCGCTCGCCAAGCCGGCCGCGCAACTTGTTGCGCTCATCAAGCCGCAATTCGAGGCCGGCCGGGGCGCCGTAAAAAAAGGCATCGTGCGGGACCCGGCCGTGCACGCCGCTGTTTGCGACGACATCGCCGGATTTGTGGCCTCGCTCGGCTGGCGCATGCTTGGGATCATCCCGTCGCCGATCGAAGGCGGCGACGGCAACGCTGAATTCCTGTTAGGGGCGATGCGTGACTGAACAGCTCACCATTGCCAGGCTCGGCCATCGCGGTGACGGCATTGCCGACACACCAGATGGACCCGCGTACGTGCCCTACGCCCTGCCGGGCGAGACCGTGACGGTCGAGCCGGTGGCTGGCCATCCCGACCGGCGCCAGTTGCTCCACATCGACAAACCCAGCCACGAACGCGCTGCACCGATTTGCAAGCACTTCGGTGCCTGCGGCGGTTGCGCCCTGCAGCACTGGTCGCTGGCAGAATACCATCTATGGAAGCGCTCGCTGGTGGTCGAAGCCCTGGCGCAGGCGAATGTGGTCGCACCGGTCGCCGACCTGATCGACGCGCACGGTGCCGGCCGCCGCCGGGCGGTTTTGCATGCGCGGCGCGGCACCCACGATATTCTGGAGGTCGGATTCACAGCGCCGCGCGCCCACCACATCATCGCCATCGACGAATGTCCGATTTTGGCGCCCGAACTTGCGGGGGCGCTGCCTGCCGCCTGGGCGATCGCCGAGACGCTCAAGCCCACCGCCAAGCCGCTCGACATCCAGGCTACAGCCACCGATTCCGGGCTTGATATCGACGTGCGCGGCTCCGGCGCGCTGAGCGCTCAACGTCTCACGGCGCTCGCGCGCGTCGCCGAAGCCCATAAACTTGCCCGTCTCACCCGCCATGGCGAATTGGTCGCACAGCGCGCCCAACCGCTATTACAGGTTGGCCGCGCCAAGGTGCCTCTGCCGCCCGGCGCGTTTTTGCAGGCGACAGCGGAAGGCGAAGCAACTCTGGCGCGCCTTGTGATTGAGCACATTGGAAAGTCGAAACGCGTTGCCGACCTGTTTGCCGGCATCGGCACATTTGCCTTGCGGCTCGCCGAACGCGCGCGCGTGAGCGCGGCCGACAGCGATGCCGATGCGATCAAGGCCCTCGAGCGCGGTGCCGCGAACACGTCGGGTCTCAAGCCGGTCGACGCGCAGCAGCGCGACCTGTTCCGCCGCCCCTTCATTGCGAGTGAACTGAAAGCGTTCGACGGTATCGTCTTCGATCCACCGCGCCAGGGCGCCGAGGCACAAGCGCGCGAGCTTGCCAAAAGCACAGTGCCGCTCGTGGTCGCCGTCTCCTGTGATGCGGCAACATTTGCCCGCGATGCCAAAATTCTCGTCGGCGGCGGCTACCGGATCGCCGCGGTGACTCCGGTCGATCAGTTTCGCTATTCCTACCACGTGGAGATCGTGGCGAAGTTTCAGAAGTGAGGCGTCTCGTCATGGCCGGGCTTGTCCCGGCCATCCCGCTTGGGGACGCAAGGCGCTGCCTTCCTAAGCGAGATGCCCGGCACAAGGCCGGGCATGACGAATGAGACGCTGGCCTTACCGAAAATCCATCCCGCCGCCCCAGCGCTCCTGCCACATCTTTTCGCCAATGGTGCATGAAATGCGCGGGGCTTCTGACGATGCCGGCCGTACCTTTGCTTCAGGCTGCCGTCCGGCAATTTCCAGAACCAGTTTGGTACGTGTCGCTTCGATAAATTTCTCGCGCTCGCGAATTGGAATGACGAAGGCCCCAGGGCCGCCGATCACACAATCCTCGTAGTAGACGTCGAGATTCTCGATATCCATGGTGCCGACATAAGGCCGCTTGAGCATGATCGGCAGGCCATTGATGGTGATGCCGGCCGCCAGCACATCGTCGCGCGTCGGCACCACCAGTGGACCGGCATTGTTGGCGCCATCGCCGGAGACATCGATGACGCGGCGCAAACCTTTGTAGCCGCTATCGTCGAACAATGGCTTGGCAAAGCGTAGCCCGCCGGAGATGGACGTTCGCGAAGCGCGCCGGTAAGGCGCGCGCGTGAGTTCGGCCGCGACCGCGTCGGCCGCTTCCGGTCCGTCAATCACCCGCCACGGCATCAGGATCTTCTGATCCGACTGGCCGGCCCATTCGAAGTAAGTGACGGCTATTTTCCCGTGCGGTCCCTGGCGCAGCGCCTGGAGAAATTCCTTCGACGTCAGCGCCAGCACGTAGCCTTCGCGCTGCAAGGCCTGCTCATCGGGATCCATCGAATAAGAAACATCGACGGCGATCACCAGTTCGACATCGACCGGAATTGCGCTCGCTCGCATGTCGGCGAGCCGCGGCAAGGGTGCCGCCGCTGCCGCAAGCGTAAGACCTGCGGCCGTAATGACTGCGGCGATTGCGAGGTTGTGTGACCGTCGCCCCATGCCTGGAATGCTTGCACGCGGCCCAGGCAAAAAAAAGACCGAAGGGTCAGCTTTCCAACGTTTCCGTGGAAACAATCTCGATCCCGAAGCCGCCAAGACCCACGTAAGTGCGCTTGGTCGAGGTCAACAGGCGGATCGAGGAAATTCCGAGGTCCTTCAGGATCTGCGCGCCGAGCCCGATTTCGCGCCATTGCCGCGAGCGGGCCGCATCCGTCTCGGTATCGCTTCCGTGTGGAATTTCAGCCACCGGAACGCCGGCGGTGCCGTCGCGCAGATATACAATGACGCCACGCCCTTCAGCCTTGAAGCGCTTGAGCGAAGCACGTATCGATTTGGCGCCGCCGAAAACATCGCCAATGACGTCGGCGCGGTGCAGCCGCGCCAGCACGCCTTTCCCCTCGCCGATGTCTCCATAGACAAAGGCCATATGGTGCACGCGATCGAAGGGCGTCACGTAGGCATAACCTTGCAGCGTGCCGATTTCGGACGCCAACGGAAATGCACCGACCCGTTCGACCAACTTGTCGCGGTTTTGCCGATAGGCGATCAGATCTGCGATCGAGACCTGAACAAGTTTGTGTTTTTGCGCGAAGGCCGCCACTTCCGGCCCGCGCATCACGGAGCCGTTGTCATTCATCAATTCAGCCAGGACGCCAACCGGCGGCAGCGATGCCAGGCGGCAAAGATCAACGCAGGCTTCGGTATGGCCGGAACGCATCAAGACGCCGCCCTCGCGCGCAACCAGAGGGAACACATGCCCGGGCCGCACGAAATCCGTGGCGCCACTGTTGTCGTTGGCGAGCGCGCGCACGGTGTTGCAGCGCTCTTCGGCCGATATGCCCGTGGTGAGCCCGTGGCGGACGTCGACGGAGACGGTGAATGCGGTGCCGAGCGGCGCCTCATTGGCCGCCACCATCGGCTCGAGATGCAGGTGCCGCGCAAGCTCGGCGCCGAGCGGCGCGCAGACGATGCCAGACGTATTGCGGATGATGAACGCCATCTTGTCGGGCGTGCAGTGCGAGGCGGCGACGAACAGATCGCCTTCGTTCTCGCGGTCGTCATCGTCGGTGACGACCACGATTTCGCCTTTGGCGAAGGCCTTGATCGCCGCTTCAACTCTGCTGTGGGTGTCCGGCACTCGGCTTTACCTCGAAACGCGACATTCCCTTATCGTCATTCCGGGACGGCCAATCCAAGTCGGCAGCTGCCGGCTTGGGATTGGCCGGACCCGGAATCCAGAAGCACGTTCAGTATCTGTCTCTGGATTCCGGGTTCGCTCGCGGCGCTCGCGCCCCGGAATGACCTGTTATTTCTCCTTGAACGGCCACGCCGTCCCCTCGCCCGCATTCACGCCCATCTGGCCGCGATGCATCAGATAGTGATCAGCCAGCACGCATGCCACCATCGCTTCCCCGATCGGCACGGCCCGGATTCCGACGCACGGGTCATGACGGCCTTTGGTGACGATATCGGTGTCGCGCCCATAGCGGTCGACTGTCTTGCGCGGCGTCAGGATTGACGACGTCGGTTTGACCGCGAAGCGGGCAACGATGGTCTGGCCGGTCGAAATGCCGCCCAGAATGCCGCCCGCATGGTTGGACAGAAACAGCGGCTTGCCGTCATTGCCCATCCGCATCTCATCGGCATTTTCGATACCGCTCATTGCGGCGGTGGCAAAGCCGTCGCCGATTTCGACGCCTTTGACAGCGTTGATGCCCATCAGCGCCCCGGCGAGATCGCCGTCGAGCTTGGCATAGACCGGCGCACCGAGACCGGCCGGAACGCCTTCCGCAACGACCTCGATCACCGCGCCACAAGAGGACCCCGACGTGCGGACGCCATCGAGATATTCCTCGAAGAATTTGGCCTGCTTGGCGTCGGGGCAAAAGAACGGATTTTTGCCGATCTCGTTCCAGTCCCAGCGCGAGCGGTCGATTTTGTGCGGGCCCATTTGCACGAGTGCGCCGCGCACGCTGAGGCGCGGCACGATCTTGCGGGCGATGGCGCCGGCAGCGACCCGCGCGGCCGTCTCGCGCGCGGAGGCGCGTCCGCCGCCGCGATAATCATGGATGCCGTATTTGATGTCGTAGGTGTAGCCGGCGTGGCCGGGGCGATATTTATCCTTGATCTCGGAATAGTCCTTGGAACGCTGGTCGACATTCTCGATCATCAACATGATCGGAGTGCCGGTCGTGACCTGCTGGCCGCTCTTCTCGTCGGTGAATACGCCGGACATGATCTTGACCGCATCCGGCTCCTGCCGCTGCGTCGTAAATCGTGATTGTCCGGGCCGCCGGCGATCGAGCTCACGCTGGATATCTTCGGCGCTGAGCGAAATCCGCGGCGGGCAACCGTCGACCACGCAGCCGATCGCCGCCCCATGGCTTTCGCCGAAGCTCGTAAACCGGAAAAGATGACCGAACGTGTTGAAAGACATGCGGTTAGGTACCCTGCGAACCTAGGCGCGGTCAAATTATCCCGGGAATCCAGGGTCCCATTCCCGGCTTTTAGCCATAGCGCATGATCTGGTCGGCCTGAAACACATAAACGACGCCTTGGTCGATATCGATCAGCGGCGCGGCAGCCTGCTTGGCAATCCCGAGATACGCGATGAGGCCGCGCGCCGTGCCGCCATGGGCAACCGCCACCGTGTCGCGCGAAAGATCCTCATACCAGTCGCGCATACGCGCCGACATCAGTTTGTAGCTCTCGCCACCGGGCGGGACGAAGTGCCACTTATCCTGTTCGCGGGCGGCGATGCGCTGCGGGTCGCGCGAATGCAATTGCGCGATGGTGAAGCCTTCCCAATCGCCGAACGATATCTCGGCAAGCTTGTCGTCAATACGATAGCCGTCGGGCGGCAGGCCGAGCGGCGGCCGCAGCAGCTCCATCGTCTCGCGGGCACGCCCAAGCGGGCTCGACACATAATCAAGTTCGGCCGCGTTACGGCCATCGCGCACAAACAGGTCGCGCAGAATATCGCCGCAGTGAACGGCCTGCGTCCGCCCGCGCGCATTCAACGGCACGTCGCGACGGCCTTGCAGGCGGCCAGCGACATTCCAGTCGGTTTCTCCGTGACGGATGTAATAGACGGTTGGCCGCTGAGCGACCATTATTCTTCCTTGCCGACCGCCATGTCAGGGGCATCGGGGTGCTTGATGCCGACAATATGGTAGCCGGCGTCAACGTGATGCACTTCGCCGGTGACGCCGCTCGCCATATCCGACAGGAAATAGACGCCGGTCTTGCCGACATCCTCAAGGGTCACATTTCGGCGCATCGGTGTGTTGTATTCGTTCCACTTCAGGATATAGCGGAAATCACCGATTCCCGAGGCAGCGAGCGTCTTGATCGGGCCGGACGAAATGGCATTGACGCGGATGTTCTTGACCCCGAGATCGGCGGCCAGATAGCGCACCGAGGATTCGAGCGCTGCCTTCGCCAGCCCCATGACATTGTAATGGGGCATCCATTTCTCGGCGCCGTAGTAGGTAAGCGTGAGAAGCGAGCCGCCGTTGGTCATGAGTTTTTCAGCGCGCTGCGCAACGGCCGTGAACGAATAACAGCTCACCAGCATCGTCTTGACGAAATTGTCCTCGGTGATGTCGACATAGCGGCCGTCGAGCTGGTCCTTGTCCGAGAACGCAATCGCGTGCAGCACGAAATCGAGCGAGCCCCAGGCCGACTTAACCGCCGCGAACACGGCATCGATGGTTGCAGGCTCGGTCACGTCGCAATGGCCAACGACGAGGCCATCAACCTCCTCGGCCAACGGCTCGACGCGCTTCTTGAGCGCTTCGCCCTGGTAGGTGAAGGCGAGGTCGGCGCCGTGGTCGCGGCAGGCACGGGCGATGCCCCAGGCGATCGAGCGGTTATTGGCCACGCCCATGATCAGCCCGCGTTTACCCCGCATCAAACTCGAAATTTCCGGCATCACCCTTCCCGTTTCCGCCGGTCGCCACCGGTTGCCTCGTATGGCACAGGGCCTTTGGGCCAGCAAGCAAAGCGCCCACCGAGGCGTTTGCCGTTGTTTTTTCAATTCATTTTCGGGAATATGATACGGCGTTGTGGGGTTTCTCTGACAGCTGATATGCCGGACTGTGTTCGGTGACGGACGGACAGGCGGACCGCGGGTCCCCTGGCTGCATGCGCTGTTGGTGAGGGAGGGCCCGGTTGCCCACGTTCCGACAAAACGTTGAAGCGACGATTCCCGCGCTGCGCCGCTATGCGCGCGCTCTGACGCGGGACGCCGATATCGCGGACGACCTGGTGCAGGACACGCTGGTCCGGGCATTGCGCTCTGAACATCTGTTTTATGGCGGTGATGTGCGGAGCTGGCTCTATACGATCCTGACCAACCTCAACCGCAATCGGCTGCGGTCGCTGGCGCGGCGCCCGCCATTGTCGCCGATCGAAGATAACGACGCTCCCGACCTTGCCGGGCCGGAAGCGGGCGGCCGCGACATTGAGCGCGCGCTCGCCACGCTGGTGGAGGACCAGCGCAACGCCTTGCTGCTCGTGGTGCTGGAGGGCTTGAGCTACCGCGAGGTGGCTGAAGTGCAAGGCGTACCCATTGGCACCGTAATGTCGCGTCTGGCGCGTGCGCGCGTACAGATCAAAAACTATCTCGACGGCGAGCGCCCTGCGCTACGCCGCGTGAAATGAGAGAGAGAAGGTGAACCCATGATCGATCGCGATTCACCCGTGACCGAGGATGAACTGCACGCCTATATCGACGGCGAGTTGCCGGCCGACCGCAAGGAGGCCGTCGCCACGTGGCTTGCCACTCATCCCGAACAGGCCGCGCTTGTTGCGTCCTGGCGGGCACAGGCCGAGAGCGTGCGCGCACGCTATGGCACGATTGTCGACGAACCCGTACCGGAACGGCTCAAGCTGGACCAGTTGCTCAGCAGGGAGCGCGCCAACGGGCGCTCCTGGGCTGCGATGGCCGCGGCCGCGGCCATTGCGGCCTTTGTCGTCGGCGGTGCGGCCGGCTGGATGGCGCGCGGAGCCTCCGCCGCCGCTCCGACCGAGTTCGAAACCATCGCCGGCGAGGCGCTCGACGCCTACCGGCTCTACGTGGTCGAAGTCCGACATCCGGTCGAGGTGCCGGGCAGCGAACGTGCGCACATGACGCAATGGCTGTCGAAACGACTTGGTGAAGACTTGCGTATTCCCGATCTGCAATCGATCGGACTAAAGCTTGTCGGCGGCCGGCTGCTTCCCGGCCCGACCGGCGCGGCCGCTTTTTATATGTATGAAAGCGCATCCGGCGAACGCTTCACGATCTATTGCGCCAAGTCCGGCGTGTCGCAAACGGCGCTGCGCTACACGAGCGAAGACAAGTTTGCCGCGTTCTATTGGGGCGACGACAAGATTGCCTACGTCGTGAGCGGACCGGCCGACCGCGAGCGGTTGGAGAGCGTAACCAAGACGATCTACGAGCAGATCGACAAAAGCGGGACAAAGAAGTCGTAACGAGGTCGCGTCAGTCGAGGCCGTCGCGCGGGTCGTAAGGCTTGCTGTCGCGCCACTTCTCCATGAGTTCCTTGAACTCGTCGTCGACGCGATCGGGCAGAACAACGCGCACGGTGGCCAGCAGGTCACCGGCGCCGCTTTTTGCCTTCAGGCCCTTGCCCTTGAGGCGGAAAGTGCGCCCGGAATTGGTGCCGGCAGGTATCGCCAGCTCCACTGCGCCGTCCAGCGTGGGAACGCGCACTTTGCCGCCGAGCACCGCCTCGTAAAGTGTGATCGGCAGCTCAAGCCGCAGGTCGGCGCCGTCCGGCTTGAACAGCGGATGCGGCGCGACGTTGATGGTGATCAGCGCATCGCCGGCCCTGCCGCTTGCGCTCGGCCATCCTTGGCCCTTCAGGCGGATCTGCTGGCCGCTGGCGATCCCCGCCGGAATCTTGACCTCGACGTCCTTGCCGGTCGGCAGATGGACACGCGTCTTTGTGCCTTTGGCGGCATCGCCGAGCGTAATCGTCAGCGAGGCGTGGAGGTCCTGCCCGCCAGCGGACGCACCGAAATCTTCCGTTTCGAACTGCGTGCCGAATCCGCGGCCACCGCCCGCGCGGCCACCGAACATCCCGCGCAGAAGATCCTCGAAGCCCGCACCGCCCTGCGCGCCGGCACCGCCGGTACCGGCTCGCCGGAAACCGTCGGGACCGAAACTGAAGCTTTCGAATTGCGCGCCACCGGGCCCATGCCCGCCGCCGCCCGGCTGCGCACCATAGCCTTCGAAACCCTGGAAGCGCGGCTTGCCCTCCGCATCGATCTCGCCGCGGTCAAACGCCTTGCGCTTGTCGCCGTCGCCAACGATCTCGTAGGCGGCATTCAACTCGGCGAAGCGCGATGCCGCTTTCGGATCATGCTTGTTGGCGTCGGGGTGCAGCTTCTTCGCAAGCCGCCGATAGGCGCTCTTGACGTCAGCCTCGTTCGCACCCTTGGAAACCCCCAACACCTCGTAGGGGTCGCGCATCGTGTCCAAACTCCCGTGAAATCCCCTGAGCCGCCCGATAATAGCGACTCGACGCCATTAATGTGGGGTTCCAAAGCGGCGGATGCAACGCGCCGGCGGCCGCCAAGCAGGCAGCTAGGACTGCTTCCAGGGCTTGAGGGTGCGAACTTCCCAGACGCCTTGCTGCTGCTTGCAAGCTTCGCCCTGAACCCACGCTTGCGAACTGCCGGTCACGAAACTCGCCAGAAAATTGCGGCAGGTCTGTCCGTCCTGGGTATAGGCCGATGCGATCGGGGTTACCGTGCCGCGCGCGCCGGTGCTGGGATTTTCCCACGGCTGGCTGCTGTCTTTTTCGCCCCGGCCGAGGACCGCGCTGGCGGCGGCCCGCGCATAGGCGAGGTCGGCGTCGGGGGGCAGCTTCGTGACTTCCTTGGATCCGGGCGGCGGCGTCACCGAACCGGTCTGCTCGCTGCCGAAGAATGAATCAATCTGGCCGGACATGCTGCAACCGCCGACACCGAGCGACAGTATCAACGCGCCGGCAGCGGTCAGGCCGCGCCATAGGCGCGGGCGCCCGCATCCACTATATAGTCCGCAGTATTGACGGGTTCTGGTCCCGGCCACGCGAAGCGCCCCAACAGATGTCCGACACGGCACCAATTCAACACCCGAGTTGGTTAACGACTGGTGATTTCACCGAGGCGGACGAGCCATTGCGGCTCTTCACCGCATGGCTGGAGCAGGCCACCACCACTGAACCCCGCGACCCCACGGCCATGACGCTGGCCACCGTCGATGCCGACGGCGTGCCGAATGCCCGAATGGTACTGCTGAAAGGCATCGATGAGCGGGGTTTCGTGTTCTACACGAACATAAACAGCCAAAAGGGGCGGGAATTGGATGGGCACCCGCAAGCGGCCCTGGTCTTCTACTGGAAGTCGGTCAACCGGCAGGTCCGGGTGCGCGGCCAGGTTGAACGGGTCACCGATGCCGAGGCCGATGCTTATTTTGCCTCTCGCCCGAAGCAGGCCCAGATCGGCGCCTGGGCGAGCAAGCAATCGACGCCGCTCGAAAGTCGCCTCGCCTTCGAAAAGGCCGTTGCGGTTTATGCCGCGAAATACGCGCTCAGCGATGTGCCGCGGCCGCCCAATTGGTCCGGATACCGGATCGTGCCGCTCTCGATCGAGTTCTGGCAGGAACGGCCGTTCCGTCTGCACGACCGCATCGAGTTCAAGCGCGACGGACTTGGCGCACCCTGGAGCAAGACGCGGCTCTATCCCTGAGCTAGGCTTGAGCGGTCGTAGCCACGTTGGAACCATTCAAAGGACGGCATGCCGAATTCGCAGTCGAACCAGCCGCGCCGCACGCTGCTTCTCACCGGAGCGAGCCGCGGCATCGGTCATGCGACCGTCAAGCGTTTCTCGGCGGCGGGCTGGCGCGTGATCACGTGCTCACGTCACCCGTTTCCGGAGAACTGTCCATGGGATGCCGGTCCGGAAGATCACATCCAGGTCGATCTTTCTGACGAAGCCAATACTGATGCGGCGATCGCCGAGATCAAGCAGCGGCTCGATACGCATGAACTGCACGCGCTCGTCAACAACGCGGCGATTTCGCCCAAGGCCGACGGCGGCAAGCGGCTGAGCACACTTGATACCAGCAATGACGATTGGCACCACGTGTTTCAGGTCAACTTCTTTGCGCCGATCATGCTGGCGCGCGGGCTGATGAATGAACTCAAGGCCGCCAAAGGCTCGGTGGTGAACGTAACTTCGATTGCCGGCTCCCGCGTTCATCCGTTCGCGGGCGCGGCCTATTCGACATCGAAGGCGGCGCTCGCCGCCCTCACCCGCGAGATGGCCAGCGACTTTGGCCGTCTCGGCATCCGGGTCAACGCCATCGCGCCCGGTGAAATCGACACCGCCATTCTTTCACCTGGCACCGAAAAGATTGTCGAGCAAATCCCGCTACAGCGTCTCGGCACCCCGGACGAAGTATCCGAAGATCATTTACGTGCTGTGCACCGAGACGAGCTCTTACGTGAACGGCGCCGAGATCCACATCAACGGCGGCCAGCACGTGTGAGCGGCTTCTGCGGTGAGGCACGCCTGTCTCTGCTTACAGCCACTTCCGCCATTTGAAATAGAGGATCGGCAGGATGGCGGCGAACACCATCAGGATCAACGCGAACGGATAGCCGAACTCCCACTCGAGTTCGATCATGCCTTTGTGAAAATTCATGCCGTAAATCGATGCGACCAGCGTCGGCGGCATGAAGATCACCGCGGCGATCGAGAAGATCTTGATGATGGCGTTCTGCTCGATGTTGACCACGCCAAGCATGGCATCGAGCAGGAACGTGATCTTGCTCGACAAATAACTGGCGTGGTCGGAGAGCGACGCGGTGTCGCGGCGCATCGATTGCAGATGGGCGCGGACGTCCTTGTTCCAGCGCATGCCCTCAGCCTCGGTCGTGAGAAACAGCAACAACCGGCCGATCGAGACCAGGCTCTCTCGCACCTTCGAGGTGAGATCGCCCTTGCGGCCGAGCGCCTTGAGCACGTCCTTGTAGGACGGCGGCGCGGCATCATCCTCCGGCTCGAAAATCGAATGTGAGACCTGGTCGACCTCGGCGCCGATGCGTTCCAGAATATCGGCCGAGCGATCGACGACCGCATCGAGCAGGTCCATCAGCACCGATTCCCCGGACACCTTGGCCGGACAGGACCGCGCCAGCTTGTACTCAACGATCGCAAATGGACGAGGGTCGTCATAACGGACGGTCGCGAGGCGATGACCGGAAAGGATAAAGGTGACCGGCGTGGTCTTCGGCGTGTCGGTGTCCGACTGGCACATCAGCGTCGCGGTCATATAGCGCGCGCCGTTCTCCACATAGAGCCGGCTGGAGACCTCAATTTCCTGCATTTCCTCGCGGGTTGGCACCGCGATGCCGAGCAGCTTTTCGACCTGCTTGTCTTCCTGCACGGTGGGCATGACGAGGTCGATCCAGACGGCCTCGTCGGGTGGCGGTGAACCGGGTTCGACCGCAATACGCTCGAGCGTTGTGCCGCGGGGAACGTAGACCGAAAGCATGCCATCACCATCTTGCGCATGACGTTTCGTCATCATGCGGCGGTCGCGTCACCTCTCATGACCCGAACGCGCGGATTTGCGCAAGACAAAATTACCGCGTGCGCGGCCGTATTCGCGGCCGCGCACGCGGTACGTGGCGGTGATCAAATTCCGGAAGCCGTCCGTTTATGGCGCCGCAGCCGGCGCGCGCGACCTTCTAGTCGCGGTCGTAGGGCTCGAAGTGAGTCTCGGTCGCATTGCGCTGTTCGCCCTGGTGACGAACGGCAGCGGCGACAGCCGAGATCCCGATCTTGCCGTAACGGGTGTCGAGGTTTGTGTATTGAGGGGCGGAGTCTTGCTTCTGCTCCGTTGCTTTCACATTCATAGTCCTGAACTCCAGTCCTTCCTTGGGATGTCCCCTACCGCTGCCAATGTGGTGACTCACTGGGGCGGAATTGCGCGGCAAATCGTATGGTCTTGTGACATTCGACAGCGCCGCGGGATTTAAGCGGTCCCTCAGTATAGGCGCGACCATGGTAAACCCCCTCTTAAGGTCTTGGGCCCAAAGTCATTTTTCAACTCGAGGGAACTCGGCCGGGTGCGGCATTCCTGCAACAGGTCCACAGGAAGGTGATTGCGGGCGTGGCAGAATCGTAGCATTGCCGGGGTTTTTTCGGTTAATTGCAGATCAGCGACGTTTGTGCGGCGCCACAGTGGCGACCGGAAAAGAGGAAGAAAATGGCGGCAAGAAGGGGGTTGTTGGTCGTCCTGTTTGGCGCCGGCCTTGTGCTTGGCGGCTGCATGCAGTCAACGATCGAACCGGCATCGGAAGCGAACTTCTCGGCCCGCGACAAGAAGTTGCTGGCGGCTGCGCCATATGAAAAAGCGACGATCCCGGAACCCTACAAGCGCCATATCGTCGAGTACCACCGCAAGGAAGCGCCCGGCACGATCCTGATCGATTCCGACGCGCGCTATCTCTATTACGTGCTGCCTGAGGGCAAGGCGATCCGCTACGGCGTCACCGTCGGTGAGGAAGCGCTGGCCTGGTCGGGCGTCGCGAAGGTTGGCCGCATGGCGGAATGGCCATCGTGGACGCCGACCGACGAGATCAAAAAGCGCATGGACGTGCCGAACTTCGTCAGCGGCGGTCCACAAAACCCACTGGGCGCGCGTGCGATGTATCTCTATGAGGGCAACAAGGACACTCTCTATCGCATCCACGGCACCAACCAGCCGGAATATATCGGCGAGGCGATCTCCTCGGGCTGCATTCGCATGACCAACGAGGATGTCATCGACCTCTACAAGCGCGTCAAGCAGGGCGCGGTGGTCGTCGTGCTGGCGCCGCATCAGGGCGACTCGCCGGCCAATCCGCGCGTCGCTTCGGCGGTCGGTCCGTTCCGCTAAGCATCAGCGCATTGAATTGAAAACGGCGCCTTCGGGCGCCGTTTTGTTTTCCATTCCCGTCATTCCTGGGCACGGACGTAGTCCGCGAACCCCGGAATCCATACCCACGTTTGCTGCGGAGGATGGATTCCGGGTCCGCTCGCTTTCGCTCGCGTCCCGGAATGACAGCTAGCCCAATTCGATCCGCACGATTTCCGGCGGCACGCCGAGACGCAGCGGCACCTTGCTGCAGCCGAGGCCCCCCGACACAACCATATGGCGGCCGTTCTCCACGATGTGCCCGTAGGCAAAGCGTGCCCCATAGGCCGACGGTGCCCAGACCGGCGGGACCATCGGCAGGCGAATCTGCCCGCCATGGGTGTGTCCGGCGATGGTGAGCGCTACGCGCGCCGGCACCTCAGTGAAAATATCGGGCTCATGCGCGAGCAGGATAACCGGATCTTCGGTGCGGATGTGCGCCAGGGTTCCCGGCAAATCGTCGACGCCCTCAAACGTGCTCGGGCCAAGCCAATAGGCGATCTGGTCGCCAAGGCCGGCAAGCCAGAATTTGCTGCCGGAAGGGCCCAACAGGAGCGCCTCGTTTTCCATCACGGGCAGGCGCACCTTGTCGAGCGCACGCCGCACACCGTCGATGTCGTACCACCAGTCGTGATTGCCCAGAATTGTATAGACACCAAGCGGCGCGTGCAGCCGCGACAATTCCGCCGCCCAGACCGGGTGCGGCACGCGCTCGGTCACAAAATGGTGGGTGGCGAAAAAGTCGCCGAGCACGACGGTGAGATCGCTGCGAAGTTCGTTCGCGGTAGCGACCACCTGCCGCACGCGGTCGAGGCCCATGTTAGGGCCGCCGGCATGCAGATCGGCTACGACAGTGACTGTCAGCCGCTGCCCTTTCGGCCAGGCCTGGGGTGACAAACGATAGTCGGTGACCACCAGCCCGTTCGCTGCTTCCATCGCGGCGCGGGCACCCGCTGCCGGAAGCACCAGCCCGGCCACCCCTGCAAGTCCGAGTCCGCCTTTGATCACGCCACGACGCGTCAGCATGCGTGGTTTCGGGCCGGTAATGGCGGTTCGATCAATCGTGCTCATGAGGCGGTTTTGCTACGCGGGAACTATGAACGGAGCGTGGTCTAGCAATTACAATTTCCGTTCATGGTTTACGGGCGCGTCCGCTATGGCCGGACGTGGCAGCGGCAGTGGAACCCGCGCGGCAACTTCAGCGGCCCGCGGTTCGCGCACATCCCACTGGCACATACGGTAACCTTGGCGGCGCTCGGCGAGATCGAGATGAATGTGGGCTTCATGGTAACCATCGGAGCCGGGCCCGAGCACGGTCGTAAAGCGATGGCATGCGCTCTCACGTAAATCGTCGCGGAATTCCTTCGCCACTGTCACATCCGTCAGGCCGATGACACGACCGTCGCGCAGCACAAGAGCGCGCAGGTCGACGGCATTGCCCTTGCCGTGCTCGCTGAGCTTGGCACCGGCGACGCGGTTGCGGCCGCGGCACTCGAAGTCATCGTAGGTCTCGACCGCGCGCAGGGGTGCGCCCAGCTTCTCCGCTCGCGGCGCCGCTTCGTCGTGCAGCCAGCTTGCGAGAGATTCGGCGAAGTGACAGCGCAAAATCGGCGGCGGCTTGAGCGTGATGCGCTCGTCACCCGCAAGCAGCACAGCGTTGAGCTGCACCATGTCGCCGCCGCCACAGGCGTCGGGGCCGATCAGGCGAGGCATCGGTTCGATGACGGCGACCTTCCCCAACCGGTCGTCACACTCCGTCGGTGCGCTGGTGACATCAGTGGAATTGAAATCGGACCCCGCCGCCTCCTGGAAGGTTTGCGGCGCCACCCAAATGGACGGCCGCGGGCGTGGCAACGGCACGTCCTCGGCAATGGCAATGTCGCCGCAGGCGCCAGCCAACCACACGAGTGCAATCAATAGCCGCATGAAGACCCATATTTGCAGGGATTGCGGCATTTATACAGGCTCCCCCTGAAGCCAAAAGCGCCATGGCACCGTAACTCATAACGAAACCATTGCACCGCCCGTTCCGGCGGCTAACCTTGGGTCTGACTGGCGAGGGGCGCTGGTCCAAGACTCAATAATCGGGAGGGGAATGCCATGCTCGGCCTGATGCAGGACTGGCCTTTGCTGTGCCATCGCGTCATTGACCATGCCGCCATTTTTCATGGCGAACGCAAGGTCATCACGCGGTCGGTCGAAGGACCGATGCACACGACGAATTATGCCGAGATCCGCGCCCGCGCGCTGAGGGTTGCGCAGCGGCTGGACAAAGATGGCATCAAGCTTGGCGACCGAGTGGCGACTCTCGCGTGGAATACCTGGCGGCATCTTGAGTCCTGGTACGGCATCCTCGGCATCGGCGCGGTTTATCACACCGTGAACCCGCGCCTGTTCCCCGAACAGATTGCCTGGATCATCAACCACGCCGGCGACCGGGTGATGATGACCGATCTCACTTTTGTGCCGCTGCTGGAAAAAATCGCCGACAAGCTGCCGACCATCGAACGCTACATTGTGCTCACCGACGCGGCGCACATGCCGAAGACCACCTTGAAAAATGCGGTGGCCTACGAAGACTGGATCGGCGAAGTGGACGGCGATTTCGCCTGGAAATCGTTCGACGAAAACACGGCCGCGGGCATGTGTTACACGTCCGGCACGACCGGACACCCCAAAGGCGTGGTTTACTCGCACCGCTCCAATGTCCTGCACGCCTTCATGGCGGCAATGCCGGACTGCAAGGGCCTGTCATCGCGCGATGTCGTGCTGCCGGTGGTCCCGCTATTCCACGCCAATGGCTGGTCGCTTGCCTTTTCGACGCCGATGGTTGGCGCGACCGTGATTATGCCGGGCGCCAAACTCGACGGCGCTTCGATCTACGAGCTGCTCAATACATACAAAGTGTCATTCACCGCGGCGGTGCCGACAGTGTGGTTGATGCTGCTGCAGGACCTGGAAAAAACCGGCGGCAAGCTACCGCATCTCAAGCGCGTGGTGATCGGCGGCTCCGCCTGTCCGCGCGCCATGACCAAAACCTTCCAGGACGTCTATGGCGTCGAGGTTGTCCATGCCTGGGGCATGACAGAGATGAGCCCACTCGGCTCGCTCTGCACCATGAAGCCGGAATATGCAGTCCTCACTGGCGAAGCAAAACTCGACGTCGAGATGAAACAGGGCCACCCGCCGTTCGGCGTGGAGATGAAGATCACCGACGACAACGGCAAGCCCCTGCCCTGGGATGGCAAGACGTTCGGCCGCCTGAAGGTCCGCGGACCGGCCGTGGCGAAGAGCTACTTTAAAGTCGACAACGATCCTGTGTTCGAGAAGGACGGCTGGTTTGACACTGGCGACGTCGCCACCATGGATCAATACGGCTACATGCAGATAACCGACCGGGCCAAGGACGTCATCAAATCGGGCGGGGAATGGATTTCATCGATCGACCTTGAAAATCTCGCGGTTGGTCATCCGAAGGTCGCCGAGGCTGCCGTCATCGGCGTTACGCATCCGAAATGGGGCGAACGGCCGCTCTTGGTGATCGTGCTCAAGAAAGGCGAGAGTGCTACCCGCGAAGAACTCCTCGGCTACATGCAGGACAAGATCGCGAAGTGGTGGATGCCGGATGACGTGGTGTTCGTCGACGAAATTCCCCACACGGCAACCGGCAAAATTCAGAAACTCGTCCTGCGCCAGACCTTCAAGGACTATCGGCTTCCTGACGTTCAAGCCGCGGAATAACAAGGCGACGGCGCGTAAAATCCGTAGCCTAGCCAACGGCTTGGCTGGACTTGTCACGATCGCCCACCTATATTGTCAAAATTGACATCTGTCGGATATCCTCGCATTGGGTCATCTAATGCTCCGTAACGACCAACACGGAGTGAGAAAAATGAAACGCTATGTGATCGAACGCAGCATTCCCGGCGTCGGGAAGCTGAACCGCGAGCAGCTCAAGGGCGCCGCCGCGACATCCAATGACGCACTGGCCAAGCTGCCCGGCAAGGTGCAGTGGGAGCATTCGTACGTCGTAGATGACAAGACCTTCTGCATCTACCTCGCGGAAAACGAGAACGCCGTTCAGGAGCACGCCAAGCTGAGCGGCTTCCCGGCCAATAAAGTCACCGAAGTGCGCACCATCATCGATCCGATGACGGCCGCTGCGTGATCGCGATACGCCGCCGTGCTGCAGCCGGCGGCGTCCCGGCCCTGTGAGATGTAAGACGAGAAATGTGAGCCATGGTGCAACTCGGCAAAGTAGATACCGGACGCTTCTGTTGGGTCGATCTGGCTGCAACCGACGCCGGAAGTGCAAAATCTTTTTACGAAAATCTGTTCGGCTGGACCTCGCACGAGCAGCCAGCCAATGGCGGAAGTTTTACCCGCCTGCGCCTGAGCGATCAGGACGTCGGCTCGATCTATCAATTGCGGGACGCACTGCTGGAGCACGGCATACCTTCCCATTGGACGCCGTATGTTCGGGTGCGCAATGTGAATCATGCTGTGCGGCGAGCCGTGTCTCTCGGCGGCACAGTGGTTGCAAATCCCTTCGTCGTTTCCGGGATCGCACGAATAGCGCTCATCCTCGATTCAGTTGGCGCGCTCATTGGTTTATGGGAGCCGATCGAATTGAACATGAAGGCAAACGGCCATGGTCAGAAAATTGGCTAAAAAGTCGACGTCGCGGCAAAAACGCAGTGTGCACGAATTGGCCGACGCCGGCGGTAATGGTCGTATCGTCGACGTCACGGTCGTTGTTCTGAAAGACGGCTACGCGTCGACAGCGATTGCTCCGATCGAAATCTTCCATTCCGCAGGCGTGGTCTGGAATTGGCTCCATGGCGAAACGCTACATCCGCGGTTCAGGGTGCGGACTGCGTCGATCGATGGACGGAAAGTGAAAGCGGCCGGCTCTCTCGGCCTCACACCGGATTGCGCAATCAGCGACATCAAGCACACCGACATTGTCATCATCGCTGCGCCCGGTTGGGACGTGCTCGATCACATCGCAAAAAATACCGCGCTCGTGCCGTGGGTGAAAAAGTGGCACGACCGAGGTGCCTACATTGCCGGTGCGTGCACCGGTGTTGCGTTCCTCGCGGAGAGCGGAATCCTCGACGGCCGTGCTGCAACAACTCATTGGGGCGTCGCCGACATATTTCGCAAACGCTACCCGAAGGTCAGGTGGCAAACCGAACAATTTGTGACGGAAGACAGCCGGCTTTTCTGCAGCGGCGGCGTCTACGCCTCGATCGATCTAAGTCTGTATCTCGTGGAGAAATTCTGCGGCCACGAAATCGCCCTTCAGTGCGCCAAGTCCCTGTTGCTCAGCATGCCGCGCGGCCGTCAGTCGGGATATTCAGTGGTCCAGCTGTCGCGGCCACATTCCGACGACCAGATCAGGAAAACCGAGGAATACCTGCAACAGCACTTCGATTCCAATATCTCGATCGACCGCCTCGCCGAGCGCGCTGGGATGGGTCCGCGCAATTTCATCCGCCGATTCAAGGCTGCAACCGGCCGCGTTCCGGGCGCCTATGTTCAGACGTTGCGGGTCTCGGCAGCCAAGGAACTGCTGGAAAATGGGGCATCTTCGATCCAGGCGGTCTCCTCAAAGATCGGGTATGACGATATCGGCTTCTTCCGGAACCTGTTCAAACGCCATACCGGAATGACCCCCGGCGAATATCGCGACCGGTTTTCGCAGATGTCATTCGACCGCGGGGAATTGGCGACCGGCAGGCCGGCTGCCTAGCCCGTCGATTAACGAAATTCAGCTATGTGCGATTGCGAACACGGGACTCGGTTCGCGGATTTGCTGATATTCAGCTGCAATGCCCAGCGTTAACGCCGGGTAATTGATTTAAATTTGAGGTAATGGCGTCCCAATCGCTTAATGACGCGTTCGTAGGGTCGGCTGTCTGGTGGAGCAGTTATTGGCTCGGGGCCACAGCACGATCTGGGACGCATGGTACAGGTAGTTATCCTCGACGATCGAGAGACCAATCGAAAGATTTTTTCGAAGCTTGCCGCTTCGATTGAACCTGGCGTGATGGTTCATAGCTTCGGCGATCCGGTAGAACTTCTCGCCTGGCTCAAGCGCAACACGCCCGATCTGATCGTCACCGATTTCAAGATGCCGACGATGGACGGCGCAGAATTTATCTGCCGCCTCCGCGCACAGCCCGATTGCGGCGAGATTCCCGTGATCGTCATCACGGTCTACGAAGAACGTGAATTCCGGCTGCGCGCGCTCGAGGCCGGGGCCACCGATTTTCTCCATAGCCCGGTCGATCACCAGGAATTCATCACACGCGCGCGTAATTTGCTGAAGCTGCGCAAGCAGCAGATCCAGCTCGCCGCCCGCGCCGACAACTTGGCGCAGGAGCTCAAGGACTCGGAGCGTTCGCGCGAAGCCGCACTGCGTGATTCCAGCGAACGGCTGGCACAGGTGATCGACACCGTTCCGGCCATGATCAGCGCCACCGACATGCAGGGGCGCATCTTGTTCATCAACGCATACCTCGCCGAACTAGCCGGTGTCGGCGCCGCCAAAGCCGTCGGGTTCGATATGCAACCCGCCTTCGGAGAAGACTACGCGACGCGCAGCAAAACGCTCGACCGCAAGGTGATCAGTACGCAGGCTGCGTTGCCGAGCTTCGAGGAGGAGATCGTCGACGCCAACGGCACCAAGCGCGTGTTCCTGACCACCAAGACACCGCTGCGCGACGGCTCGAACGCGGTGGTCGGCGTGCTGACATCCTCGCTCGATATCACCGACCGCAAGCTCGCGGAAAATCATCTTTTCTACATGGCGCACCATGACGGGTTGACCAACCTCGCGAACCGCGCGCTGTTGTCCGATCGGCTGCGCCGCGAGATCGCCCGCACGCGGCGCGGCGACCGCCCGTTTGCCCTCCATCTCATCGACCTCGACGGCTTCAAGGACATTAACGACGGGCTTGGCCATCAGGCCGGCGACCAGTTCCTCGTCGAGGTCGCCGACCGTTTGCGCCTGGTCGTGCGCGATACCGATACCGTTGCCCGCCTCGGCGGCGATGAGTTCGCAGTGCTGCAAACACGCGTGACGCGGAACGAGGACGCGGCCGAAATGGCCACCCGGATCCTCGAGGCAATCAACAAACCGTGGTCGCACGCCGGCGAACAGGTCAATTCAAGCGCCAGTATCGGCATCACCATTCACCCCACCGATGGCGCCGACGTGCAGGACCTTCTTCGCAACAGTGATCTTGCGATGTATCGGGCAAAGCACGATGGCGGAAAGGTCTTCCGCTTCTATGCCTCGGATATGGACCGGCGGGCCCGCGCCAGCCTGGTGCTCGACGCCGATCTGCGCGAGGCGATCGCCAAGGAGCAATTTGTCCTGCACTACCAGCCGCAGATTGCGCTTCGAACAGGGCAAGTTACCGGCGTGGAAGCGCTGCTGCGCTGGGAGCGTCCCGGCCACGGCCTCGTCGGCCCCAGCGAATTCCTGGCACGGGCGGAGGAGAACGGTCTAATCGTTCCGATCAACGAATGGGCGCTGCGCGAAGCGTGCCGGCAGGCCAAATCGTGGCAGGTACGTGGGCAGCCGCCATTGCGCGTCGGCGTCAACCTGTCGTCGATACAGTTCTTCAAGCAGAACGTTCCGCTGCTGGTGACCAAGGTGCTGGCCGAAACCGGACTCGAGCCCTGGTTGCTCGATCTGGAGCTGACCGAAAGCATCGTCATGCACAACGCCGAGGCGGTCTCCAAGGATCTGCAGCAGTTGCGCGAACTTGGTGTCGGGATTTCGATCGACGATTTCGGGACGCGCTATTCAACGCTCTCCTACGTCAAGCATTTCCCCGTTGACCGGCTCAAGATCGACCAGTGCTTCGTCCGCGATATGGCGACAAACCCGAGCGACGCCGCAATCGTGCGCGCGATCGTCAGCCTCGGCCACAGCCTTGATCTCGAGATCGTTGCGGAAGGCGTGGAAACCGTCCAACAGGCCACGCTCTTGCGCGCCGAAGGGTGCGACGAAGTGCAGGGCTTTTACTACGCAGGCGCGATGCAGGCTGATGAACTGATCGCCTACGTCAGGGATATTCGCGCACGGGCGCGCAGTGCGTGAGGCTCGGATGGGGGCAACCGATTTCCGAAAAGCTCTTCCGGGATGGCACACGGGCAAGTCCGTGACCCGGATCTTTTCCTGGGTCGCGAGCCGGCTGCGCAATCGGCCGGACTCCGAACACGAATTGACCGTCAACCGGCTGGTGATCAGCGGAACGGCCTTCACCTATCTCATCATTGCAGCGCAGTTCGGCCAAAGGGGCGCCGAACGGATGCTGCACGAGCAAAGCCCATACTTTGCCGTCTACCAGATCGTCTCGGTCATCCTGTTCTGTCACCTGCTCTATCGGCCGGGAATTTCGGTCGGACGCCGCCTCGTCGGAATGGTGTTCGATCTCGGTCTCTTCTCATATGGGATGCATGTCGGCGGCGAGACATTTGCGCTGCTGTACCCGGTTTATCTGTGGGTCATTTTTGGAAATGGCTTTCGCTTCGGCGTGCCCTACTTGTTTGCCGCTTCCGCCACCAGCGTTCTGACCTTCGGCACCGTCATCGCGACAACGGCGTTCTGGCAGGAGCATCGCGGGCTGGCGTCCGGCCTGACCGCGGGTCTTGTCTTGCTGCCACTCTATGTGTCGACGCTGATCCGCAAACTGTCGGAAGCCAAACGCCAGGCCGAAGAGGCAAACCGCGCGAAGAGCGCCTTCCTCGCCAGCATGAGCCACGAATTCCGCACACCACTCAATGCCATCATCGGGCTTAGCGACTTGCTGCGTGAATCTCGACTGGATCCCGAGCAAGACGAAATGTCCGACACCATCGGGAAGTCCGGGCGCCAGCTGCTAACGTTGATCAATTCCGTCCTGGATTTCTCGCGCGCCGAGGCAGGCCGGATCACGATCAAGAACGTCGATTTCGACCTGGTTTCCCTGCTCGGTGAAATCCGGAACATGCTTGCCTTCGAAGCGCAGCGCAAAGGCGTACGGCTCGCAATCCACTGCACCGCGCGCACGCCGCGTTTATTGGTCGGAGACAAACCTCATCTCGAGGAGGTCCTGATCAATCTTGCGGGCAACGCCGTGAAATTCACCGAACGCGGCTTCGTCGTCATCGCAGTCGACGCTGTTGCGTCCGACGGCGACCGCGTACGGCTGCGGTTCGAGGTGACCGACACCGGAATCGGCATCAGCAAAGACGCTCAAACCAGGGTCTTCGAGCGCTTCACACAGGCCGATGAAACCATCATCGATCGTTTTGGCGGCACCGGCCTTGGCCTCGCCATCGCAAGGCACCTTGTCGAGCTGCAGGGCGGCAATATTGGCGTGCAAAGTGCGCCTGACAAAGGCAGCACGTTCTGGTTCGAAATCGAACTGGAAGCGCAGCCGCAAAATCCGCTGCAGGTTTATACGGCGCAGACGCCGGTCGTCTTCGTGGGCGGCAATGACGACGACCGTGCCATCGCTCGGTCTTACGTGCCGAATGTCACGTTCTCCAATAGCATGGACGAGGCCGCGACAGCTTTGGCCTCGCTGCGGGCCAGCGGCGTGCGCCGTCCCGTAGCGGTCATTCATCACGACATTGCCGATAAACTGGACGAGGTTGGTTTTGAGATCATCGCCGGCGATAATCCCGCCTGTGCGTCCGCGCTCATTTTGCTGACGGACGACCATGACGCAGGACTTCCCGCGGGTATAGTGCGCAGCCGGTTTATCACGACGCTGGCCACGCCGCTCGATCCGATGAGTCTGGTTGCGAGCCTGCAAATCGCGCGCGGCAACAGTCCCGCCGCCGAGCGCCCCGAAACCATCCGCAATCGCACGATTGTTGCGGCACGGCGACCATTGTCGATCCTTGTTGCCGAGGACAAACGCACCAACCAAATGGTCATCGCCAAGATTCTCGATCGCGCCGGCCATCGCGTCACGATCGTCGACAATGGCGAGGCTGCGCTCGACATTCTTGAGGCACAGGACTTCGATTTGGTTCTGATGGACGTGAATATGCCGGTTATGAACGGCATCGAAGCAACCAAGCTTTACCGCTTCACATCTCTCGGGCGACCTCACGTGCCGATCGTAGCGCTTACGGCCGACGCAACCGAGGAGGTCAAGCGGCGTTGCAGGGAAGCTGGCATGGACGCCTGCGCCACGAAACCGATCGAGCCGCATCGTTTACTCGAGATCATCAGTACGCTGGTGGCCGATGCCGCTGAAGCCCCTCGCGTGGCCCCACAAATAACCGAAGCCCCGGCGCACGCTTCGCCTCCGCGCATAGTTCGGGAAGCAGCCATCGATCTCGATACGATCGACGCGCTGGAAAGCCTTGGTGGCAAGGACTTCGTTGACGAGCTCGCCGCGCAGTTCCTCGACGACGCGGCCGATATCCTGCGTCAGTTGTCCGACATCACTGCCGCGGGCGACACGCTTGCGTTCCGCGAGCAATTGCACGCTTTACGCAGCGCGGCCGCCAATATCGGAGCGCGCGGAATCTACGAAATGTGTCTCGCGTGGCGGCAAGTTGCGCCTGAGGACCTCGCCAGCCAGGGCGAAATCTACCTCAACGGGCTGCGGGAAGAATTTGAACGCGTCTGTGTCGCTTTGCGTGGGCGACTTTCGAAACGCGACGTCGCTGCTTGATGCATCAAGACCACTAGGGCCGAGCGTATTTCACGCGGCGTAATTGCGCATTCGCCAGGCGTTCCATGTTGCGAAGATCCGATTCTTGCAGCCGCATCGCATGCTCGGCCCAGATATCGGTGACGTCACGAAGCTCCTCAAGCGAGAGCGGATTGACACGCAGTCCGACCTCGCGGACGCGCCGATGCACGGCATGATGGCGTCGATTATGGGCGATGTAGTCGCGCACCGCCTGCTCGCCCTGTCCGTCCTCGGCGAGGACGTCGATCAAACCCATCTCGTGAAGCTCCGGCGCTCCAAAGATACGCCCGCTCAGGATCATCTTGTGCGCCCGCGTCATGTCGAGCTTGCGCGACAGAAAACTGAAGGCTCCCATACCGGGAAACAGGTTGAACAAAATTTCCGGCAATCCGAATTTTGCTTTCTTTTCCGCGACGAGCACGTTGAAGGACAATGCGCCCTCAAAGCCGCCGCCGAGCGCGTCGCCCTGTACCAGCGCGATCGTGATCAGTGGCAGATGAAATCCGACCGTCATCTGATAGGCGACGTCGACGCAGTCGTGCGCGTAGTTGCGCAGCGCATCGATGTCGCGCGCACGAATGCTCTTGATGAAAAAATTGAGATCGCCGCCGAGATTGTAGACGCCGGGAATACGCGAGCCGCCGACGAAGTATTTGATCGGCGCAGACTCGCCCGGCGGCAGGTTGGCGAACATGCGTTGCAGCATGCGCCGCATGGAGATCAGCTCTTGCAGCAACGTGGGCGTGAAGCTCGGCGGCCCCGCCGGCTGCATGAAGCACCAGATGCTTTCTTCGCTTGAATTCAGCGTCAGATCGAGTTCGCGAAATCCGGCCCTACTCACTCCCGCGCTAAAATCAATGCGGGCGCGCTGCAGCGCGCGCTCTTCACGCGCCGACGCGAGATTAGCCGGCGACCAGAGCTCCAACTGAGTTGGAATCCTGGCCTCCGCCGTCTGAGCCACTTGACCCAGATGCGCAACATTGAGTTTCGTTACGGCCGAACGCAAACTGTCCCCACTTTCCACCGAACGCTTTGGCCCTCACCACAGCAACACGGCTGGCACCGCGCAGCGATGATTTTAATCAAAAATTAACCCTCCTAAATCTGTTGTTGCCAGAATGGTTAACCCTGGCTGTGACGGCAGTCACAAAAATCGCGATTTATTGCCGCTGTGGGGCAAGAGCCACGAGATTCAGCGAGTGAACGCCAGTTTGGTGGTTAACCGGAGGCTGCCCGATACCATTGCAATGCCGTGGGCAGATCATTCACGGGTTCCAGCGCCAGGTGCGGCAGCCGGGCTCACTCTGAATGCATTCAAGCGGCGTCGGTCTTCTGAGCTCGGCTCACAATGCCTCGACAAACGAAATCATTTTCGTCCGCTCCGCCGCGTCTGGTAAGCGGCCACGCATGGCGCCGATATTGTCGACCATGTGCGATGCATCGCCGGTCCCTGGTATGACCGCCGTGACTCGCGGATCACCCAGCAAATACTTCAGGAAAAATTGCGCCCAACTGCCCGCAAATCCACTGGCCCAATCGGGAATTGCCTTCCCCCGCACTGCCCCGAACAGGCGACCGCGGCCGAATGGCAAAGCCGTTAGCACGCCCGCCTTTACGTCCGCTGCCAATGGAAGAATTCGCTTCTCGACGTCCCGGACATCGATCGAATAGTCGACCTGAACGAAATCCGGCTTTTCGCGGCGAAGCACCGCTTCGATGGCAGGAAAGTCGCCATGATAAGTCGAGGTCACACCGGTATAACGACAAATGCCTTCGGCCTTCCATGCCCTGAACTGGGCAAGGGATTGATTGAGTCTTCGCACGTTATGCAGTTGCAACAGGTCGACTTGGCTGGTCTTGAGACGTGTCAGCGAACGTTTCAGCTCGGAAGCGTCGGGACTTTCGAGCTTGGTGGCGATGAAGATCTTGTCGCGTAGTTTGGCTGCCACCATTTCGTCGCCAACGACGATTTCCGCGTCGCCATAAGTTGAAGCGGTATCGATGATCCGGCCGCCATTCCCGATCAAGGCACGAATCACGGCTGCCGCCTTGCCGCGCGTTGTTTCGTTGGCGGCGTCAAAGACGCTGGCAGTGCCAAGGCCGACGGCCGGAACAAGCTCACCACTGCTTGGGATCATGCGGGTCAGGAGAGCATCCGTATCCGCCAGAACGGGACCCGCCACAACGCTTGCACCAACGAATGCGGCGAACTCACGCCGAGTCAAGACTGTATTCACTCTTGCTCTCCTTAGTGGGTGTGGCTCGCTGCATCGACCGCCTTTCTTGAGCTCGCCCCAAACCCACCGAGAGAATAAACCACCCGGCCACCACCGGCAGAGAGAAAAGGGCAATGGCGCCGAGCTTGAGCCCGAATGCCTGCATGCTGTCGAAGATCCAGCCTGACAACGCGTCGGAGCCGCGATAGACGACAACGTCGACCAGATTTTTGGCTTTGTATTTCTCCTCACGGGTCACAACCGTGAAGAACAATTGGCGCGCTGGGTTCGCGATTGCGAAATTCATCCAGCGCTGCACAACCTGAACGGTGACTACAACAATGAGCGTCGGCATCACCGCCAGGGCAGCAAACCCTACAATATAGACAGCCGGCAATGCCGCGGCCGCGAGTCCCGTGCCGACGCGCCTGAGCAGCTGGCCCGTGACGAGCAATTGCGTCATCAGCGTGAGCACACTGACGGCGAGATCAATGCTGGCAAAGATGCGCGTTTGGAGTCCGGCGGTCTTGACAGCCTCGGAAACAATGTGCGCCTGCTCGAAATAAATGATGGTCGCGGCATACGACAGCAAAGCAACCCAAGCGCCGACGCCCAGCATATATGGCGAGCGCACCAGCTCGGGGATCGCCGCGAACGCGCTCCCGCCAATACTTTCCACCGTTGTTTTCGGTCCGCTGTGTACTAGCGCCGCGCGCTCAAGGCGGTAAACGCAAAACACCGCGAGCTCGAGGAACACAGCGGCGGCAATCATCAGGTTTACGGGGCCCAAAGGCACAGAAAGCCAAATCGTGATGATGGGACCCAACAACGCGCCCGCCGTCCCGCCCGCGCCAATAAATCCAAATAGACGCTTGCCTTGTTCGGACGTGAACAGATCAGCCATAAACGACCAGAAAACCGCTACGGCGAACAAATTGAATACACTGACCCAGACGAAAAATACTCGCGCGACGACAACAGTTTCAATGTCAAAGGTCAGCAATATCCAAAATAATATGAGATTAGCGACGAAGAAATGGTAGACGATCGGGATGAACCGCGCACGCGGTAACCGCGCGACGAGAGCTCCGTAAAGCGGCTGCGCTGCAAGCAGCGTGACAAACGTGGCGGTGAACAACCACGCCAGGTTCTTTACGCCGCCCGCGATACCCATCTGATCTCGCAGCGGCCGCAGCACGTAGTAGCCGGCAAGCAGCGCGAAGAAATATGCGAACGACCACAACGCCGCCGCTCGTTCTTGCGGCGTCGCCGGCATGACACGCTTCAACCAGCGTTCATACCAGCTCATGGCAATGAGAGTTTTTGTTTAAGCTCCGCGGCCGATACCGATTGCCCATAGCCCGGCTGTCCGCGCTGGAAGCGCCGGGCGTCCGCCAACTTACCGACAACAACCGGATCAAATCCCGCGTCGCGTACAAGGCTCGCCGCGACCTGGACAGCCTGCGAATCGTCACCAGCAATCGGAATGGCGAGCTTCGGGTCGGCGCGGTTCGCCTCGCGCGCAAAGATCATGTACGACATCGTATTGAATGCGCGCACGACCCGTGCATCCGGAAAATATTTCTGCGTGGTCACACCGATACCATTTTGCTCAACCTCGTCGGCGACGGCCCCATCGCGCGCCGAAACCGCGTTGCAGGCGTCGAGCATTACTTTGCCCTTCATTGCGGTGGAATAGTCCTTTCCAATCTGCGGGATCGCGCCATACGGCACGGCGATGAAAAGAGCATCGCCAAATGCGATCGCCTGCTCGACGGTACCCGCTTGTGCAAGGCTGCCAAGCTTCGCCACCATATCTTTCAGCTCATCCGGATGGCGTGATGAAAACATCACGGGGTGACCGCTCTTGATCCACAACCCGCCGATCGTACTGCCGATGTTGCCGGCACCAATAATGCCGATACGCAAAGGTGAGCGACCCTGGGCGAACAGGCGTAACGGCTGCAAAACTGCACTCAACGCCAGCACGCCGCCAAAGCTCAAGAGCGCGCGACGGTCGACTTGTGGACGGCTTTTTGCACGCATCGAAGGCTCCCGATTGCAGCCACAGAATATTATTTTTACATTCTTGCAGCGTAGCGCGCCGGAAGCTCCTCACGGTTGCGTGAGTGTCGAAAGCACCAAGGCCAAATACCCACCGCGCCGCCGCGCTTGTCCCACGCGGCTCGTCATCGGATAGGGCCTTCTGATATGCGTTCCCTTAGGCGGCACGACACCCACCGAGACCGATTTTTGCGGTGACGCCACAATCGAGATTGCCTGCCCAACCACTTGCCATTATCCCTGCTGGCCATGAGCCTCGATACGGGCGGAATCGCAACGGGCGGCGGCGTGCGATTTCTGGGGCAGCGCCGGGTCTATTGGCGCTTGCTCATTCGTGGCGGCGTGTTGCTGATGGTCACACTCGGCATATATCGCTTCTGGCTGGCAACTGATGTGCGGCGCTTCCTCTGGTCAAACACCGAAATCGCCGGCGAGACCCTCGAATATACCGGCACCGCCCTTGAACTCCTGCTCGGATTCCTGATCGCAATTGCCATTCTCATTCCCGTCTACGCCGGTTTCTTTTTGGCAGCTCTCGATCTCGGCACGCTCGGAAAGCTATCGAGTGTGTTCGCATTTGCGGCCCTTGGCATTCTCGGCCAATACGCGATTTACCGCGCCCGCCGCTACCGCCTGACGCGCACGATCTATCGAGGTTTGCGCTTTCACCAGGAGGGTTCGGCCTGGGCCTATGCCTTTCGCGCGATCGCGTGGTGGATCATCACCGTGTTGAGTTTCGGGCTCGCTTATCCGTTCCAGCTCGCGAGCCTCGAGCGCTACAAAATGCGCAACACGTTCTACGGCGATCTCGCCGGACGTTTCGACGCTTCCGGTTTTGGGCTGCTCTTGCGTGGGCTGCCCATGTGGTTGCTGGTGTTCGCGCCGCTGGCGCTCGCGGTCAGCGGATTTGTCGGTTCGGTGGACTGGAAGGCGCTCGTCGATGCGCTGGCGCAAGGCGGTGACAACGTCATGGGCAGGATCGAAGGCGGTAACCCCGGCCTCGGCGCGGTCATTGTCTTTGCGATGCTCATGGGTGGCGTCAGCATTACGGCTGGTGCCCTGCTCTATCCGGCGTTCCAGGCAATCGTGCTGCGTTGGTGGTCGTCGGGTCTATGCTTTGGCGATCTCGAAGTGCGCTCCCGGCTGCGCATACGTCATGTTTACGGCGCCTATGCCCGCTTTGTCGGCTACGCGATCCTGTTCAGCATGGCTTTGGGTGTTGTTGCAGCGATCGCATTGGTTATGGTTGGCGCGCTGGCCGGCGTCGCAAAACCTGGTGCTGGCGGCGAAATCCTGGCGACACTCTTTCTGTTGGCGGGCTACGTGGTCACCGCGCTGGGCTTTTCGACCATCTATCGCGCTACCGTGCTGCTGTCGCTCTGGCAACTGGGAATGGAATTGCTGGAGCTGACCGGTCTTTCTGCACTCGAAAAGGTCAAGGCCACCGGACGCCCAAGCTCCGCTATTGGCGAGGGACTCGCCGACGCACTGAATGTGGGCAGTTACTGATGCCGACCGGAATTGAAGGGCCGCAGAGATGAGTTCCGAAGCCGGCATCTATTTCGACGGCGTGACCAGCACGCGCCGCGATGTAGCGGTGGCGCTCGCACGATCCAGTCTGCGGATATCGGCGCAAGACGGGCGGCTACTCACCGAATGGCCCTATGACGAAATTGAGGGGTTGGCTGCTCCTGATAATGTGCTCCGCCTCGGCCGGCGAGGGAGCGCGGCGCTTGAGCGCCTTGAGATTCTTGATCCGGCCTTCGCTGCTGAAATTGACGCCCGTGCGTCCCTTGTCGACCGAACAGGGGCGCTGCAACGCCGACAGCGCATACGGGTGATCGGCTGGAGCGTGGCCGCAACAGCATCGCTTATGTTGGTCGCGTGGTTCGGGGTGCCGGCAATCGCGGCTCGATTGACGCCCCTTCTGCCGCCGGCGGCGGAGCGAAAGCTGGGCGATGCGGTCAATATGCAGGTGCGCGGCATGCTCGATACGCGCAAGGCGGGCGCCAGCTTTGATTGCGGGACAGCCCCGTCGGAGACGGCTGGTCGTGCCGCGCTGGACAAGATGCTGCGGCGGCTTGAAACGGCAGCGGGCCTCGCCCTGCCCTTGCGCGCCACTGTTGTGCGGCGTGACGAGACCAATGCCGTGGCTTTGCCCGGCGGACAGGTTTATGTATTCCGCGGCCTGATTGCCAAGGCTGATACTGCTGACGAGGTTGCAGGCGTGATTGCACATGAAATCGGCCACGTCGCGCATCGCGATGGCACCAAGGCGGTTCTCCAGGGCGCCGGCCTGTCTTTTTTGTTCGGGATGCTGCTCGGCGATTTCGTCGGCGGCGGCGCGGTCGTTTTTGCAGCCAAGACCGTACTGCAATCATCTTATTCGCGTGAGGCGGAAACGCAGGCCGATGCCTATGGCGCCGACCTCATGAATAAAGCCGGCGGCGATGCCCATGCACTTGCAACCATGCTCGACAAGATCGGTGGCGCCACCGAACCGGGCATGACGATCCTGTTGGATCATCCGGAAACTAAAGCACGGGTGGCAGTCATTAATAAACTGGCGGCGACGCGGCCACCGACATCATTTCTCGATGCCGGAGAATGGGCGGCGCTCAAGACGATTTGTGCGGGGTCATGACGATGGCGCGACGCCCGTTTCACGACGAGCCGACGTCAAAGATCGCGGTCTGGTCGTCCCGGCTGGGGCTGTTCGCCTTTGCCGTGGCTGCACTTTCAATCATCATCGTCCGATCAAACCTGCTCGAGATCGTGCCAGCGCTCGCCACTTTCGCGGCCGCACTGGTCTTTGCCGGACTTGCCATCCTGCTGGCATTCGGAGGCTTCATTGTGATCTGGCGGCAGGGCTATTCCGGCCTCGGCCGTGCGTTGCTCGGCCTGTTTCTCGGACTGGCGTTAATCGCTTATCCCGCCTATCTCGGCACGCGCGCCGTGAAGTTGCCGGCAATTTCCGACGTCACGACGGACACGGCCAATCCGCCGCGGTTCGACGTGCTCGCCCGTCAGCGCCCGCGCGATCGCACCGACTATCCCGGGCAGGCAGTGGCCGCGCTGCAGCGCGCCGGCTATCCGGATATCGCCCCCCTTGAGCTCGACGTTGCGCCGAAAGTTGCCTATGACGCCGCGCTCGCGCTGGTCACCAAGCGCAAGTGGGCCATCGCGGATACGCGGGCACCGACATTGGCGCGTCGCGATGCCGTGATTGAGGCCGTGGCGCGCACTCCGATCATGGGATTCCGCGACGATGTCGTTATCCGGGTGATACCGATGGGCCCGGGCACCCGCATTGACGTACGCTCGGCCTCGCGCGTCGGATCGCACGACTTCGGCGCCAATGCGTCGCGCATCAGAAGCTTGCTCGAGGACCTCGATGACGCCGTGGGTTCGGCGCCGGAGCCTCGCTCGCTGCCGGAGAAAAAGCCTCCGCCGCCGAAAAAGGGACAGCAGCCCGAAAAACGTCAGCCGGGCAGACGATAAACTCCGTCGACTGCAGGCTGGCCGTCTGTTTCCACCAGACCGCGCACGACCAGATCCTCAAGATGCGCGAGCACGGACAGGCCGGCGGCCCCGGTCAAACGGGGATCGATGCCGATATAAATCGCGCGCACGATTGTGGGAATGTCGGTCGCGCCTTTTGACAGGCGGTGCAGGATCGATGCTTCGCGCGCCTTGCGGTGCAGAATGTAGTAACTGACGAAGCGCGACGCATCGGTGATCGCGGGTCCGTGGCCCGGGAAGTAAATGGCCTCTTTGCGCCGCGCCAGCTTTGCCAGAGACGCCATGTAATCGCTCATGGCGCCGTCGGGCGGCGCGACAATCGACGTCGCCCAGGCCATGATGTGATCGCCGGCAAACAGCGTGTTCTTTTCCTTCAGAGCGTAAGACATGTGGTTAGCGGTGTGACCCGGCGTCGTCACCGCTTCAATCGACCATCCGTCGCCGGCGACGACCTCGCCATCCTTGAGCGCCACATCGGGCCGGAAGTCACGGTCGGCACTGGCGTCGAGTGGATTGTGCTCACCGATGTGCAGCGGACGCGCGGCGCGATGTGGACCCTCAGCAAAGACCGTGGCTCCGGTGGCCGCCTTGATCGCCGGCACTGCAGGCGAATGGTCGCGGTGGGTGTGTGTCACAAAGATGTGCGTCACGGTTTCATTGCGCACTGCATCAAGCAGCGCGCCGATATGCGCGGGATCGTCCGGGCCTGGATCGACGATCGCTACCTTGCCGCGGCCGACGATATAACTGACGGTCCCTTTGAAGGTGAATGGGCCAGGGTTGTTGGCCATGATCCGGCGTATCCCGGGCATTGGCTCGTCCACCGTGTCCGGCGCCAGGTTCAAATCCTTGTCGAAGGGAATGTCGTCACTCATGCCGTCAGTCCGATTGTGGAACGGACCTACCACTAATTCGGCCACACTTGCACCCTAGCCGGTGACCAATGACGCATGTGCTGCGCGCATTGATCCCGGCCCTCTGGATCCTCTGGCTCGGCTACTGGGTGCTGGCTGCCCGCGTCACTCGGGAAACCCGGCGACGGGAAAACGTTGCGTCGCGCCTTACCCATTACGGGCCGTTGATCCTGGGCGGACTTCTTTTGGGCGTGCCGGGTATCCTTGGGCCGGAACTGGAACGCCAGTTCCATGGGCCCGCTCAAATCTGGCTTTGGATTGCAAGCGCTCTCGTTGCGATCGGCCTCGGCTTTGCGGCATGGGCGCGTGTCCGGCTCGGGGCTAACTGGAGCGCCGAGGTAACGGTCAAGCAGAACCATGAATTGGTACGCAGTGGACCTTATGCGCTGGTGCGGCACCCGATCTATACCGGCGTGTTGTTCGCACTCATTGGCACTGCGCTTTCGGTCGACAAATGGCGCGCGCTCGTCGGGCTCGCGCTGATTGCCGCAGGGTTTTTGCGCAAGATCGTCATCGAAGAAAGATTCATGCAGGCCGAGTTCGGCGAGGCCTATGAGCATTATCGCGCCGAGGTACCGGCGCTCATTCCTTTCGTCGTGTGATCTCCTAACGCACCACGAGGACGCCGGTGCTCTCCTGATGATAGTCGTCGTAAAATTCGTAGCGGCCAGGCGCCAGCGGCTTCAGCCGGATGACCACTTCACTGTTCCCGTTCACGACCTTCTCTACGTGTAAAGTGTCGCTCTCGAATTCCATCGCGGTCGAATTGAGATTTTTCACGCGTAGATCGATCGGCACGTTGGCTGGTGCATGGATCTGAGCAGGATGAAAACTGTGGTTCTTTACGCTAACCGTGACGCTAGTTGCTTGTTGCGCGCTCGCCGGAAAGAAAGTTGCGGCGGCGAGAAAAAGAAACACAAACACAATCTTTGCAATATTTGTATTCATGCGAGCGCTCCCGGGCCAACGACAATTGTGGCCCGAAAACCCGCAAAATCAGGATTAGTTCCATTTTTGTGCAGTGTTACCGCACAACCAGCACCCCATTGGTTGCCTGGTTGAAATCATCGAAAAAATTGTAGCTGCCTGGTTCCAGCGGCCGCAGCCGGATGATGCCTTCGCTGTTCCCGGCAACGACCTTCTCGACGCGCAGGCTCACGCTTTCGAATTCCATCGGCGTGGGATCGAGGTTTTTTACGTGCAGCTCGATCGGAACCTTGGCCGGAGCCTGAATTTGCGCGGGCTGAAAGCGATGGTTCTTGACGCTGATGGTCACGGTTGCGGGTTGCTGCGCACTCGCCGGCACACTTGCACAAAGACAAGACGCCGCGAGCACGAGCAGGGCAAAAGCCGTCTTTGCATTGGTGCCGATCACGCGAAATCCTCCAGCTAGAATTCGACTGCGAGTTTTAGTTTGCCGCGCTGCCGGGAGAACTCCCCGAAATTGAGCTTAGAGCCCGGCTCGTCGACATCGCGGCCATGAACTTGCACGTTCCAGGCCGCGGTCATGAACACCTTGCGCCCGAGCTGAACGTAAGCCGTAGGCCCGAGAAAGACGGCGTCGCCGGTAAATGTATTGAACCATGCCCCGTCGTAATGGCGCAGGTACCAGAGTTCGGCGCCGACGAATACGGACGGCAAAACGCGATAGGACAAGGCGCCCGATATGCCGCCGGTTGATTCTTTCTCCCAGCCGGCGCCGATGCCGTCGGGATCATGAGTCGCTTCCGGCTCATAGAGAAGGTTGCTGCCGAAATAGAGCCGGTTCTTGATCAGCTCAAGATCGGCATTGACCTTCAACTCAAGGCCGAAGTTCTTGACCCGCGCGCCGCCGGTCTCGTCAATACGGTGCCACTCGGGCTCCGCTGAGAGCGTGATCGCCAGCGGCGAGGACGGACCGCGATCCAGAAGCAGGTAGCGTACTTCGCCGAAAACTCCGCTCATCGCCAGCTGATTGCGATCGTCCAGATCAGTAACACCCTTGATAGCATGCGCGGAGACCAGCGGACCCAGCTCGAACTGTACGTACTGGTTCGGCGTAAATTCATATTCGAGTTTTGTTTCGCTGGCCCAATAGCGCCCGTCGCGTTTGCCCATTCGCGCGACGGTCTCCAGCGAGAATTCCTTCTCGCCTTCAAGACCGATGCCAGACCCTTCAGTGAAGCCGAAAATATATTTCGTTTCGACGTCGCGATAAAAAGCCGGGTTGTCCTGGGCGCGCGCGCCAAAACCGGCAGCCACAACCAATGGCGCGGCAAGAACGAGCACACGCGCCGTGCGGGCGTGAAACATATCCCATTCCCTCATTGGCCGGGTTCAAGGTCCGGCAATCAGGCTGCGCGTCGCATGACGCGCGCGATAGAAAAACAATTCAGGAAAATTCGCACGCAAGTCAATGCGCGCGGCGCACATTAGAACGTTCTAGATCGGAGAAGTTCTAATCTGAAATCTGAATCTTGGAGGGCGTCAGGCCACGGCCTCATCGCGAGCTGTGTCGTTGAGGATGTGCTCAATTTCCGCAGCCGGGCGCGCCGGACTGAAGAAAAAGCCCTGGACTTCATTGCAGCCCTCCTTGGTGAGGCGCGCCAGCTGCTCCTTCGTTTCCACACCCTCTGCGGTGGTCGTGATCCCGAGGCTGCTGCTCAACCCGACCACGGCGCGAATGATGGCAACGCTGTCCTCTTTCGAGGTCAAGTCGCGGATAAAGGACTGGTCGATCTTGATTTTGTCGAACGGGAAGCTGCGCAGATAGCCGAGCGACGAGTAGCCCGTGCCGAAATCATCCATTGCAATTTTGATCCCGAGATTGCGCAACTCATGCAGGATGGCGAGGGCATGATCATTGTCCTGCAAAAGCACCAGCTCCGTGATTTCCAGCTCCAGCCGGGCTGCGGGTAGTCCGCAATCCGTCAACACATTGACGATGGTCTTGACCAGATTCGGGCTCTTGAATTGCGCCGGCGACAGATTGACCGAGACCGTGACATCTTTTGGCCAGCGGACCGCCTCGCTACAGGCGTGCCGCAACACCCACTCTCCAAGCGGAATAATAAGGCTTGTTTCTTCCGCGATCGGGATAAATTCCAGCGGCGGAATCAGCCCACGCTCAGGATGGAACCACCGAATAAGGGCTTCGCAACTTGTGATTCTGCCTGTCCTCACTTCGACGATCGGTTGATAGTGAAGGTCAAACTCACCTTTCAGGATTGCCTTGCGCAGTTCGAGCTCGAGTGTGCGGCGCGCCTGCATGCGCGCGTCCATTTCGGTTTCGAAAAACCGGAATTTGCCGCCGCCATCTGCCTTGGCGCGATAGAGCGCCAGATCCGCATTCTTCATCAATGTATCCGGTGTCGCGCCATCGGCAGGCCCAATGGCGATGCCAATGCTGGCGCCCACCACAACTTGATGTCCCTCGATGTCATAGGGGGCACCAACGACCTCGATCAGGCGGGTCGCGAGCGCGTTGGTATCGAGCCCCTCCGCGGACGGGATTTGAACAATCGCGAACTCGTCGCCACTCAATCTGGCAACGATATCCGCGTCGCGAACACAAGTTCGCATGCGGTCGGCCGCAGCTTGCAGGAGCCTGTCTCCAACAGGATGCCCAAGCGTGTCGTTCACGCTCTTGAAATGGTCGAGATCAAGACTGAGCACGGAAACTGAATCGGTTCGCCGCAAGTGGCGAAGGATCGACTCCATGCGGTCGTAAAATGTGACGCGATTGGGCAAATCCGTCAGCACATCGTAGTGTGCCAGGTGCCTGATCCGCTCCTCGGCGGCGAGTCGTTCGGTGATGTCCTCGAAAGTCACCACAAACCCGCCGCCCGGTCTTGGCCGATACAATATCGAAATGCTGCGGCCGTCGGTCAGGCGCTGAACAAATGCCCCGCCTTTGCCCTCGCGATAAATGCTGTCGCGCATGGCAAGCGTTCCTTGCGGGTCCACATCCGTGGCACTGCCGGACGTACGCAACAGCGCAACGAGATCGTACGTGGTCATGCCCGGTACGACTTTTTCTTTCGGCAGACCATATATCTCCGCAAAGCGCGGGTTGAAGATCACGAGCTTTCCGCCCGCATCGTACATACAAAGGCCTTGCGACATATTCATCAGCGCGGCGTCAAGGCGCGTATTTTGTTCCGCAAGATCGCGCTGGGTTTTACGGAGCGCTTCGAGCGTGCGGTCGAGCGCGCGCAATGGCGACCATCGCGCCGCGACGGCCAGCACGGTCCCCACCAGCGCGACCACCAGCGTGGCAATTGCGGTCTGGTAGATCGTGTCCCGCAAGCTTGCATGAAGGATTGCCGATCCAACGATAGCGCCGGCCAGCACGGTCGCGGCAAGCAAAAGCGCAAACCCGGCATTGAACGCGAGCTTCAGAACAGAAGGACGCATCGACAGCTGATCCCGGTGACCCTGCCGGGAGCCTGCCATCCAGTAGATGAAAATTCGTCTTTAGGTTGTATGCAATTTTAGATACTTGCACGTAGTCGGTGGCCGGCTACCGACTTCAGTGAATTTCCGGCTCTGGAATCGCCCCAAGCGGCGCCAGAAAGTCGAAGTCGCAGCCCTCATCCGCTTGACCGATGTGCTGCGAATAAAGCGCGCCGTAGCCGCGCGGATAGCGCGGGCCCGGTTGCGTCCATGCGCTACGCCGGCGGGCCATCTCCTCATCCGAGACGTGCAGGTGAATGCGGCGTGCCGGCACATCGACCTCAATTTCGTCGCCGGTCTTCACGAAAGCCAGCGGCCCGCCGACAAAACTCTCAGGCGCCACATGGAGGATGCAGGCGCCATAGCTGGTGCCGCTCATGCGCGCGTCCGAAATACGCAGCATGTCGCGCACACCCTGCTTCACGAGTTTCTTGGGGATCGGCAGCATGCCCCACTCCGGCATGCCTGGACCACCTTTTGGGCCGCCGTTTTTAAGGACGAGGATGTGATCGGGCGTGACGTCGAGATCGTCGCGCTCCACCTCGCGCGCCATATGGTTGTAGTCCTCGAATGCG
Source organism: uncultured Alphaproteobacteria bacterium (assembly GCA_963735285.1). GTDB lineage: Bacteria > Pseudomonadota > Alphaproteobacteria > Rhizobiales > Xanthobacteraceae > Pseudolabrys. The sequence continues at coordinate 274,224 of CAVTKN010000009.1, read as the reverse complement.
ATCACCTTGCCGCGGTGGCGCAGAAGCCGCTTATCGGCCGCCGACGGTTTCATCACGCAGCCGCGCGGAGCGAGATTGCCGGTGAGGACGGCGGTAGCGCCGTCGCGCGACACCGGATCGGACAACGGATGGATCACGTCGCGCTTGTAGACGCCGGCACCCGCGATATTTTCGCCGATGCTCTTTCCCGTCACGGTCAGGCATGACAGATCGAGCTTTTCCTTTAACTCATTCATCAACGCGCGCAGACCGCCGGCATAGAAGAAATCCTCCATCAGAAGTTCGCCGGACGGTCGCACATTGGCAAGCACGGGAATTTCACGCGAGATTTCATCGAACCGGCTCATGTCGAGCTTGAGCCCGGCTCGCCGCGCCATGGCCACCACATGAATGATGGCATTGGTCGAGCCGCCCATCGCCATGTGAACACGGATGGCATTGTCGAAGGCGGCCGGCGTGAGAATCTTTTGCGGCGTCAGATCATCCCACACCATGTCGACGATGCGGCGGCCGGCGGCCGCGCACATGCGCGGATGGCCGGCATCGGGCGCAGGAATTGACGACGCCCCGGGAAGCGCCAGGCCCATCGCCTCGGTAATGGCCATCATGGTCGCGGCCGTGCCCATGACCATGCAGGTTCCGAATGAGCGCGCGATTCCGCCTTCAATCTCCGCCCAGTCTTCTTCGCTGATGCGGCCGGCGCGCCTTTCATCCCAGTATTTCCAGGCGTCCGAGCCTGAACCGAGCACCTGCCCATGCCAGTTCCCGCGCAACTGCGGGCCGGCCGGCACATAGATCGCGGGGATGCCCATACTGATCGCACCCATGACCAGCGCCGGCGTGGTCTTGTCGCAGCCGCCCATCAGCACCGCGCCGTCGATCGGATGGCTGCGCAACAGTTCTTCCGTCTCCATCGCCAGCAGGTTGCGATAGAGCATCGTTGATGGCTTGACGAAGGGTTCCGACAGCGACATCGCCGGCAGTTCTACAGGGAAACCACCGGCCTGAAGCACGCCTCGTTTCACGTCTTCCGCACGATCGCGCAAATGCGTGTGGCAGAAATTGATGTCGCTCCAGGTGTTGACGATCCCGATCACCGGCTTGCCGCGGAAATCGGCCGCGTCGAAGCCGCCCTGGCGCAGCCGCGCGCGATGGCCGAATGCACGCAGGTCATCGACGCCGAGCCAACGATGGCTGCGCAACTCTTCGGGACGTTTACGCGTTGTCATTCCGGCTCTTGCACGCGCCCGCTAGTTGATCGACAGATCGGCAGCGTGAACCACTTTTTCCCACTTCGCCGTTTCGGCCGCGATGATCTTGCCGAAATCGGCGGCCGACCCGGGAATCGGCGTTCCGCCCAGCTCCTTGAGCTTGGCGATCATTGCCGGATCTTTCAGGGCGAGATTGATCTCCCGGTTGAGGATATCGACGACCTCTTTCGGCGTGCCATGCGGAACACCAAGGCCGAAGAATGCGCTCGCCTCGTAGCCGGGCACGGTTTCACCAACCGTCGGCACATCGGGCAATTCCTCACTGCGTTTCGCGGTCGTCACCGCCAAAGCGCGCAGCTTGCCGGCCTTGATGTGCTCGATCGATGACGGCAGATTGTCGAACGTGACCTGCACCTGCCCGCCGAGCAGATCGGTGAGCATCGGCGCCGAACCTTTGTAAGGCACGTGCGTCATCTTCGTTCCGGTCATCATCTTGAACAGCTCACCCGAAAGATGGATCGAGGTCCCGTTGCCGGACGAAGCCACGTTCACCTTGTCGGGATTGGCTTTCACATAGGCGATGAATTCCGCGACGGTCTTTACCGGCACTGATGGATTCACTTCCATCACGTTCGGCACGCGGATGAAACCGCCGACCGGATCGATGTCGCGCAGGAAAACGAAATTGAGATGCTTGTAGAGCGAGGCATTAACGGCATTGGCCGGGTTGACCAGAATCATCGAATAACCGTCTGGCGCCGCCTTGGTGACAAATTCGGTGGCGAGATTGTTGCCGGCGCCCGGACGGTTTTCGATGATGAACTGCTGGCCAAGCCGTTTGCCGAGCCAATCACCGAAAAGCCGTGCCAGGATGTCGGTCGAACCGCCGGGCGGATAGCCAACATAGATGTGAGGCTGGCGGGTCGGATAATCGGCCGCCTGGGTATTACCCAGCGGGACAAGCGCAACGCAGGCCGCGGCTAGAACCGCGCGTGAGACGAACGCGAAAAAACGCCGCATGACCGTCATCCTCCCCATTTCAGTTCTCTTTTAGCGGCAGGCTCTTCCGGCCCGCCGGCATCGGTGACTGGTGCCGAAGTTACGCGGCGCAGATGGTCTACCGCAAGGGTTAGCACGCGCACCAGGTGCCCAATTTCTCCTGCCAATCTCATGCAAATATTTGATTTTTGGGGCGGGCTGCGGGCTGCTACGCAAGGCTGAACGGTCTCTTAACGAAAACTGCCTTAGGCTGCGCAAGAACGCCCCTTTGGTCGCGTTCACGTCAGACCCGCCGCGTTTGCGTGCTCCGGAGCAGGTTATGGCCGCGCGTCACAAGTCCCACCGCCGCTGGTTCCTGCGCGACGTTCCGCGAACCTACATGATGCTGGTCTGGCTCGCCTTCTGCGTCACCGTCGTCGTCTACCTCAACGACTGGCATCCAAGCGGCTGGTCCGCGCTGCGGCCACAACAGGTTGCCAAGCCGAAGCCGCAACGCAGCGATGCCGAAATCTACACCGGCGCGCTCATCATCATGCCGCCCGCCGGCGAAAAATGTCAGCAGTTGATGATGGACAATCGCACCGGGCGGATGTGGGACAAGGGCACCGTCAATTGTTACGAGGCCGCGACGCCAACCCAAAAAGATCCGAGCGAAGCGATCAGCAGCAAAAGAATAAATGCGATCGGCAATGCGTTCCGCGGCGGGAGCGAGTGACGGGCGGGAAGTCCTTGCCTTCCGCAAGAGATTGGCCCGGGCGCCAAAATCTGGCAAAACGCCAATTAACTATCTGATTTAATGGTCGGAGTGGCAGGATTTGAACCTGCGACCCCCTCGTCCCGAACGAGGTGCGCTACCAGACTGCGCTACACTCCGACTGAAGGCCGGTCTTATAACCCCGGCACACCTAAACGCAAGCTTGAGAGAGGCGATGACCGCCGAGCCTGGAACGCGGATTTTGAAGGCTGATCGTGAGGCGACGGAGGCTGCGGCGCGCTGCCTCGCCGCCGGTGGCCTCGTCGCCTTTCCGACCGAAACGGTCTACGGGCTCGGCGCAGATGCCGGCAACGGCGAGGCGGTGGCACGGCTCTACGCGGCCAAGGGCCGCCCCGCGTTCAATCCGTTGATCGCTCATGTTGCGGATGTCGCCGCCGCACGACGCGTGGGCGTGTTCACCCCCGCCGCCGAGAAACTTGCCGCCGCGTTCTGGCCGGGGCCGCTCACACTCGTACTCGCAAAGCAACCGGACTGCGTCGTTGCCGATCTCGCGCTTGCCGGTCTCGACAGCGTGGCCGTGCGCGTGCCCGCGCATCCGGTGGCGCGCAACCTGATCGAGGCTTTCGGCGGCCCCGTGGTGGCGCCATCGGCGAACCGGTCGGGCCACGTATCGCCGACCAGCGCCGCCCACGTGCTCGCCGATTTGCGCGGCCGCATTGATCTCATCATCGACGCCGGCCCCTGCGCCGTCGGGGTGGAGTCCACCATCGTGTCCTGCCTCGAGCAGCCCACTCTGCTGCGTCCGGGCGGCGTGCCGCGCGAAGCGATCGAGGGCACGCTCAGCGCCGCGCTGGCAACGGCTCCCCTCGCAGACGATGCGCCGGTGGCGCCCGGCATGTTGTCGTCGCATTACGCGCCGAAAGCTGCGCTGCGCCTTGACGCCGACGGGGCCGAAAATGGCGAAGTGCTGCTGGCCTTCGGCATGGCGCCAGCCGCGCCAGGCACAGTGCTGAATTTGTCGCCGCGTGGCGACCTCATCGAGGCGGCCGCCAACCTGTTTTCTCATTTGCGCGCACTGGACGCTTCCGGTGCCCGCCGCATCGCGGTAATGAAGGTGCCGCACGAAGGCCTCGGCGAGGCAATCAATGACCGCCTCAAGCGCGCCGCGGCACCGCGCTGACATGACGACGGAAATTGCGCTAAAGTGATGACATGCTTGACCAGCCCCGCCTCGACCCCGAACTTTTGAACCGCTTTGCGGCGATTGTCGGCCCCAAATATGCGGTCACCGACAAATCCGCGCAGGAGCCGTATCTCGTCGAGATGCGCGACCTTTACCACGGCCGCACGCCAGTCGTGTTGCGGCCGGGATCGGTCGAGGAAGTTTCGGCCATCCTCAAGCTCGCCAATGAAACGCGCACGGCGATCGTGCCGCAGGGCGGCAATACCGGACTGGTGGGCGGCCAAATTCCGCATAACGGCGAAGTGCTGCTGTCGCTGACGCGGCTCGACAAGATCCGCGAGGTCGACCCCGTCTCGAACACAATGACCGTGGAAGCCGGGGTCACGCTGCAACGCGCACGCGAGGCGGCCGCCGAAGCCGATCGGCTTTATCCCCAATTGTTGCCGTCGGAAGGCAGTTGCACAATCGGAGGCAATCTCTCCACCAATGCCGGCGGCACCGCCGCGATTGCGCACGGCATAGCGCGCTCTCATGCGCTCGGCCTCGAGGTCGTGCTGGCCGACGGACGGGTGCTGCATAATCTCAACAAGCTGAAGAAGGACAATACCGGCTACGACCTGAAGAACCTGTTCATCGGCTCAGAAGGCACGCTCGGGATCATCACGGCAGCGGTGTTGCGGCTGGTGCCTAAGCCGCGCTCGATTGAGACCGCGTTTGCCGGGGTGCCCTCGCCGCAGGCGGCGGTCGATCTCCTGAAACTTGCCGAGCAGCACACGTCGGACGGCGTAACCTCGTTTGAGATGATGCTGCGCGCGGGCGTCGAAGCCGTGGTCAAACATGACGCGGCGAGTCGCAACCCGCTGGCAACACCTCATCCGTGGTACGTACTGATCGAGTTGTCCTCGCAGGCGCGCTCCGGCCTGCGCGCGATGATGGAGAACATTCTCAGCGAGGGGCACGAGAAAGGGCTGGTGCTCGACGCCACGATCGCCGAGAACGTGCAGCAGGCCAAAGCCTTCTGGCGCATACGGGAAATGTTTGGCGAAGTGCAACGCCACATCGGCGCTTCGATCAAGCACGACGTCTCGGTGCCGGTCGCCAATGTGCCGGCTTTCATCGCGGAGGCCGATGCGGCCGTCATGAAATACATTCCCGGCAGCAGGACGCTTCCGTTCGGGCACGTCGGCGACGGCAATATCCACTACAATGTCATGCAGCCCGAAGGTGCCGATAAAGCCCAGTTCCTGGCGCGCTGGGGCGAGGTGAATGCGGTTGTATTCGAAGTGGTAAAAAAATTTGGCGGCTCAATATCGGCTGAACACGGCGTCGGCGTCATGAAGCGCGACATCTTGCCGAAATACAAAGATCCGGTGGCGCTCGAACTGATGCACGGCCTCAAGCGGATGCTCGACCCCAACGGCATCCTCAACCCGGGCAAGGTGCTTTAGGGGCGCGCTAAGGCGCAATCACCACGCGTCCCTTCATATTGGGATGAAACTTGCAAAAATAATCGACTGCGCCCGGTTTTTTCAGGACGACACTCCCCGACTGATGGGCCGCAATGTTGACGGCCCAGTCGTTATTCGTCGCGGTCGCGGTGTGCACCAGCGCGTCCTTGTTCACCCACTCGATGGTGTCACCGACCTTGGCGTTCACCTCGGCAGGCGCGAACTCCAACTTGTCGATCGTCACTTGAATCGTTTCCGCCTGCGCCGGGACGATCGATAGCCCCGCTATCATCAGAGCAATGGCAATCCGTCCCGGCGTCATTCGCAGCATTGGCGGCAATCCCCGATTATTTCACGTCAGAGGCGACGTGCTCGGCATGCTGTTGGTGGCCCTGGAAGATCTTCAGGCCGGTTTGCAGCAGGCTCTTGAGTTCGCCGTTGCTGGCGGACGGGATCAGCGTGGTCTCGAGCGCGCCATTGACGGTCTTGTGATAGGCGACCTCATTGGCGGCATAGGCCTTGTCGAAAGCCGCGCCATTGAGCTTGGACAGCTCGTCGCGCTTGGCCGCCGCCTGCTTGGTCAGCGCACGGCTGGTGTCGTTGTCTTCCGGCGTGACCTTGAGTTTCTTGACGAGCGCAAGTGCCTGCTTGTTGACCTCGGCATGGTCGCGCTCCATCTCCTGCGCAAACTCGCGCACTTCCTTGTTCTTGGATTTGGCCAGCGCCTGCTTGGCCGCCTCGATGTCGAGTTGGCCCGCGGTGTAGGCGATATGGGCAATTTGCGGATCGGTCGGTTTGGCTGCGCCCTGGGCCAACACAGGCGCGGACAGCAGACATAGCGTGGCAATTCCTGCGGACAGTCTGGCAAACATGAGAACCTCCGTTTCGCGCGGCCCTTCGGCCGTGCCGTGCATCGATGAAAGGTTCGATGCACGAGCGCTCGCGAGGTTCCCGGAAATTCAACCGGTGCAGAGACGGCGCACCATTGTTTCGGTCATGCGTTCGCAGCGTCGTCCGCCAAACGGGAAGCTGCTGGTGAGCGCGGGACCCAATTGCTTGTCGAGTTCCGCGCGCAGCAGCAGGCGTGCCCGATGCAGCCGTGTCTTCACGGTCTCAGACCGCAGGCCAAAGAGATCGGCCGTCTCTTCCACGCTCATGCCTTCGACGATGCGCGCGACAAACACGGCCCGGAACGCATCCGGAAGCGCGTCGATCGCCTGTTCCAGCACCGCCCGCACTTCGCTTTGTGCCATGGTCTTCTCCGGATCGCTGGCCGACGCCGAGACGGGAAAATGGATAATCTCGGCCTGATTGCGGTTTTCGCCGTACGTCTCCCAATCCACCGTCGGCCGCCGGCGCCGCAATCGTCCGAGTGCTTCGTTCATGGCGATGCGTGTAATCCACGTTCCGAAGGCCGCATCGCCGCGGAACATGTCGAGGCCGGTAAAGGCGCGGACATAAGTCTCCTGCACGACATCTTCGGCTTCGGCGTCATCGCGCAAGATGCTGCGCGCAATGCGGAACAGGCGGCGGTTGTATCGTTTCGTGATGGTGCGAACGGCGGCCTCGTCACGCGCCCGCGCGAGATCGACCAGATCTTCGTCCGTCAGCGTATCCGCGTGGGCCTGTTGGGCCTGCGTCAATGGCATAAACGTTATTCTCCGTTTCGATGCATTAGATGCACCGGCGGCAAGAAGGTTCCCGGGGCTCCGTAAATCAAAATAACGCCCCCTGCCCGTCATCCTTCTTGGCCATATTCTTGGTCCGCTTTCGGGGCGCGCGTGCTGCAACAGGCTTCGGCGCCGACTCGGCTTCGGGCGGTGCGGACCAGGGCTCGACCAGTTTCGCGTTGTCGTTCGCCGTGCGGTTGACTGCTGTAGAGACTTCATAGGCCTCGAGCAGGTCGTCAGCCGCGGGGGCGATCAAGGCCGCCGCCGTTTCGGCGTCGACCTTCGCGCAATCGAGCCACAGGTCGAAAGCGTCCGGCGGCACCACCACCGGCATGCGTTCGTGGATCGGGGCCAGCGTGCGATTGGCGCGCGTCGTGACAATGGCCGCGGTTTCCATTTCCTCACCATTGGGCCCGGTCCAAGTCTCCCACAGGCCCGCAAAGGCAAGCGGCACGCCCGACTTGGCGCGGACGTAGTAAGGCTGCTTGCGTGGCCCAGCCGCCTTCCATTCGTAAAAACCGTCGGCCGGGATGAGGCACCGCCGCCGCTTCACTGCGGCCCGGAAAGCCGGCTTTTCCGTTAACGATTCGCCGCGCGCGTTGATGAGCAAGGTGAAATTCTTGGGATCCTTCACCCAGGATGGCAGTAGCCCCCATCGCACCAGCGCAAACTGACGCTTGCCTTCGATCAGGCGGACGATTGCGATCGGTTGGGTCGGCGCCACGTTGTAGCGCGGCGGGAAATTCGGCTGCTCCGGGTAGCCGAACAGCGCCCGGATGGCCTCCGGCGCGGACGTGACTGCATAGCGGCCGCACATAAACCGATCCCTAACAGGCGGGTATTTAAGCGCAATTTAACCCCGCACCATAACACTGCGGCCCGATCCGCGTCGGGGGAAAGGGCTCGATGAAATATCAGAACTCAGCCGACGCGGTTCAAGCGCCGGATGACACATTTGATATCGCGGCCGGCCTGCGCCTCTCCGATGCCAACATCCATCCGGAGACCGGTCTCGCGACCGACTATCTCAATCGCTTCAATGAAGCGGTGATGCTGCTCGACATGCTGGCGAGCTGCCCGGAATTCCGCGCCGATTTCCTGGCCTGGAAGCCGATGAGTTATCGCGAGCATTTTCGCGCTTCGCATCTCAAGACGCGCGACCTCGCAATCGCGGCCTATGACACAGCCGATCCCAACGTCCGCAACACGTTGGACACTCTGGCCGTCACGATGACCATCGTGCTAGAGGCAACGCGGGCGGCAATGGACGCCGACCGCCGTCTCGACACGATTGCGGCACTCGCCGAGAATGCCACCACATGGCTGAAGCCGCTGATTGCGCGCGCCGGCGCGGTGATCAACGGCGAGGCCGATCTGACCGACGCGCCATCGCCGCAGGCCGTCGTTGACCAGTTGATGAAACGATAAACCGCGTGGCTGACGAGAGAACCTACCCGCAGCGTCCTTATCTGGCGGTGAGCGCGGCCATCTTCCGCAACGGCCAGGTGCTCGTGGTACGGCGTGCGCGCAAACCTGCGCTCAATCTCTATACGTTGCCCGGTGGAGTCGTTGAAGCCGGTGAGCCTCTTGCCGATGCGGTTATCCGCGAAGTGCGCGAAGAGACTTCGCTCGAAATCGAACCTGTCGGACTTGCCGGCCACCGCGAGGTGATCGCACGCGACGCCGACGGGCGCGTCGAGCGGCATTTCGTCATCATGTCCTTTGCCGCCCGCTGGCGGGCGGGCGAACCGGTTCTCAATGATGAACTCGACGATGCGCGCTGGCTCGACCCGCCGGAGCTTGCCGGCTATCGCACCACCGATGGCCTGGCCGAAATTGTCGCTGCCGCGGCCGCGCTGCTGAGCACCTGATCGAGCCGCCTTGCGATTGCCGGCAAGCCGGCGCATATCATGCGCAAAAGGGACATCGGAAAAGCCTGCGTGAAAAAGCTTCTCTCCATCGGTTCGATTCTGCTGTGTCTCGCGCTGCCGGCGCACGCGCAGAGCGACACGCCCGCACCATTTGACGGCGACCTCGAACGCCTCGCCGAAGTCATGGGCGCGCTGCATTACCTGCGCGCAATCTGCGGCGCCAACGAAGGACCAAAGTGGCGCAACGAAATGCAGTCCCTGATTGATGCCGAAGCGCCGAACGGCGAACGCCGCCGTAAGATTGTGGCAAGCTTCAATCGTGGTTACCGCGGATTCCAGCAGACCTACCGCACATGCACGCCCGCCGCCGACATTGCCATCCGGCGATACCTCGACGAAGGCGCAAAAATCGCCCGTGAAATCACGGCGCGCTATGCAAATTAGCCGGTCCAATTAACCTTTTCTTTATTGCGGGGGTTTTGGGCCCCGGCCCGCATGCTAACGTCCATTTGGGTTTTCAAAGTCGGTGTCCGTCGGACGCCTGGGGACGTAGGTATAAAAAAATGACGATAGCGGGACATTCAACCGAAGCGCGCGAGCCTATTTCCGATCGCGAGCAAAAGCACGTTGCAATGGGCTACCTTCAGGAAGCCTGGGCCGAGGCGCGCCACGAAGGCGTCGACGGCGATTGCCTGGCGCAAACGTCCATGTTCTTTGCGTTGGCGGAGTTCGTGACAACGTATGGCGAAGAGGCAGCGGCCAAGTTCACCGATGGATTGGGCGTCCGCATTCGCAACGGCGAATTCTCGATCGAGCTGCCGCGGCAATAGCCGCCTGCAACGCTTCAACCTGCCAAAGTTTCGAGGAAGCGGACACGCTCGCCCTGCGCGGGCGTCGCCAGGCTGCCGTCCCACATCACTTTCCGGCCGCGCACCACCGTGCCGACCGGCCAGCCGGTGACGGAAACGCCGTTATAGGGCGTCCAGCCCACGCGGGACGCAATCCACTTGTCGGTGATCGTTTCGTGGCGCTTGAGATCGACAACCGTCACGTCGGCATCATAGCCGACCGCAATGCGGCCCTTGGCAGCAATGCCGAAAAGCCGGGCGGGACCCGCGCTCGTGAGATCGACAAAGCGCAGTAGTGAAAGCCGGCCGGCATTGACGTGGTCGAGCATGATCGGCACCAGCGTCTGCACGCCCGTCATGCCGGAATGCGTTTTCGGATAAGGATGCGCCTTTTCCTCGCGCGTGTGCGGCGAATGGTCGGAGCCGATACTGTCAATGACGCCTTGTGCAATGCCATGCCAGAGACCGTCACGATGGCCGGCATCGCGGACTGGCGGATTAAGCTGCGCAAGCGTGCCAAGCCGCTCGTAGCACTCGGGTGCGGCGAGCGTGAGATGCGCGGGCGTCGCCTCTGCCGTGGCAACATCTTTATGCTCGGCAAGGAATACGGCTTCTTCCTTGGTCGTCACATGCAACACGTGGACGCGCTTGCCGGTCTCGCGCGCGAGGCGGACCAGGCGCTGTGTCGACATAAGTGCGGCGGTCGCGTCACGCCACACCGGGTGCGAGCGCGGGTCACCTTCGACGCGCAGGTTCATGCGCTCGCGCAGGCGATATTCGTCCTCGGAATGGAACGCCGCGCGGCGGCGGATCGCCTTGAGCACCGCGCGTACGCCTTCATCATCCTCGATCAAGAGCGAGCCGGTGGACGAACCCATGAACACTTTGACCGCCGCGACGCCCGGCAACATTTCCAGTTCGCCCAGGTCGCCGGTATTGCCACGGGTGGCCCCGACGTAGAATGCAAAGTCACAATGCATGCGATGGTGCGCACGCTTGATCTTGTCGGCGATCGCCTCGGCTGTGGTGGTGGTTGGCTCGGTGTTGGGCATTTCGAACACCGCGGTAACACCACCGAGTACCGCGCCGCGCGAGCCGGATTCCAGATCTTCCTTGTGCGTCAGGCCGGGCTCGCGAAAATGGACGTGGCTATCGATCACGCCCGGCAGCACATGCAGCCCGCGGCAGTCGATCACCTCACCGGCCGAGGCGCGCGACAAGTCGCCAATAGCGCTGAAACGCCCTGCACGGATACCGATATCGCGAAGACCCTCGCCGTCGTGATTGACGACGGTGCCGCCTTTGAGGACCAGATCGTAGCTGTCAGCCATGCTTTAACGTGTATAGACGGGGCTTGAGGCTTTCCCGACAGCGCTTACGTTCCGCCGCGAGTTCTGGCAAGAGACTACCACGAGAGACCCAGGAAATTGGCATGCAGGCAGCACTTCTCCCCGATCGCGGCGTGGTCAAGGTCGCGGGCGACGACGCCCGGCGCTTCCTCAATGGGCTCGTCACCAATGATGTGACCAAGGTCTCCCCCGGCCATCCACGCTTTGCCGCGCTTCTGACCCCGCAGGGCAAGATCATCGCCGACTTCATCATCGCCGAAGCACCGGCGGATGACGGCGGCGGCTTTTTTCTCGACGTGCCGAAGGCGTTGGCCGGAACGCTGGTGGAGAAGCTCAATTTCTACAAGCTGCGGGCCAATGTCATCTGCGAGGATCTGTCGGAGGTCCTCGGCGTGATGGCGGTGTGGGCCGGCAAAGGCGATAGCGAATACGGCCTGAGCTATTCTGATCCGCGCCTGCCGACGCTTGGCATACGCGTGATGTTGCCGCCGCATCTTGCGGGCGACGCCGCCGCCGATCTCGGCGCCACTTTGGGCGCCGCTGAATCCTACGATGCCCATCGCATCGCGCTCGCCGTTCCGCGTGGCGGTCTCGATTTCATCTACGCCGACACATTTCCGCACGAAGCCGACATGGACCAGCTCAACGGCGTCGATTTCGAAAAGGGCTGCTACGTCGGGCAGGAAGTCGTTTCCCGCGTCGAGCACCGCGCCAGCGCGCGCAGCCGCGTGGTGCCGATCGCCTACGACGAATTCGCGCCCAGCGGCGGCCTGCCCATCACGGCGGGCGACAAACAGGTCGGCACCCTCGGCTCGACCGCCAAAGGCCGTGGGCTTGCGCTCGTGCGCCTCGACAAAATTGAGGATGCGCTTGCTGCCGGCACGCCACTGGTAGCGGGCGGCGTCACCCTTCGCGCCGTGAAGCCCACCTGGGCGACCTTCGACTGGCCGGGCGAGACGAAAGCCGCGCCATGAGCAAGGCGATTGTGCATCCCGACGGCCTCGCGCGCTGTCCGTGGCCGAAACAGGATCCGCTGTACGTCGCCTATCACGACGAGGAATGGGGCGTCCCGGAATACGACGATCGTGCGCTTTTCGAAAAACTGATCCTCGATGGCTTCCAGGCCGGGCTGTCGTGGATCACGATCCTGCGCAAGCGCGACAATTTCCGGCGGGCGTTCGACGGCTTTGCACCGGAAAAGATCGCCCGTTATCCCAAACGCAAGATTGAATCGCTGATGAAGGACGCGGGCATCGTGCGCAATCGTTCCAAGATCGAGGGCACGGTGTCATCGGCGCGTGCGTGGCTTACAATCATGGAAAGCGGTCCGGGATTCTCCACCCTGCTGTGGGACCATCTCGACGGCAAGCCGAAGCTCAATAATTTCCGGACCACCAAACAAGTACCGGCCGAGACTGAGCTCTCCAAAAGGATGTCTAAGGAGCTCATCGCGCGCGGATTCAAATTCGTCGGACCAACCATCGTCTACGCATTCATGCAGGCGGTCGGCATGGTCAACGATCATCTCGTGACCTGCCACCGTCACGGGGCCGTGGCGAAACTCGCGCGCAAGCGATGAGCAAGGCACGGACCTCGTCCAAAGGACCGCGCGCATGGCAGCGCATGCTGTCGGGGCGGCGGCTCGACCTGCTGGACCCCTCGCCGCTCGATGTCGAGGTCGAGGACATTGCGCACGGCCTCGCGCGCGTCGCGCGCTGGAACGGCCAGACGCAAGGCACGCACATCTTCTCAGTGGCGCAGCATTCCCTGCTGGTCGAGGCATTGGCGCGGGCGAAGGTACCGCGGCTCGACCGTATCGGCCGCCTGGCGGTGCTGCTGCACGACGCTCCCGAATATGTGGTCGGCGATATGATCTCGCCGTTCAAGGCGGTGATCGGCGACAGTTACAAGGCCGTGGAGAAGCGGCTGCTCGGCGCCATCCATCTGCGCTTTGGTCTGCCCGCGAAGCTGCCGGAGGACCTGCAAGTCTTGATCAAGACCGCTGACCGCAGCGCCGCTTATCTCGAGGCCACCCGCCTGGCCGGTTTTGCCGCCGCAGAGGCGCGAAAATTCTTCGGACCGCCGCCAAAATTCTCCGCAGCCCTCGAACGCGATTATCTTGGCCCCTGGCCCGCTGGAACCGCGCAGGCGCGCTACCAGGAGCGCCTTGAAAAACTGATGCGCCCGTAAGGTCTTCCACGGCCTTTTCAAGGACTTTCCTTGCCGGTGCGGAGGTCATAGATATGACGAAAGAATCGCGCTTAATGGCCCCATGATTTACGTCTGTTCGCTTGCACGCCTTCACGCCACGGTCGACCAGACTGGCGCGCGCCATATCGTGACTTTGTTGCGGTTGGTCGACCGGGTCCAACGGCCGACCCACATCGCGCCGGAAAACCACCTCGTGCTTGCGGTCGACGACATCACCATGCCGATGGATGGCTACACCGCGCCGGCGCACGACCACGTCCAGCGGCTGATTGATTTTGTCGGCGCCTGGGATCGTTCGTCGCCCATGGTGATCCACTGCTTTGCCGGCATTAGCCGCTCGACCGCCGGTGCCTATGTGGCGGCTTGCGCGCTCAATCCCCAGCGCGATGAAATGCAAATTGCCTGGGACATCCGGCGTGCGTCGCGCACGGCGCAACCGAATTCCCGCATCGTGTCCATCGCCGACCGGCTGCTCAAGCGTGACGGACGCATGGTGCGGGCGATCGACGCCATCGGCCTTGGTGATGCGGCGTCCGAGGGCCATCCATTCCGGCTCGATCTTGTGTGAACGCCTGCGCTAGGCTTTAAAAATCAAAATGGGGGGCGCAGTGAGCAGCAAGACTTACGGCGTGGTCACGCCTGACATCCTGACGTCCTATGATGGACTTGCCTTCCTGAAGGCAATTGTCGGCGGCACCGTGCCAAACCCGCCGATCAGCGAGCTGATGGGCTTTCATCTTGTCGAAGTCGAGAAAGGCCGTGCCGTCTTCGAGGGCGTGCCGGAATTTCGCCACTACAATCCAATCGGCACCGTCCACGGTGGTTTTGCCGCGACGCTGCTCGATTCGGCGCTCGGATGCGCGATCTTTTCGACGCTGCAAAAGGGCGATACGTGGACCACGCTTGAGCTAAAGCTCAATTTCGTGCGCGGACTGAGCAAGGATAGCGGACCCGTACGCGCGGAAGGCCGTGTCATTCATCGTGGTCGTACGGTGGCGACGTCGGAAGGCGACCTCAAAGACCGCGCGGGCAAGCTCTATGCGCACGCCACCACGACGTGCATGATTTTTCCGGCGAAGACGTAACGCCCGGCTATTGCATGTCGGCGGTGAGCGACGGCCGCAAGCCGAGCGGATGCGTATTGCTCGCGCGTTGCACGCTGTGACTGGGCCGGCCGCCGTTGCGCGTGAATTCGCAATAGGCAAAGCCGAAACCGGAGACCGAGCCGCGGAAGCTGGTGTCGCTGACGCGTTCGAGATTGAAACAGGGCTGGAAGATCAGTCCGCGTAGCGAGGCACACACAGCCTCGCCTTTGACCTGCAGCGTGTTCGCCGGCAGATGGGCGTAGCGCACCGGGCCCGCGCCCTGGAATTGAATGGAGCCGGCCACTGAGCCATCGGAATTGACCCGGCCCTGCCCGCGCGTGCCTTCGAAGCATGTGTAGCTGAACATCTTGCCGATAACGAAGCGCCGGGCCTCATCGGCATTCATCTCGCCGGCGGCGGCCGGCAGGGCGGCCAACAGGCCTACCGTCAGTGCGAAACCACGCAACATCCCAATACTCCAACTGACGCAACAGATTACAACACAACCGGCCCGATTTTTAGGCCTAACAAATTATGCACGCCTTTCGTCGACAAATCCTGAACGCGTTTACCCGATTTTGACCACGATCCGGCCGCGCACCTGGCCGGACAGGATGTCCGGAGCCGCTCCGAACACGTCGGAAAGTCCTATTTCCCGGGTCATCGTGGCCAGTTTTTGGCGATCCAGGTCGTTTTCCAGACGTTTCCAGGCCTCCCGCCGGCGATCCAGGGGGCACATCACGGAATTGATGCCGTAAAGGCACACACCCCGCAAAATGAACGGGGCAACCGAGCCAGGCAGGTCCATACCGCCGGCAAGGCCACAGGCGGCGACCGCCCCGCCATAACGTGTCATCGACAGCAGGTTTGCCAGCGTGGTCGACCCCACGGCATCAACGGCACCCGCCCATCGTTCCTTGGCGAGCGCCCTCGGAGGACCGGCGAGTTCCTTGCGCTCGACAATCTCGGACGCGCCCAGTCCTTTGAGGTAATCCGCCTCCTGCGGCCGGCCGGTGACGGCATGCACGGCAAAGCCGCGTTTGGCGAGAATGGCGATCGCGACCGAGCCGACGCCGCCGGCAGCCCCAGTGACCGCGATCGGCCCGCCTGCCGGGGTGAGCCCATGCCGCTCCAGCGCCATCACTGCCAGCATCGCGGTGTAGCCAGCCGTGCCGATTGCCATGGCCTCGCGCGCGCTTATCGATTTGGGCAGCGGCACAAGCCAGTCGCCCTTTACCCGCGCCTTCTCGGCATAGGCGCCGAGATGGGTCTCGCCGCAACCCCAGCCATTCAGGATGACCTTGTCGCCGGGTTTCCAGCTTGCGTGGGTGGACGTTTCCACGGTCCCCGCGAAGTCGATGCCGGCAATCATCGGGAACCGGCGCACGACCGGGCCTTTGCCGGTCACGGCGAGGCCGTCTTTGTAATTGAGCGTGGAATATTCAACGCGGACGGTAACGTCACCGTCCATCAGGTTGGCTTCGTCGAAGTCAGCGAGCGCGGCCTTGGTGCCGCTATCCGTCTTCTCGACGACGATTGCCTTGAACACCGCCACGCGCCCCTCGCCTGTTGACCCAGGCATTCTTGGCGCGCGCCGGAGGTTCGTGCAAGCGCCTCAGGCAGGCGCCATCGCGGGACGCGCAATCGGCTTTTCCACGATGGGCAAGTTGATGAGCGCCGACATCACGCCGAAAAACACCGAAAGCCACCACACCGGATTGTATGACCCGTAGGTGTCAAACACGTAGCCCCCCAGCAAGACGCCGAGGAAGCCGCCGACCTGGTGGCTGAAGAAGGCGAACCCGAACAGCATGGCAAGCCAGCGGGTGCCGAACATCACGGCGACCAGTGCCGACGTTGGCGGCACCGTCGAGAGCCACAGCAGCCCGGTGACTGCGCCGAAAACCAGCGTCGCGGCCGGACTGGCCGGCAGCGAAATGAACGCGACGATTGAGAGCGCCCGCGCAAAATAGATGATCGAGAGGATGTAACGCTTCGGCATGCGGTTCCCGAGATAACCGGACGTCAACGAGCCGATGATGTTGAACAGCCCGATCGTCGCCAGAGTCCAGCCGCCGATCTGGGCGGAAAGTCCGCGATCAATCAAATAAGACGGCAAATGCACGGTCACAAATGCAAGCTGAAAGCCGCAGGTGAAAAAGCCGAGCACGAGCAGGACATAGCTGCGATGGCCGAATGCTTCCGCAAAAGCCTGCCGCGCCGATTGCGTCGGCTTTGCTGCCACTGTTTGGCCGGCCGGCGTCTTGGGCGTTGCCAACGCCATTGCCAGCGGCAGAATTAACATCGTAACGCCGGCAAAGATCGTGATCGCTGTCTGCCAGCCATATTTGTCCATCAGCGCCACGCCGATCGGCGAATAAAGAAATTGGCCAAATGAACCGGCTGCGGTGCCCGCGCCGAACGCAAGTGAGCGCCATGAGTCCGGCAGCAGCTTGCCGAAAGCCCCGATCACCAGGTTGAATGAACAGCCGGACAGGCCGAGGCCGATCAGCACGCCCGCGGAAATGTTGAGCATGCCGGGCGTGGTGGCGTGCGCCATCAGCGCAAGACCCGCCGCATAGCACACCGCGCCGAAAATCATCACGCGTGTGGCGCCGAAATCGATCGGCGATGCCGCCGGCAAAAGGCTGTCCGATTCCCCACAGCAGGTTCTGGATGGCGAGCGCGATCGAGAATACATCGCGGCCCCAGTGCTGCTCCTGCGACATCGGCGTGAGGAAGAAGCCGAGTGACGAACGCGGCCCGAATGCGATCATCGCAATGAGGCAACCGCAGATCACCACCACGATTGGTGTGCGCCAGCCGATGGCCGCGGGTCCGGCAGGTGCTTGTTGTATCGACATCAGAATCTCCGGCAGCGAATGCGCGGGGACCATATAGCGTCCGGCGCCGGGTCAAAAACGAATATTCGTGATCCGCCGCATTTGCTCGGCGCATAGCCGGCATGCGGCGCTATTTGCGGGCGTTTTGGCGGGCCGCCGCCTGCCCCTCTTCCGACCGCAACCATTCGCGGCTGTGGCTGACTGGGCCTTTCGCCTCTTCATTGGCGGCTTCTTTTGCGGTTTCCACCGGATCGCCCCAAACCGGCTCATCTTCGCCATCCCCCCATGCGCGTGGGCGATAGAAGGTATGCACCCCGACTTTGTAGATTTTCTTCATCTCATTGACCCAGTCCGGGTGCACCCAGTAGGCGTGGTAGTGGGTCGACTTCGAGACTTCCGGCATCCACAACTTGCCGTCGAGCATGTCGCGGGCGATCCGCTTGGCGCGCTCCCAGGCGTCGGGCTCGGTCACGACGTCCGGGATGCCATCACAGGCAAAAGTAAACTGACAGGCATTGTGCCGATTGGCGTTCTCATAGACCACGCCGCAGACGTCTTTCGGATAGAACGGCGAGAACACGCGGTTCATCACCACCTGCGCGACCGCGATCTGCCCACGCACCTCTTCACCGCGCGCTTCGAAATACACTGCGTTCGCAAGGCACTTCTCCGCCTTCGTGCGAATCGCACCCGTGAGCGCGAGCCTTTCAGCCGGCGAATGGGGCCGCTGATCCTCACCGGTTACCTCGCCCTTGTTCGCTACACTTTCACCGGCCGTGCCCTGACCAATCTGCGGCGACGGCGTGAAGGCAGACTCCTTGATGTCGGGATCGCCGCGGGACGCGAGAACCACCGGCGCCTCGCCCGGCGCCCAAGGTGAAACTCCCTCCGGCGCGGACGCCAACGGATCAACGCCGAAATAGAGGCGCGTCGCGTCCTTTACCGATCCCGGGCCCGGCGCGGCCGAAGTGATATTGGACGGAGGAATGTCCGCGTAGGGCAAATCGACGTCTGGTGTTCGCGAACGTTGATCCGGAGCTGTGACGACTTCGTATTGCGAATAGGGATCGAAACGCGCCGCGGTTTCGTCTTTCTTGATCGCGGTCTCGGCATCGGCTTCCGGTGCGGGCTCGATCGCCACAGCCGGCGGAAGCGGTGGCAGTGGTTCGCGCGTCCGGGAGGTCAGGGAGTCGCGCTTGGCCTTGCGATTGGCTTTTGGAAACTGGAGCGGCGAATTTCCATCGCCGAGCGGTTGCTTGCCGATTGAGCCGGTGATGTCCGCCGGATCGAAATTGGCGAGCGCGTAAATCGGGGGATGCGGGATCGTGGTGCCGATTGGCCTCGGCAGGCTGAACATCGCGGCGTGAATTGTGCCAAATGGCGACGCAATCAGATGCTGTTGCCAGCGCTTGGCCACGCCCGGCTGACGCGCCAGCAAGGCGCCAAGGTCCTGAAATCCGATCCGCTCCGGCAAGATCGCGAGCAACAGAACGCCAATGCCGATGGACGCGGCGATCTGCCGCTGACGCACAAGCGAAACTGCTCCCCGTTCGCTCAACGCAACACCACAAAGTTCCGCCGCGCCTTGCCGCCAAATGGCGACAATGCGACCAGTTTTTTTATGGTCCGATTAACCTTGCGAAGGTGTTAACCGCGCCTGAATGACCGCACGCTTCGTAAACGCTTGGTCAACGCCCGATGAGATGCGCGGCAATGAAGTTGCCAACAAGGAACATCGCCAGTCCGAGCGCACAACCCCTGCCCAGCGCGCGCTCGGGAATAATTTCAGGCACGGGACGGCCGCTGACAAAGCGGAGGACAAGCAAAGCAGCCGCCACCGCCAGGCAATAGATGATCAGGGGGTGCGCCAGTATGTCCTCGCCAAAGGGCCGCCGCTCGCCGAGCAGCCCGAAGCCCAGCCCCGATGCAGCCATTGCGCCGTACCAGCCGGCGAACAGGCGTTTCGGCCGCGTCATATCCGCCTCCCAGCATTGCAGACTGACAACCCACTCCTCATTGGCCCTATTCCCATGCCAGGAATGGGAAATAAGAATTAACTATATCGCAAGCGCTGCCACCCAATATTGGGCCGACCAATTTTTACGGGCCCGTATGTTCTCTTCCATCCTGCCATCGACTGCCGCAGGCCAAGCCATTCTGTTTGCTGGCGTATGCGTCGCAGCGCTGGCTCTCGCCGGCGCATTCCACCGCCGCTTGCGCTTGACGAATACCCGCTTGCTCAGCGCCATCAACAACATGTCGCAAGGCCTGAACATGTTCGATGCGCAGGGCCGCATCATTTTGCTCAATCGCCGCTATCTGGAGATGTACAAACTTTCGCCGGACATCGTGAAAGTAGGCTGCTCGTTGCAGCAGCTGATTGAGCACCGCAAGGAGACCGGGCTGTTCTCCGGCGATGTAGAGTCCTATTGCCGCAAGATCATCGCTGATAAAGGCAACAGTCACGCGCATTACGTACAGGCGAGCGACGGCCGCATCGTCCTTGCAAAGAATGAGCCGCTGCCCGGTGGTGGCTGGGTCTCCACCCATGAAGACGTCACCGAGCAGCGTTACGCTGAGCAGGAACGAACCGCTATTCGCGATCAGGAGAAGCGCCGCGCTATTATCGACGCCGCCATCGCTTCATTCCGCCCGACAGTCGAAAAGCTGTTGAGCAGCGTGAGCGGCAGCGCCGGCGCAATGCTTTCAACGGCACGCGCTCTGTTCGGCTCGTCCGAGCATACCTCGCAGCGCGCCGAAAGTGCGGTCCAGGCCTTTCACGAAGCATCGACAAACGTGGAAACAGCCGCTGTGGCGGCCGATGAATTGTCGCATTCGATCAGCGAGATCAGCCGTCAATTGACGCACACCAGCGAGGTCGTCGGTCTCGCCACCAGCGAAGCGCGGTCGACGGACGGCGAGATCGCCGGTTTAGCGGATGGTGCACAGAAGATCGGCGACGTCGTGAAATTGATCCGCAACATCGCCGGACAGACCAACCTTCTGGCCTTGAATGCGACCATCGAGGCTGCGCGCGCCGGCGAAGCTGGCAAAGGCTTTGCGGTCGTCGCGTCCGAAGTAAAGTCACTCGCGGTGCAGACAGCCAAGGCCACCGAGGACATCGCCAATCACATTCTCGCCGTGCAGAACTCGACATCCGCCGCCGTCGAAGCGATCCGGCAGATCGCCGAGCGGATGCACGAAATCAACGCGAACACATCGGCGGTGGCGGCCTCGGTGGAACAACAAAATTCGGCGACCAGCGAGATTTCCCGCAACGTTGCAAGCGCTGCCCAGGGCACGGGCCATGTCGTTGGCATGCTGGGTGACGTCGCCGGTGCGGCAACGCAGACCCGTTCGTCGGCGGAAGTCGTGCGCGACGCATCCGAGGCGGTGGAACATGCCGTCGCGGATCTGCGGCTCGAGGTTGAAGATTTCCTCGCCAAAGTGGCGGTATGATTGTTCTGATATTGCTTTTCGATTGTCATGGCCGGCCTTGTGCCGGCCATCTCGCTTAGGGAGGTACCGTGCCAGCCTAAGCGGGATCGCCGGGACAAGCCCGGCGATGACCGGAAACTACGCCTGACTGGCCGCAGCCTTGCCCAACGCCGCCTGAGCAGCGGCCAGCCGCGCGATCGGCACGCGGAACGGCGAACACGACACGTAGTCGAGCCTGGTTTCGTGACAGAATGCGACCGAAGCGGGGTCGCCGCCGTGCTCGCCGCAAATCCCCACCTTCAGCTTCGGCCGAACCTTACGGCCGCGTTCGACACCGATTTTCACGAGCTCGCCGACGCCCACCTGGTCGATCGACACAAAGGGGTCGCCGGGCAGAATGCCCCGCGCAGTATAGATGCCGAGGAAACTCGCAGCGTCATCACGTGAAATGCCAAACGTGGTTTGCGTGAGGTCATTGGTCCCGAAAGAGAAGAACTCCGCGCTTTGTGCAATCTCGCCGGCCATCAAGCAGGCGCGCGGTAACTCGATCATCGTGCCGACCTGGTAATCGACCTTGGCGCCCTTCTCCTTCGCGACCGCCTGCGCCATCGCGTCGATGCGCGCCTTGACCAGTTCAAACTCTGCTTTGGTTGCAATCAACGGCACCATCACTTCCGGCACCACCGGCTTGCCGGTCCGCTTGGCGGCTTCTACGGCGGCCTCGAAAATGGCGCGTGCCTGCATTTCGGCGACTTCCGGATAGGCAATCGCAATACGGCAGCCGCGGAATCCGAGCATTGGGTTGAATTCGGACAATTCATTCGCGCGGCCGGCAAGCTTCTTCGGGTCGGCGCCCATGGCGGCCGCGACCTCCGCGATTTCCTTCTCGCCATGCGGCAGGAACTCGTGCAGCGGCGGGTCGAGCAGCCGGATGGTCACCGGGCGGCCCGCCATGATTTCGAACAGCTCGACGAAATCAGCCCGCTGCATCGGCAGAAGCTTGGCGATTGCCGCGCGGCGCGATTTCTCGTCGTCGGCGAGGATCATTTCGCGCACCGCCTGTATGCGTCCCTCCTCGAAGAACATGTGCTCGGTGCGGCAGAGCCCTATGCCTTCCGCGCCAAACCGTACCGCCGCTTTCGCATCGGCCGGCGTATCGGCATTGGCGCGCACACCGAGGCGGCGCACCTTGTCGGCCCAGCCGATCAAGGTGGCGAAATCATCGGAGAGCTGCGGCTCGATCATGTCGACCCTGCCGGCCAGTACCTGTCCGGTCGAGCCATCGACGGTGATGGAATCGCCTTTTTTGAAGGTTTGACCGCCAGCGGTCATCGTCCCGCCCGCATAGTCGACCCGCAAGGAGCCAGCGCCAGAAACACATGGTTTACCCATGCCACGTGCAACCACAGCAGCGTGCGACGTCATGCCGCCGCGCGTCGTGAGAATGCCCTCGGCGGCGTGCATGCCGTGGATGTCTTCCGGCGAAGTCTCCACGCGCACCAAGATGACCTTCTTGCCGTCGGCCTTGAGTTGCGCGGCTTCATCGGGTGAAAACACGATTCCGCCCGAAGCCGCCCCAGGAGACGCAGGGAGCCCCGTCGCAATGACGCGGCGATGCGCGCGCGGATCGATGGTCGGATGCAACAATTGGTCAAGCGTGAGCGGATCGACGCGCAGCACGGCGTCATTTTTTGAAATCAGTCCCTCGTTGGCCAGTTCTACCGCGATACGCAACGCGGCCTTTGCGGTCCGTTTGCCGGACCGCGTTTGCAGCATCCACAATTTTCCCTGCTCGACCGTGAATTCGAGGTCCTGCATATCGCGATAGTGACGTTCGAGCGCATTGTAGATGCGCTTGAGCTCGGCGTAGGCCTTCGGCAGCGTGTATTCCATCGACGGCTTGTCGGAACCGGCTTCCTTGCGCGCAGCCTCGCTGATCTCCTGCGGGGTGCGGATGCCGGCCACGACATCTTCGCCCTGCGCATTGATGAGAAATTCGCCGTAGAGTTTTTTCTCGCCGGTCGATGGATTGCGCGTGAATGCAACCCCGGTGGCGGAAGTGTCGCCCATATTGCCGAACACCATCGCCTGCACGTTGACGGCCGTGCCCCAGCCTTCCGGAATATTGTGCAAGCGGCGATAGGTGATGGCGCGCTGATTCATCCACGAGCCGAAGACCGCACCGATCGCACCCCAGAGCTGCTGGTGCGGGTCCTGCGGAAAATCCTGGCCCAACTCATCCTTGACGCGTTTCTTGTAGCGCACCACGAGATCGGCCCAGTCGTCGGCGGACAAATCGGTGTCGAGGCTATAGCCTTGGCGCTCCTTGTGGTGGTCGAGCAATTCCTCGAAATGCTCATGACCGACGCCCAGTACTACATCCGAATACATCGTGATGAAGCGCCGGTAGCTGTCATAGGCAAACCGGCGGTCGCCGGATTTCTTCGCCAACGCCTCCACGGTCTCGTCGTTGAGACCGAGATTGAGCACCGTATCCATCATCCCGGGCATCGATGCACGGGCACCCGACCGGACGGAGACGAGCAACGGGTTGGACTTGTCGCCGAACGTCTTGCCGGTGATACGGCCGACCTGGGCCAGCGCCTTCTCGACCTGGGCGTGCAAATCTTTCGGATACTGCTGGTCGTGCCCGTAGTAGTACGTGCATACGTCGGTTGTGATGGTGAAGCCGGGCGGTACCGGCAGACCGAGGTTGGCCATTTCGGCGAGCCCGGCGCCCTTGCCACCAAGCAGGTTGCGCATCGACGCCTTGCCCTCGGCGCGGCCGTCGCCAAAGCCGTAGACCCATTTGCCCTTCGACGGAGCAGATACCTTCGGTTTGGGCCGGGAAGCCTTCCGCACCACGCGTTTCTTCACACGTTTCGTCAGGCGTTTCTTGGTTTTTACGCTCGCGCGCGACTGTTTTCGTTTGGCCATGGATCAAGCAATGGGGTCAAGGAGCACTGGTGAGACGACGGCCCTTAAAAGCACCGCCGAATAGCCCGGCGCAAGCCCGGAATTCGGACTAGCGGAAAAGCCCAAGACCCAACAAACCGGCGGCGATCAGGTAGACGGCGACGATGATGTTGAGCAGACGCGGGATGACAAGAATAAGAATGCCGGCGACGAGCGCAATGATGGGCTGCAAATGGGCAATACCGATAACCATGATGGAATCCCCTGGATGCGGACAATGGAAATGAAACGGCGAAACCCCCGCGCGGTTCCACTCTAAGTCATCAATGGGCTACCGCGAAACTGGCCCGTAAAATTCTCGCCGGTTATCCCTCGATTTTCGAAAAATCCGCGACTGCGCGGGTCGCCTCGCGGATCTCGTTCAACAGCCTGAGACGGTTCTCGCGCAACGCCTTGTCATCAACATTGACGGTAACCTTGTCGAAGAAGGCGTCGACGCGCGGACGGAGCTTGGCGATCGCAGACATCGCGGCAGCAAAATCTTCCTTGCCGACGGCGGCGGCCGATTCATTTTTAACCGCAGTTATTGCTTCGGCCAGCGCCTTTTCCTCGGCGAGCTGATAGCGCTTTGCGTCCGGCGTGCCGTTGTATTCGCGTTTGTCCTTCTTCTCCTCTATGCGGAGAATATTCGACGCGCGCTTGACGCCCGCCAGCAGGTTCTTGCCGTCATCGGTTTCAAGAAATTTTCCAAGCGCCTCGACCCGCCGCACGATCATCAGCAAATCGTCCTGACCCGAAAGCGCGAATACGGCATCGACGAGGTCATGCCGCGCGCCTTGCTCACGCAACTGAACCTTCAGCCGATCGGCAAAGAAAGCGATTAGATCGTTAGTTTGGTGCAGGTAAGTGTGAGCCTGCACGAGATGTGGCTTTGCCACCTCTTTCGCCTTTTCCGATACGAGCACTTCGAGCTTGACGGCCAGTTCGATATCACTCGCGCTGATCGTAGCGATTTGCTCGTTCAAAGGATGCAGCAACGTGATGGCGCGAGCGAGCGCCTCGTCGCGGGCAACCGATCCAAAGTGTTGCCAGAACAGCGCGCGCAGCGGGACCCGCAATTTATTTTCAATGACGATCCGGATCACGCCCAGGGCGGCCCTTCGCAGGGCATAAGGATCTTTTGAGCCCGTTGGCTTTTCATCAATCGCCCAGAAACCGACGAGCGTATCGATCTTGTCGGCAAGGGCGACAGCAATGGCCACCGGATCGCCCGGCACGAGATCATCAGGCCCCTTTGGCTTGTAGTGGTCCTCACAAGCGTGCGCGACGGCTTCGTCTTCGTTTTGCGCCTCGGCGTAATAGCGGCCCATCAGCCCTTGCAGTTCGGGGAATTCGCCGACGACTTCAGTCAGCAAATCGGTCTTGCACAATTGCGCGGCGCGATCCGCTTTCGCCGCATCGGCACCAACAATCGGTGCAATCTGGCCTGCAAGGGCGGTGATACGCGCAATACGCTCTGCTTGCGTCCCCAGCTTCTCATGGAACACGATCTGGTTGAATTTCGGCAGCCGGTCTTCCAGCCGCGTCTTCAGGTCGGTGTCGTAGAAGAATTTGGCGTCGGAGAGCCGCGCGCGGATCACCCGCTCGTTGCCGGCGACAATCGCTTTGCCGCCGTCCGCGGCTTCCTCGTTCGCAACCAGAATGAATTTGTTGACCAGTTTTGCGGTCTGCGGATCGCGAAGCACAAAGCATTTCTGGTTGGTTCGGATGGTGGCGCGGATCACTTCGCCGGGGATCGACAAGAACGCCTGATCGAAGCTGCCCATCATCGTCACCGGCCACTCCACGAGGCCCGCAACTTCCGCCAACAGACCTTCGTCTTCCACAAGCTCGTAACCTTGTGCGAAAGCAAGATTCTTGGCGTCGGCGCGAATGATGTCGGCGCGCCGTGCTGGATCGAGCACGACCTTGGCTTGTTCAAGTTTGGCGACATAGTCGTCAAAGCGGCGCACCTTGATAGCCGCCGGCGCCATGAATCGGTGGCCCCGCGTTACGTCTCCCGCCGCGATGCCGTCGACTGTGAACGGCACAATTTCTGGTTCTTCCGTCTCGGGGCCAAAGGTCGCCATGATTGAATGCAGCGGACGCACCCAGGTCAGTCGCCCTGACCCCCAGCGCATCGATTTTGGCCACGGAAACGTACGCACGACTTCCGGGATTATTTCTGCAATGACATCGATCGCCGCGCGGCCGGGCTTCTCGATCAGCGCCACATAGAAATCGCCCTTCTTGTCGGCTTGTACTTTGGCTTCGCCAATTGACTTCAGGCCAGCGGCTTTGAGAAAGCCCGCGATGGCCTGCTCAGGCGCGCCGACCTTGGGTCCCTTGCGCTCGTCTTTGATGTCGGGCTGACGCGCCGGAATACCATGCACCGAAAGCGCCAGGCGTCGCGGCGTCGCGAAAGCCTTCGCACCTTCGTAGACGAGGCCGGCCGCGACCAACCGGTCGGTGACCATCTTGCGCAGGTCCTCGGCCGCGCGCGACTGCATGCGCGCGGGGATCTCCTCGGACAGGAACTCGATCAGAAGGTCGGGCATTTCGGCCAGCGGGTGAAAAATTCGATCGCGGCGTCTGCCTAGCAAGCAGGCCCGCCGCTGTCACCCATAACGCCAAGGCTTCAACGCCAGGACTTCACCAACCGCCGCCTCCGCCGCCGCCTCCACCGCCACCGGAGCCACCCCCTCCGCCGGAAAAGCCAGACGACCCCGAGGACACCGGCACGGCGCTCGCAAGGGCGCCGCTGACGCTCGCCACGGACGACGACACGGCATTCCCGAGATTGCTGCCGGACCAACCGCCGCCCGAGCTCCAGCCTGGCTGGTAATGGCTCATCGGGTCCGGGTCGTTCGGATGGGCGCGGCGCAGCGCGGCGCCAAAGGCGTCCGACCAGGGCTTTTCAACGTCGAGCGCGACGGCATAGGGCAGCAGCGACTCGAACCGATCCGTCGTGATCTCGGGTGCGCTCATGTTAAGGCGGTCGGCTTCCGCGGTCTCGAGATAGAGCCGGAAACCCGCGAGCTGGTCCATGATTGGACGCCCGAGCAACGTGGGTGCGCGCATCAAGTGAAAAAACAGACCATTGACCGTCGTGAAGGCTGTCACCAGCACGAACGGGAATGGATAGTTCTCGATAAACGACCACAGAGCCGGCAGCGCGTCCCCGAAGCCGTTTGGAAGCACGACCGGAATGATGGACGTCGAAATAGAGATGAATACGGCGAAAAAGGCCAAAGACAGCAGGCCACGAAATAAAGAAGCCAATGTGAACCCGCTGAACAGAACTGGCAGAAGCTGCATCGCGATGATGCCGAGAATAAATCCGCCGAAGCCAAAGGCGGCGAGAATGGAAATGTCCTGATCGTGCAGGCCGCCAAATGAGATGACGCAGAATATCGCGGCGGCCGTCAGGGCCAGCCCGGCAACAACGTAGCCGAGATTTCGGCGGAAGAACCGGTTGCGGTTTGCCGTCTCGATGCTTTTGGTGAAGGCTTCGCCAACCTTCTCGACCGCATAGCCGTGAGCGCTGCTGATGGTTGCCGCACCACCCTGATCCCTCACCCAGGTCATGATCGCGCCTTCGCCGGCGGGCAGCCCGCCGAAACCCTCGGGCGGTTGTTTGCCGGTCGCTTTCAATGTCAGTGAGCCGCCGCGATCATCAAAATTCAGGAGCCCGCGCACCGCGAGCGACAGCGCCGCCGCCGTGAACGCACGCCATTTCTCGCGGCCGAGGCCCCACTTGTGGATGTAGTTGGCCAGCGCCGGGGAAATTCCTTTCGGCGGATAAAAGAGCGGAATGATCGTGCCGCCGCTGGGGTCGCGGCCGACGGCCATCCACGCCGCCAAGTAGTAAATCAGCACCAGCGCAAGCCCGATGCCGCCGAAAATCCACTGCCGGTTGTCGAAAATCTCGTACCACAGCAGCTTGTTAGCGTTCGGCGGGTCGACGGCGCTCGCGGGAATTTCAGCAACCACCGTCAAGCCTTCGCCGGGCGCCAGGCGCCGCGTGGTCTCGACGGTCAGCGTTCCGAGAGCACCCAAACTTCCGCGCCAGTCAGTGCCGCGCGCGCCTACGCGACCGGTGAAGGCGGTCCAGCGCACCGGCGCACCACCCGCGACAAATTGCAGGCGATAGGTCGCAGCCAAAATCGGGAAATTCCAGAAATTGCCGGTAACATTCCAGTTGAGTTCCGGCTTGCCGTCGAACCAGCGCACCTGGCGTCCGGTGCGGTAACGAAAGACATAAGTATGCTCGCCGTATGAAACGTTGGTGTCCTTATTGCCGGCATAAATGCGAAGGATGCCGTGCTGACGTGTCGTGGAATAGGTTTCGGCCTTTCCATCGCGCTCAACGCCGAGCAGCTTGAAGTCCACTTCACGCAAAACGCCGTCGGCATCCTTGAAGGTCAGCGGAAAGTCGCGGTAAATGCCGTGCCTGATGTCACGCCCTTCCGCCTGCACGCGCAGGGTTTCGGTGACGCTCAACTCGCCGTCTCTGGCGACGCGGACTTCGGAATTGAAAGTCTGGATGACCTCGGCCGCGAATGCGCAGCCGCCGCCAAGAAGCCAGAGGCCGAGCGCGACGCGCGCCAGTCGCAGTCCCGCCGATGACCGGTAAAATGGTTTGATCTCTGCCTTAATGCCGATCATTGCGCGGGCGGGGCCGGCTGCAACTTGACCTGGGGCGCATTGCGATCAGCGGCGTCCGAGATCTCGAAATATTCGCGTTGCCCGAAGCCAAACAGGCCGGCGATGAGATTGCTCGGGAAGGATTGCGCCAGGACATTCTGATTACGCACCGCACCGTTGTAATAGCGACGCGCCATCTGGAGCTCCGTCTCCAACTGACTCAGTTGCTGTTGCAAATCGAGGAAGTTCGCGCTTGCCTTGAGATCGGGATAATTTTCGGCCAAGGCCACGAGCTTGCCGAGTGCAAGGGATAAAGCCCCCTCCGCTTGCGCCCGCCCTGCAATGTCGTTTGCCGGCAGCGCGCTTGCCGCACCGCGCAGCCGCGTGACGTCTTCCAGCACCGAGCGTTCATGCCCGGCATAACCTTTCACGGTTTCCACGAGATTCGGCACGAGCTCGGAGCGCCGCTTGAGCTGGACGTCAATTCCGCTCCAGGCCTCGTTCGCCATCTGGCGCGTGCGCACCAGGCGGTTGAAGACGATGATGACGTACAGGACGATCGCTACAGCGACGAGTGAAACGACCCAGAGCAGCATGATCTTCCGCCCCCGCGCCAGATGATTCGATTATAGCTTTTTATCGCTGCCGTCGCACGAACGTCGTGAAACGGATCATGCCGCGCCGCCGCCCTCCGTCGCCAGCCAGGCTTCGCCGCAGCCCTTTGCCAGCTCGCGGACACGCAAGATGTAGCTTTGCCTTTCGGTGACCGAGATCACGCCGCGCGCGTCGAGCAAGTTGAATACATGGGATGCCTTGATGCACTGGTCATAGGCCGGGAGCGCCAACAGATGACGCTCCTTCTTTCCGTTGGCCCAGCCGGCGGCGAGATATTTCTGGCAGGCGGCTTCCGCCATCTTGAATTGCTCGAACAACATCGTGGTGTCGGCAAATTCGAAATTGTGCCGCGAATATTCCTGCTCCGCTTGCAGGAAGACGTCGCCATAAGTGACCTTCTTATCGTCGTCGCGGCCGTTGAAGTTGAGCGCGAAGACATTGTCGACGCCCTGCACATACATGGCGAGTCGCTCAAGCCCATAGGTTAGTTCGCCGGCAACCGGCGCGCACTCGAAGCCGGCGACTTGCTGGAAATAAGTGAACTGCGAGACTTCCATGCCGTCGCACCAGCATTCCCACCCGAGTCCCCACGCGCCGAGCGTCGGGCTTTCCCAATCGTCTTCGACAAAACGAATGTCGTGGATCTTCGGATCGACGCCAATCGCTTTCAGCGAGTTGAGATACAGATCCTGGATGTCCGGCGGCGACGGCTTCAGGATCACCTGGAACTGGTAGTAGTGCTGCAACCGGTTCGGATTTTCGCCATAGCGGCCATCCTTGGGCCGCCGCGAAGGCTGCACGTAAGCGGCGTTCCACGGCTTCGGCCCGAGCGCGCGCAGCGTGGTGGCCGGGTGGAACGTGCCCGCTCCAACCTCCATGTCGTAAGGCTGCAGAATGACGCAGCCCCAGTTCGCCCAGTACTGTTGCAACGCAAGAATGAGCCCCTGGAACGACCGCGACGGGTCCAGGTTGGCTTGATGCGTGCGCTCGCTGGCACGAAGGTTGGCTTCAGCCATCGGATGGATACTGATTCTTAAGCACAGGAATAGATTCGACCCTAGAGGCGGCCCTCCGGAGGGTCAAGCCGAGCGGAATTTACAGGTTATTGAACCGCGGACTGATACCCACCAGCCAAAGGGGATTTTCGACGGAGGGTATCGTCGTGCTCGAGTTTCAACTCATTGGCTGGGTGCTGATCGTGCTGTTCTTTGGCGCGATGGTCGGCAGCCACAAGCGCACCGCTCGCCACTAAGTTCGACAGGCCGTTTTGCCGGATTGAAGTTTATGACAGCCGATATTCGCCGGTCCGCGGATCGCGGCGAAGCGTCGGACGATTTTCCGCATCCGTGATCCTCGCCTTCACGCGTCGTGCCTGATCAAGCTCTTCGTTGATCCGACGCGCTTCCTTGACCGCCCAGTGCACGATCATGGCTCCGCCCATTGCGGCGAGCGACCACTTTACCAGCGGTGACAGCAATAAGGACGGCATAGGCGGCTCCAATCTCTGTGGACGCATCAAGGCTCGGTCGCGAACGCGGCATTTTCGGGGCAGACCGCATGTGCAGGGTGCGGCCAAGCGTGGCAGCGGGCGTGCACACTCTGGTGAAAGCCCCGGCAAATAAGCTAGCCTTGACGGGGTTATTGCATTGAGGAGCCGTAACGGCCGTCATTTATTGAACGGCCGGCCGGCCCGTGGAGGAACCATGAGCAGCACCGTCAAGCCCAGTTGGGCTTTATCAAGCCTGATCGCCGCTTTCCTTGCACTATCGCCGTTCGTATCCGGACCATCCGCCGCCGCCGACGCGTGGCCCAGCCGGCCCGTGCGGTTCATCATTACACTCGGACCAGGCAGCGGGGTCGATATCGGCGCGCGGCTGCTCGCAGACAAACTCTCGGCGCGATGGGGACAGCCCGTTGTCGTGGAAAATCGACCAGGCGGTGACGGCATCCTTGCGATCACGAGCTTCTTGAGCGCGCACGACGATCACGTCCTGTTGGTGTCGCCGGTGAGTTCATTCACCGCACACCCCTACTTCCACGACAAGCTACCGTACGATCCAAAGGACCTCATCCCGATCGCGCGCATCTCAAAGACGGTCGTTGCGGTCAGCGTCCCGACCGCGCTGAACGTCAACTCGCTGAAAGAACTGGAAGCGCTCGCCCGCGCCAAACCCGGCCAATTGAACTGGACCACGGCCACCGGATTCACCGATTTCGTATTTGCTGGATACCTGAATGCCGTCGGCCTGAAGATGGCGAAAGTGCCTTACAAGAACCCAGCCGGCGCAGTCACCGATCTCGCCGCCGGGGTGATCCAGGTCTACATGCCGGCCTATGCGATCGTGCGCCCGCAGGTCGAGGCCGGTACCGTGAAGGTACTGGCGGTGACCAATCACGAGCGTGCGCCTGCGATTCCCGATGTCCCGACCGCGATAGAAGCCGGATATCCGTCGCTTGAATTTGATGGATTGGTCGGGCTGTTCGGACCGCCGGGCATCGCCGAGGATGTACGCAAGAAAATTGCTGACGACATCCGAATCGCCGCGGCGGATCCTGAGCTCGTAAAACGGCTAACTGCCACCGGGCAAATTGTCAGTCCCGGCAACAGCAACGAATTTGCCGCCTCGATCGCGCAGCAGCGGGCGCAGGTGGAGGCCGTTGCGAAACTGTTCGGAAACAAGCCGATACAATAACGAACGTCGGATGGGCCGCTACAGGCCGTAGCGGCCCCAGACCGCGCGTATTTCGAGCGCCGAGATCAGATCATCGGCAAGGCCGGGCTGGCGCGTGAGCGCGTCGGCAATATTGACGCCCGGCAAGCGCCGGCCGAACAGCGAACGCTCGGCCGAAATGAGCGGCGTGTGGACCTTGTCGCCATAGCGCTCGCGCAGGGTCGAGCGCATGTCGCCGAGACGATCTGCCAGCCCCAGTTCGATGGCTTTTTGCGCCGTCCAGAATTCGCCGGAGAACAACGTCTTGTCCGTGCCATTCAACCTGGAACCGCGGCGTTCCTTTACCAGTGCGATGAAGTGCGCGTGAATGTCCTGCTGAATCGCCTTGATCCGTTTTACGTCGTCCGGCTTCTGCGGCAGAAAGGGGTCCAACATGACCTTGCGATCGCCTGACGTATAAATCCGGCGCTCAATGCCGACTTTGTCCATGAGCTCATGAAAACCGAACGAAGCGCCAACTACGCCAATCGAACCGACGATTGAAAAGTCGTTGCAAATGATCTCGTCGGCTGCGCAAGCCAGCATGTAACCTCCGGACGCACCTACATCCTCCACGAATGCCAGCACCGGAATTTTCTTTTCTTCGGCGAGCTGCCGGATGCGCTGAAATATCAAATGCGACTGCGACGGCGAGCCGCCTGGCGAATTGATGATCAGGGCCACCGCACGTGCGCGGGGCGTTTCGAATGCGCGCTCGAGCGACCGCGCGATGGTGGACAGCAGGAGCCCAGGCCGCAGCGGGGTCACCACCCCGATGACACCCGCAATGCGTACGATGGGGACCACCGGTATGTCGCTGCGAAAACGGCGCGGTACCAAACGCGCACACAAATCGATGACACGTCTGGCGGGGTTGGAAGGGGACGCGCTTGGGGACGCGCTTGGGGAACTGGACATATCGCTCAGATAGGCAGCCTGCCCCCCCTAAGTCAAAGGCCCGGAACGGTGGCGCGCGGGCACCTACGTAATTGTCAGGTCGGCATCACGTTGCATCAATTATTAGCGATGTGCATCGAAAGCACCCATTGTTGCCTAATTTTTAACTTTGGAATGCTTTTTGCAACACCTTGGGCGCCACCGCTGAGTGGGGCTTTGCAAGAGGCGGACTTATGGATCCCAAGCTCGGACTTCTGTTCCTGTTAATCGGCACCGTGATTGTTCTTTCGCACCTGAGCGAAGAAAATCTGGGCCGCGTACGGCGTCAGTTGGCCGACCGACGGTGGCGCGAAATTATGCCCGGACGGCGCAGAGCTTAGGCAATCTCACCGCAGTTTACGTCTCGGTAATATCGAGTGCATCGCCATAGCGCAGCACGGCTTCGGCTGCAGCCGTCGGCTGACCTGCTCCATCGTTGAGTATCAACCCGGGACAGGCGACCCGCGCGCCCCGGCCGCCCTTCACTGCTCGCACCAGAACGCGGATCGGGAGCGCGCCGGACCGCGGGTGAACCGGCAATACCGCGATACTTCCGAATGCCGGCTCCAGTGCGCGGAGGACTTCGTCCAGTCCGTCTGCGCGCCATATGAGCGTCAGCATACCTTGCGGCTTTAAAAGCTTGCCGGCGGTTCCAATCCAGCTCATCAGCAATTCAGGAGTGGCTACGTGCGCCAAGCGGCGTAGCGGATCGGGCGACACGTTTTGCCGACGCGGATCATGAAAAGGCGGATTCATCAGCACGTGATCCGCGCCGCCCAATGAAAGTCCGGCCGCGCACAGCGCGTCCACATCGCCGACGTCGGAAACAAGTACCACCACGCGATCGTCGAGTTGGTTGAGCCGTGCATTGTCCGACGCCAATGCACACAGCCCTGCGTCAATCTCGACCAGTGCCAATTTCAATCCCGGAACGCGCACGGCAAGAGCAAGTCCGGCGGCACCGACACCGGCGCCCAAGTCGACCGCCAGCTCGCCGGAGCGCGCGGCCGTCGCTGCCGCGAGCAGGACCGCGTCATGGCCGACACGATGGCCGCGCAGTGGCTGGCGTATCCGAAGTCTGCCGCCCAGAATGGCGTCTTCGCTTGTTTTGCTCTCAGCTTCCATCGGGACGCAGCTCATGGCCGAGCCCGGCATCCACGAGGAGCTGCCGCGCGCGCAACTCATGGCCTTCCGCGATCAACACGCGGCGCGGAAGAACGCCGAGCGAACCTTCAAGTACGCTCATATTCTGGTCGAACACGAGCGGACGAAAGCCCGCACTCTCCAGTAGCGCAACAACCGCCGACACCAAGACCGCGTCGTTTGTACGAATAAGCTCGCGCATGGACCTATGCCTGACGCTGGCGGCTGGAATTCCGGACGGCGACCGCTGTTATACGTCTGATCACTTGCAATCCCTCGCCCGCTGCCGGTGCGTCACTATGCGGTGATACGACGATCTTACGCCCTTGCCCCGGTAGCATAGCGTTCCTATGCTCTTGGTTTCTCAGCGTCCGGAGATGAATTTTGGCCGTCGTCCTTCCTTTTGAGTATCCGCACCACGCCTCGCTCAATCGCCTTGTCGAACTGGTGGCACCGGACATGGAGCGCGTCAACTCGACGATCCTGGCGCGGACCGGCTCCGAAGTCGCCATGATTCCGGAGGTTGCCAACCACCTGATTTCTTCGGGCGGCAAGCGGCTGCGGCCCATGCTGACTTTGGCGATGGCCAGGCTCGCCGGCTATACCGGCGACGGTCACATCAAGCTCGCCGCCGCAGTCGAGTTCATGCACACCGCAACACTGCTGCACGATGACGTGGTTGATGAAAGCGACATGCGCCGGGGCAAGGTTGCAGCCCGCATGTTGTGGGGCAACGAAGCGAGCGTGCTGGTTGGCGACTTCCTGCTTGGCCAGGCATTCAAGATGATGGTCGAGGTCGGCAATTTGCACGCACTCGACATCCTCTCGTCCGCGGCAGCCGTGATCGCCGAAGGCGAGGTGATGCAACTCGGCACCGCCAAGAATACTGCCACCAATGAAGACGAATATCTTGCCGTCATCCGCGCCAAGACTGCAGAATTATTCGCAGCCGCTTGCGAAGTTGGCCCGGCGCTCGCGGCCAAGGAGAAGGCAGAACTAGCGGCATGCCGCTCTTTCGGGATGAATCTTGGAATTGCGTTCCAACTGATCGACGATGCGCTCGACTACGGCGGGAAATCGGCCAAGCTTGGAAAGAATGTCGGCGACGATTTTCGTGAGGGCAAGATCACGCTGCCGGTGGTGCTGTCATTCCGGCGCGGCACCGAAAGCGAGCGCGCGTTCTGGAACCGGACGCTGGGCGACGGCACCGTTGGCGATGACGACCTCGATGCCGCTATCG
Organism: uncultured Alphaproteobacteria bacterium; assembly: GCA_963735285.1. Classification (GTDB taxonomy): domain Bacteria; phylum Pseudomonadota; class Alphaproteobacteria; order Rhizobiales; family Xanthobacteraceae; genus Pseudolabrys. Next base: position 239,106 of record CAVTKN010000009.1, on the reverse strand, counting down.
CATTGATGGCCAAGCACCACGCGATCGAGGACACGGTCGGACGCGCAAGGCACTATGGCGCAATCGCCGTTGATGCATTGGCGTTGGTGCCGCCGTCGGAAATCAAGGCGGCCCTGGAAGAAGCGGTCGCGTTCTGCATCGCGCGCGCGCACTAGAATAAATTGATGCAGCCTCAATCGTTCTGGTGGGCCGAATAGCCCGTCGCCGGATCGCGCAGCAGCTGAAAGCGGATGTTCGGGTCGGGGTCCTGACCGACATATTTGCCGTAGGCATAGACGGGCGGTGCGCAACCGTTGGGTTGCGGCGCCTGGTCTGTCGGCACCAACAGATAGCGTCCAAGCCCGTTCATCACCGAAGGAACCGATTGGTCCGCGCACGCGCTTTTGGCCTTTTGCTTGGAGCGCGCAAGAGCCGGATCGGCCGCCAGCAGACCGAGCGCAGCAATTGCCACGACGAACCATGGTATTGTCATCGTTTTCTTCGCTGGCGCGCTATTCCAAAATGGTTGTGCCAAGGGTTGTCGGCAAAGCGGGCAAATTCAAGGTGCGTCTGGCGCTGCGCCCAAGGATGTCGACTGTACCCACCAGCCTTTTTGTTCGGCCACGAGACGTTGCGCTGCTGTCGCCGCCTCGCGTGGCGCGGCAAACAGTGCAAAGCAAGATGAGCCCGAGCCAGACATACGCACGAGCCTGGCGCCCGGTAATTTTTTCAAGGCCGCGAGGACTTCGCCAATGACAGGTGCGCAGGCGCTCGCTGCGGCCGTGAGGTCATTGCCGTGATGAGTGAGATACTCGATCAATGCGTCGAACTCGCGCGGCACGGCGCCAAGATCGCCGCCGCCTTGACCACCGGTGAACTTGCCAAACACGTCACGCGTCGCCAGTGCTACACTTGGATTGACCAGCACCGCCGGCAGCGCCGGCAATTCGATCGGCGGCGACAGCAACTCGCCGACGCCGCGCATGATGCGCGGACGTGGGTCAAGACATACCGGCACGTCGGCACCCACGGCACGGGACGCTTCCAGCACGCGCGGATCATCCAAAGCTAGGGCGTTAGCACGGGCGATGAGCCGAAGGGCCGCAGCTGCATCGGCCGAGCCACCGCCGAGGCCAGCCGCCACCGGGACATTCTTCTCAAGCAGAAATCGCCCACCCTTTAGTCCACTGATCCGCTGCCGCAGCGCGCTGAGTGCCTTGAGAACCAGATTGTCGGCGACCGCGCCGCTCATGCCAGCGAAGGGCCCGGTGACTTCGAGCCTGTCTTCCTGGCCCGGCTGCAACGTCAGCACGTCGGCAACGTCCGCGAAGGCCACGAGGCTTTCTAGATCGTGATAGCCATCGGCCCGGCGGCCGATAACCCGCAATGTCAGATTGATCTTGGCGGCAGCCTTTTCGAGCAGCGTCGCGCTCACGCGAAAACCCGTCGCTTGCGCATCGCGCCGCTAGCCGCCGTCGCCGCTCTTCTTGCCGGCCTTGGCCTGCGATGAGGTCTCATCGGGCAAGCCCGCCTTGAGCTTTTCCTCGATCTTCGGGAGGTCATCCGGATCCGGCTTGAGATCGCGTGCATGTGCCCATTGGAATCTGGCCTCGAGCACGCGGCCAACGCGCCAATAGGCGTCGCCGAGATGATCATTGATGGTGGGGTCTTCCGGCTTCAACTCGATTGCGCGTTCCAGCTGCTTGGTGGCTTCGTCATAGTTACCTAGCCGGAAGTAAGCCCAACCCAAAAAGTCGACGATATAGCCGTCGTCCGGCCGTTGCTGCACGGCTTTCTTGATCATGTCCATGCCTTCGTCCAGGTTGATTCCCTGGTCGATCCATGAATAACCGAGATAATTCAGCACGTGCGGCTGATCGGGATAGAGCTCGAGCGCCTTTTTGAGATCGGCTTCCGCCTTCGGCCATTGCTTCGAGCGCTCGTAGCAGATGCCGCGGAAATAGAACGTCACCCAGTTTGATTTCTCAGGCGTTCCAATCGCGGTAACGGCCTTGGAATAAGCATTGGCGCATTCGGCGAACTTCTTGTGGCCGCGCAGGACGTTGCCGAGTGCCATGACGGCCTCGAGATCGTCCGGATGCTGCTTGATCAACGTCTCAAGATGCTTCTGTGCCTCGTCAGCCCGATCGAGGCTGTCGAGGTTGGCGGCCAATTGGATCGACGCGTTGCGATGGAGCGGCGAGTTCGCTGGAACGCGCTCATAGATCTTGATCGCAAGCTCCGGTTTCTTCAGGGATTCATAGAGATCGGCAAGCGAGAGCAGTGCCAGAGGGTGCGTCGGCGCGAGAAACAGCGACAGCTGAAGGTAGACCAGCCCTAGGTCCTCGCCACCGCGGCGGCCAAGTGAGGCGCCAAGACCATAGAGTGCCTCGGCTCCACCCGCCTGCGCATTCGCGACCAACGGCGGCAATTTCTCGCCCGCCTTGAGCTTGCCCATGGCTTCGACCACGAGGGGGTGACGTGGCAGCGCTTTGTCGAACGTCTCGAAGATCGTCAGCGCTTCCTTCGGCGAGCGATTGCGCGAGACCCAGCTGCCGTAGGCTTCGACAACCCGCAGCGCCGTGGAGTCGAGCTTGTAGGCATGTTCGAGACGCTTGCCGGCTTCCTTCTCGTTGCCGGCAATGTCGTAAATCATGCCGGCATGCAGTTCCTTGAAAATTGCATACCAATCCGGTCCGGTAAGATGATCGATCGCCGCAATTGCAGCCTTGGCGTCGTTGGCACCGTAAGCGCTCCACGCCGTCAGCAAGGTCGCGGTGAGATCGGTGATCGGTCCGCGAACCGATTGGGCAAGTTCGCGGCGCGCCGCGGGATATTGCTTGCGCTTGAGGTTGCTGACACCGAGAACCAGCCGCGCGACGCGGTCGTTCTTGTCGGCCTGAATTACGCGTTCGGCAAATTTCACCGCCTCATCAACATCGCCATCCACGAGGAAGGACAGGAAGGCGCGATCGAGCAGCTCGCCGTTGTTTGGATCCCGCTTGAGAGCCGACCGGTAATAGGTGGCCGCAGCCCCGGCGTCGCGCTGCTGGCCCGCATGACGGGCGGCAAGGTAACTGCCCGACGCCGTCGTGTTGGCTAATTCCAGGGCGCTCAATGGCTGCGCGGCAAGTTGAACCGGTGCTGCCGCGACAAAGGCGGCAAGCGCGCTGCCGGCAATGCAGCGGCCGAGGCTCGAAGACGTCACGGGCGGTGCTCCAATGAAAAGGCTGGCCGCGGATCACGCGCGGACGCCGATGTTATGCCGAGAATGGCCTTTTTGCGCCGCTCCCGCAAGAACGTCCCGGTACGGCGCGATAAAGCGAGCTTGAATGCCCCGATGTGGCGGTATCGTGACGCGGATGCCCGATTAAGTCACATGTTCGGATAATTCGGCCCACCACCACCCTCCGGCGGAACCCACGTGATATTCTGGTTGGGGTCCTTGATGTCGCAGGTTTTGCAGTGGACGCAGTTCTGCGCGTTGATCACAAATTTCGGCGTGCCCGCCTCCTCAACCCACTCATAGACGCCGGCCGGGCAGTAACGCGCGGACGGACCGGCAAAGATGTCGTGCTCGGATGACTTCTGCAGCGACATGTCCTTCACCTGCAGGTGCACCGGTTGGTCTTCTTCATGATTGGTGTTGGACAGGAACACCGACGAAAGCCGGTCAAATGTGAGCTTGCCGTCCGGTTTCGGATAAGCAATCGGCGCGCATTCAGACGCCGGCTTGAGTGTGGCGTAATCCGGCTTGCCGTGCTTGAGCGTCCCGAACAACGAAAGTCCAAACGTGTTCGTCCACATGTCGAGCCCACCGAGCGTGATGCCCGCCAGTGTCCCGAACCTGGACCACAACGGCTTGGCATTGCGCACTTTCCACAGGTCCTTGCCGATGGGCGAGCCACGCCAGGCCGCGTCATAGTCGGTGAGTTCGTCGTGGCTACGACCGGCAGAAAGCGCCGCAGCCGCGGCCTCCGCCGCCATTATTCCCGACAGCATTGCATTATGGCTGCCCTTGATGCGCGGCACATTCATAAAGCCGGCATCGCAGCCGACCAGCGCACCGCCGGGAAAACTCAATTTCGGTACGGACTGGTAGCCGCCTTCGGTGAGTGCGCGCGCGCCATAGGCCAATCGCTTGCCGCCGGCGAACATGTCACGCAAGAGCGGATGCGTTTTAGCGCGTTGGAATTCCTCGAACGGTGAGAGATAAGGATTGGAATAATTGAGGTGCAGAACAAAGCCGACCGACACCAGGTTATCGTCGAAATGATAGACGAATGAGCCGCCCCCGGTCGAATTGTCGAGCGGCCAGCCGAATGTATGTTGCACGAGGCCTTTGCGATGTTTCTCCGGCGCGACCTGCCAAAGTTCTTTCAGTCCGAGCCCGAATTTCTGCGGCTCGCGATCGTTCGATAAGGCGAATTTCGCCAGCAATTGTTTGCCGAGATTGCCGCGGGCGCCTTCCGCGAACAGCGTATATTTCGCGCGCAGCTCCATGCCGCGCGTGAAGCTGTCCTTCGGCTCGCCCTTCTTGCCCACGCCCATGTCACCGGTCGCGACGCCGGCAACCGCGCCGTTGGCATCGTAGAGAACTTCCGCCGCGGCAAAGCCCGGGTAGATTTCAACACCGAGGCCCTCCGCTTTGGTCGCGAGCCAACGGCACACACTTCCGAGCGAAACGATGAAATTGCCGTGATTGCTCATCAAAGGCGGCATCATGAAATTGGGAAGCCGCAGCGCACCGCCGGCGAACAAGTAATAAAAGCGATCATCGGTGACCGTCGTCTTGATCGGCGTATCTTCGGAGCGCCAGTCAGGCAGCAGACGGTCGATGCCGACCGGATCGATAACCGCGCCCGAGAGGATGTGGGCACCGACCTCCGAGCCCTTTTCCACCACCACCACGGAAATGTCCGGGCTAAGCTGCTTGAGGCGGATGGCGCTTGCCAGGCCTGCCGGCCCGGCGCCAACGACCACAACGTCGAATTCCATTGCTTCGCGTGCGGATAGCTCGGCCATGAATCTCTCCCCAGCTAATTCTCTACTTTTACGCTCGGAGCGGCAATCGCGCAGCACTCATGCTAATGTGCATAAATGACGTCCACACTAGGCAACCCAGCGCGCGATCTGCTCGACTTCTACACCGAAGCCGGCGTCGACGCGCTTCTAGGCGAAGAACCGATCGATCGGTTTGCGATGGCCGAGCCGCCGCCCTCGCCCATCCGCACGGCACGCCCGGCAACGCCGCCGGCATTCGAGGCCAAAGCTGCGCCGGCCGGCCCCGCCCCGCCCGCGCCCGATGAAGCGGCATTGGCGGCGCGCGCAGCGGCAAAAACCGCAAAAACACTCGAGGAACTCCGCGGCATTCTCGATAAATTCGACGGCTGCGCGCTGAAGGCAACCGCCAGCCAACTAGTTTTCGCCGACGGCAACCCGGCCGCACGCGTGATGCTCGTCGGCGAAGCACCAGGCCGCGACGAAGACATCGAAGGCCTGCCGTTCGTCGGCCGCTCCGGAAAATTGCTCGACCGCATGCTCGCGGCCATCGGCCTCGATCGCACGTCGGTCTACATCGCCAACATCGTTCCGTGGCGTCCGCCCGGAAATCGCACGCCGACGCCACAGGAATCGCAAATCTGCCTGCCGTTCATTCTCCGGCAGATTGAGCTCGTCGACCCCGACATTCTCGTTTGCCTCGGCGGCCCATCGGCGCAGACCTTGCTTGGCATCAAGGAAGGCATCACCAAGACGCGCGGTCGCTGGTTTACCTTCGACACCGGCAAGCGCGAGATCCGCGCCATGCCGACTTTTCACCCGGCCTTTTTGTTGCGCAGTCCGCTCCAGAAGCGTTTTGCCTGGCGCGATTTCCTCGCGATCAAAAAAGCAAACAGCTAGCCAGTCAGCACGAACTTCACCGCAAACAGTACCGCCAGTACGACCACGGCCGGCTTGGCCTCCTGCGGCTTGCCGGCAACCAGCTTGGCAAGCACGTAAGTGATAAAGCCAAGCCCAATCCCGGTTGCGATTGAATAGGTGAGCGGCATCGTGATTGCTGTCACCACCGCCGGCGCATATTCGGTGATGTCCTCCCAGTCGATCTCGGCAAGGCCGCGCGCCATCACGCAAGCCACATAGAGGAGCGCCGCGGACGACGCATAGGCCGGGACCATTCCGGCGAGCGGCGCGAAGAACAGCGCCAGCAGAAAGAAAATACCGACGAAGGCCGCGGTGAGGCCGGTGCGGCCGCCGGCCGAGACGCCCGCGGCACTCTCGATGTAGCTCGTCGTTGTCGACGTTCCGATCAGCGCGCCGAACATCGCAGCGAAACTGTCGGATATCAGCGCCTCCTTCATGCGCGCGAGCTTGCCGTTCTTCATGAGCCCGGTGCGATGCGTGACACCGATCAAGGTGCCGGCGTTGTCAAACACATCCACGAACAGGATCGAAAACACGACAATCAGGAATGTGAGTTCGCCGGTGCGCGAGAAATCGAGCTGCAGGAATGTCGGCGCGATCGACGGCGGGATCGAGATGATGCCGGTGAACTGTGCCAAACCGAACGGCAAGCCGATCGCCGTCGCAACGAGTATGCCGATCAAGGTCCCGCCCATGATGCGCCGATAATTCAGCCCGGCAATCAGCACGAAGCCGAGCAGCATCAGGATCGCCGAAGGATTGGTCATATCGCCGAGCGTCACCAGCGTCGCCGGATGAGCGACCACAACCTTGGCTTCTTCCAGCGCGATGATTCCGAGGAACAGACCGACACCTGCCGAAACGGCAAGCTTCAGGTTTTGCGGGATCGAGTCGATGACAAATTGTCTTATCCGAAACACTGAAATCAGAAAGAACAGCACGCCGGAGCAGAACACGGCGGCCAGCGCCTGTTGCCATGTGTATTTGTAGGTGAGCACGACCGTGAAGGCGAAGAATGCGTTGATGCCCATCCCCGGAGCGAGCGCGATCGGATAATTGGCATAGAGCCCCATCACCAAGGTGCTCACGGCGGCGGCTACACAGGTGGCGACGAATACCGCGCCGGGATCCATTCCGGCCTTGCCGAGAATGATCGGGTTGACGAAAACGATGTAGACCATCGTCAGAAAAGTCGTCACTGCGGCAACGAATTCGGTGCGGATGTCCGTCCCTTGCTGGGAAAGGCCGAAATACCGCTCCAGGACGGCGTTTATCTGTGGTCCGGTCTTCCCCGCCGCCAGACTCGCGTTTGGCCCGCTTGACCATGTCACCCCTCCCGCCAGCCTGCCCGATGAACGAGCCTAACGCGGCAGCAGCACGCGCGTCAGACGCGTTTGTGCAGGGTGTGGATAGCGCACCGGGGTGTTTTGCCGCTTCGATTTAACGCAGCGGTGGAACGCAATGGCCTCGCCATGATTTATAGATCGCGAATATAATCGCGCCCGGGGCACTCGCTCGGAGCTGGTCATGGATTTCGATCCCGTATTGCTCGCGCGTCTGCAATTTGCCTTCACAATTATTTTTCACATTATTTTCCCGAGTTTCACCATCGGGCTCTCGGCCTACATCGCCACGCTGGGCGTCGTCTGGCTGCGCAGTGGCAATGAGCGCTACCAGCACCTCATGCGCTTCTGGACCAAGATCTTCGCGGTCTCCTTCGCGATGGGCGTGGTGTCGGGAATTGTGCTGTCCTACCAGTTCGGCACCAACTGGAGCCGCTTCTCAGTGATGGCCGGCAATGTCGTCGGCCCGCTGATCGGTTACGAAGTTCTCAGCGCATTTTTCCTCGAAGCAACGTTCCTTGGCGTCCTGCTGTTCGGTTTCAATCGCGTGCCGCCCTGGCTCTACGTGCTGTCGGCGGCCATCGTCGCTGTCGGCACGGCCACATCGGCCTTCTGGATCTTGTCGGCCAACAGCTGGATGCAAACGCCAGCTGGCCACGAGCTTCACGGCGGCGTTGCCTACCCGGTCGATTGGCTCGCGATCGTTTTCAATCCAAGCTTTCCCTATCGTTTCGCCCACATGCTCAATGCCGCGTATCTGACCACGGGCTTTGTGGTGCTGGCCGTCGGCGCGCGCTACCTGGTGGCCGGCCAACACATTGAGGAAGGTCGCACCATGCTGCGCATGGCGATCGGCCTGACCGCGATCCTCGCGCCATTGCAATTGCTGCTCGGCGATCAGCATGGCCTCAACACGCTGCAATATCAGCCGATCAAGGTTGCGGCGATGGAAGCGCATTGGGATGGCAGCAAGCCGGGCGACTTCCACATTTTCGCCTGGCCCGATGAAACTGCGGGCGTCAATCGCTTCGCGCTTTCAATTCCGCACGGCTCGTCGCTTATCCTGACGCACCATTTGAACGGTCTGTTTCCAGGATTGAATAGCGTGCCGGCATCCGATCGGCCGCCGGTGAAAATTGTGTTCTTCGGTTTTCGCATCATGCTCGCGATCGGCTTCTTCATGATTACCGCAGCATTGTTCGGCGCATTTTTGTGGTGGCGCGGAACGTTGTTTGAAGCGCGCTGGTATTTGCGCGTCATGGCGAATTGTTGGTGGATCGGATTCGTGGCCGTGATCGCCGGTTGGGTGGTGACGGAGACCGGGCGACAGCCGTGGATCGTTGCCGGCATTTTGCGAACGGCCGACGCGACCTCGCCGGTGCCGGCCGCAACTATCGCCGGCACACTCGCTCTTTTTGTCATCGCCTATGGCGTCGTGTTCTCGTTCGGCATCTACTACATCAATCGCCTCATCGCCCAGGGGCCGACTGGTGCTTTGGCTGAAGAAACCGGGCAGTTCTCGGCGAATCCGATTTCGGCAGCGCACGATGCGGGACGCACTGCTGTGCGGCGAACCTGAGAGATTCCAGAAATTGATCGCGAGGAGTTAAGCCATGGAATGGTATCTCCCGGTGATCTGGGCGGCGCTAATCGGGACCGCGGTTGTCTTGTACGTGATCCTCGATGGCTTCGATCTCGGCATCGGGATTCTGTTCCCGTTTGCCCGCAACGAAACCGAGCGCGGCCAGATGATGCGATCGGTTGCACCGTTCTGGGACGGCAACGAAACCTGGCTTGTGCTCGGCGGCGGTGGGTTGTGGGTGGCATTTCCAAGGGCCTACGCGGTCGTCATGCCGGCGCTCTATCTACCGGTGATCGTGATGCTGCTGTCGCTTGTCTTTCGCGGTGTGGCGTTCGAATTCCGCACAGTATCGCGCAGCAAAACCTGGCTGAGCGTGGCTTTCGCGGTCGGCTCAACGCTTGCTGCATTTTCGCAGGGAGTCATCCTCGGAGGGCTGATTGAAGGCATCCCGGTGCGCGACGGCGCATTCAGTGGCGGTTCGTTTGACTGGGCAACGCCGTTCGCTTTTCTTTGCGGTCTGTCGTTGGTTGCCGGTTACGGTTTGCTCGGCGCAACCTGGCTTATCATGAAAACCGAAGGAGCGGTCGCCGTGCGCGCGCGTGGCCAGGCGAAGATTCTGCTGCTGGCTGTTCTCATCTTCATGGTCTTGGTGAGTCTATGGACGCCAATTGTCGAGCCGCGCATTGCGGCACGCTGGTTCTCGCTGCCGAATTTTTACTTCTTGTGGCCAGTGCCTGTGGTGACAGCCCTCACCGCGTATCTCATCTGGCGCTGGATTGAGGCTGGCCGCGACGTGCCACCGTTTCTGGCGACGATTACGTTATTCCTTCTCGGGTTTCTCGGGCTGGCGATTTCGAATTTTCCCTATCTTGTTCCGCCGTCACTCACGGTGTGGGATACGGCGGCGGCACCGGCGAGCCAGATTTTCATGTTGCTCGGCACGCTATTTCTGTTGCCGATCGTGCTCGGTTACGTGGGATTCATCTACTGGCTGTTCCGGGGCAAGGTGCGCGAGGGCGAAAGCTATCACTAACCAAATGTCATTCCGGGACGGCGCGAAGCGCCGGGCCCGGAATGACGGCTAGGGTTGCGTGGCACCCAGTGGCCGTAACATCGACCAGCCGAGCCTGATCAGCGGCAGGCGCCCTTGCACAGCGCGCGGAAATGACCGCGGCACTTCCTGCACCATATCGGGGAATTGCGCCTTGAGCGTTGCGGGCGGCGTTCCGGTGTTGTCGGCCGCCGGCCAGACCAGAATGCCGCCTTGTGTGAGAACATCAGTGGGGCTTGCCCAGGGACTGCGCTGCGGCGCCCAGGCAAAATAGACGTGCGGCCTGCTCGGAGCCGCAAGTGCCACCAGCGGGGCGATGCGCGGATCGCCGGTCACATAAGGAAGCGGCTTGCCGGTTCGGCGCTGATAGATGTCCGAATAGAAGCTGCCCTCGACGTTGGCCGGTTGCGCAATTCTCAGATCGGTGCCGATCGTCCACGGAAACACCGCGATCGAGAGCGCGACCAGTACCGGTGGTGCAATGAGCAGTCCGAACCAGGCAGACGATACCAGCCGCTCACGGTAGAGCAGGACCTTGTCGCCGGCCGCGACGATCACCGCGAGGCCTGAGAGCACGACCAGCGGCGCAATGCGGTCGAGCGGTCCAAGCCTGCCGCCGCCAAATACAATTGCAATTGCAACCAGCGCCGGCGCCAGCGCAAAGACGTAGACAAAATTGCGTGCAAAGGACTCAACGGGATTGCGGTCAATCTCCGGCGCGCGTTCGCGCGGATGGCGTGGCCAACCGCTCGCCAGAGTCACGAGCAAAGCGAGACCGAGATGCGTAAGCACGAGGACAAGACATAGCCAAGTTCCCGGCGACAGTCGGCCGGCCGAGGCGACGCTCTCTTCGATGCCTTCCATCACGAGCGAACGCTCGCCGCTAAGCCAGAGTGCGTGCGGAAACACCACGATGCACAGGAGCAATATTGCGATCCACGGTTCCGGATGAAGCGCGGCAGATCGGCCGCGTGCGGTCGCGAGCGTGAACGCAATCACCACAGCGAGCAGAATCAGCCCGACGTAGCTTGCAAGAATGAGCAACCCAAGAACGAGCGCGAGCAGGAACCAGTAGCCGCGCCTGCCCTCGCCGACAGCGCGCCAGTAGTAAAGCAGCGCAAGCGCCCATAGTGGTGCTGCCAGGATCGCCGGGCCAAAATTCGGGCTGGGGACGGAAAAGGCGGCAATGCCGACCATCAGCAGGACGGCAAGAACCGCGTGCCGGGTACCGACTATGCCGCGGCCGAGAGTGAAAACCGCCCAATAAGCGATGACGATACAGGCCTGCGCCAGCGCATAGAGACCCAATGAACCGGCAAGCTCGAAGGCAATCTCGCCGAGCCAAAACGCCAGCGGCGGACCGAGATAACTGCCCAATACAAATTCGTGCCCGATGGCGAGCAGCATCGGCACGTCCCCCGGCGGCGCGCTGAAAAAAATCGCCGGGATGAACGTCCACAGCGCGGCTTGCGTGAACGCCACGGTCCAGAACACCACAGCCGGGCGCCCGCGCAGGAATTCAATGAGCAGGGAGACGTAATGCATTGGCCCGGGGCGGGGTGAAAGCCGTTGGAACCGGGCAGCAATAGAGAAGCCGGGCTAAAGAGGCAACAACCGTGCGATGGCTTCATCCGAGGGGCCGCCCAATGCACCGCCCAAGGCAGCGAGCTTCGCGGCGACCGGTGCAAAGGACTTCCGGTGGTGGATGGTCGGTCCGAGCTTGGCCAAGGCCGCAAAATGCTCGGGCACGCTGTAGCCCATATGCCGCTCGAAACCATAGCCCGGGTGCGCAAGGCCAAGCCGGATCATCAAACGGTCGCGGGTGACCTTCGCCACGATCGAGGCTGCCGCCACGGACAAGACCAGCGCATCGCCGGACACCACGGCTTCGCAGTCGCAGCCGCAGTCGATCTTCTGATTGCCGTCGACGAACACCAGTTTGGGCCGCACCGGAAGGGCCTTGACCGCGCGGGCAAGCGCCCAGAGCGAGGCGCGAAGGATGTTGTCGCGGTCAATCCGCTCAACTGCACCGAATGCCACAGCTACCTGTGCGGTTGCGCAGATCTTCTCGTAGAGCTTTTCACGCGCAGCCGCATCGAGTTTCTTGGAATCGTTGAGGCCACGCGGAATGCGGCTGGGATCAAGCACCACCGCGGCTGCCACGACAGGGCCCGCGAGCGGCCCCCGCCCCGCTTCATCGCAGCCGGCAACGGGAAAGACGCCTTTATTGAGCGCGCGCCGCTCGCGCCGGAACGTGGGACGCAGAATCGGCTCAATGAGCGGCAGACGTAGCGCTGATTTCCGTTTGGCCTTGCGGATCATGGCCGCGATAAAGCGCGCGCCGCTGGCCCCAAGTCAAATGGAAGGCGGTCTCGCCGCGGGAATTGCGGGGACAAAGGCCCCTATTCAGGCAGGATCAAACGTCCATCTTCGGTGAAGGCAAACCCTGGCGCCTTTACCACTTCCCAGGCATGTCCATCCGGATCGGAAAAATATCCCCGATAGCCGCCGTAGTCGGTCGTTTCCGGCTGGCGCAGAGACTTCGCACCGGCATCTACAGCTTTGGAGAAGACAGCATCGACTTCAGCCGAAGTTGCGCAATTCCAGGCGAAGGTCGCCCCGCGAAAGCCGTGCGGTTGGGGCTGCGAAGGAAGGCCTGAAATCTTCCGCAAGTTTATTCAGATCCCACAGCGCCAAAACCACTCCGCCACCGTCGAGAAACACGATCTCGTCGCCGGTTGCGCGAAACTTCCATTCAAATCCAAGCGCCTGGTAGAACCGGGCGCTCACCGGCAGATCGCGCACGCCCAAGGTCACCGCGGTCAGCTTTGCGGACGGCACACTCATGCGAACAGGTTAAGTTGCGCCGAGCCTCCCTTGGGCGCGCGGAAATGTTCGGTGGTCAGCTGGCGCCTCGTCTCGTTGAGACCGAGCTTTTCGCAGGCCATTTCGAAACGGCGGCCGATCATCCAGGCATAAGGCCCGGTGCCTTTCATCCGCGTACCCCAGGTGGAGTTGTAGTCCTTGCCGCCACGCATATCGCGGATCAGCTTGAAGACGTGGCGGGAACGGTCGGGATAGTTCGCCGTGAGCCATTCGCGGAACAGATCGCGCACCTCGAGCGGCAGCCGGAGTAGCACGTAGCCGGCTTCTTTCACGCCGGCGGTTCGTGCGGCTTCGAGAATCCGCTCGATTTCCATGTCGTTAAGCGCAGGGATCACAGGCGCAACCATGACCGTTGTCGGCACGCCAGCTTGAGCAAGTCGGCGCAAGGTTTCGAGCCGCCGCATTGGTGTCGCCGCGCGCGGTTCCATCTTGCGGGCAAGATCCGCGTCCAGCGTCGTCACCGACAAGGCAACCTTCACGAGGTTTCGCTCGGCCATTCGCGCAAGTATGTCGAGATCGCGCAACACCAGTGCCGACTTGGTGACGATACCGACCGGATGACCGGCGCCATCGAGCACCTCGAGGATGCGGCGCATGACTTTGTAACGGCGCTCGATCGGCTGATAGGGATCGGTGTTGGTGCCGATGGCAATGACCTTCGGCTCATAGCCGGGCGCAGAGAGTTCCTTTTCCAGTAAGGCGGCCGCCTCGGGCTTCACCAGAAGCTTGGATTCGAAGTCGAGACCGGGCGAGAGGCCGAGATAGGCGTGGGTCGGCCGCGCAAAGCAGTAGATGCAGCCGTGCTCACACCCGCGATAAGGATTGATCGAGCGGTCAAAGCCGATGTCGGGCGAGTCGTTGCGGGTGATTATCTTGCGGGTGGCGTCGACCGTAACGCTCGTCTTGAACGGCGGCAGTTCATCCAGCGTGCGCCAGCCGTCATCGAAGGCTATTCGGGCTACTGACTCGTAACGTCCCGACGCGTTGCTTTGCGCGCCGCGGCCCCGGCGCCGCTCGTGGTCGACAACGACCCCCAGCAGTTCGCTGACTTCCTCATAGCCGCCCGCCGGCGCGGAGGGCAGCTCCTTCGCCAGCGGGCGCTTTTCGGCTGCGTTTGATCGAGCCATGGAATTATCCTAGCGATCTGATGCGAACATAACAAGAACGTTTTTTGGCTTTTGGACCACTGTTTTGGCTCTGGTTCCATATAGTTGCAGGTGCGCCTTGTTTGGAACTGCGTGCACGTTTTATTGGACTTCTTGCTGGTCGGACTGTTGTGACAATCACGAATATTGGCTCCCAATTAGACGCTTGCGGGGGCACGCCATTGGCGCTGAAGCCCGATCGAGTTTCTCTATCGGCGGCACGTCTATCATTTGGGCAGCGATAGCCCGATCTCGTGGGCCTAACGCCGAATTCCACATGATATGGTGGCAACGGTATTCACTGGCTACGGTTCCATGTTGAGCGCCATCATTGCCACGCACGAATCCGAGCGTTCCCTGGTGCCAACGCTCGCGGCCCTGGTTCCAGGAGCGGCGGCTGGCCTGATCGCGGAAGTCGTTGTGGCGGATGCCAATTCCCGCGACGCTACCGCCGAAGTTGCCGATATCGCGGGCTGTCGATTCATGGCGTCCGCCGGCCCTATCGGGCCCCGGCTCCGCGCCGCAGCCGGCACCGTGCGGTCGCCCTGGCTCGTGTTCCTGCGTGCCGGCACGGTCCTCCAGCCAGGCTGGATTGAGGCGGTGGACAGGTTCATCAATGCGGCCGAATTGCACGAGGGGGCCGGCCGCGCCGCAGTCTTTCGGCCGCCCGGTGCCGTGGACCCCATGCGCCCGGGATTTGCCGAACTCTTGAGCTTGCTCCGGGTCGCGCTTGGAGGTGGCCCACAACCCGAGCAGGGGCTGCTGATCGCCAAAAGGTTCTATGAGGAAGTCGGTGGCCACCCCGATGGCGCCGATGCGGAGGCCGCTTTGCTGAGACGGCTTGGACGCCGCCGTATTGCGATGCTGAGCGCGACCGCAGCGCGGCCGTAATAATACTTGACGTTGTCAACTAATTTGCCGAGGCTGACCGGCACAATGCCGAGTGCCGGAAACACCCAAGTTGATAGTGAGCGCATCGACGCGGTACGCCGCTTCAACCGGTTCTACACGCGCCAGATCGGCGTCCTGCGCAAAACTTATCTCGATAGCCCCTACTCCCTTGGCGAGATGCGGGTGCTTTACGAGATCGCCCACAACGAGGCCGCGACCGCAAAGGATATTGGCCGTGCGCTCGATCTCGATGCCGGTTATTTGAGCCGCATCCTGCGTAACTTCGAAAAGCGCGGCCTGATCACGCGTAAGGCGTCGGAAATAGACGCACGGCAAAGTTACCTGTCGCTGACTGCGCGCGGACGGCAGGCCTTTGATCCGGCGGAGAGGCGGTCACAGCGCGATGTCGGCGTCACCTTGGCCAAACTCAAGCCCGCCGACCAGTCCCAATTGATCTTCGCGATGCAAACGATCGAGGGGCTCCTCGGCGAGCCGGAAGAAGCGGCACCGGCAAACGGCGACTTCGTCCTGCGCGCACCACGTTATGGCGATTTTGGCTGGATCGTTTCCCGGCACGCCGAGCTCTATGCCGAGGAATACGGCTGGGGCGAGCCCTTCGAGGGCCTGTGCGCGCAAATCGTGGCCGACTTCGTCAACAACTATGACCCCAAGCTGGAGCGTTGCTGGATCGCCGAGATGAATGGCGAAAATGTCGGCTGTGTCATGCTGGTCAAGGACGAAGTGCCGGGGGTCGCGCGGCTCCGCCTGCTGCTGGTCGATCCGAAAGCACGCGGCCTCAAGCTCGGCACACGCCTGGTCGATGAATGTGTGAAGTTTGCGCGCGAGAGCGGCTATCGGAAGATGACATTGTGGACGCACAGCATTCTCACCGCTGCACGTCGAACTTATGAAAAGGCCGGGTTCACCCTCACCTCGAGCGAGCCGCGCCACACCTGGGGCAAAGACGTCATCGCCGAGTACTGGGATATGGAGTTGTAGCTTCTGTCGTCCCGGCCGAGCGCAAGCGAGGGCCGGGACCCATACTCCGCAGTCTATCGATAGGGCACAGAGTATGGGTCCCCGCTTTCGCGGGGACGACGGCAATCCATCTACGCCGTCGCGCCTTTCGCTTTCGGCCGGCGCAAATGCTCATCCAGCCGCGGCAGGATCTCCACGAAATTGCACGGCCGGTAGCGGTAATCGAGCTGGTGGACAAGGATCTCGTCCCAGGCATCCTTGCAGGCGCCCGGCGAGCCCGGCAGGCAAAAGATATAGGTCGCGTTGGCAACACCGGCTGTCGCGCGCGTCTGGATCGCCGACGTACCGATTTTTCGTTCGCTCACCAGCAGGAACATCGTCGAAAAGCCGTCCATTTTCTTCTCGAACAACGGCTCCACCGCTTCCGGCGTCACGTCGCGGCCGGTGAAGCCGGTGCCACCGGTTGTGATCACGACATCGATGAACTTGTCGGCAATCCAGGCTTTCACCCGCTGGCGGATCGCCTTTACCTCGTCCTTGACGATTGATCGCTCGGCCAGGACATGACCGGCGGCGCGGATTCGCTCGATCAGCGTTGCGCCCGATTTGTCGTCAGCAAGCTCACGCGTGTCGGATACCGTAAGCACCGCGATCTTCAGCGGCACGAACTGTCGGCTCTCGTCGATGCCGGGCATAGGCGCGTTACCTTCAGAGCGTGGCCGCGTCGAACGTATTGCAGGAGGATACCTTGCCCTCTTTCAGGCCGGTCGTGAACCAGCGTTGCCGCTGCGCCGATGATCCGTGAGTGAAGGCGTCCGGTACGACGTAACCACGCGATTGCTGTTGCAACCGGTCGTCGCCGATCGCTGCGGCGGTCTGCAAGGCCGCTTCCACGTCACCCGGCTCCAGTGAATTCCAGCGCTGGTTGGAATGGTTGGCCCAAACTCCGGCCAGGCAATCCGCCTGCAGCTCGACACGCACCTGGATGCGATTTGCTTCCGCTTTGCTGCCGGCCGCACGCTGCGCATTCTGCGCCTTTGGCAGAATGCCAAGCAGGTTCTGCACATGATGGCCGACTTCGTGCGCTATCACGTAAGCTTCCGCAAATTCACACGCCTTGCCGCTGCAACCGCGGAAGCGCTCGCGCATGTCGCGGAAGAAAGAGGTATCGAGATAAATGCGCCGGTCGTTCGGGCAGTAGAACGGGCCCATCGCGGCCTGCGCAAAACCGCAACCGCCCTGCTCCGAACCGGAGAACAGCCGCAAGCGCGGCACGAGATATGTTTGCCCGCTGTTCTTGAATATCTCGGTCCAGGTGTCTTCCGTATTGCCAAGCACGGCGGCAACGAAATCGCCCATCTGATCCTTGGGCGCGCCGGTGCGCCGCGCGCTCGGCTGCGATGGCTGCTGAGAGTGCGTGCCGCTGTTGACGAGTTCCGCGCCGCCGATCAGCACACTCGGATCAATGCCGAGCGCCCAACCGATTAGGCCTAGAACGACGATCGTCCCAATTCCGAGGCCGCCGCCCCCGACCGGAATACCAATTCCGCCCCCACCACCGCCACCAAAACCACCACCGGCGTCGCGATCATCTTCGACATTGTCACTGCGGCGGAAATCATCCCAACGCATCGAAAATTCCTCCAGGAACCTTTACGCGATCATCGCCGAACTGGACGCACACGTCCAATTCAACTGCGCAATCGGCATGGTCGTTATACCTCTCAACCCCGCGTGAAATAGGCAGAATTTGCCGAGTTGAGGACCTCGACAATAAACCGCTTTTTTACCTTGCACGATCAAGATGCAGTTCTGTCGGTTGTAGGTCCCGCGTCGCCGACCGCGTCACCTGAGTCAGAGTCCTGAGTCATGGTAGTGTCGCGTCGCGGGGCGCCCTCACGGGCGCCCCGTGGAGTTTCAGAGAGTCCGCAACCGCACCGCATTCTTGTCGGCGATTGCATCGCCGGCATGGCGAAGTTGCCGGCAGCCTCCGTCGATCTCGTCTTCGCGGATCCGCCTTACAATCTCCAGCTCGCGAACGATTTGAAGCGCCCGGATGACTCGCATGTCGATGCAGTCACGGACGATTGGGACAAGTTCGACAGCTTCGCGGCCTACGACACCTTCACAAAAGAATGGCTCAAGGCATGCCGCCGCGTGCTCAAGCCCGCCGGCACGATCTGGGTGATCGGCTCGTATCACAACATTTTCCGCGTCGGCACGATCATGCAGGATCTGGGCTTCTGGATCCTCAACGATGTGATCTGGCGAAAATCAAACCCGATGCCGAATTTCCGCGGGCGCCGTTTCACCAACGCGCACGAGACGTTGATCTGGGCGTCGCGCGAAGCGGAGACAAAGGGCTACACCTTCAATTACGAAGTCCTCAAGGCCGCGAATGAAGATATCCAGGTGCGCTCCGATTGGACGCTGCCGCTATGCACCGGTGACGAACGCTTGAAGGGCCGCGACGGAAAAAAGCTGCACCCCACCCAGAAGCCGGAAGCACTGCTCGCACGCGTGATCCTGTCGAGCTCGCGACCCGATGATCTGGTGCTCGACCCGTTCTGCGGCACCGGCACCACTGGCGCGGTCGCCAAACGTCTCGGCCGCCGCTTTGTCGGTTGCGAGCAGGACGCCAAATACGCCAAGGCCGCGGACAAACGGATCTCTTCGACCAAACCATTGGAAGCGCCGACGCTTGCGCCTTTCGTAACCGCGCGCGAAGCGCCGCGCGTGCCATTTTCGGCATTGATCGAGCGCGGCCTGGTTTCGCCGGGCGCCCGGCTGGTCGACGCCAAGAAACGCCACAAGGCGCTCGTGCGCGCGGACGGCGCGGTATCGCTCGACGGAGCCGTCGGCTCCATTCACCGTATCGGCGCATTGGCGCAGGGCCTGGATGCCTGCAATGGCTGGACCTTCTGGCATGTCGAGACGCCGAAGGGTCTGCGCCTGATCGACGAATTCCGCGCCCAGGTGCGTTCGGAAATGGCCGAAGCGGCCGAATAAGCCAAACTCCGTTCATTCCCGCGAAAGCGGGAATCCAGTTCTTTTTTGCTTTCTCGGATTGAGAGTGTTGCCCTGGGTCCCCGCTTTCGCGGGGACGAACGGGAGTGACGCATCGCCTAGCGATCAGACAGAGTTTCCAGCAGCAAGTCGAGCGCCCGCCGCGTGAAGGCTTCCATGTTCGCCCGCCGGTCGGTGCTTCCCGTTTGCAACGTCACAGCGCGTTCAATCGGGCCTGCAATCGCCATGCAACTGTGGCCTGCGGGATCGCCGTAGCGATTTCCGCTTGGCCCCGTCGCACCGGTTTCCCCAAGGCCCCACGTCGCGCCCAGCCGATCGCGCACGCGCCGCGCAATCAACAGCGAATAGGCTTCGGTCGCCGGCCGCAGGCCTTGCATGTCGGCATCCCCGATACCGAGCAATGCCGCACGCGAGGCTTTCGTATAGACCACCGCGCCGCCGACGACATACGCGGACGCGCCCGGCACCGCGAGAAGTGCCGCCGCGATCAGCCCGCCGGTCGAGGATTCGGCAACGGCAATCGTTTCGCGGCGCTCGATCAAACGCGCCGCGATTTTCTCGGCGAGCGGAAGCAGCGATTGCATGGCTCAGGCCGCTCCGTTTCCAAGCTGGCAAAGCACACGAAACACGCCGACATCGGCGCTTGCGAACTGCTTCGCCATGCGCGCGCCGAGCTTCTCGGCGTCGATTTGGTGCAACGTATCCACCATCAGGCAGGCTTTGATCTTCTTGTCGCCGCCGCGCAGTTTTTCCTCCATCGACACCGGCTGTCCGGCCGGATCGACGGCGGTCCAGATTTCGCACGCCGCAATTGCTGGTGTCGCGCGCCAGTTCGTTAGCCAGCAATGTCAAACCTTCGATGTCCGGCGCGTCGTTGAACCGTACCGTGACGGCATAGGCGCCGCGAAACTCGCCGCGCCGCAAAGTGCGATGACACAGCGTACGGTTCATGTTGAGAAACACCTCCGACATGATTTTCTTGGTCATCGGCGTCGGATTGTCGAGCCGCTCAAGATAAGCCTTCGAGGTCAATACCGCGGGACTTTCCACCAGATAGAAATTGGAGTAGGCGGCCGAGCCCGAGATCGCCTGGTGCCGCCGGCCGAACAGGAAGCCGGGCACGGCGAGCCTCTCGATGAGATGCTCGCCCTGGAACCAGGCGTCGAATTCAGCGTCGCGTCCGGCTGCAACGTCGTTGAAGATCGCCAGAATGCCCTGTGTCATATTTTATCGTTTTTCCTGGCGCATGATCTTATCCGAAAACCGGGTTCCACTTTTCGGGATCATGCGCGCGCTGCCACCACCATGATCTCGACCTTGTAGTCGGGCGTGGCGAGCTTGGCCTCGACCGTCGCGCGCGCCGGCGTGTTGCCGGGCGATACCCAGGCGTCCCACACCGCATTCATCTCGGCGAAATTGGCCATGTCGGTGATCCAGATATTGGCCGACAGTAACTTCGATTTGTCCGTGCCGGCCTTGGCCAGGAAGCCGTCGATCTGGCTCAGGATGCTCTTGGTCTGCTCGGTGGTGTTCTTGCCCTTCGGATTATCGGCGACAATGCCGGCGAGATAGACGGTATCGCCGTGCACCACCACTTTGCTCATGCGTGCGGCGACGTCGTGGCGTTCGATTTTCATCGGCTTTTTCCTTTTCCCGGATAGCGGACGATTTTTTAGCCGTCTTTCGCGCCATTGGGAACTGACGCCAATCCTCCGACTTATCGCACCAGCAACTTATCAAAAAGGGAGGACAGCCATGGGCTGGTTTTCATCCGATATCGACACATTCGACGAGCTGTTCGTGCACACGTTGCAGGACATCTACTACGCCGAGCACCAAATTCTCAAAGCCTTGCCGGACATGGTCAAGAAAGCGTCCGATCCCGGCCTCAAGAAGGGGTTCAGCACTCATCTCAAGCAGACCAAGGGCCAGGTCAAAAGGCTCGACCGCGTCTTCAAAATGATCAAGTCGATTCCGCAAGGCACCAAGTGCCCGGCCATCGACGGCATCATCGAGGAAGCGAACGAGATCGCCGGCGAGATCGAAGACAAGGTCGTGCTCAATGCCGCGCTGATTGCGGCGGCACAGGCGGTCGAGCACTACGAGATCACGCGCTATGGCACACTGGTGGCCTGGGCCAAGGTGATCGGTCGCAACGACGTCGCCAAAATCCTCAACATGACTCTGAAGGAAGAAAAAGCGACCGACAAGAAATTGGGCGCGATCGCCAAGAGCAAGATCAACCGGAAAGCGGCCGCACGGAAGCTGCCGAAGCCGGACCGGACGGAGCGAGCGGAAAACGCATTCCTGAATGCAGCGGCGGGCATTCCGGCGATTTGATCAGCCTCCCGATGCACTCTCTTCACCTCTCGCATAGGGAGAGGTCGACGCGCGTCAGCGCGTCGGGTGAGGGGTTACACACGTCGAGAGTCATAACCCCCTCACCCCAACCCTCTCCCCAACGGGGAGAGGGAGCCTGCAGACTTCGCGGCATCGCTGCTGTTTGCTTGCTAGCCGCCCGCCACGCCCTGCGCATTGACGTAGAGTGCATAGAGTGAATGCGCGGCCGCCATGAACAGGCGGTTGCGCTTGACGCCGCCGAAGCAAACATTGGCGCAGCGTTCGGGCAATGAAATGTGCCCGATCGGCTCGCCTTGCGGCGTAAACACGCGCACGCCGTCGAGCTTCGGGTGTCATGCCCCAGCCGCACCACAGGTTACCGTCGGTATCGCAGCGGAAACCATCCGGCGTGCCCTGCGGGCCGGAGTCGATCAGGATTTTGCTGTTGGTAATTTTGTCGCCGTTGACGTCAAAACTCAAAATGCGGCGTGGCTCGCTGCGCGATTCCACGATGTAGAGTTTTTTCTCGTCCGGCGAAAACGCCAGGCCGTTCGGCGCATTGATCTCGCCCGCCACGACAGTGACCGCGCCGGTCTTGCCGTCGACGCGATAGACGTTCATCGGCAATTCGGGCTCGGCAATCTCGCCTTCGTAGTTGCTCAGGATGCCGAAGCGCGGATCGGTGAACCATATCGATCCGTCCGATTTCACGACCACATCGTTTGGCGAATTCAGCCGCTTGCCCTCGAAGCGATCGCAAATCACGGTGATGCGGCCGTCATATTCGGTGCGGGTGACGCGCCGGCTGAGATGTTCGCAGGTAATTAGCCGGCCTTGCCGGTCGCGGGTATTGCCATTGGCGTTGTTCGACGGTTTGCGGAATACGCTGGTCGCGCCGGTTTCCTCGTCCCAGCGCCGGATGCAATCGCCAGGCACGTCGCTCCACAAGAGATAACGCCCATCGCCGAACCAGACCGGTCCCTCGCCCCAGCGCGAGCCGGTCCACAGACGATCGACGCTCGCGAGCGGCAGCCGGTATTTGTCGAAGCGCTTGTCGAGCGATTGAACGAGCGGATCGGGATAACGCAGGCTCGGCGACCAGTCGCCGCGCGCTCTATCCTCGCCGTCTGCCATGCTTGCCTCCGCGAACATTGTCGAGCGCATGGACAATGACTTTACGCATGACGTTGGGCAAGGCTTCACCAGCAAGACCCTCAAGGGGAGCCCAGCGCGCGTCAGCTGGCGCCTTGATCGGGCGCGGCACTGTCGCGAGAAAGACCTCAAGCTCAAGCGGAAAATGCGTGAAGACGTGACGCACGACGCCCGGCACGCGCTTCCATTTTGCGCCCTTCAGGCGCGGTGCGGCGCGCAGCGCGGACTTCTCGTCGAAATCGTTCGCCCATGCGCTGCCGGGCACTTCCGTCATCGACGCGAGCAGACCCTTGTCAGGACGCTTGCGCAGCAACACGCGCCCGTCAGCGCGAAGCGCAACGTAAGCCGCGCCGCGGCGCAATTGTCCTTCCCGCTTCGGCGCCTTGCGTGGGAACGATTCCTGATCGCCGCGCAGATATGCCGCGCATGACCCGTTCCACGGGCACAGCGCGCAAGCCGGGCGCCTGGGTGAGCAGATGGTTGCGCCGAGATCCATGAACGCTTGCGCGAAATCGCCGGCGCGCCGGCTCGGCAATAACGAAGCCGCCAACTGCTTGATCCTCGGTTTGGCCGCCGGCAATTCCTCCTCGACCGAGAAAAGGCGCGAGACCACGCGTTCAACGTTTCCGTCGACCGGCACCGCCGGGGCGTCGAAGGCGATCGCTGCAATAGCCGCAGCCGTATATTCGCCGATGCCGGGCAGCGCACGGAGTGCGTCAACGTCGCTCGGAAATATTCCACTGTGGCGCTGAACGATTTCCTGAGCGCACGCATGCATGTTCCGCGCGCGCGCGTAATAGCCAAGACCTGCCCAGGAGCGCAGCACATCATCGAGACTGGCCGCCGCGAGCCTGTCGACCGTCGGCCACCGCGCCAGAAAGCGCGCATAGTACGGGCCGACGGCTTTGACCGTGGTCTGTTGCAGCATGATTTCGGAAAGCCAGACGCGGTAGGGGTCGGGCCGTTCGCCGTGCCGGGCGCGCTTTGGCTCCAGTCGCCACGGCAATACGCGGGCGTGCCGGTCGTACCAGGCGAGAAGATCGGCAGCCTCAGGCGCTGCCCCTTTCTTCCGCCGCGGCATGCGGACTGCTACGGTCATGGCATCAACGATGGCATAAGGTGCGCCCGCATGATCCCGAAAAGTGGGAACCGGTTTTCGGATAAGATCATGCGCATGGAAAACCCTTCATGACCAAGCCCTCGCGCAGTTTTCCCCGGCCGCTTTCGGAGCTGCTCAGCGCCACCTTGAACGACGTCATGAAAGCGCAGGGGTTCGCCTCGACCGAAATCATCTCGCGCTGGACTGACATCGTGGGCTCTGAAATCGCCGCCCACAGCGAACCCCTCAAGATCAGTTGGCCGCGCCCGATCGGCGATGAAGCGCCCGAACCGGCCACCCTGGTGCTGCGGGTCGAAGGCCCTGCCGCGCTTGAAATCCAGCACCTGTCGGCCGTCATTCTCGAGCGGGTCAATCGGTTCTTCGGTTGGCAGGCGATCGGCCGCATTGCGCTGCGCCAGGCCCCACTTCACCGCCGCGAACAGCCGCCCCGGCGCGAGCCCGATCCGGCCGCGGCGGCGCGCATTGCCGAGGCGCTGCCCGAGGTGAAAGACGATGACCTGCGCCAGGCGCTTGGCCGGCTGGGTGCAGCAATCAAGCGAAATTGACCCTGCCGGGCGCCTTGGCAGACCGGCCCGGCATTGCCACAATTATGCTATCCAGCTAGCCAATGAGCCTACGGACCGGCATTTCAGCCCAGGATCAGCCTAGGAGCCTCAGTTGACGATCACCCGCCGCGAATTTTGCCAAAGCACCGCCGCGCTGGCGCTCGCCACCGCCGTGCTGGGCGTCTCCTCGTTGCCCCCTTTCCCGGGCGAGGCTTTTGCAGACTCAGTGCCGACCGAGGAGTTGATGAAGCCGGATGCACTGCCCGATATGGTGATGGGCAACGAGAAGGCCCCGGTGACCGTCATCGAATACGCGTCGATGACCTGCCCGCATTGCGCGCATTTCGAGGAAACAACCTTTCCCGAACTCAAGAAGCGCTACATCGACACAGGCAAGGTGCGGTTCATTTTCCGCGAATTTCCGCTCGACAACCTCGCGGCGGCGGCGTTCATGCTGGCGCGCTGCTCGAGCACGAGCGACAAAGACAAATATTTTGCATTGATCGACACGCTGTTCCGCCAGCAGCGGCAATGGGCGGTGGAGAAGCCGATACCGCCTTTGCTCGCCATCGCCAAACAAGCGGGCTTTACCGAGCAGACTTTCAACGAGTGCCTGGCGAATCAGAAGGTGCTCGACGGCATCGAAAGCGTGCGCAAACGGGCGGTCGACAAGTTCAAGGTCCAATCAACCCCGACCTTTTTCATCAATGGAACCGCCTACCCGGGCGCCCTGTCAATTGAAGACATGGCCAAGGTGATCGACCCCTATCTCAAGGGCTGATAAGGCTTTTTTGCCCTGATCGGCAGCGGACGCCACATTGCTGGCGTCATGGTCCTGCCGTCACCCCGCTGGAAATGTCTGGAAAACCACCGTCTTGGCCCGCACGACAGTTGCTCTCGCGGGCGCGGCGATTCATTCTGCCGACCGATGCGGCGGATGGGCCACAAGACCCGGGCCAAGTCTCGGGACGGCTTGCTGAATTGTTCAATGCAAAAACCTGATGGACTGGCGGGTTCTCATCCCGCATTGCGCATGATCCGGACGATCGGGGACCGATCGTCGGAGAAGTTTGTGCGCCAACAAGAAGAATGCTGAGGCCTTAACGAATGAAACTTACGCGGCTGCGTCTGCTCGGCTTCAAATCATTCGTCGAACCGACCGATTTCATGATCGAGCCGGGCTTGACCGGCGTGGTCGGTCCTAACGGCTGCGGCAAGTCGAACCTGGTTGAAGCGCTGCGCTGGGTGATGGGCGAATCCTCGTACAAATCCATGCGCGCCTCGTCGATGGATGACGTGATTTTTGCCGGATCGAACAGCCGTCCGGCCCGCAATAATGCCGAAGTGGCGATTGCGATCGACAATTCGACGCGTTCGGCCCCCGCGGCCTTCAACGATCAGGATTCCATCGAAATTGCCCGGCGCATTGAACGCGATGCCGGTTCCAATTACCGCATCAACGGGCGCGAAGTTCGCGCGCGCGATGTGCAGATCCTGTTCGCCGACGCCTCGACCGGCGCCCGTTCGCCTGCGCTCGTGCATCAGGGCCGCATCGGCGAGATCATCCAGGCCAAGCCTGAGCAGCGCCGCCGCGTCCTTGAGGAAGCTGCCGGCGTCGCCGGGCTGCATGCGCGGCGCCACGAGGCCGAGCTGCGCCTGAAAGCGGCGGAGACCAACCTCCTGCGCGCCGAAGACGTGATCGGCCAGCTCACGGCGCAAATCGATGGGCTGAAGAAGCAGGCCCGCCAGGCGATCCGCTATCGCACCGTGTCGTCGCAAGTGCGCAAAAACGAGGCGACGCTCTATCACCTGCGCTGGACGGCTGCGAACAATGAGGTCACCGAAGCCGAGCACGCCAAGGATCTTTGCCTGCGCACGGTTGCGGGACGTGTCGAGGCGGAAGTCGAGGCGTCGAAGCGCCAGACCGAAGTCGCCGCCGGGCTGCCGGAATTGCGCGAGGCCGAAGCGCGCGCGGGAGCAGCCCTCCATCGTCTCAACGTCGCGCAGCAGGATCTGGACCGCGAAGAAGCGCGCGCCAAGGACCGTATCGCGGAACTTGACCTCCGGCTTGTTCAGTTTGCCGCCGACACCGAGCGCGAGCAGCGGCTTGCGACTGACGCCGAACAGGCAGTCGCCCGGCTTGCCACCGAGGAAGAGGCCATTCGGACCGAGGCGAGAGAGAGCGCAGGCCGCCGCAGCGGCATCGACGCGAAAGTGGCAGCAGCTGATGGTGAGCTTTCCGCCGCCGAAAAGATTTTCAGCGATCTGACCACCGCGCTTGCCGACCTGACCGCGCAACGCAATCGCTACGAAAATGCTGCGCGCGAGCAAAGCGAACGCATTGCGAAATTTTCCTCCGAAATCGAGGCCATTGAGCGCGAATTGACGACGCTGCACAGCGCCGACAGTGCCCCGCTCGCGGCGGCGGTCGAAGGCGCGCAAGCGGCGTTGACCGAAGCAGAAGCGGCGGCGATCGCCGCCGAAGCTGCACATAACGTTGCGCGGGCTGAACTCGAGACGGCGCGGGCAGCATCGGCGGAGGCCGAAAAACGCGTGCAGCGCCTCGAGACCGAGGCGAAAACTCTTTCCAAGATGTTGTCGCTCGAGACCCGCAGCCTGTGGCCACCGGTCATCGACCACATCTCCGTGGACAAAGGCTACGAAAAGGCTTTGGGAGCCGCGCTCGGTGACGATCTCGACGCGCCGGTCGACCAGTCCTCCCCTATGCATTGGACCGCGGTCACGGCCGAGGCTCCTGATCCGGCTTTGCCCGATGGCGTTGAGCCGCTCGCGCGCTATGTCAAAGCACCGACCCAACTCGCGCGCCGCCTCGCGCAAATCGGCGTGGTCGAGCGGGACGCCGGCATCCGGCTGGCGGGCGCGCTGAAAACCGGCCAGCGACTGGTCTCGCGCGAGGGCGATCTCTGGCGCTGGGATGGCTTTGTTGCAGCAGCGCATGCGCCGACCGGCGCCGCCCGGCGGCTGGCGCAACGCAGCCGATTTGCCGAGATCGATAGCGAACTTGAAAGCGCGCGCAACGAGGTTGAAGCCAGACGCCGGGACCTCGAAAAGGCACAGGCCACTTTCGACGCCGCCAACAGCACTGAAGCCGAAACTCGCGCGCGCGAGCGCGACCTCAATCGTCAGGCGGCGCGCCTCTCGGCGCTGGCGGAAGCGCGCGCACGGCTGACGATGAGCCGCGACGAAGCAACCTCAGCCAAAACCGAGGCTGAAAACGCGCTCGAGGCCTTTGTCGCTGCCGCGGATATCGAAACGAAACTTGCGCAGGTGCGGGACGATATTACGGGCAAGCGCGCCAAGCTTGCCGAAGTGCGGGCCGAACAACAGGCAATCGTGCGCGAGGCCGAACTAGCCGACCGCCGCCTGGCTACGCTCGCAGCCGACAAATCCGGTTGGCTGGAACGCCAGCAAGGCGCGCGCAACCAGATCGCCACGCTTGAGCAGCGCACCGCTGAAGCAAAACGCGACCGCACGGAACTGGAAAATGCGCCGCAGGTCTTCGCCGAAAAACGCGCGGCGATGATCACCGAAGTCCAGACCGCCGAAACGGGACGCCGCGCCTGCGCCGATCGTTTGCAGCAAGCCGAAGGCGCGCTGGCCGAAGCCGACCGTGATGCGCGAGCCGCGTTGGAAGCAGCGAGCGCCGCGCGCGAAGAACTTGCGCGCGCGGAGGAGCGTTTCGAAGGCGCCAAGCGCCGGCTGACTGATATCGGCCGCGAAATTCACGACATGCTGGAAATCGAGCCGTCAGGCGTGGCCGCACTCGCCGAGATCAAGCCGACCGACCCACTGCCCGATCTCACCGAGATCGAGGCAACCCTGGAGCGCCTGCGCCGCGAACGCGAGCGGCTGGGCGCGGTCAATTTGCGCGCCGAGGAAGAACTACGCGAAGTCGAAGCCCAGCACACGTCGCTGACCACCGAGCGCGACGATCTGGTCGAGGCGATCAAGAAATTGCGGCTCGGCATCCAGAGCCTCAACCGTGAGGCACGCGAGCGCCTGCTGACATCGTTCGAGCAGGTGAACAAACACTTCCAGCATCTGTTTACCCAGTTGTTCGGCGGCGGCACCGCCGAATTGCAGTTGATCGAAAGCGACGATCCACTGGAGGCCGGATTGGAAATCATGGCCAAGCCGCCAGGCAAGAAGCCGGCGACGTTATCGCTGCTCTCGGGCGGCGAGCAGGCACTGACGGCATTGGCGCTGATCTTTGCCGTGTTCCTGACAAATCCGGCGCCGATCTGCGTGCTCGACGAAGTGGACGCGCCGCTTGACGATCACAACGTGGAGCGTTTCTGCGATCTGCTCGATGAGATGATCAGGTCGACGGACACGCGCTTCGTGATCATCACCCACAATCCGATCACGATGGCGCGCATGAACCGCCTGTACGGCGTCACCATGGCCGAACGCGGCGTTTCGCAGCTTGTGTCGGTCGACCTCGAAGCAGCCGTGCGGTTCCGCGAAGCGAGCTAGCCAGCCAGACGGCCCTCGATTTTCGACGGTCGCGCCGGCGCCACCAGGCGCGGCTCACCCGCAAGCCAGGCAGAACTGATCGTCCAGGTATGATCGCGCTCGCAGGCCGGACAATGCATCCGGCCGGCGACGGTAGGCAATTTGCGGAACGTCGTTGGCTCGGTCTCGATCGCGGTCGCGACCGCACGGCCTGTCACAGGACACCGAATCATCACCATGCTCATGGGTGATGCCCTCCGAATTTTACCCCCGTACCCGATCGCGATGGAACTTGCCGATCGTGACCGTCTCAAGACACCGCCACGCCCAGATGGGCCGCCCTGTGGATAAAAACCAGCCCCCTGAAATACCGCCGGAACCAATCATGGGGGGCTGCGTTAATGCCCCGTGTATTTCAGCTGGGCGGCTCCCCCCTTACCCCCCGAATAGCCGTCTGGCGAAGAGACCCCGGGTTTAGGCTCGGGGTCTTTTTTTATTGTCTGACGCCAATGGCATGAACCCTCAGCATCTTCGGCGCGACTACCGGGATGCCTCCTGCCACCCCTACCCGGTTGCCGTTGGCCGCCGCGATCCCATCTAGGGTAGACTTGTTTCGCTCGACCAACCGCTTCCCACCCTGGAGCCGTTTCATGTCCACCACCGGCTGGATCGTTCTCGGTGTCGCCGTCGTCGTCGTGATCTGGGCGATCAGCATCTACAACAGCCTCGTCGCCATGCGGCAGAGGACAAATCAGGCCTTCGCCGACATCGACGTGCAGCTCAAGCAACGCCACGACTTGATCCCGAACCTCGTTGAGACCGTGAAGGGTTACGCCGCGCATGAGCGCGGAACGCTGGAGGCCGTGATCCAGGCACGCAATGCCGCGGTCGCCGCGCCCGGCGTCGAGCAAAAAGTGGCAGCGGAAAATATGCTCAGTGGCGCATTGCGCCAGTTGTTCGCGCTGTCGGAGAATTATCCGAACCTGAAAGCCAATGCGAACTTCCAGCAGCTGCAAAGCGACCTGTCCGATATCGAGAACAAGCTCGCCGCCTCCCGCCGTTTCTTCAACAGCGCGGTGCAGGAATACAATACGGGCATCCAGCAATTTCCGGCATCGCTATTCGCCGGGGTTTTTGGCTTCTCGCAACGCGAGTTTTTCGATCTCGGCGAAAGCCGCGCCCAGCTCGATCAGGCTCCAAGCGTGAAGTTTTAGTTCACTCCGTCATGCCCGGCCTTGTGCCGGGCATCCCGCTTAGGCTGGCACGGCATCGCGTCCCTAAGCGAGATGGCCGGGACATAGGCGAGCGAAGCGACGCCGTTCTTCAAACGGCTATGCCCGGTCCATGACGAGTAAAATTGCCGAGCAAGACCATGGCCGCTTACGGACTCTATACGCATATCCAGTCGAACAAGCGCCGGTCGATTGCGCTGCTGATCGGCCTGTTCTTCCTGGTCTACGTCATGGTGTTCGCCGGCGCGCTGCTGGCCGAGGCGCTGAGCACCTACAACTCGTATAATGCGCCGCCGCTCGATTATCTCATCCGCGCAGCCCAGTTCGATTTCATCAAGGCGCTGCCGTTTGCAACCATTGGCACGATCGTCTGGATCGCGATCGCCTATAAATTCCACCAGCAGATGATCGACGCCGTCACCGGCGCCCAACAGGTCAGCCGGCAGGAAGAGCCGCGACTCTACAATCTGCTGGAGAACCTGTGCATTTCGCGCGGCATCACGATGCCGACGCTGCGCATCGCCGACGATGACGCACTCAATGCCTTCGCCACGGGCCTTAACCAGAAGCAATATTCGATTACGGTGACGCGCGGGCTGATCAATGCGCTCAACGACAAGGAGATCGAGGCCGTGCTCGGCCACGAGCTCACTCATATCCGCAACGGCGACGTACGCATGCTGGTGATTGCGGTGGTGATCGCGGGCGTCATTTCGTTCTTTGGCGAGCTTGTATTCCGTATCTTTTTCCAGAACATGATGTGGGGCGGCGGCCGGCGCTCGAGCAGCGACGACCGCAAGGGCGGCGCGGGCCTCGCCATCATCATCGCGATCGCCATCATTGCGGTGGTCTGGTTCCTGTCCATCGTGATCCGTTTCGCGTTGTCGCGTCAGCGCGAATACCTGGCCGATGCCGGCTCGGTGGAGCTCACGAAAAATCCAGACGCCATGATCTCGGCGCTGCGCAAGATCGAAGGGCGCGGCGAAATCCCCGGCGCAAATTCCGCCGTGATGGAAATGTGCATCGAAAATCCGCGCGTCGGCTTTTCGAATGTTTTCGACACCCATCCGCCGGTCGAGGCGCGCGTCGAGGCCCTGGTGAAGTTTGCCGGCGGGCATGATCCCGGGCCGCTGGCTGTCGAAGCATCAGCGCCGCAGGGACAGGTGACAGATCAGTCCGGCGATGGTGCTGATGCCGGTCCGTGGGGCGATGCGCCGCAATCGCCATCGCAGGCGGGTCCATGGGGGCCGGAACCCGGCGCGCCGACAGGGCCTTGGGGGCCGAAGCAGAATTAGGCTCGACGAGACGCACAACCTCTCCACCGTCATTGCCGGGCTCGACCCGGCAATCCAAGAGGCGGTTCCGCAACGTGAGCCGCAAGATTTCGATCTGGCACCTCATCATGGATGCGCGGGTCAAGCCCGCGCATGACGCTGAGTGTGCGGAAGCGCGTGTCCTGAACGCCCCCGCTTCACAGGATGACTATTGAATTTTCAGCGCGCCTAATGTCCTTCGAACGAAACCAACGTCCGCACGGGCACGTCCATCTTGCGTAATTTGTCGGCGCCGCCGAGTTCGGGCAGGTCTATGACGAAGCAGGCCGCGAGCACGTTGGCGCCAAGCTGGCGCATCAGCTTGACCGCACCTTCCGCGGTGCCGCCGGTGGCGATGAGATCATCGACCAAGACGACGCGCTCGCCTTTCGTTACCGCATCTTCATGCACTTCCATCTCGTCGAGACCGTATTCCAGAGAATACGCGATGCTCACGCGCTTGTGCGGGAGCTTGCCCTTCTTGCGGATCGGGATAAATCCCGCCGAGACCTGATGCGCCACCGCGCCGCCGAGAATGAAGCCGCGCGCTTCGATCCCGGCGACCTTGTCGATCTTCATGCCGGCCCAGGGCTGCACGAGTTCGTCGACCGCACGGCGGAAGGCGCGCGCATCGCCCAGCAGCGTGGTGATGTCGCGGAACATGATGCCCGGCTTCGGATAGTCAGGAATTGTGCGGATCGCGGCTTTGAGATCGTTCTCGAGAGCGGGTGAGATCATTCGCGGTTCTCGGGTTTCAGACCGCGCTACTTGCGGCGGCTCTCGTTGAGATAGCTTTCGTCGACAAATTTTGAGCGGTCATAGACCTTGTCGCGGCCGATGACGTCCGCTTGCTGCATCGTCTCGAAAACCTTTTGCAAGCTGAGATCGGTCAGCGACATATCGCGCGCGATAACATCCATGCGCGCGGTATCCTCGAGCGCGCGGCGGGCATTGGCTGGCGTTGTGCGCAACTCCTTGGCGCCAAGTTCGGCCGCTTCGTCAGGATGCGCAAACATATAGTCAGTGCCTTTGCGCAAGGCGCGCAGGAAACCGGCCATCAGCGCACGATTCTGCGTCGCCCACTTGTTATCGACCATGACGGATGTGAATTGATAGTCGGGCACCAGCGTGATGATCGCTCCGAGATTGCTGAAACCTGCGGCTTCCGCCTCATAGCTCAGCGGATAAGGCTGCAGGCCGGCGTCGATCTTGCGCTCCTTGAGAAGACGGGCCCGGGTCGGCGAGCCCCCGACCGCCTCAACCTTGACGTCGGCAAGCGCGAAACCACCGGCCTTGGCGATGTCTTTGATGAAAAACGTCGTGCCTTCATGCATCGAAACGACGCCAATGGTCTTGCCCTTGAGATCGGCGAGCGATTTGATTTCGGGCTGAGCAATGATGAAATGCGGCGGGCGCTGCGCGCTGCCGGCTACCAGCCGTAGCGTGCCGCCTTTGTAGCCGTCCTCGATTACGGTTTCGATCGACGAAATGCCGATCTGCAGGTTGCCCGCCTGCAAGTCGGTGAAAATCTTGTGGGCACCGTCATAGACTTCGATCTTCGGGTCGATGCCCTCCGCCTTGAAGAAACCCTGCTGTACGGCAGTCCATGCTGGCAGATAAAAGATGGTTCGCGACACCACGCCAATGCGCAACGCCGTCTCGGCATGGCTCGGCAATGCGGCCAGCGTTAAGCCAGCGACCACCAAGCCGGCCAGAATGTGGAATTTTCCGCGCATCGTGCATCCCCCTGCAGCGCAGCAGGCTAGCCTTTCAGCATCCGGCCCGCCACCGCGTCGACCTTCTTTGGCTTGCTCAAGATCCGGCAACCAGCGCCGCGGTGATTTACGCTTGTCGTCGTAGGCCGCCTCGAAAACCGGCGCGGCGAGCGTCGATTCAATGTGCAGGACGCCGTCGCCGGTGTTTGAAAACCCGTGCTTGCGGCCCGCCGGCACAACGACCAGTTGCCCGCTGGTCAAAGTGACATGTTCATCATCAAGCCAAACGTCGGCCTGCCCTTCACGAACGCACAGAACTTCCTCCACTGCGTGCAGATGGGTTGGCGCCCCATGCCCCGGGTCGCACCATTGCTCGAACATGCAAAGCTGGGCTGCGCCATTTTCCGCTGAGGCTCGCATGCGTGTCGTAACGCCTGCCCGCCATTCCTCGCTCGGCTGCTGGTTCACATCGACGATACGCATCGGATCTCCGAAAATTCGCTTTGTGGGCAACACGCCAGAAATGATCCTAACCGCCAGTGCCGGACTTGTCGTGGCCATGACGGCGTGACCATCGTGCCGATCAGCGCTTGCCCAACACCCTGCCGGCCACGGCGTCGAGTTTCTTGAGCAGGTCCGGGTCGCGCGCCTCGGGTGCCGTAATCAGCGCCGAGTCGAGCGCCCGATCGGAACCAATCGGGCAAGGCTCGTGCTCATGCGGAAAGTCCTGCGCCAGCCGCGCGACCAGTCGCTTCGCCTTTTCCGCGTTTTCCAGAAGGACCTTGATGATGTCCTGCACGGTGACGGCATCATGCTCGGGGTGCCAGCAATCGAAATCGGTCACCATGGCAACGGTGGCGTAACAAATCTCCGCTTCGCGCGCGAGCTTGGCTTCCGGCATATTGGTCATACCGATGACCGAATAGCCGAGCTGCTTGTAGGTCATGCTTTCGGCGTAAGTCGAGAACTGCGGACCCTCCATGCAGATGTAGGTCCCGCCGTAATATGGATCGATGCCTTCCTTGAGCGCAGCCTCGCCGATGCGTGCGCGCAGGCGCGGGCTCACCGGGTGCGCCATCGATACGTGCGCCACCATGCCCTTGCCGAAGAACGAGCTTTCGCGCTTGTGGGTACGATCGACAAACTGATCGACCAGAACGAAGGTGCCGGGCGGCAATTCTTCCTTGAATGAACCGCAGGCGGACAATGAAACCAGATCGGTGACGCCGGCGCGCTTGAGCACGTCGATATTGGCGCGATAGTTGATGTCGGATGGCGACAACCGGTGGCCGGCGTCGTGCCGTGACAGGAACACGACGGGAAGACCCGCGACCTCGCCGACGCGTAAAGGTCCGGACGGCTCGCCCCACGGGCTGGCGATGCGCTGTTCGCGCACATTGGTCAGTCCGGGCAAATCATAGATGCCCGACCCGCCGATGATGCCGAGAACCGCTTTGGCCATAGTACCACCCCGTCATGGCCGGGCTCGTCCCGGCCATCCACGACTTGATTGTTTCAAGCTTTAAAGACGTGGATGCCCGGCACAAGGCCGGGCATGACGATTTCCAAGGGTCGAATGGACGGTCGCGCTCAATGCACCTTCGACCACACCTTCTTCTTGGTGAAGTAAAGCAGGCCCGAGAGCACGATCAGGAAAATCATGACCTGGAAGCCGATGCGCTTGCGCTGCACCAAATGCGGTTCGGCCGCCCACATCAGGAAGGCCGACACATCCTTGGCATACTGGTCGACCGTCTGCGGAGCACTGTCGTCATAAACGACCTGACCATTTTGCAGCGGAGGCGGCATCGCGGTGTTATGGCCGGGGAAATATTTGTTGAAGTGGCCGCCCTGCGGCAGCTGGAAGCCTTTTGGCGGCTCCTCAAAACCTTTGAGATACGCAGTGATGTAGTCGGGGCCTTGCTCTTGATACTGCGTGAACATGTCGAACACGAACCACGGGAACCCACGTTGGTAGGTACGCGCCTTCGCCAAGGTCGACATGTCCGGCGGAGCGACGCCATGCACCGCCTTTGCCGCGAGCTCATTCGGGAACGGTGACGGGAAAAAGTCCGCCAGCCGCCCGGCCCGTTCTGTCGGCTGACCTTTGTCGTCGAGGTCGCTAATCTTGGCATCAGCCGCCACCGCCGCCGCCTGCGCCTCGGAGAAGCCGGGGCCACCCGGCTCGGCGAGGTTGCGGAAGGCTACCATCTGCAACGAATGGCAGACCGAGCAGACCTCTTTGTAGACCTTGAAGCCGCGCTGCAACTGCGCTTCGTCATATTTCCCGAACGGCCCCGCGAACGACCATGTCAGCTTCGGCGGCGCCTCTTGCTCTTCAGCCATCGCGGGCAACGTCAGCGCCGCGACTGCGAACGTCAGGGCGAGAATGGTACGCGTTGTCGTCATCAATATGTCCCCGCTCACGCTTTTGCGCCCAAGACCGATTCCGAAATTGAATTCGGCAGCGGTTTGGTTTTCTCGAAGATGCCGAGCAGCGGCATGACGATCAGGAAGAACGCGAAATAGTAGACGGTGAAGATGCGCGACAGGATGACGTAAATGCCCTCAGGCTGCTTCGAGCCGAGCCAGCCGAGCCCAATGCAGGCGATGACCCAAAGCCAGAAGAACTGTTTGAACAGCGGCCGATAACGGGCCGAACGCACCCGTGACGTGTCGAGCCAGGGAATGAAGGCGAGCACCAGGATTGACGAGAACAGCGCGATCACACCCAGCAGCTTGTCGGGAATCGAGCGCAGGATCGCGTAGAACGGCAGATAGTACCATTCAGGCACGATCTCGGCCGGGGTCACGGCCGGATTGGCCGGAATGTAGTTGTCGGCATGGCCAAGGAAACCCGGGATGTAGAAGACGAACCACGCGAAGAGGATGCAGAACACGGCCATGAAGAAGCCGTCCTTGACCGTCGCGTATGGCGTAAAGGCCACCGTGTCCTTTTCGGACTTCGGCTCGATACCGGTGGGATTGTTCTGGCCGGCTACATGCAGCGCCCAGACGTGCAGCACCACCACGCCCGCGATCACGAACGGCAGCAGGTAGTGCAGCGAATAGAAGCGGTTGAGCGTCGGATTGCCCACGGCAAAGCCGCCCCAGAGCCACGTGACGATCGTATCGCCGACGCCCGGAATGGCGGAGAACAGATTGGTGATCACGGTTGCCGCCCAGAAGCTCATCTGGCCCCAGACCAGCACATAGCCCATGAAGCCGGTGGCCATCATCAGCAGGTAGATGATGACGCCGAGGATCCAGAGCACTTCACGCGGCTCTTTATATGACCCGTAATAAATGCCGCGGAACATGTGGATGTAGACCGCGAGGAAAAACATCGACGCGCCGTTGGCGTGCAGATAGCGCAACAGCCAACCATAGTTGACGTCGCGCATGATGGTCTCGACCGATCTGAAGGCGAGATCGACATGGGGCGTGTAGTGCATCGCCAGCACGATGCCGGTGACGATCTGCACGCCGAGCATGAACGACAGGATTCCGCCGAACGTCCACAGGTAGTTCAGGTTCCGTGGCGTGGGATAGGCCACGAAAGAAGAATGGACGAGACCGCCGATCGGCAGCCGCTTCTCGAACCATTGCAGAACCTTGCTCTGCGGTTGGTAGGTGGATGGTCCGCTCATGATTGAACCTTGAATGCGCCGTTTCGCTCAGCCGATCTGGATCTTGGTGTCGGAAACGAACTTGTAGGGAGGCAGGAAGAGATTTTTCGGCGCGGGACCTTTGCGGATGCGGCCCGACGTGTCGTACTGCGATCCGTGGCACGGGCAAAACCAGCCGTCATATTCGCCCTGATGGGCGAGCGGGATGCAACCAAGGTGCGTGCAAATTCCGATAACGACCAGCCACTGGTCGTGGCCTTTCTTGACGCGCTCCGAGTCCGGCTCCGGATCGGGAAGGCTGGCCACATTGACCGCCTGCGCTTCGGTGATGTCTTTCTTGGTGCGATGGAAAATGAAGATGGGCTTCGAGCGCCAGAACACCTTGATGATCTGTCCGTCGGCAATCGGAGCGAGGTCGACATCGATCGGCGCGCCGGCCGCGATGGTCGAGGCATCCGGATTCATCTGCGCAATCAGCGGCACCAGGACCGCCGCAGCTCCCACCGCGCCGACGGCGCCGGTGGCAACGTAGAGAAAGTCGCGGCGCGTGTGCTCCGCCGAAGACACGGTCGTCACGTCTTAGGCCCTCTCCTCCGGCTGGCTTATTCTTCCGCCCGCGGCTGGAGCCCGGGACCGAAATCCCATGGGCGGCGGGGCGTCCCGCTTGCGGCAGCCCTGGAAAAGACAGGACAGCGCGTCGGTGGCGTTCTATTGGCACCCTTGCCGTACAAGCGCAAGCCCGCTATCTCGCCCGCGAGGATTAGTCGCATAATTCATTCGTCTAGAGCGGCTTAGCCCGCGGCACGATGGCCATGCGGATCGCCCTCTACGAGCCCGACATCCCCCAAAATACGGGTACGATTCTCCGCCTTTGCGCCTGCCTGGGCGTAGAGGCGCATATCATCGAGCCGGCCGGTTTCCCGGTCACCGATCGCGCTTTTCGGCGCGCCGGCATGGACTATCTGGATCAGGTTGCCTTGACCCGCCATGGCTCGTTCGCGGCCTTCGAGACGTGGCGGGCGCGCGAGCGGCTGGCGCTGGTGCTGCTGACCACCACGACAGAGCGATCGTACCTCGATCACACCTACGGCGAGGACCAGGTCCTGCTGTTTGGCCGAGAAAGTGCCGGCGTGCCTGAGCCGGTGCATAAGGCCGCCGATGTCCGCCTGTGCGTAACCATGCGGCCCGCCATGCGCTCTCTCAATGTTGCCATGGCGGCCGCCATGGTCGTCGGGGAGGCCTTGCGGCAGACGGGCGGCTTGCCGCGGTGATATTATTCACGCCATGGCCCGCGTGCTCATAGCAGCGCTGATTGCGATCGCGGTCGGTCAACCTGGCGAGGCAACCGCCGCGCGCACCTTGCTCGCGGACCTGATAGCTCGCCCCCCGGCCCAGCCCGGGACAAAGCCGATGTCCACCCTGGCGCTGGAAGCGTGCCTGCGCCGCGCCCAGGAACTCGATCGCGACGGCACGGCCATCGATTTTGAAATCGCGGCAATCGATCGCGAAGCTGCCGAGGCTCTCCTGCTACAGAAACAGATCAATGCCGAACTGCCCGTGCTGGGCGACTTCGACGAACCGGCGCTCAACGCGTTTCAGCGGCGCGTCATCCGTCATGAAGAGCTGACGAAAAAATTCCACGCGGAGTTCCCGCACTATGAGGAAAGACAAAAAGCCTATGACGCGGCGGTAGCCGAATTTGAACGCTATTGCGCCGGCCGCTTCACCCGTGACGATCTCGACGCCACTCAAATCCAAACTTGGCCTGCACTAGCGTCGCCACATTCTGATACAGGTCACTCAGTCCGTTTGCCCGTGCGCTCCGGTGCGGTGCACGGTATATTCGCGGCCTGGAGCCGACGATGGATGCAGGACAACTCGAAGCCCGCAAGGCGCGTGCGCAAGCCTGGTTCGAGTCATTGCGCAATGACATATGCGCGGCATTTGAGGCGGTAGAAGACGCCCTGCCCGCCGATGCGCCTTATTCCGATCGCACGGCCGGCCGCTTCGTTCGCACCCCGTGGCAGCGTGTCGACCACAACGGAACTCCGGGCGGCGGCGGCGAGATGTCACTGATGCATGGCCGCGTGTTCGAGAAGGTCGGCGTGCACTGTTCGACTGTATTCGGCGAATTCGCGCCGGCATTTCGCAAGGAGATTCCCGGCGCCGAGAGTGACCCGCGCTTTTGGGCCTCTGGCATTTCACTCATCGCGCATCTGCATAACCCGCAGGTGCCCGCTGTACATATGAATACGCGTTTTGTCGTCACCAGGAAGGCATGGTTCGGCGGCGGCGCTGATCTGACGCCCGTGCTCGACAAACGGCGCACCCAAACCGACCCGGACAGCATTGCCTTTCACGCGGCCATGAAAACGGCCTGCGACGGCCACGCCGAAATCGCCCCCTACGACAAATACAGGAAATGGTGCGACGAATATTTCTTCCTCAAGCATCGCAACGAAACACGCGGCGTCGGCGGCATTTTTTACGATTATCTGGAAACCGACTGGGACGAGACCTTTGCTTTCACGCAGGACGTGGGGCGCGCCTTCCTGCGCGTCTATCCCGGGTTGGTGAAAAAGAATTTTGCAACACCCTGGAGCGAGGCCGAGCGCGAAGAGCAATTGGTCCGCCGTGGCCGTTACGTCGAATTCAATCTGCTCTACGACCGCGGCACGATTTTCGGCCTCAGGACTGGCGGCAACGTCGAGGCGATCCTGTCTTCGATGCCGCCCGTCGTGAAGTGGCCTTGACCTCATGGTGAGGAGCGTCGCGCAGCGACGCGTCTCGAACCATGATGTCTTGGGGCTCATCCTTCGAGACGCGCCCTTCGGGCACTCCTCAGGATGAGGACTACCGCAGCGCGCCCCACACCAGGACGACCCCGCCGAATAGCACCACAACGTCTAGGATCGCCGTGTGCATATGCACGGGCATGCGTTCGACGAAGGCCTTGGCAAGAAATGCGCCCGGCAACGCCACAATCCCGATCAGGAATGCGAAGGCAATCACCTGTGCGGTGATAACGCCGGCCATCCCGAACACCGAGATCTTCACGATCCCAATGACAATCGATATGGCGGCATCGGTGGCAATGACACCGGCGCCTTCGACGCCGGCCGCCATCAACAACGATAACAAGATCACGCCCGAACCCGCCGTGCCGCCGACAACGACGCCATAGCCGAACGAACCGAGCGCCAATCCGCCGTCGCGGACCTTGACGCCGTGATATTTCAGCAGGCGGCGCAGCGGCACGCTCAGGATTAACATGCTGCCGATCACGAGTGCGGCACCCGCGCTCGAGAGCTTTGTGTAACCCCAGGCACCGAGCACGCAGGTCGGCACGGCGGCCGCCAACACAATTGCAGTGCGCCGCCAGTCGGCATATTTCAGAAATGCAAACACGCGGCTGGAATTGGTGAACAGGGCCGAAATTGCGATGATCGGCACGACCGGTCCGGCGCCCACCAGCGGCACCAGCACCAAAGGCATCAATGCGCCGGTGCCGTAGCCGGAGACGCCGCCAACGATCGAGGCAAACAGCGCCAGGGCCGCGACCGGTATCAGCTGAATAACGGAGATATCGTGGAAGCCGGCGAAGAGATTCATGACCGCAATGTTCATAGCGCGGCCGTGGCCGCGCATCTACGGGTGCGCGGCATCTTCCGCGATGGCGTCAAGCGTCGGCTGATCGTCCGGAAAACCTGCCATGATCCAGGCTTGCTCCGCCGCGGCAAGCGCCGCGCCGAGCGCGGGGCCTTGCGGCACGCCACGCTTCATAAAATCGGCGGCCTTCAACGGAAACACCGGCGCGGTCCAGTGCTGCGGCAAGGTCGCGAGCGCGCGCCACTCCGCATCGCGCGCTGATGCAGTCGAGCGCGCCCAGCCGAGCAGGACGCGATCGGTGAAATTCTGCGGCCGCAACCGGTAAAGCAGCGCCTTTGCGGCCTTCTCGCCGTACATCGGCGAAATGCGCCCCCAGCTTTCGCCCATGGATGCAAGCCGCTCGTGCTCATTGTTGGCGAGCCGCAGTTTTTGCCACAACCGTTCGGCATCTTCGGGGATGGCAACGGCGAGGGCGCCCAGCCGGCGCACCGCGTTGGGCTCTGCTCCAATCGCCGCCTCCACCTTTGTCATGTTCTCGAAACTCGCGAGATAGCTCACGCCTCCAAGCACGCGCAGCAGCAAGCCCGCGTCGGTCATTGATATCAACGTGGGGACCGCGTGCGGCGCGACGACGAGTTTCAGCATCTCCATACGCACGCGTTCGCGCGAGAGCTGATCGAGCCCGTCACGGCCGGCAATGCAGGCCTTAAGGCCGGCTGCATCCGGATGATCGCTGGTGCCGTATGCGGCGTGGAAACGGAAGAAACGCAGGATGCGCAAGTAATCTTCCGCAATTCGTTTGGCCGGGTCGCCGATAAAGCGCACGCGCCGTCGGCCAAGATCATCAAGTCCGCCGACGTAATCGTGGAGGCTGCCATCACGCGTCGCGGACAACGCATTGATCGTGAAATCGCGCCGTTCCGCGTCGGCCTTCCAGTCGCGGCCGAACTCAACCTTAGCGTGGCGGCCATAGGTCTCGACGTCCTTGCGCAGCGTGGTGACCTCGAACGGATGCTTGTCGATGACGACGGTAACCGTGCCATGCTCGATTCCCGTCGGCACCGGCTTGAAGCCGGCGGCCGTCACACGCTTTACGACTTCATCCGGCACCGCAGTGGTTGCAACGTCGATTTCCGCGATCGGCATATTGAGCAGTGCGTTTCGCACGGCGCCGCCGACCACGCGTGCCTCCTCGCCGTCGCAATCGAGCACAGACAGCAGGCGCGGCAGGCCGCCAGTGGTGAGCCAGGCCGCGTCGCTCAGCTTGCGATCCGTTGGCGCGGACATTATTTCGTGGTCCCCGGCACGAACTTGCCGTTTTCGAGATGCGCGGGCACGTAATTGGAGCCGGGCGGCGCGCCCGAGAAATGCGCAAAATAAAGAAAGCTGCCGAGCACCAGCAGCAGCGCGGCAATCGCAAGCGTCGCCACACGCATCATCGGCCATGACTTGAGGTCCAGCACCCCGGCCCGTGTCGCCCACAAAAACACCGCGTAGAGAACGAACGGCGTCAGGAACAGGGCGATCTCGGTGAAGATCGGGCGGATCATCGGCAAATCCGTTCGTGAAGATTGCGCAGGATACCAGCCGTAACGCCCCAAATGTAGCGCTCGCCGAAGGTGAACGCGTAGTAGTGCCGGGTCATGCCCTGCCACTCGCGCGAATGCCGCTGCATATTATTTTGATCCATCAGGAAGGCGAGCGGCACTTCAAAAGCGGCGTCGACCTCGCTGACATTGAGCTTGAGCGGGAAGCCGGGCTTCACGCGCGCAATGACCGGCACGATGCGGTAGCCGAGCGTCGTCATATAGAGGTCGAGATAACCGAGCGGCTCGACATGCGCACGATCGAGGCCGATTTCCTCCTCCGCCTCGCGCAACGCGGAGGCGCATGGGTCCGCATCGCCCTTGTCGATCTTGCCGCCTGGAAACGATACCTGGCCGGGATGGTCGGGCAAATGCTGCGCACGCTGGGTGAGCAACACGGCCGGCTCGGGGTAATCGACGACCGGCACCAGCACCGCGGCGGGGCGGATCGGCCGTACCTCCGCAATCTTTTTCATCACCGGATCGGCGTCATGGTCGCCGCGC
Organism: uncultured Alphaproteobacteria bacterium; assembly: GCA_963735285.1. Taxonomy (GTDB): domain Bacteria; phylum Pseudomonadota; class Alphaproteobacteria; order Rhizobiales; family Xanthobacteraceae; genus Pseudolabrys. Next base: position 197,081 of record CAVTKN010000009.1, on the reverse strand, counting down.
GCGGGGGTCACGCTCGCATCAGTCAGACCCGGCGGCACCTCGAGCGTCAGGCGCGTCCGCACACGCGAAAAAAACTCCTCAGCCGAGAGGCTCGTGAGTGCGTGCTGCATCAAGCAAATTCCCTTATGGCACTCGCCTCTGCCATCACAAAAAACGCGCCGCCGGATTCAACGCCAAACATCGCTTTGCCGTCCACGTCGCGTTCCTCGCCGAGCGCGACCAGATCGTAGAATAGCGCGCGTGTCACCTTCGCCCACAGGTCGCGGCGCACATGCAGATAGGGCTTGAGGCCGCCATTGGCAGCCTGTTGCTCGAAACGCAACGCGTGTCCGGGCCCGGCCGCAACCCAGTCGTCAACATTGGTGCGAAATTCAAGAAGCCGCCCGCTCTCGCCAGAAGAGGTCTTCATTTCGACAGCGAGAAATGGCGCATCCTCGACGACGATCCCGACTTTCTCGACCGGCGTGACCAGAAAGTGCTTGTCGCCTTCCCGCTTGAGCACGGATGCAAACAATTTAACCAAAGCTGGCCGGCCGATTGGCGTCTTCTGATAGAACCAAGTCCCGTCGGTTGCGATCCTCATATCGATATCGCCGCAAAATGGCGGATTCCAGCGCTCGACGGGCGGCGGCCCCTTGTTTTCGCGCGGCAGCCCTGCCGTCAGCGCTTCCAATCCGCCCTGCCCTGCCTTCGCCATTGTTTTCCTTCGATAATCAGCCCGCCGACGCCTGTTCGCATCTTCGTGATTCACCCGGATAGGCGCCAGAAGATAGCGTAAGCTTGGCCGCAGATTGAGGCAGATTCGGCCTAATTGGCGCACCAAAATCGAACCTTGGTGTGCTTGTTGCATAGCGCCCAACGCGGCTCCAGACGGGCGATGAAAGGGATCGACACCATGGCGAAGGCGAGCGGCGAAAGCCTCGAGAAACTCGAAGACATGATCGTGCGGGCAGCGGAATCCACGGCCGCGCACGTGCGCGCCGCCAAGGCCGCTATCGGCGCGGTGATCTTCGGCCAGGACATGGTGGTGGAGCGCGCACTCATTACTGTTCTCTCGGGCGGTCATGCCCTGCTGGTCGGCGTGCCGGGTCTCGCAAAGACCAAGCTTGTCGACACCATGGGCACCGCGCTCGGATTAGATGCACGTCGCATCCAGTTCACCCCGGACCTGATGCCGTCCGACATTCTCGGCACCGAAGTGCTCGAAGAAAGTCCCGGCGGCAAACGCAGCTTCCGCTTCATCGCCGGCCCTGTGTTCGCGCAATTGCTGATGGCCGACGAAATCAACCGCGCCTCGCCGCGCACGCAGTCGGCTCTGCTCCAGGCAATGCAAGAGCAGCACGTCACGATCGCCGGCGCGCGCCACGATCTACCTAAGCCATTCCATGTGCTGGCGACGCAAAACCCGCTTGAGCAGGAAGGCACCTATCCGCTGCCCGAAGCGCAACTCGACCGCTTCCTGATGGAAGTCGACGTCGACTATCCCGACCTGGAAGCGGAGCGCAAAATTCTGTTCGACACGACCGGCGCGGAAGAGACGCGCCCCAAGGCTGCGATGACGGCCGAGGATCTATTGTCGGCGCAACGGCTCGTGCGCCGCCTGCCGGTCGGCGAGTCGGTCGTCGCGGCAATCCTGGCGCTGGTGCGCTCGGCGCGCCCCGGCCCCGAAGCGGGCGACCTCGGCAAATTGATCTCGTGGGGCCCCGGCCCGCGCGCCAGCCAGGCGCTGATGTTGGCTGTGCGCGCACGCGCCCTCCTTGACGGCCGCTTTGCTCCATCGATCGACGATGTGCTCGAATTGGCCGAGCCGGTGCTCAAACACCGCATGGCACTGACCTTCGGCGCGCGCGCTGAAGGCGAGACAATCCCCAACGTCATTCGGCGGCTGAAGGCGCGCATCGGATAGTCGCTATGGCGGAATTCAAGCCGAGCGACATCGAGACCCGAACGGTTCGACAGGCCACTGTCGGCGCCCGCACGCTTGCGGACGCAATGCCGCGGCTCATTCTCGAAGCACGGCGGGTCGCATCGACCGTCATCCACGGACTGCACGGCCGCCGCCGCGCCGGCCCAGGTGAGAACTTCTGGCAGTATCGTCGTTTTGTGTCGGGCGAGCCCGCGCAGAACGTCGATTGGCGCCGCTCGGCCCGCGACGATCATCTCTATGTTCGCGAGCGCGAATGGGAAGCCTCGCACACCGTGTGGATCTGGCCGGACCGGTCGCCATCAATGACGTTCGCCTCCGCCCTGACGACCGACAGCAAACTTGAACGCGCTTTGATTGTGTCCTTTGCCCTGGCCGAGGTCCTCGTGCAGGGTGGCGAACGCGTCGGCGTTCCGGGCCTGATGCGGCCGACCGCGAGCCGCAACGTAATCGAGAAAATGGCGGAAGCGATCCTGCATGATCCGACGGAGCGGACGAGCCTGCCACCATCCTTTGCACCTTCGCCGCTCTCCGAAGTTGTGATGCTCTCCGACCTTTGGGCGCCGATCGGCGACGTGCAAGGCATTATTGCCCAACTCTCCGCCACTGGCGCCCATGGCCACGTCGTGCAGATCGTCGATCCGGCAGAAGAAAGCTTCCCCTATTCCGGCCGCATCGAATTCATTGAGCCGGAAGGCGCCGGCAGCGTGACAGCCGGCCGGGCCGAGACCTGGCGCACCGACTATCAAAGTATCGTCGCGCGTCACCGCGCCGCGATCCGTGCCGAGACCGACCAACGCGGATGGAGTTTCGCGATCCATCGCACCGATCGTCCGGCGAGCGAACTCTTGCTGGTGCTGCATTCGCGGATGGGCGACAACGCACAACCTGTCCTCATCAATAGCCGGCATGCGCCGGCCAATCCCGCGAGTGCCGCATGATCGGGTCGCTTCCGCTCGGATTCGCCCAACCACTGGTGCTGCTCGGCCTGCTCAGTTTGCCGGTGCTGTGGTGGTTGTTGCGTTTGGTGCCGCCGCGCCCGCGCCGGATTGATTTTCCACCAACCCGGCTGTTGTTCGAAATCGCGCCCAAGGAAGAGACGCCGTCGCGCACGCCGTGGTGGCTCACTTTATTGCGGCTGACGCTGGCAGCATTGGTGATCATCGCGGCCGCCGGCCCCCTATGGAATCCCCCGCTGGCGACGGCAAACCGGGCAGCGCCCTTGCTGATCCTGCTTGACGACGGGTGGCCCGCTGCGGCGGCGTGGGATTCGCGGCTTCGCACGGCAGACGAGATGATAGCGCGCGCCGAAGCCGACAACCGCGGTGTCGCTGTGTTGCCGTTGTCGGAAAACGCGCGCGATATTTCCCTGCAGCTCGCCGGCGCAACGCGCGTACAGTTTCAGCAGATCAAGCCAAAGCCCTATGGCGTCAATCGCGCCGATGCGTTGCCGTTGATCGAACGCTTTCTCGCAGCCGCACCGGATGTCGAGGTGGTCTGGCTCTCGGACGGTGTCGATCTCGGCAATGGCGGTACCTTCGTTGACGGCCTGAAGCGGATTATCGGCAATCACCCGCTCACCATCGTCGAGGGCGGCGTCGCCATTCCGCATGCGCTCGCGGCAGCAGACAACGCGGCCGGCGCGCTGACGGTGAAAGTCCTGCGTGCCCAAACCGGTCTCTCCGATACCGGTCTGGTGAACGCCATTGACCTCAAGGGTTTGCCGTTGGGCGAGGCGCCGTTCAGCTTCAAAACCGCCGACCGCGAAACCGATGCCGTGATCGACCTGCCGGTCGAAATCCGCAACGATGTTGCCCGCCTCGAGATCGTCGGCGAGCGCTCGGCGGGCGCGGTGCAATTGCTCGACAAACGCTGGCGGCGCCGCACGATCGGCATTGTGTCCGGTTCCACCGCCGATCGGTCGCAACCGCTGATCGGGGCGACGTACTATCTTTCGCGCGCCCTCAACCCGTTTGCTGACGTCCGGCTTGCCGAAGGCGTCGCGCCCGCCGAAGCGGTGACGCGTTTTCTCGACCGCCATCTGCCGATGCTTATCCTCGCCGACGTCGGCAATGTCGCCGAGGCGCTCGACCGGCTGAATAAGTGGATCGACAATGGCGGAGTGCTGGTGCGTTTTGCCGGCCCGCATCTTGCGGGCGCCGACGACAATCTGGTGCCGGTAAAGCTGCGGCGTGGTGGCCGTATCCTGGGCGGCAGCCTGAGCTGGGACAAACCGCAGCAACTTGCCGGCTTCTCGCGTGAGAGTCCGTTCAACGGCATGACGGTTCCAACCGACGTGACTGTGACCCGCCAGGTGCTTGCCGAGCCGGACTCGCAGCTGACCGATCGCACCTGGGCGACCCTCGCCGATGGCACGCCGCTCGTAACCGCCGAACGCCGGGGCAAAGGGTTGCTTATTCTGTTTCATGTAACGGCGGACACGCGCTGGTCCGATCTGCCGCTGTCGGGAGCCTTCGTCGATATGCTCCGCCGCGTCGTCTCGCTCGCAAGCGCGACCGCGAGCGCCGAAAACGACACAACCGCGACCGAAAGTAACAGCGGACGCGGAGCCCAGGTCGTGCCGCCGACGCGCGTGCTCGACGGCTTCGGCGCGTTCTCATCGCCGCCTCCGACTGCGCGTCCGATACCCAGCAATTTCACCGAACGCGGCAGCCTCGATCATCCGCCGGGGTTTTACGGGCCGCCCGAAGGCCTGGTCGCGGTCAACACACTGGCGCCTGCCGATCGCCCCGTGCCGCTCGATGTTGCGCCGCTCAACGCCCGCGTCGATGCATATCGGCATGGTGAACCGCTCGACCTGCGCGGACCGATCTTCCTCGCTGCGCTTGCGTTGCTCCTGCTCGATGCGCTGATCGTGATTTCGCTTTCGGGCGGCCTTGCCGCTTTGCTCCCACGGCGGCGCGCAACAGTGGCACTGCTCGCGGTAGGATTGTTTGGCGCGCTGACCCTACATAGTCCGGCGCAATCGCAACCGGCACCGCAGCAGCAACCCGCCGTGCCGCCGTTGACCGCACAGCAGGAAGACTTTGCGATGAAGGCGACGCTGCAAACGCACCTCGCCTACGTGGTCACCGGTGACGCAAGCGTCGACGAGGTGAGCAAGTCCGGCTTGCAGGGCCTCACGCTCTTTCTCGCACAGCGCACCGCCCTGGAAGCCGGCGATCCGATCGGACTTGATCTTGCACGCGATGAACTCGCGTTTTTTCCGCTGATCTATTGGCCGGTGTCGCCGAACGCGCCGAAGCCGTCACAGGCCGCGCTCGAAAAACTCGATTCCTACATGAAGCGCGGCGGCACGGTGTTGTTCGACACGCGCGACGCGGTCGACGCCCCGCCCGGCCCGGGCGGTGAAATGCGCGGGCCCGGCATGGTTGCGCTGCGCTCGATCCTTTCATCGCTGGACATTCCCGAGCTCGAGCCGGTGCCGCATGACCACGTGCTGACCAAGACATTCTTCCTTCTCCGCGATTTCCCCGGTCGCTTCACCAACGGCCAGCTCTGGGTCGAAGCATTGCCGGCGGAAAACGAAGACGAAGAGCCCAATCGTCCGGCGCGCGCCGGCGACGGAGTCTCGTCGATCCTGATTACCTCGAACGACCTCGCAGGCGCCTGGGCCATGCGGCCGGACGGCCAGCCCATGCTGCCGCTCGTGCCCGGCGAGGCCCGCCAGCGGGAATTCGCCTTTCGCGCCGGCGTCAACATCGTGATGTACGCGCTGACCGGCAACTACAAGGCCGACCAGGTGCATATCCCGGCGCTGCTTGAACGGCTGGGACAGTAATGGCCTCATCCTTCGAGACGCCCGCTGCGCGGGCTCCTCAGGATGAGGAGAAAAGTTTGGTCCTCATGGTGAGGAGCGCGGCGAAGCCGCGCGTCTCGAACCATGAGGACGAATTGAGGAGTTCCGCGTGAACCTCGGCATTTCGTTTGCTCCTTTGGTGCCCTCCTACGTGGTGTGGACCGGGTTTGCCGTCGCCGTGGCGATCTCGTTGCTTCTTCTCATCGCGCGCAGCCGTGGAGCGCCCCTGCGTGCTCTCGCCCTCGGCCTGATGGTGCTCGCGCTCGCCAACCCCTCGCTGACGCGCGAAGATCGCGACCCGATCCCGTCGGTTGCCGCTGTCATCGTCGACAAAAGTCCAAGTCAGAATTTCGGCGACCGCACTCAGCAGACAGAAGCGGCGCGCGCAGCACTCATCGAACGGCTCAAGCGCATTCCGGGCCTTGAAGTGCGTGTCGCTGAGGCCGGCGCCGCCGACGGCGAAACCGACGGCACCAAGTTGTTTTCGGCATTGTCATCCACACTTGCCGATGTGCCTCCCGACCGGGTGGCGGGGGCGATCCTGATCACCGATGGACGTGTTCATGACGTTCCGTCCGATGCCGCGGCGCTCGGTTTTGCGGCCCCCCTTCACGCGTTGATTACCGGACATCCGGACGAAGTGGACCGACGGGTCGTCCTGACGCAGACGCCGCGCTTCGGCATTGTCGGACAATCACAGACCGTCGGCTTCCGGGTCGAGGATCAGGGCGCCAAGGCCGGCTCCGCCGAAGTCACCGTGCGCCGCGACGGCGAGGTGCTGGAAAAGCGCGTCGTGGCCGTCCATTCCGACATCAAGTTCAACGTGCCGATTCCGCACGCCGGACCCAATATCGTCGAAATCGAAGCCGCTCCGCTCGAAGGCGAACTCACGCAGGTCAACAACCGCGCCGTGGTTTCCATCGACGGCGTACGCGACAAGCTGCGCGTGCTGCTGGTCTCCGGCGAGCCGCATGCCGGCGAGCGCACCTGGCGCAACCTGCTCAAGTCGGACGCATCCGTCGATCTCGTCCACTTCACGATCTTGCGTCCGCCTGAAAAACAGGACGGCACGCCGATCAACGAACTCTCGTTGATTGCATTCCCGACACGCGAGCTGTTCCAGCAGAAGATCGGCGAATTCCAGCTCATCATCTTCGATCGCTACGCGCGACAGGGTGTGCTGCCCCTCATTTATTTCGAGAACATCGCGAAATATGTGCGCGATGGCGGGGCCGTGCTGATTGCGGCGGGCCCGGACTACGCCAGCCCGACCAGTATCTGGCGCACGCCGCTCGACGGTATCCTGCCCGCCGAGCCGACCGGCGAAGTGACGGAGCGCAGCTTCCAGGCGCAGCTCACGGAGGCCGGGCATCGGCATCCGGTGACGCGCGACCTCGAAGGTTCACAGACTGATCCACCGCACTGGAGCCACTGGTTCCGGCTGGTCGACATCAAGCGCAGCACGGGCACCAACGTTATGCAGGGTCCCGATGGAAAACCGCTTCTCGTGCTGGCGCGCGAAGGCGAAGGCCGTGTCGCGTTGCTGTTGTCGGACCACATCTGGCTGTGGGCCCGCGGCTATGAAGGCGGCGGGCCGCACCTCGATTTGTTGCGGCGGCTGTCGCACTGGCTCATGAAGCAACCCGATCTCGAGGAAGAAGCGCTGCGGCTGATCGTGCGCGGCCGCGATATCACCGTGCAGCGGCAGACCATGGCCGACACGGTCAATCAGGTGACTCTCACCTCACCGACCGGCGCAACCCGCACGCTCGACCTTCAGGCCGTCGAGCCCGGCCTGTGGCGCTCGCAGGTTACCGGAAACGAGCTCGGCCTCTGGCGCGCGACCGACGGCAAACTCACGGCCCTCGCCAATGTCGGCCCGGCCAATCCGCGTGAATTCGCCGAGGTCACCTCCACCACCGACGTCTTGCATACGCTCGCGAACGCGACCGGGGGTGATGCGCGACGAATTGCGGAGGGCAACGGTCTCAACCTGCCGCGCGTGGTGCCCGTGCGAACAAGCACGACCTTCAAAGGCGACGACTGGATCGGACTGAAGATGCGCGATGTCAGCGTCGTGCGCGGCATCGGCGTGCTGCCGGTCTTCGCCGGGCTGATTGGCTTGCTTCTGCTGGTCGGCTCGCTGGCCGCGACCTGGGCACGCGAAGGCCGGTAATTATTTCATCATCCCCGCTCATTCCCGCGTAACGCGCGTATTCGAGCGCTTGTTGCGCGAACCCGAATCCAGCATGGATCGATTCCGGATCCCCGCGTTCGCGGGGACGAGCGGATTACTTTACGGTTTCTTCCCAATCGGGCCGGATCAATCCGGACACGCCGCCAAAAGCACCCGCGGAAAGTTCGGCCACCAGAAGCCGCGCCGGATCGACCGGGCCCGGCATCTTCACCTGGCCCTTCGGGATGCGCTTGAAGCCGGACTTGGCGTAAATAGGTTCATCACCGACCAGCACGACCAGTTTGTGGCCGGCCGCCTGAGCGTCTTTCAGTGCGCGCTTGACTAGCGCCGTCCCTACTCCGTGTGAGCGGAACGGCGGTTCGACCGTGAGCGGGCCAAGCAAAAGTGCCGGCGTGTCACCGATGCAGACCGACGTGAGCCGCACGGAGCCAACCAGCAGCGTGCCGATGCGCGCGGTGAACGATAAATCGAGGCTGTGCGCCCTGCCCTCCCGGATACGAAACGCGGTGCGCGCGAAACGGCCCGGCCCGAAGGTGCGCTCGTGCAACCGCTCGATCGCCGGTTCGTCGGCGGCGGTCTCGGGCAAGATGGTCAGCGCCGGTTCGCTCATGGACTTGAAGCTATCCTTTCAGGCGCTGCCGCTTAGCATTTGGCCCGATTTCGGTCCATTGCCGGTAGCGTAAAGCGCCGCGACCGCCTAAATGAAGCAGAACAAGGGTTAAGGAGAGCGGCATGGGACTTCTGGTCGACGGCGTATGGCAGGACGATGTTTCGCGCACGAAAGACGGCCATTTCGTCCGTCCGGCCACCCGTTTTCGCAACTGGGTCACGCCGGACGGGAGCGCGGGGCCTTCAGGCGAAGGCGGCTTTGCCGCCGAAGCCGGCCGGTACCATCTCTATGTAGCGATGTCCTGTCCCTGGGCGCACCGGACCATCATTTTTCGCAAGCTGAAGGCGCTCGAAAATGTCGTCTCGATGTCGACTGTGTCGCCGGACATGCTCAAGGATGGCTGGACGTTCAACGTGAGCGAGGGCTCGAGCGGCGACACAGCAAACGGCAAGAGTAAATTGTCGGAAGTCTATCTGCTCGCCGACCCTCGCTATACCGGCCGCGTCAGCGTGCCGGTGCTGTGGGACAAAAAACGCAAGACAATCGTCAATAATGAATCGTCTGAAATCATCCGTATTCTCAATTCGGCGTTCGATGCCTTTACCAATGTCCACACCGACTACTACCCGGAGCAGTTGCGCGCGCAAATCGACCAGCTCAACGACCTGGTCTATCCGAACATCAACAATGGCGTTTACCGGGCCGGCTTCGCGACGTCGCAGGCCGCCTACGAGCAGGCGTTTCGCAATGTCTTCGATGCACTCGAGGAGATCGAGCAGATCCTGTCGCAGCAGCGCTATCTGGTCGGCAACGCCGCCACCGAGGCCGACTGGCGGTTGTTCTGCACATTGATCCGCTTCGACGCGGTCTATTACTCACACTTCAAATGTAACTGGCGTCACATCTACGAATACCCGAACCTGTCAAACTACCTGCGTGATCTTTATCAGGTGCCGGGCGTGGCCGAGACCGTGAGCATCGAGCAGATCAAGCGGCACTACTACGGCAGCCAGCGCCAGGTGAACCCGACCGGCGTCGTTCCGGTCGGGCCGCAACTCGACTTTGCCGCGCCGCACGATCGCGCGCGGTTTAGGTAACGAAGCGCGCTCCGCGCCTCAATGCATTGTGAATTCGCCCTTGGCCATCATCAGATGGTGCGGCTGGTGATGCGCGCCTTGCACCATGATGCCCATGAATCCAAGCGCCTTGAGCTTCGCAAGCGGCTGGCTCTCGCCCGCCGTGACAGTGAGTTTCACGCCGTTGGAGAGGTCTTCGCTTTTGGCAGCCCAGCCAATTTCACGGAGCTCGCTGACGTGCGCCGGCACCATGCGCTTGATCGCTTCCAGGGTGCGGCCCTCGCCGGTCACCACGATCTCGATGCCATTGTCGAGTGCACGTTCGGCGGCTTTGGCGCGCAGCGTCACTTCATCCATATCGATGAGATGTTGACGTAGCGACGCGATGTTCACCTTCGACCAATCGGTCGCCGGATCGGCCTGAAGGATCTGGACGACTTCTTGAATAGTGCCGAAGGCATCCTGACCCGGCATTGACGGCGCGCCGAGCGCGCCGGGCTGTTGACCGTGCATGCCGCCGTGCATTCCCATTCCGCCTTGCATGCCACCGTGCATGCCCTGGCCGGCACCGCCGTGCATGCCGCCTTGTGACATTTGGCCTTGCATCATCTGCTGGTGCATCTGGCCCATGGATCCGTCCATCCCGCCTTGCGCCATCCGCCCGTGCATGCCCATTGGTCCGCCTGACGAGATCTGGGCATAGGCGTAAACGGTCGCTGCAAGAACCGCAGAAACGGCGATCGTAGTCTTCCAGGGAAATTTCGACATCGGGAGCCTCTTTTCTCGTTATGCCCCTCATGCCTGCATAGCGTGAGCAGCGAAAGGCCTATATGATCTCGATCATATACGGCGCAGAAGCGTGATGTTCGCACGATTGCGCCTGATCATGCGCCCGCGTTCGAGCGCGGCCACCGCGCGGTACAGAGCCTCGTGGGTAAGTCCTATTTCAGCGGCGATATCCTTCAGCGTCCGGCCGAGTTCGACAGTGCGGCCGTCGGCGCCAACATTGAGGACGAGGTAGTGCCACACCCGCTCGCGCGCCGAGCGGATGTTACGTTGCTCGATACGGGTACGCAGGTTCATGACCTGACGCGCAAGCGTTGCGGCGAAGGCCTTTGCGGCCTTCGGATCACGTTCAAATGCAGTGAGCACATCCCGCTTCGGATAGACCCGCACCGTGGCGTTGCTGCTGGCAATCGCGTCACAGTGATATTGCGGAGAAAACAGCGAGGCCTCCGCGATGGTCTCGCCGGGGCCAGCGACATGGAGAACAATTTCGTGCCCCGAACGATCGACGCGCGCAAGCCGCACACGCCCGGCAAGAACTTCATACAGGCCAGTCGTCTTGTCGCCGAGCCGAAAAAGCGTCTCGCCGGATTTCAGCTCGCGGTCGATCGCCGCCGCGCGCACGGAGGCGGGTAGCCAATCTTTCGCTGGCATCGTTGATCTCCCGGCCAGGCCAACCATCGCGAGATACCGGCTCACCACAGCTCGCTGATCGCCGCGCCGCCCAAAACTTCCGCGATCCGGGCCCGCGTGGCACGACTCGAATCTCCCGGCAGCGCGTCAGGGGCGAAGAACCCGTGTTCGACGATCTCATGATTGGGCTGCGGATATCCATCCTGCCGAAAATCGCGAACGATAAACAACGCGACATGGTCGCGCCGCGACGACCGCTTGTTGAAATAGACGGCGTACAGCTGCGGCGCGCTCCCGAGCTGGATATTGCCTTCCTCGGCCAGTTCGCGCGTCAGTGCCTCCAGCAAGGTCTCGCCGGTCTCCACGCCACCGCCCGGCAAATGCCAGCCGTCTACATATGAGTGCTTGATCAGGAAGATCCGTCCGGCCCCGTCAATGACCATGGCACGGGCGCCCAGCGTCGTCCCGCGCGAGAATCGCCAGTAGAAGTGCAGGACTCGCCGGATGACCGGTTCGAGCGCGCGGCGCAAGCGTTGCAAACGGACTCTCCTTCGTCACTGACCGTTTCAGCGACAGTCCCGGAACCGGATGGAACGCTGTTAAACCACAGCCCATCGTCTAGAATGCCGTCAATATATGGCATAAACCGGCGAGCAAGTGACCTCAGAGGACCGCCCTTGAAACGATTCTCCGATTTGACCGAACAGGAAGTTCTGGCACTCGCCATTACCAATGAAGAAGAGGACAGCCGTATTTATCGCGGCTTTGCCGAGGGCCTCCGCGAGAAATTTCCCTCATCCGCCAAGGTATTCGACGAGATGGCGGAAGAGGAAGTGCACCATCGCACGATGCTGTTCGATCTCTACCGCAAGAAATTCGGCGAATATCTGCCGCTGATTCGCCGGCAGGACGTGAAGGGATTCATCCAGCACACGTCTGCGCCGCTGTGGCTGATGCGTCCGCTCGGGCTCGATGATGTGCGCAAATTTGCCGAGAACATGGAATTCGAGGCCGAGCGCTTCTATCGCAAGGCGGCGCAAACGGCGCGAGACGCCTCCGTGCGCCAATTGCTGATTGAGCTTGCGGAAGCGGAAGCCGGTCACGAAAGCCTCGCACACAAGCTCAGCGAATTGATTCTCACCAAGGGCGCCCGCGAAAAGGAAGACGAGACCGCCCGGCGCATGTTCGTGCTGCAATATGTGCAGCCAGGCCTCGCCGGCCTGATGGACGGCTCGGTGTCGACGCTGGCGCCGCTGTTCGCGGCAGCGTTTGCCACACACGACACCTGGGCAACCTTTCTGGTCGGCATGGCGGCCTCGATCGGCGCCGGCATTTCCATGGGCTTTGCGGAAGCGCTGTCCGACGACGGTTCGCTCACCGGGCGCGGCACGCCCTGGCTACGCGGCTCGGTATGCGGCGTGATGACGGCGATCGGCGGGCTCGGCCATACGCTGCCCTACCTCATCCCGCATTTCGTGACGGCAACGTCCGTATCTATCGCGGTGGTCGCGGTCGAACTTGCGGTGATCTCATGGATTCGGACCCGATTCATGGACACGCCGTTTTTGCAGGCAGCGTTCCAAGTGGTGGTGGGCGGCGTGCTGGTGTTTATCGCAGGCATATTGATCGGCAGTGCATAGCGGGCTACGCCCGCTACGATGTTCACCCTCGCCCACCTTTCCGACCCGCACCTTGCGCCGCTGCCGGCGCCGCACTGGTCCGAGCTGCTGGGCAAGCGCGTAACGGGCTACATCAACTGGCAACGCAAGCGACGTTTTATCCATGATCCGACTGCGCTTGCGGCGATCGTGGCAGACCTCAAGGCGCAGTCGCCAGACCACATCGCGGTCACCGGCGACATTACCAATATTGCGCTCCCCGCGGAGTTTCCGCGTGCCCGGCATTGGCTGGAAGGGCTCGGCGCAGCCCGCGACGTGACCGTGGTGCCCGGCAATCACGACGTTTATGTGCGCGAGGCCGCCAATTATGCCGCACGCCAGTGGAGCCCGTACATGTGTGATGACGACGGCGTTGAGGGGTTTCCCTTCGTGCGCCGGCGCAACAATGTCGTGCTGATCGGCATTTCAACCGGCGTGCCGACGGCGCCATTCCTGGCAACCGGTTGGCTCGGAACCAGGCAGCTGATCGCGCTCACGGCCGCGCTGAAAAAGCTCAAAAGCGAAAACCTGTTCCGCGTTGTTCTGATTCATCACCCGCTGGTCACCGAGGCAGCCCAACACAAACGTCTCTTCGATGCTCCGGTGCTCAAACGCATCATCGCCGATCACGGCGCAGAATTGCTGCTGCACGGTCACGACCACCTGCACATGATCAATTGGCTGAATGGACCGGATGGCACGCGCGTTCCAGCCGTTGGTGTACCGTCCGCATCGGCCGCGCCGGGCAGCGACACAAACAGCGCGGCGTACAACCTCTACCGAATCGATGGCACGCGCGGCGCCTGGCAGTGCGAATTGATTTCGCGCGGCCTCAATCCATCGGGCGAAGTCACGCAACAAAAACGTTTTATGCTGTTCGGCTAGGGGTGCGGATTGGCAAGCAGGGCCAACGCGACCAGTGCAATCACGCCGGCAACGACACCAAACAAGAATGTCCGAAATGCCTGCCAGCGTCTGTGACTCCGTTCGTGACCGAGCACCAAATGTACGCCGCCGCGTCCGGCATCGTCGCCCAACGCCCGCTCCCGTTCGACCAGCCGGCGCGCCACGTATCGCTTGATCGCATCCGCCAGGACCGGCACCTCGTAGGACTCCGCAAGGACTGCGCGGCCATAGCGCGTGTCCTGGACGAAACGATATTGGCGCTTGTCGCGGCCCATCTCGACATGCGCGACGACATCGACCCAAAGCCGCGGAATATCGCCACGGCTGATACCGCGATCGAACAATTCGACGTCGCCGGGAACATCCTTGAACAGTGGATCAAGAGCCTCGTTGAGCAACTCGAGGCGCGCGACATCGGCATCGCGCAGATCGACAACGACACCGGAGCGCTCGGCCGCTTCGATGCGGGCCTCGCGCACGGCATCCTTCAGCGGATTTCGGGCTTCCGCCGTTTCCGAGCTCGCTTTCTTGCGTCCCCACATGCTGCCAATCTAGCAACGGTTCGGCCGGGCGAAAAGCCAAAAAGCGTGAGTTTTCAAGAAGTTTGATGCCTAAGAGGCTGTTAACGGGCGGGAACCACGCCATGGCTGCGCGCCCAGCCCAAACCATCCTCGGTTCGGGCGCGCGGCCGGTATTCGGCACCAATCCAGCCCTTGTAGCCGACGCGGTCCACCGCTTCGAAGACGACCGGATAGTTCACCTCGCCTTCGTCGGGCTCGTGACGCGAGGGTACGGCCGCACACTGCAAATGCCCGATGACCGGCAGAAATTTTTCGAGCCGGTGGATCAGGTCGCCGCCGACAATCTGCACGTGATAGAAATCGAATTGCATCCGGATATTGGCCTTGCCGATCTTTGCAATCACGTCGGCGGCGTGCTCGACGTGATTGAGGAAATAATTCGGCCGGTCACGGCCGTTGATCGGCTCGATCAACAACGTGATCTTTTTCGCCGCAGCAAGGTCAGCGGCCTTTGCCAGATTGTCAGCGAATACCTTGTCGGCGGCCGGGCGCTGCTCGGGCGCAACTTTGCCCGCAAGACAATGGATCGCGCTGGCCCCGATGGCGCTCGCATAGTCCAAAGCGCGCGAGAACAATGTTTGCCAATCCCTTTCGCGTCCCGGGACGGCGGCAAAGCCGAATTCCCCCTCGCGCTCTCCCGGCGGCGTATTGAGCCCGAGCATCGTGAGCTTGTTCTTTTCGATGGCCGCCTTCACCGCCGACGCCGGCACGTCATAAGGAAATTGCAGCTCGATCGCCTTGAAGCCTGCAGCGGCTGCCGCATCGATCCTTTCGAGCAGCGGGCGCTCAGTGAAGAGATAGCCGAGATTGGCAGCAAATCGAGGCATTCGTTCAATCTCCTTGCACCCACTCCAGCCGGTTGGAGGGTGTCTTGCGGTCACCGCTTATTCCATATTCATTAGCGCAGCTCTAGCCGGAAACAAATCATGTCCGCCAACACCGCCTTCCATATCGCTGTTCTGCCGGGTGACGGCATCGGCCATGAGGTGATGGCGCCGACACTGGACATCCTGAGCCGGATCGAGGCCACCACGCCGAGCCTCAAATTTCGCTTCACGGAAGCTCAAGCCGGCGCCGAGCATTACAAAGCGACCGGAAAATCGATGTCGCAGGCGACCATCAAACTGTGTGAGGACGCCGATGCCATTTTGCTCGGCGCCTGCGGACTGCCCAGCGTGCGTTATCCGGATAACACCGAGATCATGCCGCAGGTCGAGCTGCGATTTATCTTCGACCTCTATGCCGGCGTGCGGCCCGCGCGGCTGGTGCCCGGCGTGCCGAGCCCGATTGTCGGCGCTCAGGAGAAAGGGATCGACTTCGTGCTGATCCGCGAGTTGACCGAAGGTCTGTTCGCGTCGATGGGCAAGGGCGTAACCACCCATGACGAGGCGCGTGAAACGCTGGTCGTCACGCGCAAGACCACCGAGCGGCTGTTCGACTTTTCGCTCAGGTTGACCGAACGGCGCAAAAAGCGCGGGCGTCCGGGCCGTCTCACGCTGGTCGACAAGGCCAACGTCTTCAAGGCATTCAACTGGCAGCGCGATATTTTTGCCGAGCGCAAAGCGAAGTTTCCCGGCGTAAGCACCGACCTGCTTTATGTCGATGCCTGCGCAGCAATGATGGTGAAGAAGCCCTGGGACTTCGATGTGATGGTGATGGAGAATATGTTCGGCGACATTCTCTCCGATCTTGCCGCCGGATTGATCGGCGGCCTCGGGATCGCGCCATCCGCGGATATCGGGGATAAACACGCCGTCTTCCAGCCGTGCCACGGCACCGCGCCGGATATCATGGGCCAAGGCAAGGCCAACCCGACAGCAATGATTTTATCGGCGGCAATGATGCTCGACTGGCTCGCCGACAAGCATGATCATCAGCCTGCGGCGGATGCTGCTCAGCGGATCGAGCGCGCCGTGGACAAGGCCTATGTTGGCGGGATCAAGCCGATGGAATACGGAGGCAAGGACGGGACCGCCGCTATTGCGAACGCGGTTATCCCGCCGCAAACTCCGAACTGACCAGGAGAAGCTGCAATGCATGCTTTTCAGTTTTCACGCTCGACAATCCGGAGGCCGCCGACAAGCGCAAGGCCGTGCACGGCGCGCATGTTGCTCATCTCAAGAGCGCAAAGGACTACGGCGTAACCATCACCGTCGGCGGTCCGTTGGTGTCGGACGACGGCGCGAGTTCTATTGGCAGTTTGATGGTTCTGGACGCCCCCGATCGCGCCGCTGCCGAGAAATTCAATGGCGCTGATCCGTTCCACAAGAACGGCATTTGGGGAAAGGTCGAAATCCGGCGTTTCGACCGCAAGGAGTAAACGTCATGTTGTATATTGTGCATTGCATCGACCGTAAGGATGCACTCGCCAAGCGCAAGCAGTTCTACGAAGAACACCGCGCCTATATCGGGACCGCGTCATCCAAGCGCATCGCGGTCGTGATGTCGGGGCCGCTGGTGCATGAGAACAACGATTCGGCCGGGAGCTGCTATCTGATGGAAGCGCCCGATATCGCGACCGTCAAAGCCTTCAATGCCGGCGATCCATTCACCGTGAACGGCGTATTCGAGACGGTTCAGATACACCAGTATCTACGCCGCGCGCCGTAACACGGATCATATCGCGACGAAATCCTTGATCGCTGCCAGAAACTGCTCCGGTTGCTCGAGCGGCGGGCAATGGCCGCAGCCGGGCAACTCGATATAGCGCGCGCCGGCAACCTTTTCGACGATTTGCTTGTTGAGCGCGGGTGGCGTTGCCTGGTCAAATTCACCGCACACGACGAGTGTCGGCACCTTAAGGTGGTGCAGTAACGGCACCAGGTCGGTTTCCTGCAAGATTTTGCAGGCGGCCTGGAACGCCTTCGGATCGATATCGAGCAGCACTTTTTTTCGCTCTTCGATTTTCTCCGGATGCGCGGCGAGGTAAGCCGGCGAAAAGACCCGCTTGGCGGCAATCTCGGCAATGCTGCCGAGACCGCCCTCAGCGACTTTATCCGCCATCACCGCAAAGGCCTCGCGTCCCTGTGGTGGAAAGGCTGCCGCCGCATCACTGAGGACAAGTTTGGAAATTCGCTCGGGATGCGCGAGCGCAAAGGCGAGCGCGACCGTGCCGCCAAAGCCGTTGCCCATCAGCACCGCATCCTTGCCAATGCCGAATTCCTCGAACCCATCCTCGATCACCGCGAGATAGGCATCCATCAAGGCGAGCATTGCCGGTTGCGATCCGTGAAAACCCGGCAGGTTGATCAACGTGACCCGGTTTTTTGCAGCGAGCGCCGGAAGGACGGGATCGAACGCATGGCGATCGGCGAGCAGGGAGTGCAGCACCACGAGGTCGCGGCCTTCGCCCGTGCGTACCGCCGTCAGGGCACCGCGTCCGGCGGTCAGTTGCTGCATTTGCATTGAAAAATCTCCATCGCCCTTAATTAGGAATGATGACGCGCGTTCCCCCGCCTGTCATCACCGGGCTTGTCATCACAAGTCGGGTCTACCCGACTTGTGCTTTTTAATACCGCGGAAGTTGGGCAAGCCCAACTTCCGGTGTGATCTCGCTTGGGTGGGCACCACGCCTTCCTAAGCGAGATGGCCGGGACGAGCCCGGCCATGACAACTTGTAGGATTGGGCGTGCGCGAAACTAGTTCCCCTCGCGCCAGATACCGAGCGCTTCCTGCGCCGGACGGTCGGAAATAGAGAACAGTACCGCGTCGCCGCCAGTGACGCTGTGCGAATAGCGCTTCCATGGCGGCACCACGAAGACATCATTGACGCCCCACTCGATCGACTTGCCGTCGATGGTGGTGGTGCCCTGCCCTTCGGCGACCGCGAAGATGGTGCCGTCGGTGGAGCGATAGGGCTCGCCTTTGAAGCCCTTCGGCAGCAGCGCGAGATTTGCACCCATGGTCGGCAACACCGGCCCGCCGTTGATCGGGTTGGCGTAACGCATGCGCGCACCGTGCCGTTTGTCGACGTCGCCGGTGTCCTTCAGACGCTGCAGGATCGGCCGCATCTTGGCGTACGGATAATTAATGACCGGCGAGCGGTTGAGATGCGCGGGGGCGCCATCCGGCAACACGCCGGAGGCGTAGCGGTCAAACGAGTCACCGTCGGCGTGGTTTGTCTTCTGCATCTTCTCGTCGTAGTGCTCGCCGAATGACGTTTCGAAATGATTCACGGTCGGCATGTCGAGAACGTCGAGCCACATCACCGGCTGCTTGCCCGGATTGCCGTGGTCATGCGGCGCCCAATTGGCCGTGATGATGAAGTCACCATGCTTCATCGCCGTCTTTTCGCCTTCGACCGCGGTGTAGGCGCCTTCGCCCTCCAGCACAAAGCGGATGGCGGACGAGACATGGCGATGCACGTCGGCGATCTCGCCCGGCATGATCAGCTGTATACCGGCGAACAGCGAATTGGTGATCCGCGACTTGCCCTGCACGCCGGGATTTTCCAGGACGAGCACGCGGCGTTCGGCCTCCTCGGCACTGATCACGTCGCCGGCTTCCAGCATCAGCCGCTTTACATCGCTGAATTTCCACACGGTCGGCTGAAGCGCCGACTTTGGCTCGGGCGTCACCAGGTCCTTGAGCACCTCCCAGAGCGGGGTCATATGAAACTTGGAAATCTTGTCGTAATAGGCCTTCCGCGCCGCCTGCACATTGTGCTTCGGACCTGGAACGGTTTCCGGCGAGATGGCGAGGGTCATGCGACGCTCCTGGGAGTTAGTTAGATTTGCAACTACTATACCGCATCCGGCGGCACGGCGAAACTGTTTGGCCCTTGCAACTTCAGCTAGTTATTGACCGACCCGCCGTCCACCACGATCGATTGCCCGGTCACGAAATCGCTATCGCTGGAGGCCAGAAATACAAGCGCGCCGAGCAGGTCTTCGGGATAGGCATCGCGCTTGATGGCGCGGCTGTTGCGCACGGGCACGCGCTCCTCCTCGACATGGGTGGCATTCTCTAGCCCCGTGTCGCTCAGGATGTAGCCGGGGGATAGGGAGTTCACCGCAATTCCGTATTCGCCGAGTTCCCGCGACAATGACCGCGTGAAAGCAAGCATCGCGCCCTTGGACGTCACATAAGGCAGCATGCGCGGCACGCCTTTGTAGGCCGCACCCGAGGCGATGTTGATGATCTTGCCGGTGCGCCGCGCCATCATATGGGGCGCGACATGACGCACCATCAGATAGGGCCCGCGCACATTGATCGACATAACGCGATCCCAGACATCCACGTCCCACTCGTTGAAATTTCTTGGCTTCAGCGTCGAATAGAGCGCGGCATTGTTCACCAGCACGTCGATCTGACCGAAGCGTTCGATGGTCTGCGCGACCAGACTCTTCACCGCCTTCTCGTCGCTGACGTCAAACTTGATACTCGCCACAGAATTCGTCCCGTGGCGTCCGGCGATTTCCTCGGCGAGCTCGCGGCCGTCGGCAATATCCGCGATCATCACGCGCGCGCCTTCCGCCGCCAGCGCCTGCGAGTAATGCCGGCCGATGCCTTTCGCACCGCCGGTCACGATTGCGGTTTTGCCGGCTAGTCTTGCCATGTTCGAAACCCTCAATTTGTCATCGCCGGGCTTGACCCGGCGATCTCGCTTAGGCCAGCAATGTGCCTACCTAAGCGGGATGGCCGGCACAAGTCCGGCCATGACAGGGAGGCGACCGTGCCACGCACCACGGCCGATGAATTGGCAATCCGGGCATTGATCGAAAACTGGGCGCTATGGCGTGACGCCCGCATGTGGGATCGCTTCCGCACCGTCTGGCACAAGGACGGCCAGATGTGGGCAACGTGGTTTCAGGGCTCCTACGAAGAATTCATCCGCGTCAGCCAGGAAGGCTATGACCGCGGCGTTCGCATCATGCATATGCTTGGCGGAATGAGCATCGACATCAAGGGCAAGCGCGCGATCGCGCAGACCAAGATGACGATCTCGCAACGCGCAAAAGTTGACGGCGTTTTGTGCGATGTCGTTTGCAGCGGCCGCTTCTACGATTTCCTGGAAAAGCGCAAAGGCAAATGGGGCATCGTTCTGCGCCGGCTCGCCTATGAAAAGGACCGCATCGATCCGGTTGAACCGGACGCAAAGCTTTCGCTCGACAAGACATTGTTAGCGCAATTCCCTGAGGGCTATCGGCACCTCGCCTATTTGCAAAGCAAGATTGGCTACAAGATCAAGGACGAATTGCCTGGCCTCGACGGGCCGCCGCTCGAGGCGCTCTACGCCAGAGGCGAGGCCTGGCTCAAGGGCAAGAAGCTATGAGGTTGCAGTCATTCTGGGCAGCACCGCGGGCTCGCCTCACCTCTCCCATAGGGAGAGGTCGGATCGCGAAGCGATCCGGGTGAGGGGTTAGGGACTACCGAAAGTCACGTCCCCTCACCCCAACCCTCTCCCCAACGGGGAGAGGGAGTTCGGCTGCGCTTGTGGCACGCGCAAGAAGTGCGATTTTCCGGCCCAAGAAAAAAGCCTCGGGGGGACCGCCGCCATGTCGCTTGCCGACAAATTTAACCTGCTCAATGAGTTCAACATCTTGCGCATTATTTGCGCCCTCTTCTTCGTCCCCCATATCATCGGCAAGATCACGGTACCGGCCACCCTCGAGTTTTTCGTCAAGGCCGGCTTCAAGCCGCCGGCCGCCTGGATGTATGTCTCCGGCGCAATCGAGACCGTCCTGTCTATCGGGTTGTTTTTCGGAATCTATCTGCAATATGTCGCGTTCATCGCCTTCATCCATCTGCTTGTGGCAGCCGCCGCGACCTACAAGGTTACCAAGAGCTGGATCTGGGTGATCGGCGGCATTGAATATTGTGTGTTCTGGGCGATCTGCTGTTTGGTCGTTGCGATGCACGCCTATCACGCCGGGCTTTAAAGTATCCGCACTGAAAGGAAGTTGTTCCGATGGCTAGCGTTCTGTTTTCTCCCCTCACCATGCGCGGCCTGACCCTGCCCAACCGGGTCGTGGTCTCGCCGATGTGCCAGTACAATTCCAACAACGGCTCGGCGAATGACTGGCACCTGATGCATCTCGGCAATATGTCGCTTGGCGCCGCGGGCCTCGTGATGTGCGAGATGACCAACGTCAATCCGCAAGGCCGCATCTCGCCGAAATGCGCCGGCATGTACTCGGATGAGAACGAAGCCGCGCTCAAGCGCATTCACGATTTCTGCCGCCAGTATGGCGTAGCCAAGCTTGGCGTTCAGCTGGCGCACGCCGGACGCAAGAGTCCGACAACACCGCCAGCCGCTGGCGGCAAGCCGATCCTTGAAGGGCCGGACGCCTGGACGCCGGAAGCGCCGTCGGCGATCCCCTATGACGCCGGCTGGGCTGTGCCGCATGCCATGACCAAGGATGATATCAAGCGCGTCCTCGGCGAATTCGCCGCTGCCGCCAAGCGCGTCGACCGCATCGGCTATGACGTGGTCGAACTGCACGCCGCGCACGGCTATCTCGCGCACCAGTTCCTGTCGCCGATCTCCAACCAGCGCATCGATGAATATGGCGGCTCGCTCGAAAATCGCATGCGCTTCGCGATCGAAATGTACGAGGCCGTGCGCGCGGCATGGCCGGAGCAGAAGCCGATCGGCATGCGCGTCTCCGCGACCGACTGGGTCGACGGCGGCTGGACTCCCGAGGAAACCGTGGCCCTCGCCAAGGAGCTCAAGAAGCGCGGCCTCGACTACATGGATGTGTCGACCGGCGGGCTGTCGCCACAGCAGAAGATTCCGCTATCCGCCGGCTATCAGGTGCCATTCGCCGAGAAGGTGAAGAAAGAATCCGGCATCACCACCATGACGGTCGGGCTGATCGCCGGTTTCCAGCAGGCGGAAGACATCGTGGCGCAGGGCAAGGCCGATCTGATCTGCCTCGGCCGCGCGGCGCTGTGGGATCCGCGCTGGGCCTGGCATGCGGCCGAGGAACTTGGCGCCGAAGCCCCTTATGCGCCCAAGATGATGGCGAGCCACCCGAAGCTACGTCCGCAGCTCTTCCCGAAACGCGCGCAGGCGGCGGGCTAGGCGTAGCCGCTGCATGCTTTACCTCTCCCAT
Source organism: uncultured Alphaproteobacteria bacterium (assembly GCA_963735285.1). Taxonomy (GTDB): domain Bacteria; phylum Pseudomonadota; class Alphaproteobacteria; order Rhizobiales; family Xanthobacteraceae; genus Pseudolabrys. The sequence continues at coordinate 174,833 of CAVTKN010000009.1, read as the reverse complement.
AGGGAGAGGTCGACGCGCGGAGCGCGGCGGGTGAGGGGTTATGGCTTACCGAGAGTCCTGAACCCCCTCACCCCAACCCTCTCCCCGAGGGGGAGAGGGAGCTCGCCACACTTGCGGCGCGCTCCGACTACGCGCCCGCCTTCATGCGCGTGATGAATTTCGCGAAGGCGGCGAGCTGCTTCTTGATGATGTCCTTGGTCGGCTGATCCGTCAGCTCGAGCGTATTTTTGTCGAATTTCGTCGCCGCACTGCCGACGAATATTTCCGGCGTGCCAAAAATGAAGGCGCTGAGGAACGTCATCGACATGCGCCAGTGATATTGCATGCGCGCGCCGCCGAGCGGCCCCTGCGAGCATGACTGGATAGCCACCGGCTTTTCGTTGAACGGTTGCTCCTTCATGCGCGAGAGCCAGTCGATCGCATTCTTCAGAACGCCCGGCATCGACCAGTTGTATTCCGGCGTCACGAACAGAACGCCGTCAGCGGCGCGGATCGCCGCCGCGAGTTCATTGGCTGGCGCCGGAAAGCCGGCCGAGTCCTGAACGTCGGCATTGTAGAGCGGCAACGTGCCGATCGAAGGCGCCATTACAAAATTGATCTCGGGGGGTGCGAGCCCCGGCAACGCACGCGTCAGCGCGGCATTGTAAGAACCTTTGCGAAGCGATCCGCAGATCACCAGGACGTTCAGTTTGTCAGCCATTTTATCTCACTACCCTTTTCTGATGTTCGACGGACTAATAACGCTATCGCTGCGCAATGCCGGCCTTCTCGCGCACTGATTTCCATTTATCGACCTCGGCAGCGATATGTTTCGCAAATTCGGCTGGCGTCGAAATGTGCACCACGGCGCCAACCTTCTCCAGCTGCTCGCGAATGTCGGGGCGCGACAACACCTCCTTGAGCGCGGCATTGGTTTTGTCGACGATCGTCTGTGGGGTGCCGGCGGGATAGAGCCAGCCATACCAGCCAACCACCGCATAGCCAGGCACGCCGGATTCGGCGACCGTCGGCACATTGGGAATTGTCGGCCAACGCGCGGGTGAGCCGACCGCAAGCAGCTTCAATTGGCCCGACTCCACCTGGCCGCGCACGGCATGTGCCAGTTCGACCCCGTAATCGACGTCGCCAGAGAGCAAGCCGGTCACCACGCCCGGTGTGTTGCTGTAGGGAATATGCTTCACATCGATGCCGGCCATTTGGCGCATCAGTTCACCCGCGAAGTTCTGGGTCGAGCCGACGCCGACATCGGCGAAGTTGAGCTTGCCGGGCGAGGCCTTGGCCAGCGCGATCAGACCCTTGATATCGTCGGCCGGAAAATTCTTTCGGGCGACAAAGACAAACGCGCTGTCGGCGACCCATGAAACCGGCGCGAAGTCCTTGACCGCGTCATAGCGGATCGACTTGAGCATGGCCGCCGACACTGTGTGAGCGGGACTGGTCATCAGTGCGGTGTAACCGTCCTTGTCGGCGTGGGCGACGGCCTCGGCGGCGAGCGTCCCGCCGGCGCCGACTTTGTTCTCTACAACGACCGTCTGTTTCAACAGTTCCGACAATGGTTGGGCGATAATGCGCGAGACAATGTCCGTGCCGCCGCCGGCGCCGAAGCCCACCAGGATGCGGAGCGGTCTATCCGCGGGCCACTCGGCAGCAGCCGGCGCAGCAATAGCGAGGAACAAGCCGGCCGCCAGGGCCGCCGCAACGCTCAAGCGCTTCATGACTAGCCTCCCACTTTTTGTTTTGAGCATGACTTGCCCGAAACCGGCTTCCAGATTTCGGGCTCATGCCCGTTACGCACCTCCCCCACGGGGTGCGTCAGCTATTTTTCATCCTCGATCGGATTGCGCAGGACACCGACGCCTTCAACCTCGATCTCGCAGGTATCACCTGCCTTCATCCAGACCGGCTCCGGCTTGCGCGCGTGGCCGACACCCGAGGGCGTGCCAGTGAACAGGATATCGCCGGGCTCCAGGGTAATGCCCTCGGTCAGATAGACCAGCGACTCCGCCACCGGAAACATCAGGAGATCGGTGTTGGACGATTGCATGACTTTACCGTTCAGCCTGGTCTCGATCTTGAGACCCTTGCCGCCGCGCGGCAGCTCATCGCCAGTCACCATCCAGGGGCCAATGCTGCCGGTACGGTCAAAATTCTTGCCCATGCCCCATTGAGTGGTGTGCCGCTGATATTCCCGAACCGACCCTTCGTTCCCGCAGGAATAGCCGGCAACGCAGTCGGTCGCGTTCTCAAGCGTCAGATGCTTGGCGCGCTTGCCGATGATCACAACCATCTCACCTTCGTAATCGAGCTGGATGGATTTCCTTGGCCGCATCAGCGGCTGAAGATGCGGCGTGAGCGACGTCAGCATGCGGAAAAAGATCGACTGGAATTTCGGAATGTTGTCTTTCTGCGGCCCTTCCTTGACGTGGTCGAGGTAGTTCAGGCCCAGGCAAATGATTTTTCCGGGGCGCGCCACCGGCAATGCAAACTTCAGACCGGCAAGCGGGCGACGCGCCGAGGCCGGCGCCTTCTTTGCGAGATCAGCGAGCGATTGGAGATCACCATTGCTCCGGCGCAGGACTTCGCCGAGGTCGACCGGAACGTTCGCATCGACCGACTGCAAATCGATGACGTTGTCGCCCTCGACCACGCCGAGACGCGCGCCACCATTGGCTTCAAAACCGACGATTTTCATGAATTCCGCCTTGCTTGAACTGATTGCGCCCCACCGGGCTGCGGCGGGGCGGCGCAAGGCTTAGCGCATGAATTCAATCAAGTCACCCGCTGAGGGTGAACGCCTGGATGGAGAAATATTTGTCCGCATCCGTCCACGACCCGGCCGGCAGCCAGCCGACCCCACGCGCCAGCGCGGCAAGGGATTCGACGCTGTATTTGTAGCTGTTTTCGGTGTGGATGGTTTCGCCGGCGCGGAAGTCGATGCTCTCGCCGGCGACCTTTACCTTTTGCCGCTTCACGCTGGCAAGATGCATCTCGATGCGATGGCGCTCGCGATTGTAGAAGGCGTGATGCTCGAACAAATTGAGGCGGAAGGTGCCGCCAAGCTCACGATTGATGCGCGTGAGCAGATTGAGATTGAATTTTGCGGTGACGCCGGCGGCGTCGTTATAGGCGGCGTTGAGTACCTCGACCGGTTTGATCAGGTCGACGCCAATGATGAGTTTTGAACCTTCGCCAAGAATATTCGCAGCGTTGCGCAAGAAAGCCGAAGCCTCGTGCGGCTCGAAATTTCCGATTGTCGAACCAGGGAAAAAACCGATGCGCGCCGGCGCCTGCCTGGCTTCTTCAGGTAATTCGAACGGCTTGCAGATATCGGCGGTGACCGGCAGCACCTTGAGCTGGGGAAAGTCGGCGCGCAGCTCGATGGCTTCCTGCTCGATCATTTCGCCGCAAATATCGACCGGCACATAGGCCGCCAGCTTCGGCGCCGCGCGCAGAAGAATCCGCGCCTTTTTGCTGGATCCGCTTCCGAATTCCACCAGCGCCGCGCTTTGTGGGATCAGCTTCGCAATGTCGGCAGCATGCTCGCGCAAGGTTTTCATTTCACAGCGAGTTGGATAGTACTCCGGCAGTTCGGTAATGCGCTCGAACAGATGCGAGCCGGCTGCGTCGTAGAAATATTTCGCCGGCACCTGCTTGGGCGTCGCACGCAACCCTTCAAGCACATCGGCCTTGAATGCAGACGTGTCCCCGCTTTGCTGCGGAAGATGCTTGTGAGCGACGGCTGCGACCATGGTGATACCCTTCACACAAACTCCGCCAGGCGCAATCCGGTGAACTGCCAGCGCGCGGGCGGATAGAAGAAATTGCGATAACTCAAACGTTCATGACCGTCCGGAGTTGCCAGCGAAGAGCCGCGCAACACCATCTGGCTGACCATGAACTTGCCGTTGTATTCACCGAGCGCGCCTTCGGCGGCGCGGTAGCCCGGATAAGGGAGATAGGCACTCCGCGTCCATTGCCAAGTGACGCCGAACGCATCTGCGATGACGCCGGCACGCGCCGCAACCTCCCACTCCGCCTCGCTCGGCAGATGCTTGCCCGCAAAGCGCGCGTAAGCCTCAGCCTCGAAGTAGCTGACATGCATGGCCGGCGCGGAAGGATCGACGGGTTTCAAGCCTGCCAGCGTCATGACATGCCAGGCGCCGTCCTTCTGCCGCCAATAGCCGGGCGCTTGCCATCCCTCAGCTTGCACCGTCGTCCACCCATCCGAGAGCCAGAGCGAGGGCGTCGTGTAGCCGCCGTTCTCAATGAACTCGAGCCACTCGCCATTGGTGACGAGGTGACGCGCGATCCGCACATGCGGAATGAGCTCGTCATGCAGTGGTGTCTCGTTGTCGAAGCAAAAGCTGTTGCCGTCGGCACCGACAGAATGAACACCAGCAGGCACGTCAACATAGCCGCGCGGACCTTGCGTTACGCGCGGTGCTTGCCAGTTTGCATCGTAGACGGGGTCTGTCGGGTTCTGTGCAAAAGCGTGCAGTATATCGGTGATGAGCAACTCCTGATGTTGCTGCTCGTGATGCAAGCCGATCTCGACTATTTCGAAAACGCGCGCGGCTTCCGCCGGCGACACCTGCTCGATCAGCCGTTCGACCGCCGCATCCACATGGGCCCGATAGGCGGTGACGTCCTCGCCGTTTGGCCGCGTGATCAGGCCACGTTGTGGCCGCGCATGCCGCGGACCGGCGGCGACATAATAAGAGTTGAACAGAAAGGGAAAGCGTTGGTCGAATATCTTGTATGAAGGATCGTGCGGCACGAGCAGAAACTGTTCAAAGAACCAGGTGACGTGCGCGCGATGCCATTTCGTCGGGCTTGCATCGGCCATCGACTGCACGATCTGGTCTTCAGCGGATAATGGCGCGGCGCGCGCTTCCGTCTCAGCCCGTACGCTTCGGAATGCCTGCACCCAGGCGCCGCGTGCCTCATCGACCGACCGTTGCGCCCTCGGCGCCGGCCCACCGCGTGGTGCCGGCGACATTGCGGTGCGCGCCATGAGGGAGCCTCCGTGACTACTAAATGCGCTTCGGCAGCCGATATAGGTACGGATTAAGACGATCTATGGGTGCAATTGTTCCATCGCATGGCGACAGGGGCAACCTCGGATTGCCCTGTGACCGGTCCCTGACACGCTTGTGATGGGCTGATGACCACGCGAAAACGGCGCGTTTATTGTCGAAAAAATGATGCAAATCATCGTCGATCGCCGGAAATCGGATTTGGTAGCGGGGGAGGGACTCGAACCCCCGACCTCCGGATTATGATTCCGCTGCTCTAACCAGCTGAGCTACCCCGCCATTCCGAAAACAACGCCGGAATGAGCGCGATATAGGGAGGGCCGGCAAACACTGTCAAGCAAGCGGCCGAAAAAGCCGTTCCCCGACCGTTACTTCGGCTGAACCGAGGGGTCGCCGCCGGGGCTGCCTGGCGGAGGAATGACGGGCATCGAGCCGCCCGGCGGGGTCGGCTGCTTGATCTCGGAATCGACGTGTTCAGGCGGACAGATCACGCCACCTGAGCGGGCAAGCTTGTCACTGAGATTGCCCTTGCCATCCTGCCGCTGCGCGTCGGCCTCGCCACCCTTCCCCACGGTGGTCTGCGTGTCCGAATGCGCACAGGCATCCGGGTCCAGTTGTTCGACCTTGGGCGCAACCGGCGTTTTAGTTGGCGGCGGAGCTTGGGCCAGTGCCACCGCCGGCAGCAGCAGCGCCGAAACCGCCAGGCCAAGAATGCGGATTTTGTGCACCATCGCACGCTCCTTCGTTGCGCGCGCGTCTTGCAGCGCGAACGGATAACGGTTTGGCGTAAGCGGGAGTTCCAACTTACGGCGTGCGCAACCGTTCGAAACGGATCAGGGAGAAATGCCCCAGCGGCGGCATCGGCCTGTGCTCGACTAACCGGACACCGCCGTGGCGCTCGGCCCAGTGCTCAGGCGGCCAAAGCGGAATTCCGGCCGCCAGCCGAGCCGGCGCGCAATCGGCGCAAAGCAGATCTCGAACGCGCGGCGTGGGCCCTGCTCTGCTCCGATGTGATTGACCAGGACAATTTCGCCGCCCGGGCGGACCACGCGCGCAAATTCGTTGAGTGTCGTTTCCGGATTGGGTACTGCCGTTATAACGAATTGCGCAACCACCACATCAAAGGACTGGTCAGGCAATGCCATGCGTTCGGCATCCATCACCGCCAATGTTTCGACATTTGTGAGATTTTGCTCGGCAACGCGATCATGCGCCTTGCGCAGCATCGGCTCCGACAGATCGATGCCTACCAGCCGGTTCTTGCGCGCATACTCGGGCAGCGAAATCCCGGTGCCAACGCCGACTTCAAGGATGCGGCCGCCGGCCGGGCCACAGGCCTGCTCGGCCGCTGCGATAGCCGCGCGCCGGCCGGCATCGAAGACTGCGCCAAAGACCAGGTCATAAACCGGCGCCCAGCGCGCATAAGCGCGCTCGACGCTCGATTTGTCGATATCTGCCCCCATGCAGCAAACTTAACCGCGCATCGCGGACGCTGCCATCTGCAATTCACTGTCGCGCTGGTAGTCCGCCGTTGCGACCGCAGACTTGATGAAACCGCCACCCAGAACGCGCGCCTGACCCTCGCCCGCGTCGTAAAATACGCATGCCTGGCCGGGCGATACACCATGCTCACCATCGACCAGTTCGACTTCGCAGCCATTCGCGCCGTGCCGCAACCAGGCCGCCTGCGGCGGCCGCGTCGAGCGCACCTTCACGAAGACTTCGCGGCGATCATCGGCAAGCGCTGCATCAATAGTGCCGTCGCCCAATCCAGTTCACGTCGCGCAGCACGATACGGCTCATACGCAATGCTTCGCGCGGACCGACCACGACACGGCGGCTCTCGGCATCGAGCCGCACCACATAGAGCGGCGTGCCGGTCGCAACACCAAGACCGCGGCGCTGGCCGACCGTGAAGTGAATAATGCCGGAGTGAGCACCGAGGACCTTGCCGCCGAGGTCGACGATGTCGCCTGCTTCCGCGGCGCCCGGCTTTAGTCGTTCGATGATATCGGCGTAATGACCTGACGGTACGAAACAGATGTCCTGGCTGTCATGCTTGTCGGCGACCGCAAGGTCGAAACGGCGCGCGAGTTCGCGCGTCTCCGCCTTCGTTCGTTCGCCGAGCGGAAAACGCAGGATGTCGAGTTGCTCGCGCGTGGTGCCGAAGAGAAAATAACTTTGGTCGCGCTCCTCGTCGCGCGCCCGATAGAGCGCACGCCCGCCATCAGCCAGGCGCCGCGAAGCGATATAATGCCCGGTGGCCAACACCTCGGCGCCAAGCTCACGTGCGGTGATGAGCAGGTCGCGAAACTTGATCGACATGTTGCAGTCGACGCAAGGGACCGGCGTCTCGCCGTGAATATAGCTTTCGGCGAAGCGATCGATCACCGCCTCCTTGAAACGGCTCTCGTAGTCGAGCACGTAGTGTGGGATGCCGATACGCTCGGCAACGTTGCGGGCGTCATAAATGTCCTGGCCCGCGCAACAGGCGCCCTTGCGGTGGATCGCAGCGCCATGGTCGTACAGTTGCAACGTCACTCCGACAACGTCGTAGCCTTCTGCCTTGAGCAGCGCAGCCGTCACCGAGGAATCGACGCCGCCGGACATGGCGACGACGACTCGGGTGTCTTCAGGCCGACGGTCGAGATCGAGGCTGTTGCGCATGGTTCTTCTTACTACAGGTGGCGATCCGAGGCGTGCAATGCGAGCCATTTCACCCGGCAAATCTTGCCGTTTCGACCGCTACGGAATGCCGGGTGAGACCCGTGATATGGCTCCTCAATTTTCTGTATATCATTGAATTTACATACAAATTTGACTTCTGCGAGGCTGGCCTGACGATTGCAGATCAAGTGGCGGTAATCCGGAGGTCTTTCAGTGCCGCAAGTTGCGTCCGATCCGTCTATTCACGCGCATAGCCCTCATTTGCCGCGTATGCCTCGCCCCGCACAGCCGTCTGACCGGGCGCCCTCGCCTTTCGAGAGCCTGATCGACGACGGCTCGCAGCCCGCCGACCAACCGGCGCCCGCACCAACCGACAACAAGGCCGCAGCGGCGGATGGCTCCAAGGCGCCAGCCAAGACCGATGACAGCAATGCGCCGGCGGCGAACGATGCCGCCCCGGCCACAAAACCCGACGATCAGGCCTCCGTCGAAAAGCCGGACAATGACAAGCCCGCGTGCGGCGCCAAGGCTGCTGCGGACACGAAGTTGGTCGACGGTGTCACCACAGGCGAAAGTTCCAAACCCGAGACCGACGACAAGATTGCCGACGGACAAAAGCCCGATAACCCGGTCGTCACGACGCCAACAATCGTGGTGCAAACCACAAACGCTGCCGATGCAATCGCGGTCACGCCACCGCCGGCCCCGGTATCAACGGCCGTTCCCGATCCGGGCGACCAAGACAGTGCGAAGCAACAGATAACAGCCGCAGCGGAAACCGGGCTTCAGCTGAAATCTCTCGACGCCGGTATGGCGAAATCCGGAAAACAGACCGACGTCAAAAAGCAGGTGGATGCCGATACACAAGTCGACACCGACCAGTCCACCGACCAGATAGCGGACGGGACAAAAACGACAACAAAGGCCACGCAAGAACCGCATGTCGACAAGCCGCAATTCGTTGTCAGCCAAACCGACAAGGACCACGTCGCCGACGCCCGTGGCGAGCCTGTCGTCAACGGCCATCATGGAAATTCAGATGCTGTGGCGCAAGTTTCAGCCGACTCCGGCACGCCGGCCTCGAAGGTAATAGCCGATACGGGCACGCAACCGAGCGGCCAGACAACGATAACGAATGCCGCGTCGAACGCAGCCGCACCGGCCACGCTGATTTCGCAGCCGGGTCCGCAAGCAGCAGCAATTCCCTTGTCCGGCGTGGCAATGGAAATCGCCGGCAAGGCACTCGAGGGCAAAAACCGGTTTGAGATCCGCCTGGATCCGCCTGAACTCGGCCGGATCGAGGTTCGCCTTGATGTCGACAAGGACGGCAACGTGACCTCACGCATGACCGTTGACCGCGCCGATACGCTCGACCTGTTGCGCCGCGATTCCAGCGGCCTCGAGCGCGCATTGCAGGACGCCGGCCTCAAGACGAATGACAATAGTCTGCAATTCTCTTTGCGCGATCAGTCGATGGGCCAGCAACAGACCAGCGCGGGCCCCGACGCCGCGCAGATAACCGTGACCGACGAGATACCGCCTTCGGTCGACGTCATCCCGCAGAATTATGGCCGCCTCGCCGGAACCGGCGCCGGCCTCGATATCCGCGTCTAAGGATCAGCCATGACAGCAGTCTCGCCCATTTCCACGACCGGTACAGCGTCCTCCAGCGTTTCGACCGCGCTCGACAACACCGAGATCGCCAGCAACTTCACGACGTTTCTTCAACTGCTGACGACGCAGTTGAAAAACCAGAACCCGCTCGATCCGCTCGACACCAACCAGTTCACCCAACAGCTGGTGCAGTTCGCGCAAGTCGAACAGCAGATGAAATCCAATGACCAGCTCTCGAGCCTGGTCTCACTGGAAAAGAGCGCGCAGGCGAGCACGGCGCTGGCCTATGTCGGCGCGACCGTCGTGGTGGATGGTTCCACAGCGGCACTGACGAACGGCAGCGCGACCTGGAATCTCAATGTCACGAAGCCCTCGACGGCCACCATCACGATCAGTGATTCCACGGGCCAGAACGTCTTTACCGGCACGGCCGGGGTCAATCCGGGTACGCAGACGTTCACCTGGAATGGCCGCGGCAACGACGGCCGCATCTGGCCGAGCGGGAACTACACGCTCACCGCCACGGCCGTGGACGCAAGCAATCAGTCGGTTGCGATCTCCACCGAGGTCCAGGCGGTCGTGGATTCAGTCGATCTCTCGCAGAGCCCGCCGGTCATGTCGATCAACGGTCAAAACTACACGCTCGACAAGATCAAGCGCGTGGTCCGCCAGACTACCTCTTAAAAACTACATCGCCCTCGCGCGCGGGCGCGCATCGCCGATCACCTGTTCGATCGCATGCTCGAGCACGGACAGCTCAAACGGCTTGCGTAAGATATCGAACCGGCCATCGGCAGCCCGGGCCGCATCGGAAAAACCGCTGGTGAGCAGAACCGGCAAATCCGGGAATTGCTCCCGGCATATCTGCGCCAGTCCGATGCCGTCGATCGAGCCCGGCATGACGATATCGGAAAACAACAGATTGAATTCGATGCCCTGCTGAAGGTGGCGCAGCGCCTCGGCGGCGTTTTCGGCCCGCACCACGCGGTAGCCAAGCTGCTCGAGCAGCGCCGACGTCACATCCGCGACGTCGCGGCTGTCTTCCACCACCAATACTGTGCCTTGAACCTGCGCTCCCGCAGTGCCCGTGTCCGCATCGGCATGCTCCGACGGCTCGACCTGCGCACGCGGAAGATAGACCGTGACGACCGTCCCGCGGCCTGGCTCGCTCGCCACCGTAACGGCGCCGCCGGACTGATTGGCAAAGCCATGAACCTGCGACAGCCCGAGGCCCGTTCCCTTGCCGACCGGTTTGGTGGTGTAGAAGGGCTCGAACACCCTTTGCAGCACGTCGGGCGGAATGCCGGTACCGGTGTCGATGATGGCGAGCGCGACAAAATCGCCGTCGAGCGAACCGGCGGCCGAGCCCGGCGTGACCACCATATTGCGCGCCTGAATGGTAATCGTGCCGCCGTCAGGCATGGCATCACGCGCATTCACCGCCACATTGACCAGCGCCAGCTCCAGCTCTCCGAGATCGACTTCGACCGGCCAGATCTTGTCCTCAATGTCGACGACAAGTTCGATGTTGCCGCGCAACGACGGCGCCAGCATGTCGCGGACCGCGCCAATGCGCGAACGAAGGTCGACCACTACCGGCATCAATTGCTGCCGGCGTGAAAATGTCAGCAATTGCCGAGTCAGCCGCTCGCCGCGGCCGGCGGCCGCGCGAATGGCCTCGACCGCCTGCACGTCTTTCGGTTCGTTCAACTTGCGCTGCAGGATCTGCGCATAGCCGGAAACAATCATCAGCAGATTGTTGAAGTCGTGGGCAATCCCCCCGGTGAGCTGGCCGAGGGCCTCCATCTTCTGTGCCTGCGCCAGCTGCTCGCGCGTTTCATCGAGCGCGGCCTGCGCTTCGTGTTGCGCGGTAATATCGCGCGTGATTTTGGCGAAACCTGCAAGGTCGCCTGCATCGTTGCGAATGGCATCGATCAGTTCGCTGGCGTAAAAGCGGCTGCCGTCCTTGCGCACCCGCCAGCCCTGCGCCTCGAATTTGCCTTCGCGCGCCGCGATTGTGAGCGCGCGCTCCGGCAGGCCATTGTCCCGGTCTTCATCCGTATAGAACGTACGGAAATGCCGGCCGACGATTTCATCTGCGTTGTAGCCCTTGATCTGCTCGGCGCCGACGTTCCAGCTTCGCACCTGGCCGTCGATGTCGAGCATATAGATCGCATAGTCGCGGACGCCGGCGAGCAACATCCGGATGTTCTGCTCGGATTCGCGCAACGCGCTTTCGGCCTGCTTGCGCTCGGTCACGTCCAGGCAGACACCAAGCATGCGGATGGCCGTGTTCTTCTCGTCGCGGATCACCTCACCGACGCTCAGCAGGTGGCGCACGCTGCCGTCCTTGCGCAGGATGCGTTCCTCATGACTGAAGTCCCGGCCTGATTTAAGTGCCCGGGTCATGCTCGCCTCGACTTGCATGCGATCTTCGGGATGCACCAGATCGATGAATTGCGCGAAGGTGCCTTTGAATTCGCCCGGCGCCAGCCCATAGATGTCATAGAGCTGATCCGACCAGCCGATGCGGTTCTGTCTGATGTCCCACGACCAGCTGCCGAGGTTTGCCAGGCGTTGCGCCTCGATCAGCTGAATATTGGCGTCGGAGAGGCGGCTATTGGCCTCGCCAAGGCGACTGTTGGCCTCGCCAAGCCGGCTGTTTGCTTCGGCCAAAGCAGCCGTTCGTTCCTTGACGCGATCGTCAAGCTCGGCGTGCATGCGGCGGAGGTCGTCCTCGCTGCGCCGGCGCATTTCGACGTCCGCGCTCAGGGCCAGGCTCGGCACCGACACACTCAACATGAAGGTGAGCAGCAGCAGAAATGATTCGTTCAGACCGATTTGTCCGAATGGGCCGGCCTGCGCGATGGTGGCCCAAACCGCGAAGATCGCGAGCAACAGGCCAACCGTTGCCGTGTCGCGCGGTCCGCGCCGCAGCGCCGCCAGTACAAGCGGCAGGATCGCCAGGAATCCCAGCGGGCTCGTATATTCCGAGCGCGGCAAAAGCGGGCTGAACGCAACCAGGCCCACGGCCATGGCGCAGCCGAGCACTACGGCGATATCGCCGGCTTCTTTCCAACCGATTGAGCGCAATCGGGTGTTCGCCCACAGAACGATCACCGGCGTGACCACCACCGCCCCCGCCGCGTCACCCAGCCACCAGGTGACCCATATCGGAATAAAATTCGCCCAATCTGCGAGGCCGGCCACGCATAGCGTCGAAACCCCGATGCTCGCGCTGATGACCGTCGGAACCCCCGCGCAAACGATTGCGAATTTCGCGACCCGAGCGGGGGTCGCAAACGCGCCAGTGCCTCCACACCAGTGCGCGATCAGGTAGCCGCCCACCACGCCTTCCAGCGTGTTGCCTACGGCGATAAATGCTGAGGTCTCCAGAGTGCCGGCCGTGGTGGCGTTGGCGGCAAAAGCGCCAACGAGAATCGCAGGCCAGATTCGCAACCCACCCAGGAGTACCGCCGCCAGTGCAACACCGGTCGGGGCCCAGATCGGGCTTGCACTGGGGTTGATAAAAGCCAGCTGCAAGCCGAGCTTGGCGAGCAGGAAATAGGCAGCCGCTACCGCCGCCAGGGCAAGAGCGTAGCGACCGCGATCGCTTCCAGCCGGCGATTCCGATGAAATTGATGCAGCAGGAAACCCGTTCAACGGCACGAATCCTGAGTCGCAAGCCCGCCCCTTTCGATAATACCCGCAATTAAGGCGCTTTGCTGCGCAGGCGGGGGGAATCTGCGACGGGCCCATCCGTAACCAAAAGATTACCGGAAACCGGGCAAAGATTGCCCGATGCATTTGGCATGCTTAGGCAAATTTTAAGCCGTGACCTGTAGTTTTTCATCAGTAACTGCCAGTCGAGTTAGTTTTTGTGAGTACACCAATGACCGAACCCCATCGCCCGAGGGTCAAATACGTCATCGGGCCTGATGGCAGTCCGCTGACCATCGCGGATCTGCCGCCGCCGACAACCAAGCGCTGGGTCATCCGCCGTAAGGCAGAGGTGGTCGCCGCGGTTCGTGGTGGCCTGTTGTCGCTCGAAGAAGCCTGCGCGCGCTACACGCTGACGGTCGAGGAATTCCTCTCCTGGCAGGCCTCGATTGACCAGCATGGCCTCGCCGGGCTGCGCACCACGCGCATCCAGCAGTACCGCCAGTAACTCGCTATCTCCGTCAGCTCCAAGCGCCGGCCTCGCAGCCGGCGTTTTTGTTTGCGAGTCCGCTGCGTGAATTGTTTTGGCGGCCGCCGGCCAGCATTAACCGGACGCTAACCTTAAACTGGGCAAATCTTGCCGAGTGAGGCGCATGCTGCGCGCCCAATGCGGGTAGGACAAAACCGGTGCAAGGTTTCTTCGACTTTGTGAAGTCGCTGGGTGCTGCACGAATGGCGGCGATGGCCGCGGTCACGCTCGCCCTGATCGGCTTCTTCTCATTCCTAATGATCCAGATGACGACGCCGCAGATGGTGCCGTTATTCACTGATCTTCCGCCCGACGACAGCGCGTCGATCATCAAGGACCTGGAACGGCAGGCCGTTCCCTACCTGCTCAAGAACGACGGCACGATCATCCTCGTGCCGCAGGACAGGGTCGCCCGGCTGCGCATGAAGCTTGCCGAATCCGGGCTACCCAAAGGCGGTGGCGTCGGCTACGAAATTTTTGACAAGACCGACGCCCTTGGCTCGACGACCTTCGTCCAGAACATCAACCACCTGCGCGCACTGGAAGGTGAGCTCGCCCGTACCATTCGCAGCATTGACCGCGTGCAGGCCGCGCGCGTGCATCTTGTGCTCCCGGAACGGCCGCTGTTCTCGCGCGACAAAGTGGATGCCACGGCCTCGATCGTGCTCAAGGTCCGCGGAACGCTGGAGCCGCAGCAGGTGCGGGCCATCCGGCACCTGGTCGCGACCGCGGTCAATGGCATGCGGCCCGAACGCGTGTCGGTGATCGATGAAAGCGGAAAACTGCTCGCCGACGGTGCGACACCCGACAATCCAATGAACGGCGCGAGCTCGGATGAGCGCAAGCTCGCATACGAAAATCGTCTGCGCAGCGAAGTCGAGACAATTGTCTCCTCAGTGGTCGGTCCTGGACATGCGCGCGTGCAGATCAATGCCGACTTCGACATCAACCGGATTACGCAGACGTCGGACAAATACGACCCGGATGGACGCGTATTGCGCTCGAGCCAGACCCGCGAAGAACAATCGGCGACAACCGACAACAACCAGGGCGCGGTTTCGGCGGGCACCGAATTACCCGGCGGCAAACAGCAGGCCGACGGCGCATCGAAAGGCGACAACAGCCGCAAGACCGAGGAAATCGTCAACTACGAAATCTCGCGCATCACCAAGACCGAGGTCACCGAGGCCGGGCGGATCAACCGCATTTCCGCCGCCGTGCTCGTCGACGGCAACTACACCAAGAACGACAAGGGCGAATTGGCCTACCAGCCACGCCCGAAGGAAGAAATCGACCGTATCGCTGCCCTCGTCCGCTCCGCCATCGGCTTCGACGCCAAGCGAGGCGACCAGGTCGAAGTGGTCAACCTGCGCTTTGCCGAAACGACACCATCGCCAATCAACGAGGCGACAGGATGGATGAGTTATCTGCAATTCACCAAAGATGACATCATGCGCGGCGCCGAGATGGGCGTCATGGCGCTGCTTGGCCTCGTCGTCATGTTCATGGTGGTGCGCCCGCTGGTCCGCCGGATCATTACGCCGGAGGGCATGCAGCCCGGACAGGTGATGCTGAACCCCGTTCTTGCCGCCGTGACCGACGGTTCCGGCGCCAGCGCCGGCACTGCCGCCTCTGCCGGCGGCAGCAACGTCAATATCGGTGGGGGCGGAAGCATCACCTCGACCGGCGGCCCGAATGTTTCGATCGTCGGTGGCGACGAAGCCGTCGCCATCTCGAATCGTACCTCGGCGATGATCGATATCGCCAAGGTGCAGGGCCAGGTGCACGCACAATCCGTACAGAAAGTCGGAGAGCTTGCCGACAAGAACCCGCACGAAGCGGTTTCGATCATCCGCAACTGGCTCCACGAGGACGCAGCCTAAGCCATGCCATCAGCCTACGCCGAGAGCGCAAAAGACAAGAACAAAGCAGTCCGCGATGACATCGGGGGCTTGATGGCTGAGCTTTCGAAGCGGCCGGCGGCACCGGAGCGCATACGCAAGCTCAGCGGCCCGGAACGCGCCGCGGTGCTCATGCTGTCGCTTGGCGAACAGTACGGCGCCAAGATCTTCAGCATGCTCGACGACGATGAACTGCGCGAGATCTCCATCGTGATGTCTTCGCTCGGCACCATTGAAGCCGAGGCGGTCGAGCAATTGCTGCTGGAATTCGTCGGCCGCATGTCGGCGTCGGGCGCGTTGCTCGGCAACTACGACGCGACTGAACGGCTGCTCAAGCAATACCTGCCGCCCGAGCGCGTCGGCGGCATCATGGACGAGATACGCGGCCCAGCGGGCCGCAACATGTGGGAGAAACTCGCCAACGTCCAGGAAGAGGTGCTGGCGAACTATCTCAA
This sequence comes from uncultured Alphaproteobacteria bacterium, assembly GCA_963735285.1. Lineage (GTDB taxonomy): Bacteria > Pseudomonadota > Alphaproteobacteria > Rhizobiales > Xanthobacteraceae > Pseudolabrys. The sequence continues at coordinate 158,971 of CAVTKN010000009.1, read as the reverse complement.
GAATGAATATCCGCAAACCGTCGCGGTCGTGCTGTCGAAATTGCGCCCTGAACACGCGGCGCGCGTCCTGTCGATCCTGCCGGAAGACCTCTCGCTCGACTGCGTCAACCGCATGTTGAGGATGGAGGCCGTGCAGAAGGAAGTGATCGAACGCGTCGAGCAGACGCTGCGCACTGAATTCATGTCCAACCTGTCGCAGACCCGCCGTCGCGACGCGCACGAAGTCATGGCGGAGATCTTCAACAATTTCGACCGCCAGACGGAAACGCGCTTCCTCACCGCGCTGGAAGAGGACAACCGCGATGCTGCCGAACGCATCAAGGCGCTGATGTTCACCTTCGACGACCTGGTCAAGCTCGATGCCGGCTCGGCGCAGACACTGATGCGCAATATCGACAAGGACAAGCTGGGTGTCGCTCTCAAGGGCGCCAACGAAGCTGTCCGCCAGTTCTTCTTCACCAACATGTCCAGTCGCGCGGCCAAGATGCTCGTGGAAGACATGCAGGCGATGGGCCCGGTCCGATTGCGCGACGTCGACGAGGCGCAGGCGATGCTGGTCAACACGGCCAAAGACCTGGCGGCGAAGGGCGAGATCATCATCGCCAAGAGCCGCGGCGAAGACGAGCTGATCTACTGATGCACGCATGATCGCGGCCATGCGCAAGGACAACTGAATGAAAGCGACGGCCAAATATCTGTTCGACGAGGATTTCGCGTCCGGCGAAAAGCCGACCATCACGATGGTCGAGCATGAACGCCGTCGCGCGGATGCCGAGTTGCAGGCCTATCGCAGCGGGTTTGACGCCGGCCAGGAGCAGGCCAAGCAGGAAGCTGCGCAACGTATCGCGGAAACGCTTGCGGTGATTTCCGATGGTCTTGCCCGGCTCGACGGCGCGCTTACCTCGATCGAGACGCGGCTGGAGACCGAAGCCGTGGAAGTGGCCGTTGCGGTTGCAGCGAAGCTTGCACCGGCCCTGATCGCCCGTGAGCCATTCGCCGAAATCTCGGCGCTCGCAACCGAATGTTTTCATCATCTGGTGTCGGCACCGCATGTCGCGGTTCGCGTGGGCCCCGCCACCTATGAGGTCGCCAAGGACAAGATCGAGGAAATCGCGCGCGCTGGCGGTTTCGAGGGACGGCTCGTGGTCACATCGGATGAGACCCTGGCGCCCGGCGATTGCCGCATCGAATGGGCCGACGGCGGCATCGCGCGCGATCATACATCAACAGCTTCCGCCATCGACGAGATGGTCAGCCGCTATATCTCGGCGCGTAACGCGCCGGCCGCATAGGAATTCGGGAGACCACAGCTATGAGTGACGACGACACCAAGGTACCGCTTCCCGACCTGGAGAACGCCGGCGACGTGCAAATGGTCGCCGACGCAGCACCACTTGCGCCGACGGATCCCGACTCCGTCGATCGCGGGGCTGCCGACCTCGAGGCGGTGTTTGACGTGCCGGTCCAGGTCTCGGCGGTGCTCGGCCGCGCCCGTATGGAAGTCGGCAATCTGCTCAAGCTCGGACCCGGTGCCGTGCTCGAGCTCGACCGCAAGGTCGGCGAAGCGATCGACATCTATGTCAATAATCGGCTGGTCGCGCGCGGCGAAGTCGTCCTCGTCGAAGACAAGCTCGGCGTGACCATGACGGAAATCATCAAGGCGGACCACAATTGATGCGCTCGCTCTTCCGCCATTTTTCTCGAAGGATACGGAGCTAAGCCATGCGACTCCTGATCGTCGGCACGCTCGGCGGCCAGCTCACCACCGCGACCAAGCTCGCGATGGACAAGGGCGCCAACGTTACACACGCCGAAAGCAACGAGCAGGCCCTCGCCGTGCTGCGGTCCGGCCGCGGCGCAGACCTGCTGATGGTCGACGTGATGCTCGACATCCGCGACCTGGTGGCGCGGCTTGACGCCGAGCGGATCCATGTCCCCATCGTCGCCTGCGGCGTCACGAATGACGCGCGAGCTGCTGTCAACGCAATCCATGCCGGCGCCAAAGAATACATCCCGTTGCCGCCCGATCCCGATCTGATCGCGGCTGTGCTCGCTGCGGTTACCGACGACACGCGCGAGATGATCTATCGCGACGATTCAATGGCGAAAGTCGTCAAGCTCGCCCAGCAGATTGCCGGGTCGGATGCCTCGGTGCTCATCACCGGCGAAAGCGGTACCGGCAAGGAAGTCCTCGCGCGCTTCGTGCACAGCCGCAGCACCCGTTCGAAGAAGCCATTCATCACCGTCAATTGCGCGGCGATACCGGAAAACCTTCTCGAATCCGAGCTGTTTGGCCACGAGAAAGGCGCCTTTACCGGCGCGCTCGCCCGTCGCATTGGCAAATTCGAGGAAGCAAACGGCGGCACGCTGCTGCTCGACGAAATCTCCGAGATGGAAGTCCGTCTGCAGGCTAAATTGCTGCGCGCGATCCAGGAACGCGTGATCGATCGCGTCGGCGGCGGAAAACCGGTGCCGGTCGACATCCGTATCATCGCGACGTCGAACCGAAATCTCACCGACGCGGTGCGCGAGGGAAAATTCCGCGAGGACCTTCTGTTCCGTCTCAACGTAGTCAACCTGAAAATTCCGCCCTTGCGGGAGCGGCCGGCCGACATCAGCGAATTGGCCCAACATTTCATCAAGAAATATTCGCTGATCAACGGGCTAGCCTTGCGCCCGCTGTCGGGCGAGGCGCGCCGGGCGCTTAGTTCCAATCGCTGGCCGGGCAACGTCCGCGAACTTGAAAATACGCTGCATCGTGCGGTGCTGCTCTCCACCGGCGCGGAAATCGGCGTCGACGGCATCCTTTCACCGGATGGCGCGCGCCTCGATCAGGCGCGCGGGACTGACCTTGCCGCGCATGCGGCCCTGGCGGCAGAGCAGGTCACCCGCAATCTGGTTGGCCGCACGGTGGCCGAGGTCGAGCGCGATCTGATCCTCGAGACGCTCAAGCATTGCCTGGGCAACCGCACGCATGCCGCGAATATTCTCGGCATCTCGATCCGTACGCTGCGCAACAAGCTCAACGAATATGCGGCTGACGGCGCGCCCATCCCGCCGCCGCATGGCGGTTCCGAGCTCAGAGGCGCGGCCTAAATTCCCTGTGATGGCGGTCATTGGGCGATTGTCGACTCGATCTTTGAAAGCCTAGGCTTCGCCCAACCAATTCAGGCCGGGGGGCCGCCATGGATGTCGATTTCTGGCCGCTGCTGTTCAGTTTTCAGGGGCGCATCAATCGCGCCAAGTACTGGATTGCAACCGTCACTTATATTTCAGTGACGATCGCACTCGTCGGGCTGGGATTCTTTTTCAGATTTGACACGATTTTTTTCATCATCGCCGCGATCGTGTTTATCGCAATGACGGTGTCCGGTATCGCGGTCGGGCTCAAACGATTGCACGATCGTGACATGAGCGGCTGGTGGCTGCTGGTGTTCTATCTGCTGCCGGCCCTGCTCGACAGTATCGGCCGCGGACTTGGTATCCCAATTATCTTCAGCGTCGCGGGGGCTGTAATCTCCGTCTGGGCGCTGGTCGTGCTCGGCTTTCTGCGCGGCACAGCGGGCACCAATCAATATGGTCCCGATCCGCTCGACGCCTGACAAAAAAAGCCCGGCGCGTGCGCCGGGCTTTGCAAATTTGACGATGGATCGGATCGACTAATCGTTACTAACACCACTCGTCTGCTTTTTGTCTTTGTCCCGCATGGTGTCGAGCTCGACCGCCTTGGCGATGAGTTCGTTGCGGATGGTCTCCAGGCGTTCGATCAGCGCACGTCCTTCGCGCGCAAGCCCCGAACACCGGTCGGCCGTCTCAATCAAGTATTCCTCGGTCTTCAGCATGATATCTCCGTGAGGGATTTGACCGGGGATATGCATGAATATTTCAGCAATTCAAGGTTGTTTTTGGCATAGGCCCCACGCAATGATGCGCCTGCGTGATATTAGTTGGTGCCCCAACTACTTAGGCGCCGCACAGAATGTCGCATGTGTATAAAATTTGCTCGATGACGTTGTGGCAAGAGGCCGGACGCAACGGCGTTTTCCGCGGGTCTGACGACGACCGGCGTGACGGCTTCATTCATTTCTCGACAGCAGCGCAAGTCGCCGATACCGCGGCAAAGCATTTCGCCGGCCAGGCGGACTTGTTGCTCGTGCGTGTCAATATCGCCAACCTTGGCGAACAACTGAAATGGGAGCCATCGCGCGGCGGCGCGTTGTTTCCGCATCTGTACGGCGAGCTCGCGCTGACGGCGGTAACGCAAGTCGACGCCCTGCCGCTGGGCCCTGACAAGCGTCACGTCCTCCCGCCACTCGCCGACTGAGCGGCCCCCACGGCGGCGGCCCGTAATTGTCGCTGCGCCGATAAAGCCCTAGATTGTCGCACAACCGCCGGAACCCAGTGCCCATCGAGATGGACCTCGACGCCAATCGTAGCCTTATCGTCACCGCGCTTGGCCGAATTCCGGCCGGCGACCGCACGGCATTGCAGACGGTCTATCGCCTGACCTCGGCGAAGCTTTTTGGCGTCTGCCTGCGTATCTTGGGGGAGCGCGGCGAGGCGGAGGACGTGCTGCAGGAGGTCTACGTGACGGTGTGGCGCAAGGCCGCCGATTTCGACGCCAACCGGGCAAGTCCGATGACCTGGCTGATCGCGATCGCACGCAACCGCTCGATCGACCGCCTGCGCGCAACCCGCCAAAGCCGCAACATGGCCCCGATCGACGAAGCGGGCGAGATCGCCGACAGTACGGCAACAGCCGATCGCGCGCTGGAAGGACTTCAGGAGCACGCGCGGCTGCACGGCTGCCTTGACGGGCTCGCGGCACGCGAGCGCACTGCGCTACGCGGCGCATTTTTTGACGGCAACACCTATGAGGAGCTGGCGGCGCGCATGACCGTGCCGCTCGGCACCATGAAGAGCTGGATCCGCCGCGCGATGATCAAGTTGAAGGCATGTCTCGAGCAATGAGCGACGCATTCGACCATAGCAGTCTGCCTGACGACGAGCTGCTCGCCGCAGAGTACGCGCTCGGCGTGCTGTCCGGCGCCGAGCGGAGCGCGGCCGAACAGCGCGCTGCGCGCGACCATGGTTTTGCCCGGCTGGTGGCGGAATGGGAGCAACGCCTTGCGCCGTGGGCTGCGGAAATTGCCGACGTCGTGCCGCCGCCCCAGGTCTGGGACCGGATTGCGGACGCCCTGCCCGCACAAACGGACGCCAACAGCCTGTGGCAAAGCCTCGCCTTCTGGCGCGGACTTACTCTTGCGACCAGCGTCCTCGCCGCCGCGTGTCTTGCAGCACTGATCTATCTCGGGGCGCTGACGCAGCCACAGCCGCTGGTCGCAACGATCGAAGGCGACGGCCATCGTCATTTCGTCGCGACCATCGACACGAAGCGCGGCACAGTCGCCGTGGTGCCCGCCGCCTTCAGTGCCGATGCGACCCGCGTTCCGGAACTGTGGCTCATTCCCGCCGATGGCAAGCCACGCCCGGTGGGTCTCCTGCGCGCCGACAGGACCGTCACTCTCACCCTTCCCGCGGAGCTTGCCGCCTTGGCGAAGGGCGATGCCGTGCTGGCGGTATCGCTTGAGCCGCCCGGCGGCTCGACCACCGGCCTGCCCACGGGCCCGGTGATAGCAACCGGCAAGCTCACGTCTCTGTGAACGCGCATCCTTGAGAGCGGCACGCCCGTAGCTCCGATGTCTCCGGCAAATTCAAGCATTGGGGACGTCACACAGAGCAACGGAGTACGAACATGAAACGCATCTTCCAAATCGCCCTGGCCGGTTGTGCCGCCGCGGCGCTCGCAGTCAGCCTCGGAGCAACGGGCCCGGCTTTCGCGCAAATGAAGGAAAAGGAAAAGACGGTCAACGTCGGCGGCGCGCCGATGTATCCGAGCAAGAACATCATCCAGAACGCCGTCAACTCCAAGGACCACACGACGCTGGTCGCCGCCGTGAAGGCCGCCGGCCTGGTCGACACGCTCTCCGGCACCGGACCATTCACGGTTTTCGCGCCGACCAACGAAGCCTTTGCCAAGCTGCCGGCGGGCACGGTCGAAAACCTGCTCAAGCCCGAGAACAAGGCGCAGCTCACCAAGATCCTGACCTGTCACGTGGTGGCGGCGAACGCGATGTCGTCAGCGATCAAGAAGATGATCAACGACGATGGCGGCATGCATTCGGTGAAGACCGTCGGCGGCTGCACGTTCACCGCCAAGATGAATGGCGACAAGCTCATTCTGGTCGATGGCAAGGGTCATGAAGCCGCGGTCACGATTGCCAACGTGAAGCAGTCGAACGGCGTCATCCACGTGATCGACACCGTGCTATTGCCGGGCTGATTGTCCTCAGACGTTCGGCAATATGGCGCCTGAACAGCGCCCGAAGGTCCTCTCCCTCTCCCCGGGGAGAGGGCCGCTCGTTTTGCAGCCGCTATCGCACGGCCGGTTTGTCGCACCGCCCGGTATTCGTTAACCGCCTGCTAACCATAAAATGGGCAAATATTGCCGGGGATAAGGGTAATCACCCACCGCGACACTCTACTCCGGCACCGGCAGTGGTGCCCGCTTCCGGTTTGAGAACCCAGGTATTGTCCGCGTCCGCGTCGCCCGGGATTGGCGGCCGCGCATGGTCCCAGCCATTGGGGACAGCGTGCGCCAGGCAACAAAGTTACGCATGAGCGACATCACAGCCGCGCCGGCCGCCAGCGTCAGCGGCATCAAGCTGCCCGGTCTCGGGGATATCGGCGCCTTCTTCAAGCGCGGTGACATCGCGCTCGCCGTCGGCGTCCTCACCATCCTGGTGGTGCTGATCCTGCCGCTGCCGCCGCTGTTGCTCGACTTCGCGCTCGCGATCTCGATCATCTTCTCGGTGCTGATCCTGATGACGGCGCTGTTCATCCACACGCCGCTGGAATTTTCAGCCTTCCCGACCGTGCTGCTGATCGCAACGATGTTGCGGCTGGCGCTCAATCTCGCATCGACACGTCTCATTCTCGCGCATGGTCACGAAGGCACCGACGCGGCCGGGCACGTGATCGAGGCCTTCGGCAATTTCGTCATGAGCGGCAATTTCGTCATCGGCATCATCGTCTTCACGATCCTGGTCATCGTGAACTTCGTGGTGATCACCAAAGGCTCGGGCCGCATCGCGGAAGTCGCCGCCCGCTTCCACCTCGACGCGATGCCGGGCAAGCAGATGGCGATCGACGCCGAAATGTCGGCCGGCACGATCGATGAAAAGGAAGCGCGCCGGCGCCGTCAGGTGCTGGAGGACGAAGGCGGCTTCTTCGGCGCCATGGACGGCGCATCCAAATTCGTGCGCGGCGACGCCATTGCCGGCCTGCTGGTCGTGTTCATCAATGTCATCGGCGGCATGATCATCGGCATCGTCCAGCAAGGTTTATCCTTCGCCGACGCCGCGCATTCCTACACGATCCTCACCGTCGGCGACGGCCTGGTGACACAGGTGCCGGCGCTGATCGTCTCGACCGCCGCCGGCCTGCTGGTTTCGAAAGCGGGAATCTCGGGCGCCGCCGACAAGGCCCTCATGAAGCAGCTCTCCGGCTACCCCAAGGCGCTGGGCATGTCGGGAGGCGTCATGCTGGTCATGGCGTTGCTGCCGGGAATTCCGATGATTCCGTTTCTCGCGCTTGGCAGCGGCGCGACCGCACTTGCCTTTATCTTCGACCGGCGCACCAGGCTCACTGCCGCTGCCGATGTCAAAAAAACCGAGTCAGACGCAAAGACCGCCGCCGCCGACGAGCCGATTTCCGCAGCGCTCAAGATCGACGATCTCAAGGTCGAGCTTGGCTACGCGTTGCTGCCGCTGGTCAACGCGCCGGACGGCAGCGATCGCCTGACCGAGCAGATCAAGGCGCTGCGCCGGTCGCTTGCGACGGAAATGGGCTTCGTCATGCCGGCCGTGCGCATCCTCGACAATGTCCAGCTCGACGCCAATGCCTACGTCATCAAGGTGAAAGAGGTCGAAGCCGGCAGCGGCAAGGTCTGGGCCGGCCAGTTCATGGTCATGGATCCCGCCGGCGGCCAGGTGAGGCTGCCAGGCACACATACCACCGAGCCGACATTCGGATTGCCGGCGACATGGGTCGACGGTGCATTGAAAGAAGAAGCCACAATGAAGGGCTATACGGTGGTCGACGCCGCCACCGTGCTCTCCACGCATTTGACCGAGCTGCTCAAGAGCAACATGTCGGAGCTGCTCTCCTATGGCGAGGTGCAGAAGCTTCTCAAGGAATTGCCAAAGGAGCAGGCCGACCTGGTCAAGGACCTGGTGCCAAGCCTCATCACGGTGTCCGGCATTCAGCGCGTCTTGCAGATCCTGCTCGCGGAACGCGTTTCCATCCGCGATCTGGGCACCATTCTGGAAGGCGTCGCCGATGGCATCTCCAGTTCGCGCAACCCGGTCACGCTCGCCGAACACGTGCGCGCCCGCCTCTCGCGCCAGCTCTGCGCCCAGCACACCAGCCCCAGCGGCTACCTGCCGTTGATCGCGCTTTCGGCCAAATGGGAACAGGCCTTCGCCGAATCGATGGTCGGCCAAGGCGACGAGCGGCAGCTCGCAATGCAGCCTTCGCGGCTTTCGGAATTCATCACATTGGTTCGCGAGCGTTTCGAGGAGGCAGCCCGCGAAGGCGAAGCGCCAGTGCTGGTGACCTCCTCGAATATCCGGCCGTTCGTGCGGGGCATTGTCGAGCGCTTCCGTGCGCAGACACCGGTGCTCTCGCAAGGCGAGATTCATCCGCGCGCCCGCCTCAAGACGGTTGGCAGTATCTAGCCAATAATAATTTCAATAAAGGTGGGAACCAATCTGTCTCCGCGTGATCGGAGTGAAACTGATTCACGCGCGCTAGATCCGGATAGCCGCGGAACTTAGGCCGCCTCGTGCCGTTATGTTGAGCAGCGGAACAACGGAGGCAGCACAACATGACGTCACGCAGCAATACTCTTATCGGTGCCCTTGTGGGTGCAAGCGCGCTTGCACTTTCTGTGGCAAGCGCTTCCGCGGCCGTTGCTTGTGTCGGCAACGTCTGCTGGCACACGCACGAGCGCTATGAATATCCCGCGCACGCCCGCGTTGTTGTCCATGACGACAACTGGAGATGGGGCCACCACGAGCACTATCGGTGGCGCGAGCACGAGGGCCGCGGTTATTGGAACGGCCGCCGCTGGACAAGCTGGTAATCGAGCCGGCCGAGCGCGGTAAAAAACCGTCCGAGGCCGCCTTGATAGGCGGCCTCATTTTTCGAGTCGCTTGTATGAATCAGCAAAGGGAAACACGGCCATGTCACTCGGAACAATCATCCTCATCATCCTCGTTATTGCGCTGCTCGGCGGGTTCAGCGGTCTCGGCGGCGGACCGTTTTACGGCACGGGCTACTATGGCGGCGGCGGCCTCGGTGTCGTGATCGTCATCGTGCTGATTCTGGTTTTGCTCGGCAGACTCTGAAATTGGCGCGGGTTTGGAACCTTTGTTCCACGCCCGCGGTTAGACCATTACGCAGCGCAAATCGCTTCTATGAAAAACGGAGAGTGTCATGGGCTTTGGACGAGGGGCACTATTATGGCTGTTAGGAGTGCCACTGCCGATCATCATCCTTCTCGCGATATTCATGCACCACTAACGGCCAAGATGCGCGAAATCGGGCTACCGTGGTCAAGGAGTTGCGTGCCGGGAAAATTTCCGAGCGAACCCGCTCAATCAATAGCGAGCACTGGATAAATATATGGCCAAGAAAAAGAGTTTCATGACCAAAGCTAATGCCCAGGTTATGAGGGCGGCGAAGTCCGCAGCGAGCGTGGCTGCGGCAGCCGCCGTTGAATCGGTGATGCGATCCATCATGAAATCGCTCTCGGCGGCCAAAAAGCCGGCAAAGTCAAAAAAGAAGCGAGCGCCTGTGCGCAAATCCAGGTCAGCAAAATCAAAGTCCAGAAAATCTGCGTCGCGAAAACGGCGACAATAAATAAAGCGTTGCCCGCAGCGCAGACACCGCGTGCTTTGCGGCAGACGCGGATGAGCCCAGCCATGCGCTGTTGAAGTTGTCGTGCCATTGGTTGCGCGCCTTCAGGAATTAACGGAGGAATCAATGAGCAAGCCAAAATCGTCCGCAAGCAGAAAGGGAATTTCGCGCGATCAACTTGCGGACCTGCTAAACGAAGACCTCTCGCGCGAATATCAAGCCATCATCGCCTATGTCGTCTATTCGCAGGTCCTCAGCGGCGCCGAATATATGGACATAGCCTCTCAGCTCGAAATTCACGCGAAGCAAGAGCTTGACCACGCTTTGATCCTCGCGCGCCAAATTGACTACCTCGGAAAAATGCCGGTGGTCACTCCCAAAGCGGTACGCACGTCGAAAAATCCAAAGGACATGCTGCGATATGATCTCGACAACGAGAACGAGACTATTCGCAACTACCGCGATCGGATTCGGCAATGCGAAGAACTCGGCGAATACGCGCTGGCTGAACAAATTCGCCAGATCCTCGTGCAGGAGCAGGACCACCAGATCGATCTCGCCACGGCCCTCGGGCAAAAGGTTCCCGACCTCAGCCTCAAACGGTGACGGTGCTGGCAGGAACCCCCGGAGTAAGCGCAATTTCGCGGAAAACACGGCCAACCCACGGTGCCTCCTCAGGAAATTATCTAAAATCACAACAATTCAACGATCCGTGATGCGTCCTTGGGAACTGTGGCGGCGTACCTACGTTAATGGCTCGAAACAGGGTGAACCTTTCGTCGAGACGGGGAGACGAATGACCAAGAGCCCCGGAGGACGTCGTCATGAACTGGTCGCTTTACACCGCCGACCGCACCACCCACCTCAAGATCGTGGTGGTCGGACTTGCCGCTGCGCTGATGATCGCCGTGATCGGCATTTCCGCGCGCGAACTTAATCTCGGCACGGACATTATGACCGCGCAGAGCCCAACCGTGATCAAGGCTGGCGGGCCGGTGGTCTTCACTGACCGCAGCGGCCCCACCGTCCGGTAATCCGTTCACGTTTATTCTTGACCTCCCCCACACTTGACGCGCCGCACCAGCGGCGCGTTTTTTATGTCGTGGTCGAATCAAGCAAAATGACCGACAACCGCGCCATGAAGCGCCATTTGCTCATCTCACTACGCCAGGCAAGTCTCTGCGGCTTGCTCGTCGCCGGAATTACGCTGGCTGCACCGGCCGCACGTGCGCAAGGCGCGCCGCCAAGCGCGACGGTAATCGCCGACTACGAGGCAAAGCTCGCGCAATTTCAGGCCGCGCGTGCTCCCTATGACGCCCAGGCCGCAGCGTATTGGGACGCAGTGTCCGAGAAACGCCGCGGGCGTAACGTGAAGCGTCGCGACCATCTGCCGATCACCCTCGACGACTATGTGCTCACCCAGCCGCCGGTCTATTCGGGCCCGCCCCGCCCGGTTGATCCGCGCGCGCCAGGCGTGCCCCCACCGGAACGGCCCGACATTCCCGTGGTTGCCGACTTCCTTCATAACGCCGCCGAGCAGTTCGGCTTCGTGCCCGATCGCCCGGCCAACGATCTCGACTTCAAGCGCGCTTACGCGCGCGCAGCACTTGCCGCCGGGCTGACCCGCGAACAGATTGTCGGCATCTATGCGTTCGAAACCGGCGGCAACGGCGCTTACGACTCGCAGGCGGGACTGGTGCCCTACCGGCCCGGTGCGCGCGCGATTTCACCGGCGATCGGCTACAACCAGTTGCTGAGCACAAACTCCGTATCGCTTCTCGCCGAACACGGCGGCCGCCTCGCGGCCGCGTTGCGCCAGAAGGCCAGTACGCTCACCGGCAATGCCAAGGTTGTCATGGAGCGCAAGATCGACGCGCTCAAGCGCATGATCGCGTTCAGCCGTTCGGTTCCCGAACGCTGGAGCGAACAAGACCGGTTGGCCAAGACGACAGCCGGCGGCTACGGCATTCACGCGGCTGTGCTCGATATCGACATCGGGCCGCTGTTGCAGGTGCAGAAGCTGATCAACTCGGTGCACTTCGCGCGCACCAAGGGCTATACGGCCCCGCTCACGGCCGCCGAACTGGAATTGATGAATCTGACGGGCGACAGCACCGGGCTGGACATGGTGACTATGCCGCAGGAATTGCGCACGCGCGTGCCGACCGCGAATTTCTTCCAGCAGCAAGGCTACGAGCGCAATCCGGTGGCGCGGCGCACGGGCGTGGTGGGCAACCTCATTGCCGACATCGAAACTAAGATGGGTCACGGCGCGCAAGCACAAGGCGCGCGCGACCTTGCGGCGGCGTTTTAGCTTCGCGTGACTGAACGCGGAGAGAGCTAGCGCTGGTCGCCGGCGATTTCCTCGACCAGATCGACGACACGGCGCCGTAGCTTCGAGTCCTTGATGTTGGTGAAGGCCTTAGTGAGGGCCAGGCCATCAGAACTCGAGAGGAAATCGGAGACATAATCGGCAACCGGAGCTTTCGAGGAGCCATCTTCGTTTTGCTTGGCGCCCGATACGCCCTCAAAGAAGAACGCCACCGGCACTTTGAGGATTTGCGAGATGTGCTGAAGCCGGCTGGCGCCAATGCGGTTTGTGCCCTTCTCGTATTTCTGAACTTGCTGAAAGGTCAGGCCGAGTTTTTCGCCGAGTTTTTCCTGGCTCATCGCCAGCATGAGCCGGCGCATGCGAACGCGCGATCCGACATATTTGTCCGTGGGGTTCGGAGCCTTCTTTGCCATCATCTGGATTTACCGCAACGGTGAGTTGTTAAGAGGACTTTGGGTTCAGAAATGGCGAAACAAGGATAAGTTGCGCCGGGCCAAAGTACATCGCAACGTCCGCGTGCTGTCATTAAAGCGGCGCCGCGTTTTTGTTAGATGGCATCTAACAAGCTGGCGCAGGCAAAATGCGCCACCGCATGGCGGCAGGGCTGCAGGCCAGGCGCCGCGCTTCCAATTCACATCAAGCGCCAAATTCGCGTGAACTGATCCGAATTAAGAGGCTGTTCCCGGTATCTCAGCCTTCGCCAGCGCCCAGCTGATTAAATCGTGCCTTCTGCTCATTCGTCAGCAAACCGTAGAACGCGTCCAGTTCCGGCTCGACAATCTTGATCGCTTCCAGCATGGCATTGAGCCGCTGCTCCATCACCGCAACGCGCCCGGGTGGGGTCAGGACCTGCTCCTTGGGGCAATTCGCCTTGAGAAGGCCGGCCGCTTTCGTTGTGGCGTCGTTGAGTGAATCAAGTGCGACGCGCTGAGCGTCGGTCGGCTTGAGCGCCTGCGCGATCTTCTCGGTCGGCATGTTCATCGGTTTAATTGTGTCTCCATCGCACGCCTGCGCGAGGTCAATCGCCCGGCTGCCGCGACGCGCCGTCCGTGGCTGGTCTTCCGGATTGATGACGTTGAAGCGGGCCTTCTGCTCGTCAGTCAGAGATTCGTAGAAGGTCTGCAGCGGCGGCTGCACGACACTGATCGCCAGCAACATCGCCGCGACCCGCTTGTGCATCGCGGCTAACCTTCCGGTCGGCGTGCTTGGAAGGTCATCCGGACATGCGGCGCGCAACGCGTCCATGGCCTTTCCAGTAGCGTCCTTGAGTGTGGCCAAGGCAGTCTGCTGCGCCTCGTTGGGCTCGACAGTCTTCGAAATCTGCTCGATCGGCCAATTGGTCAATGCGGGAACCTGCGTTCCACAGACGACTGTCGCCGTTGTCGATGGCTGCTTTACGTTGCGGCCACGCCGGCCATAGCGGACCCGGCTGGCGTAATCGGGCCCCTCGTAGGCGTAAGGCCCGAACATGCCGACATAAAAGTCATCGTAGGCGTAGGGCCAAAACTCGTCATAAGCGTAGGGCCAGAACGTGTAGTCCAGGAAATCCCAATAGGCATAAGGCCAGAACAGCGAGCCTGCCCAGCCGACCGCAATGATCGCGTGGTGGTTGCGCCACCACCATCCGCTGTTCGAATGCCAATTCTGGTGGGCAAATCGGCCCTGGAAACTGCCGCGCGAGAGCGCCCAGTGCCTTCCGGTCCCGGCGGATGCAAAAGCGCTGTTACGAAGAAGCGCAGCGCGCCCGGACCCTCTCACCGATCCTGTGACCAGATTGCGATTGAGGCTGGCGGTCGAGAAACCGGCGAGCCTCCCGTTGCGGCTCGTGCCCAATCCGCGCGAAGCAAAAGATCTTCGGGATGAGCTGAAGCCTGAGAACGAGCGCGGAATGCCGGCAGAACGCAACATTGGCGATCCGGATCCCCGCGCCAATCCGCTGCCCGAAAAGGCGCGGCTACCGGAAAATCCGCGCGCACCACCGCCGCTAAAAGCTCGAACGCCGCTGCCGCCGCTAAATGCTCGCGCACCACCGCCGCCGCTAAATCCGCGCGCACCACCGCCGCCGCCACCAATGTGCGCTCCACCGCCGCCAACGTGCCCGCCGCCACCGCCAGAGCCGCCACGCGCCTCAGCAATCGCGACCGAGATGGCGACCGCAAAGAGCGAAATCACGGCGACAGACGCAATTCGTCTGGCCGAAAAAATAGAAATTTCGCGATGCTCGTTCACAGCCCACTCCTTCGCCGCGTTAACGCGGGCAAACCCGGCGGGGGCCGTGACTGGTTGTTGGCTACGACTTTTCTTAATCCTGGCCCGCGGCCAAAAGGCTCGACGAAACGAGCCTCCACTTTCCCTAAACCCAATATCGTCTGGGCGGACTACCGACCTTGATCTAGCGCAATCCTGGGCCGCGGCGGCCTCAACACTCGGTGATCAAAAAAAACCGCGATGCGCCGCCGTAAGGCAGCGCATTGCGATAACCGGCAATGAATGGTGGAACTTCGCGTTACGCCGGCGCGCCGCCGGCGCTGAAGCGCAAAGCCGCGATGCGGTCGAGCTCGGTCTGCTCGCGCGCATTCTCCTCGGCCTTTTCGCGCTGCTGGTCGCGCTCGTCGAGCATCTCGACCTTCTTGAGCTCCTCGAATGCCTCACCCAGCGCCGCCTTGGCATCCTCGAGCTGGACGCGCAGCTCGTCGGTGGAATGCTTGAGGTTCTCGCGCCGCGTGGTCGCGGCCTTGGCGTAGGTCGGATAGGCGAAATGCGCGGGATCGTGGATGCCCGCGCGGTCCTGCTCGACCTTGATCTCGCGCTCCAGCTCGCCCGCAATACGATCGAACTCGGCGATCATCGCCTCGATCTGGGCGACCTTCCGCCGTTTCTCGTCGACCTGGAACTTCTTCAGACGAATGAGGGTCTCGCGTGACTTCATCGACTAGGTACTCCCCGAAGCCCCCGAATAGGCGACCGCGACTGGGCCGCGCGCCCTATTCCGGACCAATCCGGGGGACTGTGCCCCAATAACGTTAGTTTTGTGTTTCTTCGCCCCGCAAAATTCTCTCTAACCGCAAATACCCCTCCGCCATACTCGTTGCTTCTTCCTTACCTTGCGCCAGGAAGGCTTCCAGGGGCTTGTGCAGGGCGATGGCCTCGTCGACCTCGGGGCTCGACCCCGTCCGGTAGGCGCCCAGGCGGATCAATTCCTCCATGTCCGAATAGGTGGCCATGACCTGGCGCGCCCGGTTGATAGCCGGGAGATAGGCCGCGTCGGCGGCCCGCGGCATGGTTCGGGAGATTGACTTGAGGACGTTGATGGCGGGGTAGCGCCCGCGTTCGGCAATGGCGCGCTCCATGACGATATGGCCGTCGAGGATGCCGCGGACCGCATCGGCCACGGGCTCATTGTGGTCGTCGCCGTCGACCAGCACGCTGAACATGCCGGTGATCGTGCCCTTCTCCGTCCCTGGCCCCGCCCGCTCCAGCAGTCGCGGCAATTCCACGAAGACCGTCGGCGTGTAGCCCTTCGCGGTCGGGGGCTCGCCGGCGGACAGGCCGATCTCACGCTGGGCCATGGCGAAGCGCGTGACCGAGTCCATGAGGACCAGCACATCCTTGCCGAGGTCGCGGAAATACTCCGCGATGGCGAGCGTCAGGTAAGCGGCCTGGCGGCGCATCAGCGCCGGCTCATCGGATGTCGACACAACGACCACCGAGCGGGCAAGGCCCGCCGCGCCAAGGTCGTCCTGCAAGAACTCCTGCACCTCGCGGCCGCGTTCGCCGACGAGACCGATCACGGAAACATCGGCCGCCACGTTGCGGGCCAGCATGGACAGCAGAACCGATTTGCCCACGCCGCTGCCCGAGAAAATACCCATGCGCTGGCCGCGGCAGACGGTGAGGAAAGTGTTGAGGGCGCGCACGCCGAGGTCGAGCGGCTCGCCGACCCGCATGCGCGCGTGCGCCGGCGGTGGCGAGTTGCGATAGGGATAGGGCGCCGGGCCCGGCGGCAATGGCCCCTGCCCGTCGATCGGCTCAGCCCGCGCATTCACGACACGGCCAAGCCAGCGCTCGGACGGGCGGATGGCGCCGGCCGCGCTTGAGACAACCGCCCGGCAGCCGCGCCGCACGCCATCGAGCGCGGCAAACGGCATGGCGAGTGCGTGGCCGCCCGAGAAGCCGACAACCTCGCATGGGATCGACCGCCCGGCACCGGTCTCGATGGTCAGCCGCGCGCCAACCGACATGGCGTGGATCGGCCCGGCAACTTCCACCATCAGGCCGCGCACGGAGACGACGCGGCCGAAGATCTCGACGCCATCGATGTCGACGATTTGCTCGGCAAGCGCTTTCAAAATCGTGCTTTCACGGTTGGCCCCTCATCGTCCCTGCGTCCGCTCGTAAAGCGAGGCCGCCACCGTCTCGCGACAGAGCCGCCATAAACCGGTCCTTAGGATTACCGGTCCTTCGGTTCCGTTAACCCGGTGTTTACCCGCGTCGTTAATCATTGGGTCATTCGTCCAAGGGACTAAGGCTTAGAATCGCCCAGCCAGGACGGAAGGGGCGAGTCTTCAGAGTCGGTTAGGCCCGACTCTTAAACTAGGGCATTAGACAGGACGTGGCCAAAAAACCACTCTCCGGCAATATCTTACGCCGATTCGGGCGCTTCTGCCTACGGCGAGCTTGCACGGGAGAATCAGGTTTTGTTAACCATGGCTCGATAGTGTCGATTCGGTTTGTCCCACCGCGTTTTTTTCAAACTCGCCGCGATTTTGCGGCGTGACCCAAGGGCCCGGTTGCGGCGAGAAGGGGACTTAAATGCGCGTTCTACTCATTGAAGACGACAGCGCGACCGCACAATCCATCGAGCTGATGCTCAAATCCGAGAGTTTCAACGTCTATACGACGGACCTCGGCGAAGAGGGCGTCGACCTCGGCAAGCTCTACGACTACGACATCATCCTGCTCGACCTGAACCTTCCCGACATGTCGGGCTTCGAGGTTCTGCGCTCCCTGCGGGTCTCAAAAGTTAAGACGCCGATCCTGATCCTCTCCGGCCTCGCCGGCATCGAGGACAAGGTCAAAGGCCTGGGCTTCGGCGCCGACGACTACATGACCAAGCCCTTCCACAAGGACGAGCTGATCGCCCGCATCCACGCGATCGTTCGCCGCTCCAAGGGCCACGCGCAGTCGGTCATCAATACCGGCGATCTCGTCGTCAACCTCGACACCAAGACGGTCGAAGTCGGCGGGCAGCGCGTGCACCTCACGGGCAAGGAATACCAGATGCTCGAGCTGCTCTCCCTGCGCAAGGGGACGACGCTCACCAAGGAGATGTTCCTCAATCATCTCTATGGCGGCATGGACGAGCCCGAGCTCAAGATCATCGACGTCTTCATCTGCAAGCTGCGCAAGAAGCTCGCCAACGCCTCCTCCGGCAAGAATTATATCGAGACGGTGTGGGGCCGCGGCTATGTGTTGCGCGAGCCGACCGAGGCCGAAGAAAGAATTCCAGCCTGAGATGTCATGGCCGGGCTTGACCCGGCCATCTCGCTTAGGAATGCACCGCACTTCGATTTCAGTTTCCCCCGCGTGGCGTTGTGATTGAGCCTTCGGGCTCTCTCTCATCCAAACTCAAACCCCGCCAGGACGGCGGGGTTTTTTTATTGCGATCCGACTGCGTTTACTGCCGCGGCCGCATCAGCTGGGTGATCACGTCTTTCAACGTCGTGAGATTGAACGGCTTGGTCATGAAAAAATTCGCGCCGGCAGCCATCGCGGCTTCCGCGTGCTGCGCCTCCGAACTTGCCGACATGATGACCAGCGGAACACTGCGGATTTTCGGGTCGGCGCGGATTTCCCGCACCAGCTCCAGGCCGTTCATGCCCGGCATTTCGCGGTCGGTGATGACAAACAAGAACGATTTCTCGCGCAGCTTTTGCAGCGCGGTCGGTCCGTCATGAGCCGTCTCGATGTTGGTGAAGCCGCATTTGCGCAGCATTCCATCCACGATGCGCGTCATCGTGTTGAGGTCGTCAACAACCAGCACCGGATCGACATAGTCGACCAATGGTAGGCCTCCCCCTTCGGGCCATACTTGCCAGCGGCAAGCCCCCACATACGCCCGATCGGCGCAACGGCCCGGTCGGGCTAATTTACATGATTCGTCCGCGTGACGAGCCGAACCGGCATAAAAACAGGATAATATTTACAGGCGGGGAATAGTCACCGCCGCGCCTTTTGCGGCCGCGAAACGGATCACGTTGTCGGCCGGCGATTGGCGAACGGCGCCATTCGGCACATACAACCCGCGCTTGTCGGCGAGCGGTTTGAACGCATCGGTCAGGCCGATCACAGTCTCGGCGGCGCCCAGCACAAGGAAACCATCGTCCGCCACCTGGCGCGCAATGCGGTTGAGCACGGCGACCTTGTTGTCCTGGTCGAAATAAATCAGAACGTTGCGGCAAAAAACGATGTCGAAAGTGCCAAGCGGCGAGAAATCGTTGAGCAGATTGAGCGTGCGGAATTGCACCATGCTGCGCAATTCGGGCGCCAGCTGCCATGACTCGCCCTGCTGGCTGAAGAATTTCACCAGCAACTGCACCGGCAATCCACGTTGCACCTCGAACTGGCTGTAAATGCCCGCCTTGGCCTTCTCCAGCACTTCAGATGCCAGATCCGTCGCGACGATCTCGAAGCGGAACCCCGCGGCGGCGGCGCCCATGCCCTTGATCAGCATGGCCAGCGAATAGGGCTCCTGGCCCGTGGAGGCGGCCGTGCACCAGATGCGGATGCGCTTCTCGCGCGCGCGGGCGGCAAGCAAAGCCGGCATCATGGTGTCGCGGAAGTGGTCGAACGGCAGCTTGTCGCGGAAGAAGAATGTTTCGTTGGTGGTCATCGCTTCGACCACCTCGGCGATCAGCGCCGCCGGTGACTTGCTGCGCAGCCGCTCGATCAGCTCACCCAGCGTGCTCATGCCATGGCGCCGCGCCACCGGCACCAGCCGGCTTTCGGCGAGGTACTGCTTCTCGGCCGCCAGCACCAGGCCGGAGCGCTCCCGCAACAGCCTGCGCAGGTAGTCGAAGTCCTGTGGGGTCACGCGCGCTCCCCGGCAAACAGGCGGCTGAGCTTCCCGGCGATCTCCGGCAACGGCAGCACGGCAGAGCACAGGCCGGCATTCGTCACCTGCCCCGGCATGCCCCACACCACGCTGGTCGCTTCGTCCTGCGCCATGACATGACCGCCGGCAGCGACGATGGATTTGGCGCCCGCGAGGCCGTCGGAGCCCATGCCCGTCAGCACCAGCGCAAGCACCTTGCTGCCCCAGACTTCGGCCGCGGAGGCAAACAGCGGATCGACCGCGGGCTTGCAGAAATTCACCAGCGGGCCGTCTTCGATCGAGATCACAACCGCGTTGTCGCGGCGCGCGACCTTCATGTGCTTGCCGCCAGGCGCGAGATAGATGACCCCGGCTGTGATTTCTTCGCCGTCGACCGCCTCGCGCACCGGACGCTTGGCGACGCGTGCAAGATGCTCGGCAAGCACGGCCGTGAAGGTCGGCGGCATATGCTGGGTGATCAGAACGGGCGCGCGCTGAAGCACGCCGTCGATCTGCGCGACCAGCGCGTTGAGCGCCTGCGGGCCGCCGGTCGATGAACCGATCAGCAGCACCCGTGGTGGCGTCAACGGCATCGGCCGCAGCGACACCCGATGCGGCGCGGCTTCTTCCGCCGGCGACGACGGCACAATGGACGGCGCATGTTTCGGTTCGTGGTGCGGGCGCGCCGGTTCAGCGGGCGTCCGCAAGCGCTTCGCGCGCAAGCCAAGCTGGCGGATTTTCTCGATCAGGTCGCGCCGGAAGGCGGTCGACGCGCTGACCTCGCGATTGCTTCCCGGCTTCGGGATGTAGTCAGCGGCACCGAGCGATAGGGCCCGCAAGCTGATCTCGGCGTTCCGTCGCGTCAACGTGGACGCCATGATCACGACGAGATCGCGCTTCTTTTCGAGCAGCAGCGGCAGCGCCGCGATGCCGTCCAGCTCCGGCATGTCGACGTCCAGCACGACCACGTCGGGATCGACGCGCTCGAGCTGGTCCACCGCCTCGCGGCCCGTGCGCAGCGTGGCGACGACTTCAAGATCGGGTTCGGACTCGACCCAGCGGGCAAACAGCCCGCGCACGACGACGGCATCGTCGACGAGCATCACACGTATTCTGCGGCTGACGGCTGCCGCACCGGACGTCGGAGTAACCACGAGGTTCATTGCACTTTTCTGGCTTTACTGACCGTTACCTACTGGTTCGGCGCTGCAGCGATCAGATCAGCCCGACTTCCTGGAACTTGGCCTCGACGATTTCCTTGTCGAACGGCTTCATGATGTATTCGTTGGCACCGGCGTGCAGAGCACGCGCGATATGCGCAACGTCATTCTCGGTGGTGCAGAAGACCACTTTCGGAGCATCGCCGCCCGGCAACCGGCGCAGCGAGCGTAGAAACTCGTAGCCGTCCATCTTGGGCATGTTCCAATCGAGAAGAATTGCCTCCGGCAACTGCCGGCGGCATGCCTCAAGCGCCTGCTCGCCGTCCTCGGCCTCCACGATCTGGAATTCGAGTCCTTCGAGAATGCGTCGCGCCACTTTTCGAATGACGCTGGAGTCATCAACAACTAAACAGGTTTTCATCGTACAGCCTCGTTGTGTTCGCGCCTAACTACGAATCCTTCACGCTTCGACCGCATCACGCCGCGGCCGCCTTCACTGCAATGTCGAGCACGCGGTCGACATCGAGAACCATCAGTAGTTGTCCATCAAGCCGGTGAATCCCGGTCGACACGCTCGCCAGTCGCGGGTCGAGATTGGTCGGATTTGGCTCGCACGCCGTGACGTCGAGCTTGAGAACCTCGCCCACATTGTCGATCAGCAAGCCATATGATTCACCGCGCGACTCGACGCCGACCGCCATCGCCGGCTGATTTTCGTCGCGCTGGCCGAGCCCGAGGCGGCAGCGCATATCGACCAATGTCACGATGCGGCCGCGCAAATTGAGCACCCCGGCGATTTCAGACGGCGCCAGCGGAACGCGCGTCAATCGCTCGGGAGCGAAGACGTCCTGCACGCGCAGGATCGGCAGGCCAAACAACTGGCCGCCAATCATCGCGGTGACGTATTCGTGCAGGTTATGGTCGGCGGTTTCGCTCATGGTTTGCCTGTCATGCCGCCCGACCAACGTCGGTCTGTTCCTTGAGCGCCGCGATCAATCCCTGTCGGTCGAACTTGGCCACATAATCGTGGAAGCCGACGCGGCGGCCGCGCTCGATCGCTTCGGCCGATACAACCGAGGACAGCGCGATCACGGGCAGATCGGCGGTGCGGGGGTCGGCGCGCATGATTTCCGCGAACTGGAAGCCGTTCATCTCCGGCATTTCGATGTCGGTGATCACAACATCGAACGCGCGGTCCTCTTTGAGCGCGGCCAGCGCGTCGTGCGCGGAACTGGCTGCGGTCACTACATAACCCGCGGCCTGGAGCACCGGCGTGAGCATATTGAGGAAGAACGGAGAGTCGTCGACCAGCAGTACCGAGCGGGCACGATGCTGCACCGGCTGCTCCTTGCGCCGAAACCAGTCCTCGAAAGCGAGCGGCAGGAAGTGACCGACGTCGATGATCTCGGTGGCCTGGCCGCGGACAATGGCCGAGCCGAGCACGCCCGGATTGTCGCTTGCGACCTGGATATCGAGATTGTCGTCGACGATATCGACGATTTCGTCGACCACGAGCGCCATCGAACGGCTTCCGTCCGAAAAGACCAGCAGCGACTGCGCGCCATCGGCCTTCACCCGCACATCGTCGCTCATGCTGATGAGCGGCATCAGGTGGCCGCGGTACTGCACCATATGGCGGCCATTCGAGAGCTCGATCTTGTGCGCGTCGATTTCCTCGAGCCGCGTGATGAGCGACAGCGGCACGGCCTTGGGCTGGCTCGATCCGGCGCGGAACACCAGAAGCGACGTGTTCGCCGCGTCCGATACGGCATCGCGGTTTTCGGCTGCCTGCTCGGCCGCGAGTTGCGACACAACAGTATTGCCAAATGATTGCGCGACGCCATTGGGGTCGATGATCATGATCACCGATCCGTCGCCGAGAATTGTGTTGCCGGAGAACAATGCGATGTGGCGCAGCTTGCTCGACATCGGCTTGACGACGATTTCCTCGGTATGAAACACGCCGTCCACAACGATGCCGAAAGTCTGGCTGCCGACCTGCGTGACGACGATAAAGCCGCCATTGATATCGCCGGCGTCCTTTTCCAGGCCGAGCAAATGAGTCAGGCCGACGAGCGGGAGAAGCTTGTCGCGCAGCCGAAGAACACGTGTGTCCTTGATGCGCTCGATGCGGTGTTCGCTGCCGCTGCGCGCGCGCACCAGCTCGATCACCGACAGCTGCGGGATGGCAAAGCGGTGTCCGCCCGCCTCCACGATCAACGCCGCGACGATGGCAAGCGTCAGCGGAATCTTGATGGTGAAGCTCAGGCCGGCGCCGGCGACCGACTTCACGTCGATGGTGCCGCCGATCTGGTCGATGTTATTGCGCACGACGTCCATGCCGACGCCGCGGCCGGAGACGTTGGTCACCTTGGTGGCCGTGGAGAACCCGGGCGCGAAGATGAACTTGTGAACCTGCGCTTCCGTCAGCTTCTCGGCTTCGATTTCGGAAACCAGGCCTTGCGCAATGGCCTTGGCCTTGATGCGCGCCGTGTCGAGCCCGCGGCCGTCATCGGAAATCTGGATGATGATGTGGCCGCCCTCGTGATAGGCCGAAAGACGGATCCTGCCGCCCTCCGGCTTGCCGGCGGCGCGCCGCTGTTCTGGCGTCTCGAGGCCATGGTCCGCCGAATTACGGACCATGTGCGTGAGCGGATCCTTGATCAGATCGAGAACCTGGCGATCGAGCTCGGTCTCGGCGCCCTGCATCTCCAGCTCGATGTGCTTGCCGAGCTCGTTGGAAAGGTCTCGCACGACGCGCGGCAGCTTCTGCCATGCATTCCCGATGGGCTGCATGCGCGTCTTCATCACGCCTTCCTGCAGCTCGGCCGTGACATTCGACAATCGCTGCAGCGGCGTCTTGAATTCCAACTCCTCGTGACGGCGCACGATCTCGAGCAACTGGTTACGCGTGAGCACCAGCTCCGACACCATCGTCATGAGCTGCTCGAGCGTATCAACGGTCACGCGAATGGATTGATTGGCGTTCTTTGCGCCGTCGTCATCCTTGGCCGGCGCTTCGGCGGGCGCCGGCGCGGGCTTGGCAGGCTTTACAGCCGGCGGGTCGACCGGCGTTTCACGAAACGCGCGCTCGAGATCGTCCAGCGTGTCTTCGTCGGCACGCAGCGGCCGTTCCAGCGTCTGGGTGACGAGCGTCCCAACGGTATGCTGCGACTGCGCGCGCGGGGCCGGCGACCCGACCCATTCGACCATCTGCTCGAGCTCGGCGATCAGATCGGTATCGCCACCTTCCGGCTCGCGCTGCTCGCGCTCCAGAGATTCCAAAATCGTCTTGATGCGGTCGATGGTGGCAAGAATAAGCGTGACCGCCTCGCTCGACGCTGGTGCGCCGTCGCGAAACTTGCCCATCAGCGTTTCGGCGGCATGCGCGAGGGCTTCCAGCCGCGGCAAGCCGAGGAAACCGCAGGTGCCTTTGATCGTGTGAACGAGGCGGAAAATGTTGTCGAGAATCTTGGCGTTGTTCGGGTCCTGCTCAAAGCGCACGAGCTCGACGTCGACCACGTCGAGACTTTCGTTCGTCTCGGTGACAAATTCCCTCAGCAGGTCGTCCATAAAAACGCCTTCGTCGACGGGCTACGGCCCGTCCATCGCTTTCCATCGGAGAGCGCGGCCAGTGTGTCGTTTAAGCGTTTAATTTTGGTTGCGGGACACCGGCACAGCGCGCGCCGTTAACCGGTCATTAACCGCCGGAATGCTGCGCCCACACGCAGCCCTACTGCGCCGTGACGACGACCGTTTCGCCGACCATCTCGATGGCCGCCTTGATGCCGCACGCCTTGGCCAGCAGCCCGGCGTAGTACGGCTGAATACGATGGGCGTCGAGACCTTCGGCCCCGCTCTCGCCGGTGAGCAAAGGCGGAACCACGGGCGGAACTTTGGCGTTCGTGCCGGCGGCGCTCACCTTGAAGCCCAGGGTATCGCCCGCCCCGATCGGATCAACCGTCAGCGTACCGCCACGCGGAATGGCCTGGCCCGCGATCAGAAGCATATTGAGCAATAATTTGACCCGGTTCTTGGCCAGCAGCGCGCGCGGGAGATTCCAGGCGAGCTTGGTTTTTTCGTCCTCAAGAAAGCCGCGCGCGATGCTTTCCGCGTCGCCGAGGTCGATCTGGGCACCGGCGGAGCCGGCCGCACCGAAGGCAATCCGGCAGAATTGCAATTTGGCCGAGGCGGTGTTGGCGCTCCTTTTTATCAGGTCGAGCGCAAACTCCTTGGTCGCCTCGTCTTTTTCTTCTTCCAGAACTTCCAGGCCGTTGACGATGGCGCCGACGGGGCTGATCAAATCGTGGCAGACACGCGAGCATAGCAAGGCCGCGAGATCGAGGGCATCAATAGGCGATCCGGACATAGACTAGTCTCCGCTGGGCATGCAGGCTGCGCGGATCGGCGAATCATAACAGCGCCGACTTGGTCCGGGTGATACACCGCACCCGCACGACCGCCAAGGAGGACCGGCAGGTCGGCGCAAGGATATGGAATAAAAGGAATGCCGGGTTCCGAAATTCTGCCGGGCGAAGCGCTCAGGCTGCTGGACGACTTGACCAGAATCATTGCGCACGCGTGCACGGGAATTCGCGCGATCTCGCCGGTCACCGTGGTGCAGCGGATCAAGCCCGACCGGTCCCCGGTTACAGTCGCCGACGAAGTTTCCGAGGCGACAATTCTGCAGGGCCTGGCACGGCTGCTGCCGGGCATTCCTGTGATTTCCGAAGAATCAGCCACCGATCAACCGGTCGCGGGCCTCGACAGGAGTTTCCTGATTGTCGATCCGCTCGATGGAACACGCGAGTTTATTGCGGGCCGCGACGAGTTCACCGTCAATCTTGCGATTGTGACCCGCGGCGTGCCGGTCGCCGGGATTATCGCCGCGCCGGCACGCGGCCAGGTCTGGCGCGGCGTCGTCGGCGAGAGAGCTGAGCGGCTGCGCTTATTGGCCGACGGCGCCGACGATGCGCGGGTGATTCACACGCGACGTTGGCCGGGCCACGGAGCGATCGCCGCCGTCAGCCGATCACACTTCGACAGCGCAACTGACGCATTTCTTGCCGCGCTTGGGCCAATCACGCGCCAGGCCGCCGGTTCGGCCATAAAATTTTGCCAGATCGCGGAGGGCGCCGCGGATGTCTATCCGCGCCTCGCCACCACCTGCGAATGGGATGTCGCCGCGGGACATGCGCTTGTCGTCGCGGCGGGCGGCAACGTGATGACCCCGCAAGGCTCGCCGCTGGCCTATGGCCGCGCCGCGGAAAATTTTCGTGTGCCCGCCTTCATGGCGTGGGGCGATGCGGAAAAGGCGGCATCGATTTCGGTCTGAAGACGCGCCGGACATCAATGTCCGATCAATGTCCAAGCGCGCGCGCAACGCCGGGCCATTTGCGTTCGGCCGTGTCGATGATGCGGCCAGGATCGGCAAGAAAGGCTGCGCGCGATTTCTCGCTATAGAAGAGATAGAGCCGCTGACCGACCACGACCCAGATCAGTGGGTGTCCCTGGACGGATCGGTCGCTGCCGATCGCCACGGGGTCGTAACCGCCAAAACGGGGCGCATAGACCTCGGGGTGCGCGGAAAAGGCGCCACGATTGCCTTCATTGGTGAAACGCCAGACGACGCCGTCCAGGTTGAGTTCGACTTCCGGGCGCCCAAATTCCGCCTTGCTCTCCGTAAAATAGGCCACTGGGTCGAACCCGCTGATGGCGAGGCCCGTGTCCAGATTGACCGCCAGTTGATTGTCGGTCGCGGCCTGCAACGTCCAGGGTGCAAAAATACCGCAGCCCAAGGCCACACCCAGCGAAACCTGGAGCAAGACCCGGAGCGATATTGGCGGCTTCCGTTGCTGCCGTGGTGCAGTCATAGTTCTCGGTGACGTTAAAATGATTCGGGACGGGACGTCCGCGAACACGATAGCGCGGCCGGTGTGAGCATCCGGTTAAACGGGGCATAGGGCCTCATGGGGCCTCATGGGGCCTCACCATCCAATGGAGCATATGATGCGCGCGATCTTGCGCTTTGCGGCGTTGGCCCTTTGCCTCATGAGCTTTGCACCGGGACCTGCAACGGCCCAAAACCAGCCGCCACCGCCGCCACCACCACCCGCACAACAGAAGCCCGGCACGTTCACCCCCGGTGAACTGGTGCGGGAAGGCCATCGCTTCTTCGGCAGCGTGTCGCGCGGGCTGGCCCAGATCGTGGAGACCGCCGTCAGCCGCTGGGGCCAACCGAACGGCTATGTGCTTGGCCAGGAAGGCAGCGGCGCCTTCGTGGTCGGCCTGCGTTATGGCGACGGCAAGCTCTATACAAAGAATGCCGGCGACCGCCGCGTATTCTGGGAAGGCCCCTCGGTCGGGTTCGACACTGGCGGCGAAGGCGCACGCACAATGATGCTGATCTACAATCTGCCCGCCACGGAAGCCATCTATCAACGTTTCGGCGGCATCGACGGCTCTGCCTATTTCATCGGCGGCTTCGGGATGACCGCGCTCGCGTCCGGGAACATTATTGTGGTGCCGATCCGCTCAGGGGTCGGATTGCGGCTGGGCGCCAATATCGGTTATCTCAAATTTACGCCGCGGGCGACGTGGAATCCGTTCTGATCGCGGCCACATTTACTACTTTTCCTGCGCAAACCTGCGGAAACGCTTTGGCCCGCGACGCCGCGCCCGCTTTAGGCTAGTGTGCCGGTGGGATCCGGCATGCGGGTCCAAGGGGTTAAAGGGTTCCGGGGATTCAATGCCAGTGCGTGAGTTGGAGGCGTATGTTTCATGATTGAACCGATCATGTATTTCGGGATCGGGTTTCTTGTTGCTGCTCTGATCGGACTTGTTGTCGTCCCTCTCGTCCATGGCCGCGCCGTACGGCTGACAATGCGCCGGCTCGAAGCCGCAACGCCGTTGTCGATGGCCGAAATCCAGGCTGACAAGGATCAGCTGCGCGCCGAGTTCGCGATGTCGACGCGGCGTCTGGAAATGAGCGTCGAACAACTCAAGACCAGGAGCACAAGCCAGCTTGCCGAGCTCGGCAAGAAGGGCGACGCCATCAATCGTCTCAAGATCGAGTTAGGTGAAAAATCCGCCGCTATCTTCGCGCTCGAAGCACGCGACAAGTCGCTGCGCGACCAATTGCGCGCCACCGAGGAAGAATTCGCGGTCAAGACCAATATCATGCATGAGGCGCAGCGCGCGCTGTCCGACAAGCAGGCCGAGCTGTCGAAACTCACGGGCGAACTCGACGAACGCTCGACGCTTGCTGATTCCCAGAAGATTGAAATCGTCGCGTTGCGGACGCAGGTCGATGCGCTCAAGGAACGCCTGGACGGTGCCGGCCACGAATTAAAGGTGGTCGAGGACCGGCGCGACGCCGAACGGGTTGAGTTGAAGGCCGCCGCCCACGAACTGCTGGAAGAACGCGGAAGGGTGCAAAATCTCGCGCGCCGCGTCACCGAGCTCGAGCAGCAGCTCATTGCGCAGACCAAGGAAGCGGAAATCCTCGGACGGCGCGCCCAGGATCTTGAAGGCCGTCTTGGGGAGCAGTCGCGGCTGCTCAACCAGAGCGAATTCGAGCTCAAGCAATTGCGCCAGGAAATGGAAGCCGCGCGCAAGGTCGAGAGCGACCTGCGCACCGCCATCATCGAGGTCGAAGGCCGTTCGAATTCCGGCGCCCAAAAGCTCAAGACCGAGAACACGCAATTGCAGGCGGAGATCGTTCACACGCGGGAAGAACGTGATCGTCTCGGCCGCGAGCTCGGCGCCTTGAAACGCGAGACCGAGGAAACCTGGGCGTCAGAGCGTGTCGAGAATTCGCTCCTGCGCGAGCGCATCAATGATGTTGCGGCGGAAGTGGCCCGCCTCGCCTCCGCGCTCGAAGGCCCCAACTCACCGATTGAAGCGTTGCTGGCCGCCGAAACGTCACATGATCGGGTCAGCGGCGGGGCGCCCGCGCCCGGCGCCGTCGACATCGCGGAATTATCGTCGAACAACGGAAACCTGGCCGACCGCATCCGCGCGCTGCAAACACATGCCTCGCGCCTGCCGCAAGGCAACAATCCGAAAACGCGCAACTAGCGGGCTGTCGGCCAGCTTCGCTTGACACCCCTCCGAGGCACTCATTATATCGCGCGTCCGCAATGGCCGGGCGCTTAGCTCAGCGGGAGAGCGTTCCCTTCACACGGGAGAGGTCGTAGGTTCGATCCCTACAGCGCCCACCATTTTTAAAATTGGGGAATCATTGACGAAGAGCGACACGCACCTTCGACACCGCCGCCGTCATACGCGAATTCGACGCGGATAGTTGCCTTCCCGGCAGGTAGCGCCTGTTTGCCCGTCACCATGTAACGCTGCAGGCCGAGCCAGTTGTAGGTGTATGTCGGCATGCCATCCTTCAGATAAAGGCTCCAGCCGCCGAAGCGCCCGCCCTGGGCTATAATCACGCCGTTGGCCCCACTCTTCGGGATGTCCACGTCGGCGGTGATCGTGTGCGACCGGTTCTTCACATTGATGAAGACATTTTCCGACATCCCGATCATTCCCTGGTGAACCGTGAGCGACGTGCGGCCTGCCATCAGATCGGGCCGTCCGACCAACCCCGCGTTCAAGCGCTCCAGGGTCCGATCGTCCAGAGGCAGCACAGTGTATTTCACCGCTTCCTTCAAGAAGAGCTCCTGGAGCTCTTTCAATTTGTCGGGGTTCTTCGTGGCCAGGTCATTCGCCAGGCTGAAGTCCGACCGTGTGTCATAGAGCTCCCATTTGTCATTCTCGAGCGTCGTGCGGGGTTTGAATTCCCACGCGGCGCGGTGGACTGTGCCAGCCAGCCAGCCGTCGTTGTAGATGGCGCGGTTGCCGAAGATCTCGAAGTACTGTGTCGTGTGCGTGCTTGGAGCCTTGGAATCCGCAAACGTGTAGGCCAGGCTGACGCCTTCGATTGGAGTCTGAACCGTTCCGTTCACGCTCTTCGGTTCTGGCAAGCTCGCCGCTTCGAGGATTGTCGGCGCTATATCGATGACATGGTGCCACTGCGAACGTAATTCACCCTTTGCAGTAATGCCCTTGGGCCAGTGGACCACCATCCCGTTGCGGGTGCCGCCGTAACTCGAGGCGACCTGCTTTGTCCATGCGAAGGGCGTATCACCTGCGACCGCCCATCCAGCCGCGTAGTGGCTATACGTCTTCGGCCCACCGAGTTCGTCGTAATGCTTGAGAACGTCCTGGACGGTCTCATGCACGCCGTTGAAGTAGGTATATTCGTTGAAGAGCCCGACCATGCCACCCTCGGCGCTCGCTCCGTTATCGCCGACGATGTAAAAGACCAGCGTATTGTCGAGTTGACCGGTCGCCTTGATCGCTTCGATCAGCCGCCCGGCCTCCGTATCGGCGTACTCGCCAAAGCCCGCGAAGACTTCCATCTGGCGCGCGAACAGCTTTCTCTCATCCGCGCTGAGCGTTGCCCAATCCTTGATGGCTTCGGGCTTGGGCGCGAGTTTCGTCCCCGCAGGGACCACGCCCAACTTGATCTGGCGCGCGAGCGTCTCCTCGCGCAGTCTGTCCCAGCCCTGGTCGAACTTGCCCTTGTACTTGGCAATCCACTCCTTCGGCACTTGATGCGGCGCATGCGTGGCACCCGGCGCGAAGTAGATGAAGAACGGCTTATCCGGCGTCAGCGATTTCTGGTACTGCATCCAGCCGATCGCCTGGTTGGTCATGTCGGTCATGAAATGATAATTCGGGTCGTGCGATGGCTCGACTATATTCATTCCGTCATAGAGCAGCGGCGCCCACTGGTTGGTCTCGCCGCCCATGAAGCCGTAAAACTTGTCGAAACCAGAGCGGGTCGGCCAGCGGTCGGTCGGGCCAGACGGACTGATCTCCCACGCCGCGGTTTCGTGCGACTTGCCGAACGCCGCCGTGCTGTAGCCATTCAGACGCAACATCTCCGCGAGCGGTGCCACGCTGTTGGGGCGTTGCCCCGTCTGTCCAGGAAATGAGGTCGCGGTCTCCGCAATCGAGCCCATGTTGTTGGTGTGATGATTGCGACCGCTGAGCAGTGCGGTGCGCGTGGGCGAGCAGAGCGCCGTGGTGTGGAATTCGTTGTAGCGGAGCCCCTCATTGGCCAACCGCTCCACCGTCGGCATGTGGACGGGTCCGCCAAAGGCGCTCGACTGGCCGAAACCCATGTCATCAATAGAGGCTATTTGCGCAACGCCGGCGGATCGCGCTTCAAATTCTTGGCCGCGAGCTCATCGAGATAATCCTGCCAATAGGCGGCATAATTGCGCCCGAGTTCGCGCAGGTAATCCCAGCCGAAAATTCCGGTTGAATGCATGTCGTCGAACACCAGCCGCACCGCGTAGTTGCCGACCGGCAAGACCTCGATGACTTCAACATCGCGCTTGCCGGGGACAGTCTTGCGTTCCTCCGCGGAGTGGCCCTGCACTTCAGCGCTCGGGCTTTTGACCCGCAGATATTCCGTCGGCAGGTCGAAGCGCTCGCCGCCCTCGAAGGTCACGCTCAGCGTCTTGCGATCCTTGTGCAGCCGTAGTTCGGTCGGCCAAGCCTGCGTGTCTGACATCAGTTCACGAACCGCACGCTACCCGTGCTCTGAATGTCGTAGCCACCAAGTTCGCGGGCACGCGCTGCGAACTCGTCCGATTGCAGGAACTTGAGCAGCGCCTGTAGCTGCGTCTGAAAATAGTCGCGCTGGCGCATCACCAGGTCGAACGGCTCCCAGACGATGGGCACGAAATCGAGCCCCGCGGCGTTGGCCACGCCGCGCGTCGCGATGCCGGCATCGGCGCGCCCGGCGCGGATGGCCTGCGCAATGTCGGGGCCCGTCGGGCAGACCGGGGCGACAACCGTGAGCCGGTCGAGCGAGGCCTTCGCCTGCTCCAGCAAGGCCAGCAGCAACAATTGCGCGCCGGCGCCTTTCGGCCGCATCGCGACGCGTGCGCGCTTCGCGATCACGTCGTCGATGGAGCCGAGCCCCAGCGGGTTACCGGCCGGAACCAGGAAGCCCTGCTCGCGCCGGCAGAATGAGATCAACACCGCATCGCGCAAATCGCTGCGCTTCCTCAGCGCGATAACATTGGCATCGGCCTCGGCATCGTGAAGCGCATGCAAATGGATGGCAGCGGCCACCGTTTCGCCGGCGGCGAAACGTGCAAAGCCGGCTTCACTCCCGATCGCCAAAGTCGCAAGCCCTGACTCGCTTTCGCGCAAGGCCCATTCGAGCAGCGGATCGTGGCTGCCGCCAATGATCGGCGCGGGCTCGGGCGGCGCCACACCGGCGGGCCGCGAGACGCTCGACGCCAGCCAATGATCGAGCTCGGCTTTGGGAAACAACCAGCGGCCGGTCACCTTTGTGCACGGCACGACGCCCTCGGCGACCATTTCGTAGATCTTGCGCTCCTTGAGGCGAAGGTATGCGGCGGCCTCGGCCGTGGTGAAAAGCTGCATGACGTCAACCTGCACTCACATGCATCTTTTCTGACAATGCCCCAAACCGAAAAAATGACAAGAGACTATGAAGTTACCGCCATTTATTGGCTCTTGAGCGTGCACTTCTTGCCGGGCACCGGCGGCTCATAGTAGCGCAGATACACGGCCGTCCAGTCAGTCCGGATGCCGTACTGCGCTTGCGAGAGCGTGATGGTCGGGTTCTTCGCGCAGACCAGTTTGTGCAGAAGCGTTTCGACGCAATCCTTGCGCACTGCGTTCCAGGGCTGCGAACCGTAAGGTTGCGGCCAGAGATTCCTGACGTCGTCGGCGCCACCCAGTTCGCGCGAGACGAGATGATCGATTTCACAGCGCCGGCCGCTTGCGTCGCGAATGCAGGCCGGATCCTTGTTGCCGGTCAGGCCATAGGCCGTAAACACCTGCTGCTTCATCGCCGCAGTGACGTGGCGCGCGTCCTTTCCCCACTTGGTCGTGCAGATTTTCTTGAGTGTGAGGTCGGTGCGCGCGACACCGGGCGTCAGCATGTGGTTCGGCAGCAGCGGAAGAATTTGCGCAGAGGCGGTGACGGTTCCCACCAGTGCAAACGCGACGGCCAAAATAAAATGGCGCATGACTATCCCCCAATAGTCCTGACAAAAACTAACACAAACTCCAAGACAGTAATACTATTGAAATAGCGACCGAGGCCGCGCGACTTTCACATCGAACGGACCCGCGCCACCGGGAGAGAAAAAATATGACGGACGCCACGAAGAGCAGACTGAGCAGGCCGCCGCGGCAGCGTGAGGTGGCGCTCACCGTCGCCGGCGCCGGCACGCTGTTCTGGCTCTATACGTTTTACGGCATCGCTCAAGTGCCGGCTGGCGATCACACCGGCTTCCAGTGGATTGCTGTGATCCCGCTTGGGCTGATTTTCCTGGTGCTTACGCTGCCTGCGCTGATCCTTGCACTCATCGATCGCTTCCTGTGGCCCTCACTCATCCTCGGTTTTGTCGGGCTCGTTGCATTCGCATACGTATGGAGCGAACTGCTCGGCGAGTTCTATCACTGACTTGTATGTCTGCGCGGGATGTATGCGGCGCACGATGCGCGCTAATGGGGCGCGTCTTGATACGGAGCAAGTTGGGGTTCCGGCTCCGGCGCAGCAATTTGCGGCACCGAAGGTGGTGGCGGCGGCGCGACATGAGCCGGTGCCGGCGCTCTGGCGGTTTTCTGTCGGGCTGCTGGCTGGCGTTGTGAGGTCGCCGGGGCCGCAGCCGGACGGCACCGCTCGGTGGCTAGGATGGTGAGGTACTTTTGCCGCGCCTCAAGCGCCGCCGCCTCTTTGCCAGCTGCGTCCTTGAAGTCCATGCCAAACCAGACCGGCCAAATCACCAAGCCCACAACACCAGCGCCAACGTTTTGTGCAACCTTCCAGCCCTGCTCATTTGCAAGCTGAGTAACCTTCGCGTTGTTGGCTTCAATTTCTGCGCGGATCATTGTGCAGTCTGCCACCGTATCTTGCGCCTGCACCGTTACGATTGGTTGCGGGTCACGACCGGCGCAGCCAACCAGCGCGATGCCAAGCATCGCGACTACCAGCCCGTTACGCATGATTTACTCCCCCAGCCCCAATACAACTATACCGGGAGAATGATGCGCGGAGAAGGCAATAGCCGGGGCGCGCTCTTCATAAAGTTAACCGCGCACCCGACACCCAATGTGCTCTTGAAATGAGTGGCGCTCCCTAGGGGACTCGAACCCCTGTTTTCGCCGTGAGAGGGCGACGTCCTGGGCCGCTAGACGAAGGGAGCAAAGGCGCGCGAGCCATCGAAATAGCCTCGATCGGCCAAGTCCGCAAGCTTGTCCGCAAGCTTGGTGCACGGGTGTTGGTGGCCGACGACAAAACTCTCCACGTGCGACGCACTCGCTTCACCTCTCCCATAGGGAGAGGTCGGCGCGCCCTAGCGCGCCGGGTGAGGGGTTACAAACTTCGAGGGTCGCGCAACCCCCCTCACCCCAACCCTCTCCCCGACGGGGAGAGGGAGCACGCTGTGCCTGCGGCATCAAGGTTTCTGCTCCAGCCGCAAGCGCCCCAGCGGCTTCAGCGTATCGGGATCGAACGTGAGCACCTGGACTGCGCCGCCGACCTCGATGGTCACGACGATGTGGTCGGCGCCGATCGCGGTCGAGAGCACCTTGGCGCCCGGCGGCAGCGCGTGCGTGACGTCCACGAACGATGGAGCGCTTTCCTTCACTTGCGAAAGGCGGTAGCCGATGACGGCGAGGATGACGCCGATGGCGACGAAGGTCGTCGTCATAATGATGATCATCAGGCGGCGGACTTTGCCGATCGCCGCGGCGGCTTGTGGATCGAGGGCTTTGTGATCGTCGGACATCAGTTGAACCATGTCGGCCATTGAGACAGTGACAATCTCCGCCGAGGAGGCCGGCGGCCGGCTCGACCGCGTGCTGGCTGCCCGTATTCCGGCGCTGTCGCGCTCGCGGTTGAAGGCGCTGATCATCGACGGTCAGGTGACGATCGCGGCGCGCACAGTCCGCGATCCGGCCGCGCAGGTCAATTCCGGCGACATTGTAACGGTGAACCTGCCGCCGCCGGTGGACGCAAAGCCGGAAGGCCAGGCGATCCCGCTCAATATTGTCTACGAGGACGATGCGCTCATCGTCATCGACAAGCCGAAAGGCCTGGTGGTGCATCCGGCCGCCGGGCACGCCAGCGGCACGCTGGTCAACGCATTGATTGCTCACTGCGGCGCGAGCCTGTCCGGCATTGGCGGGGTCAGGCGGCCGGGCATCGTGCACCGGCTCGACAAGGACACGACCGGCCTGATGGTGGTGGCCAAGACCGACAAGGCCCATCGCGCGCTCAGCAAGCAGTTCGCCGACAAGACCGAAGGGCCGCTCAAGCGCGGTTACCTGGCTCTGGTCTGGGGCGTGCCCGGCCGCCCGAAGGGCACGATCGACGCCCCGCTCGGCCGCCATCAACACGCGCGCGACAGGCAGGCGGTGCGCCCGGACGGACGTGCCGCGATAACGCATTGGCAGTTGCTCGAGCAATTTGCCGGCCCGGACGGCAAGCCGGTCGCCAGCCTGCTGGCCTGCACCCTGGAGACCGGCCGCACCCACCAGATCCGCGTGCATCTTGCCCATATCGGGCACCCGATCCTGGGCGACGCGACCTACGGCACCGGCTTCAAGACCAAGATCAGCCGGCTTGGACCAAAGGCGGCTGAGGCCCTCGGGGCCCTTGGCAGACAGGCTTTGCATGCCTATCTACTGGCCATTGAACACCCCGAAACAGCCGACGTCCTGGAGTTCCAATCGGAACTGCCGGGCGATTTGCGTCGTTTACATGATGCCCTGCACATGGAGATCCCTTTGGAGAGCCGTGAAGCCGGGCCCGGTCGACGCAAATAAGAGCAGCGAAATCAACGGTTTGATGGCGTGCAGGGACGCACGTTTTCGTCACGGTGACGTGACGGGCGGAATGCTTCCTTTCGCTCCCCCAAGCCGTTATGCTGCACCTGCGATCGAGGGATTTCGCGGTCGCAACATAGTCTGCGCGCCGTCGGCTCGGGGAGCGATGGCGACAACCGCCTGCCGATCTCCGGGGGCACAGTAAGGAGGGCGCTATCATGGCCCGTACAGCCGCTTTGCCGGCACTCAAGGCCGAATCCGGTCTTTCACACTATCTCGACGAGATTCGGCGGTTCCCGATGCTGGAACCGCACGAAGAATACATGCTGGCGCGCAGCTGGCGTGAGCACGGCGATCGTGACGCCGCGCATAAGCTCGTCACCAGTCATCTACGCTTGGTCGCCAAGCTCGCGATGGGATATCGCGGCTACGGCTTGCCTATTTCCGAGGTGATCTCGGAAGGCAATGTCGGCCTGATGCAGGCGGTCAAGCGTTTCGAGCCCGAAAAAGGGTTCCGCCTCGCCACCTACGCGATGTGGTGGATCAAGGCCGCGATCCAGGAATACATCCTGCGTTCGTGGTCGCTCGTGAAGATGGGCACCACTGCCAATCAGAAGAAGCTGTTCTTCAACCTGCGCAAGGCGAAGAGCAAAATCTCCGCGCTTGAGGAAGGCGATCTGCGGCCCGACCAGGTTCAGATCATCGCCAAGCGTCTCGGCGTGACCGAGCAGGACGTGGTCGACATGAACCGCCGCCTCGGCGGCGACTCCTCGCTCAACGCGCCGATCCGCGACGACGGCGAGAGCGGCGAGTGGATGGATTGGCTAGTCGACGACGCGCCCAGCCAGGAACGCATCCTGGCCGAGAGCGAAGAGAGCGACAATCGCCACAAGGCGCTGATCTCGGCGCTCGACGTGCTCAACGATCGCGAACGCCGCATCTTCGAAGCGCGGCGGCTCGCCGACGATCCGATCACGCTCGAGGATCTCGCCGCCGAATTCGGCGTGTCGCGCGAGCGCGTGCGTCAGATCGAAGTGCGCGCGTTCGAGAAAGTGCAGAAGGCGGTCAAGACCCGCATCTCCGCGCTCGAACAACCGGCCGAAGCGGCCGCGATCACCGCGCACTGAGCAGCACGTATCACACGCAAAATAAAAATGGCCGGGCTCATGCCCGGCCATTTTTCTTTGGGCCCAGTCGCAGTGCTTACTGCCCCCAGGCCCTGAATGCTTCCTCGAAGGCGCGCGTGCCGGGTGTGCCCTTTTCCATCGCGAGAATTGCGCGCTTGCCGCTGGTATAAACGACGGGGATGTCGAACCAGTCGCGCTCCTTGAGCAGCTGCACGTTGCGTTGCAGGTCGACGTCGACGGCCGAAAGCCCGACCAGGAAATAACCGTTGGTGACTTTCACGGCGAGACCGGCGAGCGGAACACCGCGCGCCTGTTCGTTCTGCTTCATCAACACGCCGGGCACGTTGCCGATTCCACCTTCCGGGAAATCCGCCGGCAGCGTGAACAGAATCTCGATGGTATGGCTCGCCGGCAATGCCTTGTCGGTATTGCGGCGCAGCGACCACGTCATCCGCAACTTGCGCTCGGGGATCTCGATATCGGCGCGGACCGCGAGTTCGGGCGCAAGACCCGGCCCCGGCGACACCGTCTCGGTGCGCCAGATCGCCGAACCGACATAGCGTTTTCCCTGCGGGTCGTTCGGGTCTTCATCGTAAAGCACGACCTTCTGCGCCACCGCCGCAGCGGGCGCATTGGCTGAATCCGGCGCCGCCTGGCCGGACTGCCCGATACGGTCGGCAATCTTCGGGCGGGCTGTCGGCTGGCTCGCGTCCTTGGGCTTCGTGGGCTGCGAGCGAAAGCTCGCCACCATGTCTGTGATGGCGTGACGCTGCCAATAGGCCGCGCCGGCGATCCCGGCCAGCACCAGCAGAAGCACGGCCAGCCGGATGATGCCCCGGTAAGATCGCTGCGGGCGCCGCGTATATCCGTCTTCATCATCGTAAGCTGCCGGCGCCGGCGTTTGCGGCGCATAGCTGCCGGTACGCGGCGGCGTTTCCTCGATATGAGGCGGCTCGGTGTACGGCGCCGGTTCAGGCGCGGGCTCAGGCTCGAAGTAATGCGGCTCGGGCTCGGCCGGCATCGACTCATACGTTGCCTGTGCGGCGCGCCTGGCTTCGGCGGTCGCCTGACCAAGGCCTTCGACTTCGGCCACCGTCTCGCGGAAATCGCGCAGGCCCCGATCGCGCAGCGAGGGCTCGGCCGCCTCGGCCTCCTGAATGTCCGCCCGCGGCCGCTTGGCGGCTTCCGCCTCGACCTTGCGGATCGCTTCCTCAAGGGCCAATCGCTCGCGCGTGATGTCGGTCTCGTCGAGCGCGGGCTGCACGCCGCGCAGCTGGCTGACCAGCGCGGCGCGCGCGCGATCGTAGAGCGCGCGGCGGTTCTCGCCCGTGTTCTTGTCGAGCCCGCTGACGGCGCGGGCAATTAAAGGATGATAGTCGGCCATCGCACGCTATTTTGCTGGAGCATGATCCCCACCCGAAACCCCACGTTCGGGGTCATGCTTGACCCCGGTTCATGTCTTTTTTCGGCAATCATAGCTCAAATGGATTTTTCATCAGGATCGTATCTTCGCGCTCCGGGCTGGTCGACAGCAGGGCCACCGGGCAGCCAACCAGCTCTTCGATGCGACGAACGTATTTTATCGCCTGCGCCGGCAACTGGGCCCAGGAGCGCGCCCGCGCGGTCGGCTCCTTCCAGCCGGCGATGGTTTCGTAGACCGGCTCCGCCCGGGCCTGCGCCTGCTCTCCCGCCGGAAGGTAGTCGATTTCCCGGCCGTCCAGACGATACCGCACGCAGACCTTGATTTCGTCAAAGCCGTCGAGGATGTCGAGCTTGGTGAGCGCCAGCCCATCAATACCGCAGGTGTGCACGGTCTGGCGCACCAGCACCGAATCGAACCAGCCGCAGCGGCGGGCCCGGCCCGTGACGACGCCAAATTCGCGTCCCTTCTCACCAAGGGTTTTGCCGATGACATTATCCATCTGGTCAGTCGGGAACGGTCCCAAACCAACGCGCGTCGTGTAGGCCTTGCAGATACCGAGCACGTAATCGATCGCGTTCGGGCCAAGGCCCGAGCCGGTCGCCGCCTGCGCGGCCACCGTGTTGGACGATGTGACATAGGGATAAGTGCCGTGGTCGATGTCGAGCAACGCGCCTTGCGCGCCCTCGAACAGAATGCGCTTGCCCTCGCGCCGCTTGGCATCGAGCAGCAACCAGACTGAATCCATGTACGGCAAGACCTTGGGCGCGACGGCGGCAAGATGGTCGTAAACTTCCTGCGGCTTGATCTCGGCCAGTCCATGTCCGCGGCGCAGCGCGTTATGGTGCGCCAGCAGGCGCTCGATCTTTATTCCCAGCGACGGAAGATCGGCCAGATCCATGAAGCGAATGGCGCGGCGGCCGACTTTATCCTCGTAAGCCGGGCCAATACCCCGCTTCGTGGTTCCGATGCGCGTGGCCGCGTTCTCCGCCTCGCGAATGGCTTCGAGCTCGCGGTGCAGCGGCAGAATCAGAATTGCGTTTTCGGCAATGCGCAGGCTTTCGGGCGTCACCGCGATGCCTTGTTTCTTCAGTTGGGCAATTTCATCGACAAGCGCCTGCGGGTCGACAACGACACCATTGCCGATGACCGACAGCTTGCCGCCGCGGACAACGCCCGACGGCAACAGCGAGAGCTTGTAGGTTACGCCGTCGATGACCAGGGTATGACCGGCATTGTGGCCGCCCTGGAACCGCACGACGATGTCGGCCTGCTCCGACAGCCAATCGACGATCTTGCCTTTGCCTTCGTCGCCCCACTGGGATCCGACAACCACAACATTCGCCATCGGAATCCCTTCCCTAAGCCAGC
The DNA here is from genome assembly GCA_963735285.1 of uncultured Alphaproteobacteria bacterium. GTDB lineage: Bacteria > Pseudomonadota > Alphaproteobacteria > Rhizobiales > Xanthobacteraceae > Pseudolabrys. The sequence continues at coordinate 119,607 of CAVTKN010000009.1, read as the reverse complement.
GCCCGGACACTTGGAGCCGAGAGCCACCGGCCAGGTCCACCTTCGGATAAAGGATGACCCCTTTGGAGGCAAGCCAAAGTGCACGGTCTTTTGCGGCCCGAAAGGACCGGCAAAGGGCTGATCTTTCAGGCTAATTCAGAAATGCAGCGGCTTGGCCTGTTGCACCTGCGGCAGCGCGCGCACTTTGCCGAGCACGGCCTCCGGCAATTCGCCGTCGATTTCGATCAGCGCGACGGCATTGCCGCCGGGTCCGTCGCGACCGACGTGAAAGGTCGCGATATTGATGCCGGCCTCGCCGAGCGTCGAGGAGAACCTCCCGATAAAGCCCGGCTTGTCGAGATTGGTGATGTAGATCATCGAGGGCCCGAATTCCGCATCCATGCGGATACCCTTGATGTTGACGATGCGCGGCCGCCCGTCGGCAAACACGGTGCCGGATACATGACGGTTTTGCCGTTCGGTCGTCACGGTCACCGTGATCAGGCTTTCATAGTCCTCCGGCATTTCGCGCGTCACCTCTTCGACCACGATGCCGCGCTCCTTGGCCACCACCGGCGCCGAAACGACATTCACATCGCCCAGCATCGGCCGCAGCAAGCCCGCGAGCGCCGCGGACGTCAGCGCCTTGGTGTTCATTTGCGCGACCGCGCCTTCGTAGGCGATCTGCACCTTGCTGACGCCGGTCTCGGTCAACTGGCCGGCGAAAGAGCCGAGTTTTTCCGCCAGCGCGACGAAGGGCTTGAGTCTGGGCGCCTCTTCCGCGCTGATCGATGGGAAGTTGATCGCATTGGTGATGGCGCCGCGCAAAAGATAGTCCGCCATCTGCTCGGCGATCTGGAGCGCGACATTTTCCTGCGCCTCTGACGTGGACGCACCAAGGTGCGGCGTGCACACGACATTCGGCAGGCTGAACAGCGGGTTTTCGGTGGCCGGCTCGGTGACGAACACGTCGAAGGCGGCGCCGGCGACCTGCCCGCTTTTGAGCGCGTCATGGAGCGCCGCCTCGTCCACCAGCCCGCCGCGTGCGCAATTGATGATGCGCACGCCCTTTTTCATCGTCTTGATGGCGGCGGCATTGATGACATTGCGGGTCTTGTCGGTGAGCGGCGTGTGCAAGGTGATGAAATCGGCCCGCCTGAATAATTCATCGAGCTCGACCTTCTCGACTCCGAGATCGTCGGCGCGGTCCTGCGAGAGGAATGGATCAAAGGCAACGACTTTCATTTTCAGCCCGAGCGCGCGATCGGCGACGATCGACCCGATATTGCCGCAGCCGATGACGCCAAGCGTCTTGCCGAAAATCTCCACGCCCATGAACTTGTTCTTTTCCCACTTGCCGGCGCGCGTCGAAGCGTCGGCTTCCGGGATTTGCCGCGCCAATGCCAGCATCAGCGAAACGGCGTGTTCCGCCGTCGTGATGGAATTGCCGAACGGGGTGTTCATGACGATGATGCCGCGCGCGGTTGCGGCCGGAATATCGACGTTGTCGACGCCGATCCCCGCGCGCCCGATCACCTTCAGGCCTTTGGCCGCCTCGAGGATCTTGGCGGTCACCTTGGTCGCGGAGCGGATGGCCAGGCCGTCATAGTTGCCGATGACTGCGGCAAGCTTGTCCTTGTCCTTGCCGAGCGCCGGCTGGAAATCCACCTCGATGCCGCGATCCTTGAAGATCTGCACGGCGGCGGCGGAGAGAGCGTCGGAGATGAGAACTTTGGGCATGGGCTTTCTTCCTTCACCCTCCCCTGGAGGGGGAGGGTCGGCCCGCAGGGCCGGGGTGGGGTGAAATTTCGAGCGGCAAACGATCCGGTGGTGGTCTGGGTGATCGGGTCACCCCACCCCGACGCCCCTTCGGGGCGCCGACCCTCCCCCTCCAGGGGAGGGTAAGAAAGAGTCACGCCGCTTTCGGCAGCGCCGCCTTCGCTTCGGCGAAGGCCCAGTCGAGCCACGGCGTGAGCGCTTCGATGTCGCGCGTCTCGACGGTCGCCCCGCACCAGATGCGCAGGCCAGGTGGCGCATCGCGGTAATAGGCGATGTCGTAGGCGACGCCTTCCTTTTCGAGCAGGCCGGCCAGCGTCTTGGCAAAGGCTGCCTGGTCGTCGCCGGAGAGCCGCGTCACCGCGGGATCGACGACTTTCAGGCACACCGACGTGTTCGAGCGCTCGCCGGCATTTTTCGCGAGATGATCGATCCAGGCAGTCGCAGCAACCCAATCCGACAGCGTCTTGGCGTTGGCGTCCGAGCGCGCGACCGTGGCCGCAAGGCCGCCAACCGATTTCGCCCATTGCAGCGCGTCGAGATAGTCCTCCACGCAGAGCATCGACGGCGTGTTGATCGTCTCGCCGGTGAAAATGCCTTCGTTGAGCTTGCCGCTTTTGGTCAGCCGGAAAATCTTCGGCAGCGGCCAGGCCGGCTTGTAGGTTTCGAGCCGTTCGACGGCACGCGGCGAAAGGATAAGCATGCCGTGCGCGCCCTCCCCGCCCAGCGCCTTCTGCCAGGAGAACGTCACGACATCGAGCTTCGGCCAGTCGAGTTTCTGCGCGAACGCCGCCGAGGTCGCGTCACAGATCGTGAGGCCCTTGCGGTCGGCGGCAATCCACGCGCCGTTCGGCACGCGTACGCCCGATGTGGTGCCGTTCCAGGTGAACACCACGTCGGTCGAAAAATCGATCTTGCCCAGGTCCGGCAGCTCGCCGTATGGCGCCTTGATGACGCTGAAGTCTTTCAGCTTGAGCTGCTTTTCGACATCGGTGACCCAGCCTTCGCCGAAGGATTCCCAGGCCAGCATTGTCACCGGTCGCGCGCCCAGCAGAGACCAGAGCGCCATCTCGACCGCGCCGGTATCTGAGGCCGGCACGATGCCGATACGATAGTCGGCCGGCACCTCCAGGATTTCCCGGGTGAGATCGATGGCGCGCTTGAGCTTCGCCTTGCCGATCTTGGATCGGTGCGATCGTCCGAGAACCGCGTCGGTGAGGTTTTGCAGGCTCCAGCCGGGGCGCTTGGCGCAGGGGCCGGACGAAAAGTGCGGGGTGGCCGGCCGCACGCCGGGCTTCGTCGCCGTCATTGTATCTATCCTTCCAGATAGGCGCCCTTCGTTGGGGAAGGGTGTCCCACTGGCGGAGATAGGCGACTTGACTGCCGCGGTCAACTGCCGCGAGTTGGCTCGATGAAATAGACGCGGATCAAGCGCGCGTCTTGCGCTGGCCTAGAATCGCATTCCGACGCCGAGGTTGGCGGTATTGAGATTGCTGCGGGAGCCATTGACCGGCGAAAAGGCGACGTATTCCCATTCAAGCCGCATGAACATCCCGGGCGTAATCGCCCAATCCACGCCGAGCCCCGCGGCAACGCCGCCAACGATCGCGTTACTTTTGCCGACGCTGGACGTCTGGGTAATATCAAATGCAACGCCCGGCGCTGGCGGAAGCGGCTGACCCGCCGAATGCACCGTTACGGTCGTCGCGTAATTGAAACGGCCGGCGGCGGCGCCGATCACGGCGTAAGGCAGGAAATTGCCAAATGCATAACCGCCGCGCCCACGCAATGTCGCGTAGTCGACCAGTTTCATGGTCGTCCGCGCATCAATGGTGATCTGGTTGTCGAAATCGTCGGTGGTGACGAACTGCCTTGAAATGGAATCGGCCGCAGTCGTGTTGAGGGAATTAACGCCGTACTTGTAGCCCATGTCGAATCCAACGACGAGCCGGTCCCATTGCATGTTGTAGGCGAGAAAGGCGCCAATCACCTGGCCGTTGTTTGCATCGGGCGAAACCGTCGTCCAGCTCGACGGTGAGAACTCAGCTTCTTGTATCGTGTTGCGCAGAATAAAGGCGACCTGCGAACCGGCGCTGTTGGCAAAATCGGTTCGCATGTTCGCCACGCCGGCCTGGACGCCGAATTGCCAACCGTCCCAGCGCGCAAAGCCGGGCTCCAGCGAGCCACGCAGCGGCCAATCCGCTGCGCGGGCGCTGCCCGCCGATGCTGTCACGACGACCGAGCAAAATGCAGCGGTGATGCAGAGTGAAGCCAATTTGTACGGAAGCATTGCGGCCGGCTGTCACCGGGGACAGTTTGATTCCGCTCCGAAGACCCAACCGACTCATGACGCAGCCCCGTTTTTTTCCACCACTGTCATCCGCCTATCCACCCGCCTCTAGCCCCTGCTGCGCAGCGGCGGTGGCGGCGGCGCGTAGTCGTAGCCACCGAGGTTGAAGCGCACGCCGAGTCTGATGTCCTGCGACGTCAGGTGATGGAATTCCATCGGATTGTAGAAGTTGTTGGTGCCGTCAAATGCGGCGAGGTCGCCGGATTGCGCATTGCCCAGGTCGATATAGCGGTAGGCAAGCTCGAGCGTGACGTTGCGCCAGACCTGGTAGGCAAGGCCGGCGTGCAGCGCCCAGGCGAAATTCCATTTGCTGGCGGTACCGCCGAAGGCGTCGCTGCCTCCGTTGCCCGCGCAAGACAGACTGTTAACGCAGACCGAGATGTCGCCGAAATTGCTGATCGTGTTGCGGCTGACGCCGACGCCGGCGCCGATAAACGGCGTGATGTTCCACCAGGTGCCGAGGTCGACATAGCCGTTGAACATGAAGGTCCATTCGGACTTGCTGCCGGTGTAACGGTCGTCTGAAAAGCCGCCGCCGGGAATGGCGCCGACATCGAGGCCGTGGAAATTCGCCGCGCCGCGGTATTCACCGGTCACGTCGAAGCGCAGCCAGTTGTTGACGGTGTAGCCGACGCCGAGGCCGAAGAGCGGCGCCGCGTCGAAACCCTTGTCGACGCTGGAAACCGACGTAAAGCCGTTGTAGTTCACATTGAACAGGCTGCCGACATTCTGATTGCTGAAGCCGATGTCGCCGCGCAGATACCAGCCTGAATAATCCACTGCCGGGGCCAGTACGGGCGCGGGCATATCGGCCGAATGCGCAGTGTTGATAATCGCAAACGAAGCAACCACCGCTAAGGCTGACAGTTTGAGACGCCGAGTAAACATCGCAATCCCCCACAAACAGATTCCCGTCCAGACAGGACGGCGACTGTGGGAACGATGGCAGCAAAACCTTAATCGGCACTTAACCTTAATTCTTAACCACGCCAATTAACGAAACGCCCGCGCACGCGCGCAAATTTGCGCGCAGGCACGCACAACGCGGCGCGCGAAATCCGCACATTAAGAATTTAGTTACCGGAGAAAGACCGCAACGGTATCAGGCGGCCACTTCGCTCAGCGCTTCGACGACATCGTCGACAACTGATTCGACGAGGTTGCGGTCGTCGCCCTCGCCCATCACGCGGATCACCGGCTCGGTGCCCGAGGGCCGCACGATCAAACGGCCGCCACGGCCGAGTTTTTTCTCGGCGCTGGCGATGGCCGAGCGCACGGCTGCGCTTTCCATCGGCTTGCCGGTCTGGTAGCGGACATTTTTGAGGATCTGCGGCAGCGGCTCGAAGCGGTGGCAGAGTTCGGACACCGGTCTGTCGCCACGCTTGACCACCGCGAGCACCTGCAAGGCCGCGATAAAGCCGTCGCCCGTCGTCGTATAGTCCGACAGGATAATGTGGCCCGACGGTTCGCCGCCGATGTTGTAGCCGTGCGCGCGCATCTGCTCGAGCACGTAGCGGTCGCCGACCGGCGTCCGCACCAGCTCGATGCCCAGCCCGCCGAGATAGCGTTCGAGGCCAAGGTTCGACATCACCGTCGACACCACGCCGGGGCGCTGAAGCCTGCCGTCCTGCTTCCAGCTCTCCGCGATCACGGCAAGCAGCTGGTCGCCGTCCACGACATGGCCGCGCTCGTCGACGATCATCACGCGGTCGGCGTCGCCATCGAGCGCGATGCCGATATCGGCGCGCATCTCGCGCACCTTGCGCGACAGCGCCGCCAGGTCGGTTGAACCGCACTCTTTATTGATGTTGAATCCATCCGGTTCGGCACCGATGGAAATCACGTCGGCGCCCAGTTCCCACAGCGTGCCAGGCGCGACTTTATATGCGGCGCCGTTGGCGCAATCGATGACAATGCGCAGGCCTTCGAGCGACACGGCCTTGGGCAGCGTCAGCTTGGCGAATTCGATGTAGCGATCCTGCACGCCGTCGATGCGCTTGGCGCGGCCGAGGTCGGCGCTTTTGGCGAGCTGCTTGGAGAGATCGGAATCGATCAGCTCTTCGATCTTGGACTCAACGTCGTCACTGAGCTTGTAGCCGTCGGGTCCGAACAGCTTGATGCCGTTGTCGTCGTATGGATTGTGCGAGGCCGAGATCATGACGCCGAGATCCGCGCGCATCGAGCGCGCCAGCATGCCGACCGCCGGCGTCGGGATCGGGCCGGTCAGCAGCACGTCCATGCCGACCGAGGTAAAGCCCGCGACCATCGCGTTCTCGATCATGTAGCCGGACAAGCGCGTGTCCTTGCCGATCAGGACGCGGTGACGGTGCTCACCGTTCCGGAAAATCAGCCCTGCGGCCTGGCCGACCTTGAGCGCCAGCTCCGGGGTGATGACCCGGTTGGCAAGGCCACGAATGCCGTCGGTCCCGAAATAACGACGAACCATCAAACAATCCCCTGACGCCTACGCTACGGTGGAATGCACGAAAACGAGCCGCCCGTTAACAGGTTTCGGCTGCCCAGCGGCCACATATTAGTGCCAACGCCGTGGATTTACTTCAAAATTTGTGAGGAATCCTTACCGGATGCGGTTAACCGTTTCGACGGTAACAGCCGTGCCAAAAGCGCCCATTTCACGCCCCGCCGGCACTGTGCTACCCGAATTCTCGAGCATCGAACCCCGGAAATGCCCACCAGAAAACCGTCACATGAAAACCGTTACCTGCATCGAGGACCTGCGTGTGCTGCACCGCCGCCGGGTTCCACGCGCTTTTTTCGACTATGTCGACGCCGGCTCCTACAGCGAGGAGACGTTCCGGGCCAACCGCGCCGATCTCGAGCACATCAAGTTGCGCCAGCGCGTCCTGGTCGACGTCTCCAACCGCAGCCTTGCGACAACGATCCTGGGTCAGAAGGTCGAAGCGCCGTTTGCGCTCGCGCCGATCGGGCTTTCCGGCATGCAGCACGGCGACGGCGAAATCCTCGCCGCGCAGGCGGCCAATGACGCCGGCATCCCTTACACGCTGTCGACGATGTCGATCTGCTCGATCGAGGATGTCGCCGAGGCAACGCGCCGGCCGTTCTGGTTCCAGCTCTACGTCATCAAGGACCGCGGTTTTTCCAAGGACGTGCTGTCGCGCGCGGCGCAGGCCAAGTGCAGCGCTCTTGTCCTCACGGTCGACTTGCAGGTGCTCGGCCAGCGTCACAAGGACATCAAGAACGGCATGACCGTGCCGCCGGAAATCCGGCTCGCCAACATCATCGACGTTGCCACCAAGCCGGCCTGGGTCTGGAGCATCTTGAGAGGCAGAAGCAAGACGTTCGGGAATCTTGCCGGCCACGTGAAGGGCATGGAGAACGTCAACTCGCTCGCCACCTGGATCCAGGACCAGTTCGATCCGGCGCTCTCCTGGAAAGATGTCGAATGGATCAAGAAGATCTGGCCGGGCAAGCTGATCATCAAGGGCATCCTCGATCCGGAGGACGCAAAGACCGCGGTCAAGCTCGGCGCCGACGCCATCGTGGTCTCGAACCACGGCGGGCGTCAGCTCGACGGCGCGCCGTCGTCGATCTCGGCGCTGCCGGCGGTCGCGCAGGCGGTCGGCTCCGACACCGAAGTGCTGTTCGATGGCGGCATCCGCACCGGCGCGGACATCATGCGCGCGCTTGCTTTGGGTGCGCGCGCTTGCCTGATCGGCCGCGCCTATGTCTACGGGCTCGGTGCCGGCGGCAAGGCCGGCGTCAGCAAGGCGATCGACATCCTCAAGAACGAACTCAGCGTCACCATGGCGCTGACCGGCACCAACCGTATTGCGGACATCGGGCCGCAGGTGATTGTGGGTGGTGAGGGGAAGAAGAAGGCGGCGCGCAAGCGGAAGGCGAAGGCGGCGACGTAACGAACCTATCAGCTGTCATGGCCGGGCTTGACCCGGCCATCTCGCTTAGGGACGCATTGTGCTCACCTAAGCGGGATCACCGGGATGAACCCGGTGATGACGCCGGCTATGCCGGCGTCACCTCCACCCCAAGCCCGGCGCGACGTGCTTGAGGATCGATTCAATCACATGCACGTTGTAGCCGACGCCCAGCTGGTTCGGCACAGTGAGCAGTATCGTGTCGGCCTCCGCGATCGCCTCGTCCTGCTTGAGCTGTTCGATCAGCACATCCGGCTCCGCCGCATAGCTGCGGCCGAAGATCGCGCGGTCGGTGCCGCCGAGAAAACCGATCTGGTCCTTCTCGTCGCCGCGGCCGAAATACATGCGGTCGCGGTCGTCGGTGAGCGCGAAGATGCTGCGGCTGATCGACATCCGCGGCGTGCGCTTGTGGCCCGCCTCTTTCCACGCCGCCTTGTACAGCCGGAGCTGCTCCGCCTGCTGCACATGAAAAGGCTTGCCGCTCTCGTCGATCTTGAGCGTCGAGCTTTGCAGGTTCATGCCGAGCTTGGCCGCCCATTCCGCCGTCGCATTGGTGCCGGCGCCCCACCAGATGCGCTCGCGCAGGCCCTCCGAGTGCGGCTCGACGCGCAGCAGCCCCGGCGGGTTCGGAAACATCGGGCGACGGGTTGGGCTTGGCGAAGCCCTTGCCGAGCAGCACCTCGAGAAAGACCTCGGTGTGGCGCCGCGCCATGTCGGCATCGGTCATTCCCTCCGGCGGCACGTAACCGAAGTAGTGAAAGCCGTTGATCACCTGCTCGGGCGACCCGCGCGAGATGCCGAGCTGCAGGCGGCCGCCGGCGATGAGGTCGGCAGCGCCCGCGTCCTCCGCCATGTACATCGGGTTCTCGTAGCGCATGTCGATGACCGCGGTGCCGATCTCGATGCGCTTGGTGCGCGCGCCGCAGGCCGCGAGCAGCGGAAACGGCGAGCCGAGCTGGCGCGCGAAATGATGCACCCGGAAATAGGCGCCGTCCGCGCCCAGTTCCTCGGCCGCGACGGCAAGCTCGATCGATTGCAGCAGCGCATCGGACGCCGTCCGCGTCTGCGACTGCGGCGACGGGGTCCAATGGCCGAAGGAGAGGAAGCCGATGTGTTTCATGGGGGCTCGGTGTTTGGGATTTGCTCGATTGCCGCTCTTCTAACCTTAAAACTATCAGGTGGAACATCCCATGGCAGGTTACCGCCATCTCATCTCATCACGGCACAATCCGCTCCGCCCGGAACTGCCGCATGAGCGCTACGAACATCTCTTCGCTGTCGACCACGTCGTGGAAGCCGAAGCGGCGCGATTTGGTGACGTCCGACATCACATCCCAGTCGCAGCCGAAGACGTAATCGGCAAAGGGCCAGGCCACCAGCTGATCCCAGGCGTAGGGCTTGAGCCCGTGTTTCTCCGTCATGGCGCGCCAGAGCGGCGCCTTGTCCGCCATGTCCGCAGTCAGGCTCATGGTGCGGACGTCGCCGGCCGGCATGTCGAAAGCGGCGGCGAGCTTCGGCCACAGATTTTTCCAGCGGAAATAATCGCCGTTGGTGATGTTGAACGCCTCAAGCCCGCAGCGCGGCTCGTTCGCCGCCCACAGCGCAGCTTTGGCGAAGTGCTCCGACGCGGTGACCTGATAGATCGCGGCAAAAGCGCCGGGCTTTCCCGGAAAATGCAGCGGCTGACCGAGCTCCTTGCTGATCGCGGCGTAGACCGCGATGGCCGGCGCCAGGCTCATCGGCGTGCCCGGCGCAAAGCCGCACAAAGTCTGCGGCCGCAGCTCCACCCAGTCCCACTGTTTGTTGCGCTGGAACGCTGTGAGCCAGTCGATCTGGTCGAAATAGTAATTAGGACCCGCGTGACGCGGATCGCTCTCGCGCGCCGGTGTTTTGTAAGGCCCGAGATGCGAGCCGTAATATTTCGTGCCGGTGACCAGCACCACGCGGCGCAGCGCCGACGACGCCCGATCGATCGCGGTGACGGCGTTGATCAGCATGTCGCGGTTCGGCGCGATGTTCGATGCATAGCCCGCGGCGGCGCCGGGCGCGGGCTGAAACGCCGCGTAGAAAATGTGCGTGGCTTCGTTCAGTCCGGCAAGCTTTTGCGCAGTATCTTCAGTGTCGAGCAGATCGACGGCGATGTGGCGGTAGCGCGGCGCGGCCTCGGCGCTCCGGCGCGACAGGCCGGTGACGGACCAGCCGCCGTGCGCGAGCAGCCGCGCGACAATGTAGCGCCCGATCACGCCGAGCGCGCCGACGACGACGGCTTGTTTGTGGTCTGCCATGCGGGCCTTTAGATCAACCGCTCATTCCCGCGCAAGCGGAATAAAGTTTGTCACAGCTGGGTCCCCGCTTTCGCGGGGACGAACGGGTAAGTGCCCCCGCTCCTACTTATGTCTACGTTTTCTTGCGGAGTTCGGCGACCGCCGTGCCGCCGACATACCAGCCCGCGGCCGGGATATCTTCAAAAACGACCCAGATGTCATCCTTTGGCAGCTGCAACACGTCACTGATGGCGTCGTTAACGCGCTTCGCGATCTCGTCCTTCTGCTGCTGCGAACGATTTTCGATGAGGCGGATGCTCACGAACGGCATGGTTCCTCCCGTGTCGGCGGAGCCCGAGTATAGCGCAAGCCGGGAAGGCTGCATCGCCCTCGTCCTTCGAGACGCGCACTTCGTGCGCTCCTCAGGATGAGGGCGAATTTCACTCCTCCTTCAACCCATACGCCAGCTCGTTGCCCTTGGCGCCGTAGTATTTGAACGGCAGGAATTTTCCGGTCATGCCGATCTGCACGCGGTCGCCTTTCGGGTCGGCCTTGCGCGTGATGTCCATGTCGAAGTCGATCGCCGACATGATGCCGTCGCCGAATTCCTCCTCGATCAGCACCTTGACCGCCGGGCCGTTGACCAGGACCAGTTCGTAGAGCCGGTAGATCAGCGGATCGGTCGGCGGCATCGGCGTCGCGGTGCCGCGCATCGGCACTTCGTTGATCAGCGTCTGCTCGCTCTTCGAGAGGCCGAACAGCTTGGCAGCGGCGGCGGCCTGCGGCTTGGTCAGCTTGTGCTGGCCGAGAATGGCGCCCGTGATCAGGATCGGCGACATGCCGCCGATCTGCTCGCAGATGTATTTCCAGGTCCATCCTTTCTCGCGCTTGATGTCGAGAAGTTTTTCGGTGAGATCGGCGCGGTTCATGATTGTCTCTCCTTTTACAATACGACTTTCATTCTTCGTCATGGCCGGGCTTGTCCCGGCCATCTCGCTTAGGTGGGCAGTGCCTTCCTGATCGGGATCGCCGGGACAAGCCCGGCGATGACGGTGGTGAGTCATGCTCCACACAAGCCCGGCCATGACGGCTCAGTGCCCCGGCCATGACGGGCGAGTGCGTTCCGACGCTATTCAAGCAAATTCTGCGCCAGTCCTGCCCAATTTGGGAGCATCCTGGGCTCATCTTGCCAAATTTGCCCCTGCATGCGACCCGATAGACATGACCGCGGACGTCACCATCAAGGACGGCGGCAAGCTCACCCCGCATCCCTTGCGCGCGGCGATCCTCGGCGAAGTCCATGCGCGCCCGTTTACCCCGATCGCGACGCCGCGCCGCGTCCTGCACTTCGCCTTCGATACCGCCGGCGATGCCGCCAAACGCGACCGCGCGGCGCTCGCCGACCTGTGCGCCCGCCGCCAGCTTGAGCCGCTGAAGGCATCCGCCAAGCAGCACCGCGTGGTCTTCGGCGGAGCGGCGCTGCGCTGGGAACAGCATTCGGAATTCACCACCTACACCTGGGAGCTGCCCTCGCCCGGCGTCGTGCCGTTCGTCCCCGATGCCGGCTCGCTGGCGGCGCCGATGATGAGCCTGCCGCAGCCGGGCCCGCTGCTGGTGGCGCTCGACCTGCATCTGCTGGCGGAAAAGAAGAAAAAGTTCGCGGTCGAAAAATTGTTCGATCGCGCCAGCCTGGCGGTGGCGGAAAATTCCGACGGCGAGGCGCTGTTTGCCACCGACTTCCAGGCCGACCCGGCGGGCTTTGTGCGCATCCTGGTGCTCGACCGCGGCCTTGGCGACGAGCGCGCCGGCGCGGTGGTGCAGCGCGTCATCGAGCTCGAGACCTATCGCACGCTGGCCTTGCTCGGCCTGCCGGAGGCGCAGCGGCTGATGCCCTCGATCAACCGCATCGAGAAGCGGCTGGCCGAAGTCACCGACGAAATGCGGCGCTCTTCGAAGCTCGTCGACAATCATCGCCTGCTCGATGAATTGACCGACCTCGCCGGCGAACTTGAAGCCGGCGCCGCCGCCAGCCTGTTCCGTTTCGGCGCCAGCCGCGCCTACTATGAAATCGTGCAACTGCGCCTGCAGACGATCGGGGAGCGCAAGGTCGAAGGGTTCCCGACCTGGTCGTCGTTCCTGGCGCGGCGCATGGCGCCCGCGATGCGCACTTGCGCTACCACAGAGGCGCGACAGGAGAACCTTTCGGAAAAACTCGCGCGCGCGGCCAACCTGCTGCGCACCCGCGTCGACGTCGAGCTCGAGCAGCAGAACCGCGATCTGCTCAAGTCGATGAACGAGCGCACGCGCCTGCAATTGCGCTTGCAGACGACGGTCGAAGGCCTGTCGGTTGCCGCCGTCAGCTATTACGTGGTCGGGCTGTTCGGCTACCTGGTGAAGGGCGCGCACGACGAAGGCGTGCCGGTCGATATCTCGCTTGCGACCGCATTGTTCGTGCCGGTCGCAGTCGCTCGCCATCTGGTGGCTGGTGCGCCGGATCAGGCGCCGGCATATCGCGGGCGACAAGTGAGACGCGATCGATTTTAGTTCATTCGAGCAGCGAGGTGCGGCGATGAGCATCATGTATCACGACGGCAACCGGCAACTGCAGGACCGTTTCGACAGCCGGCGCATCTCGGACAAACTGGAAGAAAAGCTGACGCGCACGGCGTTCACCGCCGACGACAAGGCCTTCATCGAGGGCGCGGCCTACTTCTTCCTCGCCACCGCGGACGCACAAGGCCGGCCGGATTGCTCGTTCAAGGGCGGCCTGCCGGGCTTTGTCCGCGTGACCGGCCCTGCCGAGCTCGCCTTTCCCGACTATGACGGCAACGGCATGTTCAAGAGCCTCGGCAACCTGGTGGTGAACCAGAATGTCGGCCTGCTGTTCATCGCGATGCACGGCAAGCCGAAACGACTGCGGGTCAACGGCCGGGCGCGCGTGAGCGAGGACGATCCGCTGCTCGGCGAGACCGTCGGCGCGCAGCTGATCGTGCGGGTCGAGGCGCGCGCCATCTTCCCCAATTGCCCGCGCTATATCCCGGACATGCAGATGACCGGCCCGTCGATCTACACGCCACAGCCGAAAAGCGATCCGCCGGAGCCGGCCTGGAAGAACTTCGACGACTTCAAGCCTCACATCCACCCGCGTCAGCCGACCTGGAAGGGCTAGCCATGCGCACCGAGCGGCTCGAATTTCCCAATGCCAAAGGCGAAAAGCTCTCGGCGCTGCTCGATCTGCCGCTGGGCCAGCCGGCAGCCTTTGCTCTGTTCGCGCACTGCTTCACCTGCGGCAAGGATAACCTCGCGGCCAGGCGCATTGCCGAGCGGCTGGCGATGTGCGGCATCGGCGTGTTGCGCTTCGATTTCACCGGCCTCGGCACCAGCGAAGGCAATTTTGCCGATACGCATTTTTCCTCGAACGTCGATGACCTGGTCGCCGCCGCGGATTTTTTGCGGGCGAAACACGGCGCCCCCGCGATCCTGATCGGCCACAGCCTCGGCGGGGCGGCGGTGCTGGCCGCCGCGCACCGCATCGCCGATGCGCGCGCGGTGGTCACCATCGCCGCGCCCTGCGATCCGGCGCACGTGACCGGCCTGTTCAAGGATAAGGTCGACAAGATCCGCGAACAGGGCGAGGTCGAAGTGTCGCTGGCCGGACGCCCGTTCCGGATCAAGCGCGAATTCCTCGACGACATTTCGGAACAGCGCATCACGGAGCGTGTGGCCAATCTGCGCAAGGCGCTGCTGATATTCCATTCGCCGACCGACGACACCGTGAGCATCGACAATGCGTCGCGGATATTCGCTGCCGCCAAACATCCCAAGAGTTTCGTGTCGCTCGCCGGCGCCGATCATCTGCTGGGCAAGAAGAGCGATGCGGTCTATGTGGCGAACGTGATCGCCGCCTGGGCCGAGCGTTATCTCGAGCAGCCGATCGAGCAAAGCGAAGAGCAGATCGAGATTGGGACTGTTCTTGTGCGCGAAACCGGCGAGGGAAAATTCCAGCAGGAGATCTTGAGCGGGCCGCACCGGTTTCTGGCCGACGAGCCCGTCAAGGTCGGCGGGCTCGACTCCGGGCCCGGTCCTTACGATCTCCTGCTCGCGGGGCTCGGCGCCTGCACCTCGATGACGCTGCGGCTTTATGCCGATGGCAAGAAGCTGCCGCTCAAGCGCGTCACCGTGCGGCTGACGCACAACAAGATCCACGCCGAGGATTGTCTCAATTGCGAGACCAAGGAAGGCATGGTCGACCGCATCGATCGCAATATTACGATTGAAGGTCCGCTCGATGCCGAGCAACGCAAGCGGCTGCTGGAGATTGCCGACAAGTGCCCGGTGCACCGGACACTGAAATCGGAAATCGAGATCAGGACGTTTGAGCGGCAAGGTTGAACGACTTGCCTGAACGGCTCAACGGGATGTGATCGCGCCGGGGCAGCCGCCGCGGAAATTTAAGATGATGGCGGGGTTTAAATTTAAGGGGGTGGTGAGGGTTCTGGCACATGATTTGTATGTGTGAGGACACCTGATTTGTTTGGGTATGGATCGCCATGAACAAACACGCGGATCCGCGACTCGTCTGGCTCGCCAGCGTGCTGGCTGCAGCGGTTTTCATCGTCTACGTCACGCACATCTAGGCAGGGTTCTAGATTTGGGGTTCGTCGGTCTCGCGTCACCCCATTCCCTTGCGGCTTGACGTACCTCCATCCTTCGATCAGATTAGAACAAACCAAGAACACAAATACCGCACGGTCCAGCCCGGCTGGACCGAATGAATACGCATCTTCAATGGCTTAGGGATGGGCTTAGGAATGATCGCGCAGCTCCGCCAACGTCTTCAGGCCCTGCAAAGGGCGCCCAGGATCCAGGACGGCTCCGGCGTGCTGCCTTTCGGCATTGCCGCGATCGACACGATGCTGGGCGGCGGGCTCATGCGCGGAGCGCTGCATGAAATTGCCGCATCGGCGGAGGCCCATTCCGCTGCAGCCACCGGATTTGCTCTGGGGCTCTCTTCGTCATGGCCGGGCGAAAAAGGAAGAAGCCTGCTCTGGATCGCCGAAGACATGGCGCGCGCCGAAAGCGGCGCACCGCATGGCGCCGGCCTCGATGCCTTCGGCCTCGCCCCCGAACGGCTGGTGACAGTGAGCGTCACGCATCGCCGCGACCTGCTGTGGGGAATGGAAGAAGCCCTGCGCTGCCGCGCCGTCGGCGTGGTGATCGGCGAAATGCGCGCCGGCAAAATTGACGCGATCGCGGTGCGGCGGCTCTCGCTCGCCGCCGCCGAAAGCGGCGCGCTGGCGCTGCTGCTGCGCGCCGCGCCTCCCGCCGACAGCTCAACCGCCGCCACCCGCTGGATCGTCGGCGCCGCCTCCTCCTTCGTCATTCCGGGGCGCGAGTGCAACGAGCGAACCCGGAATGACGAAGAAATAAGACCACGCTTTGCCGCGCACCTTGTCCGCAACCGGCGCGGCCCGGTCGGGTCATGGATTCTCGAATGGAGTGACAGCGATGAGCGTTTCATCCTCGCAACGCATGCTCAGCCTGTGGCTGCGCCGGCTCTCGACCGACCGCATCGCCAGGTCGCGTAAAGAGACGCGTGAAAAATCACCTGAACGATCTTCGCCGCTTGTCGTCACCGGCAAGCGCGGCAATGTCGAACTCCTCACAGCGGTCGATGAGGCGGCCGAGCAGCTTGGTCTCAAGCCTGGTCTGACGCTGGCGCAAGCGCGCGCCATGCATCCCGGCATCGAGGCGGTTGCCGAAGATACCGAATCCGATTCCGCTTTGCTCGAATCCATTGCCGACTGGTGCCTGCGTTACACGCCGCTGGTCGCGTGCGATGCGCCCGATGGTCTGCTGCTCGACATCAGCGGCTGCACGCATCTTTATGGCGGCGAGCGCGAACTGGTCGTCGACCTGAGCAACCGGCTGGACAAGGCCGGCTTCGCCTATTCGCTTGCCATTGCTGGAACGATCGGCGCCGCCTGGGCGGCTGCGCATTACGGCGAACCGGCAAACCATGCTTCCGGCGAAGAACGCGCGTTGCTCGCGCCATTATCGCTGTCAGCGCTGCGGATTCCATCGGTGACGGCCGCAAGCCTCGCCCGTGTCGGGTTAAAGCGTATTGGCGATATCATTGATCTGCCGCGCGCGCCGCTGACCGCGCGCTTCGGATCCGACGTGCTGCGCCAGCTCGACCGCGCCTTGGGCCACGAGCACGAGCCGCTGACGCCACGGCTGCCGGTCGCGCCCTACGTGGCCGAGCAGCGCTTTGCCGAGCCGATCGCGCGCGAGGAAGACGTTCTGGCGGTGACCGGACGGCTGGCGCGGCGGCTGCAATTTGCGCTGGAGCGGCGCGGCGACGGCGCCCGCCGCATCGAACTCACATTATTCCGTACCGACGGCATGGTCCGCCGCATCGCGGCCGGCACCTCGCGGCCGCTGCGCGATCCGGATGAAATCCGCGGGCTGTTTGTTGAACGCCTCGCCGCTTTGGCCGATGCATTCGACCCAGGCTTCGGCTTCGACATGGCGCGGCTGTCCGTCATCGTTGTCGAGCCCTCCCCGCCGCAACAGATCGGCATTGGCGGCGGAGAAGATGACGCCGAGCTTTGCCGCCTGATCGATCGCCTGAGCGCGCGGTTGGGCGCGCGCCGCGTGCAGCGGTTGGCCGCGCAGGACAGCCACATTCCTGAAGTGGCCGAAGCCGCCCTTCCCGCGCAGGCCGTCAATGGCGATGCCGGCTGGACTGCGTTTCGCCGTTATCGGGAAGAGGCCGCGCTTTCGCCGCGTCCGCTGCGGCTGCTGACGCGGCCGGAACCGATCGAGGCGGTCGCGGAGGTGCCAGACGGCCCGCCGCTGCGCTTTCGCTGGCGCCGCGCGCTGCATGAAGTGGTCGCCGCCGAAGGCCCCGAGCGCATCGAAGGCGCCTGGTGGAGCGAACATGGCGGTCAGATTTCAGGAAGCCTTGCTTCAGGAAACTTTGCTTCAGGAAATCTTGCGCGGGACTACTTCCGCGTCGAAGACAAAAGCGGGCTGCGCTTCTGGCTGTTCCGCGCCGGTCTCTACCGCGATCTTGTGCCAGGCGGCCCTGCCCCGACCTGGTTCCTGCACGGGACATTTGCGTGATGTGTTACCCGCGTGCCCTGCGTGTCCCACGCTTACGCGATACAGCATTCCGTAGCGTCATATTCAGACGCGTTTGCCAGCCCCGGCCTTGCCGCCTGAAATACTCGATCACGTCGCGATCCAGTCTAATGGTCGTTTGCACCTTGACTGGCGTTTTCTGCGGACCTCGACCCTGCGGCTTGGGAAATCGCAAGTTCGGAAAAACTCTTGATGCAGGCTTTGCCCGCCGCACCATGGTTTTCGTCCATTCCGGATTGTCAGCGTCTGTTCGCTTCTTCATAGAGAGCCCTTTCTTTCCGGCCAGCCTTTCGCAAACTGATCACACGGATGCGAGTCCTGCGAATTGTAAAAGCGAGCGAGTGCAGGCGTTCCCCGATCATTCCAAGCGCCAGCCACCGCGGCTCGCCGTAGTCCAGGCGGTCATCGGTCACAACCAAGGCCGTCGACCAGTCGAAATCCAAAATGGCATTGAAGCTGACGCCATGTTTGCGCCGGTTAGCAGCCGCTTTGGCGGCGTTCCATTCATACGCCATTTTATATTGTTACTACAATTTACTTTCGGACGCTACCCCCGGTGACCGGTCTTATGATGCCTTACCTCGAATTTGCCGTTGCCTCGAATTTCTCCTTCCTGCGCGGGGCCTCGCATCCGGAAGAGCTGATGGTGCAGGCCGCCAGTATCGGGCTTGCCGGCATCGGCCTGTGCGACCGCAATTCAGTCGCCGGCGTGGTGCGCGCGCATCTGGCCAAGCGCGAGCAAAATCTGCCGCTGCGTTATCACCCAGGCGCGCGGCTCGTCTTCGCCGACGGCACGCCCGACATCCTCGCTTATCCGCGCGACCGCGCCGGCTGGGGAAGGCTCACCCGCCTGCTCACCGTGGGAAATCTTCGCGCCGAAAAGGGCGATTGCATTTTGCATCTCGACGATCTGCTGGCGCATTCTTTCGGGCTTGAGCTGGTGGTGATGGATGCCTCTTCTTCACCTCCCCCCTTGTGGGGGAGGTCGCCCGCCGAAGCTTTAGCGAAGGCGGGCGGGAGGGGGGTCATTATTGGAGACGCTCAAATAACCACTACCCCCCTCCCCCAACCCTCCCCCACAAGGGGGGAGGGAGAAGAGAGTGCGCGGCGGTGATGAGCCAAAAAATTTGCTCTTGAAACTTCGCACCGCCGCCCCCGGCCGCGTCCGTCTTGCCGCAAGCATGCTCTATCGCGGACGCGACCGCGCAGGATTGGCGCGCAACAAGGAGCTTGCGCGCGCGGCGCGCGTGCCGCTGATCGCGATCAACGACGTGCTCTTTCACCATCCCGAGCGGCGGCCGCTCGCCGACGTGCTCGCCTGCATCCGCGAGAAAACCACGATCGACCGCGCCGGACGCAAGCTCGCCGCCAATGCCGAACGCTACCTGAAACCGGCTCACGAAATGATGCGGCTGTTCCGTGACGCGCCCGAAGCAATCGAGGAAACGATGGCGCTCAGCGACGCGCTTAACTTTTCACTCGACGAGCTGCGCTACGAGTATCCCGACGAACTGGTGGCGGGTTTCGACAACGCGCAGGATGCGCTCGCCCACCTGACTTATGACGGCGCCAGCAGGCGCTACCCGCACGGCGTTCCGGACAAAGTGCGCGCCAATCTCGCGCACGAGCTCACATTGATCGCGCAGCTGCAATACGCGCCCTACTTCCTCACCGTCTACGATATCGTACGCTTCGCGCGCTCGCAGGGCATCCTCTGCCAGGGCCGCGGTTCGGCTGCCAATTCCGCAGTCTGCTTCTGCCTCGGCGTGACCGAGGTTGATCCCGACCGCGCCGACCTGCTGTTCGAGCGTTTCATTTCCCCCGAGCGGCGCGAGCCGCCCGACATCGACGTCGATTTCGAGCACGAACGGCGCGAAGAGGTCATTCAATACATCTACGGCAAATACGGGCGCGAACGCGCAGGCATCGCCGCCACCGTGATTTCCTATCGCGGCCGTTCGGCCATCCGCGAAGTCGGCAAGGCCTTTGGTCTGTCCGAGGACACCATCGGCGCACTGTCATCTTCGATCTGGGGCGGTGGCGGCGGCGCGGTGTCGAAGGATGCCGTCACCCGCACCGGCCTCGATCCGCACAGCCGGCGCATGCGCCAGATCGCGGCGCTGGCAACGAGATCAACGGCTTCCCGCGCCATCTGTCCCAGCATGTCGGCGGCTTCGTCATCACCCGCAGCCGGCTCGACGAAGTGATGCCGATCGGCAATGCGGCGATGGATGACCGCACTTATGTCGAGTGGGACAAGGATGATCTCGACGCGCTCGGCATCCTGAAAATCGATGTGCTCGGGCTCGGCATGCTGTCCTGCCTGCGCAAGGCGCTCGATCTGGTGGACCAGCATTACGGCGAACGGCACACCCTCGCCACCATCCCGGCCGAAGATCCCGCCGTTTACCGCATGCTGTGCCGCGCGGATTCGCTCGGCGTGTTCCAGGTGGAAAGCCGCGCGCAGATGACCATGCTGCCGCGGCTGAAGCCTGTGAACTTCTACGACCTGGTGATCGAAGTCGCGATCGTGCGACCCGGGCCGATCCAGGGCGACATGGTGCATCCTTATTTGCGCCGCCGGCGCGGACAGGAGGCCGTCACCTATCCGTCGAAAGCGCTGGAAGCGGTGCTGTCGAAGACCCTCGGCGTGCCGCTGTTCCAGGAACAGGCGATGAAAATCGCCATCGTCGCCGCCGGCTTTACGCCTTCGGAGGCCGACAGGCTGCGGCGCGCCATGGCGACCTTCAAGCGCGTCGGCACCATCGGCACCTTCCAGCGCAAGATGATCGACGGCATGCTGGCCAATGGCTACGAACGCGAATTTGCCGAGCGTTGCTTCCAGCAGATCGAAGGCTTCGGCGAATACGGCTTTCCGGAAAGCCATGCGGCAAGCTTCGCGCTGCTGGTCTATGCCTCGGCCTGGCTGAAATGCCGTTATCCGGATGCTTTTGCCGCCGCGCTCCTCAACGCGCAGCCGATGGGCTTCTACGCACCGGCGCAGATCGTGCGCGATGCGCGCGAGCACGGCGTCGAGGTGCGGCCGCCCGACATCAATCATTCGCAGTGGGATTCGACGCTCGAACCGGGCCCGCGCGCAGCGGAACGCCTGCACGATCTGCATCGCGCGATGCGGGACGATGTGTACACCACCTGCGCGGTTCGTCTCGGCCTGCGCGAGATCAAGGGACTGAAGGAAGAAGATGCGAAGTTGATCGTAACCATGCGCCGTCACCCTGAGGCGCGAGGCGACGCAGTCGCCGAGCCTCGAAGGGCGACGGCGCTGTCATCCTTCGAGGGCGGCGCTTTCGCGCCGCCACCTCAGGATGACGGCAATCTTCCCTACGACTCCGTGCGCGACGTCTGGCTGCGCACGGAGCTTTCCCCACGCGTGCTGGAACGCCTGGCCGATGCGGATGCTTTCGGCTCGCTTGGCCTCACCCGCCGCGACGCGTTATGGGCCGCCAAAGCGCTCGGCCGGGTCGGCGACCGCGATGACGATCTGCCGCTGTTCTCTTCGTCACCCTCCCACCGGGCCGCGCTTGCGCGCGCCGAGCGCGGCCGTGGACGACCGCCGAAGGCGTCGGGGTGGGGGTCCCTCGACAACAACAGCGACCCCCCTCCCCGACATCCCCCACAAGGGGGAGGGAGTACACGGAGCACGTCTCGCGCGAACCCGACGTCCGTCTTCCGCCCATGCCGATCGGCGAGGAGGTCATCAACGACTACCGGTTCCTGCACCTGTCGCTGCGCGCGCATCCGGCGCAATTCCTGCGTCCGGATCTCAACGCCCGCGGCATCAGGCAAAACGAGACGCTCCGCCGCGTGGTATCCGGCACGCACGTGCGCATTTCCGGCCTGGTCACCTGCCGGCAAAGGCCGGGTTCGGCCAATGGCGTCGTCTTCATGACAATCGAAGACGAAAGCGCGGTCGCCAATGTGATTGTCTGGCCGAAAGTCTTCGAGCGCTTTCGCCCGGTGGTCCTGGGCGCGCGCTACGTGGCAATAACCGGCCGCGTGCAGGAGGAATCGGGCGTCATTCACGTGGTCGCCGACCGGCTGGAGGACCTCACGCATTTCCTGGCGCGGCTGGCCGAGCATGGCGCCGATATCGACGGCAAAGATATCCAAGTTTTGGCGCGCTGCGACGAGGTGCGCCGGCCGATCGAAGACCAGCGCGAGGCGCGCACGCTCGGCGGCCGCCACAACAGGCTGGTTGCCCTGATGCGCGAAATGCCGGAACTTGCCGGCGATCTCGACGTCTCCGCGCGTGGTTCAGCGCATGCGCCCACGCGTCACGCTATTGTGGCACCACCTCGCCGCGCCCGACATTGACGCGGTCGGTTTCCAGCGAGCCGTCCGGTTTCTTGACCGCACGCACGATCGCGATATGTGCGCCCGGTTTCAACTCGCCCTTGTCGGACACCACGTAAGCCTGAATGGCAGCATCAGGCGGAACAATGATTTTCTTTTCACCGTCCCGGTACTTCACCGTCAATACCTGACCGTCGATGCCAGCCACCGTCTGATCGACGGTACCGTTTGTCATCGTGCTGTTGGGCTTTGCATCCCACGGCCGATGGCCCTCGCTCAGCCCGCGCTGGGATTCAGCCAAGACCGTCACCTGCATGGCGCGCTGGCTCCCATCCGGTTGCGGCATAGCGCCGACACCGATATAGGAGCCTGGCTTGACGTCAGCGAGCGTTGCCTTGGCCACGCCGAAGACCGTGGCGTTCGCGGTGAGATTGACTTTCACCTCACCGAGCTTCGGAGATTTGACCGCCAGCACCTGGCCGTCAAAACTTTCCACCGTACCGGCGACCCGCACAGGCTTATCTTTGCCGAATCTTGAACCGAATTTTGGGCCGAAGCCGAAATGATGCCGAACGCCAAACCGCACAAGATGCCGAACGCAATTCGCTGGATCATGGTCATTCCCCAAAAATAACGACGTCACCCTCGCGGGCAACGCCGTTTTGACAAGAAGCGCTCCGTTTTACATCGCCGGCGGGCCGGCGCGACCGACATAGAGGGTCTTCGCCAGCACCGAACCATCCGCCTGCTTGTCCCAGCCGAAAATAATGATCTGCGCCCCCGGCTTGAGCTCTTCTTTCTTCCCGGGCGCCGCCGCGGCGATCACCGTCTGTGGCGTGACGATGACTTTCTTCTCACCGTCCTTGTATTTCACCGTCAGTGTCTGCCCGTCCTTCGACGCAACCATGTTCTCAACGTAGGCATTCGTCATGGTGCTGTTGGGGCGCGCATCCCACGGGCCGTGCCGGTCGGGCACAACGCCGCGCTGGGCGGGAAGGAAAATATGAATCGAGAAGGCCTCGATGCTGCCGTCCGGCTGCGGAATACCGGCGATGCCGATGAAGCTGTCGGTCTTGATGTCGGCCAGCGTGGCCTTTTCCAGCGCTGACACGCGCGCGTCGTCAGCCAGCTTCACGTCGAGCATGGCGCCGTCGCGTGTCTTGAGCGACAGGTTTGGCCCATCGGCCTTTTCGATCTGCCCGCGAATGCGGCCTGGCTGCTGCGCGAGGGCGGCGGTAGCAAAAACCAACGCAACGGCGGCAGCGCCAACCGTTCGCCAAAGGACCCGACTTGTCATATTCGGATTGTACATTATGAACTTCCTCCCAATCTGATACAGGCAACAAAAGCCGGTCTCAGTCAGGCAGAAAACCCCAGGTCAGGCGACTTATTCCTTCACCGGCAGCCGTCACGTTTTCTTGAGTAAATCGGCTTCGATCAGCGCACGCAATTCCGGCGTTACCTCCGGCCGAATGCCAAACCAGAGTTCAAAGCCGCGCACCGCCTGATGCAGCAGCATGCCAAGCCCATCGGCGGTCCGCAGGCCGCGCGCGCGTGCGGACGCCAGCAAGCCGGTTACCAGCGGCGCATAAACTAGGTCTGCAACGACAAGCGATGGTGGGCAGCGCAAATTGAACTCAAGCGGCGGCTGGCCCACCATTCCGAGCGTGGTTGTGTTGACCAGCAGCCCGGCACCACCGAGCAGGCCGGTCGTCTCTTCCCATCCGGCGACTTGTATGCGCGCGCCAAACTTTTTTCGCAGCGCCTTTGCGCGCTCCGCGGTGCGGTTGATCACATAGATGCGGCCGACCTCGCGCGCGAGCAGCGCGAACACCACCGCGCGCGCACCGCCGCCGGCGCCCAGCACCATCGCGGTCGACAGGCCACGATCCCAGCCCGGTGTCGCCGCATCGAGATTGGCAAGAAATCCTTCGACGTCGGTATTGGTGGAACGCAACCGGTCGTCATCGAACCAGAGCGCATTGGCCGCGCCAACGGCGCGCGCGCGCTCATCCGGATCCGACAATTTGAGCACTGCTTCCTTGTGCGGCAGCGTGACATTGGCGCCGACGTAGCCGTTGGCGCGCATGCTCTTGATGAACTCGGCGAGCTTCTCCGCCGGCACCGCCTCGCGCAGATATTCAGCATCGAGTTTGTGCTGCTTGATCCAGTAATTATGGATCAGCGGCGAGCGCGAATGGCCCGCCGGCCAGGCAATAATACAAACTTTCTTGTGTCCGTCACTCATTGTTCGTCTTTTACCGTGTTACGCAGCACGCCGATTTGAGGTACCGCAATCTCGATGACATCGCCGGATTTCAGCCAAACCGGCGCTTCATTGCGCTTAAGCTTGATCGGCGTCCCGGTCACGAGAATGTCGCCGGGCTTGAGAGTCATGAAAGTGCTGACATAAGCAATCAGTTCCGCGAACGACTTGATCATGCTGGCGGTGGTGTCGTCCTGCGTCACCTCCCCATTGACTTTCACCGTCAGATGCAACGGCTTGCTCAGATCGACCTCATCGGTGGTCGCAATCCAGGGCCCGATACTGCCGGTGGAATCCCAATTCTTGCCTTGCGTCACGTTGAATTTTCCGTGGCGCATCCAGTCACGGATCGTGCCTTCATTGCACAATGTCACGCCAGCCACAAAATCGAGCGCTTCATCTTGCGGGATCCGTCGCCCGCTGCGGCCGATCACAAGCGCTATTTCACCTTCATAGTCGAGCTGCTCGGATTCAGGCGGCCGTACGATCGGTTGTCCATGCGCTACCAGCGACCCAGGCGTGCGAAAAAACATGCTCGGGTATTTCGGTACATCCTCGTCGCCGTAGTCGGTATTGCGGTTCGCGTAATTGATGCCGATGCAAAGAATCTTTTCGGGATCCGCGATCGGCGGCATCAGTTCGATTTCAGCGAGCTGAAAATCGGGACGCACGCCCTGGATTGTCGCGCGTGCCTCATCGAGGCCATCGCGGCGGAGCAGATCGAGCACGCTGGAGTATTTCGGCGCCAGCCGGGTCTTCAGATCGACGACGCCCTCACCCACGACCGCGCCAAAACTGTCGCGCCCGCGCACCTTGAAGCTTGCAAGTTTCATCAGAAATCCAGGATGGTCCACCCATACCGGCGGCATGGAATAGGCGGCGTTTCAGCGTTATGCTGTGTGCGGCGCCCGGTGCATGTATTCCGCGCATCGCGCGCCGTCAATGTTGCAGCCGGCCTTCTTCCCGCCCAAGTTGATCCAAGTTGGTCCAAGTCGATCCAAGCTGATCCAAGTCGAGCCCCCATGAAATCCATCTTCATCGACTGCAACGACCAGCTGGCGCCGGTGTGGGACAAGGTTGTCCGCCCCGACGATCCGACAGATCGACGTCAACCGCAAGGCCTTCGCCCGTGATGAATTGCCGCGCATCCTCAACGGCTACGAGATCGCGCTCGACGACCACTCGTATATGCCGACCGATCTGGTAGCCCAGTGCCCGCAACTGAAACACATTGTTTTCCTCGGCACCGGCGCCGCCAGTTACATGAATGTCGATGAGCTCAAATCGCGCGGCGTGAGCGTCCACACCATCAAAGGCTATGGCGACACCGCCGTGGCCGAGCACACCATCGCCTTGATGTTCGCCGCCGCCCGCGATGTCGCGCGCATGGACCGGGAAGTGCGCGGCGGAATCTGGACGCCGCAGGAAGGCGTACAGTTGTTCGGCAAGACGCTCGGCGTGATCGGGCTCGGCGGCATCGGCAACGAAGTCGCGCGCATGGGCAAAGGCCTCGGCATGGACGTGATCGGCTGGAACCGGACACGCCGCGCCGGTGTGTCGCTGGTCGATATCGACACGCTGCTGGCAAAATCAGACGTGGTGTCGCTCAATCTGGTGCTCAACGACGAAACCCGTGGTTTTCTGAGCAAGGAGCGTATTGCGCGCATGAAGCCGGGTGCGATCTTGGTCAACACCGCGCGCGGCGCATTGGTGGACGAAGGTGCGCTGCTCGACGCCCTCAAAAGCGGCCATATCGGCCACGCCGGCCTTGACGTGTTTCACGCCGAGCCGCTCAAGGCCGATCATCCGCTGACGAAACTGCCCAACGTCACGCTGACATCGCACGCGGCCTTCCGCACGCTGGAAGCATCGATGACGCTGTTGCGGCGGGCGATTGATATCGTGAAAAAAATCGTCCGTTAAAAGCCACCCAGGCTTTGACCCAAACTCCGTTCGTTCCCGCGCAAGCGGGAACCCAGTTCTTCACTATGGGCTCATTGCCTCTTGCCCTGGGTCCCCGCTTTCGCGGGGACGAACGGATAGTAGCGCAGCAAAGGACGGGAGGCTGCAAATGAACCTCCCCGTTCGTCCCCGCGAAAGCGGGGACCCAGTCCTTTACGACGACAATTCATTGGCTAGGTCGCGCCAGGTCGGATTGCCCCGCTCGATCAATTCAAGTTTCCAGGCGCGATTCCATTTCTTGAGCTGCCGCTCGCGAAGGATCGCAGCTTCTCGTGTTTCGTGGACCTCGAACCAGACGAGGGTCTTAACTCCATATGTTTTGGTGAACCCGGGAACTAACCTTGCTTGGTGCTGCCAAACGCGGCCAACAAGATTGTCTGTCATCCCGGTATACAGCGTTCCGTTCCGGCGGCTCGCCAGAATATATACAAAGAAACTCATTACCCGTCGCCCTGGATCCCCGCTTGCGCGGGGACGAACGGAACGGGTATCAGCGCTTGCGACAATCTGTAACGAGCGATTGGAGGATGCTACTCAATAATACCCCCGGCGTGCCTCCGCTGACGACCACAACCTTGCCCTCGAATTCCTTCGGCATTGGCCTCTTTTGCCTGCATTGACCTGCCGCCGTTCCCGGTCACAATGCGAATAATAAAGACGGGGACGACACGTGAAACCGGCGCCATTCGCCTACAAAAAAACGCGCACGCTGAAGGAAGCGATTGCGCTGTTGGGCAAGCATAAAGACGCACGCCTGCTGGCGGGCGGGCAGAGCCTGATCGCCACGCTCAACATGCGGCTCTCCGCGCCGGACCTGCTGATCGACATCAACGGTATCAAAGGTCTCGACGGCATCGCCAAGAAAGGCTCCTCGATCGAGATCGGTGCGCTGGCGCGGCATACGCAGGTCGAGCGTTCCGAATTGATCGCCCGGCACGCGCCATTGATTGCACTGGCCATGCCGCATATCGGCCACGCCGCCATCCGCAACCGCGGCACCTTCGGCGGCTCGATCGCCTTCGCCGACCCGGCGGCGGAATTGCCGGCCTGCCTGCTCGCGCTCGATGGCGAAATCGAAATCACCGGGCCGAAGGGGAAACGCAAGGTCAAGGCGGAGAAATTCTTCAAGGGCCTGTTTGAAACTGCACTCGGACCGCGCGACGTGCTCACCGCCATTCGTCTGCCGGCCGCGACCAAGGATACACGCGTCGGATTTGCCGAGCTCGCGCGCCGCCACGGCGACTACGCCATTGTCGGGCTTGCCGCCAGCGCGCGCGCCACCGGAAAAGGGCTGACAGATGTG
Source organism: uncultured Alphaproteobacteria bacterium (assembly GCA_963735285.1). Classification (GTDB taxonomy): domain Bacteria; phylum Pseudomonadota; class Alphaproteobacteria; order Rhizobiales; family Xanthobacteraceae; genus Pseudolabrys. The sequence continues at coordinate 92,333 of CAVTKN010000009.1, read as the reverse complement.
CGACTGGCCTATTTCGGGGTCGGTAATACGCCGGTGCGGGTGAAAAAAGCCGAAGCGGCGCTGGCGAGCGGCGACATCGATGGCGCGGTCAGGGCGCTCGATCTTGAACCGCACGACGACGTGCAGGCGACCGCAAAGGTCAAGAAACATCTGGCGGGGGTGCTGCTGCGCCGTGTTGCCGCGCAGTTGATGGAGGCGCGATCATGAGCCTCTCATTTGACAGGAGAGAGTCATGAGCGATCTGACTCTCAATATCTCCCTCACGGTCAACGGCGAACGCGTGCAGGAACGCGTGGACCCACGCAAGACGCTGGTCGATTTCCTGCGCGAAGACCTTTCGCTGACCGGCAGCCATGTCGGCTGCGAGCATGGCGTGTGCGGTGCCTGCACCGTTCGGGTCGATGGCGAGATCGTCCGTGGCTGCCTGATGCTGGCGGTGCAATGCGATGGCATGACAGTAGAGACCATTGAAGGCCTGTCCGATTCCGGCGAGGTCGCCGACCTGCAGGCCGCGTTCGAGCAGCGAAACGCGCTGCAATGCGGCTTCTGCACGCCCGGTATGATCGCCGCGGCGCAGGATTTGCTCAAACGCGCAAAAGCCAAAAAAAGCGTGCCGAGCCGCGAGGAAATCCGCGAGCACATCTCTGGCAACTACTGCCGTTGCACCGGCTATCACGCCATCGTCGATGCGGTCGAAGCCGTGGCGCAGGCAAGGGCGCGAGAAAAGGCATGAACTTATCTGCGATGGCTTCGCTTCACCCTCCCCTGGAGGGGGAGGGTCGGCCGCGAAGCGGCCGGGGTGGGGTGAATCCTTTCGCCAAACCACTGCTATCACCCCCTCCCGCCGCGCTTCGCACGGCGACCTCCCCCCTCCAGGGGGAGGTAAAGAGCGCCTGCCGAGAGTCATCATGAAAATCACCGAAGACGTCCCGTCCGCGCTGACCGCTCTCGACCGGCCAAACTCCTATATCGGCCGCTCGGTGCCGCGGCCGAATTTGCACCGGCTCACGCAAGGGCGCGGACAATATGTCAGCGACGTCTCCCTGCCCCGCATGACGCATGTTGCCTATGTGCGCTCGCCGCATGCGCATGCCCGCATCAAGTCCATCAAGGCCGACGCGGCGAAGAAATCGCCGGGCGTCATTGCGGTGGTCACTGGCGCCGAACTTGGCGAAAGTAATGACCCCCTGGGTCGGCGTGCTGACGCATTTAAAGGGCCTGAAATCGGCGCCGCAGTCCCCGATCGCCGTCGATGTCGCCTGCTGGCAGGGTGAAGCCGTCTGCGCGGTGGTCGCGCGCACGCGCGCCGAAGCCGAGGACGCCTGCGAGCTGGTCAATGTGAGCTACGAAGAGTTGCCGATCGTCGCCGATCCGGAAACCGCGCTCGACCGCAAGACGCCGGTGATCCACGCGTCGCTGGGCGACAATCTGTGCTTCGAAAGAAAGCTCGATGTCGGCGCGGTCGACAAGGCCTTCGCGGAATCCGACGCCGTCATCGAGACGACCTTCCGCTTTGGCCGCCACACCGGCGTCACCAACGAGCCGCGCTCGATCGTCGCCGACTGGAACGAAGGCGAACAGCGCATGACGGTCTACCAGGGGACGCAGGCACCGCACATGATGCAGGACCTGTTCGCCAAGCATCTCGGCATCGCCACCGACCAGGTGCGCGTGCTGACGAAAGACGTCGGCGGCTCCTTCGGCATCAAGGTGCACACCTATGCCGACGAAATGGCGACCGTCGCGCTATCCAAACTGCTCAAGCGCCCGGTCAAATTCGTGGCCGACCGGATCGAGAGCTTCGTCACCGACATCCATGCGCGCGACCACCGCATCAAGGCCAAGATCGGCGTCAACAAGGACGGCACCATTACCGCCTTCGAGATCGACGACTTGACGGGCATCGGCCCCTACTCGGTCTACCCTCGGACGTCAGGCATCGAAGCCAACCAAGTCGTGAACCTCACAGGTGGGCCCTATAAATGTCCGAACTATCGCGCGCAGGCGCGCGTGGTGTTCCAGAATAAAAACGTGATGTGCCAGTACCGCGCGGTCGGACACCCGATCGCGGTGGCGGTGACGGAAGGACTGGTCGAGCTCGCCGCCGCCAAAATCGGCATGGACCCGCTGGAGATCCGCCGGCGTAATCTGATTGCCGACGACGCCTACCCCACGCAATCGGCCGCCGGCCTCAAGTTCGAGCTACTCTCGCATCACGAGGCACTCGCCCATCTCGACGCGATGATGAACTATGCCGGCCTACGGGCCGAGCAGAAAAGACTGCGCGACAAGGGCATTTACCGCGGCATCGGGTTCGCGAGCTTCATCGAGGTCACCAATCCGTCGGCCGCCTTTTACGGCGTCGGCGGCGCGCGGATCACCTCGATGGATGGCGCGACCGTCAAGCTCGACTCGCAAGGCGCGATCATCGTGGCGACCGGCGTGACGGAACAGGGCCAGGGCGCCGAAGCGGTGGTGGCGCAATGCGTCGCGTCGTCATTCGGCGTCTCCATGGACAAAGTGCGCGTCATCACCGGCGATACCGACAACACGCCTTATGGCGGCGGCACCTGGGCTTCGCGCGCGGCCGGCATTGGCGGCGAAGCCGCCTGGCAGGCGGGAAAAGCGCTGCGGGCCAATGTGCTGGCGGTTGCCGGCGCGATGCTGCAGGCCAAGCCGGACGATCTTGATATCCGCAACGGCATCGTCGTTGATAAGGAGAAAGGTACGGAGCGCCTGCCGCTCGACGAGCTGGCGCGCGTCGCTTACTTCCGCCCCGACACGCTGCCGCCCGGCTTCCAGGCTGAACTGATGGCGACGCGTCATTATGTACCGCGCGCATGGCCCTTCGCATTCACCAACGGCATCCAGGCGAGTTACCTCGAAGTCGACACCGACACCGGCTTCGTCAAGTTGTTGAAGCACTGGTGCGTGGAGGATTGCGGCACCATCATCAATCCGCAGCTGGTCGACGAACAAATTCGTGGCGGCGTGGTGCAGGGCATCGGCGCCGCATTGTTCGAGCAATGCCTCTATGACGAGCGCGGGCAGATGCTCAACGGCAACATGGCCGACTACCTGGTGCCGATGGCGGTGGAAATGCCCGACATCGAATGTGGGCATTGCGTCTCGCCGACCGCCGACAGCGAGCTTGGCGCCAAGGGTGCGGGCGAAGCTGGCACAGCGGGAGCGCCGGCCTGCGTGATGAACGCAATCAATGACGCGCTGCGCCCGCTCAGCGCGCAGCCGCTCACCGACATGCCGTTCACGCCGGACAAGATTTTGGCGGCGTTGGGGAAGATTTAGCTTGCCCTCATCCTCGAGGTCAGGCCGCGCAGCGGCCGTCTCGCAAGGAGAGCGCTCCACCTAAGTGGTTCCGAGACGCGTCGCTGCGCGACGGTCCTCACCATGAGGCCAAACCAATCAAAACTTGATCATGTCACTCTTGGTCAACGTGGTCTTGTTCGACAACAGCGGCGCCGTCATGAAGTCGATCGCAGTGGCGTATTCGGCGACGGCATCGACCGCGGACATGCCATCCACCGGAATGATGACATTCATGCCGCGGAATGCCGCGCCGCTCGCCGTGAAGAGCACGGCGCCGTTCGCCGACGTCCCGACCGCGATCACGGTCGTGATGCCCTTGTCCTTGAGGATCTTTTCCAGATCGGTACGCAAGAACTTGTCCGGGCCGGACAGAACGTGCGGCTCGTCTGCCTGCGGCGCCACGTCCTTGATGACGTCGGCCGGCGTGCTGTTGGCAATGATGGAATAGACCACCGGCACTTTGTGGGCACGCGCCTCGCCGAGCAGTTTCTTCATGGCTGGAATCGTGTCGAGACAACGCGGCCGCTTGCCGCAGTTCTGGTTCATGAAATCGAGCATCAGGAGCGCGGTGGTCTTGGGGTCGACCGTTACCGACTTAAGTGTGGGCGGCGGCGCCTTCATCGTTGCCCACTCGTCGACGATATTGGCGGCCTGCGCCGGCAACGCGAAAATCGCCGCAACGGCAGCGACTGCGATCAGATTGTATTTCATGAATATCCTCCCTGAGTGACGGCGCTTATGTCTGGGATCATGCGCAAGCGGTCCGTGCCCTGTCAAAGCACCAGTGACGCACCCCGCTTGATGAAACACCGGTGACCGGCGATTATTGCCAGGATAGCGGGCGGCACAATTTGACGCCGCGAAAGAACAATATGTCCGGAAGGAACGTCATGAACATCAAGGTCGGCAAGCAAGCAATCGCCGAAGCCAGCAAAAAGCTCAGCAACTGGGGCCGCTGGGGTAAGGAAGACCAGATCGGCACTCTCAACCATGTCACGCCCGAGGATATCGTGAAGGCGGCGAGCCTGATCCGCTCCGGCAAGACGTTTGCGCTGGGCATCCCGCTCGATCGGGAAGGCCCGCAGACTGGACTGTTTGGCGGTCGTTTCAACCCGATCCACCAGATGCTGGCGACGGGCACCGACGCCATCGCCGGCCGGCAGGACTGGAACAAGATCCGCTACGCCGACGATACGCTGATGCTCTGCGTACAGGGCGCCACTCACTGGGATGCGCTCGGCCACATCTTCTATGAGGACAAAGGCTACAACGGCCACGAAGCCAAGATGGTCGACGCACGCGGCCTCAATGTGCTCGGCATCGAGCATTCCAAGAACAAGATGGTCGGCCGTGGCGTGCTGCTCGATATCGCGCGCTACCGTGGCGTGAAGTGGATGCAGGACGGCGAAAGCATTTCCAATGACGAACTCGACCAGTGCGCCAAGCAGCAGAACGTCTCGATCGGGCGCGGTGACTTCGTCATCGTGCGCACCGGCCAGATGGAACGATGCCTCGCCGAGAAGGAATGGGGCGGCTATGCCGGCGGCGATGCGCCGGGCGTGAAGTTCGAGAACTGCTACTGGTGCCAGGACAAGCAGATCGCGGCGATCTGCACCGACACCTGGGGCGTGGAGGTGCGGCCAAACGAAACCACGGAAGCAAATCAGCCGTGGCACTGGGTCGTGATCCCGGCGATGGGCCTGTGCATGGGCGAAATCTTCTACCTCAAGGAGCTGGCCGAGGACTGCGATCAGGACGGCATCTACGAATTCTTCTTCTGCGGACCGCCGTTGATCATCACAGGCGGAACGGGATCTCCGATCAATCCGCAGGCAATCAAGTAACGGCCACCGCCCCACATTCGGTCGTCACCCCCGGGCTTGTCCCGGGGGTCCACGTCTTTAGACTGTCGTAAAAGCAAGACGTGGATGGCCGGGCCAAGCCCGGCCATGACGAAAACATCAGGAGTATCTCATGCCTCGTTGGCTCAAGCGCGGAATGGACGCGGGCGCGATCAAAGCCGCCGATGCCAAGGTGCGCGAGACAGTCGAAAACATTCTGGCACAGGTGGATGAACGCAAGGATGTGGCGATCCGCGAATTGTCGGAGAAATTCGACAAATGGTCGCCGAAAGATTTCAAGCTTTCGCCGGCCGAAGTCGAGCGCGCCATCGCACAGGTTCCAAAGCGCGACCTCGACGACATCAAGTTCGCGCAAGCCCAGGTCCGCAACTTCGCGCAGAAGCAGCGCGAGACCATGCACGACCTTGAAGTCGAGACCCTCCCCGGCGTCGTGCTTGGCCACCGCCATATCCCGGTCAATTCGATCGGCTGCTACGTACCGGGCGGCCGCTATCCGATGGTCGCCTCGGCGCATATGTCGATTGTCACCGCCAAGGTCGCCGGCGTGAAACGCATTATCGCCTGCGCGCCGCCCTTCAAGGGCGGGCCGCACCCGGCCATCGTCGCCGCCATGCATTTCGGCGGCGCCGATGACATTTATGTCCTCGGCGGCGTGCAGGCGGTTGCCGCCATGGCGCTCGGCACCGAAACGATCCAGCCCGTCGACATGATTGTCGGTCCCGGCAATGCCTATGTGGCCGAGGCCAAGCGGCAGCTGTTCGGCCGCGTCGGGATCGATCTTCTGGCCGGTCCCACCGAAACGCTGATCATCGCCGACGACAGCGTCGATGGCGAAATCTGCGCCACCGACCTGCTCGGCCAGGCCGAGCACGGCCCCACCTCCCCCGCCGTCATGATCACCAATTCGGAAAAACTCGCGAAAGCGACGATGGCGGAAGTCGAGCGGCTGCTCACGATCCTGCCGACCGCCGATGCGGCCGGCCAGGCGTGGAAGGATTATGGCGAGGTGATCGTCTGCGACAGCGAGGCCGAGATGATTGCCGAAGCCGATCGCGTGGCGTCCGAGCATGTGCAGGTCATGACGCGCGATCCGGACATCTTCCTCAACGGGATGAAGAACTACGGTTCGCTGTTCCTCGGGCCGCGCACCAACGTCGCCTACGGCGACAAGGTGATCGGCACCAACCATACGCTGCCGACCAAGAAGAACGCGCGCTTCACCGGTGGCTTGTGGGTCGGCAAGTTCATCAAGACCTGCACCTATCAGAAGGTGCTGACCGACGAAGCCAGCGCCAAGATCGGTGAAGTCTGCTCGCGGCTCTGCATTCTCGAAGGTTTCTCCGGCCACGCCGAACAGGCCAATATCCGCGTGCGCCGCTATGGCGGCCGCAACGTGCCCTACGCCCAGGCGGCGGAGTGACCACTTTCTTCACCTCCCCCTGGAGGGGGGAGGTCGCCGCGCATAGCGCGGCGGGTGGGGGTGAACTAAACTTAACCCTCGCCAGCTTCACCCCACCCCGGCGGCTTCGCCGCCGACCCTCCCCCTCCAGGGGAGGGTGAAAGCGCAACCGGCAGGATGACCATCGATCTCCCCAAGACACCTTCGTTCCGCCTCGACGGAAAACACGCGCTGGTGACCGGTGCCGGGCGCGGCATTGGCCTCGCGGCCGCCGCGGCGCTGGCCGACGCCGGGGCGCATGTCACGCTGCGGCCCGCACGACCGCCGAGATCGAAGAGGCAGCGAGCGCCATCCGCGCGCGCGGTCAAAAGGCCGAAACGCTGACGCTCGACGTCACCGACGACGCAGCGGTCGACACGGTGCTCAAGGGCAAGGTCTTCGACATTCTGGTCAACAGCGCCGGCGGCAACCAGCCCGGCCCGTTCGTCGACACCAAGCGCGAAGTCTACGACTGGCTGTTCGATCTCGACACGCGCGCGACGTATTTCGTCACGCAGGCGGTCGTGCGCGAACTCACCGCGGCCGGGAAGCCGGGCTCGATCATCAATGTGTCATCGCAGATGGGTCACGTCGGCTGGGCCGGGCGCACGATCTACTGCTCGGCCAAGCACGCCGTCGAAGGCTTCACCAAGGCGCTGGCAGTGGAGCTGGCGCCGATCGGCATCCGCGTCAATTCACTGGCGCCAACCTTCATCGAAACGCCGATGACGGCACCGTCGTTCAAGAACCCGGCTTTCAAGAAAGCCGTGCTCGACAAGATCAAGCTCGGCCGGCTGGGTCAGGTCGAAGACCTGATGGGCGCCATCGTGTTCCTGGCCAGCGACGCCTCGGCGCTGATGACAGGCAGTTCGCTGGTCATCGATGGTGGCTGGACGGCGGAATAGGAGAGCCCGATGCGCGCAATCGTATTTGCTGCTGCCTTGCTGTTCTGCCTGCCCGCCCACTCCGCGGACAAAGATAGAATTGTCGGCACCTGGAAGCTGGTCTCCGTGATGTACGAAGACGCGCAAACCAAAGAAAAAACACCGGTGCTGGGTGAACACCCGCGCGGCTACCAGATCGCGACGCCGGAAGGACGCTGGCTCGCGCTGGTGACCGCCGACGGGCGGCCGGTGCCGAAGACCGACGAAGACCGCGCCAAGGCGCTGCGCAGCATGATCGCCTATAGCGGACGCTATCGCGTCGAAGGCGACAAGGTGATCACGAAGGTCGAAGTCGCCTGGAACGAAGCCTGGGTCGGCGGCGAACAGGTCCGCTTCCTGCGCTTTGAAGGCGACGACGTCCTGCACATCGAAAGCCCGCCGATGCCGCACCCCAATGTCAATGACAAGGTCGTGCGCGTCATCGTGACGTGGACACGGGATAAATCCTAGGAATTATCGCCGCAGTTCTTGCCTTGGCATCACAAGCGGCAACCGTGCTAGACCCACCACCCTACGCAGCCGCTATTGAAGGACGTCCCATGGCCAACGAAGAACAGAACGAACAGCACATGTTCCACGCTGTATCGGGATTTCGCACATCCGTCCCACCGGACCGCCCGGACCTTTTGTTGCTCGAACTCAGGACATTGGACGCGGACATCATCCGTCTATCGATGACAAAAGAGTCGGCGCTGATGTTCAGCGAAGAAGTGCGGAAAGCGGCGGCGGGATCGGCCGGTCAAGGACTTCACTCATGATGTCCGCCTGGCGTTAGCGCGCCGTTCACCGATAGGCGGTTAAGGTCGCTCTTTCCAAGGCGATCGCATGACCGACGTCCCGCTGAAATATGTCATTCCACTCATGCTGCTCGCGTCGGTGCCGCTCGGCATCGCGGCCTATCATCTCCTGCCGGCGTCGGACACGATCAAGGCTGAGCCGCCAAAACTGGTGGAAGTGACGCTGCCCGACAGCGACATCAGGAATGCCTGCAAGTCGGCATACTCGGAACTGCTCGTCTTGGGGAATAGCTTGCAATCGAGTGAGTGCGTCGAGCACAAATTCATCGATCGCAATACCGGCATGGTCGCGTTCGATGTGGTGAGCCCCGAGGGGCCGAAAAGAATGCAATTTGCGGTACGGCGCCGCCCGGACGGAAACAACTGGGACCTGTTCGATCCCAAGACAGGCAAGCTCTGGTCAGAGAATCTTGGAAATTGACCGAAGTCTAGCGACGACCGGTCTATTCGCCGTAAGGACCACGCGGCGCGTTCTTATTTAGGGCAAGGCCACGCTGCGACCAGGGCATTCACCGCGGTCTGATGGAAATTGTTCGGACGCTGCTCCGGGTGATTTTTTAGATAAGCCGTGATGGATAAAATCATCTTCGCAAGCCCATCTTTGCTATTCACGACGACATCGGCCGGCGGGCACACGGCAAACTCAGGCTTGAACAACGGTGCGAGCTTCACAATGGCCGTGACGGCCCCGAAGCATGCCGATGCTTGCCGCAGCTGTTTGGCTGCGTCTTCTGAATCAGTCGCCGGACGCTTGCCTTGAACGATATCGGCCGCTGCCAGGCAGCTTGGATAAAACACGGCGCCGCTTGTTGGGTCGATTTGGGCGTGCGCTTGCGCTGCGATGAGGATTGATCCGACAACACCGATCCAATGTTTCATCCCTCGCCCCTGCGTGAGCCAAACAGATAACGCCGCTGGCTTTTTATTAGTGCTTCACCTTCAGAGCGATTTCGCAGGCAAGACCTTCCGCGCGCCAATCAAAATTCGTATTCCCGGACTGATGGCCGATCATTTGTTCGACAATCCGCCTGCCAAAGCCCTTGCGAGTTGGTTCTTGCACTGTCGGACCACCAGTCTCGGTCCAGCTGAGGCGCAGGCGGTCGCCTGTCTCCATCGACCAATTCAAGTCGACCCGGCCGTTCGCTACCGACAATGCACCGTACTTTGCTGCGTTGGTCGACAGTTCGTGCAGCGTTATCGCTATGGCTTGGGCCGCATCGGGCTCCAACATGATCGGTGGGCCACCGATGTGCACGCGCTTTTGTTCCTTTTGGGAATAAGGCGCCAGCTCCTGCATCGCGATGGTCGCCAGATCGGCGCCAACCCAGCGCGTCTTGGCAAATATCGAATGGATATTCGCAAGCGCCTGGATGCGTCCTTCAATTGCTTTTTTCAGACCCTCCGGAGTGTCGGACTGAGAAAGATGGACGGCCGCTTGTACGATTGCGAGCAGGTTCTTGCTTCTGTGCTCCGCTTCCTGGGCCAGGGTCGAGATCATCTCCTGGCTTCGCTTTTGCTCCGTAATATCCCGCGCGATCTTCGATGCGCCGACGATCTTGCCGTCGTCGTCCTTGACGGGGGAGACGGACAGCGAAACGACGATCTGGCTGCCATCCTTGCGCTGCCTGATCGTCTCGAAATGATCTATGCGCTCCCCGCTTCTTATGCGCGTCAGGATTTCATGCTCTTCGCTCAGCCGATCTGCCGGTATCACAATGGTAATGGGCCGGCCAACCGCCTCTTCGGATGTGTAGCCAAAGACCCGCTCGGCCCCTCGATTCCAGCTTGCGATAATTCCGTCGAGGTCCTTGCTGACGATCGCGTCGTCGCTCGATTCGACGATGGACGCCAGCGCGCGCAGCCGCTGCTCGGCGGATTTGGTTTCCGTCAAATTGCGCGTGACAGTTCCGTACGCAGTGATTGCGTTTGTGGAATCACGAACCGGGAAAATATTGTAAAGCACCGGAATGAGCTTGCCGGTCTGAAAATTCCGAAATTTCAAGTTCACCTTCCCAATATCCGGTCTCGCGAACAGCGGGTATCACCTCGTCCAGAATTCTGCGGTGGTCGTCCGCCGGGAAATAATCAATGATCCGGGTCGCGCGTACCGCTTTCAAATCCGGCAGGCCGACCAGCGCGCGGCCCGCCTCGTTGACAAACAGCGCATTGCCCTCGAGATCGGCCAGGCCGATGAATTCACGGGATGCGCTCACAAGTGACGCAATCATGCGCACGAGACCGTCGTCGGCATCAAATGGGCCGAGTTCCCGGGCGATCGCTGAAAATTCATCGAGCACGTCAACACTCCGAAACGACCGCAACGCCAAACGGCAATACTAGCGCGTTTAGGCCTGCGGTGGCCATCGGCGCGTTTTGGCGCGATACCCGCATCATCTCGCGCGTGGAAGGGCAACAACATAATTGTGGCTGCCCGAACGAGGCGAAGGCTATGCTTCGCCTATCCGGACAAGTTGGTCCCGGCCGGACAATGGGGGTATTCATGCGGATCGGTACGGACATCCGGCATTGGACTTGTGGCGCATTCATCGGCATGGCCGCCTTTTGCTTCGTTAGCTCTGCGGCGGCCGACGACAGCGAACAGTGTGTCCGGGGATCCGGCAGCGCGGCAATCGACGCCTGTACACGTGCTCTTAACTCGGATCGTTTTGATCAGCACAACCGCGCAATCATCTTGAGCAATCGCGCCAACCAGCGGGAGCGCGCGGGCGACTTTGAAAAGGCCATCGCCGATCATAACGAGGCGATCCGGATCGATCCGGCTTATGCCGCCGGTTTCATGCATCGCGGCAATGCCTACGCCCGTCACAGTGATTTCGATCGGGCGATTGCCGATCACTCGGAAGCGGTCCGGCTCGCTCCCAAGGATGCCGATTCATTTTATAACCGCGGCTACACCTACAGCCACAAGGGTGACCACGAGCGGGCGGTTGCGGATTACACGACGGGAATCGAACTGGACGCCACCAAGTCACGCCTGTGGGGTCAACGCTGCTGGTCGCGCTTCGTGGTCGGCAAACAATTGCAGGAGGCGCTCGAGGACTGCAACAAGGCCAGCAGCCTGAGCCCGACTATTCCTCAGATCGTGGCCTACCGCGGCTTCGTCTATTTGAAGCTCGGGCAATTCGACAAGGCGCTTGCCGACTACGACGCAGCGTTCGCGATGACGAAACTCCCCGACCATGCCGATTGGCTCTATGGCCGCGGGGTGACCAAGTTGAGAAAGGGCGACACCGCCGGCGGCAACGCCGATATAGCGAAAGCCAAGACCATCAAGGCCGACATCGCCGAGGAATATGCGAAGTACGGAATAAAGTAGAGGTCAGGCCCTGAAGACGAAAGCGGCCGGGCTTCGCATCAATATTGGCCCCTTGGCTCAAGCCCGAACACGTGCTGCCCGTACATGGCCGAGACCGAATCCCAATTCAGGCTGATATGCGCACTCGCGGCGTGGATGTCGCGCCAGAAGCGCTGCACCGGATGTTGCAAGCCGAGCGCCGCGCCGCCGGCGGCGACAAAGGCGGCATCGACTGCCTGAACCAGAAGCTTGGTGGCGTACGAGTGCGTAAGACGGTTGCGCATCCGCAGCTCGACACCCGCCGGCTTGCCCGCAGTAACAGTCGCGAGCGTGTCGGCGATGTCGCGATGGATCATGAGCTGCGCGGCATCAATTGACGCGGTCGCTTCGGCGACACGCATCTGGATGGTGGCGAACTCGCTCATCTTGTTGTTTCCACCGGCGACCGCACCACGCGTTGTCCGGCCGCTCGCCTGTTCCTTGAACGCTTCGAGCGCGCCGCGCGCCATGCCCAAAGCCGGAGCAACGAGGCAATGCGGCACGACCGCCAGCATGGGCTGGCGATAGAGCGGATTGGTATTGGTCCGCGTGCCCGGCCCGTTTCCGGTCAGCATCTCGGCGAAAGTAACCGTGCGGTAAGCCGGAACAAACTGATCCTCGACCACGATGGTCTTGCTGCCGGTGCCCGCCAGTCCCATGGTGAACCAGTCGTCGTGGATGGTGAATTGCGATCGCGGCACGAGAAAGAACCCGGGTTTCGGCCCGCCTTCGAGCGGCAGCATCCCGCCAAGGATTCCCCAGGTCGCGTTGTCGCAACCACTGGCAAAGCTGAAACGTCCACTGAGCCGGTAGCCGCCTTTTTCCGGCACGGCCTTGCCGGTCGGCGCATACGACACGGCGGCGATTGCGTCGCGATCCTGGCTCCAGACCTCCTGCTGCGCCTCTTCCGGATAACAGGCAATCAGCCAGGGGTGCACGGCGCCAAGGCTGTAAACCCAGCCGGTCGAGCCATCGCCGCTCGCGACGGCGGCAACCAGTTCAACGAACGTGTCGTAACCGTACTCGAAGCCGTCAAAGCGGGCCGGCTGCATGACACGGAACAGCCCCGCCTCACGCATTTTGGCAATCAGCGCAGCGGACACCTGTCGGTTTTGTTCGGTTTCCAGCGCGTGTTCGCGCGCCAACGTGCCGATCGCGCGTGCGCGGTCCAGCAACTCGTCCACGCCGGGCTTCTTGACGCGCGCGGATTGAATTGTACTCACCGTCACGCCGATGCTCCCATCAACGCCGGCCCGCAAGGCCAGGCAATAATCGTCAACGATGCTTACAGCTTCATCATTTCGTCCGGCGGCATCGGACCCCACAAATTCGCGGCGTTGGGATCTTTCGCCCATACTTTCGGACGCTGCGGATTGTCGCGGTGCCATGGCCTCGGTTCGAAATAGCCCAGGGCCTCGTCTTTCATCTGGTCGAGCTCGGCGAACAGCTCGGTGATGAGGCCCGCCGGACTTTGATGATAGGCGAACAGGTTGTGACCGATGCCGTGGCGCCCGGGGCCCCAGAGCATCTTGTATCCGTTGAGGCTCAGGTAATCGCAGGCGGTCTGCAGGTGTCCCCAGTCGCGCAGCTCGAACGCGGTATGGAAGTGACGGTTCGAGCCCGTGCTGATCAGATTGATGGTGTGATGATCAACACCGCATCGCAGGAATGAGAAGAAGTCGCCCATCCAGTCGGACACACGGAAACCCAGCACGTCGCAATAGAACTTGGTGACGGCCTTTGCATCCTCGCAGTGGAACGCGACGTGACCGAGCTTGTGCGGAACAACACCCTTGCTCTGGAATTTCTGGTGCTGGAAATCAGCCCGTTTGAACACCTCCATGATGGTGCCCTTCGGATCTTCGAAAGTTACCATGTCCGCGATCGTCGGCTCGGGATCCTTCTTGCGCGTTGTCTTGACGTTCAATGCCGCGGTCTGTTTTTCAAATGCGTTGAGATCGTCGTCAGGCCCGATCTGGAATCCGATCCGGATACACTTGGCCTGAGCCCCCTTTTTCAGGACGACCGAGTGATGGTCGATCGTGCTTGAAAGATAAGCGGCATCCTTTTCCTTGGCCGAGAGCGTGAGGCCAAGGATATCGGTATAGTACTCAAGTTGCCGGTCGAGATCGGGAACCTCATAGGTCGCATGAGCGATTTTGCGCACACCAATCATTGGATCACCTCGTGTTACTGCCTGAGCTCTTGGCTTTCGCTTCGGGTTCGAAAATCTCGATGATGGACGCGACATCCCGCTCGCCGATCTGCGGCAGCGCGCGGTGGAAAATGTCGATCAGACAGTCGACCAGCGGCGCGTCGACGCCGACCTCGTCGGCCAATTCCTTGCCGCGCTCGAGATAGTGCGCAAGCCCCTGGGCCGAGCCCTGCTGCGGCATGAACTTGCGCTGCACCATCCACGGCGCGCGAATTCCGAACTGCGTCGAGCCGCCGCTGCCGTTGGCGATCGCCTTGATCATCAGGTCGACATCGACGCCGGCGCGCATCCCGATCGCCATGGCCTGCGCGGTGCCGGCGATGTGCAGGCCGACCATGATATTGTTGATGACCTTGACGGTGCTCGCGGAACCGAACGGCCCGAGAAATATCGAGATCTCGGCAAACGTCTTCACAATCGGCGCCAGGCGCTCACAGGCCTGCGCGTCGCCGCTGAGATAAATGACTCCTTTGCGGGCCTCGACCATGCCGGGCGTTCCGCCGACCTCGCCATCGAGAAAAATGGCGCCCTTCTTGGCCAAAGGAGCGATGTAATTTTTCTTGAGCGCCACGGGATGCGAGCCGAACTCGATGACGATCTGACCCGGCTTCGCCGCACTGGCAATCCCGTGCGGGCCATTCACGACCTCCTCGAGTGCCTCGTCTGAAGGAAGACAAGTAAAGACGACGTCGGCGTTCTCCGTTGCGTCGGCGGACGATTTCGCGGCAATGCCTCCCGCTTTTTCGAATTCCGCCAATGAACCGCGCCGATAGCCGAGCACCCGGTGCCCGGCCTTGATGAGATGCCGGCAGATCGGCATGCCAATCTTGCCGACGCCTATAAACCCGATCGTTTCCATCACGTCCTCTTGCGCTGTCGCAGCCGCTTCCTCAGGAATCGTCCTGAATCATGCGGTTGACCAAGGTGCCGCAGCCGTCGATCTCGATTTTGACTTCGTCGCCGACCTTGAGAAATTCGCCGCGTGGCATGCCGACGCCAGCCGGCGTTCCCGTCGCGATCACATCGCCGGGCTGCAACGTGAAATGGCGCGACAGGTAGGCGATTTGCTCCGCGATATTGTGCACCAGCTTTGCAGTGTTGGAGTTTTGCTTCAGGACGCCATTGACCCAGAGCTTGATGGCCATGTCGTTGGGGTCGCGGATATAGGCAGCGGGCGTGAACCACGGACCCATCGGCGCGGCGTCCTCGAAACATTTCTGGCCGACCCAATCCATGCCGAAGGGCGACCCTTCGCGCTTCATCAGGTCACGGGCGGACAGATCATTGACGATCAGATAGCCGGCAACTGCATCCAGCGCCCGTTCTTCAGAAATATTGCGGGTGGGCCGGGCGATGACGGCGCCCAGCTCCGCTTCCCAGTCGACCTGGCGTGAGAACGACGGCAGCCTTGCCGGCGTGCCACTGCCGATAATCGCACCGGCCGTCGTTTTCATGAAAAAGTACGGATCCTTGGCTTTGGTCATCGCCGGCGCCTTGCCGGTGACCCGCTTGGCGATTTCGGCCATCTCCTCGAGATGGTCCCAATAGTTCGCGCCCGCGCAGTACAGCGCGCCCGGATACAAAATAGGCGCCAGCAATGACACATCAGTCATTGCGACGCCGCCCTTGGGGTCCACATTCTTTATGGCGGCTTCGAGCAGCGGATGCGCCTTGTCCCATTCGCGCAGCAGGCCGAGGACAGAGCCGGCATCCTTCAACCCGCGAACCAATGATGCAGCGGGATAGACACGATCCCCGACTTTCACCCCGGCTTGCGGGTCGCCGGACGCCGATCGAAAGCTGATCAACCGATAGCCGTCCTCAGCCATTGGCAACCTTTCGGCGCGCGTCGCGACCGCTCGCGCGCGTTCCGCCGCGCGCGCGGCGCCGGCATCTCTGCTGGATGTTGAGAAGAGAACGGTCGCGCGCCAAAGGCGGCGCGTCAGCCGTCGTTGCCGAATTCAATTTTTCCTCCCACACCGTCTTTTTTGAGCGGACGTTTTGTGTAATGTACGTTACCGTATACATGGTCCTTTGCAAGGCCAAGATTTGAGCGGCGCAACAACGATGGATGACCGCGCCTCAGGTGCTGTGCTCTTCACGTCTTCAAGCGGATCCTGAATGTCGGACATATTGATCGGTGGAAACAAAGGCGTCCCGCGCCGCACCATTCGCACCGTCGCAAAAAGATCGCAGCCACGGCGCGGCGGCCGGCTGACCGAAGAGCGCCAGCGGGAGATCGTCGCGCTCGTTGCGCCATTGTTTCTCGAGCGTGGCTACGAGCAGGTGACCATAGACGATATCGTCGAATGCATTGGCGGGTCGAAACGCACCCTGTACGAGCGCTTCGGAGGAAAGGCCGGCCTGTTCGAGATCGTGATCACCGAATACTGCGCGAGCGTCCAACGCGATATGTTCGCGGCGGTCGACAAGAATGCCAGCCTCGAAAAGCAGCTCACGGCGATCGGCACGCACTTTCTCAACATGATCTTGCATCGCCGCATCCTCGAGCAGCACCGCTTGATGGTCTCGATGGGCCGCAGCTTTCCCTCGGTCGCCCGGCTCTTTTACCAGCTTGGCCCGATATCGGCTTATGGCCTGGTCGCCGGCTGGATTGAACGCCAGCAAAAAGCCGGAAAGCTTGGCCCCGGCGACCCCACAATACTGGCCGAGCTTTTTCTCGACATGCTGACCGGCAAGCACCAGCTGGCGCTGCTGACGTCGTCGCATGAGGCGACTTCACCCGAAGGGATCGCACGCACCATCAAGGCCGCGGCGAAATTGTTTCTCAATGGCGCACGGCGCGCCGGATAGATAAATGCGGAGCGTGTGCTTGCCGCCCTATGGCACGCGCCAAAAACAAGATGGGGCAAGGAAACGTGGGAGGCAAACCATGCGCGCAATACTTCGTTTGCGTGTGACAATCTGGACGCTTGCTTGGATTTTCTTGGCCTCGGTATCGCAGATGTTTTTGCGCGAGGCCGTGGCGGCCGATCCGGTCAAGGTCGGCTTCAGCCTGGGACTGACCGGCGCAAACGCGCCGAACGGCAAACAGTTGCTGATCGCGCTTGAAATCTGGCGCGACGACGTCAATGCGAAAGGCGGGTTGCTGGGCCGGCCTGTCCAACTGGTCTACTATGACGACCAGACCAACCCCGCAAACGAGAACAATATCTACACGAAACTGCTCGACGTCGATAAGGTCGAGCTGATCCTGGGGCCCTATGGCACCAACCAGATCAGCGCGGCACTGCCAATTCTTGCCCCGCGAAATATGACCACGATCGGTATTCTGGGCACTGCTGCCAACAGCGAAGTGCACTACAAGAACTACTTCTCCATGATCCCGCTGGGGCCCGATCCGAAACGCGAGTTCTCCCGTGGATTCTTTGAACTGGCGGCCGCGCAAAATCCAAAACCGAAAACCGTTGCCCTTGTCGGCGCCGACGCCGAATTCGGGAAAAATGCAACGGATGGCGCGCGCGACAATGCGAAGGCCGCTGGC
Organism: uncultured Alphaproteobacteria bacterium; assembly: GCA_963735285.1. Taxonomy (GTDB): domain Bacteria; phylum Pseudomonadota; class Alphaproteobacteria; order Rhizobiales; family Xanthobacteraceae; genus Pseudolabrys. The sequence continues at coordinate 74,890 of CAVTKN010000009.1, read as the reverse complement.
CTGACGATCGTTTACGATCAGCGCTATCCGCCTGCGATCACCGACCTGACGCCGATCGTCCGCGCCATCAAGGCGACCAACCCGGACATCGTCTTCGTGGGCGCATATCCACCCGACTCCGTTGGTTTCGTGCGCGCGGCGAACGAGGCTGGCCTGACGCCCAAGATGATGGGTGGCACCATGATTGGTCTTCTTGCCACGCCGCTCAAGATTCAGATGGGGCCGCTCATGAACGGCTATCTGAACAACGCCGAGGTCTTTGTGCCGATTCCGACATTTAAGTTCGCCGGAGTGCAGGCACTGCTGGACAAATATCGCGAGCGGGCCAAGGGACAAGGCGTGGATCCGTTCGGATTTAACTTTGCTCCGTATGGCTATGCCGCGGGCCAGGTCCTGGCCGCGGCGGTCGAAGGCAGCAAGAGTTTCAACCATGCCAAGATCGCCGACTACATCCGAACCCACACGTTTGAAACCGTGGCCGGCCAGATCAAGTTCGGCAAGGACGGCGAATGGGCCAAGCCGCGCATGGTCGTCACGCAGTGGCAGAACGTGACGGGCAATGACCTGGGTCAGGTCACCGATCTCAAGAAATGGGTCGTCGTCTGGCCGCCGGAACACAAGACCGGAAACATGATCTATCCGTTCGAAGCCGCGAGAAAATGAAACACGGCTTGCCGGCTCCAGTCGTCGCGGAGCCGGCAAGTTTTATTTGCGGATTTCAAGTTTTGGCCAGCGCCGCCTGGTAATAACTCAGGTCGTCGTATTTGCGCGGATCGTCCAGGTTTTTTGCCGGGCGTCCGTACTCGCTGCGCAAACTCAATACCGTTTCGATTCCCTTGATATCCAGAGCCGCCTTGGGGTCGAACCCGCCATTGCGGCCCAGCAGAACGTCGTAAGTCGACGACGCCAGCTGCAGTGACATCCCCGGGACCTTGGCAGCGAGCAGCTCACACGCCGCCTGTTTGTTGCCATCCGCATAGAGCCAGTCCAGCGCATCGAGATAGCCGCGGATAAATGCAGTCAACGTGTCTGCATTGTCCTTTGCCCAGCTCCGCCGCGCCGCGCCGGATATGCCCTGGTAGCGCGGAAGGACTTCTGACGCATTCTGCAAGACGCGAAGGCCTGACTGCCTTCCCGATCAGTTCGAAGGGGGTGACCAGAAGTGTACCCGCGTGCTTTCCCGCCTTGAGCGCCTCGAAACGCTGCAAGGCGCCCCCGGCCCGTTCGAACGAAATGTCATCCTCGCTCAAGCCATTGCGTGCGAGCATCTTCCGCAGGACGAAGGCAAAGCCGGTGGTGAGCGCATCAACCGACAACGTCTTTCCCTTGAGGTCGGCGTATGACGCAATGTCGGGCTGAACCACCAGCCGCAGGAACGCGGAGTCACCGCCCATGAACGCGAACAGATCCGGAGTCACGTCGATCTTTGCTTCGCCCTGCCCTTCTTGATAGGCGACGATGTTGTCAAAGCCGGTGAGCGCGATCTCCCAACGCCCGGCGATCATTCCCGTGAGCTGCTCGACGGAATTGACGGTGTATTGTGGCTCGACGTCGAGACCATACGATTTGAAAATTTGCCGTTCGATGCCGGTCCACAGCGGCAAATTGAAACCGCCCGGAAATACAATGACTTTGATCGTACCGGCCACTGTCACGCCGCCCGCAGGTATTTGTCGAACCAATCCAGCGTGCGCTGCCAGGCGAGCTTGGCCGCGGCTTCGTCGTAGCGGGGAGTCGTGTCGTTGTGGAAGCCGTGATTGGCTCCTTTATAGACATAGCCCTCGTGCGTTACGTGGGCGGCCGTCAGCGCGGCATCATAGTCCGGCCAGCCTGACGTGATGCGCGTGTCCAGTTCGCCGTACTGCGCAAGGACTGGCGCTTTGATTTTGGCCGCATCAGCGGCGCTCGGCTGGCTTCCGTAGAACGGAACCGCGGCGCCGAGGTCGGACCCCATCCGCACGGCCAGAAAGTTGGCGACGCCGCCGCCGTAGCAAAAGCCGACCGCGCCGAGCTTGCCGGTGCTATCCGGACGCGACTTCAGCCACGTTGCGGCGGCGAGGAAATCTTCCCGCATTTTGGCGGCATCGACCTGCCGGAAAAGCTCCAGGCCTTTTTCGTCGTCCCCCGGATAGCCGCCGGCCGACGTCAGCCCGTCGGGCGCAAACGCGATGAAATTGGCGACCGCCAGCCGCCGCGCCACATCTTTGATGTACGGGTTGAGGCCACGGTTCTCGTGCACAACCAGCACCGCAGGCAATTTTCCCGCGGCAGCCGCCGGGCGGACCAGGTAGCCGCTGATGCGTCCGTTGCCTTGTGGCGATGGCACGGTCGCGGATTCAGCCTTGATCCGGCTGTCATTTTCCTGAACCTGTGTCGCCCACGCGTAATTCGGCCGCAGCATCTCGAAGAGCGCGGCCGCGGTCATCCCGCCCACGGCAAATTTTTGCGCGCCGTCGAGAAACTGGCGCCGATCAATGCCGCCATGCACGTAGCGGTCAAACAGATTCAATAGTTCCTGCGGGAAATCGGACGCTTTCTTTCGCTCCATCGGAGTACTCCTCACTGCGGGCATCCGCAGCTTAGCCCGCTTCCAACGTTTGACCATAGCCCGCGAAGACCGATGAAATTCGCCGGGCCAGCTCAATAAGTTTTTTGTGTTTCAAACCCGCCGGGCGCCGCGACGCATGGCGCAACGATCTAGGACTTTACGGCGCGCAAAATGAGAAACATGGTCACGACGGCGATTGCCACGATGCCGACTTTATGCGGCTCCGCGCAAAAGCTTGCCATGCTTTCGCAGGTCTCGTCCGCCCATGCATGACCGCGGTTTTGATATGTCGCGGCGGCGTAAAACCATCCCGTAACTGCGAGCATCACGAAAACCACGAACGGCATGCGTTTCGCCTTTATGATTTGTTGTATCAAAACCGTAGGTGGGCAGGAGCGGAATGCAAGAAAATTTGCCGTATATCCGCCAAACCGATGGCGTCGGAACTTTTTGCCGCAGTCACTACGTCTTCGCGCGCCACGCCGGCGGCTCGGATAGCGCGCATTGATCCTCGTCAAATGCGGCCTGCGATATGTTCGGCCTGAAGAAAAGACCGCCTCGCGGCGGTCTCTCCGAATTCAGATCTGAATTCACTCGTCGACGGGACGATTGACTTCGCCGCCAACCGCGTCGGTGCCAATGGCCGCATTGGATCATGAGCGCGCACGCCGAAAAGGCCGCCGCCTTCCGAATACCGGTCAGCCGGCCTTACTCATCTGCGACGTGCGCGGCATCAAGACTGCAAGAACGATCGCCACGATGAAGAGCGCCGGCACATCAGCAATCAAATGGCCGCGTTCGCCTGTGTCATTGAACGACTGATAGGCCATGATCGCGCCGTGAACCACGCTCGACCACACGGTAAACCAGATTAGGCTCTTGTGCTCCGCGGGGTTGCGCGATGCGATCAGCAGGAATACGCCGAGCGTCGCGTACACGCCGATGATCATCAGCAGGTAGTGCGAATGTCCGTGGCCCCAGGTCCAGCCCGAGGGCCACACAATGCCCAGCGCATAGATGCCGAATATGAAGGTCAGGCCGACCGCGATCAGCGCGATCCGGAGCAAAAGCAGGCGAGTTGCGTCCGACATAGGTGCATCTCCAATATTCGGGTCAAATCATTCGTTCGACTGGATGTCAAAAAACGAGCCGAAAGACTTTGCCAGAAGCTTGATTTGCTCTTGAGATGCGCTTGATTATTTCCTGAGATTGGGCCGGTTTGGGGCATGAGCGGCCTGGCGGCGTGTCCGCCGCCTGCATGCTCCGGCGCCATTGTCTCTAGACAGACCCCTGTCCGCACCCGCTACGTCAGCTTCGGCAGGTCCGCGAAATATTCCGGGTGCTCTTTCTCGACCTGCTGCATGAACTCCGGACGGAACAGCTTCGGCACGTCGAGCCGCGGCGCGCCTTTCAGGGTGTTGGTCAACACCTCATCCTCGGCATTCTCGAAGGCTTGCAGCACCTTCGGCGACATGCGCGGATCGAAATGGATGTGCTTGATCGACTTTTTGCCGATCGCCACGTCGGTGCCCGGCACCCACTTGGCGAAAATCTCGACCGCCTCGCCGGGATTCTTGCGCGTGAAGTACGACGACTGGGCGAGGCCCGCAGCGATGCTCTTGATCACCGCCGGCTTTGACTCGACCGTCGGTCCGTGCGCAACCGCGACCATCACATAGGACATGTGCTGGCCGCCGCGGATCACTTCGTATGTATCCGGCACCTGGGTGAGCGTCTGCGTCACAAAGGGCTCCCAGGTCACGATAGCGTCGACCTTGCCCTCCTTCAGCGCGGGCGCGAGCCCGAACTGCGACCAGATGTTCTCGATGGTGATGTCGTCGTATTTCACGCCGGCGCGGCGCAGCACCATTTTGAAATATTCGTCGGAGGTCTGGCCCTTGGCGAGGCCGACCTTTTTGCCGACAAGATCGCCGATCTTGCCGACGTTGATGCCCGTGCCCTTTTTGGTGACGATGGCGAGCGGCGTATCGCAACGGTCGTTGGTGGCGTCATTCATGATCAGGCCGATGACCTGGAACGGATTGCCGGCATGCACCGCCTTCAAATAAGTCGTGGTGCTCATGTCGCCGACCTGCGCCTCGCCATTGTGCAGGGCATTGACCATGTCGGTCCCGGTATCCACAACCCGGAAGCTGGCGTCGACACCGTGGGCCTTGAAGAAACCCTTCTCGGCACCGATGAACATCGGCAGATGGCCGAAATTGTTCGCGATCACGACATCGAGCTTGGGCAAGTCCGCCATGGCAGTTCTCCCGACCGTTGCACGCGTGCGGCTATGATCGCGCCAGCACCTGCGGATTGACGCAATTCGGCGGCGTGCGGCCGTCGATCAGCGCCTGGATATTGTCGACAACAATATTCGCCATCTTGTCACGGATTTCCATCACCGCGCTGCCCAGATGCGGCGTCAGCACCACGTTTTTCATGGTGCGCAGTGCCGGCGGCAATTTCGGCTCGTACTCGAACACGTCGAGCCCGGCGCCCGCGATCAGCTTTTTCTTCAGCGCGCGCATCAGGGCCTTTTCATCGATGATGGCGCCGCGCGCGGTATTGATGATGAATGCCGTCGGCTTCATCAGCGCGAACTGCTTGTCCGAGATCATATGCCGGGTCTCGGCATTGAGAGGCGGATGCAGCGATACGAAATCGGATTCGGCCAGCAGGCGCTCGAGCGTGACGTGCTCCATGCCGATCTCCTGTTCGGCCTCCGGCTTGCGCCGCGGTCCCCAATAGAGAATCTTCATTCCGAACCCGCGCGCGCGCCGCGCGGTGGCCTGGCCGATACGGCCGGCGCCGACGAGGCCGATTGTCTTTCCGTGGACAAGGACGCCGGCGAGATGGTTGGACTGCGAGCCGGGGAATTTCCCCGCGCGCACCATTTTCTCGCCTTCCATCATACGGCGCGCGACCGCCAGCATCAGCCCGAAGTGGATGTCGGCGGTTGCTTCCGCCACGATCGGCGGCACCACCGTGACCGGGAATGCCGCGTTTGGTCGCTTCCGCCACGTCGATATTGTCGGGCGTGATCGACATCGAGGCAACGGCACGCAATTTCGGATTGGCCGCGAGCACCGCGCTGATCGATTTGGTCATGCAGCAGCGAGAAAAGAATGTCGCATTTCTTCACCGCAGCGATCAGTTTCGGCCTGGCGATGATCTTGCTCGAGTCGGGATTGATCTTGACGGCCGCGACCGCGCGGAGGCGCTCCAATGCGCTTGATGCGATCGGCTGCGTGACAAAGACGCGCGTTTTGCCGCTCACCGTTGCCACCGCACGACACCGGCCACGCCATCGACGGCGCATTGCACGCCATCGGGGATTTTGCGGGTGGCGTCGAGCACGCCGAGCACCATTGGAATGCCGCGCTCGCGCGCCAGTGAAGCCAGATGCGACGTGGAACCGCCAAGCTCGGCGACGACGCCGGAGACTCGTTGCAGGATGTGGCTGAGCGCCGGCCCCGCGACTTTGGTAATCAAAATGTCGCCGGGCGCAACGCGCGACAATTCACATTCGCAGTTGACCACCACGGCCCTTCCCGATCCCCAGCCGATGCCGGCGGGGTGGCCGTTGAGGCCCGGATGCCGCAGCCAGATTTCGTCTGGCACGACTGCGGGCTCCATATGGAGCGGCCGCGATTGCAGAAGCTTGAAGCCGCTTGCGTCCATCGCCCATTCGATTTCAACCGGTCCGCCCGCGAGCTGCTCGCATTTACGCAGGAGACGCCCGAGCGTCACGGCCTGCCCGGCGGTCAGGCAAGGCTCGCTCACCATGTCCTTCGGCACCAGCTCGGGCGCAGAGACACCGTGCGCGCAGGTATCGCGATGCGCCTTGCGGCCGGCGTCGACCGTGCGCAGGAAGCCGGATTTGCTCAGCACGATGCGATCGGGAACCACTTCACCCTGCGCAATCGCCGACCCGAGACCCCAGGTGGCCGAGATCAGCATGTGGCCTTCGGCCGTTTCGCTCAGGCCCCCGCCGGAGGCGCTCGCCGGAACAAGCGGCTGGATGAGCACGCCCATCGCGGTGTCGGCCGGCGAGAGGCCGTGGTTTTCCATGTAGCGGCGGGCATGCGACGTCCACAAAGCTGCCCAACAGGCGCGCACGGTGGTGAGGAATTCGGTTTCGTCGGACAGGCCGAGGAAGCTTTCGAACTGTCCGGCGAAGTTGGCGCCCTTGCGATCCTCGATCAGCGCCGAGGAGCGCACCACGCCGAGCGGCGCGATCTCGCGCTGCTTGCGCCAGGCCGCGAGCAAGGGCTCGAGAATTTCCGGCGCGATCGGCTTTTCGTAGAGCGCGAGCCTGACCTGGATCGAGATGCGACGCGTGGTCGGCACATCGCCTTCATTATATTGGCGGAGCAGGTCCTCGATGCCGAGGTAACGCAGCTGCTGCCGATAGGCGTCCGCCGTCAGCGCAAAGCCGCCGGGCGTCGGCAGGCCGGCTTGCGTCAAGCCCGCAAGATTCGCCGCTTTCGGGCCGACCCGTTCAGGATCGGCGGCAAAAGGATCGTCAAGTTGCAGAATGAAAGCGGTCATTGATCGCCTTGGATCGCCTTGCGCTTCTTTACTGTCATGGCCGGGCTTGTCCCGGCCATCTCGTTCAGGAAAGCACAGTCTGTGGCTCGAGCTCTCCCGGGTCTCGCGTCCCGCTCGCCCGAGGGGTGATTTCGGCCAAGCGGCCGAAATCACTTCACATGGTCCCCATAGCCCGGCAGCGGATCGACAACCGTGATCTGCTTCACAGGGAAGTTCGAGACGATCTCGATCTCGTTCTTCTTCACGATCAGCATTTCCTCAATGCGAACGCCGTAGCGGAAACGCTTGCCGTGCTGGGTTTCGAGGGCGAATGTCATGCCTTCCTGGATGTCGATCGGATGGTCGAGCGACCAGATGCGCGAGATCACCGGCGGGTCGTATTGCGCAAGACCCAGACCATGGCCCCACAGATTGGCGGCGGCCTGGTCCTCGTCCTCGTAGCCCCAGGTCTCCATAGCCGACGGCCACTTCATGGCGATGTCGCGCGTGGTGGCGCCGACTTTCACCGCGCCAATCGAATCGTAGAGCCACTCGAGCGCCGTCGCGTACGTATCCTTCTGCTCTTTCGAAGGCTCCTTGCCGACGCAGTAGGTGCGGTAATAGCAGGACTTGTAGCCGTTCCACGTGAGCGCGGCCAAATCCATGAACACGATGTCGCCGGGCTGGATGATGCGGTCGGAGAAGTTGCGCCAGTTCGGCCAGGTGTTCGGGCCGGACGAGACGATGACGTCCTCAACGTCTTCCATGCCCGGGATGTTGTAGAGATATTGCATCAGGTGCGCGGTCACCTGGTTCTCGGTGATGCCGGGGCGCAGGAACTTCATGCACTCCCAGTGCGTGGCGTCGCCGATGGCGCCGACGATGCGGAAGCATTCCTGCTCGTCCGGGCTCTTGACGGCGCGCGCTTCCATCATCGGGGTCATGCCGTCGACCCAGTTGATGTTGTTTTCCTTGAACACGTTGATCATGTTGATGTCGATGAAGTCGACGCCGAGCTTCTGGCCGGCGACGCCGTTGTCCTTCATCGCCTGCAACACCGCCTTGACGAACTTGTTGACCTGCTGCGTGGAGGCCGGACCCGCCGCGCCTTTGATCCACGCGAACGAGTGGCGCACGTTCTCTTTCGGAATCCACGGGCTGTGACGCTCGATCTGGAAGCCGATGTCGCCTTGCTCGAACAGGACCGGACGGCCGTCACCGCACAGCATCGCGTAACGCAGGCCGGGCTTGAGCCGGTTCCAGCCAGGCGTCAGCGTGCCGGTGATGTAGCGCACGTTCTCGTCGTACATGCAGAGCACGGCGCCGAGGCCGTGCTTCTTCATCATCTTGCGCGCGCGCTCGATACGGTATTCGCGCAGCCGGTCCCAGTTGACCCGCTGCTGCCAATCCATGCCCGCAATGCCGAAATTCGCACCCATGGCCCCAACCTCCCGACCGGCGCGTGCACGCGCCCGTTGCTGATTTACGGAAACTCTATGCCTGTTGGCAGCGAAAGAAGAAATAATATAATCTGCGCTCACGCATTAGATTTTCTGATGTGGGGTGTTTTGGGGGGGTCATGGCCACTATCCCGCTGCGGCAAATCCGCGCCGTCATCGCGGTCTGCGAAGAAGGTTCCTTTACCCGCGCGGCCCAGCGGGAAAACGCCACGCAGTCGGGCATTTCCCAGCATGTGGCGGCCGTCGAACGCACCCTCAAGGTCAAGTTGTTCGAGCGGACCACCGGCGGCGTGACCCCGACACCCGCCGGCCTGCGCTACTACAAGCGGTGCGTGGAGGCGGTCGGAACGCTCGAGCACGCTGCCGAGGAGGCACGCTCGCTCGCCGGCGAAGTGACGGGCGAGCTCCGCATCGGCCTGATGCCGACTTTCACCCGCGCCGTGCTGGCTCCCGTGCTGGACGATTTCGTGCCGCGTTGCCCGGAAGTGCGCCTGCACATCGTCGAAGGCTACAGCGGCATGCTCACCGAGATGGTGCTGGACGACAAACTCGATTTCGCCGTGGTGCCGGCTTATGAAGGCACCGTCGGCCTGCGGTCGCGACTGCTGGTCCGTGACCGCGAAATGCTGATCTCCGGTCCGCGCCGCGGACTTGCACCGCTGTCGCCGATCCGGCTCGCCGACTGCACGCCGCTGAAATTCGTGTTGCCGGGGCCAGACAATACGCGGCGGCGCAATCTCGAAACTTATTTCCAGACGCATGGGGTCGAAGTCGCGGCGCTGCTCGAGATGGACGCGATGATCGCCACGCTCGAATTTGTCGCGCGTTCCGACTACGTCACCATTTTGCCGAGCGTGATATCGGTCAATGACATTGGCCGCGGCGAGCTGATCGTCAATCCGATCGTGAGCCCCGAGCTGCACGCGGAGTTCGTGGTCATCCAGCCGACGCGGCGCACGCTGTCGACACAAGCCCGTATGTTCCTGCAGCGCTTCGAAGCCGAAGTCGCACATATTCACGAAGTCTGGGACGCCGCAATCGCCGAGCCAAGAAGCCGACTCAGTGCGTAAGTCCGCTAAATGAGTTCCGCCGCGGCTTGCGCTTCCGGCACAACATCGTGGTCGTAAAGGCGTTTGCGGAACGCCGCGTGCGCCGCAATCTCGGCGTCGCGCATGCCGAGATCAGCATAGACTGAATCGTACCGCAGCCCGTTTTCGCGCGCGCCGCGTTGGACCTGAGCAACGCGCTCGCGACGCAGCCGTTCATAGGCAAGGAGCGCCGCCGGCACGTTTGCGCCGCCGGCACGAGCGAGGATCGTCGCGAGCGCCATGCCATCTTCGATTGCCTGGTTGGCGCCCTGGCCGAGATGGGGAAGCATCGGATGCGCGGCATCGCCGAGAAGCGTCAGCCTGCCTCGTGTCCAGACAGGCAGCGGTTCACGGTCATACAAAGCCGAGCGGAATGTCGCCTGAACTTCGTTGAGCAAGGAGCCGATGCGCGGATCCCAACCGGCGAATTCCCGGCGCAACAAGTCGGGATCGCCAGGAGCCGACCAGGATTCCTTCATTTCATTGTCGGCCGGCACGAAGCCGACGAAGTTGATCAGCATGCCGGCCCGCACCGGAAACGTGAGGAAATGCTTGCCCTTCCCGAGCCACATCATCCATGCATCGGTCGGCCAGTGTGGAATGCGCTCATGCGCCAATACGCCCCGGTAGGCCACCGACCCCGAAAACACCGGTTGCGACGGGGGAAAGACCTGGGGCCGCAGCGACGAGTGGATGCCGTCCGCCGCAACGACGGCATCGCCTTCGACGGGCGCCCCGTTTTCAAATGACAGCCGGGCTTTCTCGTCTTTCTGCTCGAAGCCGACGCAGCGATGTTCCGTGTGCACGGTGCCCGCAGGCAAGGCACTTGCGAGAATCTCGATAAGGTCCGCGCGATGCATGCCGAAGGTTGCGTTCCAGCCCGAGGAGTCCGTGACCTGAACCGGGGCGATCAGCGTGCCGTCGTTACGGAAGTAGCGCGACCCGGAGCCGACTCTTGCCCCGAATTTGGCTACGGCTGGCCCCAGTCCAAGCCGCTCCAACTGCCGCACGCTGTTTGGTGTCAGGAATACGCCCGCTCCCACCTCACCGAGCCTGGGCGCCTGTTCAAATACTGAAACCTTGAGACCTTGCGCGATCAGCGCGTTGGCAGCGAACAAGCCGCCGATACCGCCGCCGACGAGAACCACCTGGGGACGTTGCTCCGCCATCTCACACCTTGGCTCGATGCCCGCGCTTGACTATCGTCATCGGAAAGGCGCGGATCAAGCGCCGCGGTTATACCGGGAGGATGTCGATGCGCCACGGATTGAGCAAATGGTGCTTTTTTGTCGCGCTTAACTTCGCCATTTCGAACATGATCGAAGCGCCGGCGCGCGCCGACGGTTTTCCTGACCACGCCGTCAAGATCATCGTTCCCTTCCCTGCCGGGGGAACGGCCGACGCTATCCCGCGCTTGCTTGCGAATTGGCTCACGCAAAAGTGGGGCCAGCCGGTGGTCATCGAAAACCATAGCGGGGCGGCCGGAAATATCGGCGCCGAGCTCGTCTATCGAGCCGCGCCCGACGGATACACGCTGTTGTCGGCACCGCCGCCGCCACTGGTCGTGAATCAAAATCTTTATCCGAACCTCGCTTTCGACCCCACCAAATTTGAGCCGATTGCGGTTGCCGCCGCGGTGCCCAATGCATTGCTGGTCAATCCGGACAAGATCAAAGTCAACAGCGTGGCCGAACTGATCGACTATCTGAAGAAAAATCCGGACCAGGTTACTGCCGCCAATCAAGGCAACGGAACGACTTCGCATCTTACGGCGGAGCTGTTCCAGCTGATGGCGAAAGTAAAACTCCGCAATGTTCCCTACCGCGGCTCGGCGCCCGCGCTGCAGGATCTGCTCGCGGGCAATGTCGACCTGATGTTCGACAATCTCGGGGTTTCGCTTGCGCTGGTGAAGGCCGGAAAACTCACGCTGCTCGCAGTGGCATCCCCCCAACGCCTGCCGTACCTCCCAAACGTTCCCGCGCTCGCCGAGACATTGCCGGGTTTTGAGTCCGCCGCATGGTATGCCTTCGTCGCTCCGCCAAAGACTCCAAAGGCGGTCATCGACAAGATCAACGCAGATATCAACGAGGCCTTGCGTCAACCCAACATAGAAGACGGCCTCAAAAGACTTTCGGCCGAAATTTTCCGCGGCTCACCCGAGCAGGCGGCAAAATACATGCGCGAGGAAGTCGATCGCTGGAGCAAAGTAATCAAGGCCGCGAACATCAAGCTCGAATGAGTGGCGTTCTAAACCGTCATCCATGCGCCATTGGCGTCGACTGATTTGAACACCGCTTCAAGCGCCGAAGCCGTTTGCAGGATGCCGGCGGGAGGAATCGGAAACGTGCCCTGCCCCATCGCGGCCTTGGCGAAATAATCGAGGTTGCGGCCGAGATGATTGTCGGCCGGGCGATCAATGACCTCCGGTTCTTTCCCGGCGCGGCGAACGATGGCGCGCGTCTCGCTCACACTTTCGGCCCAGCAGTTCTCGCCAAAGATCGCAATCCGCCAGGCAAACGGCGTCTTCATGGTGGTGACGAGCGTGCCGGTGGCGCCGTTCTCGAACTCGATCAGCGCCGACGTCGTATCGCCGGTCGGCAGCTTGAGCGCGCGCGCCTTCGACAGCGCGCTGATGCGCTTCATCGGGCCGACCATGTCGCGGAAACAATCGAGCACGTGGATGCCCATGCCGGTCATGCCGCCGGCGCGGCTTTCTTCCGACCGCATGCGCCAGCTGTCGGCCGGATAGTTGGCCAGCCAATCGTGGCTGTAATTGCCTTCCGCATGCATGATCGTGCCGAAAGCGCCGGCCTCCTTCAGCTCGGCCAGAACGCGCATTGACGGCATCAGCCGGAAATGGTGACCGACGGCGATGATGATACCGGCGCGCTTGCAGGCATCGAGGGCGGCCTGTGCGTCGGCTTTGCTGAGCGCGAACGGCTTCTCACAATAAAGATGCTTGCCGGCGGCGGCGATCGCCTCCACCTGCGCGCGATGCTTGGTGTGCGGGGTTGCCAGCACGACGGCCTGGATCGATTTGTCGGCCAGCACGTCCTCGAACGATGTGCCGATGGCGATGTTTCGCTCGGCGGCAAAATCGCGAACGGTATCGGGCTCGAGCGTGACCCCGCGCACGAAACGCAGTGGCGCCCCGAAATCGTGCGCCGCCTTCACCAGATGTTTTGCCCCACCAGCCGAGGCCGACGATTGCGGTGTTCAACATTGTCCCGAGCCTCTCCACCGTCATGCCCGGCCTTGTGCCGAGGCATCCACGTCTTATTTTCCTTAAACAAGTCGTGGATGGCCGGGACGAGCCCGCCATGATCGACTGACGGTTCGTGATGACAAGGAGATTACGCCGCCGGCGCGCCCGGCTGCTTGAGCGGATGCGCGCGTGCAAAGGCGTCGTTCTTGGCGCAGGTCGCCGCGATGCGGGCGACCGTCGGATAAGGCGCCAGATCGACCTTGAAGAAATTCGCACCGGCAACCTGGCTGGCAAGGCAAATGTCGGCGACTGGTGATCTGCTCGCCCTGGCAATAAGTGCCGGTGTCCTTTTCGGTCGCGAGATGCTGCTCCAGCGCGGTCAACGCCGCCTTGTGCCAGTGCTGGGCCCATTTCATCACGCCCGCTTCATCGACCTTGAATTCCGCGAGCGAGATATTCGCGCACGCGCGGCACGATCAACGGATGCGAGTCGGCGGCCACGATCTGCGCCAGGCCGCGCACGCGGGCGCGCGCTCTTGGCTCGCTCGGCAACAACGGCGGTTTCGGATGCGTCTCGTCAAGATACTCGATGATCGCCAGCGACTCGAAGAGCGCCGGCCCATCGCCGTCGACCAGCGCCGGGATCGCCATCATCGGATTGACCGCGCGGAATTTGGCGTCGCGCTGGTCGCCCTTCATGAGATTGACCTCGACGATCTCCGGCGTGAGCCCCTTGAGATTGAGCGCTATGCGGACCCGGTAGGTTGCCAGCGAACGCCAGAAAGAAAAAAGTTTCACGATGACCTCCCTTATTTCGCCGTCATGGCCGGGCTTGTCCCGGCCATCCACGACTTTTTTGTTTCAAGACGTGGATGCCCGGCACAAGGCCGGGCATGACGGCGTCTTTACTTCTTCGCGCCGCCCGGATCGGCCTTAAGCCCCGCCGCCTCAATTCCGGCGACCGCGATGATCTCGTCATTGTCGGCGGTGTCGCCGGAAATGCCGAGCGCGCCGATGATCGTGCCGCCGGCATCGCGGATCAGCACGCCGCCCGGATTGGGCACCAGCCGTCCGCCGCTCGCCGCCGCAATGGCAGTGAGAAAATTCGGGTTCTGCGCGGCGCGCTCCATCATGGTGCGCGAGCCCCAGCCCATGCCGAGCGCGCCATAGGCTTTGCCGACGGCAATTTCGAAGCGGATAATTCCCGAGCCGTCTTCGCGCTTGGCGCAAACGACATGACCGCCGGTGTCGAGCACCACCAAGGTCTGCGCCATTTGCTTGAGTTCGCGCGCCTTCTTCAGCGCCACGTCGACAATGGTGGATGCTTGCGCAAGCGTTACGGACATAAATTTACTCCTTTAATGCCTATTTCTTCCGGCTCGCCCAATAGACCGACATGCGCGAGCCATCGCCGCCGCCGAAACCGTTTTTGGTCGCGTCCTCGAAGCCGGCAAGCGCGGCTTTCGTAACGAGCATTTCGGCGCCATTGGATTCGCCGGTCTCGACCATCGTGCGCAGGTCCTTCACACCGTTCGCGATGCTGAACGTGGTCGGGCCCGGGTCGCGGCCTTCGAACATTGTGACGATCATATCGGCGCGGTTTTTCATTGCCGGATTAGCGCCATTGGTATCGACGAAGAGATCGAGCAGCCGCTTGGGCTCCCAGCCGACGTTGCGCGCGATCGCAAAGGCTTCGCCATAGGCTTGCCATGCCACCATCAGCGGCAAATTGATTGCGAGCTTCATCGACGCGCCGGTGCCGACCGGCCCGCAATGTTCAAGCCGCCGGCAGAGTTGATTGAGGATCGGCTTGGCGCGCTCGGCATCCGCCGGTTCCGCGCCCATCAGGCCGAGCAGCTTTCCCTGGCGCGCCGGTGCGGTCGAACCACCGACAGGACATTCCACCATGGCCGCGCCCTTGGCGCGCACCTTGGGCGCAAGCGCAAGCGGCACCTTCGGCGGCACGGTGCTCATCTCGATGAGCAGCTTGCCTTTCACATCGCCGGACAAAAGACCGTTCGGTCCGTTGTAGACGGCATCGATCGCGGCAGCATCGGTGAGCATGGTGATCGTGGCTTCGACCGCGCTGGCAAGTTCCGCGGGGGTCGCCGCCACCTTGGCGCCGGCATCCGTCAGCGCCTTGGTCTTTCCGGGCGTGCGGTTCCAAACCGTCACTTCATGGCCGACTTCCATCAGCCGCGCTGCAACCGCCGCGCCCATGACGCCGAGACCTGCAATACCAATCCGCATACGTCCTCCCTGAAATGCTTTTGCGGCCGACGATAGGCGATCACGGCGGCTCTTGAAAGCCGCCTTGCCCGCGCGGGCCCACTCGACAGTCCAGCACTCAACGCATAAGACGGGGCGGGACAAAGATGATGCAATTCCGCATCGGGGAGACGGTGAATGGCAGTGAGACGAAGCAAGGGCACGGTCGGCGTGATCGGCCTCGGCATCATGGGTGGTGCGTTCGCAAAGAACCTGGCCGCTGCCGGCTGGCGCGTGGTCGGTTTCGACACGAACCCCGCGCGGCGACGCGAAGCCAAGCGCGCCGGCGTCGAGATCGCGAACAACGCTGCCGAGGTTGCGGCCGCTGCGCCTACAATTCTCACCAGCCTGCCCAAGCCGCAAGCGCTCGCCGATACCGTCCGCAAGATCGCCGCCGCCAAGCTCAAGAGCAAAGTGCTGGTGGAAATGAGCACCTTTGCAATTTCAGATAAGGAAAAGTCCGCCAAGGCCCTGCAAAAAGCCGGACATGTGATGATCGATTGCCCGGTCAGCGGCACCGGCGCGCAGGCCAAGAACCGCGACCTGGTGTTCTATGCCAGCGGCGACAAGAAAGTCATTTCGCGGCTGGGCAAGATCCTGAACTCCTTCGGCCGGCACGTCTTTAATGTCGGGCCATTCGGCAACGGTAGCCGGATGAAATATGTCGCCAACCTTCTGGTCGCGATCAACAACGTCGCTTCCGCCGAAGCCATGGTGCTCGGCATGAAAGCGGGCCTTGATCCGCGCATGATCGTCGATCTCATCACCGCAGGTGCCGGCAATTCGCGCGTGTTCGAATTGCGCGCGCCGATGATGGCCAAGGGCCGCTACGACGACGTCACCATGAAGATTTCGGTGTGGGATAAGGACATGCAGGTGATCGGCGACTACGCGCGCAAGATCCGCGTGCCGACGCCGATCTTCAACGCCACCAAGGGCGTCTACATCAAGGCGATGAAAACCGGGTATGGCGCCAAGGATACCGCTGCCGTCTGCGCGGTACTGGAAAAGATGGCCAAGGTGAAGCGCAGGAAGCGGTAGCCTTTTTGGTTGTCATGGCCGGGCTTGTCCCGGCCATCCCGATTCATGTGGCACCGCTTTGCCCTCCTAAGCGAGGTCACCGGGACAAGCCCGGTGACGACAATGCCTTGCGTCATGCGACTACTTCTGTAGCCTCCCTGCGAAACACGAAATTCGGGAGAGCGTGATGGCGTCATTGCAGCAGCGGACGGAGATCCGCGACGGCATGCGGATCGATTGGGACGTGCCAGTCACAATGGACGACGGGCTGGTGCTGCGCGCCGACGTCTTTCGCCCGGTGAAAGACGGGCAATATCCGGTCATCCTCAGCTACGGCCCTTACGCAAAGAGCCTCGCCTTCCAGGACGGCTATCCGAGCGCGTGGCAGCGCATGACCGAGAAGCATCCTGACGTCACCGCCGGATCCAGCAACCTCTACCAGAGCTGGGAAGTGGTCGACCCGGAAAAATGGGTGCCACACGATTACGTCTGCGTGCGCGTCGATTCACGCGGCGCCGGATGCTCACCCGGCTTCATCGATCATTTCTCGCCGCGCGAAACCAAGGATTTCTACAACAGCATCGAATGGGCGGGCGTGCAGCCCTGGTCGAACGGCAAAGTCGGCCTCAACGGAATTTCCTATTACGGCATCAACCAGTGGCACGTCGCCTCGATGCAGCCGCCGCACCTCGCGGCAATGTGCATCTGGGAAGGCGCAGCCGACTGGTACCGCGACATGACGCATCATGGCGGCATTCTCTCGACGTTCTGGGAGAACTGGTACGACATGCAGGTCAAGACGGTGCAATACGGCGCCGGCGAAAAGGGAAAGCGCAGCCGCGTGCACAATGATCTTGTGTGCGGCCCGGAGACATTGTCGGAGGCCGAACTCGCGCGAAACCGCTCCGACTTCGGCGCCGAGATTGCCGCGCATCCGATGGACGACGACTATCACAAGGCGCGTTCGCCGAAATGGGACAAGGTCGTCACGCCGCTGTTCTCGGCCGCCAATTGGGGCGGACAGGGCCTGCACCCGCGCGGAAATTTCGAGGGCTTCGGACGCGCCGCCTCCAAGCATAAATGGCTGGAAGCGCACGGGATCGAACACTGGACGCACTTCTATACCGACTACGGCCGCGAACAGCAGCTGCGCTTCTTCGACCATTTCCTGCACGGAAAGAAAGCGGAGTGGGCCAAGCAGCCGAAAGTGCTGTTGCAGGTGCGGCACATCGACAAGTTCGTGCCGCGCGCCGAGAACGAATGGCCGCTCAAGCGCACGCGCTGGACCAAGTTCTATCTCGATCCCGCCGCGATGACGCTGACTACCAAGAAACCGTCCGGCGTGGCGCAACTCAAGTTCGCGTCGATGGGCGACGGGCTCACGTTCCTCACGCCGCCGCTCGCGCAGGAAACCGAAATCACCGGGCCATCGGCGCTCAAACTGTTCGCATCGTCGTCGACAGCCGATGCCGACTTCTTCATCGTGTTGCGGGTCTTCACCGGCGATCTCAAGGAGATCGTATTCCAGGGCGCGATCGATCCGCATACGCCGATCGCGCAAGGCTGGCTGCGCGCATCGCACCGCAAGCTCGACAAGAAGTTGTCGAAGCCCTACCGCCCCTATCACACCCACGACCAGAAGCAGCCGCTCAAGAAGGGCGAAACGGTGGAACTCGACATTGAGGTCTGGCCAAGCTCGATCGTGGTGCCGGCCGGCTATCGCGTCGGGCTTTCGATCCGCGGCAAGGATTATGAATATGGCGGGGCCAGCGGCGGCAAACTGTCAAACTTCAAGAACGAACTGAAGGGATGCGGCCCATTCCTGCATGACGATCCGCGCGATCGCCCGCCCGCCGTTTTTAACGGCACGACGAGCCTGCATTTTGGACGCGGCAAGGCGCCATATTTGCTGTTACCGATCATTCCGCCGAAAAAGCGAGCAGGCAAACGCTAGTCGCGCAGAGACTGCGGATGTCGGCCGGCGCAACCTTACAAATGACCGGCTGCGGCCATTTGGGGTGTTCATTCCCATTGAACCTAATGTAAGGTTCACGCAACCTTCGACGAAACAGAAGGATCAGGGGGGAAATGGGTACGCAATTCTGGCTGGTCCAGGCGTTTAACGGCGTGTCGTATGGCGCGCTGTTGTTTCTTGTGGGCAGTGGGCTGTCGCTGATTTTCGGCGTCATGCGCATCGTCAACCTGTCGCATGGCTCTTATTTTCTCCTGGGTGGCTATGTCGCGCTGTCGGTCATTCATTTGACCGGATCATGGGCATTGTCGCTGCCGGTCGCCGCGCTGACAATCGCCGCCCTCGGCATTGTAATGGAACGTTTGTTCTTAACGTCGGGCGGCGCCCTCGCGCGCGTACGCGACGCATTGATCGCCTTCGGGATCGCGCTCGTGTTTCGGCTGATGGCCGGCAGAATAATGCCTCAGATAATCCCCGGATCTCTTGGCAACATTATTCAGTTAGCGTTGGTCGCAGCGATCATTGCCGTTCCGGTCTACGTCCTGCTGAGGCGAATTTCGACAATTCCGATCGAAAGCGATGTGCTGCGCCAGGTGCTGCTCACTGTCGGCTTTGCGTTCCTGTTCCAGCAGGCCGCGCTCGACATCTGGGGCGGCAACAACATGGACATCAATCCGCCGGCGGCGCTGACGCAAAGCATCGTCGTGGGCGGCATCTATCTGCCGCTCTATCGCGTGTTCATGATCGGCATGGCGCTCGCGTTCGGTATCCTGCTGTGGCTGGTGATGGAAAAAACCCGCATGGGCGCGGCCGTGCGCGCAACCGTCGACGACGCCCAGATGGCGCGCGGCGTCGGCATCGATACCAACCGCATTTCGATGTTCATCTTCGCGCTCGGCGCCTTTCTTGCCGCGCTCGGCGGCGTCATCGGCGGCGCCTTCCTCGGCATCTATCCGGGCCTCGATTTCGAAATGCTGCCGCTCGCCTTTGCGGTCGTGATCATCGGCGGCATGGGCTCGCTCGGCGGCGCGGCGATCGGCGCGCTCGCGGTCGGCCTCGCCGATAATTTCGGCAAGGCGCTTTTCCCGGAAGTTTCCTACTTCACCCTTTACGCGCCGATGGTTCTGATCCTCGCGATCAAGCCGACCGGCCTGTTCGGACGGGACTGAGCGCGACCGATGACAAACCAGACCTTCAAGATCCTGATCGTCGTCGCCTGCCTGGCTGCGCTGGCCTTGATCGTTCCGCACTCCGGCTCGTTCGTCGTCCTGCTGGCGACGCGCGCGATGGCCTTCGCGATCCTCGCCATGAGTGTCGATTTATTGCTCGGCTACACCGGCCTCTCGTCGATGGGACAGGCCGCCTATTTCGGCGTCGGCGCCTATCTCACGGCAGTGCTGGCGACCAAGGTCCATTTCGGTCTCGGTTGGGATTTCTGGATCGTTGTCATCCTTGGCATGCTGCTGGGCGCGGCGCTCGCTGCGCTGTTCGGGCTGTTCGCCATCCGCGCCGGCGGCGTCTACTTCCTGATGATCACGCTCGCGCTTGGCCAATGCGTGTGGGGGCTCGCCTATCGCTGGAATTCACTCACCGGCGGCGACAACGGCATCAACCTCAACGGCCGGCCGAATTTCGGCCTCGATCTCGGCAACGAAGTGACCTTCTTCTATCTCGTATTCGCGTTCTTCGCGGTGTCGATGGCGCTGATGTACGTACTGGTGCGTTCGCCCTTCGGGCAGAGCCTTGCCGGCATCCGCGAACGCGAGTTGCGCATGCAGATCCTCGGCTACAATACGTGGCTGCACAAATACATTGCCTTCATCATCGCGGGCGCTTTCGGCGGGCTGGCCGGCGTGCTGTGGGCCCACACCAACGGGCACGTCAGCCCGGAGACGGTCGTGCTCACCACCTCGGTGGATTCGCTGCTGATGGTCGTGCTGGGCGGCTCGGGCACGCTGGTGGGCGCGGCGATCGGCACGGCGATCGTGTTCGGCCTGCGCGAATATCTCTCAACGCTGGTGCCGTGGTGGCAGTACGTGCTCGGCGGCGTCTACGTTCTCACGATCCTGTATTTGCCGATGGGCCTG
Organism: uncultured Alphaproteobacteria bacterium; assembly: GCA_963735285.1. Taxonomy (GTDB): domain Bacteria; phylum Pseudomonadota; class Alphaproteobacteria; order Rhizobiales; family Xanthobacteraceae; genus Pseudolabrys. Next base: position 54,706 of record CAVTKN010000009.1, on the reverse strand, counting down.
ATGGGGATTCTCTCCCGCTTCGGGCAGCGGCTCAAAGCACCGGACAAGGATGAAGAACTCAAGAAACTCGCGACCAAGCCTTCCTGAGCGGTAACGGGAAGGCCATGACAACAAAGACAACAAGGGAGGACCATCGAATGACAAACAAACTGCAAAAATTGTTGCTGGGCAGTTGCCTGGCGCTCGGTCTCGGATTGACCGCGCCGGCCAATGCCGAAGAACTGCGCATCGGCTACATCGCGCCGGTGACCGGCATCTTTGCCCAGGTCGGCAAGGACATGGTGGACGGCTTCCAGCTTTACCTGTCCGAGCACAACAACAAGCTCGGCGGCATGGACGTGAAGTTCATCGTCGAGGACGACCAGGGCAAGCCCGATGCCGGCGTCACCAAGGCAAAGAAGCTGATCCTGCAGGACAAGGTGCATATGTTCATCGGCGGCCTGCTCGCCTCCAGCGGCTACGCGCTGGCGCCGATCTCCACGCAGGAAAAGACACTTTATATCTCGTCGGTTTCCTCGGCCGACGACCTCACGCAGCGCCAGCTCAGCAAGTATCCGTATTTCCTGCGGACCAGCTGGACCTCGTCGCTACCGCACCATCCGCTCGGGCAATGGGCCTGCGATAACGGCTTCAAGAAAGTCATCGTGATCGCGGCCGACTATGCCTTCGGCTACGAGACGGCCGGCGGCTTCCAGTCGGCGTTCGAAGCCTGCGGCGGCAAAGTGATCCAGAAGATCTGGCCGCCGCTCGGCACCAAGGATTTCGGGCCCTACATCCCGACCTTCAAGGCGGATGCCGACGGCATCTTCACCACGATGGTCGGCCCGATGGCGTTGCAGTTTCCCAAGCAGCTGCGCTCGGCCGGCATCAAGACGAAGATCCTCGGCAGCGGCGTGAGCTACGACGAGTTCGTGCTGCCGTTCATGGGCGACGAAGTGATCGGCGACGTCTCCTCGCTGCACTACAGCGCGGCGATCGACACGCCGGCGAACCAGGCCTTCGTGAAGGCCTATCGCGAAAAGTTCGGCAAGGTGCCGGGCTATTACTCGGAGAACAACTACACCACCGCGATGTGGCTCGATAAGGCCATTGCGAAGGCGGGCGGCAAGTATCCGGGGCCCGAGGAGTTCATCAAGATCATGGCGAGCATCAAGCTCGATGCACCGCGCGGTCCGGTCGAGCTCGACGACATGCGTAACCCGATCGAGAACGTCTACATCAAGAAGGTCGAGAAGAAGAAGATGTTCGGTTACGACAAGGACGAGCTCTGGAACACCGTGATCAAGACTTATCCCAAGGTCAGCCAATTCTGGACCGAAGGTAAGGAGAAGTTCCTGGCGCATCCGGTCTATGACCGCGATTACCCGCCCTGCAAGTTCTGCGAATAAGTGATGAGCGCCGGAGCCCAGCAATGGGCTCCGGCACTTTGTTGAACTCAAAGGATGTCCGCGTGAGCACCGACACTCAAACGAACGGCGGTCAGGTTCCTGCCCTTGAGCTCAGGGGACTCTGCAAGAGCTTCGGCGGCTTGCAGGCCACGCGGGAAGTCACGCTGCGCATCATGCCGGGCGATCGCCAGGCCATTATCGGACCGAACGGCGCCGGCAAGACCACGTTGTTCAATCTGATCACCGGCATTTATCCGGTGACGTCCGGCGAAGTCCTGCTCTTCGGTCAGGATGTCACCGGGTGGCCGAGCCACCGGCGCACCGCGCTCGGCATGGCGCGCACGTTCCAGGTCACCAGCCTGTTTCCGAAACTCACTGTTCTCGACAACGTTCTGCTCGCGATCAAAGGGCTACGGCCATCGAAGTTCGTGATGTGGCGTTTCATGTCTTCGTACAAAGACGTCTACGACAAGGCCCACAATCTGCTCGAGCAGGTGAACTTCCTCGACCGCAAGGACACGGAAGTACGCAACCTGTCGCACGGCGAGCAGCGGCAGCTCGAGATCGTGCTCGGGCTCGCCAGCGATCCGAAAATACTTCTTCTTGATGAACCCGCCGCCGGACTGTCGTCGGGCGAATCCACCGAAATGGCCGAGTTCCTGATGAAGCTCGATCCGAAACTCGCAATTCTTCTGATCGAGCACGACATGGACGTGGTGTTCGACGTCGCCTCAAAGATTTCCGTTCTGCATTTCGGTGAGATCCTGGAATCCGGCACGCCGCAACAGATCCATTCGAGCGCCCGGGTGCAGGAAATCTATCTGGGGACAGACTGACACCATGGCCATCCTCGAAGTTCAGGACATTCATACCTACTACGGCGATGCCTACGTGCTGCAGGGCCTGTCGTTGCAACTCGAGCAGGGCCAGATCCTCGGACTGCTGGGCCGCAACGGCGTCGGCAAGACCACGCTGGTGAATTCGATCGTTGGCTTCAACCCGCCGCGCCGCGGCAAGGTCGTCTTCAAGGGTGGCGATATCACCCACCAGGCATCGTTCGAAACCGTGCGTGGCGGTATGGGACTGGTGCCGCAGGGCCGGCGCGTCTTTCCAACCCTCGGCGTGGAAGAAAATCTGCTGGTGGCCGAGCGCAGCCCCGACCGTCATGGCTGGAATTTGCAGCGCGTCTACAAGCTGTTCCCGCGCCTGCAGGAGCGCCGCTCGCAGCGCGCCAAGACATTGTCCGGCGGCGAGCAGCAGATGCTGGCGATCGGGCGCGCGCTGATGACGAACCCCGATTGCCTGATCATGGATGAGCCATCCGAGGGTCTGGCGCCGATCATTATCCAGGGCCTCTGGGAAGCGATCGGCACGCTCAAGAAAGAAGGCCTGTCCATCCTGCTGGTCGAGCAGAACGCGCACCTCGCGCTCAAGCTCGTCGATTACGTGCATGTCATGAGCAAGGGCCAGGTGGTTTATTCCGCCAAGCCCGAGGAATTGCGTGCCAATGACGAGATCAAGTCGAGCTATCTCGGTATTTAAATCCCGAATAACTCAAGCCGCGGTTGTGTGATCATCCTGCCCATTGTCGCAGGTGGGCGCGCCCGGTGGCCGCACCCGACCGGGCTTTACATCATGGAACGGCTTGGCCGATGATGGGACCAATCGGTCCGCCGGTGGGGCTAGGCGGTCCGCAATATCAGTCGCTTAACGTCGCTAAAACTGACGGCCCGCATAAAATGCGACCAAGGCCGGTTAAAATATGAGCCCTGCACGGGCGTAAAGGGAGGAACGTAATGTCTCGCAAGGTCAACCGTCGTAAATTTATGGCCGGTACGGCCGCCGGCGTCGCAGCCGCGGCCTTCAATTTCCCGGCACCGGCGATCGCGCAAGCGGCGCCATTCAAGCTCGGCCTGCTCACCATCAAGACCGGACCGCTCGCACAAGGCGGCATCCAGATGGAGCAAGGCGTCATTACCTACCTGAAGGAAAAGGATTACACGCTCGGTGGCCGAAAGGTGGATTTCGTGTCCGCCGATACCGGCGGCAGCCCGGCCGGCGCCAAGACGAAAGCCCAGGAACTGGTCGAGCGTGACAAGGTCGATACCATCGTTGGACCGCTCGCCGCCTTCGAACTGCTGGCCATCACCGACTACATCGCGCAGGCGAAGACGCCGCTCCTCAGCCTCGCCGCGGCCGAGGACCTGACTCAGCGCCGGCCGAATCCATATTTCCTGCGCGCATCGGCCTGCTCTTCGCAGGCGATGCATCCGATGGCGGACTATGCCGCGAAGGAAATGAAGCTCAAGCGGATGATCACCATCACCGAGGACTTTGCCTTCGGTTACGAGCAGATGGGCGGCTTCCAGCAGACCTTCGAAGACAATGGCGGCAAGATCCTCAAGAAGCTGTGGCCGCCGCTCGCCACCCCGGACTACACGCCCTATCTCGCGCAGATCGCGGATTGCGATGGCGTCTGCCAGGGCTTCGCCGGCGGCAATCCGCTGAAGTTCATGAAGCAGTACGCCAGCGCGGGCCTCAAGTTCCCCGTCGTTACGGGCCAGACCGGCGGCGACGACGCACTGCTGCGCAGCTATGGCGATGAAGCCATCGGCCTCATCAGCTCGTGTCCGTATACCCTCGACGCGCAGACCGAAGCGAACAAACGCTTCGTTTCCGGAATGCAGAAAAACTTCAACCTCGACCCCGGCTTCTACGCGGCCGGCCTCTACATCAACTGCATGGTCATTGACGAAGCCCTGAAGAAATCCGGTGGAAAGAGCGACGACAAGGCGGAGTTCATGAAAGCCCTGCGTTCGGTCTCGCTCGCCGATACCCCACGTGGGCCGGTCAAGTTCGATCACCTCGGCAATGCGGTTGGCAACATGTTCATCCGTAAATGCGAGAAGGTCGGTGGCAAGCTCGTGAACACAACGATCAAGACCTACACGAACGTCAGCCAGTTCTGGACCTACGACGAGAAGAAGTTCCTCGAACAGCCGGTCTATTCGCGCGACTTCCCGCCAGTCAAATCCTGATGCAAGACGTGACGCGGGCGCCACACAGGCGCCCGCGATTTTTTGACGAGGCGAGCGCGGGACGACGGCGACCATGAATTTCTGGCTGGTGCTGGCGGTCAACAGCATCACTTTCGGTGGGCTGCTGTTCCTGCTGTCGGCGGGCTTTTCCCTCATCTTCGGGTTGATGCGGATCCCGAATTTGACGCACGGCTCTCTCTTCATGGTGGGAGCCTATGTGGGCGTCACCTTCGTGCTGGGCATCCACGGATTTCAATTGAATTTCTGGCTCGCGGCCGTGCTGGCGACGCTGACGGTGGCGGCGCTCGGGGCACTGGCCGAACGGCTGCTGTTGCGCCGCATGCCGGGCGACCAGCTGGCGCAAGTGCTGGTGACGCTCGGCCTGTCGTTTATGGCCGCCGACCTCTGCCTGATGATCTGGGGCGGTGATCCCATTTCGGTTCCGACCCCGCCCGAACTTGAGGGCTTTGTGCACTTCGGCGCGCTGGTGTTTCCCGCCTATCGTGTCGCGATCATCGTGATCGCGATGATATTCGCGGTCGCGCTTTGGCTTCTGCTCGATCGCACGCGCCTCGGCGCCATGATCCGCGCCGGCGTCGATGATCCCGACATGGCGCGCGTGGTCGGCATTCGCGTGTCGCAGCTTTTCACCATTGTGTTCGCGCTCGGCGCCGGGCTGGCGGCATTTGCCGGAATCATCGGCGGGCCGATCCTGTCGGTCTATCCCGGCCTCGACCAGGACATGCTTCCGCTGGCGCTGGTGGTGGTGATCCTTGGCGGCACCGGCAGCCTGCTCGGGTCGTTCGTCGGCAGCATCGTCGTCGGCTTCATCTACAATTTCGGCCAGGCGCTTTTGCCCGAGCTCGCCTATTTCGTTCTTTTCCTGCCGATGTTGCTGGTGCTGCTGCTGCGGCCGCAGGGGCTGTTCGGAAGGCACGTGCCATGACCACGCGCCTGCTCGCCCTCGGCATCGCATTCATCGCGCTCGCCACCCTGCCGTTCTGGATGTCGGGCATCTACTACATCAATGTCGCCAGCCAGATTCTCTTCTACGCAATCTTCGCGCTCGGGCTGAACGTTCTCGTCGGATACGCCGGCCTGGTTTCGCTCGGCCACGCCGGCCTGTTCGGCGTGACCGCCTATGTCACCGGGTACATGCTGCAACTTGGCCTCGGCCACCCTGCGGCGATTCTCATCGCGCTGGTCGTCAGCCTGTTATCGATGGCGATCTTCGCCGCACTGTCGCTGCGTTCGACCGGCATCGGCTTCATCATGATCACGCTGGCCTTGGGCGAAATCCTCTGGGGTCTTGCCTATCGCTGGATCAGCCTCACCGGCGGCGACAACGGCCTGAGCCTGAAGACGCGTCCCGCGCCTTTCGGCTATTCACTTTCCGACGTCAATACATTCTATTACGCGACATTCATCACGTTCCTGCTTTCACTCACGGCGATGGCGGTGTTCGTGCGCTCACCGATGGGCGCAGCGCTGATGGGAACGCGCGATCAACCACGCCGCATGAATGCGCTCGGCTATCACGTCTGGGGCATCCGCTTCTACGCCTGCCTCTTTTCCGGCCTGCTCACTTCAGTGTCGGCCATCCTCTTTGTCTACTACACGCAGTTCATCAGCCCGCAGACGCTCGCCCTCACCTCCTCCGCCGAAGTGCTGCTGATGGTGATATCCGGCGGCGCCGGAACATTGCTCGGGCCGATCGTCGGCGCGACTTTGGTCGTGGTGGTGAAAACAGTGGTGAGCGGCTTCATCGAGCGCTGGAATTTTCTGCTCGGCGCCATCTTTGTCGCCATTGTCATTCTGATGCCGGAAGGCCTGGTTCCTGGCACGGCGCGGCTGTGGCGGCTGGCTTGGCGCAAGCGCGGGTCGAGCGCGGTGTCCGGCGGCGCGGAGGCCAAGCCATGAGCGCTTTGACCGTCTCCGCCCTGACCAAATCCTTCGGTGGCCTGCACGTCACTCGCGGCGTCGATCTCAATGTGGAACCCGGCGAGCGGCGATTGATCATCGGCCCCAATGGCGCCGGCAAGACCACGCTGTTCAATCTGATTACCGGCGAGCTGACGCCGGATTCCGGCTCCATTCATCTGTTCGGCCAAGACATCACGAAGGTACCGAGCCGCCGCCGCCCGCACCTCGGCATGGCGCGCACCTACCAGATCATCACGCTGTTTGCGCGCGATACGATCCTTCACAACGTCACGCTGGCCTTGCTCGGCCTGTCGCCGTCGCGCTGGAACCCGCTGATCGACCTCAAGCGGCAAGGCCATTTCGTCGAGCATGCGCAGGCCGCGCTGGAACGGGTCGGCCTCGGCCATATTGCCAACCGCCCCCTGGCGCAGACCTCTTATGGTGAACGCCGCCGCGTCGAGATTGCCATGGCGCTGATCCAGAATCCGAAAGTGCTGTTGCTCGACGAGCCATTCGCCGGCCTGTCGATCGACGAGCGCCGTGACGTGCAGAAATTGCTCCTCGCTATCCCGCGCGACGTCACGATCGTGATGATCGAGCATAATATGGACGTCGCGCTGGAATTCGCCGAGCACATCACGCTTCTGCATTTCGGAGAAGTGATCGTCGAGGGCAACCGGAGCGAAGTCGTCGCTGATCCCCGCACGCGGGAGGTCTATCTTGGCCACTAGCGCGCTCAGCCTCAGCCACATCGACGCATTTTATGGCGACAGCCATGTTCTCGGCGACGTTTCATTCGAGCTTGGCGAAGCGCGCATGCTCGGCCTGCTCGGCCGTAATGGCGCCGGCAAATCGACCTGCATGAACGTCACCATGGGATTGCTGCCGCCGCGCCATGGCGAGGTGACGGTATTCGGGCAAAAAGTAAGCGGCCTGTCGCCGGAGATGATTGCCGCGCGCGGGGTCGCACTGGTGCCGCAAGGCCGGCGTATCTTCAAGAGCCTGACCGTGCGCGAAAATCTGGTGGTCGCCGCCCGCAAGCCCGACCCCGGCAGCAAGCACGCGCCTTGGACCACCGACACAGTGTTCGGAATGTTTCCGCGCCTCGCCGAGCGCCGCAGCCAGATCGCCGCGCATCTGTCCGGCGGCGAGCAGCAGATGCTGGCCATCGGCCGCGCCTTGATGGGTAACCCCCGCGTCCTGCTGATGGATGAGCCTTCCGAAGGGCTGGCGCCGCAGATCGTCGCCGAGGTGATGGCGACCATCCGCAAGCTGAAGGAAAGCGGGCTGTCGATCGTGCTGGTCGAGCAGAATCCGAAGCTGGTGTTCGACGTTGCCGACGACATCGTCATCCTCAACACCGGGCGCGTAGCGGTGGTCTCTACCCCTGCGAAGCTCGAAAAAGACGGCGTCGATTTGCGCCAGCACCTCGGGGTGTTCTAGGAAGTTTCCGCACATGAAGCGGTAATGCGTGGCAAAGGTTTACGCTCGGGCCGGCCGAAGGCCGGACCCGGATGCCACGCCACAACAGAGGCAATGCGAAATGGCTGAGATCTGGAACAAATACGCCGACACCGCTGCGCGCAAGCACGGCAAGCCGGGACGCGAAACGCGGCCGAAAAGCCTCACCGTCGATATGCACGCGCATGTCGCGGTGCCGCGCGTCGGCGAGATCGTGACGCCTCATCTCAAGCAATCTACCGATCCGCTGGTCGCGGATTCGACGCCGGAGACGCAGGCCTTGATGGCCAAGCAGGCCGCCGATATCCGCACGCGCATCGCCACGACCGACGAGCGTTTTGCCGTGATGGACGAGATGGGCGTCGACATGCAGCTCATCTGCCCGGCGCCGCCGCAGATCTACTATTACCTGCCCGTCGATGTCGGCGTACAGGCCGCCCGCGCCCTCAACGACGGCATTGCCGAATATGTCGGCAAGCACAGCGACCGGCTGGTTGCGCTCGGCGGGGTGCCGATGCAGGACGGCAATGAGGCTGCGAAAGAGCTTGAGCGTTGCATGAAGCAGCACAAGTTCAAGGGCGTCGAGATTTTGACCAACGTCAACGGCAAGGAGCTTTCCGACCCGGCTTTCGCGCCGTTCTGGAAAAAAGCCGAGGAACTCGACGCACTGGTGCTGATCCACCCGACCGGCTTCACCCAGCCGCAGCGTTTCGGACGATTTTATTTCAACAACGTCATCGGCAATCCGCTCGATACAACCGTCGCTTTGCACTACCTGATCTTCGACGGCGTTTTTGAACGGCATCCCAAGCTGCGCGTTCTGGCCGTGCACGGCGGCGGCTTCCTCGGTGCCTATTCCGGCCGCATCGATCACGCCTGGGGCGCGCGCTCGGATTCGCACGGCAATTTGCCGCAGGCGCCGACGACCTATCTGCGCCGGAATGTCTACCTCGACACGGTCGTTTTTACGCCGCACCAGCTCGAGGCGCTGGTGAACACCTACGGCGCCGACCGCATCGTCATGGGCACGGACTATCCGTTCGATATGCTGGAACATGACCCGATCGGCCACGTCAATTCAGTGGCGAGCTTCGACGACAGCACCCGCGCCGCGCTGGCCGGCGGCAACGCCAAGAAGTTGCTGGGGTTGTAGGCCTTTCCACGGTCATGCGCGGGCTTGACCCGCGCATCCATGATGAGCGGCCACTTCGCATGGTCTTACGTAAGACTATTCGTGGTGCACCTCATCATGGATTGCCGGGTCAGGCCCGGCAATGACAGTTTCTTGGTCTGGCAAATTACGCATACAGAAAATCCAGCACTGCCGTCTCGGCGATCACCGCCGCGTCGTCGCTGTGCCGGCCGGCGCGGGCCTGTTCTTCCTGCGTGCGGCTTGCCTGCAGATAGGCGCCGAGATGGCGCGCGCGCTCGATGATGCGATAATTTTCCGGCAATCGCGCCGCCTCAAAAGCCTTGAGCGCACTCTCGACATCGGGCTCGCGCTGCAAGGCGCCGGCGAGCGCCGCGGCGTCGTCCGCCGCCTTCGAAACGCCGGCGGCGACATGCGGGCGCGCAACGAAGGCGGCGTCGCCCACGACCGCCACCCGGCCGAAGGCCATGCGCGGCGATTCCAGATCATAGATCGGCTGCAGGATCGGCTCCGCGATCAGCCGCACAATCTGACGAAATTGCGGAGCAATCAGGCGCTCGGCATCGGCGCGCATTTCCGCAATCGCCTCGCGGCGGATCAGCGGCGGTGGAATTGAAATCGCGTGCGTCACGCCGCGCTCGTCGGTGAGCAACCATTTCAGCTTGGTCGCCTCGTCGGCCGGCCGGTACCAGACGACGTTGTAACGGCGGTGGCCCGGCCGCAGATCGTTGTCGGGGCCCGCCACCGGATAACCGAGGAACTGTTCGCCGGGCGGCAAACCGAACGTCATGTATTCGAACAGTTCGTGATGAACATCTGGCGGAAAATCGGATTCCGCGATCAGTGCACGCCAGGCTGAGTAGCCGGCATAGCGCGGCGTGACATCCGGCAGGCATTGCTGGCGAACAGTGGAGCGGATGCCGTCGGCCCCCACCAACAGATCGGCTTCAACGGTTTCGCCGTCGGAAAAGTGCGCCCGCACCACATCCGCATCGTGGGTGAATTTCGTAAGACCGCGCCCGCGGTGATAGTGCCCGGGCGGAAAGGCATCGCGCAGCAAGCGATAGACGCGCTCCCACGCGGTGAGCACTTGCGGACATTCTATTTGCTGGGTCAGGCGTCCCTGCGCATCAAGTATCTTGCGGGTTGTAATACTGACACCAAGCGCGTCAGTGGCGAGGCCAAGCCCGCGCAAACGCTCGATCAGTTCAGCCTGCGCAACGATCCCGGCGCCGCGGCCCGACAGCTCGCTGTCCACCCTTTCGTAAATATCTACCGCCCACCCGGCCCGCCGCAGTAAAAGGCCGCTCAGCAGGCCGCTCATCGAGCCGCCCACAATAATTGCGCGCCGCATTTCCGACCCGGCCAATGGATGTTTCCCCAATCTTTCCGTTCCTGGAAATATGTTATATATGACGGCAAATTGCAGTGGAGGAATTTCCCGTGGCTCAGACCATGGCCGACAAGGCTGACGTGAAAAAACACAAAGACCCGTGGCCCGCCGATATCGCCGCCGAATTCGCGCGCGAAGCGAAGAATCCCAACCCATGCGTCGGGACGACGCTGCTGTCGGAGGATACCCGCACACGCGTGTGGATCATCCGCCTCGCCCCGGGCGAGCGCACCGGATTCCACCGGCACGTGCTCGATTATTTCTGGACCTCGATCTCGGGCGGCCGCGGCCGCCAGCACATGCAGGACGGCACCACTCTCGAATGCACCTATGAGCCTGGTGAGACCCGCCACGAGAGCTACGGCAAGGACGAGTTCAAGGTGCACGACCTGGAAAATCTTAGTGACCGCGAAATGGTCTTCATGACCGTCGAGTTCAAGGACAGCGCCAACAAGCCGATGACCCTGCCCGCTGGCGTGCGGCCGCAATCTGCCGCCGCATAATCGATCGATCATCGAAGCGCCCGCCGCGCGGCAACAGCCAACGGCGGGCGTTTCATTTTGTCGCGCATAACGGGCTTGGGCCGGTCGATCGACGGACTAGCCAAGCCTGCAGCCTTCCTGCAAACTGCACCGCAACGTCCGGACCTCGTTAGAGAGCATCCGGCCAAGAAGAAACGGGACTTAGAGGGGAAATTAGACCGGCACATTAGGCGCATGCGCCGGTTGAGAGCGGCATGGATATTTCCTGGGATTTGTTACTGAACGCGATCGCCGCCGGGCTGCTGCTCGGTGGATTCTATGCCGCCGTCACCGCCGGAATTTCGATTTCGTTCGGCATGCTCGACATCGTCAACATCGCGCACCCGGCCTTCGTCATTCTTGGCTCGTATCTCGCTTACTTCATCAATATCAATTTCGGCGTCGACCCCATCATCGTCAGCATATTGATGCTGCCGTTCTTCTACGTGCTCGGCACGCTCGTCTACCAGGTCTACTATCTGTCGTTCGAACGCCGCGGCCAGGAATCCTTGCGTGGTTTGGCGTTTTTCTTCGGCCTGCTGTTCGTCACCGAGGTGACCCTGATCCTGGTATTCGGCGTCGATTACCGCTACGTCGAGGCTGCCTATATCGGGCCCAGCATCCACATCGGAATTGTCGATCTGCCGCTGCGCATGCTGGTGCCGTGCCTGGTGGCGCTGGCGCTGTTCAGCGCGATCCAGCTCATCATCACCCGCACCTTCACTGGCCGCGCCATCATGGCGGTGTCGCAAGATCAACTGGCGCTGCAGCTGATGGCGGTCGATCCGATCCGCATCAAACGCATCGCCTTCGGCCTTTCGATCGCAACGGCCGCAGTCGCCGGTGCCCTGCTGATCATCATTCAGCCGGTCGAGCCGTCGGTGGGGCGCGAATATATCGGACGCGTGTTCGCCATCTGTGTGCTCGGCGGACTGGGCAGCATGCCTGGAACGTTGATTGCGGCGCTCTTGCTTGGTGTCGTCGAAAGCATCACGGCAACGTTCTACGGCCCCTCATGGGCGCCCGCGGTGGCCTTTGGTTTCCTTCTGCTCACGTTGGCCTTTCGGCCCTCGGGTCTTTTGGGACGGTGAAGACCATGGGCACGGTAAAATTCTCCCTCATCGCAATTGCAATCGGCGCGCTGTTCATGGCATTCGCGCACTGGTTCCAGGTCGATTATCTGTTTTTCGCCTGCTACACGATCTTGCAATTCATCGTGCTGGCGACCGCCTGGAATATCCTCGGCGGCTATTGCGGCTATGTGAATTTCGGCTCAGCCGCTTTTTTTGCCATGGGCGCCTATTCATCGGTGGCGCTGCACAAGTTTGATCCGCAATCGTTTGAACTATGTTTTACCGACTCCACCTGCATGTCGTTCCATTTTCTCGATTGGGCCTTCCCGCTTCCAATTCCGATTCTCATTGTCATCGGCGGCATCGTCTCGGGCATCGCCGGTTTCGGCATGGGCTATCTGACGCTGCGGCTTCGCGGTTCGTTCTTCGCGATTGCCACGCTGGCGCTCGCCGTGGTGCTGCAGACTTTGGTGGTTAACTGGGACTTCGTCGGTGGCTCGCGCGGCGCCTATATTATTCGTCCGGACAGTCTGGAATTCGCTGGCATCCAGATCAATTACATCGAATATTTGTTCGCACTGATGTTGCTGCTGACGGTTATCGCGCTGAATACCGCGCGCATTATCGAACGCTCGCAACTCGGCTTCGGCTTCGCCACCATCCGCGACGACGAGTTGGCTGCGGAAGCCTGTGGCGTGCCGACACTTCGCCTCAAGCTGATCGCGACGACGCTATCCGGCGCCTTCATGGGCATGGCCGGGGCTCCATTCCCCTACTACATCGGCTATTTGCAGCCGGCCTCTGCATTCGGGCTTGAATATGCGGTCAACTCGATTGCGATGCCGATGATCGGCGGCACCACCAGTTGGATCGGGCCGCTGGTCGGCGCCGTCCTCCTGGGTTCGGCGCAGCAATATGCCACCGTGACGATTTCTTCGGCGGTCAACCTGTTGATCGTTGGCCTGATGCTGGTCGCCTTCGTGATTATCGCGCCCAACGGGCTGGTCGGGCTGGTGCAGGACCGCTTGCGCAGGAGACGATCATGACCGCACTGCTGCATGTCGATAATATCAGCAAGCGGTTCGGCGGCTTTGTCGCGCTCGACGGCATCGAACTCGAGGTCATGCCCGGAGAACGGTTGGGCCTGATTGGCCCCAATGGCTCCGGCAAGAGCACGCTGGTCAATTGCATCTGCGGAACGTTGCAGAACGAAACCGGCAGCGTCGTCTTCGACGGGCAGGCAATCGATGGCCTGGCCGCGCACGAACGCACCCATCGCGGCGTTGCGCGCAGTTTCCAGCTGCCGCGGCCTTTCCACAGCATGTCGCTCGCCGACAACTTGCGTATCCCCCTGCTCTACACCGTACGCGCGCGGGAAGGCATGCTGCACGCGCACAGCGACCTCGAAGGGCGCTGCCACGAGCTGCTCGACATGGTCGGGTTGGCGAAAAAGGCCAAGCAGATGCCGCGCGATCTCACGCAGGTCGAAATGCGCAAGCTCGAACTGGCCCGCGCGGTGGCAGCCGAACCGAAGCTGCTGATCGCCGACGAATCCATGGCAGGCCTGTCTCACTCAGAAATCGAAGACATCCTGGCACTGCTGGTCAAACTGAATGAACGCGGCATCACCGTTATCCTGATCGAGCACATCATGAGCGCGGTGATGAGTTTCTCGCAACGCCTCGCCGTGCTTGTGTCCGGCAAGAAAATCGCCGATGGCAAGCCGCAGGACGTGGTACGTGATCCAGAAGTGGTGAGGGCCTATCTTGGGCAGTAGCAGCATCACCATAGAGAACGTCAACGCCGCCTACGGCGCAGTGCGCGTCATTGAGGACGTCTCGATCACCGTCAACGCCGGCGAAACGGTTGCCTTGCTCGGCACCAATGGCAACGGCAAGAGTACGCTCATGAAATGCGTCATGGGCATCGTGCGGCCCACAACCGGGCGCATTGTCGCCGAAATCGATGGCGTGAAGCATGATCTGGTCGGCCGCACGACCGAGGATATCGTCGACCTCGGCATCGCACTGGTGCCGGAGGGTCGCCGTCTCTTCCCGAAACTGACGGTGGAGGAAAATTTGCTGCTCGGCGCTTTCCGCGCCAAGGCACGCGCGCAAATCAAGACCAATCTCGATTTCGCCTTCGACGCATTTCCACGCTTGGCTGAAAGGCGCCGCCAACTCGCCGGCAGCATGAGCGGTGGCGAACAGCAGATGCTGGCGCTGGCGCGCGCGCTGATGCTCGCGCCGCGTATCCTGCTGGTCGACGAGCCGTCGGTCGGCCTCGCGCCGCTGCTGGTTGCCCGCACCATCGACGCCATCAAGCAACTCAAGGATCACTATCAGCTGACGGTGCTGATGGCCGAACAGAACTTCACGCAGGCTATCCGCATTGCCGACCGAGGCTATGTGATCGTGCACGGCAAGATCGCCTTCGAAGGCCGCTCGGCCGATGAGCTCAACAATAACGATCTGATCCGGCAGTTTTATCTGGGGATGTGAGCGGCGCCGCAGTAGCCATTTTTGCTGTCATGGCCGGGCTCGTCCCGGCCATCTCGCTTAGGAAAGCACCACCTAGGCATCCTAAGCGGGATCACCGGGACAAGCCCGGTGATGACGACTGATTATTTGCTCGCGACCGAATAGCAAAACGGCGCGGGATTTCTCCCGCGCCGTTTTTTATTGGCTATGACGCAGCGAGCGCTAGCTCACTTCACCTTCTCGAACGGATACACGACCTTGCCGGTCGAAACATCCGCCGGCGTAAGCACGGTCTGGTAACTCATGCCCTTCCAGGTCTCGAGCCCGGCGCCGTCCTTGATGTCATGGTACTGCACCTGCATCATGCCGGACTTGGTCCACTCGCCGTTGGGGCCGTAACTCCAGTTCCCCATAATGGTTTTTTGGGGGGTCTTGCGCAGCCACTCGGCAATCTTGTCGTCGTTGACGCTCTTGGTCGCGGCAATCGCTTCGCCCAGCATGTTGATATAGGCGTAACCCCAGCCGCCGAGATAGTAGCCGAGCGGATCCACCTTGGCGGCGGGAGCCTGCGCCTGGTACTTCTTGAAGAACTCGGCAGCCGGCGCCATCGATTTTTCGGTCGGCACCCAGGTCTCGTAGTTCACGAAACCATTGAGCTTCGGTCCGAGCTTGTTCTTGAACACGGTGGCCTGCAGGCCGACCATCGCGCCGCCGATCAGCTTCGGCTTGTAGTTTGCTTCCTTGATCGCCTGGACCATGTTGACCGAACTGAGCGGATAGGAGCACACGACTACGATGTCGGCATTCGAGGCCTGCAGCGCGCGCACGATCGGCGAGAGATCGGGCGAGTTAAAAGGGAAGCTTTTGTCGTAGACGATCTTGACGCCGAAGGTCTTGGCGTTCTCACGCGCGCCTTCGCAGGCGTTTTGCGAGAATTCCGCGTCCTCGAAGGTCAATGCGACCGTCGTGGGCTTTGGATTCTGCTGCATCGCGACCTGGAACAAGCCTTCGGTGAAGGACGGTTTGGTCTTCGGTCCCGTCGGCAGCACCGAGAAATATTTCGGGATATTTGAACGCAGCGTTCACATCGAGCGCAAACAGGCTGATGAACGTCTTCTTCTTCTGGATGACGACGGGCATCGCGGGCGCGACCATGTTGGTCGCATAGCCGCCAACCACCAGGTCGACTTTGTCGACGTCGAGCAGCTTGGTGTAGATGCCGGGCACGGTCGACGGGTTCGACTGGTCATCGTAATAGACCAGCTTGACCGGACGCCCGAGCAGGCCGCCCTTGGCATTGGTCTCTTCTTCCCAGATCTTCATGCCAAGCAGCGCTTGCTGCCCGTTCGGTCCAAGCGGACCGGTCTGCGCCATGCTGAAGCCGATCTTGATCGGCTCCTTGTTTTGCGCAGTGGCAGTGGCAACGAACATTGCGCAGGCCGCCAGGGCGACGACCGTCCCCGCGATGCCGGCCAAGGTCCGTGATTTGAGTTTATGCAGCATAAGGCTCCTCCCAATGAATTTCATTTTTCTTGTGGTGGCCAATAATGACAGCGTGCGGCACAATGGTCCACTCGCCAATGGGCTTATGAATCGAGGCTAAAACCCGGATTTTCGCACCGCAAAAACCAGCGGCGCGGCCACCGGGCCGCGCCGCTTATTTGACCCAACCGTGGGCAAAGCAGTGGGACGGGCCTACTGCCGGGCCTTTTCGAACGGGTAGATTACATTGCCCGATTTGTATTCGGCCGGGGTAATGATGGCCAACGTGTCGGTTGTCTTGAACTGATCGACGCCATTGCCCTTGATGCCGCGGAATTGGGCCTGGAAGACCCGCGACTTTGCCCATTCGCCGCCTTTGCCGAACGAGACATCCCCGACGACGGTCTTGAAAGTCGTCTTGCGCAGGTAGTCGGCCAACTTTGCGTCATCGAGGCTCTTGGTGGCGGTGATCGCCTTGCCCAGCACGTCGAGATAAGCGTAGCTGAACGGCGCCATGTAGAACCCGAGCGGGTCGACACCGGCCTTGGCCGCGCGCTCCTGATATTTCTTCATGAACGCTTCGGTGCCATCGAACATCAGCGACTTCGCCGGCAACCAGAAGTCGTAGTTCATGTAGCCATTGAGCGCGGGGCCAAGCTTGGTCTTGAACACGGTCGATTGCAGACCGACCATCGCGCCGCCGATCATCTTCGGGTTGAGCTTGGCTTCGTTCGCCGCAAGCACCATGCCGACCGAATCGAGCGGATAGGAGCAGATCACCACCAGGTCCGCGTTCGTCGCCTGGATCGCGCGCACGATGGGCGAGAAGTCGGTGGTCGATGGCGGATAGCTCTTGTCATAGACGATCTTCAGGCCGGCCTTCTTGGCATTTTCGCGCGCACCGTCAGAAGCGTTCTTGGAGAATTCCGCGTCGGCCGCAACGATCGCCACTGTCGTCGGCTTCGGGTTCTGCGCCATTGCGGTGTCGAAGAAGCCCTTGGTGAACGACGTCTTCGGTTCCGGCCCCGACGGGATCATGGCGAAGTAGCGGTCGTACTTGAATTCGGAGTTCACGCCGAGGCCATACAGGCCGAGGAACGTCTTCTTGCGTTGCAGAACAACCGGCATCGCCGGCGCCAGCATGTTGGTGCCGTAGCCGCCGACAATGAGATCGACTTTGTCGACATCGAGCAGCTTGGTGTAGATGCCCGGCACTGTCGACGGATTGCTCTGGTCATCGTAGTGGATGAGCTGCACAGGCCGGCCAAGCAAACCGCCTTTGGCGTTCGTCTCTTCAACCCAGATGTCCATCGCGAGCAGGGCGGACTTGCCGTTCGGTCCAAGTGGGCCGGTCTCGGCAATGCCGAAACCGATCTTGATCGGCTGCTTGTCTTGCGCGGTGGCCGGCATCGCCAATACGGCGGCGAGCGCGGCTGCACCCGCCAAGCCGGCGAACGTCGTGGATTTCAGGTATCGCAACATATTTCCCCTCCCAAATTATTGTGGTTTTGCGGGATTTTTAGCCCAACCGGCCTGCCCACGCCAGTGGTGCGCCTACCCAGGGTGGGCGGTCAGACGCCTTCAACCATGATGGTCTCGACTTCACCTGCGCCGCTGCGCCGGAAGGCAGCTGCCTTGTCGTATTCCGGCGACGTGAAACAGGCGACGCCCTGCTCCAAGGTGGGAAACTCGATCACAATGAAACGATGAAATTTGTCGGGCCCTTCCATGATCTGAAACCGTCCGCCGCGGGCGAGCACCTTGCCGCCGAACTTGGCGATGATGCCGGGCACCAGGTCCGTGTATTTCTTGTACTCGACCGGATCGTTGATCTTGGAACGCGCAACCCAATAAGCAGGCATAGATTTTGTCTCCTGACTACGTCATGGCCGGGCTTGTCCCGGCCATCCACGTCTTTAATGCTAGCAATATCCAAGACGTGGATGCCCGGCACAAGGCCGGGCATGACAACGGAGAGATTTGAGCCATGCCGCGCCAAGTCATCGACATTTCAGTGCCACTCGAGAACGACGTCGCGGCCGATCCTCCCGGCTACGGCCCGAAGATCGAATATCTCGACCACCAGGCGACCGCACCTGACATTCTCAAATTCTTTCCCGGGTTGAAAAAGGAGGATTTACCGGACGGCGAAGGCTGGGGTTTCGAGTGGGTCCGCCTGTCGACGCATTGCACGACGCATCTCGATGCCCCGTACCATTTCGCCTCGACGATGGATGGCGGTAAGCGCGCGATGACCATCGACGAAGTACCGCTGGACTGGTGCTTCCGGCCGGGCGTGAAACTTGATTTCCGGCAATTTGCGGACGGCTATGTGGCGACCGCAAAAGACGTTCGAGACCGAACTCGAGCGGATCGGTCACACGCTGTCCCCACTCGACATCGTCGTGGTGAACACCAGCGCCGGCACCGCCTACGGCCGCCCCGACTATGTCGCCAAAGGCTGCGGCATGGGACGCGAGGCCACGCTCTATCTGCTGCAACGCGGTGTGCGCGTGACCGGCACCGATGGCTGGAGCTGGGATGCGCCGTTCATCTACACAATGAAGAAATATGCGGAAACACACGACGCATCGCTGATCTGGGAGGGCCACCGTGCCGGCCGCGAGATCGGCTACTGCCACATCGAAAAGCTGCACAATCTCGAGGCGCTGCCGTCCAAAGGCTTCACGATCAGCTGTTTTCCGGTGAAAGTCCGTGGTGGGTCGGCCGGCTGGACGCGCGCCGTAGCGATCATTGATGCTTGATTGCCCACCACGCCGGGCGATAGCATCCCGCCCAACAACAAGGCCGGCTCAAACCCCGGCAATAATAAGCATTTCCAGGGAGGATTCACGTGGATAGACGCACTTTCGTTGCTGGCAGCGCTGCCACTGCCGCCGCGCTTGGCCTTCGTCCGGCATTTGCCGAGGACGCTTATCCGTCCCACGCGATCACATTCATCAATCCGTTTCCGCCCGGCGGCGCCGCTGACGTGGTCGGCCGCCCCCTCGCCGCTCTTCTCGAGCCCATCCTCAAGCAGCCTTGCATCATCGAGACCAAGGCTGGCGCGGCCGGCGCATTGGGCGGACAGGTAGCGGCCAACGCCAAGCCCGACGGCTACACGATGCTCATCCACATCGTGTCGATCTCGGGCTTCGCCGAAGTCGACAAGCTGTTCGACCGCCAGCCCAAGTTCACGCGCGCGGACTTCATCCCGATCGCGCGGCTGACGTCAGGCCCGATGGTTCTGCTGGTCAACGATCAGCAGCCATACAAGAACGTGAAAGAGCTTGTTGCCGATGCCAAAGCCAATCCCGACAAGCTGACCTTCAGCTCGTCCGGTCTCTATGGAGCCCTGCATTTGCCAACCGCGTTGTTCATGCAGGCAGCGGGCATCAAGATGAAACATCTGCCGACCAATGGCGGCGGCCCGGCTTTGACCGCGATCCTCGGCAACAATTCGCAAGTGCTGGTGTCGTCGATCGCCGCGGCGAGCGGCCAGATCAAGGCCGGCAAGCTGCGCGCGCTCGCCTGCTTCAGCCCGAAACGAGCGGCGTCGCTTCCGGATGTACCGACGCTGAAGGAGCAAGGCTACGACGTCGAGTTTTCGCTCTGGGTCGGCGTGTTCGCGCCGAAGAACACGCCGGCGCCGATCGTCAAGATTCTGGGCGACGCCATCAAGCAGGCGGCGAACGGCGACCAATTCAAGACGGCCATCAACAATATCGGTGACGAAGTCGCCTATCTCGATCAGGCCGCCTTCGCGAAGTTCTGGGACGAAGACGCCAAGCGCGTTGAAGCGGCCGTGCACGCCATCGGCCGCGTGCAGGGCTGACGCGGCACAATCTTCGCCACACGAAATTCTGGAGGAAATAAATGGATCGCCGTAGCTTCATCGTCGGCACGACTGCACTTGCAGCCGCCGGACCGGCTTTCGCGCAGGAACCCTTCCCTTCGCACGCGATCACGATCATCAACGCGTTCCCGCCCGGAGGAATCAACGACATCGTGACGCGCCCGCTGGCGGCAATGATGGAGCCGATCCTCAAGCAACCGGTTGTCGTCGAGATGAAGGCCGGCGCTGCCGGACAAGTCGGCGCGCAGGTCGTGGCCACCGCCAAGCCGGACGGGTACACGCTGCTGTCGCACAATACCGGCATTTCCGGCTATGCGGAGGTCGACAAGTTGTTCGGTCGCCCGGTGAAAACATCGCGGTCCGATTTCATTCCGCTGGCGCGCATCGTCGCCGATCCGGTCGTGTTGCTGGTCAATGATCAGCAGCCCTACAAGACCGCAAAGGAATTCATCGCCGACGTCAAGAAACGCCCCGACACTCTGGTGTTCAGCTCGGGCGGCCTTTACGGCGCGACGCATTTACCGCTCGCACTGCTCGACAAGGCCGCCGGCGGCCTCAAGCTGCGTCATCTGCCGACCAACGGCGGCGGCCCCGCGATTACGGCTATTCTCGGCAACAACGCGCAATGCACCACCCAATCGGTCTCCGCCACGCTCCCGCATATCAAGGCCGGCAAGCTGCGCCCGCTCGCGGTGTTCAGCGCGACCCGTTCCAAGCAATTGCCAGACGTCCCGACGCTCAAGGAGCTCGGCTACGACACCGAATACTATCTTTGGGTCGGAATATTCGCGCCAAAGGCGACGCCGGCGCCGGTGGTGTTGACCTTGCGCGATGCAATCAAAAAGGCCGCGCATTCCGATCAGTTCACGACCTCGCTGAAGAATGCGGGTCAGGAACTCGCGTATCTCGACGGCCCTGATTTTCAGAAATTCTGGGACATCGACGGCAAACGCACCGACGAAGCGGTGCTCACGATCGGCCGCGTCCAGGGCTGACCCGCTACGCGTTCAATATGAGACCGGATTAAACGGCGCCAATAAGGGAGGGGAATGATCATGGATCGCCGCAGTTTCGTCGTCGGCACTGCCGCCTCGGCCGCCACGCTGGCCGCCGGCCGCGCAAGCGCGCAAGACGCTTATCCGTCGCACAGCATCACCGTCGTAAGCCCGTTTCCGCCGGGCGGCGTGAGCGACACCATCACGCGTCCGCTCGATGCGGCGCTCGAAGCCGTCTTCAAGCAGCCGGTGGTGCTGGAAAACAAGGCGGGCGCCGCAGGCGCCGTGGGCGCCCAGTTCGTCGCGACCGCCAAGCCCGACGGCTACACGTTGCTCACCCATATCGTATCGATTTCGGGCTTTGCCGCGGTCGATAAATTGTTCGGGCGCCAGCCGAAATTCACCAATGCCGATTTTATCCCGATTGCGCGCATCGTCGCCGACCCGATCGTGCTCATCGCCAACAAGGACCAGCCGTACAAGACGCTGAAGGACCTGGTCGCCGACGCCAAGGCCAGTCCGGACAAGGTGATCTACAGTTCATCCGGCCTCTACGGCGCATCGCATATTCCGACGGTGATTTTTGCCAAAGCGGCCGGCGACCTGAAGATGCGTCACCTGCCGACCAACGGCGGCGGCCCCGCCGTCACCGCCGTGCTGGGCGGCAACGTCAACTTCTTCATGTCGCCCACGTCGATTGCACTGCCGCACATCCGCGCCGGCAAGGTCAATGCGCTCGCGGTATCGAGCGCCAAGCGTGCCAAGTCGCTGCCCGACGTGCCGACCTTCAAGGAACAGGGAATCGATCTCGAATACTATTTCTGGGTCGGCATTTTTGCTCCAAAGGGCACGCCGGCGCCAATCATCACGACGCTGCGCGACGGCCTGAACAAAGCCGCGCACAGCAAACAATTCCTCGACACGCTCGACAATCTCGGCCAGGAACTGGCGTATATGGACCAGCCAGAATTCACGACGTTCTGGGCTTCCGACGCCAAGCGCCAGGAAGACGCAATCAACGCGATCGGCCGCGTGCAGGGATGATACTCGCCATCACCGGGGCCCCGCTTTGCGGGGCTCCAGACTTTTGCCAGACACCAAGTTCTCGACAGCAATAGGCCCTTCAATGATTTTGCGCGCGGACCACGTCGCAGGCGGTTTCTTTGTCGGCTTCGGGCTACTGGTGATCGCCCTGAGTGGCGACCTGCCGACGGGCAACCTGTCGCTGCCTGGCTCCGGATTTTTGCCCAAGATCATCGCGGTCCTGACCATTTTCTTCGGTCTGGTGCTGATACTGCGCGCAAAAGAGAGCAGGGTTTTCGCCACGCTGACGTGGAGCGACGCTAAACATGCCGGCCTTGTCGTGGTGCTCACCGCTGCCGCAATCGCCGCGTTCGAATGGCTCGGCTTTCTCACCACAAACGTGCTGTTGATCTTCGCCTTGCTCGTCGTCATCGAACGGCGCCGGCTGCTACCCGCCACCGTCTACAGCCTTGGTGTGGTGGTGACCACCTATGTCCTGTTCGTCTACGTGCTCAAAACACCGATCAACACCGGCCCATTCGGGTTCTAGGCAAAATTCGTGGAACAAACCTTTCACAGTCTTTATCTCGGCTTTTCCGTCGCGCTGTTGCCGGCCAACGCGTGGTACGCGTTCCTCGGGTGCCTGGTCGGCACGCTGGTCGGCGTGCTGCCGGGGATCGGCCCGCTTGCCGGCATTTCAATTCTGTTGCCGGTGACCTTCGGCCTTAACGCCACGCAGGCCATCATCATGCTGGCCGGCATCTATTACGGCTCGCAATATGGCGGCTCGACCACGTCGATCCTGATGCGCATTCCCGGCGAAGCTTCATCGGTGATGACCTGCATCGACGGCTATGCCATGGCGAAGAAAGGCCGCGCCGGCGCCGCACTCTGCATTGCGGCGGTCGGCTCCTGGATCGGCGGCACATTCGGCGTGCTGGTGCTCACGCTGGTGGCGCCGCCACTCGCGACGATCGCTATCCGCTTCGGGCCACCCGAGTACACGGCCCTGCTCGTGCTCGGCCTGATTTTCCTGGCCTATATGTCTTCATCATCATTGATCCGGACCTTGCTGATGGCCTGCCTCGGCCTGCTGCTCGGCATGATCGGCATCGACAACATGACCGGACACTTCCGGTACAGCTTCGACCTCGCCGAACTGGGCGACGGCATCGGCATTGTGCCAGTCGCCGTGGGCCTATTCGGCCTTGGCGAAATCCTCTCGACACCCAGCGCCGACGCCGTGAAGGACATCATCACACCGAAGCTGCGTGACTTGCTGCCGACGCGCAAAGAATGGGGCGAGGCGGCGATGCCGATTACGCGCGGCACCCTGCTCGGCTTCATTATCGGCATCATTCCGGGCTCGGCGCACATCATTTCCAGCTTCCTGTCCTATGCGCTGGAAAAACGCGTCTCCAAGCATCCCGAGCAATTCGGCAAAGGCGCCGTTGCCGGCGTCGCCGGGCCGGAAACCGCCAACAACGCCGCTTCAACCGGCGCCTTCGTGCCGTTGCTCGCGCTCGGCATCCCGACCAGCCCGATCACAGCGGTGCTGATCGGCGCCCTGATGATTCACGGCGTGTCGGTCGGCCCTACGCTGGTCAACGACCATCCGGATGTGTTCTGGGGCTTTGTTGCGTCGATGTATGTCGGCAACGTCATGTTGCTGTTGCTGAACCTGCCGCTGGTCAGCGTCTTCGTGACCGTGCTGCGCATCCCTTACGCCTACCTGTATCCGCTGATCATCATGTTCTGCATCATCGGCGTCTACGAAACGAACAACTCGATCGTCGACGTCTGGATCATGCTCATCATGGGCGTGCTCGGCTACGCGCTGCGCAAATTTGACTTCGATCCCGCGCCGCTGGTGCTCGGCCTGGTGATCTCGCCGATCCTCGAGCAGAGCCTGCGCCAGTCGCTGATCATGTCGAACGGCAATTACTTCATCTTCTTCAGCCGGCCGATTTCGGCCGGCTTGATGGCCGTCAGCATCGGCCTGCTCGCGCTCTCGGCATACGCATTCATGCTCAAGCGCGCCGACTGGCGCGCCAAGCTGGCAGAGGCAGAAGCCGGCGAAGTGGAGCCGTAGCGCTAGGCTACTTCCTGTTTGCGCATGATCTTATCCGAAAACCGGTTCCCATCCCCGATCACGTCGAGGACAAGCTTTTCGGGATCATGCGCCTTTCCTCGCGTGCAGCGCCATCGCGATCAGCGCCGTGCCGCCAAATATCATATTGATGCCGACCAGCAATCCGACGGCCCATGCCGCGGTGCTTGGCAGGCCGGCGAAAATCATAATGGCGAGCGCGATGTCGATAATCCCGCTCATCAGCATCCAGCCCCATTGACCGGACAGCTCGCGTTTATGTTCGAGCGCGAACATGATCGACACGGCGCCCTCGATCAGAAAGAACGCGATCAGCACCAGCGTGAGCGAAAAGGCCCCGGTCAGCGGCGAGCCCAGCAGCATCCCGCCGACGACAATGCCGAGCACGGCCGACAACAGCGACCACCAGAAACCAGGCGCATGGCGCATCCAGAAACTTGTGACCAGCCCGACAATGCCGCTCACCAGAAACAGCCATCCAAAAAGGACCGTCACCGCCAGCGTGGCAATCGCCGGCAGGACAACGGCGGTTGCGCCCAGCACCAGGAGCACGACGCCTTCGACCAGAAAGAGCACCCAATGCTCATGAAGCGCGGCGGTTGCCGCGCGCTGAATGTTTTGAATGCCGGATTGCTGCGTGGACATGAAAACCTCCAGAGGTTGCTCCCGCTGCAACCATCATACGCTCGCGCGCGATGACGGCATAGCGAGAGGCTGCATCACGCCCAGAGACGTTCGCTGTCCATTCCCTTGTAAAGGCCGGCGACATAGTCGCCGTATCCATTGAATATGAGCGTCGGCCGCCGCTCGCCGGTGCCGATCACCTCTTCGCTCGCCTGGCTCCAGCGCGGGTGCGGCACCGCCGGATTGACGTTGGCCCAGAAACCGTATTCCGAGGCCTGCAAGGCCTCCCACATGCCCTTCGGCCGCGTGTCGGTAAAGCTGAAGCGCACGATCGATTTGATCGACTTGAAGCCGTATTTCCACGGCACCGCGAGTCTCAAGGGCGCGCCGTGCTGCTTCGCCATCGGATGGCCATACGCGCCGGTGGCGAGGAAGGCGAGTTCGTTGGTCGCCTCCGCCATCGTAAGCCCCTCGATATAAGGCCACGGATACCAGGATTGCCGCAGGCCGGGCGCGACCTTGGGGTCGTTGAACGTCTCCATCCGGACAAACTTGGCCGAACCGAGCGGCTTCGCAAAATCGACCAACCTGGCGAAAGGAAACCCCGTCCACGCAATCGCCATGCTCCAGGCTTCGACGCAGCGGTGGCGGTAGGTCCGTTCCTCGAGCGTCATCTTGCGGATCAACTCGTCGATCCCGATCTCCATCGGCTTTTCCACCAAGCCGTCGATCTTCACCATCCACGGGCGGATCGGCAGCGCCTGCGCCTGCGCGGCCACGGATTTCGACGAATTGAATTCGTAGAAATTGTTGTAGTTGCCATTGATCTTTTCGTCGGTGATCGGCCGGTCGAGCGCGTATTTTTCGTTGCGTTTGGCGGGATAGAGGTCGGCGGTCGGGTCCGGCAGCTTGTCGAGGTCGGCCACGCGTTGGGCCTGTGCCGCGTAAGGCGCCAATGCGAGCGCGCTGGCGCCGCCGGCGAGCAAACTTCGGCGGCTGAACGCCAGATGCTCAGGTGTGGCGAGGCGATCGGGAATGTCCCAGCCGCGGCGGCGAATAACGTTCATGGCGCAGACCCCTTGAATCAGCGTCCAGAATTACGGAACACCGCCTTCACTGGCAAGTCACGGTTCTGCGAGAGATGCTGGCAATCGCTAGATGGTGGCGAGACGCCCGTTGACCGCATGTGCCACGGCACGGCCTTTCATGCGCGCGCGCAAATGGCCGATCAGCTGGGCTTGCGGCATCGGTTTTGCGAACAGATAGCCCTGCCCGACCTCGCACCCGATGGATTGCAGCTTGTGGCTCTCGTGCGTCGTTTCGACGCCCTCCGCCACGGTCCGCAGGCCGAAACGGCGGCCGAGCTCGACAATCGTCTCGCACAGACCTGCATTGAAATGGTCCACATTGCAGTTCGCAACGTAGCTGCGGTCGATCTTGAGCTCGCTGAATGGCAATTGCTTTAGCCGCACAAGCGATGAATAGCCTGCGCCAAAATCATCGACCGACAGGTCGCATTTGAGTTCGCGCAGCGCATCCGCGACATCCTTGGCGAGATCGAGGTCGTCGATGATCTGGTCCTCGGTGACCTCCAATGTCAGCCCCGGCCAGTTGGCCGCGCGCGGACGCATTTCGCGTAACATGCGCGGAATCGGAAGATCGATGAGTGCGGACACCGGCACGTTGACCGCGAGCTTGAGCGGCACACCGTAATGCGCGAAATTTTCCCAATCGCGGAGCGCAGTCAGGATCACGCGCTCGGTCAGCGCGTGCATGTCCTCGACGCTGGCGTCGGGCAGAAAGAAGATGGGCGGAACAATGCCGCGCGTCGGATGGCGCGCCCGCACCAGCGCCTCGGCGCCGACAAGATGCATGGTGCGCAGTTCGATCTTCGGCTGGTACCACAGCTCGAACCAGTTGCGCCGCAGCACTTCGCCGAGCGGAATCGACGCTTTCGGGTCGGCATAAGGAGCCGGTGCCGATGAAAACAGACTGCGCAACCCTGCCAGCATCCCGCAACATCCGTTTCGCGCGCCCATGCGCGCATGAGGTCGATTTTGCGGGGAACCGGCGGCTGCACCGTTAACAGTCGCGAACTGCCGCTGAAGCTGCTTTGTAACTGCTTACCAAAATGCCGAAAATTGTCGCGTCCGCACTTGCCCATGCGCGAACAGCAGCGATTTCACACGCAAAACGTTATTCCGCCGCCCGACGCGCCGCGATGATCTGGTCCGCCGTTCGGCCGGTCAACTCGGCCATGTGGTCGAACTTGAAGACGAACGAACCAACGCCCGCCGTCGCCGAGCGCACCTCAATGATGAGGTCGCCGATTTCGGACTCCGGCATCTGGGCGCGCACCGTGTCCCAGCCATCCCAGCCTTCGCGCGTATCGAAGCCGAGGATATGTCCGCGCCGTCCCGACAAAATGGCATTCATCTTCGCGGTCGCTTCGGTCGGACACACAATCTCGACCAGGTGGATCGGCTCCAGCAGCACCGGTTGGCACTGCGGCAGGCCCTCGACGATGCCGATGCGCCCGGCCGTGCGGAAAGCCTGATCGGAGGAATCCACCGTGTGGTAGGAGCCGTCGATCAGGGCAACCGACAGATCGACCACCGGAAATCCAAGCGGGCCGTGCTTGAGCGCGTCGACGACGCCCTCCTCTACCGCCGGGATATAATTGCGCGGCACAACGCCGCCGGTGATGCGGTCTTCGAACTGGAAGCCGGACCCGCGCGGCAGAGGCTTGATCTCCAGCATGGTGTCGCCGAACTGGCCGTGACCGCCGGACTGTTTCTTGTGGCGGCCGCGCTGCGTAATCGGCTTGCGGATGGTTTCGCGGTAGCCGACCGAAGGCGGCCGCGTCGACACCGGCACCGCAAAACGATCGGCGAGATGTTCGGCCGCAACGCGCAGATGCATTTCGCCCTGGCCCCAGATCACCACTTCGTGGCTTTCGGCATTGTGCACGACCGTCAGGGAGGGATCTTCTTCCGTCAGCTTGGTAAAGGCGGGGCCGAGCTTGACGTCGTCCTTGCGCTCCTTGGCCTGCACCGCGATGGCGAGCACCGGCGCATAAGGTTTTAGTTGCGTGAGCGCTGCGTGCGGCTGCTTTCCCGACGACAGCGTGTCGCCGGTCTTGGCGCTGTCGAGCTTGCCAAAGGCAATCGTCTCGCCGGCCGCAGCCTGCCCGCGTTTCTCGAAGTGTTGCCCCATGAGCTTGAGCACGCCGGACACGCGCCCGGCATCGCCCGCGGAAGTCGTGAGCGTCGTGCCATCGCCGGCCTGGCCGGCGAGCAGCCGGGCGATCGACATCTTGCCGCCGTGCGTGGTGTGGAAGGTCTTGAGCACCAGCGCGACGGCGTCACTGCCGGCCTTAACGCCGAGGCGAGCCGCCGTTTCATCGGCGCCTGGCGTCTCATGCCGCAACGCCTTGAGAAGCCGCAGCACGCCATTGCTGCGGGTGGCAACGCCAAGCAACACCGGACACACAATACGGTCGCGCAATTCCTTGGCGAGATCATCGAACACTTTGTCGCGCGGCGGCTGGATATCCTCGAGCAATTGCTCCATCAGCTCGTCGTCGTGGTCGGCGAGGGTCTCCAGCATCGTGAAGCGCGCTTCTTTTTCGCGATTGAGGTCATCGCCCTTCAGGTCGACGATCTCCGACGGCGCGTGTTCCTTGTAAACGTAGGCGCGCTCGAGCGCGAGATCGACGAAGCCGGAGATAATATCGCCGTTCCAGATCGGTATTTGCCGCAGCAGCAATGGCACGCGCGACGCCGGCTGCAGCAGCTTGATTGTTTCGCGTACGCGCTTGTCGGCCTTGTCGATTTTGTTGAGAAACAGGAAGTGCGGAATGTTCTGGTCTTCCAGCTCGCGCAGGATCAGCTGCAGTTGCGGAACCTTCTTTTCGTCCGCTTCGCACACGACAACCGCGGCATCGACCGCCGGCAGTACGCTGCGCATGTCCTGGATGAACTCGATCGAGCCCGGGCAATCAATGAAGGTGTAGCTGTCGCCCATGAAATTGGTGGTGGCGAAGGTGGCCTCCACGCTCATCTTGTGATGGCGGGCCTCCTTGCTGGCGTCGCCGACGGTGGTACCTGCGTCCACCGTGCCCTGGCGCTGGATCGCGCCGGTACGGGCCAAAATCGCTTCCAGCAATGTCGTTTTGCCGCTTTGGAAAGGGCCCACCAGCGCGATGCACCGTGGACCCGAGTTCCTTGTGCCGTTGGGACCAGTGCCGTTTTGTCCCATAAACGCCTCCCTTGCCGGCCGGGAGGTCGGACCTGGTTTCCCGGCCCTGTCGCATTATCGTCTCAGGAGAGGCGGATGGTTGCAAGTGCGGATATTCGTCGCTCCGCGCGGCAAAGTTGTTACTTGACGAAGCTCGGGTCGAGCACGTCGCGCGCGTTGACGTTTTTGTCGACCAGCCCGCGCCCCTTGTACCAGGCAACCTGACGCTCGATGTCGGCCGGATCAAGCTGTGCCTGCGGCTCGATGAAGTTGGCGCTCGCCTCGACCGTTGCCGCGCCGTTATTGCCGCGGTCCGGATAAACGTAGCGCGCGATCTTTGTTGCAGCTTCGTGCGACTGGAGGTCGGAGGTGCGTTTTGAATGAATGTCCTTGCGCAGCAGCGCGGCCGCGTAATCGGTAACACCACGTCGATAAGCCTTTACGAATTTTTCGACCACCGCGCGTTTGGTTGCAATCATTTTTGTGGAAACAAACAGCGCACCGAATTGCAGATCATCGAGTTCCGAGTACCAGCCGACAAGCTTGGCGCGATTGGCTGAAAGCAGTTCACGCACATAGGCGGCCGGCATGATGGCCGCATCGACTTCGTTGGTGCCGACCGCGCGCGCGAGCGCGTCAAGCGACGGCATCGGCTTCACGGTGACACTTTTGACGTCGAATTTTTTGATGCTCGCAATCCGATCGAGCTGATAGAGGGATGTCAGGTTCCTGCTCTCGACGGCAACCGTCTTGTTGGCGAGGTCTTCGAACTTCTGCAGGCCCTTTGCAAAGCCGACATTGGAGGCGACGATCTCGGTGCCTTCGTAAAAACGTTTCTCGCGCGTCTGCGCCGCGATCGCCTTGATCACGCCTTTGCCGGCGAAATTGAATGCCGCCGGCGTGAAGCCCGCGAGGGCGAAATCGGTGGTGCCCGCGGCAAGCGATTCAACGACGGCCTGGTCGGAGTCGTAGGCCGTCATCCCGAGCTCGATGCCTTCGGCCCGGAAGTAACCTTCCGCGGCGGCAAGAAACAGCGCGCCATTGTCCGTCAGCCGCTGCGTGCCGATCGCGACGCGATCCTGCGCACCGGCCGGAACAAGCCCGATGACGAGAATGCAGGCCGCAACCTTGAGGCGAATCATGCCCGCAGATTAGCGAAGCGGCGCATAAGAGATAGTGAATCCGGTCACAGCCCTGTATTCGACGGGGCTTTCCTTGCTGACGCCGAGAATTGATTCAATCTAGCTGTCATTCCGGGGCGCCGCGCAGCGGCGAACCCGGAATCCAGACAAAACTCATGAGGATGTATCTGGATTCCGGTCCGGCTCGTCGAGCCGTCCCGGAATGACGCTGGCGCGTCACTTCAAATTGCCGCAGAAACGCTGGATACGGCGGCAGGCCTCTTCCAGGTCCTCGGTCTTTGTCGCATAGGAAATGCGAAACGCCGGGCCCAGCCCGAAAGCGGTGCCCTGCACCACGGCGACGCCTTCGGCTTCCAGTAGCTCGGTAACGAAATCCTCGTCGGTCGCGAGCTTCTTGCCGCTCGGCGTTGTCCGGCCCATCGTGCCCGCGCAGGACGGGTAAACATAAAACGCGCCCTCCGGCGTCGGGCATTTGATGCCGTTCGCCTGGTTGAGCATCGACACGACTAGGTCGCGGCGGTCCTTGAAGATCTTGTTGTGCTTGGCAATGAAATCCTGCGGCCCGTTAAGCGCTTCCACCGCCGCCCATTGCGACACCGCCGCCGGGTTCGACGTCGATTGCGACTGGACCATCGCCATCGCCTTGATCAACGGCTCCGGCCCGCCGGCATAGCCGATGCGCCAGCCGGTCATGCAATAAGCCTTCGAGCAACCGTTGATCGTGAGCGTGCGCGGATAAAGCGATGGCTCGACCTGCGCCGGCGTGGTGAACACGAAGTCGTCGTAGACCAGGTGCTCATACATGTCGTCGGTCATCACATGCACGTGCGGATGCTTCACCAGCACGTCAGTGAGCGCCTTCAATTCGGCGCGCGTATAGGCGGCGCCGGTCGGGTTCGACGGTGAGTTCAGCAACACCCACTTAGTCTTCGGCGTGATCGCGCGCTCGAGTTGCTGCGCAGTCATCTTGAAACCGCTCGCCATCGTGGTCACGACCTCGACCGGCTCGCCGCCGGCGAGCAACACCATGTCGGGATAGCTCACCCAGTACGGCGCCGGGATGATGACCTCGTCGCCCGGATTGAGCGTCGAGATAAACGCATTGTACAGCACCTGCTTGCCTCCGGTGCCGACGGTGACCTGGCTCGCCTTGTACTCGAGGCCGTTCTCGCGCTTGAATTTCTTGACGATGGCGTCCTTGAGCTCGGCGATGCCGTCCACGTTGGTGTACTTGGACGCCTTGCCGCTCTCGATCGCCTTGATCGCCGCCTGCTTGATGTTGTCGGGCGTGTCGAAATCCGGCTCGCCGGCGCCCAGACCGATGACGTTGCGGCCGGCCAGTTTGAGCGCGCGCGCCTTGTCCGTGACGGCGATGGTCGCCGACGGCTTGATGCGCTTGAGCTGGTCCGCAAGAAAGGCCATCGAAACACTCCGGTTCAAGTCCAATCCTTGCCGCGGATTGTGCGGTGCCCCTGTCGTAATGCCCGCTCCCGAGTCCATCAAGTGGCGATTTGGTGAAGAAAATCGATGGGTTCAATCGCCCGGCGCGATCAGTCAGACCCTGCTAGAAACCCCCGTCCGGCGCGCTTTCCTAGGCTTGAATCGACGCGATTAACCGGCGGGCAACCGCGCCATGGTTAGTTGCCGGCGACGCCTGGGCGCGCAACGCCTGGACGCGCAGGACAACATCCATGATCGGGCATGCGGCGGGCTTACGCCGGCTGGACGGCATCATCTGGGCGATCATCATCGCCCTGGCCGTCATTATGCTGATTGCCCCGCTGGCATCGAACTTCGAGCTCGTCGGCCGCTCGTTCGCAACCGCCGGCGGCGCCACCGCGCTCTCGCTCGCCGGTCACTGGCTCTATCAGACACGACGGCCGGATCCGCGGCTCGCCAGCGCGCTCGGCGGAACGGCGCAGATCGTGGCCTTCGCCGCGGTCGGCGCGCCCTTCTCTTACATTGCCGCAAGTCTCGACCTGCCTTTGCGGGACAGCTGGTTCGATGCCGCCGACCGCGCGCTCGGGCTCGACTGGACGTCATTGCTCAACTGGATGGATGCGCATGCCAGCCTGCATCCGCTGTTCAGCATCATCTATCTCAGCCTGCTGCCGCAGACCGTCATTGTTGTGCTGGCGCTGGCACTCGCGGGGCGGCTCGCCTGGATGCGGGTCTTCGTGCTCGCCTTCATGATCTCGGCAATCGTCACCATCGTGATCGCTGCGCTGGTTCCGGCGCAGGGCGTATGGGGCTTCTACAAACTCTCGCCCGCCGCCTACCCCGACATCGTGCCGGCGACACAGGAATACCATTTGCCGATCTTCCTCGGATTGCGCGACGGTTCGTTCCGGCAACTGATGGCGATGGGCTCGCAAGGCATCGTGACATTTCCCAGCCTGCACGCGGCGCTCGCTCTCATCATCACGGTGGGCATGTGGCCAATCCCCGTGCTCCGCTGGATCGGAGCGGCGATCAACACATTGATGCTGGTCTCTATCCCGGTCGATGGCGGGCATTACTTTATCGACGTACCGGCGGGGCTCGCCATTGCTGTGCTCGCGATTATCGCTGCCCGCCGCATTGCAGCGTATGCCCATCAGCCGCGCACACAGGCCGCGGCAGGCCAAATCGGCCTCGTTCCCGGCAACTAGGCGTCCAGCCTTTCTGACGGTAGACTGCTCCCAAAAGGCCCCGCAGATGGGCCGGCCTATTCCGGGAGCACGCCATGAAACTTTCCGCCGAGCAGCTCAAGGCATTCGACGAACAAGGCTACGTCTACTTCCCCAATTGCTTCTCGGAAGAAGAGATCGCGCTCTTGCGCTCGGAGGCGGAAAATATCCTCAAGCTCGACCGCCAGGAGGTCTGGCGCGAAAAATCCGGTGCGCCGCGTACCGCCTTTGCCGCGCACAAGTTCAACAAAGTGTTCGAGGTCATGTCGCGCCATCCGCGGCTGGTCGAGCCACTGATGCAGCTGTTCGGCGAGAGCGTTTACGTGCACCAGTTCAAGCTCAACGCCAAGGCGGCCTTCGAAGGCGACGTCTGGCAATGGCACCAGGATTACGGCACCTGGGCGCGCGACGACGGCATGCCCGAACCGCGCGCGATGAACATCGCTATTTTCCTGGACGAGGTGCTGCCGATCAACGGCGCGCTGATGATCATTCCGAAGAGTCACAAGCAGGGCGTGCTCGCCGCCGGACATGACAAGACGACGACATCATATCCGCTATGGACATTGGACAAGGAAACGGTGACCCGGCTAGCGCAGGACGCCGCCGGCCCGGACGGCGTTGGCATCGTGGCGCCGACCGGAAAGCCGGGCTCGGTGTTAATGTTCCACGGCAATCTCGTGCACGCCTCGCCCCCGAACATCACGCCCTACCCGCGCAAGATCGTCTATCTGACGCTGTGCGCCTGTTCGAACCACATTACCAAGTTCACGCGGCCGGAATGGATCGCGCATCGCGATTTCACGCCGATCGAACCGGTCGACGACGATGCCCTGATCGAATATGCCCGCGCACACCGGGTGGCAGCGGAATAGAATTCTTCTTAATTAGCTGCCGCAGATGATGCATTTGTTCGCTGCACTGCAGCGAATGCGATTTAATTTTTTCGTTACGCAAGCGTTATTTGGCGGCCTTGTTATTGCCGGACTTTGTCCGTCCTATCAGCCCAAGTTATTAGACCTTGCGCATCGGGGGTGCGCACGGTTCCGGACAGTGTTCGGCGTTTCGGAAGCGATCATTCGCATACGGATGTTTGAACGGATCTGACTTTCATTCGGACCTGGAACGAGATGTACACGCTCTATTCGATGCAACGATCCGGCAACAGCTACAAGGTCCGCCTTGCGCTGGCCCGGCTCGGCATTCCGTACAAGCTCGTCGAGGTCGACATTCTCAAAGGCGAAAGCCGCACGCCCGAATTCCTCGGCAAGAATCCCAACGGCCAGGTGCCGTTGCTGGAAGTCGCGCCTGACCGCCATCTCGCGGAATCGAATGCGATCCTCTGGTATGTCGCCGGCGGCACGACGCTCGCGCCGGAAGACCGCATCGGGCGCGCCGAAGCGCTGCAATGGATGTTCTTCGAGCAGCACAGCCTGGAGCCGAATATCGGCGCCGCCTATTTCTGGCTGGCGTTGATCAAAGGCGGGCGCGACTTGCAGAGTCACGCACTCGAGGACTGGATGGAAAACGGCTATCGCGCGCTCGGCGTGATGGAGACCCACCTCGCCCGCTACCCCTTTTTCGTCGACAACCACTTCACGATCGCCGACATCGCGCTCTACGCCTACACCCACGTCGCCGACCAGTGCGATTTCGACCTCGGCCGCTATCCGGCGATTCGCGCCTGGCTCAAGCGAGTCGGCGACGAGCCCGGCTACATCCCCATGAGCTGGCAGCCTGAACTGGCCCCCGCCCAGTAGCGCTGGAATTGCTCGGTTTTTCCGGCCGCTGCCACGAAAACGCCCCCCTTCATGACCGGCTCCGCCCCAATCGGGTCGAACCGTTGCCGGTTTCAGGCGTTAGTCCGGTACCATTGTCAAAGCAGCCTGTTTCAGGTTCGCCCTCATGTTCATGCGAAGGCACATTCAGTCAGCCGGTTTCATGCCCCCCGCCGAGCGCGTCCTCGGCCGCGAGCGGCGCAACGCGGCCATTGCCGAGCTGGTGACGACCATTGCGCTCGGGCTTTGCACGCTCGTGGCCGTGACCGTGGTTTCGGTCGGCATCGCGCGCGCCGACGTGACGGTAACGTCATCGACAACGAAAGCGGCCTGTTCGCCATCGCGCTTTTGCTCGGCCTGCTGTTTATCGGCATGGGCGGGCTGACCATCCTGTCGTTGCCGCACCCGCACCGGCACAAAAAGACTCACAGCTGACGCCACCACTATCGGAACCTCCAGCGATGTCGCACAGTTGTGGCGGCATTGACGGAGACTGTATGCGATTGATCCTCGCGCTGACCGCCCTGCTCACCGCCGGCGTGGCGAGCGCCGCCGAACCGACATTTCCCAGTTCCGCCGGCAAGATCACGGTCGAGACCATTGCCGGCGGCCTGGCGCATCCCTGGTCGCTCGCTTTCCTGCCGGACGGTCGCATGCTGGTGACCGAGCGGCCCGGCCGCCTGCGGATCGTCACACGCAAGGGCCAATTGTCACCGCCGCTCGGCGGCGTCCCGAAAGTATTTGCGCAAAGCCAGGCCGGCCTGATGGACGTCGTGCTGGCGCGCGACTTCGAGCGCAGCCACACGGTTTTTGTCTGCTATGCGGAGCCCGCCGATGGCGGCGGACGCATCGCGGTGTTGCGTGCGCGGCTGGTCGACGACGAGACGCCGCGGCTCGATTCACCGGTCACAATATTCCGGCAGAAAGGCCCGGTGTCGCGCGGCCTCAATATCGGCTGCCGCATGGTGCACGCGCCGGACGGCAACCTGTTCGTCACCCTCGGCGATCATTTCGGCCCGAGCGTGCTGGCGCAGAACCTCGACAACCATATCGGCAAGATTATCCGCATCACGCCCGACGGCGCGGCGCCGCCCGACAATCCCTTCGTCGGCCGGCAAAATGCGCTGCCGGAAATCTGGGCCTATGGCCTGCGCAACGCCGAAGGCCTCGCCTTCAATCCCGCCGACGGAAAATTGTGGGAGCAGGAGCACGGCCCCATGGGCGGCGACGAAATCAACATCATCGAAAAAGGCAAGAACTACGGATGGCCGCTGGTCAGCTATGGCCGCAACTATGACGGCACGCCGGTCGGCAACGGCAAGGCAACAATGGACGGCGTCGCCGATCCGCTCTGGCACTGGACGCCATCGATCGCACCGTCCGGCATGGCCTTCTACACCGGCGATTTATATCCCGGGTGGAAAGGCAGCCTGTTCAATGGCGCGCTGAAGTTCGAATTGCTCTCGCGGCTGGAGCTCAAGGGTGACAAGGCCGTGAAGGAAGAGCGCATGCTGCAAGACCTGCACGAGCGCATCCGCGACGTGCGGCAGGGGCCTGACGGCGCGCTTTATCTGCTCACGGATAATGCATCCGGCCGCATCCTGCGTCTGGCGCCGGCCAAGTGACGATGCCCCTTGGCATCGTCATGGCCGGGCTCGTCCCGGCCATCCACGTCTCGCTGAATGGATGAAAGACATGGATGCCCGCGACAAGCGCGGGCATGACGGAGAACATTTGGTACCCAGCTCACCACTTGTGAAACACGAAGAAGGCGCCGGCGGCGATCAGCGCAAAGCCGAAGCCCTGGCTCAACGTGATCGGCTCGCGCAAATAAAAGAACGAGAAAACGGCGAACACCGCGAAGGTGATCACCTCCTGCATCGTCTTGAGCTGGGCCGTGGTGTACACGGCGCTGCCGAAGCGATTGGCCGGCACCGCCATGCAGTATTCGATGAACGCGAGCCCCCAGCTGATGAGGATGACCTGGAACAGTGGCACCTCCTTGTAGCGCAGGTGCCAGTACCAGGCGGTGGTCATGAAGACGTTGGACCCGATCAGCAAAAAAATGGGCGTGAGATAAGGCGACAAAATCGGCATTGGAGCGGGGCTCTCCGGGCGGGCGAAATCGGGCTCGGTTTAGCGGGCTGGCGGCGCAGGCGTCCACAGGCAAGGCGGCCAGATGTCACCGTGGCGTCATGGCCGCGCGCTAATAACACCCCGCGCCTGTCTTTGTTGCGTCCGGCGTATAGCCCCCTTCTGCGGTCCCGCCGGTTGACCTCCTCTCCGGGACCGCAAATTTTTTCCCCCGACTGTGCTAGGTTTCGCGCGTGGCCCAGGGCTGCGGCCGTGCACGGCTCAGCGCTCGCACCGAACCGGGAGCGATATGATGCGCACCAGTCATCTGACATCTCTTTTCGCGGCTCTGCTGATCGCCGGTGCAACGCCGGCGCTGGCGCAAAACCAGCCGCGCGGCCAGCAGCCCCCGCCGCCACCTAAGGCGGGCCCGTACAAGCCAGTGACAGTAACGCCGCCACAGCCAATTAACGATCCGAGCTTCGAGGCCTTCCGCAAGCAGATGGGCGAAGCGGCGCAGCGCAAGGACCGCCCCGCGCTGGCCAAGCTGATCGTGAGCCAGGGCTTCTTCTGGTTGCGCGAGCAAGGTGACCGCGCCGACAAGAAAAAAGCCGGCGTCGACAATCTGGCAGCGGCGCTCGGCCTCAATAACAAAGACGGCGCCGGCTGGGACATGCTGGCGAGCTTCGCCGATGATCCCACCGGCGCGGCGTCGCCCGAGCAAAAGGGTGCGACCTGCGCGCCCGCCGATCCGAATTTCGATCGCAAGGCCTTCGAAGCATTGCTCCAGAGCACGCAGACCGATGTCGGCGACTGGGGCTATCCGGTCGCCGCCGACCTCGAGGTCCGCGCCGCGCCGCAGGCCAACGCGCCGGTCGTCGAGAAACTCGGCAGTGCCTTCGTGCGCATCGTGGCGGAGAACGGACCGACCGCGCCGACGTTCCTGCGCGTGGTCACGCCTTCCGGCAAGACCGGCTTCGTGGCGGTGGATTCAGTCGCGCCGATCGGCAACGACCAGATCTGCTACGTCAAGGATGCGAGCGGCTGGAAAATCGGCGGCTATATCGGCGGCGGCGACGCGCCGTAACGAAGCGCTCCGGATATTACCCAGCGCTCAGGACCTGTTGGACGCAAGCGTGGCGGCTTGTCCACGCCGGGCCAGGCTTCGACGGCCGGTTCTCGGCGATCCGCGCCCAGGCGGGCCGCTCGAACAGGAAGGCGCCAAAGCCGACGCGCTTGATGATGAGGTAGAGCACCACCGGGCTCGCCGTCGCAACGATCAGAACGGCCAGGCTGAGCGGGCCGGTCTCCGTCAAGATCCCGCTCCACATCGCAGCGGCGCGGAAGAGCGACATCGGAATGGTGAAGGCGACATAGACGACGAGAGAATGCTCGCCAAGCCAGCGCAACCAATCCATGAAGGACAGCTTTGACAGCAGTGCGCCACCGACGCACAGCGCCAGCGCGCCGATAATCGCCAGCAGAAGATGCAGCGGCGGCAGCGCGGCAAGGCCCATCTTGGTTTCCGTCGGCATGAGAACATAGCCCGGCGAAAAAACGAGCAGCCCGTTGGCGAACGCCCAGATCAGCAAGCCCACGACCGACAAGGTGATGTGGCGCGCGGCCCAGTCGACGAAACGGAAGATCATCGGCGCGGCGGCATAGCCGACATAGAAAAACACGAAATAGCCGGCGAACTGGGTCACCACGTAACTGGCAACATCGATGTGCGCCATCTGCAGGCCGGCGGCGACCGGGACAACCACCCAGTGCGGCACGCGCAGCTGCCAGAGCAATTTGACGGCAACGCTGAAGATGCCGAGCATGTAGATGAACCACAGGACGCCGTAGGGCTCGACCACGGCGAGCGCGAGCGCCTGGAGCATGTCGACAGGAGCGCGCGCGAACAGGCCGACCTTCAGCACGATCATGATGACGGCCCACAGCGCATAGAAATAGAAATAATGCAGGACGCGCCGGTCGGCGTAGCGCTGCCACGGCCGCGCAATCACCTGCGAGAGAAACAGGCCGGAGATCAGGAAAAATTCCGGCATGCGGAACGGCGTCGCAAAGCCGATGAGATAGTGCAGGACGCCGACCTGACCGGTGTATTCGCCTGTGTTGTAGGCTGAATACATCGCCACGACCAAAATGATCGACAGGCCCTTGGCCGTATCCACCCAACTCATCCGCATCGACTGACTCATTGCGCTACTCGACATCACGTCACGTGTTAAAACTGCGCTGAACGCCGCGCCTGTGTAGCATTCTTGCGATAGTTAATGCCGGTTCGCCGAGGCAACGCGCCGGTTTTTCCGGCGTCGCGGTAAACGCGTTAAGCAAAGAACGCGCGGCAATTTTTGCGCTAATTGTTTTGGAAACGCCTCGTTGTTCCCAGGAACTCACGCAATTTACTATGTCGGGCCTTTGCCGTTTGTAATGCGGCCTTCTCACAATACGATTGCTGCGGCCCGGTGGCGGAGTGGAGACGCAGAAGCCATGCAAGGTTTTCCAGCCTGGTTCGATTCCAGGCCGGGCCTCCAATTTCCAAAATAATTGCGGGATATCTCCGGCCCGCTCCAAAGAACGCCGTCACCCGTACCGCAACTTCATGGCGAGGATCGGCGCCATCAGCGTGAGCGTCACGGCGTTGGAGCCGATCAACGGCCAGTCGCCGATGGCCACACCGTAGATCAGCCACAGCACCACGCCGGCGGTGAACGCGCCGGTCGCCGGCAGCGACAGCGCGCGCGTTTCCTTTTCGCGGATGACCTTGAGCGCCTGCGGCAACCAGCACAGCGTGGTGAGCATCGCGCCGGTGCCGCCAACGACATCGATGAGCGGGAAGCCTGGCATAAGATAGCGTTACGGCTGATTCGACTCGGGAATATGACAGTCGCAAGCCGCGCCGGCCCAAGGCTCAAGCGAAGGCTCACGCCATGCAACCGCAACCACCCCGCGCGCCGCGAAAGCTTGCCTGTGCCCGTTGCGGCACGGCGTTCGAATGCGGGTTAAGCGGCGATTGCTGGTGCGCAGCCGAGCCTTATGCCCTGCCGATGCCGGCCTCCCCGGCCGAGGACTGCCTGTGCCCGGCCTGCCTGCGCAATGCGGCCGAAGCACTGGCCGGAAAGGCCGGTCCTCGTCTATAGAAAAGGCCGCCGCAGTCCGCGGCCGCTCCAAGTGAGACCATAAGTGGGACCATAGGTGAGACCATTGTCATGATCGACTTTTATGCGCTGACCAGCCCGAACGTGCAGAAGATCTTCCTCATGCTCGAGGAATGCGGGCTGCCTTACAACATCAAGGCGGTGGACGTGTGGGCGGGTG
Source organism: uncultured Alphaproteobacteria bacterium (assembly GCA_963735285.1). Lineage (GTDB taxonomy): Bacteria > Pseudomonadota > Alphaproteobacteria > Rhizobiales > Xanthobacteraceae > Pseudolabrys. The sequence continues at coordinate 14,961 of CAVTKN010000009.1, read as the reverse complement.
ACCAGTTCACGCCGGAATTCGCCAAGGTCAATCCGCTGCTCAAGGTGCCGGCGATCGTCGACAGCGAAGGTCCGGGCGGCAAGCCCTACACCGTGATCGAGTCCGGCGCGATCCTGATTTATCTCGCCGAGAAAACCGGCAAGTTTATTCCGCACGAGCCGGTGGCCCGCTATGACACGCTGCAATGGCTGATCGTGCAGGTCGCCAATGTCGGGCCGATGAGCGGCCAACATGTGCATTTCAGCAAGTTCGCCGGCCCCGGCCACGATTACAGCGCCACGCGCTACCGCACGCAGGTGATCAAGCTGTTCGATCTCTACGAGCAGCGGCTGTCGGCACATCCGTACGTGGCCGGAAATGACTACACCATTGCGGATATCGCGGCGTGGCCGTGGCTGCGCAATTTCGAACTGCTTGCAATCGACCCGGCAAAATATCCAATCATTAAGAAATGGGTGGACAAGATTGCCGCCCGCGATGCCGCCAAGCGCACGCTTGCCCAGCTGGGTACGCTCAAGTCGGTTCGCGACAAGGCCAGCGATGACCAGAAGGACCGCTTTTTCGGGCGGGGCAAATACGCACGCGCGTGAAGCCAGGGAACGGCATCGTGCCATTCTATCGACACGATGCGGTTCTAGTGACGTGGCGAATTGTAAATTCATGAGCGGGTTGCGCGCGGCGCCATTGCGTCGCGCGCGCCCGCGTTGAGCCTCCAATGTTTCGCATTTTTGAGAAATCTCTGGCGCCGACCGCCATTCCCGGAAACGCCGAGCCGCCGCCCGGCCTGGTCGCCTTCTATTGGTATTTCGCCCGCCAGGCGAAGGGCCCGTTCATCGCGCTGTTCGCGGCCGGCTTCGCGGTGGCGCTGATCGACGTAATGATCCCGGTCTTCATCGGGAAAGTCGTCACGCTGGTGAGCAACAGCAAGCCGGAAGAGCTGCTGGCTTCCTCATGGCCAGTGCTGCTGGCCATGGCCCTGGTGCTGCTCCTGTTGCGGCCGGCGGCCTACACCATCCAGCAGTTGGTGATGAACCAGGCCATTGCCGCCAACGTCGCCAACCGGATCCGCTGGCAGAACCACTGGCACGTCGCGCGCCAGTCGTGGGCCTTCTTCCAGAACGATTTCGCGGGCCGCATCGCCACGCGCGTGATGCAGACCGGGCCGGCGATCCGCGAGAGTCTCGTCTCGCTGCTCACCGCGGTTTGGTTCATCCTGATCTACGGCACCAGCTCGCTGATCCTGCTTGCCACGGCCGATCGCTGGCTGGCAGTGCCGGTGCTGCTGTGGTTCGGCGGCTATATGGTGATGCTGCGCATCTTCGTGCCGCGCATGCGCGACAAGTCGAAGGTGATGTCGGAAGCCCGCTCGCTGCTGACCGGGCGCATCGTCGATACCTACACCAACATCGTGACGGTGAAGCTGTTCGCGCGCGCCAAGGATGAAGATGCCTATGTGCGCGAGGCGGTCGACCATCATACCGACCGTTTTCATGAATCGCTGCGGCTCAACACGCTGTTCGGGTTCACACTGGCTGTGCTGAACGCCTGGCTGATCGCCGGCACCGGCGCCTTCGCCATCATGCTCTGGCGCTATGGCCATGTCAGTGTCGGCACGGTTGCCATGGCGCTGCCAATGACGATGCAGATCGTCAGCGCCTCCGGCTGGGTGGCCTGGCAGGTCACCAGCATTTTCGAAAATATCGGCGTCGTGCAGGAAGGCATGATGACCATCGCGCGCCCGCACACGCTCACCGATCGACCCGGCGCGCGCACCCTCGACGTCACGCGCGGCGAAATCCGCTTCGAGGACATCCGCTTCGGCTATGGCCGCGAAAGCGGGCTGATCGACGGCCTCACCCTCGACGTGCAGCCGGGCGAGAAAATCGGCCTGGTCGGCCGCTCCGGCGCCGGCAAGTCAACGCTGGTCAACCTGCTGCTGCGGTTCTTCGATCTCGAAGGCGGACGCATTCTGATCGACGGCCAGGATATCTCCGCGGTGTCGCAGGAGAGCCTGCGCTCGCAGATTTCGATGGTGACGCAGGATACCTCGCTCCTGCATCGCTCGATCCGCGACAACATCCGCTATGGCCGCCCAAACGCGAGTGAAGTCGATATCGTCGCGGCGGCCGAGATGGCCCATGCCGACGAATTCATCGCCGAGCTCGAGGACTGGCGCGGCCGCTTTGGCTACGACGCCCATGTCGGCGAGCGCGGCGTGAAACTGTCCGGCGGCCAGCGCCAGCGCATTGCCATTGCCCGCGTGATCCTGAAGAACGCGCCGATCCTTGTGCTGGACGAAGCGACCTCGGCGCTCGACAGCGAAGTCGAGGCCGCGATCCAGTCGAGCCTCGGCACGCTGATGCAGGGCCGCACCGTGATCGCCATCGCGCATCGGCTGTCGACCATCGCGCAGATGGACCGGCTGGTGGTGCTTGATCGCGGGCGCATCGTCGAGCAGGGCTCGCATGATGAGCTGCTGCGTCGCAACGGCACCTATGCCTCGCTCTGGCGGCGGCAGTCCGGCGGCTTCATCGACGTGTCCGACCAGCAGGCGGCGGAGTAGTGTCGCACGGCGCCACCTGCACGTCACATCTGACCACGAACGCTTTCCCCACGGTCATTGCCGGGCTTGACCCGGCAATCCATGATGCCGAGCCACAGTCCGGGGCGTAAGTATATCGCTAGTGGAGGCTCATCATGGATGCGCGGGTCAAGCCCGCGCATGACGACCATTTTTATGTCGGCATATTGGGTCTACGTCCTCACAAATCGTCCACGTAGCACGCTCTACGTCGGCGTCACCAATGACCTTATCCGGCGCACCTACGAACATCGCGAAGGATTGGTGAAAGGATTTACTCAACGGTACGGCCTCAAGATGCTTGTCTACTTCGAGAGATACGATTCCCCCGAGGCTGCAATTCAACGCGAGAAAAACATCAAGCACTGGTCACGGATTTGGAAGCTGCAACTTGTGGAATTGGCGAACCCGCAGTGGCGTGACCTATACAACGACATTACGCGCTAAACCTCCTCATGGATTGCCGGGTCAAGCCCGGCAATGACCGGGTGGAGGGCTTTCGTCCGTACAACCAATTCCGCAGTCCCGCTCTTTTCACGGCCCGACGTGCGGACCATAATGGTCGCCCCGCCTCTGCCCTTACACGGACAAACCGCATGATCCTCGAAATCGCGCAGATCGACGTGAAGCCCGGAATGGAAGCCGAATTCGAAACCGGCGTGAAAAACGCAGCGCCGATCTTCAAGCGCGCCAAGGGCTGCAAGTTCATGACGCTCCAGCGCTCGCATGAAATGCCGCAGCGCTATCGCCTGTTCGTGCAGTGGGAAACGCTCGAAAACCACACCAAGGACTTCCGCGAATCCGCCGATTTCCAGGAGTGGCGCAAGCTGGTCGGCCATTGTTTCTCGGCCCCGCCGAATGTCGAGCACGTGACCGAAGTGATGCGCGGGTTTTAGATAGTGCATGGCGCTCCCTCTCCGTTCGTTCCCGCGAAAGCGGGAACCCAGGGGCTGAATTTGCAGGTTTCTCGAATCTTGTCTGGGTCCCCGCTTTCGCGGGGACGAACGGATAAGGGGATTTGAAATGACCAACCGCATCCTCACGACGCACACCGGCAGCCTGCCGCGCACAGCCAAGGTGGTCGAACTGCTGCTCGCCGAAGAGCAAAAGCCCGGCGCGCGGCGCGCCGAACTGCAGGCCGCGGTGCGCGAGGCCGTGGCACAGGTGGTGCGCAAGCAAGTCGAATGCGGCATCGACATCATCAATGACGGCGAACAGGGCCGCACCGATTATACCGTGCATGTGCTCAAGCGGCTGACCGGTTACGAAGGTGAGAGCGCGCCGCCGATGGGCACCGGCGAGCCGGAATTCCCCGAACTTGCGGAAATCCTCAAGCACTTCGCCTCGCCGTTCCAGCACCGCCCGGCCTGCAATGGCCCGGTGGACTGGAAGGATTGGCCCGCCGCGCAGGCGGATATCGATATCGCCAAAGCAGCGACCCAGGGCGCCAAGGCCGAGGACATTTTCATGACCTCGCCATCGCCCGGGCAAATCGCGCGCTACCTGAAGAACAACTACTACAAGAGCGCCGAGGACTACATTTTCGCGCTCGCCGATGTCATGCGGAAGGAATACCAGGCGATCGTCGCGGCCGGCTTCATCCTGCAGCTCGACTGCCCCGATCTCGCGATGCTGCGCCACATGGTCTATCTCGACCTGCCGCTCGCCGACTATCGCAAGATCATCGCGACCAATGTCGCCGCGCTCAATCACGCGGTGCGCGATTTGCCGCCCGAGCGCATGCGCATGCATGTGTGCTGGGGCTCGACCATGGCACCGCACCATACCGACGTCGAGTTCAAGGACATCGTCGACATCGTGCTGACGGGCCGTCCGCACGCAGTGTCATTTCCGGCCGCCAATGCGCGGCACGAGCACGAGTGGAAGACTCTGGCGCGACGTGAAACTGCCGGCCGGCAAGAAAATCATCCCGGGCGTGATCGATTCCACCTCCAACATCGTCGAGCATCCGGAGGTGGTCGCCGACCGCATCCTGAATTTCGCGTCGGTGGTCGGGCGCGACAACGTCATCGCCGGCGTCGACTGCGGCTTCGGCACGTTTGCCGGACGCGTGCAGGTCGACACCAAGATCGTGTGGTTGAAGCTTCAATCGCTGGCCGAAGGCGCGCGCCGTGCCTCGAAGCAGCTGTGGACGAAGGCGGCTTAGGCTCCGAACAACCGCGCCGGCGTTTCGACCAAAATCTTTTGCCGCGTCGCCGCGTCCGGCGTCCATGCATCAAACAAATCAAGCAAATGCCCATCATCCGGCATGATATTCGCCGGAATGGAGGGATGCGGCCAGTCGGTGCCCCACAACAGCCGTTCTGGATTGGCGCGCAGCAGCGCGTCGTGGAAGGCGCGCGCGTCCGGATAATCCGGATATTGAATCGATAGCCGGTAAGGCGCCGACACTTTCACGTGCACGCTCCCCTCGCCCACGAGCCGCAGCAGCGCCTGGAAATTCGTATCGTTGATGCCGCGGTCAGCCGGAATGTGCAGCATATGGTCGACGATCACTGGCATCTCGCGTGAAATTTCGCGCAGGGTCGCGGCCAGCTCCGCCATCAGCCGCCAGTCACAAAAAATCTGCATCGCCCAGCCAAGCTCGCGCATCACCGGGCGGAACACCTCGAACACGTCGAGCCCGACGCCGCGCACATAGCCGGGTCTGCCGGCGTCCGAGAACAGATGAAAGCGCAGGCCCCGCATCCCGAGCTTGTGCCAGCCGTGTAACGTCTCCGGTGTGATCCGCGTATCGGTGATGGCGATGCCGCGCAGCCGCCCCGGATGGCGCGCCAGCGCGTCGAGCAGCACGCGGTTGTCGTAGCCATGCGCGTTGCCCTGCACCAGCAGGCCGTGCGCAAAGCCGAGATGATCGAGCAACGCGATGTAGTGTTCGATTGGCGCATCCGGCGGCGTATAGCCACGGCCCGGCGTGTAAGGAAATTTGTCGGCGGGGCCGAAGATATGCGCGTGCGTATCCCAGGCGCCGGACGGCGGCGGCACGCGCGGCTTGCGAGGATGCGCCACCGGGCCGGCAATACGCGGGGGTTCGGCGGCCGCCGTCATTATGTACGCGCGAGCTCCAAGCACAGGCGGGCTCCCTCTCCCCCGTGGGGAGAGGGTTGGGGTGAGGGGGAACGTGCCTCGCGAACGCGCAGTAACCTCTCACCCGGCGCGCAATCGCGCGCCGACCTCTCCCTACGGGAGAGGTGAAGTGAGCGTGTGGCAGCGTCAGCTAGTAACATTTCAGCCAAGGCGGATATTGGCGTCCTTCACCACTTTGCTCCACAGCGCCATTTGCTCCTGCACGAAACTGCGGAATTCTTCCGGCGTGGTGATGCGCGTGTCGATGTTGAGCTGGCCGAAGCGCTCCTGCACGAACGGCGAGCGCAGCGTCGCGTTGATACCGGCATTGAGCTTCTGCACGATCGGCGCCGGCGTGCCGCGCGGCACGAAGACCCCGTTCCATTCATAGGCTTCGAAGCCCGGCAGCGTATCGGACACCGGCGGGATATCCGGCAGGCTGCTGAGGCGGCCTTTGCCGGTATGCGCAATCGCCTTCACCTTGCCGCCCTTGATCAGCCCGACGGCGGCCGAGCCGTTGGCGAAGAAGAATTTCACCTGTCCCGCCATCACGTCGTTGAGCGCGAGCCCGCCGCCACGATAGGGCACGTGGCTGATCTTGACGCCGGTGACATGCCGGAACATCTCGAGCGAAAGATGCTGCAAGGTGCCGTTGCCGGACGAAGCCATGTCAATGCCATCGGGCGCAGCCTTTGCGAAGGCGATGACGTCGGCCACCGTCTTCACCGGTACTGACGGCGTCACCACCAGGATATTCGGCACCAGCGACACCAGCGCCACCGGGTCGAAGTCCTTGTTGTAGTCGAACGACAAATTCGGATAGAGCGCGGAGTTGACCGAGAACGCCGTGGCGTCGTGCAGCACGGTGTAGCCATCGGGCTCCGCCTTTGCGACCACCGCTTCCCCGATGGTGCCGCCGGCCCCGCCGCGATTTTCCACCACGAATTGCTGGCCAAGTGCTTCGCCGAGCTTGCCGAACACGATGCGGCCCGTGGTATCGGCACCGCCGGCTGGCGGATAAGGCACCATCACGCGCACCGGTTTGGCGGGCCAGGTGGCCTGTGCACTTGCCGTGCGCGCGAAAGGCGCCGCGGCGAGTGTCCCCAGCATTGTCCGCCGCGTGAGTTTGGTGCCGGCCATCGCGTCCTCCCAGGACCAGAGTTTATTTCAGCAGTCCGACGACCCGCGGCAGCCACAACGTCAGCTCGGGGATCATCGTGATCGCTATCAACGACATCAGAAGCGGAATGAGCCAGGGCAGGATAGCCATGGTCGTGCGCTCGATCGACAGCTTGGCAACGCGCGAGAGCACGAACAGCACCATGCCGAGCGGCGGGTGCAGCAGCCCGATCATCAGATTGAGCGTCATCATGACGCCGAAATGCACCGGGTCGATGCCGACCTTCATGATCACCGGCATCAGCACCGGCACCAGGATGCTGATCGACGCGATCGGCTCGAGGAAACAACCGATCACCAGCAGCAGCACGTTGATCAGCAGCAGGATGACATAGCGGTTGTTGGTATACGCCAGCAGCGCCTCGGTGGTGTATTCGGTGACGCGCGTGGTCGTCAGCACCCAGCCGAACAGCGAGGCGGCGCCGACGATCAACAGCACGCCGGCGGTGGTTTCGATGGTGTCCATCGAGACCTTGTAGAACTGCTTCGGTGACAGCGTGCGATAGAGGAAAGATCCCGAGAACCATCGCCCAGGCGCAGGCCGCGATGGCCGCTTCGGTCGGCGTGAACCAGCCGAATGTCATGCCGCCGACGATGATCGCCGGGGTCAGCAGCGCCGGAAATGCCGCGATGAAAGTGCGTAAAAGCGTCCGCCAGACGAAGGCCTGGTCGCGGCCCATGCCGTAGCGCCGCGCGCAGTAATAGACATAGGCCATCATGAAGGCCGTCATGACGAAGCCCGGAATAACGCCGCCGAGGAACAGCGCACCGATCGAGACATTGCCCATCATCCCGTAGATCACGAACGGCAACGACGGCGGAATGATCGGCCCGAGCGTGGAGGACGCCGCGGTCACGCCGACCGAAAACTCAGTGTCGTAGCCGTGATCCTGCATCGCCTTGATCTCGATGGTGCCGAGGCCCGCGGCGTCGGCGATCGCCGTCCCCGACATGCCGGCGAAGATCACCGAGCCGATGATGTTGACGTGCGCGAGCCCGCCCCGCGTCCAGCCGGCGAGCGCAACGGCAAAATCATAGATGCGGTTGGTGATGCCGGCGGAATTCATCAGGTTGCCGGCCAGGATGAAGAACGGCACCGCCAGCAGCGGGAATGAATCAATGCCGCCCGCCATCCGGTGCAGAATGACAAAGTCCGGCAGCCCGGCAGAGAAATGCGTGTAGAGGAAGGACGAACCGGCGAGCGCGATGAACACCGGAACGCCGGCCAGCAACACCACAATGAAGATGAAGGCCATGACGATCATGCGCTAGTCCGCCGCGATCTGATCGGTCACGTCATGTGGCCGGCGCCAGCCCTGCCGCGCATTGCGCCACACGTTTTGCAGCTGGCGCAAGAACATCCCGAAACAGCCGAGCGCGACGCCGGCATAGACGTAGCTCATCGGCAGGTCGAACACCGTCATGCGCTGCACGCCCATGCGCTCGATGATTGTCCACGACAAAAAAGCGAGCAAGCCGATGAAAGCCAGTTTGACGAAATCGACGAAGGCCAGCAGCGCGGCGCGGCGTGGCCCCGGCTTCATCACATTCGAAATCAGCTCGACGGCAATGTGGGAGTTGCGCCGCGTCACCATGATGCCGCCGATGAACACCACCCACATCAGGCCGTAGCGGGCGATTTCTTCCGTCCAGGCCAGGCTGTCATTGAGCACATAGCGCGTGAAGAACTGGAGAAAGACAATGAAGGCCAGCGACCAGAACAGCACGAAGGCCAGCCAATCCTCCGGGTGATGCTCGATGACCACCTCGGCGTCCTCGACCTCGATCAGGCGTTGTTCGCCTGTAGCCGTTTTCTTTTCGGTCATGGATCCCCCGGCGCCCAGACTGCACCGATCACGCCGCGGCTCTAACCGCGGCATGACCGGACTCGCATCGGATTAGCTATTTCAACGCTTGCAGCGCGTCGTATTCCGCCTTGCTCCAGCCCGCGCCGGCGGAAGCATCGTTGTGCAGCGGCACCGCGGCCTTGCGGAACGCCTCACGGTCGACCACGACCACCGTCTTGCCCATCCCGCGCAATTGATCGGCGATCTTCTGTTCAGACGTGCGGATTTCCTCAGACGCCTTGGATGCGGCCTGCGCCAGAACCTCCTCGAACACTTTCTTGTCGTCATCCGAGAGCTTGGCCCAGACATGGCTGCCGACGATCGTGAGCAGCGATTCAACGATGTGACCGGTCAGGATAATGTGCGACTGCACTTCGTAGAATTTCTTCGCCATGATGGTCGGCAGCGGATTTTCCTGGCCATCGACGGTACCCTGCTGAAGCGCAAGATAAACTTCCGCAAATGCGATCGGCGTGGCATTGGCGCCGACCGATTTTGCCAGCATCAGATAAAGCGGCGCCGGTGGCACGCGCAGCTTCATGCCCTTCATGTCTTCGGGCTTCTTGATTTCCTTGTTGGCAGTGACCATCCGCTCGCCGTAATAAGTGAGCGCGACGACCTTGTGCTTGGTCTTGTCCTCGTAGCCTTTAGCGATATCGCGGAACAATTTGCTGTCGCGATAGGCTTTCCAGTGATTGAAGTCGCGCAACATGAAGGGCGCGCCGGAGATCGCCAGCGGCTTGTGGATCGAGCCGGCGAACGAAGTGCCGGTGTAGATGATGTCGACCGTCCCGAGCCCGAGACCTTCGTTGATCTGGTTTTCATTGCCGAGTTGCGAGGCCGGGAACACGCCGATCTCGTAGCGGCCATTGGTGCGCTTCTTGATCTCCTCGGCCGCCCACAGCGCCTGGGTGTGATAAGGCTCGGAGACTTCGTAGACGTGCGCCCATTTGAGCTTGGTCTGGGCCCCCGCAGGACCAGCCATCACAAACAGCGCAGCAAAAAGAGCGAGACCGTGCGCCAAATGGCGCGGCCAATTCGGCATGCTAACCTCCCCGGTGTGGCGGTTATTTTTAGGGTCGCCTGTTGGCGAGGATGTTACTATGGGGTCGCCTTCGCGCAACAGCCCTAATTGACCACTTGACCACGCACAGGCCCCAAATAAGTCAGGCGTTTCATGACCACACCACGAACCATCCGGCTTTCACCCGAAGACAATGTCGTTGTCGCCGTCGACCAGATCGCGTCCGGCGTTGCTGCCGCCGGTGTGACCGCACGCGAGCGCGTGCCGCGCGGGCACAAGATGGCAGTGGCCGCCATTCGCGAAGGCGAACCGGTCACGAAATACGGGCAAACGATCGGATTTGCCTCAAAGGCCATTTCGCCAGGCGATTGGGTGCATGAGCAAAACGTCGGCCTGCACGATTTTGCGCGCGACTACCGGTTTGCCGAGGGCGCGAAGAACGACGAGATCCTGCCGCCGGAACAGCGCGCGACCTTCGAAGGCTATCTGCGCCCCAACGGAAAAACCGGCACACGAAATTACATCGGCATCCTCACCTCGGTGAACTGCTCGGCCTCGGTCGCGAAATTCATCGCCGAGGAAGTCAATCGATCCGGCATGCTTGACGATTATCCGGAGATCGACGGCGCGGTCGCGTTTCGTCCACGGCAGCGGCTGCGGCATGGCGGCCTATGGCGAAGGCTGGGATCTATTGCGGCGGACGCAGTGGGGCTACGCCACCCATCCAAATCTCGGCGCCGCCTTGATGGTTGGGCTGGGCTGCGAGGTGTTCCAGATCGATCGCATGAAGGATGAGTATGGCATGGTCGAGGGCGACCACTTCCAGACCATGACGATCCAGGCAACCGGCGGAACGAGAAAAACGGTCGAGCAAGGCCTCGACCGCATCAAGGCCATGCTGCCGGTGGCGGCGCGCGCGAAGCGGGAAACCCGCCCCGCCTCCGAGATCGTGCTGGCGCTGCAATGCGGCGGATCGGACGGCTATTCCGGGATAACGGCCAACCCGTCGCTGGGCGCGGCCGTTGACACGCTGGTCAAACATGGCGGCACGGCGGTGCTGGCGGAAACGCCGGAGATCTACGGCGCCGAGCATCTGCTGACGCGGCGCGCGGTCAATCGCGCGGTCGGCGAAAAACTGGTCGAGCGCATTCGCTGGTGGGAGGACTACACAAAACGCAACGGCGGCGAAATGAACAACAATCCGGCGCCGGGCAACAAGGCCGGCGGTCTCACCACCATCCTGGAGAAATCATTGGGCGCCGCGGCCAAAGGCGGCAGTACCACCTTGCGCGCCGTTTACGAATATGCCGAACCGGTGAAAGAAAAAGGCTTTGTGTTCATGGATACGCCCGGTTTCGATCCGGTTGGCGCCACGGGCCAGGTTGCCGGCGGCAGCAACGTCATGTGCTTTACCACGGGCCGCGGCTCCGCATTCGGCTGCAAGCCGACCCCGTCCATCAAGCTTGCCACCAATAGCGACATGTACCGGCGCATGACCGAGGACATGGATATCAATTGCGGCGACGTCCTCGACGGCACGTCGATCGAGACAAAGGGCCAGGAGATTTTCGAGAAGGTCCTTCAGGTAGCCTCGGGCGCTCACACCAAATCCGAAGATCTTGGCTACGGCGATCTCGAATTCGTGCCATGGCAAATCGGCGCGGTGATGTAGGCGGAAAGTCGCTAGCAAGAATGTCGGCGCACGCGCCCGGAGCAGGTTAGACGTCACGCATACCGATGCGTTGGTGTCGCAGCGAGAAACCGGCAAAATCAGCTGCGTCCATCTTCCCTGTTGCGGCCGGTTGCCACCGGGCGCGTGCCGACGACAACGCCCGATAAACGCTCTGGTTCAGCGGTTATTGCGCGAGCCGCAATCGCGATTTTTGCACGCATTTTCAGCAAATTTTCAATGGCGGGCATGGTGGGTTCACAGACACAATTGTTTACCGGCGGGAAATGTCACACAATGCACCATGAATCGCTCCTGGCGCACCGTTGCGGTATCGCTCGCGGCCGTCGTGTCCGTGTTGCCGCTTGGCGTTGTCCGCGCCGAGCCGCCGGCGAGCCCCGCGAAATCAGATGCGGCGAACTGCGCTCGTGCGGATTTTCGTGTCGTGCTTGATGTCGGCCACACCGTGAAATCGCCCGGCGCCAAAAGCGCGCGCGGGATCGATGAATTTTATTTCAACCTGAGGCTCGCCACACAGATCGATCAGGCTCTTCGCGAGGCCGGCTTTGCCAAGACGATCCTCATGGTGACCGACGGGCGGGCGAACTCGAGCCTCTACGCGCGCGTGGCCCGCGCCAACGAGCTGTCGGCAAACCTGCTGCTGTCCATCCACCACGACGCCGTGCCCGACCGTTTCCTGGAAAAATGGGAATATAACGGCAAGCGCGAAGGATTCAGCGACCGTTTCAAGGGCCATTCAATCTTCGTGTCCGACGACAATCCGGATCTCAAGGACAGCCTCCTGTTCGCCAGCACGCTCGGCCAGCAGATGAAGGTGCGCGGGCTACAATACACGCCGCACTATACCGAGACCTTCATGGGCCGGTGGCAGCACAAGCTCCTGGACGCCGATGCCGGCGTCTACCGTTACGACACACTGTTCGTGCTGAAGAAGACGCAAATGCCCGCTGTCCTGCTTGAGGCCGGCTCGATCGTTAACCGCGACGAGGAACTGGTCTTGGCGTCTTCCGAGCGGCAGCAATTGATCAGCGCCGCGGTCGTGGATGCCGTCGACAGCTTCTGCGCAGCCCAACCGCACAAACCCGCACTGCAAATCGCGCAACGCGCGAAGGCTCCGCACGCGTTGTCGGCGCATTCGCACCAGCGTGCGCGCAAGCGGGCCGGCGACGCCAAGCCGGCAACGGTGGTCTCGCAGTCAAATTTCGATATTCACTGACGCGGCGCGACGCGCTTACGACACGACCGGCCGCAGCACCGATCCGTAAAGCGCCTCGTTCATGTATTTGGCCTTCGTGCCAAGCATTTCATTGCCCAGCAAACGGTAGGCGTGTTCGGACGCGACGATGCTGTAGGATTGCAGGGTTTCCAGTTCAATCGACGTCGGCTCATGCACACTGGCGAAGTGTGTCGACACCATGCCAAGCAGCAAGCCATCGCTGGTAAAGAACGGCGTGCTTTGAACCGCGCGAAAGCCAGCGGCGCGTGCATCGTTCAGGAATGCGGCAAAGTCGGCGTCCTTTTCCACATCGCTCACCACCACCGTTTTTCGGAGCCGGAGCGCACGGCCACAGGCGCAGTCGTCGTTCTTGCTCACCCGCCGGAAGGCCGCAAGAAACCGCGCCGACAGACCACGCTGTGCAACAATGGCCAGCGCATCGCCAATCGGCAATTGGACGTTGCCGTATTCCGCACCGAGCAGGGCAATCGTGTCGTCGAGGATGGTGTCGGTGGCCTCCTCGAAAGTGCGCGCCGCATACAAACGCTTACTCAGTGGTAACAGCACTAAAACAGCCCCTCCGAATTCCGGCCACCGACGTCAATCCGGATAATACGTCATTTGACGGATCGTTCCGGGTGCTGACCGCGTGTGCACGGAGGTCATGGCTGACGGTTCCGGCCGGCCACCTTTCCTCGCGCGCGGACTCGCCCCATATTCGGGGTCTGATGGCTAAATCCCCTCCGAAAAAGCCGAAAGATCCGGCCAAACAGACGCGTGCGAAAGCCGCGCGGCCGGACGACAAGCCGACCCCGGATGCGCTTGCGGACCTGCTCAACCCCGGCATTGGCCGCGGCACCGCGGGCATCGGCTCGGGAACAGGAACACCGTCATTCCGGGGCGCGGGTGAAGCCCGCGAACCCGGAATCCAGAAACAAGTGCCGAGCCAGCATCTGGATTCCGGGCCTACGCCCGCCGAAGTGCGAGAGGCAAAAAAACGACGCTTGAAGCTTCGGCCCGCAGGCGGGTCCGGCCCTTCAGGCCGTCCCGGAATGACAGAAAAAAGTAGATTACAGCAGCCACCGGACAATTCCTGGGACCGCCGCCGCGACTTTTCGGAGGCGCACAAGGCGCGCAAGTCCACGCCGAAGGAGTTTAACGAAGCGCCGCAACGCGACTATTCGGCCTCTCCCATCACGGGGCTCGATCCGCAGTTGGAGAAAGAGTTGGGGCTGGGCGACGGCGCCGACTTCTCTTCACCCTCCCCTGCAGGGGGAGGGTCGTCCGCCGAAGCTCGTCAGAGCGAAGGCGGACGGGGTGGGGTGGCTGACGCTAAAAAAGATTCAACCCCACCCGCCGGCTTCCAGCCGGCGACCTCCCCCCTCCAAGGGGAGGTGGAAGAAAGAAAGTCGGACAGAGCTGATCCCAAATATCGCCTGCCGCGCGCGGACCTGCCGACAGGCCCCGGCGGGCTGGCGTCGATGGGCGTCGCCGCGACCGCGGAGTCACTTGAGAAGTTGCTGCGCGAGGGCCGTCCGGAATTTTCGACTGTGCCGTGGACTCCCCACCGCCCGCCGCGGCCGGAAAAATCCGAAGGCGGCAAGAAGCTTGTCATCGCATCCGACTTCGAGCCGAAGGGCGACCAGCCGGAGGCGATCAAGGAACTGGTCGAAGGCGTCAAGCGCACTGACCGCACGCAGGTGCTGCTTGGCGTTACCGGCTCGGGCAAAACCTTCACGATGGCGAAGGTGATCGAGGCAACGCAGCGCCCTGCCCTCATTCTCGCGCCGAACAAGACGCTGGCGGCGCAGCTCTATGGCGAGTTCAAGTCGTTCTTCCCCGACAACGCCGTGGAATATTTCGTCAGCTACTACGACTACTACCAGCCGGAAGCCTACGTCCCGCGCACCGACACCTATATCGAGAAGGAATCCTCGATCAACGAGCAGATCGACCGCATGCGCCATTCGGCCACGCGCGCGCTGCTCGAACGCGACGACGTCATCATCGTCGCGTCGGTTTCCTGCATCTACGGCATCGGCTCGGTGGAAACCTATTCGGCGATGACGTTCACGCTGAAACAAGGCGGCAAGATCGACCAGCGGCAACTGCTCGCCGACCTGGTGGCGCTGCAATACAAGCGCACCCAAGGCGATTTCTTCCGCGGCTCGTTTCGCGTGCGCGGCGACACCGTCGACATTTTTCCCGCGCACTATGAAGACCGCGCCTGGCGCGTCCACCTGTTCGGCGACGAAATCGAGAAGATCGAGGAGATGGACCCGCTCACCGGCGCCAAGACCGACGAGCTGGAGTTCGTGAAGATCTACGCCAACTCAC